>JAJVHV010000012.1:16896-99545 GCA_022072445.1 Phycisphaerae bacterium | reverse complement strand
CACCCGGCCGGACCGCCCCCCATCGCCTCACGCCCCTCAAAAAAGCGACGCGATGCTGCCCCGCAACCCGTCCGAACACAAACTGCGATCCGCAACCAAGATCCAGACCGCGCTGCGGAACCGCTGCGGATTTGCGGTTTCCGTTGACCCGTGTCCGCCATTTCACTACCATGGCGCTCATGGAGATCGCCGTCCCTGAATGGCATGTCGGGACGATCGGGCTTCCGCACGGCTGTCCCAACGCCGACGGAAACGCGGAGCGGGGCGAATGAACTGGCCACAGCGCCATCGGCGCGAAGATGACGAGTTGCCCGCCTACGCAGCCGACCCGCCGGATTTCGCGTTTGAAAGCAGCGACGACCGCGCCGCCCGTCTGCGGGCGCGGCTCGGCTCGCTCGACGAGGCCGATGCGAGCGCCCTGATTTCCGCCTTGGGGGATTACGCTCAGCTTTCCGATGCGAGCCTGATCGTTCCGCTGCTGCACCATAACTCGCCGGCCATCGCCGCCGTCGTCGAGGAGGCGCTCTGGAGCATCTGGCTGCGCTCCGGCTCGCCCGCCGCCAATCGGGCGCTGGCCGCGGCGCTCGACCTGCTGCCTGCGGCGCCGTTCGACGCACTGGCGGCGATTCGAGCGCTGTGTGCCGACGAGCCGACGTTTGCCGAGGCCCACCACCAGCGCGGCCTGCTCGCCTGCGAACTCGAACTCCATGACGAGGCCGCCGCGGCGTTCGAAACTGCCTACGCGCTCAATCCTCTGCACTTCGGTGCGCTGACCGGCCTTGGTACGGTTTGGGCCTGCCGTGGCGACTTTGCCGCCGCCGCCGCCGCCTTCCGCGACTCCCTGGCGATCAACCCGCGGCAGGAGCTGGCGCGGCAGTTTCTGGCGCTGGCCGCCCACGCACCCATACCGAATCTGCCGTGACACCGTCCCAGCGCGGCGACGACGTGCTGCTCTTCGGCGGGTCGTTCGACCCCGTCCATCTCGGCCACCTGATTATCGCTCGTGCCGTTGCCGAACAGCTCGGCCTGTCTCAGGTCATCCTGATTCCCAGCGCCCGCCCGCCGCACAAGGACGCGTCGCAGCTTACGCACGCGGCGCATCGGCTGGAGATGTGCCGGCTGGCCGTGGCGGGCGATGCAATGTTCAACGTGAGCGACTGGGAGCTCCATCAACCGGGCCGGAACTACACGCTCAATACGGTGAATCACTTTCGCGCTCAGCGGCCGGGGTCGCGCGTGTTTTGGCTGATCGGCATGGACTCGCTGGCTGAACTGGTCACCTGGTATCGCGTGGCCGACCTCGTCGCGGCCTGCACCATCGTGACGGCCGGCCGGCCGGGTCGCCCTTGGCCCGACCTTTCCGCGCTTCAGGCACTGATCGGCGCCGACGCCGTTGTCCACATCAGACGCCACGTGCTCGATACGCCGCTGGTGGACATCTCGGCGACGCAAGTGCGGCAGCGCGTGGCGGAGGGGCGTTCGATTCGCTACCTGGTGCCGGACGCGGTGGGGGAGTACATCGCCAGCCATGGGCTGTACCGCGCGCCGATCCGGGCGTGAAGTTCAAGACACAACACCCAGCAGGCGCTGACCGTAGGCAAGTGCCGCTACTCAGGAATGGGCCAGAAGACGAAGTCCACGGCCGAGTCGCCGTCGCCCCATTTCGGGTCGTGCTGCCCGCCGTCGTCGACGCCGTTCTCCGCAACGCTGTACAGCTTGAACCGATCGCCCTCGACGCGATAGACGAAACGCTCGCCGCTGATCGGATCGGTCCCCGCGTTGTCGAGCACTGCCTTCGGCAGCTCGTTGAGCGAAACCGGCCAGTGCCCGTTCCGGTCGCGGTAGATGAATATCTCGTACAGCAGCCGCGTTCCGCGCTGCGCGGCGACGCCGCGCCTCAGGAGCGCGAAGGCCCGGCTGAGCTCGAACATGCGCACGAATTCGATCTCGTGCTGGTTGGTGATCGCGGCCAGCTCGCTGATCTTCTGATGCCCCGCTGGAAGCTCGGCGAA
Source organism: Phycisphaerae bacterium (assembly GCA_022072445.1). Lineage (GTDB taxonomy): Bacteria > Planctomycetota > Phycisphaerae > UBA1845 > Fen-1342 > JAJVHV01. Next base: position 97,533 of record JAJVHV010000012.1, on the reverse strand, counting down.
TGCGATCATGCGCACCGCCGCCGCGGCCAGCGCGCTGGCCGCCGCCTTGCGTCCCGGCTCGTCGCTCGGGCGCGACTTGGCAAACATGCCCTCCGCATCCAAATCAGCCGGGATTTCCGGGACTTGGAGCAGATCGAGCAGACTGGCCAACTCACCCTCAATCATGCTGCGCCAGTGACTCAGCGGGTTCGCGTACCGGTCGAGCAGCCGCGTGATGCGCGGCCGCTGCGCCTTGCTGAAGACGTCGTGCTTCAAGGCCAACCGCAGGTCCTCATAGGTGATGGCCTGAATGGAGATGGCGACAAGATGACTGATCACAAACGGATCGCGCGAGAGCTGCCGGGCGACGTTCAGGTTCGCCTCGCACGCGAGGAGAAAGGGATCGACCGGGACGGCGCCATTCTCCAGCCGCCAGGCGTTCTCCAACGCGCCCTTGGCGCAGGCCCGAATCGGCGGCAGGTGCGGAAGCATGAACTGCACCAGGCACGCTTTCGGATCGTCCGATATCTGCTTCACGTTGTCTTCGAAGAGAACGTACGGCCGCGCCGCCGCTTCGCGATAGGATTTCACCAGGGCGCGCGTCTTCTGATAGCCGGCTTCCCAATCCTGGTGCTCGGCCGCGTCCCAGGGCGCGGCCCGCACGCCGGGCTGCGCCGTTGTGCGAAACCCCGCGAATCCCAGCTCTTCGACCGCCTTCTTGGAGTCGCCGAGCTTGAAAATCTCCTCATACAGCGGCGCAGCATTCCGCTCCGGTCCATCGGCGCCGCGCACCTGCTTCGCCAGCCACGCCGCGTAGTCCACCCGCGTCTTGAAGTCGGGCATCGGCGGTGGCGACGGCTTCTCGTCGGCCTGAAGCGCGAGTCCGCTCAACAGCAGACACAGCGGAGCAGCGAGCATGATTTGTCCTCCATCCGCATTCTGGTGCGCCCATTCGGTTGACAATCGCACGGCCCGCCGGGCCGCGGCGCTCAGTCCATGCCGAACGTCCGCTGAACCGCCCAGAACAACCCGACCATGGCAATCAGGCACGATGCCGGCACCGCGAGCCGCGGTCGATACCACTTCGCCCGCCGAAACCAACCGACCGCCGCCAGCGCCAGCACGAGAACCGCGAGCTGGCCGGCCTCGACGCCGACGTTGAACCCGGCCAGCGCGACGGCGAAATCGCCACGTGGCAGCCCGAGCTCGGTCAGCACGCCCGCGAACCCCAGCCCGTGCAGCAGCCCGAAAGCGAAGACGACCGCCGGCCGCCACGGCGACAATCGCGTGGCGACGACGTTTTCGCTGGCGACGCAGGCGATGGAAAGTGCGATGAGCGGTTCGACGACGCTCGACGGCAGCGAAACGACCTCGTACATCGCCAGCGCCAGCGTGATCGAGTGGGCAATCGTGAACATCGTGACCTGCCACAGCAGTGCCGATGTGCGGGAGCTCAGCAGAAACAGGCTCAGCACGAACAGGATGTGATCCAGTCCCTTGGGCAGGATGTGCTCAAAGCCCAGGATCAGATATTGCCCGAGAACCGCCCACCACGGCTGTGGTGGGGCGGCGGGTGAGAGCGCCACCGGCAGCGACGCCGCCCCCGCGGGCATCGCCTGCACGTGCGGGGCACGCGCCGCGTCCGGAAAGTTCACCCGAAGTGTGACCGGTCCGAGCGCGCGCGACGCCCGGAAGACCAGCGACTCGGCGCCGAGCGGCCAGACGCCCGACAGGCGCGCCGTGTGGCCTGGCAAAGGCGCACCCGTCGACGGCAGCGCCAGCGCGGTCTCATGTTCGGGAAAGTCAACCTCGAAGTGCACCTGAACGTCGTCAAAATCCATTCGCACACTGCGCTCGAAATACGCGCGCAGTTGATCCAGTAGCTCATCCCATTGTTCCGTGGAGAGCTCGCCGAGCGCGGCTTCCATCTCGTGCGTCACACCGCCCGGTGCCACGCCGACCAGGCGCGCGTCGAGGTCGCTCAACAGGTCAAGTCTGAATGACCCGTCCGCGCGGAGTGTCAGCGTTGCCGAGACAAATGCCAGATCATGTGCCGCCGCGCGGTCCGCAAACAGCGGTCCAGCCAGGAGGAGAACCGGCAGCAGGGCACCGCGCCAGGCCGGATCGGGAGACCGCCTCATGTGTTCTGTTTCGCCTCAGTCAGATTTCCGCTCGGCGTCATGCCGCGCCGATGATATCGCCAGCCGGCCCGTCAGCACGGCCGCGAACGCACATTAACGCTGCGTCATGTCGGAAATATGTCTTTCGAAGAATTTCCGACGTGCCCGCGTGTAAGTCGCCCCCTTCCGCTCGCTCCGGAGATTGACGCTGAGGCTCGGCATCTCGGGCCGAGTCGCGAACGAGAACGCAATGGACGGTCCACCGACCGTCACACAAAGGAGCGAGTTCATGAAACGCCTGATCCCGACTGTCACGACGATTATCGCGACCCTGCTGTCCTGCACCATGGGCGGTTGCCCGTCTGAAGATTCCGGCGTGTTCGACGACCCGTCGCCCTCAGCCAACAAGCAGAACGTCGCCGGCGAGCAGGGGCCTCCCGGCCCGCAGGGGCCGCAAGGGCCCCAAGGGACGCAAGGGCCGCAGGGCGAACCCGGCGAAGACGGCCAGATGCGCGTCTATGGCGACGGCTCGGCGGGTGCGAAAAACGTCGCCGTCAACGAGACGCTTGACGATTTCAACCTCCAGTTCACCGATCTCACCGTGGCCACCGGGACCACGCTTTTCGTGCCCAGCGGCATGGTCATCCGCTGCAGCGGACGCTGCACGATTGACGGCACGATCGTCGTCTTCTCCGACGCCTTTGGTGCGATCTTGAACGGCGGATCGACTCCCAATAACGCGGATGTCGGCGTCGCGCGGCGCCCCGCCATGAACGGAATCCAGGCGACCAGCCCGAGTCCGGTCTTTGGCGGAAGCGGCGGAATCGCCGTGGCTGTGGGCGCCTCGATTCCGCTTCCGCCGTTTACCGGCGGCGGCGGTGGCGGCGTGGCCCTGTCGATTGGCGGCGACGGCGGTGGCTGCGTCACGATCCTGGCACGTGGCGGCATTACCGTCGGCCCGGCGGGCGTCGTCCGTGCCAATGGACAAACCACCTTCAATGGTGACGGCGGCGGCGCGGGTGGACTGATCGTTCTCGCGACACCCGCCGAGTTCGTCAACAACGGCGTCATCGAGGCCAACGGCGGCAACGGCGGGGATAGCAGCTCCGCCACCGCGCCGGGTGGTGGCGGCGGCGGCGGCATCATCTACGTCATTGCAGCGAGCTTCCCCAACGGACGCGGCATCCAGAACGTCGTCGGCGGGAAAGCCGGCCGAGTCAACGGCAACGTCACCTCCACGACCCGCGCGGCGGGCGCGGGCGGCGGCGCCTGTGGCGGCAACGGTGGCAGCGGCGGGAGCATTACGGGCGCCAGCCCGATCGCCCCCACCAATGCGGCTGACGGGGCCACCGGACTGACCAACAACATTACCGCTGATCCGACCTCGATGTTCTAGTAGTGAATTCAACTCGCCGGACACGAAAAGAGTGCGGGCCAAACGCCCGCACTCTTTCTTAGCTTCTACCGCGAGCGGCGGACCTTCTTCCCCGTCCGTCCGGATCGACCAGCAGCCGGGCGCGTACGTGCCGCGCCGCGACTACTGCCCCGGGACCGGCGCACCGAAGGCCCGGTTTGCTCGTCGATGACGGCCTGGGCCGCAGCCAGCCGCGCGATCGGTACGCGGTACGGCGAGCAGCTTACGTAGTTCATCCCGGCGCGGTGGCAGAATTTCACGCTCGCCGCATCGCCGCCGTGCTCGCCGCAGATGCCGATCTTCAGGCCGTTTCGTCCGGCGCGGCCGCGATCGATGGCCCAGAGCATCAGCAGGCCCACGCCCTCCTGATCGAGCGTCTCGAAGGGGTCGGCGGCGAAGATCGCCGATTTGGCCGCGTCGACGTATTCGGGCAGGAATCGGCCGGCGTCGTCGCGCGAGAGCGCCATGACGGTCTGGGTCAGGTCGTTGGTGCCGAAGCTGAAGAACTCGGCGTCATCGGCGATCCGCTGGGCGAGCAGCGCGGCGCGCGGCGCTTCGATCATGGTGCCGACCAGATACGCCACCTTGACGCCCGTCTCTTTGATGACGCCTTGGGCCACCGCGCGTGTCCGCTCGGTGAGGATGCGCAGCTCTTTCGCGTCGATCGTGAGCGGGATCATGATTTCGGGCAGCACCTTCACTTTGCGCCGCGCACAGTCGCAGGCCGCCAGCATGATGGCCCGCACCTGCATGTCGAGAATCTCGGGGTAGGTGATGCACAGCCGGCAGCCGCGATGGCCCAACATCGGGTTAGCCTCGTGCAGCGCTTCGCCACGCTCCAGAATGTGGTCCGCGGAGATGCCCGTGGATCGCGCGAGGGCGTCGGCCTGCTCGCGCGTCTTGGGCACGAACTCGTGCAGCGGCGGATCGATCAGCCGGATCGTGACCGGCTTGCCCGCCATGGCTTCGAAGATGCCGACGAAATCCTGCTTCTGAAAGGGCAGCAGCTTGTCCAGCGCCGCGACGCGCCGCTCGCGCGATTCGGCGACGATCATCTCCTGGATCGCCAGGCGCCGCTCGGGCGTGTCGAAGAACATGTGCTCGGTGCGGCACAGGCCGATCCCCTCGGCGCCCATCTCGATCGCCTTGCGGGCATCATAGGGTGTGTCGGCGTTGGTGCGGACGCGCAGCCGGCGGCGCTGATCGGCCCACGAGAGCAGCGTGTGATACGCCGCGGGAAGCTCAGGCGTTTCCAGCTCGAATTCGCCCGAATAGACGTTTCCCTGCGAGCCGTCGAGCGTGACCACGTCGCCCTGGCGGATGAGCTGTCCGTCGACCGCGAGCGTCGCGGCTTCGTAATCAATCTGGAGCGCTTCGCATCCGACGATGCAGCACTTGCCCCAGCCGCGGGCCACCACCGCGGCGTGCGACGTCTTGCCGCCCGTCTGCGTCAGGATGCCGCGTGCCGCGTGCATGCCGCCGACGTCTTCCGGGCTGGTCTCGCGCCGCACGAGAATCACCGCCTCGCCGCGGCCGGCCTGTGCTTCGGCGTCGGCGGCGTTGAAGACCACGCGGCCGCATGCCGCACCTGGCACGGCGCCGATGCCTGTCGCGAGCCGGCGGCGCTCCAGGTCGTCGCGCGTCACACGTGCGCTGATGACGGGGTAGAACAGGCGCTGAATGTCTTCCGGCTGTATTCGGGCGATCGCCTGATCTTTTTCCAGAACCGGCCGCGTGGCGCTCGCGAGGTACTTCGACGGCAAATAGCCCTTCTTGACCAGTGTCGCCGCCTCGCTGCGCGCCAGCAGCGGCTTCGTCGCCTGGTCCACCGCGATGCGAAAGGCCGCGGCCGGCGTGCGCTTGCCGGTGCGGCACTGCAGCATGTAGAGCGTGCCACGCTCGACGGTGAACTCCAGGTCCTGCATGTCGCGATAGTGACACTCGAGGATCGCGCGAACGGCGCAGAGCTGCTCCCACGCCGCCGGAATGTGCTTCTTCAGCTCGACCAGCCGCAGCGGCGTGCGAATGCCGGCGACGACGTCTTCGCCCTGGGCGTTGATCAGCATGTCGCCGTAGAACTCGTTGTCGCCGGTGCTCGGGTCGCGCGTGAAGCACACGCCGGTGCCGCAATCGTCGCCCATGTTGCCGAAGACCATCTGCTGCACGTTGACCGCCGTGCCGTTCAGGTCGCTGATCTTCTCGACCCGCCGGTAGGTGACGGCCTTGTCCGCGTTCCAGGAGTTGAAGACGGCGTTCACGGCGCCCCGAAGCTGCTCCCACGGATCCTGCGGAAAATCGCGGCCGGTCTGCTCACGGAAGAACGCCTTGAACTCGCCGCACAGCTCGCGAAGATTCGCCTCGCTCAGCTCATAGTCCTGCTTCACGCCGACGCGCTTCTTCAGCGCGTGCAGCTTGTCCTCGAGAATCTCCTTGCTCAGTCCGACTGCGGTCGTGGAGTACATCTGCAGAAAGCGGCGGTACGAATCCCATGCGAAACGCGGGTTATTCGTGGCCGAAGCCAGCCCCTCGACAGATGCGTCGTTCATGCCGAGGTTGAGGATCGTCTCCATCATGCCGGGCATGGAGCGCGCCGCTCCGCTGCGCACCGAGACGAGCAGGGGGGTCCGCGCGTCCCCAAGCCGCTTGCCGACCGTCTTCTCGAGTCGCTGGAGGTTCTTACGGACCTGCGTCTCGAGTCCCGGCGGCCATTGATTGCGATTCTTGTGAAAGTGCTCGCAGGCCTCGGTCGTGATCGTGAAACCGGCCGGCACCGGCAAACCGATCCGCGTCATCTCAGCCAAGCCTGCCCCTTTGCCACCCAGCAGACGCTTCTGATCCCCGCGGCCTTCCGCGGCACCCTTCCCGAAGAAATACACGAACTTGCCAGCCATGATTTCCGCCACACTCCGACTGCGAGGACTGGACCTGAGCACCAGGTCGCTCGTATGAAACGAAGGGGGGAATCATACGCGGCTTTGAAAGCGCTCGCGAGCGCGGCGCGTCGCCATCGGGCCGTGTGCCACCGACGGCGCGGCCGCCCGCGTGTTGCTGAGTGTTTCCGGACCGCTGTGTACTCACCAAGCCACTTGCGACAACGTGCATCCGAAACCGACGGATTGTCTCCCGCCGAACGCCTGCGGGGCTTATCATGAACGCTGACTGAAGTGATGACGGGGGCGTCGCGTTTTCGCAGGAGGTGAAGCATGCTTCGGTACGCATTCTCCGTATGCTGCATGGCAGTCGTCGTGGCTTCCGCGGCCAGCGCCAACGACATCGAGGTCATCTACACCGAAATCGCCGGCAGCCCGACCGCGGTCGTTCCCGGCGCCAAGGACGCGGTCGGCGATCCGGCGTTCGCCGAATGGTCGGCGATCGAAGACCTTTCGATCAGTCCAGACGGCGCGGAGTGGATGGTCAAGGGCCGCACGAACCAGGGCTCGTCGCTCGACTCGATCCTGGTGCTGGGCGCCGGCACCAGCGGAAACGCGTTCGCGCAGGACGGCCAGCCGTTTCAGGGGGGCGTCACTGGCGAGCTGTACGACTTCTTCGACTCGCCCGGACCCGCTTCGTGGAACGAATTGGGCGAGATCGGATTCAGCGCCCGGGCGCGCGGCGGCGATTCCGCTGTCTTCGAGAAAGTCGTAACGTACATCGGCGGCGTGCACACGATCGTCCTCCAGATGGGCGACGACGCGCTCGGCCTCGTGGACAACCCCGTCGGAAGTTCCGGCGACGAGAAATTTGGCAACTCGATCGCCTCGGTCTTTCTGCTGAATGACGGCGCGACCCTCGGTTTCGTCAACACGCCCATCACGAATTGCCACTCGTCGCGCTATCCGGCGTTCTTCATGGGCGACACGTCATTCCGGCAATCGGGCATTAGCCCCATCGACGGCGAGGTTTGGGACAGCTTCGGTCTCTCCGACGCCGGCGGGACGCCCGACGGGGCACACTGGTTCGCCGAAGGCGACACCGAAAACGCCAACACGGCCATCGATCTGATCCTCGCGGTCGACGACGACATCGTCCTGCAGGAAGGTTCGCCGGTCGCCGGCTCGGGTGTCACGCTCGCCGATATCTTCTTCACCCGCATGCTCACCAACGGCGACTGGTTCAGCCGCGGCGACGACCCGAGCGACAACGACTGGGCCGTGCGCAACGGCGTGCTGGTCGCCAAGACCGGCGATGAAATCGCCGCCGGCGAACACTGGACGGCGGTCTTTTCGGCTTTTACGGGCAACCGTCTGGGCGACTGGCTGCTGGCCGGCAGCACCGACATCGGCGACGCCAACACCGATAACGTCCTGACGCTGAACGGCACACTGGTGCTGGCGCGCGAAGGCGACGCGCTCGATGTCGATGGCGACGGCAGCTTCGACGACGACGCTTTCATCGCCAGCTTCCAGCCCAACGACATGTTCCTCACCGACGACATGAAGGTGTACATGCTGCTGACGCTGCGCAACAGCGCCGGATCGGGCATTGGCGACGCGTTTGTGCGGCTGGCGATTCCGAGCGCGTGCAATCCGTGCGATACGAACTGCGACGGCTCGGTGAACGGCTTCGACATCGACCCGCTCGTCGAGCTGCTGACCGGCGGCGGCACGCCCTGCTCGTCGTGTGCCGGCGATGTCAACGCCGACGGTTCAGTCAACGGATTCGACGTCGACGGATTCGTCGCCGCGCTCTCCGGCGGCTCGTGTTGACCTGTCGGCACCCGGCGCCGGACGTAATTTGAATCCGCGAACCGCACCCGCCACTTCCGGCGGGTGCGGTTCGTTTGTCATGTGCCTCGCGTACCATCATGGTCGCACCCCCGCACGGAAGAGCACGGACAGCAGCTCCGCATCGGCAGGAGCACGGACGCACGCATTGCATGTCGGGGCACAGGAGTGGTACAATTTGCCATACACCGCCGTCGGCGCTCGGCACATGTCGGCGCCGTTGAGCGGTGAATCTCGGGCCAACAGGAGGATCGAAGACCTATGACCACCAACGCCCCGATCCGGGTCCGGCTTGTGCCGGCGATCCGCGCCTGACTTGATCCGCGAAGCAGGTTTGTTCCGCCGTACCGTCTTACCACCGCCTCGCTGATCACTCCCGGCCGCACGCACCGCGCATTGTGCTGATGCGCGTGGCGCTCCCTCGCCGCGCTCCGTTCCGTCCATACTGAAATCGTCGATCTCGCTGCGTCGCGCCGCACATGGCCGCGCGCGCCGCATGCGGAATATGACCCGAACCCGCGCCCCATGAAACGGCGCACGCTTGCAGGACGACATCCGACATGAACCTGATCCATCTTGGCTGGACGCCCGCCTGGGAATCCTGCCTGACTCCTCAATCTCGACCCGGACTGCTCCCGGCGCGCGTCGCCCGGCACGACCGCCTGGGCTACGTCCTCTACACCGAACGCCGCGCCCTTCGCGCCACTGTCAGCGGCGCCATGCGGCACGCGGCCCTCGACCGGGCCGCGCTCCCCGTCGTCGGCGACTGGGTCGCCATCAGGCCGCGCGACGGCGGCAGCGCCGCGCAGATTCACGCCCTCCTGCCGCGCCGCTCGTTCATCCTGCGATGGGGCGCGGGCAACAGCGGCGAGCAGCCGATCGCGGCGAACATCGACTATCTCCTGATCTGCATGGGACTCGACAGCGACTTCAACGTGCGCCGCCTGGAGCGCTACCTCGCTCTGGCGCATTCCGGCGGCGTGAGGCCCGTTGTTGTGTTGAACAAGGCGGATGTGTGTGCCGATCTCGCGCCTCGCGTCGCCGCGGTCGAATCGGCGGCGATCGGCGCGCCGGTCCTTGTGCTCAGCGCGCTGCATCACGAGGGCCTCGAGGCACTTCGGCCGTATGTAGCGGCCGGCCTGACCGCGGCCCTGGTCGGCTCGTCGGGCGTCGGAAAGTCGACCATCATCAACGCACTCCTGGGCGACGGCCGGCTGCGCACCAATGCCGTCCGCGCCCACGACGGACGTGGACGCCACACGACCACGGCCCGCGAGCTGCTGCCGATTCCCGACGCCGGCGTGATCATCGACACGCCCGGAATGCGCGCGCTCGCGCCCGCGGCATCGGCCGATGACCTCGAGGTCGCGTTTTCCGACCTCGCCGAGCTCGCGGCGAGTTGCCGATTCCGCGACTGCGAGCATCAGACCGAGCCCGGCTGCGCCATCCAGGCCGCGATTCAGCGCGGCGAGCTGGGCGCCGACCGCCTTGAGAACTACCGCAAGCTGCTTCGCGATCAGCAGCGGATCGCTTTCGAGTTCAACCCGCTCGCGCGGGCCGAGCACAAGGCACGTTGGAAAGCCCTGCACAAGGCCGCCCGACGTCGAATGAGGGACAAATACGGATCCGAATGACCCCGAGTGTTGCCGCGCCGGTTCATAGCCAGTGCCTGCTAAGGCAGTTGGGTGGCCACGCTTCGTAGCGTGGGCCCTCCGTGGCCACGTCTCGTAGCGTGGGCCCTCCGTGGCCACGTCTCGTAGCGTAGGCCCTCCGTGGCCACGTCTCGTAGCGTAGGCCCTCCGTGGCCACGTCTCGTAGCGTAGGCCCTCCGTGGCCACGTCTCGTAGCGTGGGCCCTCCGTGGCCACGTCTCGTAGCGTAGGCCCTCCGCGGCCACACTTCGCGCGCTGGCCATCAGCCGGTCCGCGCTGACTCGAAGAGCTGATACTTCACGCTTGGGAAGTGCGGGCCGCCAGCCCGCCCCGTGCGGGGGCAGGCCCCGTCTGGAGCCGGGGGCGCCAGCCCCCGGTCTCTCGCTCGCCCTCAGCTTTGAAGGGCGCGGTTGACGAAGCGCAGCGCCGAGCGATAGAGGAGCGTGGCGAGCGGCTCGTAGCGCGATGCGACCTGCACCACGCCGGTGGATCCCAGCGCCAGCGAGTTGGCGGCCACATCCGGCAGATCGATCGTGAGTTCAAAATAAGACTGAGCCGCCGCGCCTGAGCTGGGGTCGACGGCGATCTGTCCACCGCCGGTGTTAGCCAGCGCGGGCTGCTGAATTTGACGCGACCCAACCGGCTGGATGCGCGTCACAACGCCGCGAAACACCTCGCCGGGCTGCGTTCGGAATCGAAACGCGGCTTCGGCACCGAGGCGGGGCGCGGCGGCGGCGAGGTCGCCTTCGGTGAGCAGGGCGCGGACCTGGGTGCGGCCACTGACGACCGTCGCGACGGGCTCGCCGCGCGCAACGAAGCGACCAGTGATGTCGGACGGGTAGCAGGCCGCGATGCATCCGGCAGTCTCGGCGCGAACCTCGAGCCCCGCGAAGTCCGCCGCCTGCGCCGCGCGCTTGGACGTGAGCAGCTCAACCTGCTGCTGCTCGCGGGCGGCCAACGTGGGATCGTCCTTCCGCAACGCGTCGGCGCGGATCGAGGCGGCTTCGATCCGGCTGTCGGTCTCGCTGATCTGATCGCCCAGTTCCGGGTTTTCGAGCCGCACGATGGCCTGCCCGGCGAAGACGCGCTCGCCGCCTTGCACATGGATTTCGCGCAGAAAGCCGGGACTGCGGGCGTGAAGCACCGATTCCCGCTCCGCGTGGACCACGCCCGTCGCCGAAATCCAGCCGCGCACCGGCACAAGTCCGAGCGTGGCCGTCAGCGCAGCGAACAGCACGGCGCTGACCGCGACGGCGCGAGCCCGCACCGGCCGCGTCTCCTCTGCGAACCACAGATAACCGAAGAACCGTCGTGCCAGTCCAACAGCCGTCGTGCCGAAGAAGACCGCGGCGAGAATCAGCCCGGGCAGGTGAAGCCGCGAGGCGATCAGTGTGGCGATGCCGAGGACGAACGACAGCCGGAATGCTCCGCCCGCCGCACCGAAACCGACCAGGAACGCCTCCAACAGTCGCCCGCACGCCGCTGTGCGCTTGCGGATGCCCAGCGCCACGCGGCAGAAGAAGTCGGCGGCGGCCGTGGCGGCACGCTGCCGCAGATTCGGCAATTCCAGCAGGTCGCTCAGGATGTAGTAGCCGTCGTAGCGCATGAGCGGGTTGATGTTGAACAGCAGCGTCACGCCCGATGCCAGAAAAATCACGTTGTACGCCACCGAGTTGAGCAGCGAGGGCTGCGTCATCGCCCAAACAAAAACGGCCACAGCGGCGAAGATCGACTCGATGTACATGCCCGCCAGCGCCACGATCAGCCGCTCGCGCCGCCGCGTAAACCCCCACGACGCGGTCGCGTCGACGTAGGCGCAGGGGGTGAACATGATGAAGTACGCGCCCATCTCGGGCACGTGCCCGCCGAAGCGCTTGCAGGCGAAGGCATGCCCCATTTCGTGAAAGAACTTCAGACCAACCAGCGTCAGCCACATCAGCGGCAGGTTTCGGGCCGCCAGCGCGCCGTTCAGCGGTTGCACCAGCTCGCGCCAGTTCGCCAGCGCGACGGCGGACGCGACCGCGACCAGGGCGAGCCACATCCAGAAGAAGACGCCGGAGAAGAGCCACGCAACGCGCTGCACGTGCCGGTTCAGGAACGCATCGGGATTGACGAGCGGCACCTGCGCGTAGAGCAGCTTGAGCGGCCGCAGCGCGGTGCGCGACTTCTGGCGCGCTTCGAACCGCCGGTAGAGTGCCTTGTCATCGGGGATGGGGAGCTGAAGAAAGCCCAGACGGTGGAGCGAAAAGACAAACTGATAGAACCGTTCCTCCTGCTCCGACGTGGCCAGATCGTCGGCGACGAGCTGCTCGAACAGCTCGCCCAGCGAACGGCGGTCGTCGATGCGGACCAGAACCTCGTAATCCTCAAGGTCGAAGCGATGGCATTGGAATGTGTACGGATCGCGGATGATGTAGGCCGGCTTGCCGCGGAACAGGTGCCGCGACACCTCCAGGTCGCGGCGGACATTGACACAGACGCCGCGCAGGCGCGGCGCGAGGTCGCTAGCCGCGTGGGCGGCGTTCATAGCCACCCCGCCAGTTGGAGACTCTCGATCAGCCGGTGCGAGATCAGCCACCAGACTCGACGAGGTCCATAGTCGACCCGCGCGAAGCCTTCCATGCCCGGACGGATCCAATCCGGCTGCCCGGCGACCTCGGCTTCGGCGAGGTAGACGTTGTGGCCGTCGCGCACCTCCGCCCGCGGGTGCACGCGCGTCACGCGCAGGGCCAAAGTTTCCTCCGGACGCGCCGAGCCGATGAACGCGCCCGTCAGACCGTCGCGCAGACCGTCGGCGGCGTTTTCGGTAACGGCGATTTCCAGCCGCCAGCACGACGACGGAGCGAGCTCGAACAGCGGCTCACCCTGCTGGAAAACGGCGCCGATGCGCGTGCGCAGGTCGCCGACGGTGACCACACCGTCGAACGGGGCCCGGACGCGGCATTGTTCGAGACGGCGCTCGACACTGCGGAGCCGCGACTGAATGACGGCGGCGTTGGCGGCGGCGAGGCGGGCTTCGACCGGGGCGTTACCCGCCATGGCGCGGGTGCGCTCCTGCTCGTGAACGACGAGTTGCGCCCGCAGCTCTTCGCGCTGCAGGGTGGCTTCCTCCGCGTCGAATTCGCACAGCAGATCGCCCTGACGCACCGCATCGCCCGCTGAAACGTGTGCGGCCTTCAGCATGACGGGGAACGGAGCGGTCATGTGTCGGGCGCGCTGCGCGACCACCGTACAGCGGCTGGTGACGACGTGGCGGGCCGTGCCAAAGGCAACCCACAGCGCCAGGGCCACGCCGGCGGCCGTCAACAGCTTTCGTCCAAGACGGCCCGGCGCAACCAGCCCGCGGGCCGCGTCGACGATCGCATCCGACGCGTGGCGCAGCAGGCCGCGTCGGGCGCGCTGGAGCAGCACGAGCGCCTGGGCGTATGGCTCCAGAGCGTGATGCGTCTGGGCGACCAGTTGGAGCGTGATCGGCTCCTCGGCGCGCCGGCGAATGCTCACGATGGCGACGATGCGCCCGTCTGCACGCAGCGGGATCGACGCAACGCACGCGCCGGCCGCCGCCGCGTGCCAGGCGGCGTGAAGGCGATACCCCGAAGCCATCCCGGAATCGGCCAGCGCATCTTCGCGCTGGCAGACGAGCGGTTTCGCCGCGTCGAGGCACTCCTCCATGGCCGCCACGATCTGGCGGATACCCGGACTGCGCCGGGGTAGATCATCGAGACCGGATATCGAGAGGACTCGCACGCGGCCATACGCCGCCAGCGACAATGCAACCTGCTCACAACCCAGCTTCGCGCGCAAACCGTTGGTAAGTGCAAACGCGAGCTCCTCCGGTGTCCGCGCCGTGGCGGAACGCGAAAGCGCCGCCCCATCGCCGCTGGCTGCCGCGCCACGCGGCCGGCGGTCGGAAAGCGTGGCGTCGAGATGCGACAGGAGCGCCGCGAGACTCTCCAGTTCGAGCAGCCGCGGCTGAAGCTGATCGGAACTCAGCGGGACGACCAGCACCACAGCGCCCGGCTTGCCATCGCGATCATGGTGGATCGGGGCCGCCAACAGCCCGACGGTCAGGTCGGCGCCGCGGGCGCTGAGTAGCCGGGCGCGCGGCGCGCCGGCCGCGAGCGACTCCGTCAGAAAGTGAGCCACGGTGGGACGCCAGAAACCGGGATCGGTCGGCCCGCTGTGATGTTCCTCGTCCACCGACTCAGAATCGAGCTGGACCGAAATTGCCGCGAACGGGGCCGAGAACCAGCGTGCCAGGCACGCCAGTGACTTCTGATACAGAGCGCGGCGCGTGGATACGTCGCGCGCGATCGCGATGAGCTGAGCGGCGGCGCGCGAGCCGATCTCGTGAAGCTCGCGATCGCCGCTCTGTTCCGCCAGCTTGGAGAGGCTGTCAAACGACACGTTCGGCGCTCCTGCCTGGCTCGGCGCCGCGTATCACACCCGCGCCGCGCAGGCGACCTCGGCCAACTTCTCGGGCATCGCGATCTGGTTGAAGAACCGGAATCCCACCTCGAACGCGTCTTCGCGCAGCATGTAGCAGCGCACCACGCGCGCAAACGTCAGCGGCAGATCGAGCATGCCGCGATCGAACGTGAGGCGGTAGACGTCGCCGACGCGCGGCGGGAGCGGGAAGAGCGCCCGGCAGCCGCCTTCGGAGATGTCACCCGTCACACCCTGAAGCTTTAACAGGTTCATGTCGCTGGCGTTTCCCGGCTGGAGGACCACCTTGGTTTTCAGGGCAATACGGAAGGCGGCCCGCTGCCGGCGGATTTCATCGGGCGTGTTGCGTTCGAGCTCGGAGAGCATGTCGAAAGCTTGCTGCGCACCCAGTTTGCTGTCGGGTTCGTGCATTGAGCCGAACATCAGTTGCCTGCCTTTGCGATGGCCGCCTGGCCCGCCCGTACACCCGCACCATCCGCCGCGGCCGCCGCAGTTCGTTCGACGGGAATCTCGACGAAGACTTTCATGCCGCTGATCCAGCCCTGGTCCGCGTTGGCGATCGCAAGCCGCATGCGAAGCGTCTGGCTGCCCGGGTCGGCGACGCGGCTGACAAAGACGACCGTGGCGCGACGCGGCGGCCACGCGGGCAATTCGGGTGTGACGAGCAGTTCCTGCCCCGATGCGACGCGCGTCGCGAGCTCGATCGGGCAGTCCACCTGCACCTCGAGCGGGTCGAGCTGGACAAGCACCAGGATCGGCTCCGGACCCTCGACCGTCTCGCCGACTTCCTTCATGCGCTCGCTGACGTAGCCGTCGAACGGGGCCCGCATGCGAAACTGCTCCAAGAGCCGCGATTGCAGCTCCAGATTGACGCCAGCCTGCGACTGCTTGAATTGTGCCTGCTCAAGCTCGACGGCCGCCGCCGCCGCCCCGGCTCGGGCATTGAGCAGCTCCGTCGCCGAGGCGGTCTGCGTGCGGGCGAGTTCCTCGAATCGTTCCAGCTCGTCCCGGGAGCGCTGCAAGCGAATGCGCGCCAGCCGCACATCAAGGTCCGATTCGGCCTCGGCACGGACCATCGCGGTACGCACTTCCTGCACGCGGTCGTCCAATGCAACCAGCGTGTCCCCGGCGCGGACAAACGCGCCTTCGCGAGCTTCGATGCGCGCGATGCGACCGGGCTGAGCGGCGGCGAGCGTGACCGTGCGCGCCGGCAGTGTGAGCGCGGGCAGTCGCGTGGAATCCGCGGTCAACGTGCACCATCCGATAACACTGAGTAGACCGATACCGTTCACGGCCACTCCGAACCCCGCTTCGGTACTCAATGATCGGATCGCAGGCCGCATGACTTGGGCTGCGAGTACCATGCGCAACAGGCACGGTTACAGCGTCTTAACATTTCGCTATTTCATTCTTCGCGAACGCGCCCTATTGTGCCCCGCAGGTTGGGAACCCAAGCGTGCGCAAAGTCTGCGCCGGCGGGAGAAGGAACGCACCCATCCACAACTTCGTTCTGCCCGGCAACGCGGCCGGGCTGACGGCGCGGGGCTGCGAGGGGCCTCCGCCATGATTTGCACAACTGTTTTTCAAAACAAGCGTGGCAAACACAAAGGAGAAGACGCATGCAGAAACTGCTCTGTCGGGCCGTGATGGTGGCGGCCCTGGTCGGCGGCCTTTCCCGCACCGCGAGCGCCCAGACGTCGCCGGCGCTGAACCCGGGCGACATCGCCCTGGTCGGCTGGATCGACAACGGTACCCCGGACGCGCACGCGTTTGTGGCGCTGGTCGACATTCCGGCGACCACCGCGATTTACTTCACGGACAATGGCTGGACGGGGACGCAGTATCGCGGGGCCAGCGCGACCGACGGTGATGGCAACGAGAATCTGATGAAGTGGCAGGCGCTGAACGACATCAGCGCCGGGCGCGTGATCTGCACGACCGACACGTCGGTGGATTTCATCTGGACGACCTCGGGCTCGATTCCGGGGACGACCAGCGGCTCTTTCCTGCCGCTGTCGCTCAGCACGAGCGGCGACCAGATTTACGCATTTCAGGGGCCGGAGAGCAACCCGCTGTTCAGCCCGTCGGTGCATCTGTACGTGCTTGACGACACTGGCGCGTTCGAGGCTGCGACCAACAGCAACCAGGGCGATGTTCCGCCCGGGCTTTCGACCGCGGCGCACACGGCGGTGACGTTCGCGCAGAGCAGCGCGGGGCAGAATTTCATGGGCTTCAACACCGGCACGCTGACGAACGGCACCAAGACGCAATGGCTCGAGGCGATCGATAACGCGGCGAACTGGACGTTTGGCGCCAGCGGCACAATGGCGTGCGGCACGACGATCACGGTCGACGATGAGTGCACGCCGCCGACGGTGCTGGTTGATCCGATCGGCCAGACGGCTTGCCCGGGCGACACGATCATCCTGACGGTCAGCGCGTCGGGCTCGGCGCCGCTGAGCTATCAGTGGCGCAAGGACACGAACGATCTGGGCGGCGAGACGAGCGACACGCTGACGATCGCGTCGTACAGCGGCGGCGACGCGGGCAGCTACGACTGCGTCGTGACGAACGACTGCGGCAATGACACCAGCGCGGCGGCGGTGCTCTCCTCAGGCGCGGCGCCAAACGTGACTGGCGACCCAGTCGGCAAGACGGTCGGCGACGGCGGCGGCGTGATGCTCAGCGTGACGGCCACCGGCGATGAGCCGCTCGGCTATCAGTGGCGCAAGGACGGGTCGGACATCGGCGGGGAGACCAGCGCCACGCTGAATCTGCCCACCGTGCAGTCGGGCGATGCCGGCGCGTACGACTGCGTCGTCACCAACAACTGCGGCACCGACACCAGCGCGGCGGCGACGATCACCGTCGTCAGCCAGACCACGATTGACCCCGGTTGCGTGGCGCTGATCGGCTGGGTCGACAACGGCAGCCCGAACGACATCTTCACGATGGTGGCGCTCGGCGATCTGCCCACTGGCACCGTGCTGCTCTTCACCGACAACGGCTGGACCGGCACGCAGTATCGCAGCCCGGACGCCGGCGACGGCGACGGCAACGAGAGCCTGCTGAAGTGGTCGGCGCACGCGAACGTCCCGAAGGGCACGATCATCAGCAGCACGGACACCTCGGCCGATTACACCTGGACCAGCTCCGGCCTGATCGTCGACACGACCAGCGGCTCGTTTGGACCCGTCGCGCTCAGCCAGAGCGGCGACCAGATCTACATCATTCAGGGACCGGCGAGCAACCCGCTGCTGAACGTCAGCAATCACATCTTCGTGCTGGACGACACGGGCGCGTTCGAGCCCGCGACCAACAGCAATGAAGGCGACGTCTCACCCGGCCTGTCCGTTGCCGGCGACACCGCCGTGACGTTCACGCGCAACGTGAGCGGCGAGAATTTCATGGGCTTCAACACGGGCGTGCTGAGCAGCGGCACCAAGACCGACTGGCTCGACGCGATCAACAACGAGGCTAACTGGACGTTCGGCGCCAGCGGCACGCTGCCGAGCGGCACGATCACCGTCACTGGCACCGAGTGCGAAGGCGTCACGTGCGTTCCGTGCGACGCCAACTGCGACGGCTCGGTGAACGGCTTCGACATCGATCCGTTCGTCGGATTGCTGTCGGGCTCGGGTTCGCCCTGCGCCCCGTGCGCCGGCGACGTAAACAACGACGGTTCGGTGAACGGCTTCGACATCGACCCGTTTGTCGCGGCCCTCAGCGGCAACCCGTGTTGACGTAACGATTGACGCCGACCGACCGAACTCGGCCGGACCGGCGTCACAACTCGCAACTCTCCGAGCGAGCCCGCGGATGACGCGGGCTCGCTCTCTTCAGCAAGTTCCCCGAGACGGGCTTGATCACGCCCGCGGAGCCAGCTCCGGTGCGCTTCCACAGCGCGCCCGCCCGTCAGCTCAACGCAATCCTCTCTCCCAGCGCCGGGATCGACACCTCGCCAAAGCCGCGCTCCCTCAGCAGCCCCGCCAGCGCCTCGCTCTGCTCGCGCTCCCCGTGCACCAGGAACGTCCGCCGGGCGCGCCCGCTCAGCGGCGTCAACATCTTGAGCAGTTGCGACTGGTCGGCGTGCGCGCTGAATCCGTGAATCTGCACGACTTCGGCCCGCACGTGATAGCGCTCGTGAAATATGTTGACGTACTCCTCGCCGTCCGCCAGCTTGCGGCCGAGCGTGTTCTCGGCCTGATACCCTGGCAGCAGAATCGTGTTCTTCGAATTGCGAATGTTGTTCTTGAGATGGTGCCGGATCCGCCCGGCCTCGCACATGCCGCTCGCGCTGATGATCGTGCACGGCTTCCGCCGCCGGTGCAGCCGCTTGCTCTCTTCCACGTCCTGCACGTACACGCAGCAGCCCATCCCCAGCATGTCGCCCGTCGAGCGCTGAAACTTCGCCGCGTCGTCGTCGTAACACTCGGGGTGCATCCGGAACACTTCGGTCGCGTTCACCGCCAGCGGGCTGTCCACGTAGACCGGATAGGGCGGAAGCTCCTTCCGCGCGATCTTCTGATGCAGAAAATAGACGATCGTCTGCGTCCGCCCCACTGAAAACGCCGGAATAATGACCTTCCCGCCCCGCTCGTACGTCCGCCGCACAACCTCCGTGATGCGCTGCTCGGCATCCGAAACGCTCTCCGTCACGCGCCCGCCATACGTGCTCTCGCAGATGACGTAATCCGCCGGCGGAAACGGCGCTGGATCGCGGATGATCGGCTTGTCCGGGCTGCCCACGTCGCCGCTGAACACCAGCGTCCGCGCCGCGTCGCCGTCGCCGATGTGAAGCTCGATCGCCGCCGACCCGAGCATGTGCCCGGCCTCGTGGAAGACCGCCCGCAACCCGGGAAGCACCTCGAAGCCACGCTCGTACGGAATCGTCTGCATCAGCCGAACCGCCGCCAGCGCGTCCTTGTCGTCATACAACGGCTCCACCGGCGGCAGCCCCTGGCGCGCCCGCTTCTTGTTGACGTACTGAATGTCTTCCATCTGAATCTGTGCCGAGTCCGGCAGCATCACCGCGCACAGATCGCGCGTCGCCGGCGTGCAGTAGATCGGCCCGTCGAATCCACCCGCCACCAGCCGCGGGACGCGGCCCGTGTGATCGGTGTGCGCGTGCGAGAGCACCAGTGCCCGAATCTCCGACGGCTCGACCAGCCACTTGCGATTCTTGCGCTCAGCGTCCTCGCGGCGTCCCTGAAAGAGCCCGCAATCCAGCGCCACCCAACCATCGCGGTGTCGGATCAGGTGCATCGAACCGGTGACCTCGCCCGCGGCTCCGCAGAAAAGAAATTCAACACCCATCACTCACTCCCGCGCCTCGCAATCCCGGCTCCGTAACTTCGTGGCTCCGTGGCTTTTCTCTTCGTGGCTTCGTGGCTCCGTGGCTCCGTGGCTCCGTGGCTTTTCCCTTCGTGGCTCCGTGGCTCCGTGGCTCCGTGGCTTTTCTCTTCGTGGCTTCGTGGCTCCGTGGCTCCGTGGCTTTTCTCTTCGTGGCTTCGTGGCTCCGTGGCTTTTCTCTTCGTGGCTTCGTGGCTCCGTGGCTCCGTGGCTTTTCATTCATCCCAATCGCCGAATCGGCGCGATATCGAGTATCAGTGTCTTCTCACCGACCGACGGAAACCGCACTCCGGCACGCGTCCGCGAAAACGACGGGCGGATCCAGACGATCTCACCCACGCCGTACGTCGAATGCGCCACGACCGTGCCCGCCGTCCAGTCCGCGTACGGCCCGTCGTCCACCCCGTCGCTCGGCAGCGCTGCTTCGCGCGACGTTCGCCGCCCGTCCCGCAACCGCCGCGCGCCGATTTCATCGTCCGGCCGCTGGTCGTAGTCGTCGTCGCCAGCGCCGCGACGCCAGCCGTCGCGCGGCGGCGTGCGCGGCGCCGCGCGCTCTTGTTCGACACCCTCCTCGCCCAGCTCCTGCACGAACTCGCTCGGCCGCCGTGGCATCGGCACGCCGCGCGTCGTTCGCATCAGCGCATGCGACAGCGTCAGCCGCTCCCGGGCGCGCGTCATCCCGACGAACAGCAGCCGCCGCTCTTCCTCGACCGCGTCCGGATACGAGCGCGTCCGCTCATGCGGCAAAAGCCCGTCCTCCACGCCGATGACGTAAACAACCGGAAACTCGAGCCCCTTGGCCGCGTGCAGCGTCAACAGCAGCACGCACCCCGCCGACGCGTCCACCGCGTCCTGGTCGCTGGTCAGCGCCACCCGCCGCAGGAAGTCCGCCAGGCTCGGCTCCTCCGCCTCGCGGTCATACGCCGCCGCGGCGCTCACCAGCTCCTGCACGTTGGAAAGCCGCGACTCCTCGACCGCCTGCGTCGCCGCCGCTTCCTCACGCAACGCCGCCTCCAGACCGCTCAGCGACAGCACCGACGACAGCGCGCTGGCGACCGTCCCCTGCGCGAACAGTTTCAGTTCCTCCAGCAATCCCACGAAAGCCCGCACACGCGGCACCGCGCTCCGCAACGACTCGATCGACTCGCACCGCCGCAGCGCTTCCAGCAGCGGAAGCCCCTCGCGCTCCGCGAAATGCACCAGCCGCTCGACCGTCGTCTTGCCGATGCCGCGCGGCGGCGTGTTGATGATCCGCAGCAGCGCGATCTGATCGAGCGGGTTGACCAGCACGCGCAGATACGCCAGCGCGTCGCGCACCTCCCGCCGGTTGTAGAATTCGACGCCCCGCGCAATGCGGTAGCGGATGCCCTCCCGGCGAAACGCCTCTTCCAGCGCCCGCGACAGCGCGTTCGTCCGGTAGCACACCGCCATGTCGCTGAACGGCCGCCCGGCCGTGTGCGCCCGCCGGATGTCCAGCGCCACGAAACGTGCCTCGTCCTCGCCCGTCTCGAAGCCGCGCACGTGCACCGGCGGCCCGTCGCCTGCCTCCGTCCAGAGTCTCTTGGGCTTGCGCCAGCGGTTGTGCGCGATCAGGCTCGACGCCGCCCGCAGGATGTTCCCCGTCGAGCGGTAATTCTGCTCCAGGCGTACAACCACCGCATCGGGAAAGTCGCGCTCGAACTCAAGAATGTTGCGGAGGTCGGCGCCGCGCCACGCGTAGATGCTCTGATCCGGGTCGCCGGTCGCGCAGATGTTCCGCCGCACGCGCGACAACCCGTGCGCGATCATGTATTGCGCGTGGTTCGTGTCCTGGTACTCGTCGATCAGAATGTACTGGAAACGCTCGTTCAACTGCTCCGCCACGTCCGCGTGTTCGCGCAGCAGCATCGCCACGTGCAGCAGCAGGTCGTCGAAATCCACCGCCCCGCGCTCGCGCAGCAGCGCGTCGTACGCCTCGTACAGCCGCGCCATCGTTCGCCCATCGTGCCGCTCGGCACGCTGCGCCGCCTCCGCCGGCGACAGCAGCAGGTTCTTCGCGTCGCTCACCCACGAGAGCGCCGCGTCACAGTCCACCAGCCCCTCGCCCACCGCGCAGCGCTCCATTGCCTCCCGCATCACCGCCGTCTGGTCCGCTTCGTCGTAGATCGAGAATCCCGGATCGATCCCCAGTACCTCGCCATACGTCCGCAGCAGCCGCGCCCCCAGCGCGTGAAACGTGTGGATCGACATCCCGCGTTCCACGCCCAGACCCCAGATGCGCTGCCGCATCTCGTCCGCGGCCTTGTTCGTGAACGTGATCGCCAGGATCGCCCACGGCGGCACTCCCTGCCGCACCAGATTCGCCGCCCGCCGCGTGATGACGCGCGTCTTCCCGCTGCCCGGACCGGCCAACACCAGCAGCGGCCCGTCACGGTGCGCCACCGCCTCGCGCTGCGCCGCGTTCAGATCGCCGAAAATAAAATCGTCGCCCGAGTCCGACATGCCGGCGGTATACCGGCTCGCGCCGGCCGCGTCCACCTGGTGTACTGCCTCAGAGATATTGCGTCCCCGATTCGGGGAGCATCGGCCTCTGGCCGGTGCGAATCGCCGTCCGCAGTGGCCGCAGGCCGATGCGGACCGGCCGGAGGCCATCCCCTTCGGAATACCGCACGGCAGCTCTGAGGCACTACACTAGACAATCCGCACGCGCTCCAGAGCCGGCACGTGTGTTGTCGCCGTCAGCAGCGGCGTGGCCCACGCAGCGCCCATCTCATCCGCGAGGCTCACCTCGACGACGCGCCGCGGGCCGAAGAAGACCAGCGACGCGCTGCCAACCGGCTTGCCCGAAACTGCCGCCACGGCACGCGCGTAGAGCTCCACCTGCGTGCGGTAGACCGCGACGCGCGCGCTCAGCTCCTCCTCACTCTTCAAGCGGTCCGTTTTGTAATCGACGATGCACAACCCGTGCTCGTCCTCGAACAGGCAGTCGATCACGCCACGCGCCATGACACGCTCCGCCTCGGCCGCGCCAGGCAGCAGATATACAAACGCCAGTTCCCGCCGCGCCGTCCCGCTCTGCGCCGCGACCCGCCGCCCCAGCGGCGTACACGCGAACCACACGATCGGATCAGGCTCGATCAACGCCGCCTCCTCCAGGGTCAGGCGGCGCGCCGCAACCAGTTCGGCAACCTGCGCGGCGACGCGGCCGACCGTGTCCAGCTCGGCCAGATCGGCGAACTGGAGGAAGCGGTGAACCGCAATGCCAGCCGCCGTCGGGCTCGACGCCGGCGCCCGCTCGTCGAACCGGCTCCGCCGCAGCGAAATCGCGTGTCCGTAGACTCGACGTCCTTCGTCGTGCAACGCCTCGGCCGACTGTTTCAGCGCACTGACCGAAAGCGCAGCCGGCAAGTCCGACGCCGCACGCCGCACGCCGGCACGCACCAGCGCCTCCGCGCGCGCCACCCACGCCGCGTCGTCCGGAGTCATCGCCGGCGGAGGCTCCGGTGCGGCGGACCGGTCCGGCCCGCCAATCGCCCCGGCCGCGTGCGTCGTGACGGTGACCAGCGGCGGCGCCGCGCGGTCGCAGCCACCGCACGCTACCGCCCACTGCACCCACTCCAGGTGACTTTTCGCTCCGAGCAGCGTCGCCAGCGGCGGCCGATCGCCGAAGCACGCCGCCCGCGCCCGAATGCCCTCCGCCCCTTCGCCACTACCGTGTCCGATAATCGTCAGTTTTTCGCGGGCGCGCGTCGCGGCGACGTACAGCAGCCGCAACTCCTCCTCGCGCTCGCGCTGCACGCCGCGCTGCCCAATCACCGGGTGTTCCGGTGTCGTCAGCGTACGTCGTTGCGGATAGTCCAGAAATCGCAGCCCCAGCCCCGCTTCGTCGCACTGGATCGCCTGCGAGCACCTTCGGTTGTTGAACTCCGCGCCGGCATTCAGCAGAAATACGAACGGAAACTCGAGCCCTTTGGCGGCATGAATGGTCATGATGCGCACGGCGTCCTCGCCGGCCGCGACCGCCGCCTCCAGATCCAGATCACGCTGCGCAATGTCGTCCAGGAACTCGACGAATTCGTGCACGCCCGAAAGTCCGGTCCTCGCAAACTGCCCGGCATAGCGCTCCAGCGCCGCCAGCAGTTCGGCGCGGTGCCGCCCGCCACGCTGCCCGCGCGCGAACAGCTCATAACCACTGCTGTGAATGATGCGCCGCAGAATCGTCGGCAGCTCGTGCAGGCGCGCTTCACGCGACAGCTCGTCCAGCCAGCTCATCCCCGCCTGCACCCGCGCCCGCAGAGCCGCGTCGCTCCCCTCGGTCGCATAATGCTCCGCAGCTTCGGCGAATCCTCCGCGCGGCTGCGCGGTCCGAATATCCAGCAGCTCCTGCGCCGATAATCCGACAAACGGCCCGCGCAGATACGCGGCCATCGGCACGTCCTGCCGGCGGCTCGCCAGCAACGCCAGCACCGCGCGCACATCCTGCACTTCGACCGACCGCAGCAGCGACTCGCGCCCCGCAGTCAGGCATGGGATGCCGGCGTCGCGCAACACCGCGGCGATCCGCGCCGCGTTGACGTGCGCGGCGCGCAGCAGGATCACCACGTCCGAAAATCGCACCGGCTCCAGAGTCACGCCGTCGCCGGCACGCCGCGGCACGCGCACCCCCTCGCTCCGCAAGCCGATAATCATCTCCGCCGCCAGCGCCGCCTCGCGATCGATCCGCTCCGTCAGATCGTCGCTCTCATCGTCCTCTTCCTCCTCGCGCGAATTCGGTTGCGATTCGTCGATGATGTGCACATCGACGCGCGGGGAGTCGTCGAGCGACGGATTGGGGACCTCGGTCCGCCGCGCAACCAGCAACTCCCCGTCCGCGAACGCGCTGCCGCCAAACGCCTCTGAAAAGAGCCGTCCGAATAACGTGTTGAGCGTTTCCAGCAGTCGCGGGTGGCTGCGGAAGTTATCGGCCAGCGTCAGGACGGTTCCGCGCTCGCCGCCGGCGCGCAGCGCGGCCTGCGCTTCCAGAAACAACCGCGGCTCGGCCGAGCGAAACGCATAGATCGATTGCTTGACGTCGCCGACGAGAAAGCGATTGGCGGCGTGGCCGGTGCGTGCGACGCGCGCCAGCAGCGCGGTCTGGAGCGGGCTTACGTCCTGATACTCGTCGACCAGGACGTGTTCGTATCGGTCGCGCAGCCGGCTGGCGACGCCGCCCGGCGATTCGTCCGATAGCACAGCGAGCGCTCGGCGGGCAACGTCCGCAAACTCCAGCGCGCCGCGCTGCCGTTTGCGCTGCGTCAGGAGCTCGCGATACCGGACGGTCAGGCGCAGCGCGGTCGAGGCCAGGGCCGAGGAATCGGGAGCATCCTGCACGATCTCGGCGACCTGCTCGGCGTCCCAGGCGCGCTGCAGCCGTCTGACAAACCACGTGTCGTGAATTTCGACGGTCAGCGGCGAGGCGCGTTTGAGCTCGCCGCGCGGCGCGAATTCACACGCGTTGAACCGCTTCACGATCGACATCACGTCTTCACCGCCGTCGTCCAGCGCCTTCCGCCAGTCTTCGATCTGGCGTGCGTACGTCTGCACGTACGGGTTAGCGCGCATCTGGGTGGCAGGGAGTGCGGCAAGCTGTCCGGACTGAAAGGCGAGTTCACGGACGAGGGCCGCGGAGAGCGTGTGCTGTGCGCCGCGGCGGCGCTCGTCGGCTGGAGCTTCATGCGTGCGCAGCGCGGCGGCGATCCAGACTTCTGGTTCGATGACGCGGTCCAGCCAGGCGTCGATGGATTGAATCCACTGCCGCAGGAACGCATCTCCGGTGTGCGCGTTGCGGGCCAGCAGGTTCAATGCGTTCTCGGACGCTGTCTCGCTGCCGCGGTAGATTCCGTCCAGCAGCGCGTCGAGCGTCTGGTGCCGCAGAAGCGCCGCCTCCTCGGGCGACAAGGTGCGAAAGGCCGGGTCGACGCCGGCCGCGGCGAAATGCTCGCGCACCAACCGTCCGCACCAACTGTCGAACGTGCAGATGTCGGCCACATCGACCAGCACCGCCTGGCGGCGGAGCCGGTCGCGCGCCGCGCCCGCGGAAGTGTCCGCCGCCAGCCCATGCAGCCGCCGGGCGATGCGAGCGCGGAGCTCGGCCGCGGCGGCGCGGGTGAAGGTGACGACCAGGAGCCGATCGATGTCGCAGGCGGGCGCGGCCTGCGTGATGAGCCATAAGCAGCGCTGCGCCATGACCTCGGTCTTGCCCGAGCCGGCCGAAGCACTGACGAGCAGCGATTCGGCACGATGCTCGACGGCACAGCGTTGCGAGGGCGTGAGGATCATGAATCGTCCTCTGGCACGTCACGGGCCGCATCCAGTCGCGGCAACGCGACTCTTGAGTCGCGCGGCCGGTTGTAAGCGCGGTCGAAGCGGCACACGGCCTGAAATTCGCACACGCGGCACGTAAGGCGACGCTGATGCAGCAGCGGCGCGGGGGCGACACCTCCTTCACAGAGCTCGTCAAGCGTCTCACTGAACGTGGCGCGGGCCGCCTCGACGATGCCCGCGATATCCTCGGCCCGGCGGGCATCCGACTTGGCAATCAACTCTCCCGATTTCTTCCGCCTCATCATCGCGACCGGCGAGCGCTGCACGCCCAGCCCGCTGTCGAGCGCTTCGGCCAGCGCTCGGGCGAACATCCCACGCGGCTGGTACATGAACATCAACTGCTCGATTTCGGGCCGCGCGAGCGTGTCGTCGGTCTTCAACTGGTCGGCGCCGGGCCGCAGCGGTGCGATCAGGCCCCCCGCGACGCGCCAGCGACCCGCGCCCCACGCGTCGAGTGCCATCAGGTAGGCGCCGAGCTGAAGCCACGGGCCAACCAGGCAGTGCTTTGGCGGCAGATCGGCCGAGGTTTTGTAGTCGTAGATCAGAAGATGCGTGACGCCGTCGGAATCGACGCGATCGACGCGATCGATCTTGCCCTCGATGCGCGCCGTGGCGCCCGACGCGAGCGGCAGTTCGATCCACGTTTGCTCCCCCGCGACGCCACCGCCGAACGGGACTTCCACCAGCCAGGGCCGCAGCGCCCCTCGCCGCAGCCGCTCGGCATGGACGCGCACGACTTCGCGCAGGAACTTTCCCAGGTGGTCGAGCATGAAGCGCAGGTCCGGCCGGCGCGCGGCGTCCGGGGCGGCGGCGGCGAGCTTTTCGAGTGCGCGTTCAAGGTAAACGCACCACGCCTCCTCGGGGCAGTCGCGTGCCCCGTCCGGGCGGGCAATGGCGGCGCTGAAGACCTCGGCCAGGGCGCGATGCGCCGCCGACCCGAGGTCCCAGGCTATGGGCCGAGGACCGCGGCGCGTGTCGAGCCGCAGCCGGAACTCGGCGAGGTGCTTGAACGGGCAGCTCACATGTGTCTCAAGCTGGGAGACGCTGCCGCTCCAGACCGGTCCGCCCGGCTCCGTGGCCACGAGCGGCCGTGTCACAGGCAGATTGGTGTAACCGGCGCCCCGAGTCAGGCGCGCGACCAGATCAGCCAGCGGCGAGTCGGCGGGCCTGCCCAGCGTTTGGACCAGCTCCGCATGGCGCGTTGCCGCCGGCCCGCCGCGGGAGTCGAACGACATGCGGATCGCATCGGGCACCGTGACGGGAAGTTCGTCGTCCCAATCGGCTTGGCGGGCAGCGGCGCCGGACGGCGCGCCGTTGGGGTACCCGATGGCAGGCAGGTTGTCGGCCCCACCCGATTGTTCGGGTGCTTGCGGCGCCAACCAGGCGAGCAGCGAAGACGGCGCGAGTGCGGCGCCTTCCGCGTCGCAGCGCGCGAACGATATCGTCAGGCTCTGCGAGGCGCGCGTCGCCGCGACGTACGCCAGCAACCGCTCGCTGTGAATGTCATCGCGGCGCGAGCGCAGCGCCGGCAGACCGGCGCGGAGCAGCGCGCGGCGCTCCGACTCGCTGAAGACGGCGTCGTCGGCCGGTGTCGCCGGAAAGATGCCGTCGTTGAAGGCAAAGAGCCACACGTGGCGGATGTCGGGGTGACGGCTGCGCTCGATTCCTCCGACCAGCACCTGATCGAGCGTGGGCGGAGCCAGGCCCAGGGTCGAGTCTTCCAGGGCCGTGGCGACGATGTCGTAGAGCTCGTCGATCGCGAGCGGGGTGTGAGCAAAGATCGTGCCGACGTCGTCCAGCACGTCACACAGCGTCTCCCAGGCCAGCCGATGCCACTCGGCCTCCTCCCAGCGGCGTTCGGCGGCGGCCTCGTCGATCCAGGACTGCGTGCGTCGGTCAATTTCCAGCGCGCGCAGCGCCGCCGCCAGCTCGCGGGCCCACTGCTCGCCGGTCGGCCGATCGGTCCGCTGCGCCAGGTCGCACAGCTTGCCGACCGATTCCGCGATATGCATCCGAGCCAGATCGGTCGGGCGTGGTGCGGCGGGCGTCGCCGCGGCGTGTGGTTCGTCCGTCGGGTCGGGCGGCTCGAACCAGTCGGGGCGGAACGGGCGCCAGTGCGTCGCGCCCCAGTCGCGCCGGCCGCGTAGCGACTGCTGGGCTACGATCGACTCAAGCCATTCGGCCTGATGACGGCTGAGCGGCAGCAGCCCGGTGCGCAGCAGGCGCATCATCGCGCCGGGAGGCAGTTCGTCGCGGGCGGCCTCCAGCAGCGCGAGCAGGCAGCGGGCCAGGGCGTGCGACCGGAGCGGCCGGCGCACGTCGATGAAATACGGGATGTCGAACTCCTCCAGCACCGCCGCGGCCAGCGCGGCGAACGGCTCGACCGAGCGGGCCACCAGCGCGAAGTCTGCGAAGCGCAGCGCGCCGCGTGATTCGACGATGCTGCGACGAATCCAGCGCGCCGCGCGGCGCAGCTCGTCGCGGTGGTCGCTGCACGCCAGCACGCGGAGCGCGCCGCGCGGCGGCGGGGGGTCGGATGGCGGCGCGCCCGCGAGGCGCGCCTCCAGCGCCGCGAGGCTCGGACTGGCGACGAAACGCGGGTTCGGCCGGCACGGCAGCCGCAGAATCTCGATCGCCAAGCCGGCGTCGCGGAGCGCGGCGTGCAACCGTTGAAACGTCGCCTCGGTGCGGTGAAACAGCCGCAGCGGATCGGCGACGACGGCGGTGGCGTGCAAGTCGGCCTGATCGGCGTCGACCAGCAGCGACACCGTCAGCCGCCGCGCCGCCTGCGCCAGTGCGGTCAGCGTGGCGAATTCCTGGCCGGTGAAACCGGCGAAACCATCCACCCAGATCGACGCGGACCTCAACCAGGGAATCTCGGCGAGCCGGCGACGGAGCAGCAAAAGATGCAGGGCCGCGTCGAGCCGCTCCTCACCGGCCGAGTCGAGATACGCGCCGTAAACCCGCGACACGACGCCCAGCTTCTCACGCGTCGCACCGGCGGGAAGCTGCTCGACGGCGGCCGCGAGATCGGCCGGCGAAACGTCTTCGCTGAGAACCTCCTCGATGAACTGATCGAGCCGCGCATAGAAACCGCGCATGTCGGCCGCGACGCCGAACGCCTCGCGGCAGCCCGAGGTCTGGCCGGCAATCCGCCGAAGGATCATCGTCCGCGCCGCGGGCCGCGTCAGCGGCGGGGCCGCGCCGCATTCGCCGATCAGCCGCCGCGCCAGCCGCGTGAAGCTGGTCACCTCGGCCCGCCAGTAGCCGCCCGCGGCGGTGCGCGCCGCCAGGGCGCGTTCCATCTGCAAGCCGGCCTGCTCGGGCACGAGCAGGATCAGGCGCTCGTCGCCGGGGCGCGCCAGCTCGTGGGCGATTTCCTGAAGGCAGGCGTGCGTCTTTCCGGTTCCGGCGCGACCCAGCACGAAGCGGACGGGCATGGCGATACGTGCTCCCTGGCGGGCGGGAGCCTAACATGTCGGCGTCCGGGTTGGAACTCGGTGGAACGAATTGCGGCGGCATGTCCGAAACGAAGCGCGTCATCGCGATCCTGGGCTGCACCGCCTCGGGCAAGGGCTCGCTGGCGCGGGAGCTGGCGCGCCGGCTTCATACGGAGCTCGTGAGCGTCGATTCCATGAAGGTCTATCGCCGCATGGACATCGGCACGGCCAAGCCCGCGCTCGACGAGCGGCGCGACGTTCCACACCACCTGCTTGACGTGGTCGAACCGTGGGAGCCATTCAGTGCGGCGCGTTTCGTCGAACTGGCCGATGCGGCGATCGACGCCATCCACGCCCGCGGCCGGCCCGCCATCGTCGTGGGCGGAACGGTCCTGTACTTCAATTGCCTGTACAAGGGGCTCTTCGCCGGCCCGTCGGCCGATCCGGTGCTGCGGGCGCGACTGCGGCAGCGGGCGGAGCGCGAAGGCCTCGACGCACTGCACGCCGACCTCGCCACCGTCGATCCGGACGCCGCCCGACGCATTCACCGCAACGACTTGCGGCGCATCGAACGGGCACTGGAGGTCCATGAGCTGACCGGCGTGCCGATCAGCCGGTTGCAACGCGAGTGGAATGCCGAGGGGCCGCGCCGGGCCGACTGGAATTGGACATTGCTCGGACTGCGCTGCCCGACGGCGCTGGCGAGCCGGCGCATCAACGATCGCGTCCGCCGCATGGTCGCGCTGGGCCTGGTCCAAGAGGCACGCCGGCTATGGAGTGATCCGCGTGGCGTGAGCGCGCAGGCGGCGCAGGCCGTCGGCTACGCGGAGCTGTTCGCGCACTTTCGCGGTGAAATCGCGCTCGAAGACGCGCTCGAGGCGATCAAGGTGAACTCGCGCCGCCTGGCCAAGCACCAGCGCTCCTGGCTGAAGCGGTTCGACGCGATCCGCTGGCTGGAAACGAACGAGGGCGGCGAGGCCGCCGCCCTCGTCGAATCTGTGCTGTCGTTGCTGCGTGACGAGCCCGGCGCTTGAGACGCCGATTGCACGCCGGAGCGGCCGCTACGGCTTCTCCTTGGCCGGCGGCTTCGCCTGCTCCGCGGCTGGATTCTCCTGCCGGCCGAAGTCGGCCCGCGGCCGGCGGCGGCGATCCATGAGCCAGTCGAGCTCGTCTTTCTGCGGCTCGTTGAGCAGCGGGACGACGCGCTTGTAGATGTCGTCAAAGAGCTTCTCGCGCTCGCGGGACTCCATCTTCCCGTAACGCGCCAGTTGCTCGGCGTATTCCTTGCGGATGTCCTCGACCTTCTTCTGCTGCTCTTCGTTCAGATTCAGGCGATTGAGGATCTTCAGCAGTGCATCGGCGTCGGCGCTGACGCGCACCAGGGCCTCGGTGTAGGCCTTACGCGATTCCTCGAGGATGGGTTTCTGCTCCGCGGTCAGAATCGTCTCGACGTCGTGCAGCACGTCTTCGAGCTGCGCGGGCCGGCGAAACTCGTCCTTGATCTTGCGGATTTTCTCGGCCAACTCGCCGGCCAGTTTCTCATCGCCGTCCTTCAGCGCCCGGGCGCGCTCCATTTGCAGCGGCTTGATTTTCTCGGCCCGGCCCTCGTACTTCTCCTGCTGCTCCTTCCAGCGCCGCGAGAGCCGCTTGAGCATCTCGTCGAGTTGCGAGTTCTGCTCATCGGTCAGCTTCAGCTTAGTGCGCAGTTGGGTGAGATCCCGCTCCCAGGCATGCTTGTACGGAATCTGACCGAAGCGGTGCTCTTCAAACCGCGGCTTGGTCGTGGCCTGCTCGCCGCTGGCCGGCGGCTCGCCCGGCTCGGTCTGCGGGGGTTTGTCGTCCTGCGCCATTGCGATCGACGCAACCAGCATGCCGCCGATCAACCATCTTGCCCAAGGTCCCATATTCGCGCTCCCGGTGTTCATGACGTCGCCAAACCTCGGATTATATCCATCGGCTGGGCGTGCGTCTTGGCCGCGAACCCCGCGCAGATTCATCCGCGGATATCATGCCGCGCATGGCCTATCGAATCGAAACCGACACGGCACGAATGGACGTGGACGCGATCTGGCGGATGTTGCGCCGCTCGTACTGGGCGGAGCGTGTTCGGCGGAGCATCGTGTGCCGCGCCGTGGAGAACAGCATCTGCGTCGGCGCGTTTGATGAGAGCGACGGGCGGCAGGTCGGTGTGGCGCGGGCCGTCACCGACCGGGCTACGTTTGCGTGGCTGAGCGACGTTTTTGTGGACGAGGAGCATCGCGGGCACGGACTGGCGAAACGGATGTGCCAGGCGCTGCTCGCCCATCCCGACATTCGGACCGTGCGGCGCTGGGTGCTTGCAACGCGCGACGCGCACGAGCTTTACCGCGGTCTGGGATTTCAGCCGGTCGTGCCGGAGTGGTGGATGGAGCTGAAACCTGATCCCTCAGTCTGGCAGGAGAGCGAGGAAGCGTGAGTGTGTCGGCCCGGTCGCTGCCTGGCGCGCCGTCGGTTTGCGAAGTCCGCTGGCACTCAGTTCTGTGGAGCATCGCATGCCGCGGCGGATCAGTCTGACATGTGGGATGTTGGCGGGCGTCGTCCTGTTCGGCTGCGGCATGCCGCCCGCGGTGCGTGTGATGTCGTTCAACATCCGGTACGGGACGGCGGATGACGGCGCGAATCGCTGGGAGGTGCGCCAGCCGTTTGTGCTCGAGACGATTCGCGCCGCCGAGCCCGACATCCTCGCGATGCAGGAAGTGCTGGCATTCCAGGCCGACGAGCTTCGCGAGCAGCTTTCCGACTATGCGTTCGTCGGCGTCGGCCGGGACGACGGCGAGCGGGCCGGCGAGATGGCCCCGATCATGTTCCGCAAGCGGCGATTCTCGCTGGTCGACGGCGGGCATTACTGGCTAAGCCCGCAGAGCGACCAGCCGGGCAGCGTGGGTTGGGACGCGGCCCTGCCGCGCATCGTGACCTGGGTACGGCTGAAGTTTTCCTCACATCCGCTCAGTGAGATTTATGTTCTGAACACGCACTTTGACCACAAGGGCGAGACGGCCCGGCTCGAGTCGGCCCGCCTGCTGCGCCGCGTCATTGAGTCGATCGGCGGGCAGCCGGTGCTGCTGGTCGGCGACTTCAATTGTGGGCCGGCCTCGGCGCCGTACCGTGTGCTCACGGAAGAGTGGCGAAACGCCATGGAGATGTACGATGCCCACGCGGGACGTGTGCCGGCACGCGGCAGCGGGACGTATCACGGTTTTCAGGGCACGCGCGACGGTGAGCGAATCGACTGGATTCTCCACAATCAGCGCTGGCGCGTGCTCGACGCGGACGTGGACACGCGCATGTTCGGGACGAGATTTCCGTCGGATCACTTCCCGGTGGCGGCGACCGTAGAGCTGGTTCCAGTGACGCGGTTCGGCGCGATGTAGCGATTGAGAGTCAAGACGGACGCGCGGGTGGGGCGATGCGAGCGACGAAGAATCACTGAAGCCAGCCTGTGCGCGGCTGGAATCGCTGGAATCATCTTGAAATACGACAACGCGCGGCGTATTCTCGCCTTCCGCCCGGCGGTTTCTGGGCCACGCCGGGCCACTTCATTCCAACAATGCGGAGGAAAACCATGCCCACGAATTCCGCTATGCGCACGCGCGGAGACCGACGTCACGTCGTAGGGAGGGCCGCCAGATTTCCGCGGAGAGCAGCGCTGATGTTCGGCCTGGTCGTGACGCTCGTCGCGGCCGGCGGGACCGCGTTTCAAGTAAGCCAACAGGGCGGCACGCACAAAGGCGCCAGCAGCGCCGGCACGTCGGTTCTGGGTCGCGATCCGATCGAAGCGCTTCAGATCGGGCCGGTGGCCGGTCTGACGCTGAACTGGCACATCGCGCCGGAGGCGGTTGCGGTTCCGCTCGGGACGACGCTGGAGTTCCGCCAAGAATACGAGATGGGCGCCCGTGTGACGTGGAACGGTGCGACCGAGTCCGTGCGCGGCATCTGCGTGTGCCAGGCGATCGCGACGCCGGTCGGCCTCGGTCCGCACACGGTCAATGCGGTCGTCACGCATCCCGACGGAACGACGAATGTTAATACGTGCACGGTGAATGTGGTCAACGTCGCGCTTGAGGACATTCACGTGTCGCTGGCGTTGTCGGTCACGCCGCACAACCTGACCGAGCAGTCGTCGAACGCCGAGACCGTGAGCGTGTTTTTCGGATTTCCGTCGGTGGCGGCGCTGCGCGACCTGGGCAACGGTCAGTTTCGGACGTCGTGCGAGCGCGACGTGCAGGTCGTGGCGACAGTCGATCCGCCGGCTTTCGCGTCGATCATGGAATTTCGACTGGGCGATCTGCCTCCGGCGCTGGGACCAGAGCGCACGATCATGTATGTGACGCCGGGCGTACGGCAGATCTCAGTCGGGCCGCCGGCGGCGCCCGCGCTGGCGTCACTGGAGACGTACCGCACGACGATTATGAGTCATCACAGCGCGATCGACTATGTGCGCGAGGGCGAGCCGATCACGTTCTCGGCGGTGACCGATCCTCCCGGGTATGAAAGCGAGATCACCTGGCGCGCGCCGACCGCACCGCATGGTGGGGCGATTGGCGCACTTTGTGGGGCGGGCCGGATGGCGGGGCTTGTCCGGCGAATCCTGGACGTTTCTCGATCTTGCCGAAATTCCGCGGACGGAAAGCGTCTGCGAGCCGTCGGCACGCGTTTTCCGGACGCGTCCGCCGCCCGGCCGGCGTGTGGCGCGCGGTTTGCTTCCCGTCCGATACGAGAGTTCTCTCGAACGGACGGCGGTCCGCGCTCAAGGAGATTTCGCATGACGATCTTCATCGCAGACAAGTTCGAAGCCGAAGGCGTCACCGCTCTGGAACGCCTCGGGTGCAAGGTGGTTTGCCGGCCCGGAACGCAGGGTGCCGAGCTGACGGCGGCGTTGCGCGAGACGGGTGCGAGAGTTCTGATCGTGCGCTCGACCAAGGTGCCGGCCGCGACGCTGAAAGCGGCCGAGGACCTGAGACTTGTCATTCGCGCCGGGTCGGGCGTCGATACGATCGACGTCAACGCCGCGACGGAGCTCGGCATTCGCGTGTGCAACTGCCCGGGAATGAACGCCGTCGCGGTGGCCGAACTGACACTGGGGCTCATGATCGCGCTTGACCGCCGAATCGTCGATGAGACCGACGACCTGAAGCGTGGCGTCTGGAACAAGAAGGAGTACAGCAAGGCGCGCGGGCTGAAGGGCCGGACGCTGGGCATTATCGGGATGGGGCGAATCGGATATGAGGTCGCCAGGCGGGCGCGGGCCTTCGAGATGGCGATCTTGTATCACGACGTGGTGCCGCGGCCCGAGATCGAGAGCGAGCTGGATGCCCGACTGGTGCCGCTGGACGAGCTGCTGCGCACGTCCGATTTCGTCACGCTGCACATCACCGGCGGCAAGGACAACCGCCATTTGATCGCGGCGCGCGAGCTGGCGCTGATGAAACCGACCGCGTTTCTGCTGAACTGCGCGCGCGGGGACGTTGTGGATGAAAAGGCGGTCGGCGCGGCGCTGGCCGATCGGCGGATCGCCGGCGCGGCGTTCGACGTTTACGAGCAGGAGCCGGCCGCGACCGACACGGAATTCAAGGACCCGATCGGGCAGGTCGCGCATGCCTACGGGACGCATCACGTCGGCGCATCGACCGAGCAGGCACAGCAGGCCGTCGCCGAGGAGACCGTGCGGATCGTCCAGGCGTTCGTCGAGTCGGGCACGCTGCGTAACTGCGTGAATCCGCCCGGCAGCGCGCCGGCCCAGGCCGGCGCGGTCCGCTGCTGAGCGTGCCGGCGAGGCCTCAACGAGGCAGCCGATTCTCGCAAGGGGCAACGGCACTTACGGCGGCGATAGTCGGCGCATGCTGCCATTGTTCTGCTCGTCGCCCGTTGGCCCGCCGTCGGACCGCGACTCGACGCTGACCACAACCGCGGTGTTCGAGTAGCTCACCGCAAGTTGGAGCTTCGCCGGCAGTCCGACGGCATCAATCTCGCTGAACACGCCACTGATCGCAGCAGC
The DNA here is from genome assembly GCA_022072445.1 of Phycisphaerae bacterium. GTDB lineage: Bacteria > Planctomycetota > Phycisphaerae > UBA1845 > Fen-1342 > JAJVHV01. The sequence continues at coordinate 62,031 of JAJVHV010000012.1, read as the reverse complement.
GGTGAGGATTGTGAATTGATCGCCTGCCGTCGCGACAAAGCCGTCGACCATGGTCACAGTGAGCCGACCAGCGAGGGTCGCCGTTCCGGACACCTGGACAACGCCGTTTTCGCCCGCGCCGGCTCCGGCTACGTGTACATCCAGCCTGCCGTTGGTCATCTGATCGAATGACTGGTTTGAGCCGATGTCCAGGCGAGAACCTCCGGCACCCACTGTCAATACGCCGCTGTTCGTCCACGCAGTCGCGCTGGCGAACGTGCGCCCATGATCGAGTACGAAGGTTCCTTCGTTGGTGCGAAGCGAGTCACAGCGCGGAAAGCTCGAGGTCGGACCATCAAGCACGACAACGCCGCGATTCGTCGTGATGTTCTGCGAATTGCTGAGGTCAAGTGTGGCGTTATCGCGTACCAGCCATGTTCCGGCGGTCAGGACGCCGCTCACCAATTGGTCGACGCCGACGCGCAGCGTTCCGGCCGCCACCTCGATCTCTCCGGTGTTGCTGAAGGCCACGTAAATTGTCTTGGTGCCGGAGCCGCCGAGCTTGCGGAATGCGCCCTCATTCTCAATGCGCGGCGTGCCGCTGCCGCGCGGCACAGCGGCGTCCGTATACGCTTCGATGGTTCCGCGATTACGCCACACCGCAGTCGAGTTCATGGTGAGCGAGCCTGTTCCGGTCCAAGTGATCATTCCCGCGTTGTCGAACAGAGGGAGATTAAGTGATCCGCTGCCGACAATCTCCATCGATGCGGCCGGGGCGATCCGCAACGTGCCGGGTCCCGTGAGCGTTCCAATCCCACCGATCGCATGCGCGTCGACTGTCAGTGTGCCATTTACGGACAACCCGTTGATGTCCGCGTGTTCGATCGAAACAGCGCCATTGATGGTTGGTCTATTTCCCGCGGTCTTTGCGTAGCCAACACCCTGAATCAATGCTCCGTCCTCAAGAGACGAGTTCGCGCCCCATTGAAGGAGTGTACCGTCGCCAAGCGTGAACAATCCGCTGCTCGTGCCACCATGAAGGTCAAGCGTTCCCGACGACATCTCGACGATCCCACTGTTGTTGAACGCGACGTGGATCGACTTGATGCCCGAACCGCCGAGTTTCCGAAACGTCCCTGAGTTGTCGATGCGCGGCGATCCCCCACCCCATGGGACTGCGGCGTCCGAGTAAACGTCGAGCGTACCGGAGTTTTCCCAGACGGCGTCCTGTGCCATTGACACGGTCCCAGTCGCGGTCCAATTCGTCTGTCCTTCGGTGCGCAGCAATGCGATATTGAGGTTTCGATTGGCCGACCCGGTAATGTCCATCATGCTCTGCGGCTCGAGCAGGAGCATTCCATCGCCGTTGAGCGGTGAACCGTTCCAGATGAAGTGATCAGCGCTCGTCAGTGTACCATCGACGATGAGCTGACTGAACATGTCGACGTTGTCGGCCCGAGCCGCCCCGGGGACGTTGAGGGTTGCGCCCTGCACACGGACGTAGCCGTCGCCGATAGCTGCGCTCCCGATGTTTAGCGTGTAGTCACCCTGGGCAATGTGCAAGGTCGTTCCCGCAGCGAGTTCAAAGCGTCCGATGGCGGAGCCGCCTCCGCGTAGCTTCAGCGTCCCGCGCTGGAGCTCGACAAGCCCGGAGTTGTTGAATGGTGCGCCGAGAATCGTCGTCTCACCGTCCCCCGCCGACTTGCGAAACGTGCCGATGTTCTCGAAGGCAACTCCGGCGGTCCCTTGGAAGGTGCGATCGTTCTGAACTTCGAATATGCCCTCATTGGCGAACGGCGACGTTGAGAAAAATGAGATGTCGCCGCCACCGCTCCACACTGCGCGGCCCTGGTTCACCAGGACGGGCGTTCGCAGCGCTTTGGTTGCGTCCCCGAGCAGATTCCAATGACTTGTAACGGTGAGCTTGCCCGTACCTCCGATTGTGCCACCAGCGATCTGTGACGCCACCTCGACATTCTCGGCTATCACGTCGGCGTCCACCGAAAGCGTGACGCCATCCCGGAGACGAAAGTACCCGCCGCCTGTCACGCCTGCCCCCGGCAAAAGCGTGAAGGTCGTCGCGTTGATCTCGAAGGCGGCGCCATCCGAGAGTGAAAATGGGCCGCTGCTCCACCCGCCGCCCAGCGTGAGAATCGAGCCCTGATTCACCGCGATATCGCCGGAGTTTTCCAAGCCGGTACGGATGGATATGGTAGTCACGCCGGGCCCGCCAGACTTGCGCAAAAGGCCGAGATTTCGAATGACTGAACCGAGCGGACCATTCAGCACCGTCTGATCATTCATGATGTCGAAGGTCCCGCGGTTTTCCAGGACCGCGGAGGACTGCATCGTAACGTCGCCCAGCCCCGACCATTCGCCGCCGCCCAGACTGACGATCTGCGAGGCGTCGAGCGTGTTTCCCGTGTCACCAGTGAGGCGCAGCGCATTCGAAACGGTGAGCGCGCCGAGCCGAAACGTGCATCCGTCGAGCTGCATGTTCGCGGCCGACATCGCACCCTGGCACGTCGCGGTCGTACCCGCGATCCTGAGAACGCCCGCCCCAGTTTGCGAGGCGCCGTCGGCGAATGTATATGGCGAAGTGACGATATCGACGGAACTCGCCTGTCCGACTTGAAAGGACCCGCCAGCCGATCCACCACCCTGAACCTCAAGCCGGCCGGCAGCGACATTCACCACTCCGAGGTTATTGAACTCAAGATCGTTGGCTAAGTACGTGGTGCCACCGCCACCGACCTTTTGGAGCACTCCGTTATTGTCAAAGATTGCATTCGTTCCGAAGAGTGATTGGTCGTTGTGAATGTCAAACGTTCCGTTGTTTTCGAACGTCGAGTCGTGGAATTCGAGATTACCGCCGTCCAACCACAAGACGAAGCCGTCATTCTGAAACACCGCGTTGTCGAGCCACTTGGTCTCGTCGGATATCAGCTCGACAAGATCGCTGCTTGAAACCGTTGCGTCGCTCGCATCGATATGTCCGTTCCGCCAGGTGAGATCGCCGCTGAACTGCGAATCCAGTAGGACCGTCAGGTCGCCACGAAGCGTCAGGTCGCCCGCGCAATCGAGGTAGAGCACGATCGCGGGCTCGGAGAGATCAACGGAGTATCCGGATGGGATGACTGCACTATCGACCGGGAGCGGGAAGTCGCAGTCAACCGTGGGAAGCACACTCCAATTGGTGATGCACAGCCATCCGCACGCCGGTTCGCAGGGGATCAAGTAGAAGTCGTACCAATCGGCCGTTTGCAGGGTTCCGTACCACTCATCGGCCGCGGCCGGTGAGGTCGCCGCCGCGACGATCAGTGTAAGACACGTGAGCGACCGCCGCCGGTTGTTGCTGCCCGGGTGGGGCGGTCTGCCCCTTCGTGCACTTCTGTCATCAATTGAACGACATTCCCCCGACCCGCCGTCGTGTCCCGTGACCATCGATTCCTCGCTTTCGGGCAATGCGCTAGGCTAGCGCCGGTGAAATGAAATTCGACCCGATGCGAATAGATTACAGCTTCGTGTGAACGCGTCAATACGCGCGTTTGATTTCTGGAAACTCGTGCGCGGTCGCAAGAGAACACGCAGCGGATTGAGAATCAGCGCAGCGCGCCGGCGATGAATTCGAGCGCCGAGTCGTTTTCAAACTCGTGGCCGCGCGGGTGGATGCGCAGCACGGCGCGGTCGGCGGAACCGAAGACGCGGTAGCAGGCGCGAATCTCCTCCATCGCCGGGCGGGCCAGGTCGACGGGGAAGCCGCCCGGGGCGCGCTCCAACTCGCCGATCTGGCACAGCAGGGCGCGCGGCGCGGTCAGGCTGTAGATATCGGCGAAGTCGAAGCGCGCCGTCAGGCCGTCGAACTCCCAGCACGGGCAATGCCCGCGGCGCATGTTGGCCACGGTCGTCAGAAAGCCGGAGCTGACAGTCACGCGCATGCGCGGGTCCATGGCCCCGAGCCACATGGCCATTTCTCCGCCCAGCGAGAGCCCGGCACAGCCCAGGCGCGCGGCATCCACGTCGTCGCGCGTGGTCAGGTAGTCAACGCAGCGCATCACGTCCCAGAGCCGCTCTCCCATCAGCGTCCGTCCCGGCTCGTACACCTGGTGCTGCCCCACGGCGGCCGAAATCGTCACATAGCCCGAGTCGGCCAACGCGCGGGCGAATCCGTGGTAGATGCTGCCCGTGTCGTAAACGACGTCGGCGTTCCCGCCGTGGCCGTGGATGCAGACGACCGCGGGAAAGCCGACCGCTGGACGTGTCGCCGTGGCGGCCGGGATTGTCACGACAGCGCGGATGCGGCGCGTCGGCGTCGAGTCGAACTCGATCTCGAACCGCGTGTGGTTTTCCTCACGCCGTGCGTCGAGCGTCTTGGCGTTCAGCGGCAGGCCGGGAGTGCGGCGGTCGCGCGGGGCGTTGGACTTGTGCAGGTCCGCCAGCTTGAGCAGATCGAAGAGCGTTTGGCGGGTAGTGCGCTGCCATGCTTCAGCGGCGGCCGGCTCGGTCGCGGCGAAGCGGCATTCGCGGCGGTCGTCGGCGCTGCCGGCGCACAGAGCGAGCGTTGCGGCGATGAGCAGCCAGCACCCTCGGAGGCGTGCGAAAGACGAGTGCCGGCTTGTGGATGCGGTTCTCACCGCACGGTTGGTGCGCGTCATCGCGGAATCCTCGTGCGCGGCGCCCATCGTGGCCGGGTGCGCCGGCGACTCACATGGTACACTCCCGGCATGGACCCGACCCCGACTCGCCCCATCGGATCGTGTGACAGTCCGGGCTGCGGCTGCGGCCCCGCGTCTACCGGCGTTGGAACTTCGCGGCGCGACTTCATCGCGTCAACCGGACTGTTGCTCGCCTCCGCCGGCGGATTGCGCCCCGCCGGCGCGATTGCCGGCCCCTTCGTCGCTTCGGGAGATGGATTTCCGATTCCCGCCGACAAGAAGTGGGACGCGGCGTGGGTGCGCTCGTTGTTCGAACGGGGCGAGCCGCGCGTCTACCGCGCGTCGCGGCACGAGCTTTCGTGGATCGGTTTTCCGGTCGGCGGAATTTGCTGCGGACAGCTCTATTTGTCGGGCGACGGCCGGCTGTGGCACTGGGACGTGTTCAACACGCGGCAGAGTAACGAGTGGAATTCGACCGCCGGACCGCTCTATGCCTCGCCGGCGGCGGTGGCCTCGCCCGTGGAGCAGGGGCTGACGTTGCGGCTGAAGTCCGGCGAGAGCACGGACGAGCGATCGCTCGACGCGCGCGGTTTTGCCGAGGTCGAGTTCCGTGGGGAGTGGCCGATCGGGCTGGTGCGGTATCGCGACGCGCGCTGCCCGGTGGAGGTCGATCTCGAAGCGTTCTCGCCGCTGTCGCCGCTCGACGTGGCGTTCTCATCCCTGCCGGCGACGCTGATGCGCGTCACGGTGCGGAACGCGTCGAAGGAGCGCGTCGAGGTCGAGGTTGCGGCGCGGCTGGCCAACGCGGTGTGTATCAGCAGCGGGGAAATGGGGCGCGGCAGGCGCGTCAACCAGGTCGTGCGCCGGCCGGGATTCACCGCGGTCGCGTGCAGCGCCGAACCGGCGCCGCTCAAGGAGCGGCACCCACAGCGGCCGGACGAGCCGTTGGAAGATTTCGAGAAGGGTACGTACGAGGGGTGGACTGTTACGGGAACTGCGTTTGGCGACCGCCCGCGGAACCTGCGCGACATCGCCGCGTACCAGGCGCATCTCAACGCGCAGGGCGAATGGGTGGTCAATTCGCACGACACTCGGCAGGCGGGTGAAACGGCACCCGACACGCACATCGGAACGTTGCTGAGCCGGCCGTTCGTGCTCAGCCGCGACTGGGTGAGCTTTCGCATCGGCGGGGGCAACCATCCGGGGCAGACCTGCGTCAACCTGCTGATCGACGGGGCGCCGGTGCGAACGGCGACCGGCCAGAACAACAACCGCATGCGCGTGGAGAACTGGGATGTACGGGAGTTCGCCGGGCGCGAAGCGCAGTTTCAGATCGTCGACGGCTACCGCGGCGGGTGGGGGAACGTGGGCTGCGACGACATCATTCTGACCGACGAACCGCGCGTCGACCGCGTTGTGCTCAGCGAGCAGCCCGATTTCGGCAGCATGGCGGTCGCGGTGCTGGGCGCGGGAGACGCCACCACCGCTGCTGCCGACGCCGGCGACGCCGAGCAGGCGCGCGTCGCGTTTCCCGAGCGGCCGCTGGCGACGGTTACCGGAAAGGCAGTGCTGGCGGCGGGAGAGGCCGCCGAACTGAAATTCGTCTACGCCTGGCACTTCCCGATGCCGCTGCGGACCGAGTTGGGCTTTCTCAGCGGCATCGAATCGCTGCGACGGCATTACGCGAAGGACTACGCGGACGCGCTGGCCGTGGTGGCGCGCATCGCGGCGGAAGCCGACGAGATGACGCGCCGCACGCGTCTGTGGCGCGACACGTGGTACGACTCGACGCTGCCCCTCTGGTTCCTCGACCGCACGATGGCGAACACCTCGACGCTGGCGACGGCGACGTGCCATCTGTTCGACAGCGGCCGCTTCTACGCCTGGGAGGGAACACACTGCTGCGCCGGGACGTGCACGCACGTGTGGCAATACGCGCACTCCGTAGCCCGGCTCTTCCCGCAGCTCGAACGCTCGCTGCGCGAAATGGTCGATTTCGGCGCCGAATTCGACGAGAAGACCGGCATCGTGCATTACCGCGGCGAGGCCGCCCACGAGCTGGCCGTGGATGGACAGGCCGGCGTGATCCTGCGGGCCTATCGCGAGCATCAGATGTCGGCCGACGACTCGATGTTGCGGAAGATCTGGCCGCGCGTGCGGCGCGCGACCGAGTGTCTGCTGGAACGCGACACCGACGGCGACGGATTGCTCGACGGCCCGCAATACAACACGCTCGACACAACCTGGTGGGGTCAGATCGCGTGGATCAGCTCGCTCTTCATCGCCGCGGTCCGCGCCGCCGCGGCCATGGCCGCCGAGGTCGGAGACGAGGCGTTCGCGGCGTCGTGTCGTGATCGGGCCGAACGCGGTTCTCGCTCGATGACGGAGCGGCTCTACGACGGCGAGTATTTCATTCAACTGCACGACGCGGCCCATCCAGAAGCCAACCGGACGGCGACCGGCTGCCACGCCGATCAGCTTCTCGGACAGTTCTGGACCGAGCAGCTCGGGTTGGAGCGGATCGTCCCGCGCGAGCAGACGGTCAGCGCCTTGCGGGCGCTCTATCGCTACAACCTCGCACCCGACATTGGAGTCTATCGCCGCCGATTCGACCCGCTCATCAAAGGCGGCCGCTGGTACGCGATGCCCGGCGAGGGCGGGCTGCTGCTGTGCACGTGGCCGAGAGGCGGCGCCGAGTCGGCGACCGGCGCCGGCAGCGACGGCTGGGCCGCCGGCTACTTCAACGAGTGTTGGACGGGCTTTGAGCATCACGTCGCGGCGCAGATGCTGGCCGACGGGCTGGTGCTGGAGGGTCTGGCGGTGGAGCGGCTGGTGCACGACCGGCATGACGCGGCGCGACGCAACCCGTGGAACGAGGTCGAGTGCTCGAGTCACTACGCCCGCGCCATGTCCAGCTATGGCACATACGTGTCCGCGTGCGGGTTCGAATATCACGGCCCCGCCGGACACGTCGGCTTCACGCCGCGGCTTTCGCCCGAGAAATTCAAGGCAGCCTTCGTCGCCGCCGAGGGCTGGGGCAGCTTTGAGCAGACGCGGGCCGCGGGCGGATTGACGGCGTCGCTTCGGATTGTGTGGGGCAAGCTGCGTTTGCGGCGCCTGGCGCTGGAACTGGCGGAAGGAACGCGGGCCACGGGCGGATCGGCGACGCTGAACGGGCGGGAGGAGAAGATTCGCGTCGCAGCCGACGGCCCGCGCGCGATCGTCGAGTTCGACGATTGGGTCACGATCGAGGCCGGCGCGGAGCTTCGCGTCGAGTTGAAGTCGAGCGCTTAGCACGGGCCGCAACGTGGGGATGCCGCCGCGACCTGGCGACGTTTCCGGCGCGGTACGCCTGCCGGGCCTCCGGCTCCTCACTCGCGTGAGGGGTTCGGATGCGTCGACGCCCTCGGTAGGAGCCGCGTGACCCCGCGCCGGCGGACGGACGTCAGGGCACAACCTCCAGCACGACATAGGCCGTCATGCCCGTGCCGATCTCCTTCGCCTGAACCAGCGCCACCCCGGGCGATCCGCCGGTCGCTTCGACGCTCAAGCGGCCGTCGAAGTGCGTGAAGTACGTGAGCACGCGGTCGTCAGGGGCCTCGTCGTCGACCGGCAGCGACACGTCGCCAGTGAGGACGCGAAACTCGACCGCGCGGCCGGGCGCGCCGATGAATCCAGACTGCACCGATGCTTCCAGCATGATTTGCCCGCCGGTCGCGACACGGTTGCTCGGGTAGGCCGTCACGTGAAGCTGATCGGGCGGGGGCCGCAGCGCGATCCAGTCCTCGAAAAGCACCGGATCGTCCGGCCGCGGCACGCCGTCGGGCCGCGGCTGGCGCACTGTGACGACGAAGCCGGCCACCAGATCGCGGCGGATGACGCTCGGAAAGTCGACGTGCAGCGTCGCGGTCGGCGTCTTCCACGGCTCGACTGTGAACAGCTCGAACTCCTGCGGACCGGCCGCATCGACGAACCAGTTCCAGCGTTCCTCCGGCGGCGACAGAGGTACGTTGACCGGTTCGATATCGAAATAGGCGACCACGGGCTGGTCGGCGGTCAGCGTTCCCGGTGAATGCAGGTTCATGCGGGCGGCGACGTGGCCGAGCGGCTTGGCGTCAAGCGCCGCAAACGTGAGCACCTCTTCGTCGACGACATACTTCTCGGCGTTGGCGGGTGGAAAGACGAACATGCGCTCCATGGCGTAGCACTCGGAGCAGTGCACCAGGCCGATCGAGTCGTCCACCAGCAGAATGAACCCGACCATCGTCTTGGAGAGCCAGCCGAGCGGGTTCTTGCCGTCGCTGAGCGGCTTATGCGGGCGCGCCACTTTCACGACGCTGTTCGAATCGCTCGACGTTCCGCCGGAGTAGAACGTCAGCTCCTTTTCGTCACCGGCGTCGCCCTTTTTCGCCAGCGCGACCTTCTGGCAGCCCATGTTGCCAAGCCGGCGGTCGAGCAGCTTCTTTTCTCGCTCGCTTTCGGAGCAGTCGAGCTTGTTGTCCTTGAATTCAATCGTCAGTTTCTTGGGACCCATGGAGGGCTTGGTCGCTTCGGACTCGCCCGCCACGCAGACGACGATCGTGCGGGCCTTGTCGCCCATGTTCTTCATCTTGACGCTCGTGGCGATCACGTCCAGCCGCTTGCCGGTTGTGCTTTTCTCAGGCTGATACTTGGTCACCACCTTGTAAAGAATGGTCTTGTCCTTGGCCAGCGGCTTGTAGCCGTCGTCTTCCGCCAGCATCGGACGCATCGACGCCGCCAGCGCCGCCAGCACGACCGCCCATTGGCCGGGATGCAGGATCGCAATCATTGCAATGACCCTCCGTTGCGCGCGCCGATGGTGATTCGCCGCCGCAACTCGTTGACTCACGAACTCGGCGACTCGCGGCGACGCAGGAGCCAGGCGTACGCGGCGACGCCACACGCGATCGCCGCCGGCTCGGGCACGACGTTGATCGACTTGGTGCTGATCGTCTCGTCGAAACCCGTGCCGGTCGATCCCGGCGGGAGCGACGCCGGCAGCGGACCGGGTAGAAAGCCGCCATCGGGAATCCCCAGCCCGAAACCGTCGTTGGCGCTGCCGTAGTGCGCGTCGATGGTCGTCAGCGCGGTGACGATGTGCAGACGGATCGTGTCGATCGCGAAGGCCGCGTCGATGCTATCGGTCAGCACGGCCCGCAGCCCGACCGAACCTCCCGCCAGCGCGGGAAAGAACGCCGGCGACACGCCCGCCACCAGCAGCCCGGTCGCCGTCGGCGGCTGATCCACCAGCGGCGGCGCCGGAAAAGCCGAGACGCCGAAAAGCGCGGTCGACAGGTCCTCAGCGGCGAGCACGCCGGCGACGTCGACCAGCTCGACATGGTTGATTTCCAGACCGGCGAAGAATCGATGCGCGTTCAGCTCGGCCGTATCCAGGACAAACTCAGCCGAGAGGATCGCCTCGCCGATCGGCGGGTAGTTGAAAGCACCGGGTTGAGCTGCCGCAACAGCCGGCGCGACCAGCACGATAGCAGCAGCGAGCCATCCGGCGGGCCCGCGTCCGAAGCGTCTCGCTTGCACGGCGACACTCCTCTCCAACCCCGTGGAATGCGCGCAACCGGATCGGCAGATGTGGATGGTCATGAGTCACGCCGGCCCGGCGCCCGACTACCTGATTCGAAAGATTACCGCCGCCACACCGTAACTTGCAACAGAAATCCAGCCGCCGCCGTCGCGACAGGCCGCCACTTGGTGAACCTGGCGCAACTTCATTAGACTGACCAGCCGCCGATGGGCAGATCAACTGGAAATTCCGCCGATGGACGGATCGAATGGAGAATCCGCCGATGACCCACGCCGCGCCCGGCCGCCGCGCATTCAGGATCGCATCGATCTCGCTGATCGTTTTCGGCGGTGTTCACCTGCTCGCCGTGGGCAAGGCTCTGGTGGTCCGGCCTTCGTCGCCGCAGGAGATCACGGCGGACCGCGCTCTGCGCGCGTTGAGCACCGCAATCGGCCCGTTCCGGCCGACGGCCTGGCACGGCATGCAGATCCTCAACGCGAGCTTCAGCGTGCTTCTGATTCAAGTGGGCGTTTTGAACCTCCTTCGGCTCCGAATCGTCGATCGGGCGCCCGACTTGCGCAGCGCAACGCTGGCGAACGTGATTTTCGCCGCTCTGCTGCTGATAATCACGATTGCGTTCCAGTTTCCTCCGCCGATGGTCTTCGCGGCATTTGCGACCGTCGCTTTCGTTACGTCGCTTGTGCAGCAGCGCCGCGCGGTTGACGCGGGCAGCGCGCGATAAGGGTGGCGCCGCGGGCACGGGGCGCGCGAGATCGGGCGGCGTGAGATTGGCCGAGGACTGCGTATGTCGTGGTGGCTGAAAATTCACCGCTGGCCGGCATGGTCGCGCTGGCCGTTGAAAGCGACGTTATTCCTAGCAGTGGTCGCGCTGACCTGCTTTCCGCGCGTCTGGATGCTCCCGGAGTGGCTGCGGCGGATCAACGACATGAACAGCGTCATTGACGCCAACGCCCGCGGGCTCGGCCCGTTCGCCACCGCGGCGCGCGAGCGCGTCGCGCCCGGCGCAGACGACAAGGCGGTGCTGGCGGCCGTTCAGGCCGTGGTGTACGAGCGAATTCCCTATGCTTGGGATTGGGAAACCTGGGGCGTCATGGATTATCTGCCGACGACGGCGGAGGTTCTGCGATTGGGTCGCGAAGACTGCGACGGCCGCGCGGTGCTGGCCGCTTCGGTCTTGCGCCACATGGGCTACGACGCCTGGCTGGTAAACGACGTGCTGCACACGTGGGTCGCGGCACGCTCACGCGCCACGCCGGGCAGCGCTCCGCTCGAAACCATGAGCCCCGGCCTGGGGCCCAAGACGCTCGAGGGGGCCGAGGGCGGCACGCAAAAGCGCCTCACCTGGGGACTGGTCTGGAATCTCAGCCGCGGACTGTCCTATGGCGTGGCGGTGTTTCCGCTACTGCGACTCATCATCATCCTGGCGGCGCTGTGTGGCCTGACGCTCCATCCGCGCTCGTCGCCCGCCAGGCGCGTTTTCGGCTGTCTCCTTCTGGTCGCGGCGCTGTGCTGCTTCCGGCTGACGGATCACAGCGAAATCGCCTGGCAGACCAGCTTTCCGACACTCGTCTGGGTGGGTGGGCTGGCCACACTGGCCGGCTGGCTGACGCTGGCGCTCAAAGCGCGGCAGGAACGGCCCCGTTCCGCGACAGCGCAGCTTGAATCACCGGCAACGGGTGGTGCTGGCCGCGATTGATGCCGGGACACCCTTCGGCCGCCTCGGCCCACGCCCGCGGCGATTCCAGGTTACCTTCCCAGAACGGCCACGTGCGGCACTGCATCGGTCGCTGCGCGTAGATCTCGCAACGCGCCTTACCCGCCGCATCGCGCGCCAGAAACTCGCAGTCGCCGTTCGGCCGCTCCTTCAGACTGCGGCGGACGCCGACGTCGCGCACGTGCAGCTCGATGAAGCGCGGCACCGGCATGCTCAGACTCTGCGCGATGCGAGCCACGTCGTCGTCGGTCACCCACACATAGCCAGGCGCGCCGCCGCAGCAGTTGCCGCACTGCGTGCACGTGAAGCGCAGACCGTCCGTGTACCAGACCGGCCGGCGAGTCTGTTGCGGCGCTGAGGTCATCTACTTCGACTTCCCGCAGCACTTCTTGTATTTCTTCCCCGAGCCGCACGGGCATTCGTCGTTGCGGCCGACGGTTTTCGCCGCGTGAGCCTGCTCGACCGGCGTGTCAGGCAGCGGGGGATCGTCGGGTGAGACGACGGCGCGGTCGAGCCGCTTGCGCTCCTCACGCTGCTCAAATCGGGATGTCAACTTATCGGGCTTGGACACGTCTGCGCTCCTTCTTCCAGAGAGTATACCGGCATCGCTCGCTCCGGTCGTCGCGCGCGGCACAGCCGCACCAATCAGTCGTGCCGCGCCGCATCGGGTGCGGCAGTCGCGAAATACACGCCGGCGTAGACCTTGGGATCGATCAGCACGCCGGCAGCGCGGCGGCCTTCAAGCCAGCCGGCGGCATCCGCGAGCGGCACTTCGTGTACGCGAATCCGCTCGTGCCCGACGCCCCCGCCGTCCGCCACCCGCCGCAGCCCCGTGGCGCGCACAAAGTGCACGACCTCCGTGCTGAAGCCCGCCGACGTCGGCCCGAACATCAACTCCTCGACCCCCGCCGCTTCGTAGCCGGTCTCCTCACGCAGCTCGCGCCGGGCAGCGTCGGCGATGGGTTCATCCGCGTCGCCATCGTCGCCGACCAGGCCGGCGGGAAGCTCGATCACGTCCCTCCGCAGGGGCACACGATGCTGTTCGACCAGCAGCAGCCGGCCGTCGGGTGACACGGCGACAATGACGACCGCGGCGCGGCAGCCAATGCGTTCGGCGAACTCCCAATGGCCACGAGCCACCAGGCGCATGAACTTCCCCTCGGCAAGCACCGTATCGTGTTCAGCCGGCTGCGGAGGACGGTCGCTCAATGCGAACCCCTGACAAATGTGCGACGGAAGTGTATGCGGGGCGACTCTCTAGAAGTCAAACTTGTCGATGTTCTCGGCGTTGAAAATCAGAATCTTGCCAAGCAGAACCTGGTCGCCCGCGACCACTCTCTCGCCGAGCCGGCCCGCGCTCATCGCCGTGGCACCCGGTTTCAGCCGGCCGCGCGCGACCGCGTCGGCGACGTGCACGGTCAGATACCCGAGGTCTACCGTGTTCCACAGCACGACGGAGCGGACGGTTCCGTCTTTCACGTAAGCGCGCATGTCATTGGGGGTCGAAAGCCCCGTCACCAGCACTTTGCCGCCCAGCCCGCCCTGCCGAATGGCCTCGGCAGCGCCGGGAAAGGCGACGGAGCTGATGGCGAAAATGCCGCGCAGCCGCGGGTGCGCGCCGATCAAGTCGCGCGTGGCCTGAAAGGCCAGCTTCTGGTCCTCGTTCGACGGCCGCACCGCAACCAGCGAAAGCCCCGGAAAGTCCGCCAGGCGCTCCTTGATGTGCACGATCCACTCATTCTGATTCGCGGCCGTCAGCGTCGCCGTGATGATAGCGACCTCGCCGGCGACCTGTGCTCCGCCCAGGTCGGCGACCATCGCGTCTACCAGGGCGCGGCCGATCTCGCGCGAAGTCGCCTGATTCACCATGAACTCCCGCGCGTCGCTCTTCCCGTCCGCATCCCACGTCACCACGTGCACGCCCTTCTCGCGAGCCTTCTTCATCGCCGGCGCCAGCACGTCGGGGTCATTCGGCGAGACGGCGATCACGTCGACGCCGCGGAGCGCCCAGCGCTCGATCATAGCAGCCGCCTTTTCGGGCGAGCCGTCGGTCGGGCCGTCATAGATCAGCTCGACGCCGCCCAGCTCGGCCGCGGCTTCCTGCGCACCCTTGGCACAGCTCGTGAAATAGGGCACGCCCTTTTTCTTGGGCAGCAGGCAGACCGTGATGCGCTTCTGGGCCGGCTCCGCCGGTTGGCACGCGGTCGCGGCCGGCTGCGATTCAGCGGCGAATGTCGAGAGCAGGGCGAGCGCAAGAACAGGCATCATGATTCGGCTCCGTACGTGGTGCGGGCTGTCCGGCCATAGGTCCGTTCGGAGAACCAGTGTAGCGGAGAAGCCGGAGATGCACTGCAAGAGCGAATCGCGGATGACAGGTCACTTGTAGCAGTAGCACAGCCGGGCGCGGCTGTGCTACATGTTTCGCGAGAGCGAAGGGCGGCCGTGCGACACGGCCTGGCTTACGGGCTGACGTTCGCCGCGTCATCGAAGTCGTGGATCACGCTGCCCGAGGCGTCCGTCACGCGCCACACGAGCTGCGGGATCGGCGGCGTCACGTCGTCGCGAATGAACGCGTAATCGATCCGGCCGCCGCGAACGAACTCGTTGCACTCCGCGTTCGACGCGGTCGTGCCGGAAGGCGCCAGGACCTGGAATGGTTCGGCCGAGCCGCGGCATTCGCAGCCGGTCCCCTGAATCTCGGCCGGAACGCGCCGCGACGAACCGACGCCCAACGCCGTCGATCCGACCGGCAGGTCATTCTCGTCGACGTAATAAAACGCATCGACGCCGCACTGCGACACGCCCACGGACTCGGTGCACGGATTGTTCGGCGTGAACGCGACCTTCAGATCGAAGCCGTCGCCGGTGCCCGGGTTCTGGAAGAGGATGCGATCCGGCACGGGCACGAGCGCTCCGGCGCTGGTGAAGAAGTTGTCGAACGTCGCTCCGGTGCCGCGCGACGGCTCGATACCCGAAGCGAGGCTTCCGTCGGCGGCGCGGTAGTTGCCGTTCTCGTGGAAGTAAACCAGCGCGGGTCCGGTCACGCAGGTGTTCCCGATCGGAAACTCGTCGCCCTCGGCCACCTCCTCGTAGCCGAACGAGCGGTAGATCGACACGTCGTCGACACACACTGCGCCGGACGGATACTGGTCGCCGTTGACGAACGCGATCAGGATCAGAAAGTAGTGGATGTTGTCCACTTCGTTGAGATTCCGCATCGAGATGCGGACGAACTTGCGCGACTGCTGCTCGTCGCACGGATCGGTCGCGCCGGTCGCGCCGCCGACCGTCCCGCCCGAGCCGGTCAGCGTGCTGTTGGGCCCGGTGGGTGTATTCTGGCTGCCCAGAGCGGGATCGAACAGGAAGAACGGCGAACCGAGCAGGCCAAAACTGCCGAAACCTGACGCACAGCCGAGCAGTGTCGCGCCAATTCCCAGCAACGCAGCGCCAGCACCGATCAGCACTAAGTATCGAGGGCTCTTCAAGTTGGAACTCCAAGCGTGCCGCGTCGCCGCTCACGCCAATGCCGCCGCGGGCCGGGTCGGCGACGAATAGCACCAGCCGTCCGAAATATACGGCGATCCCAGAATTCCGGCAAGCGTGGTGCGGCAGCGAGCGAAGGGTGCGCCGGCAAGGGCGCCGGCTTGCACGCCGCCGCCGGGCGCCGAATAATCGGCCGGAAAAGCGTTCTTTCAGGAGAGTCCGATGGCCGCGACCGCCGACGTGCGGGAGTTTCCGCGTCAGTACCTGCCGGCGTCCGCCGACGTCACGACGTGGGATCGAGCCGAGCCGCACTATCGTGAATTGTCCGAACGGGCGATCGACTCCGCGGATGGACTCGATCGCTGGCTGCGGGACTGGTCGGAGCTGGACGCGGTGTTTGATGAGGAGGGCGCCGCCCGCTACATCCAATACACCTGCCAGACGGACGACCCGCAGCGCGAGCGGCGTTACCTCGACTATGTCGAGCACCTCAAGCCGCGCCGCGAACCGTGGCTCGACCGCCTGCGGCGGCGCTTCGCCGAACACGCCGTCCGCTTCCCGCTGCCGCCGAAGCGCTACGAAGTCCTGACGCGGAAGCTGCGCAACGCCATCGAGCTGTTTCGCGTGGACAACGTGCCGCTGCTGACCGAGGACGACAAGCTCAGCCAGCAGTATCAAAAACTCACCGCCGCCATGACCTGCACGTACCACGGTCAGGAGCACACGATCCAACAGCTCGGGCGCTACCTGGAGGAGCCGGACCGCGCTGTCCGCGAGGAAGCGTGGCGACTCGCGTCGGACCGCTATCTGGCCGACGCCGACGCGCTGAACCGGCTGTACGACGACATGGTCGCGCTGCGCCACCAGGTCGGCCGCAACGCGGGCTTCGCCGACTATCGCGAGTACATGTTTCGCCGACTCGAGCGCTTCGACTACACGCCCGACGACTGCCTGCGCTTTCACGACGCGATCGAGCGGGTCGTTGTTCCTGCCGCCGCGCAATTGGCCGAACAGCGCCGCCGAAAGCTGAACGTGCCGCGCTTGCGGCCCTGGGACTTGGATGTCGACCCGGAGGGCCGCGCGCCGCTGCGCCCGTTCGAGACCGACCAGCAGCTCAGCGCGGGCTGCGCGCGAATCTTCCATCGCGTCACGCCCGAATTCGGCAGGATCTTCGACACGCTCCGCACGCAGCAACTGCTCGACCTGGGCAGCCGCAAGGGCAAGGCGCCCGGTGGCTATCAGCTCACTTATCACGAACGCCGCATGCCGTTCATCTTCATGAACGCGGTCGGTACCGAGGATGACGTCGGCACGCTGCTGCACGAGGGCGGCCACGCCTTTCACACCTGGTCGTGCCGGAACGAGCCGCTGTTGCCCTACCGCACCTATCCGATGGAAATCGCCGAGGTCGCCTCGATGGGCATGGAGTGCCTGGCCCACCCGCACCTCGAGGAGTTCTACGGCCCCGACGCCGGCCGCGCCCGCCGCCGCCACCTGACCGACATCCTCAACTTCTTCCCCTGGATGGCCCGCGTCGACGCCTTCCAGCATTACGTCTACACGCACGTGTCGCACAGCGTCGATCGGCGGCTCGACGAGTGGCAGACGCTCACCCGCCGCTTCGCGCCCTTCGTCGATTGGAGCGGGCTCGAGTCCTATGACCGCAATTCGTGGCATCGCAAACTGCACTTCTTCGAAGTGCCGTTCTACTACGTCGAGTACGGCATCGCCCAACTCGGAGCGCTTCAGGTCTGGCTGAACGCGCGCCAGGACTATGCCCAGGCCGTCGCGATGTACCGCGCCACGCTCGCCCTCGGCGGATCGCGCCCGCTGCCGGAGCTGTTCGCCACCGCCGGCCTGCGCTTCGACTTCTCGGAAGCCACCTTGAGGCCCTGCATCGATGCGGTCATGGAAGAGATTTCGCGCGGCGGCTAGACACACGGCCTCGCGGTTGCCGCTGCGTTCGCCGCAGCCTATACTGCTGCCCCGGACCGGCCCGCCATGGGCTCACACTCGGAGACCGCTCTTATGAAGACTCGCGCGATCAAATACGCCGCACTGTTCCTCGCCGGCGGCGTTTTGCTCCAGTTCGGCGGATGTGTCGCGCTGGTGGCTGATATCGTCGTGCAGCAGGTGCCCGTCATCCTTCTCGGTCTGATCAACGAACTGCTCACCAGCGGAACGGGAACGACGACCGCCTGATGTGCCGGACACGACGGCGCTTGCGTCGCCGGGCCGTCGCCGGCGGCCTCCTCGCCAGCCTGATCGCTACCTCGGTCCCGGGCTGTGTTCGCGAGGCGCTGCTTGTCATCGGCCATGCGGTCGGAGCCAAGCCTGTCGCGATCGCCGTCGTCACCGACGATCCGCTCGCGGCGGCCAACCCGTTCTCGGCCTATGCCGACCTTCGGCACGCCCTGGCGCTGGAGCTCGGCCGCCCGGTCGCCGTCGACTTCTGCCTGCCGTTCCAGGCGGCGCCCTATCTCGAGAGCGGGCTCTACCAGTTCGCATTGGCGACACCGTCGCAGTTCTCGCGCCTCAGCGCCGCCGCCGCTCCGCGCGTCTTGGCCGCCTCCGCCGACGCCGCCGGAAATCCCACGCGCAGCGCTCTGCTGCTCGTGCGCGGCGACGCGGGGCTCCAGTCCGTGGCCGACCTTCGCGGCCGGCCCATCGCCTTGGGAAAAGTCGGCGATTGCCGCACGCATCACGCCGCGGTCTGCCTGCTTGGCGCGCAGGGCGTCGTGCAGGAGCCCGGCCCGCTCGCGTTGCTCACACCGGGCCACAGCCTGACGCACGTCGATGATCCGTCCGCCGCGCTGCGCGACCTGCTGAGCCGCAAATTCGACGCCGCGTTCGTCGATGCGAAATTCTGGGCGACGCTGCCCACCGACGCCGCCGACCAGCGCATCAGCCAGTCGCAGTTCCGAATTCTCGGCCGGACCGCGGCGCTGCCCGACGCGCTGCTCCTGGCCTCGCCGCGAGCGGACGAAGCCACGCTCCGTCGCGTGCGCGACTTCATGCTCGCCGCGCATCAGCGCAATGCGAAAGTGCTGGACGCGCTTCAGATCGAACGCTGGATCGAACCGCCGGAGAGCCTGATCACCACGTGTCGAGAAACGGTGCGCGCCGCCGACCGCGGACTTGCTCCACCTGGCGAGCCGTCAGCGCCCTAGCCGCAACCAGGGCCGACGGATAGGGCTGGTCGCGTTTGGGCGCCCGGCCCGACTCTCCCTCAGCTTTCCAGGCGACGTTGAATCCTCACAGCTGGCTCAGACCCGCCACCACCGCCTCGTCAGTCTCCCGCCCGCGCTCCAGCACCTCGTTTGGCGTCGCCTCCCCCTCCGTCCACGCGTCGCGCCATTTCTCCAGTCGGGCTACCGCCGTCCGGCACCGTTCGGCGCCACCGCGGTCACACTGCGGACCGATAACCGCCAGCCAGCGTGCCAGCGCGTGCCGCGCACTCTTAACCGTTGCCAGCGCCGCCAAGAGGTCCGACGCCATTGCCGGCTGGCGCGCCGCCGCCGCCCAGCGCGCGTAGGCCGCGCGTCCAAGCAGCACGCCATC
The DNA here is from genome assembly GCA_022072445.1 of Phycisphaerae bacterium. Classification (GTDB taxonomy): domain Bacteria; phylum Planctomycetota; class Phycisphaerae; order UBA1845; family Fen-1342; genus JAJVHV01. The sequence goes on along the minus strand of JAJVHV010000012.1, from coordinate 43,076 downwards.
CTCGGCCGGCTCGTCATTCCAGAATCGTCGCGCCGAGCGGACGGCGAAATCCAACCTTCGCTGTGCGCAGGGCGGCTCGTCGCGCGGCTCGACCGCCTCAACCACGTAGACCAGGTGCGCCGGACCGATAAGCCGGCGTTCGGCTCCGTCGGCGGCGCCGCGGCCGAGGAACAAATCGCCCTCGGACGACTCGATCAGCCCCCATTCGGGTCGCGGCTCGCCCTCCCAGCCGCGCCAGGCCAGCACGGCTTGCCCGTGCTGAATCGCACGCCGAATCAGCGGAGCGTAGCTGTCGCGAAAGTGCGCGGCGAATTCTGCCGACGTTCCCAGCCCCCGCGCCGCCCAGTCGGGGTGCAGCCCGCGCAACCGCACGCCGAGCAGATCGCAGGCCGGTGCCAGTTGCACGTGGCGGCCCAGCCCGGTCCAGGTCTGCACGTCCTGCTCGCTGGCTGACGCGGTCATCGCCAGGCCCAGTCCGAGCAGCGCCGTGAGCTCGTCTGCGTCAACGTCCCGTGACGCGACGCGCAGAACCTGCCGAAGCGCGGTTACGAGCGATTCGCCGCCGCAATCGGCCGATAGAATCTTGCGACTCGGATTCGACTCGCCCAACGGCCTGCGGGAGTCTTGCATGCGTCTGATTATGACCGATCTTCGCACCCACGGCGCCAATGGCCAGCCCGGTCGCCGGCACACCCGCCGCGCCGCCTGGCCGCTGCTGATCTCCCTTGGCTTGCTCTCCGGCGGATGCGTCGACGAAGAATTCCGCACGGCGGCGAATCCCGAGCTGCGCGACGGGATCGTCAGCCTGCTGACCGGCATCGTGGATGGAATCTTCGCCACGATCGAGCCAGGCGCGGATGATCAGACGTCAGCGTAGAAAGCCGGCCTCGCCCCAACGAATTGCGCCGCTCCCCGCCACCCCGCACGCCGCGCCGAAGTGTCGCGCGCCACGTCACTTCGGTGTCTTTGGCGGGCGCGGCCAATAGCGGATGTCGTTTGTGTCGCCGCGGGCGTCATGCGCGCCCCCGTCGTCGAGCCCGTTCCCGCCAACCGAATAGAGCACAAAATCGTCGCCGACGCGCTGATAGCGGAACGGCTGCTGCGCGAACGGATCAACCGTCGCTTCGTTCGCAAGCACGTCGAGCGACTCGGGGTACGCCCCATGCTGCTGGCGAAACGCCTTCAACTGGCTGACCACCGACGCCGCCCGGCGGGCGCCGTCGGAGCGGCTGCTGATGAACGACGCCCGCGAGAGCGACGGCAACAGCTCCGCCAGGATCGGATTGCTCTGCTTGAAATCGGGCGCCGCGATGCGACTTTCCAGATCGCTGAACAACTGCCGCGCCTGCGCGTACGGCGCCGACATGGCCGCCTCGAGCTGGTCATAGTGCTCGTTGGCCTGCCGCACCAGCGTGTCAAAGTCGGCGTTTGCCAAATGCTCGGTCATCTCGATGACGCGCTGATCGTTGTTGCCGTCCTCCGACGTCATCGACAGAAAGCTCGCCACGCCTTCGCGCGACGGAACGTACCTGCCGCTCGCCGGATCGACCGAGTACACACGCTGCAGCGTCTCGAGCACCATCGCCCGCTCGCCGCGCATCGCCGCCGCCGCCGTCGGCGCCGCCATCGCCGGCTTCGACAGCTCTCCGGCGACGCGCGCAAAATCGGTGTTCGCCGGAGCGCTCGCCAGCGAATCGAGCAGCGACTCCGACGAGAGCCCCTGCACCGCCGACCCAACCAGGTTCTCGATCAGCGTCTGTCCATGCGCAATCTGGGCGCCGGCGGCCAGTCCGTCGGCGTAGGTAATCATCGCGTCTTCGTGCCGACCCTGCGATTCGAGCAGCTTGCCTTCGACCGTCGAAACCCGCGCCAGCTCGCGATAGCGCGAGAGGTTCGGCAGTAGAATCCCGATCAGCGAGCCGTTCGTACTTTCCGACGGCGATCCGTGGTATTCCAGTCCGCGCGCCGCCCGAAACTGCTCCAACGCCGCGCGATTCGCTGCCAGCCACGCCGTCACCTCCGGCGACTGCAGCGCCGCCGCATCGCCCGCCAGCGCCGCGTCGCGCAGCGCCCCGTCGCCTTCCCAGATGACCGTCGACTGTCCGGCGGCTTCGAGCAGCGGTGCGGCGCTCGGCCCCGCGGTCTGCGTGTTCGCGTTGTACCAGGCCACATAGTCCACCGGCTGTGCCGGATTCGGCAACGGAGTCGGAAGCCGCGACGTCATGCCCTGCGCTTCCGCCGCCACGTCGGCCAGCAGCGCCTCGTCGGCCGCCTGTTCGACTTGGCCGGCGCCCGGCTCAGCCGGCGAGAAGCTCTGCGCCGCCTGCTCGGCAATCTGCGCGTCGACCGCCGCCGCGGGCACGCCCGCCGAATTACCGGCCTCATCCATCGTGTCGTCGGACGTCTCGTCGCCGCCGGCGGCATCGGCCAGTTCGGCAGAGTCAGCCGCGCCAGATTCCGCGGCCACACGGGCTTCGAGCTCGGCGATCCCGGCGGTGGCCTCGGCCAGCTTCGCCAGCAACGCCGGATCGGCCTCCTCGCCCGCACTGGCCGCTTCCGCGATCATCGCCTCCAGCGTCGCTCGACCGTGCAGCAGCCGTTCCAGTTCCTCGAACTCGACCGGGTTGGCCTGCGGAACTGATCCTTCAAGCAGCTCAAACAGCTCAGGCGGAATGGCTGCCTCGCCGTCTGCGTCACCCCCGCCGTCCGCGGCGGCATTGTCATCCCGATCGGCGGTCAATTCCGCGGTTTCGAGGTTGATGACGATCTCGCGGTCCCACGCCGTGCGGATCACAAATCGATCGGGGTCGCGTTCAAAGGCGAAACGGGCGCGATCGAGCCAGATGACCGCGCGGTCCTCGCGACGCACTTCGTCCCAGTCAGACCGTCGCAGCAGCTCGCGCAGCTTGAATTCGCGCAGCAGCTTGCCATGCTCGTCGTAGATCGCAGCCGCGTGCCGCGCGCCGCCCACGCGATGCTCATCCAGCGTTACCACGAACTTGCCGTCGTCGCGGATTTCGACGACGCCCGGCGCGACGTCGTTGACGAGTTCCGCCTCCCAGACCGTTCTGCGGCCCGAGCCGCGCACCTTCTCATGCAGTGTCGCGCGGCAAGCGGCGCGCTCCGGCCGGCCGGGCTTGATGCGCAGCTCAAACCGCCGGTTCGTTGAGGTCGCCGTACGGAGCGGATCGCGACGCGCCCGGTCCTGCTCGGCATGGCGCATCGCATCGGCAGCCGGCGGATTCGGTTCAGAACGATCGGCAGGGGAGGTGTCTTGCGCAAGTACCCAACTGGCAAGAAGATACGCAACGACGCCGGCGGCACGTAGATGCATGGTGTGGCTCCCGAGGCACACAGCGGGTGGCACCACATTCTATCGGTGCCGCGCGCCGCCGGAAAGTCCGGTCCCGACAACCGGACTTCCGCACAGGTCAGATGCCGCCGCTCGGGCCGGCGTTTCGCGCCCCGAGTGCTTTCCGGATCAGCCCTGCGATTATCGGTCGCCGCCCAACGTCGCCGCATCCCGCTCGTTCATTTCATACACTTTCGATTGTCAACCCGCGCGCCACCCTGCGCGCGGGCTTTCTCGCCATGGGGACACGCGACATGAGCAAGGACCGAACGAAGCGCAACCCGACCATTCCCACGACAGAGGCCGGTGAAGTGGCGTCCGAGAAGAAACCGCGTAAGCGGGCCGGATTCTCAGTCGAATCGCTCGAACCACGTATCCTCCTCTCCGCCACCTGGACCGACGCCGACACCGGCGAGCACCACGCGAGTGCGACCGACGGCGACGACGTGTACCACGGCGACAGCGCCGCGAATGCCGCCGACGGCCTCGACGGAGACGACCTGCTCGACGGCAACGGCGGCAACGACCTGCTCCATGGCGGCGCGGGCGACGACGTCCTCCGGGGCGATGGCGGCGCCGACCAGCTCTTTGGCGACGACGGCCACGATTCGCTCAGCGGTGGCAGCGGAAACGATCTGCTTCATGGCGACGCCGGCAATGACGTCATCCGCGGCGGCAGCGGGAGCGACGAGATCGACGGCGGGGACGGGGACGATTCAATTCGGGCCGACAGCGGCGACGATCACGTCGCCGGCGGCGCTGGCCGCGACGTCATGCGCGGCGGCGGCGGACACGACGAGATTTCCGGCGGCGCGGACCACGACGTCATCTATGGCGATGGTGGAGACGACCGCCTGGCCGGTGACGACGGAAACGACACCATGCGCGGCGGCTCAGGTCACGACCACCTCGCCGGCGGTGCGGGCGACGACGCGCTCCTCGGAGAGGGCGGTAATGATACGCTCCACGGGGGCACGGGGAACGACCTTCTCCGAGGCGGCGCTGGAAACGACCACCTCACCGGCGGCGGCGGGCACGACACGCTCTACGGCGACAAAGGCGACGATACGTTCTCGTTCGACGGCGCGCAGGATGGCGACATCTACCGCGTCTCCGGCGGTTCGGGGAACGACACGATCGACCTGTCTCACGTGCACAGCTCCCAGGTCGACGTCGCCGCCGGCCGGCTCGACGTTCACGCCGACGACGGCACCAGCTTCACGATCCACCACAGCCAGATCGAGAACGTCCAGTTCTCCGATGGCGTCGTGCATGCCCCGACGCATGCCTCCAATGTCTCAATGCAGGCGGCTGCTGACGCGCACGAGGCCCAGCAAGCCGCCAGCGAAGATCACCAGCACGAAACCAACGGCACGGACACCGGCGACGACGCCCCCGACAGCGATTCCGCCGAACTCAATACCGATGACGTTCACAACTCTGTCCCGCTGGCCGACGCCGGCCAGGACGTCTCGACCGTCGAAGGCCAGACCGTCACACTGCACGCCGAAGGCTCGCACGATCCCGACGCCGGCGACCAACTGACGTACGAGTGGGTGCAGACCGGCGGCCCGCAGGTCTCCCTCAGTGACGTGCACGCCGCGAACCCGACCTTCCAGGCGCCCAACGTCACCGCCGATACGCCCATCACATTTGAACTGCGCGTCAGCGACGGCACGCACACCAGTGTTGACGACGTGACCGTCAACATCGCCGGTATGAACGACGCGCCCGTCGCCGACGCTGGTGCCGACCAGTACGTGCACGAAGGTAGTACCGTGGTCCTGAATGCCGCCGGCAGCCACGATGCCGACGAAGGCGACACGCTGAGTTACGAGTGGCGGCAGGTCGGCGGCCCGGTCGTCGCGCTCAGCGACACGCACCAAGCTTCGCCCACCTTCACCGCGCCCGACACGACCGGCATTTCGAAACTGACGTTCGAAGTCAGCGTGACTGACGCTTCCGGCGCGACGCACGTTGACACCGTCGAGGTCGCGGTGGGCGATCCGCAGGTCGAGTCGTTCGTTCACGGCCTGAACTACACCCAATTTCGAGATCTCTCCGCCGACCAGGTCGATTATCTGACGCCGCAACAGGTGGCGACGATTCCGAACAGCGACTGGTTCGCGACGATGTCCGCCGATGCCCGCGCCTCGCTGGATGAAGCGCAAGTCCAGGCGCTCAACACGGCCAGCGTGAGTATCGGACATCTGACGGCCGAGCAGCGCGAGTGGCTGACCGACGGTCAGATACAGGACCTGGGTTACACGCAGTTCCGGTATCTGGACGCCGAGGGTGTGGATCATCTGACGCCGGCGCAGGTGGCGACGATTCCGAACAGCGACTGGTTCGCGACCATGTCGGCCGAAGCGCGGGCGTCGCTGGATGAAGCGCAAGTCCAGGCGCTCAACACGACCAGCGTGAGCATCGGGCACCTGACCGCCGAGCAGCGCGAGTGGCTGACGGCCGACCAGATTCAGGACCTGGGTTACACGCAGTTCCGGTATCTGGACGCCGAGGGCGTGGATCATCTGACGCCGGCGCAGGTGGCGACGATTCCGAACAGCGACTGGTTCGCGACCATGTCGGCCGAAGCGCGGGCGTCGCTGGATGAAGCGCAAGTCCAGGCGCTCAACACGACCAGCGTGAGCATCGGGCACCTGACCGCCGAGCAGCGCGAGTGGCTGACGGCCGACCAGATTCAGGACCTGGGTTACACGCAGTTCCGGTATCTGGACGCCGAGGGCGTGGATCATCTGACGCCGGCGCAGGTGGCGACGATTCCGAACAGCGACTGGTTCGCGACGATGTCGGCCGAAGCGCGGGCGTCGCTGGATGAAGCGCAAGTCCAGGCGCTCAACACGACCAGCGTGAGCATCGGGCACCTGACCGCCGAGCAGCGCGAGTGGCTGACCGACGGTCAGATACAGCAACTGGGCTACACGCAGTTCCGGTATCTGGACGCCGAGGGTGTGGATCATCTGACGCCGGCGCAGGTGGCGACGATTCCGAACAGCGACTGGTTCGCGACCATGTCGGCCGAGGCGCGGGCGTCGCTGGATGAAGCGCAAGTCCAGGCGCTCAACACGGCCAGCGTGAGCATCGGGCACCTGACCGCCGAGCAGCGCGAGTGGCTGACCGACGGTCAGATACAGCAACTGGGCTACACGCAGTTCCGGTATCTCGACGCCGAGGGTGTGGATCATCTGACGCCGGCGCAGGTGGCGACGATTCCGAACAGCGACTGGTTGGCGACGATGTCGGCCGAAGCGCGGGCGTCGCTGGATGAAGCGCAAGTCCAGGCGCTCAACACGACCAGCGTGAGCATCGGGCACCTGACCGCCGAGCAGCGCGAGTGGCTGACCGACGGTCAGATACAGAAGCTAGGCTACACGCAGTTCCGGTATGTCCCTGCCGACCGAATGGCGGACCTGACCGCCGCGCAGATCGCGTCGATTCCGAATACGAGCTGGTTCAACACGCTTTCCGCCGGTCAGAAAGAGGGCCTGACGCACGACCAGATTCGCGCCCTGGGTAGCGGATTGACCGGCGTCACTTTTCTCGGCGGCGCGGGCGATGAGACGCTGACCGGCAACAGCAACGTCAACAACATGCGCGGTGGAGCCGGAGATGACGTGCTGACGGGCAGCGCGGGCAAAGACGTCCTCGACGGCGGCGCCGGCAGCGACACGCTCGACGGCGGCACGGGCAACGACCTGCTTATCGGCGGCGGCGGCAACGACCAGATGCGCGGCGGATTCGGCGATGACGCGTTCCGCTTTGAGAACCCGAGCGACGGCGACGTCTACACCGTCGACGGCGGCGACGACCGCGACATGATCGACCTCAGCGCGTACCCGCCGGAAAGCGTGCACGTCAGTCCGGGCACGATCGTGGTCGATCTGCCGGAAGGCGGCTCGTTCACGATCAACCACACCAACATCGAGGCGGTGCAGCTCGACGATGGACAGCACGCGGTGTCATACGACCTGCCGGACGAGGATGCCGCTCCCGATGTTCCGACTGAAGACTCCGAGCCGACGGATGCAACGCCCAACGACGGCGGAGCGACTGATGCTGACGACGATCAGGAAGGAACTACCGACCTTGGCCCTCAGGACGGCGGGACCACCGATGTGACGCCGCACGACGGGGGAACCGCGAACGACACGCCTCATCAGGGCGGAACCACCGACGTGGACTCGCATGACGGTGGCACGACCGACGTGATTCCGGAATCGGGCGGAACGAGCGGCCAGACGCCGCACGACGCGGCGCCCGAATCGCCGAGTGCCCCGGATCAGCCGGTTGCGCCGACGCCAGGTGGACCAACGTCACAGGTGGATCCGACGCCGAGCGACACGCCGACCGCGCCGCCTTCAACGCCGACGGTTGTTCCAGCGGCGACGAACGCTCCGCCGCACGCCGGCCAGCCATCGTCCGACGTCGCGCCGTTTGGGGGCAGCACCGTCGAAGGGGCGGAACCTGGCGCAACGGAGACCGTGCAGCGTATGACGCGCTTCTCAGCGGACAGCATCGCGGCGGCGGCAAGTCATACGTCGTTCGCGGGCGGAGACGCCCATTCGGATTGGGACGGGAGCGAGGAGCTGCGCGTGCTCGACCCGTCGGCGATCGGCGACGGGAACGAACCCGTTGAGACCGCAGACGGCCCGGTCGGCACGTTCGACCGCGTGCCCGACCTGTCGGAGCCCGCGCCGCGCGGCAGCGGCGCTTTTCTGGAGACGCAGGCCATCGAGCTGCCGACGCGGCCGGCCGAGGCCGCGTTCAGCATGCCGCGCGACACGGTCGGTCAATCGTTCGAGCAGGTGTTCGCCAGCCCCGAACCCGACGTGGTCCTCGCCGGCCGACGAGTGCCGGCGGCACAGGACGAATCGGCCTCGCCAACCGACGCGCCGGACGCGTCTCGGCACGACGCGGTGGCGGTCGCCGAGCCTGCGACGCTCAGCTCGGTCGAACGCTCGGGCGGATTGCTGGCGCAGCTCTGGGGTCTGCTGCGCGGCCTCACCGGCACCGCACGGCCGGCCAGCACTGACAATGCCGAGCGCGAGCGGCGGAGATAGAGCGCCATTCGCGCGCTCATCCGCGCACGGGAAATGACGGCGATTGCGCCGGTCATGCGGAACCGGTAGGGCGGGTTAAGCACAGCGAAACCTGCCGCCCTCGACGCGCCCAACGCGCCGCGGGCGAACGGGTCATAAAGCGCGGCAGCGCACCTATTCCGGAAAATCGTGCACGTGCGGCGCGATCTCCGCGGCCCGCGACGCGGTCAGCACGAACACGCCGCCGCCGTTATGACACCGCAGGCACACGTAATCGACCGTCACCGCGGCCCGACCCTGCGCGTCGAGCCGCACGGCCGCCTGATCGTCGGTCAGAAACGCGCGGAAGTCGGCGTCGGGCTCGGCGCTCACGCGGAAAATATGCGTGCGAACGTCGCCGATCCGCCCCGCCGGCACGACCGACGGCCCGGCGCTGCCCGCTGAGAGCGTCGCGTACGGCATGTGACAGCTCTCGCACGCCAGCGCCTCGGTGTAGCCGTCGCTGCTGCGGCGATAGACCTTGCCGCGATGCCCGCCCATGGTTACGTCGGTGTGACAGACCGTGCACGTGTTTCGCAGCCCGGTCTCGCCCTGCACGAGCGAGCGATGCGGGTCGTGGCAGATCGTGCAGGCGAACGCGGCGTGCCCGCCGCTCGCTTTCAGCTCCGACGCCTGCTGCTGGTCGCGAACGAACCCACCCTCCGCCAGGATGGTGGTGCCGCCGCTGCCAAATGGCCGACTGTGGCAGCCAACGCAAGTCTGCCTGCCGCTGCTGTCGACGAAGATGCGGTCGGTGTGAATCTCGACCTCGCGATTGACGGTGCGGAAGTGCGCTCCGCCGGGTCCGTGGCAAGCCTCGCACTGCACGCCGGGCTCGCTCCACGTGCCGAGAATTCCGCGGCGGCTGTCCTGATTCCGCGGCGCGCCGGGGTCGAACTCTACCGGACCCGTCGTGCGGTGGCTGAAGTCCTCGAATTCCAGCGCCAGCGGCTCGGCCGAGTCCGAAACGAATGGGACAAATCCGGCCGGCGTGCCGTTCGGGCCGAATGCCAGGTTGTACTGCGTGTCCACTCCCGTCGCACCGCTGGTCAGCACGAAGCCGTCCGATCCGACGAACAGCGCGCGGCGGGCGGTCCCGCCGATCAGGTACGCGATGTCGGACCATTCGAAGCCCGCCGGCGGATCGGGCACGCCCGGCCCGATCGCCAGCTCGGGCGCGGCGCCCGAGACGGCGGAAAGCGCCGAGGTGTGCGGATGTGTCGCGAGCACTTCGGCGATGTCGGCATGACACTGCCGACAGGCGCTGGCCCCGATCAGGGCCGCGCCGCCGTTGCTCTTGTCGGACTGATTCGCGTAGGGCTGGTCGCGCTGGTTGTCGTCGGCCGGGCAGCCGGCGAATAGTGCCAGCAGCGGCACGAGCAGGGCGGTGAGCGTACCGCAACGTCCACCGTGGGTTGAACGACGGGCGGCTTGCGGATCCAGCAGAGTCGATGATTGCGGTCGTCGCATGATCAGGCGGGCGAGCCTTTCATCTCGGGTGGCAGTGCAGGCAGAGCTCGATGTGCGCGGCGCGAAGCGACTTCTTCGCATCTTCCGGCCGGTCCGAGCGGATTGCCAGCGGTGTGCCGGCGGGAAACGTCTCCGCCGCGTGCGGATTGTGGCACGAAAAGCACGTGACGCGCTCGTCGCTCATCGGCAGGCGCCCGGCGCTGCCCGGCCGCTCGAGGGCCGCCTGCACCGCGCTGGTCAGCTCGGCGCCCAGGTGCCCGCGCGGCGCGGGGTCGGCGTGCATCGTGTGGCAAGTCAGGCACAGGCCCGAGCTCGAATCGCGCAGCCGCGCGTCGCCGCGGCGAACGCCGCTTCGGTCGAGCTCGGTGGCGTGTGTGTGGCAGAACGTGCAGGCGGCGCGGTCGAGCGCCTCGCTGGATTGCGCGCGGTGCGGATTGATCCGCCACAGCTCCGCTGTGTGGCACTGCGTGCAGCTCCTGGTCGGAGCCTGAGCGTCGAAGCCGCGAACCAGGGCGCTGTTCTGCATCGGGCGAATCGCCGCCGCGTCGCAGTGCCGCCGGATGTCGTGACAGGTGAGGCAGGTCAGCCGCCCGTCGATCAGCGGCCAGTCCGGCGGCGCCTGCGTGCGCGAGCCGGCCGCGGGGCGGCCAATCGGATGTGGCTCATCGATCGCCTGCTCGCCGTCGTGGCACTTCAAGCACAGCGCATCGACTCCGCGCGGCTCAATCGGCAGAATCACACCGTCACGCGTCTCGTGGCACGAACCGCAGCCATCCGCCGTCCAGTGCGGATTCGCCACCGTCGGCGGCGGACGCGTCGCGGCCACACTGCTGCTGCGCGGGTCATCGCCCTGCGGGCCGCGCCAGGCAAAGACGCGAATACCGGGTCGCGCAATCTGCTCGGCCACGAGCACGCAGTACCGCGGCTCGAAGCCGGGCGGCGCAGCGCGCTCGGCCGCCACCCCGCACGCCGCGATCGCCAGCCCGCCCGGCAACACCAGCGCATCGTCGCCATCCTCGGGTCCGCCGAACATTGCCAGCGGCGTTCCGGCTGGCGAAAAGGCGTGCACGCGCTGCGAGGCGGCGTCGCTGACGAAAACGACTCCGTCCGGGCCGACGGCGACGTCGCGCGGGCGGCCAAAGCGGCCCAGCCGGTCGCCCGGTCCGCCGATGTCGCGCTGCCAGACGCCGGCGCGATCGAAGACCTCGACGCGGCATCCCAGCATGTCCACGGCGCACACTTGCCCCTCGGGCGTCGCCGCCAGTCCGACCGGGACGGCGAAGCGTCCCGGGCCGCTGCCCCGTCCGCCGATCGAGCGGCGCAGCTCGCCGCGCTCCAGGCCGAAGATTTCCAGCGTGTGCGCAGCGGCGTTGGCAATCCACAGCTCGTCGTCCAGCACCAGCAGACCCGACGGTCGGAAGGGCCGCGTATCGGCCGGAAGTGCGTAGCGCTGCCGCAGCCCGCCGCGCGCGTCGAAACGCAGCACGGCGCCCGCGGCGTCCGCCAGCAACACCGAATCTCCGTGCACTGCCAGCGCCGCAGGGAGGCGTGGCGTTTCAGCGATCGGCAGCGCTTGATACCCCGCCCGCGTGTCAGCACGCAGAATACCCAGCAGTGCGGCGTCGCAGGCCAGAACCTGATCGCCAAACAGCGCGACGTCGACCGGCTTGATCAGACCCAGCGTCGGGTCGGGCTCTTCCCCGAAGAGGAAGCGCACCAGCTCAACCTGTCCGGGCGAAGGGTCGCTGCCGACGCGCAGGTTCCCCAGCGCGACGGCCGGGGAGCCCGAATCCGGCAGGCGGCCCGACGAAGCGGCGTAGCGCTCGCCTCGGCCAGCGCAGCTCGCCGCGCACAATGCTGCAAGCAGCGCGCCACCAGCGAGAAGCATGCGAAGGCCGAACCGTGTCACGCGGGCGATTCTACTTCTCACCGTTCACATTGGCGATGGGTCGCGCGTTGAGACCGGTGGAGAGCAGCCGCCCTCGGCTGCACTCCCCGCCGTTCGCGGGCGCCCTCGGATGCACTCCCCGCCGTTCGCGGGCGTTCTGCATTCTTCATTCTGCATTGCCGTTATGGCAGCCGCCCCGCACTCGCGTGCGGGGTTCGGATAGGCACTCTAATAAACGCCTTCCGTCACACTCTCACTCAACCCGCCGAACGGCCGCACGCCGCTGACGCCGTACCACGGATAAAGCCCGCACGGCGGCTCGCGCTCGCCCTCGTCGCGTTCGAGAAAGCGCGGCATGAAGAGTTCGCGCGTCAGCGTCGTGAGCATGACGCGGCCCGTCGCGCCGTCGGGAACGACGCGCTCCGGATCGTTCGGATCGACCACTTCCACCACCGCTCGCGGCTGCGGCGCGTAATACGCCACCTTGTAGCCATCCTCGCTCGACAGCGGCTTGTGGCACGCCAGCCCCATCAGCGTGTTGCCATACGTCGGCACAAATTCCGCGCCCTCCAGCAGCTCCTCCGTCGCGAAGCGGCAGAACTGCGGCGTAATCTCCGTCCCGCCGCAGAAGACGCCGCGAATGCGGAACTCGCCGAGCGAGACCTTCTCGCACAGTGCTTCGAGCAGCTTGGGCGTGATGAACAGGCAGCGGATGTCGTGCTTGGCGCGCAGGATGGTGATGGCCTGGTCGATGACGTGGTCCTTGTAGGCCCCGAGGTGCTCGATCCAGCGTTTCTTGATGAGCTTGATGACCCAGCGCGGATCGAGATCGACCAGAAAGCAGATGCCGCCGCGGTGCTGCGCGAGATGCTCGATGGCCAGGCGCAGCCGGCGCGGGCCGGTCGGCCCAACCATCAGCCAGTTGGCGCCGCGCGGAAAGCCGGATTCGGAAAGCGTGAGCGAAAAGGCCTCGTAATCCAGCCGGAAATCCTCGTAGTTGACGCGCGACTTGGGCACGCCGGTGCTCCCGCCGGTCTCGAAAACGCTGATCGGCCGGTCGGCATACGCGCGCGGCACCCAGCGCCGCACGGGCCCGCCGCGCAGCCACTCGTCCTCGAAGTGGCCGAAGCGTGCCAGGTCGGCGTAGCCGCGGATCTCGCGCCGCGGATCGAAGCCCAGCGTCGTCGCGCGTTCCAGCCAGAACGGGCAGCCGGTCTGCGGGTCGAAATGCCACGCGACGGTCGCGCGGACGTGTGCGTCGAGCGCCTCGCGCGCCGCGCGGACGGCTTCGGCCGATGCCGGGCCGCGCGCTTGTCGAATGTCCTGTGCGGTCATGCCGGGATTGTAGCGGGTCAGCCGGCGCCGAGCAGCTTGCGGAGCTTGTCGCTCAGCCGCGCCATCTTCATCAGCGCCTCGATCGGCATGCCGCGCATGTTGCCATACATCTCGTTCATCTGCTCGAAGAAATCGAGCATGGCGGCCAGGCGCGCCTGGACGTGCGCGTCGGCCCCGCCACGCGGCCGGCCGGCACTCTCTCCAGCCGCCGGCGGCGGGCGCTCGGCCCCGCGCCGCGGCTTGGGGGCGTCGGAGCCGGCGCGGGCCGGCCGCGCGTCGGCGACGGCTTCACGCAGAACGGCGAGCGTAGGGTCGATCTCGCGGCGTTTTCGTTCGTCGAGGATGCGCACGAACATCTCCCACACGTCTTGCATGCTCTCGAAGTGGTCGCGCCGGTCGCCCATTTTGTGAACCACGCGGACGATGCCCCAGCCCTGAAGCTCGCGCAGGCTGTTGCTCACGTTCGAGCGGGCCACTGAAAGCGTCTCGGCCATCTCCTCGGCGTTGAGCGGCTCCGGCGAAAGATAGAGCAGCGCGTGAATCTGCGCCACCGTGCGGTTGATCCCCCAGCGCGTGCCCATCTCGCCCCAGTGCAGCACGAACTTCTGAACGACCGGCGACATCGGCATGTGTTCCTGTCCTTTCTGCAATGACAGGAATTATCGCCCGATCCGCGCCGCCTCCGCAAGCGCCGCGCGCTTCGGCACTGCCGCCGCGGAATTCGGCGTGGCCGGTGCGCGGTCAGCGCCTCTCACCGGAGCGCGAGCAACTCGCCGTCGAAGCACTTCGTGTCATAGATGAGGCGGATGCAACCTTCCTGCGCGCAACGCTCGAAAGCTTCGCGCATCGCCGCGAACAGCTCGTCGCGCGCCACGCCGGCCGCCGGGACGTAGGACGACGAGCGCAGCCGCCCGCACAGCGCTTCCCAGTCAAGCTGCTGCTCGTACGGGCCGACCCAGCGCTGCACCGTCTGCGGCGCGAAGAACTGCGCGATGCTCTGCTCGGCGGCATGCTCGCTGGTCACCAGGGCGTAGTCGGGGCAATGGCGGCGCAACAGCGCCTCGTACGCCCGCAGAAACTCCGTCGAATCCGTCTGCCGGTCGTTCCAGATCAAGAACACGCGGCCGCCCGGCCGCAAAATGCGGGCGAACTCACGGCGGGCGGCGGGCGGGTCGAACCAGTGAAAGGCCTGTGCGGCGACGATCGCGTCGACGCTGGCGTCGGGCAGCGCTGTCGCCTCGGCCCGGCCGTCGACGCTGGTGAATCTCGGGTCTTCCGCGAATGCGGCCTCGGCCGCCTGGCGCATGCTCGCGTTCGGCTCGACGCCAAGGACGTGCAGCCCGCGCTCCAGCAGCAGCCGCACGGAGATTCCGGTCCCGCTGCCCACGTCGGCGACCGCAGATCCGGGGTGAAGGCGGCCGGTGGCGACGATGTGGTCAATGAGCGCCGACGGATAGCGGGGGCGGTAGCGGGCGTAGTCGTCGACCCGGCGGTCGAATCGTCGCGTCGGATCAAGTCCGCCACGCTGTTCGGGGGTCAAGCGGCGTTCTCCTATGCTGGTCGATCGGCGCGCCGAGCGAGGGCGGATCATACGGTGAACTGACCGCAACCCGAAGTGGTGGCATGCAACGCCGCTAACCATGCGGCCTTGGGTGGCCTGGGCGGCGTGGCATGCTCTCGCCGTCAGGCGTGAGCATGCGATCAGCGCAGGGCGTGCTTTCGGCTACGCGCCCAGCAGCGCGACGAACGCATCCACGTCGAATCCGTTGATCGAACCGTCGACATTGCAATCGCCGACCATGAGCGGGTCGATCTCGGGGTATTGCACCGCGTACTCCGCCGGATCGGTCAACAGCAGCACGAACGGATCGACGTCGAAGCCGTCCACGGAATAGTCGCCGTTGCAGTCGCCCAGCGGAAAGTCCGGCGTCGCGCCCGCCGCGTCCACCAGCCAGCCGACGACGCCGCGCGTCATGTCGGCCGCGTACGGATAGTTGATGTAATTGGGCGTGTCGACCGAGTCATCCTGCGTGTGATAGTTTGGATTGCTGCTCCAGGCGTATTCGATCAGGCAGCAGGCGTCGAAGCCCTGCCACTCGAACGGCGCGTGGTCGCTGGCGTCGAACTCGCCGCCGAGCGTCACGGTCAGCCCGCCGTACGACGTCAGCGCGGCGGACAGCGCGTTCTTGAGCGGATTCGACGCTGTGCGGCCGTAGATGCGGGCGCGGTCGCCGCTGCTTCCGCGATAGGCGATCATGTCCATCGAGATCATGCCGCGAATGTCGTCCGCCGCGTGTGCGGTCGCGTAGGCGTCGCTACCGATCAGGCCCTGTTCCTCGCGGTCGAACGCGATGAAGCGGATGGTCGCGTCCGACGGCCATTGCGACAGCAGCCGAGCCGCCTCGATCACGCCGGCCACGCCGCTGGCGTTGTCGTCAGCGCCGGGGTTGTTCACGGAGTCGAAGTGCCCGCCGATGATGTAGACCTGCGAGGGCGCGGTTGTGCCGGTGTGCACACCCACCACGTTGTAATAGGTCACGCTGTTGTAGCGGAACGACTCGAGCGTCGTCGTCAGCCCGAAGCTCTGAAAGAGCGACTGGATGTTGGCCCGCGCCAGGTTGTGCTCCGCCCCATACCCGCGGTTGTCGCCGTCGTGTGTGTAGAGCATCTCGCTGTGCACGTACGTGTACTCCGCCTCGTCGACCAGGCTGGCGGCGTAGCTGCCGGCGGGTGTCGATTGTGCCAGCGCGGCTGTCGCGGCGAACAGGGCGAACAGCACCAGGATGCAGCGGCCAGGTTTGCGGGATCGGGGGTTCATCGCGAGGACCTCCATGGACCAGTGAGCGAGTGACATGTCACCTGTCGCACCCAGCAATTTCCGGCGCAGTTCGCCGCAAGTTCGCATTCTTCCCCACAAATGGGACATGTCGTGTCGATTATCTAGTTTCCAGGAATTTGGAACCGGCCGAACCGCCCGCCACCGTCCTTCGAAGTGAATACGATGATTTCACGGCGACGGGATCTACCCAGCCGCCAGCGTCAACCTGGAGGTACGCGTGAGACTGATCAACCATCTGAAGACGACCGTGCTGCTGGCCAGCTTGATGGGAATCTGCATGACCATCGGCTACTTCATCAGCGGGCCGACCGGCGTCATACTCGGGTTCGTTTTTGGCGGCGTCGGCAACCTGATCGCCTATTTCTTCTCCGACCGGATTGCACTCGCCACCATGGGCGCGCAGCAGGTGACCCGCGCCGAGGCGCCCTGGCTGCATGACACTGTCGAACGGCTCGCGCAGCGTGCCGACCTGCCGATGCCGCGCCTCTACGTATGCCCGCAGCCGGCGCCCAACGCGTTCGCCACCGGACGCAATCCGGCCAACGCGGCGGTCGCCGTCACGCAGGGGCTGCTGCGCGGCTTTCCACCGCATGAGGTCGAGGGCGTGCTCGCGCATGAGATCGCTCACATCAAGCACCGCGACGTGCTGATCTCCACCATCGCCGCCACGCTCGCAGGAATCATCAGCTACGCCGCGTACATGTCGATGTACGTCGGCGGCGGCGCCAGCCGCGAGAACTCCAACCCGCTCGGTCCGCTCGGGGCCGTCCTGGCGTTCGTGCTCGCGCCGATCGCCGCCACGCTCATTCAGCTCGCCATCTCGCGGCAGCGCGAATTTGCCGCGGACAGCTATGGCGGCGAATTATGCGGCGACCCGCTGAAGCTGGCGGCGGCGCTGGCAAGGCTCGAGTCGGCCAATCAGCGCATCCCGACCGACAGCAACCCGTCGTTCAACAGCCTGTTCATCGTCGAGCCGTTCCTGGGCGAGGGTGTGGCGACGCTTTTCGCGACGCATCCGCCGACCGCCCGTCGTATCGCGGCCCTGCGCGAACAGGCCGAAGGCTTGCGTGGGAAGCTCTCGCCGCAGGCGTAGCATGTCAGGCTCGGATGGCATCTACGCGGAGGACGCGGAGGACGCGCCACTTGACGATTTCGGGTCGGCCCCACTTCATGCCTGCGGGTTGGCGGTCCGATGCGGCTGGACCGTTCCAGAGCCGCGCCAGTCAGGAAGCGGCGGAAACGAACGACCCCCGACGGACCGCATCAGCCGAGTGGCATGGCGACCGGGCAATTCGGCGCCCTCGTCATGGCTGTGCTTCGCGACAGCCACGCCACGCACCGCGCTAGCAAAGCCAAGCAGACTTGCGCACGGCCCGCATCACTCTGGCACGGCCGTAAACCACTTGAGCCGGATGGCGAGCGGATTCGGCCAGCCCGCGTCCACTTCCGAGTACGTCATCAGCCGCACGCTGCCGTCGAAGAACAGTACGTTCGCCCCGGCCGGATGCCGCTTGTCGTTCGCCATGCGCGGGTAGGCACCATACGGAAGCTGCGACGTGAAGAACACGTCATGCAGCGTCGCATTGTCCGTGTCGATCGTTTCGTGACCTTCCGCGATGTACACTACGCGCGACGGGTTCAGCGGGCTCAGGAACCCCGTCAGCTTGAACCAGGTCGTCACGTCGTACACCGACTCCTGCCGGCTGCGCGAACCCGCCTGGCCCCCGCCGCTTACGTCGCGAAAGATGTTCAGATCGGTATAGGGTGTCGGAAATGCATTGACGACGTAGTCGAGCGATTGCTCGGGATTCGGAAATGTCGGGCACTGAAGCGGCTTAGTCTTGCCGCAGGCTTCAAAAAAACGCGACTGATCGCCCGTACGACGGTAGATATCGTGAATCGATCCATCCCACGCCAGCCCCGGCAGCAGGATGCACGCGAATTGTAGTTTCGCCGTCTCTCCGCGCAACACGGTGTCGCCGTTCTGTTGCGCATACAGATACGCCGACTGCCCCTGCGACCGCATGTTCGTGCCGCACAGCACGCGCTTTGCCTGCGCCCGCGCGCCGGCCAGCGACGGCATCAGAATTCCGACCAGCAGCGCGATGATCGCCACTACCACCAACAGCTCGATCACCGTGAAGCCCCGCGCCGCGGCTCGCCGTGCGCGTGTCACACGTCGAACCGGCGCGCAAGCCGATCCCATTTGGCTGAGACCCATTGTCGTGTCCTCGCCCGATCTCGAACACCCATCCGCTCGTCAGCGCCCGAACGACCCGACGGCGGCATCCTCGGCTGAGCAGCCCGGCTGCTCCCCATCATAATCCAGAACGCACCAGCCCTACAAATCTCACACGCAAATACCACATTTTTTTCAGACCTTGGACACTCGCACCCGAAATCCCCATCACCCCGGCGCCATGCTACACTCACACCATGTTCGTCGATGAGGTCCTCATACACGTCGCCGGCGGCCGCGGCGGAAACGGCTGCGCCAGCTTCCGCCGCGAAAAGTTCGTACCCAAGGGCGGTCCCGACGGCGGCGACGGCGGCCGCGGCGGGTCCGTCTATCTCCACGCCCGCGCCGACCTCAACACTCTCCTCGACCTCGCCGGAAAACACCACGTCAAGGCGGAAAACGGCGTCCACGGGCAGGGCAGCAAGTGCTATGGCCGAAACGGCGAAGACCTCGTGCTCGGCGTGCCGGTCGGAACGCTGGTCTACGATGCCGATAACAACACGCTTCTCAAGGACCTGGTGCGCGACGGGCAGCTCGTCCGAGTCGCTGCGGGTGGCGCTGGAGGTTATGGGAATCTGCATTTCGTGTCGTCAACCAACCAGGCGCCGCGGACCGCACTTCCCGGACGTGCCGGCCGTGAGCGATCGTTGCGCCTCGAGTTGAAGTTGATCGCGGACGTTGGATTTGTGGGTATGCCTAATGCGGGGAAAAGTACTCTACTTTCACGTCTCTCACGCGCACGTCCGAAAATCGCCGCTTACCCATTTACCACGCTGGAGCCCATGCTCGGAATTATGGACTTACCCGGATTCCGGCGACTGGTGCTCGCCGACATTCCCGGACTTATCGCCGGTGCACACAGTGGCGCGGGGCTGGGCGACGCGTTCCTGCGGCACATCGAGCGGACGCGGCTGATTGTGCACCTGCTCGACATCGCGCCGCCCGACGGCACGCCGGGGCCGGCGGAGGCATATCGGATTATTCGACACGAATTGGCGGCATACAGCGCGGCGCTGGCGGAGCGGCGAGAGATCGTCGTGGCCAATAAGATGGACCTGACCGATGCGTCCGAAAACCTGGACGCGTTGCGGCGAGAGCTGCCCGTTCCAGTGCACGCGATCTCCGGCGTGAGCGGCGAGGGGCTGCGCGAGCTATCGGAAGTGCTATGGGCCGCCGTTCAGGAAGTCGGCGCGTCGGCTGTGACGGCCGGAGCGCCGACGCCGATCAATCTGGACGCCGCGGGTGGCGTCCGCGTGCCGGCGGAGCCATTGCCGGATGACGACCTCGACGCCGGCTGGGAACAGGCCGACAATAGCGAGTCCGGCGTGGAAGCGGCGGACAGCGGCGCGATTGCGGCTGCCGACCCGCGCGACTTTACGCCGGAGAAGGCCTGAGGAGCGGCATGGTCGGGTTTCCGCCGATGGATGGATTGCTGGCGATCGACATCGGAAACACACGGGTCGGGATGGCGGCATGGGACACGCACGGGCTGCATCACGCGCGGCACGTGCAACTGGCCGATCCGCAGAGCTGGCGGGACGCGCTGCGGATCACGTGGTCTCATCTGGCGCGGCATGGGAAGCGGACGGTGGTGGTCGGCAGTGTCGTGCCGGGGGCGACGGCGGCGGTCTGCAAGCTGGCCGGCGACGTGTGCGACGTTGAGCCGCTGCGCATCCGCGATGACCTGCCGCTGCCGATGCCGCTCGAACTGGATCGCGATGACGAGGTGGGCGTCGATCGGGTTTGCTCGGCGGCGGCGGCGTTCGACGCGATCGGCGGACCGTGTGCGATTGCGTCGTTCGGGTCGGCGACGACGATTGACTGCGTCTCGTCCGAAGGCCACTTCATCGGCGGGACGATCATGCCTGGCGTCGAGATGTCGTGGCGGGCGCTGCATGAGTTCACCGCCGCGCTGCCGCAGGTGAGCGGGGCAGTGGGTCGCAGCCCGTTCGGCAAGAGCACGCACGACTGCATGGTGAACGGCGTGCTGTATGGCGCGGCCGGGGCGTTGCGCGAGATCGTCGAGCGGTTCGCGACCGAGCTGGGGCAGTGGCCGCACCTCGTGCTCACGGGCGGCGCGGCGCCGCTGGTGGCGGAGCTCGTGGATTTCGCCGATTCGCTGGTGCCCGATCTTTGTCTGCGCGGAGTGGCGTTGGCGTACCGGAAGGCGTCGGGAGCAGTGACGACGGCAGAGTGAGGCATACCGAGCAAAGTGAGCAGCGCGCCGAATGAAGGAGAGCGCGCCCAGCCGAGCCCCGACCGTGAGGGAGGGGTTCGACCTGAGTGTGCCCTCGAACTTGGCACGTCGCGCGTCGCGCCGGAGTGAACACTCAAGACTCCGCGCTCGACGGTGGCATACGCCGTCCGAACCCCTCCCTGACGGTCGGGGCTCGGATGGGGGAGTTTGTGCTGCTCGACGATCGCAACTTTCGGTTGAACCCCTCCCTGACGGTCGGGGTCGGATGGGGGAGTTTGTGCTGCTCGACGATCGCGACTTTCGGTCGAACCCCTCCCTGACGGTCGGGGCTCGGATGGGGGAGTTTGTGCTGCTCGACGATCGCAACTCTCGGTCGAACCCCTCCCTGACGGTCGGGGCTCGGATGGGGGAATTTGTGCTGCTCGACGATCGCAACTCTCGGTCGAACCCCTCCCTGACGGTCGGGGCTCGGATGAGGGAGTTTGTGCGCTCGACGATCGCAACTTTCGGTCGAACCCCTCCCTGACGGTCGGGGCTCGGATGGGGGAGTTTGTGCTGCTCGACGATCGCAACTCTCGGTCGAACCCCTCCCTGACGGTCGGGGCTCGGATGAGGGAGTTTGTGCGCTCGACGGTGGCATTCGCCGTCCGAACCCCTCCCTCACGGTCGGGGCTCGGCTGGGGAGCGCTCGACGGTGAGACTCGATTGCGACAGCACGACGATTACTTCGGGCGGTCGATTTCGATCACTTCGGTCGGTCGATTTCGATCACGCGAATGGAGCCGTTGGTAACGTATTCCTGAAGCAGCCGGCGGAGCTCGGTCCAGGCGGGGCCTTCGAGCGACGGGTCGTCGAGCCGCTCCCAGTAGAGCAGGTATTGCGTCAGGTCGCTGGTTTCGCCGCGGACGCGCAGCTCCGCGAAGCGCGGCACGTACATCGAGCCGAGCTTGAGCCGCACGGCGAGCAACGACGCGTAGCCCTGAAGCGCTTGAGCGAACGACATGCGCGAGGGCTCGCGGATGAGCTTGGCGTCCAGAAAAGTGGGGCGGTCGCCGTGCTGGATGAACCAGTCGGGCTCGACCAGCTTGTCGTGTCCGGGTGAACGGTCGGCCGCGGCAGCGGTCTGGCGCTGGGCGACGGCGGGCGTGACCAGGCCGAATTTGTCGAAGATGTAGAGCTCGGAATAGTAGCCGACGGCACCGATCGCGCCGATCACGAGCGAATCGCCGGCGCGAGCGATCTGCCGCAAGGCGGCACCCTGCAGCGCCCAGTCGGCGGCGTTCTCCTTCTGATACTTCCACTGCGCCAGCTCGCTCTGATACTTGGGCGTGTTCTTGCGGAAATGGTGGCGGGCGCGGATCGACTCGGGCACGAGGTGCACGTCCCAGCCGGGCAGCAGCCCGAGCGCGATCAGGCCGGCGCCGAGCAGCGCCGCCAGGGCCCGCCGCCCGACCCCGCCGCGGTCGATGGCGGCGAGCATGGGCCCGACGCACAGGGCCATGAAAGGCAGCGACGGTACGACGAAGCGGCCGAAGGTCATGAAGTCGCCGCTGACGACGACCGCATAGGCGGGAAACGCCAGCGCCATGAGCGCGAGCGGGACGGCGGTGGACCACGGCCTGGTGCGCAGGACCACTGGGATCGCAGGGATGATCGCGAAGAACGAAGTGACGGTCAGAAAAAGCACGGCGACGTAGTCAAAACCGCGGCTGAGTCGATCGGGGCTGAACTCGGCCTTCGCCGCCGCCGTGTTCGAAAGTGCCGCGCCGTAGTAGCTGTAGCGCCACGCGAAAAACGCGCCGAAGCCGACGAGCAGCACGCCGGCGACCGTCGCCAGCGGCCGGCCGACGGCGGCGCCGGCGAGCCATCGACCGATCGCCGCCAGCAGCACAACGACCAGCACCCAGCAGACGCCCTCCGTTCGGAGCAGTGCGACCAGCAGGGCGATGACGCCGGTGCTGATCCAGCGGTTGACCGCGTCGCCGCGGGTCGCGGGCTCGGCGCGAGCGGGCGTCTGAGAATAGGACGGTCGCGGTTTTCCGCGCCGCTGCTCGCGCGCCGCGACGCCGGCGGAGGCTGTCAGGATGAGCCGCTCGAAGAGCGCGAAGAGCGCCAGCGAAAAAGCCATCGTCTCCAGGCCGCCGGTGGACCAGACCACGAACGGCATGCTGCACGACATGAAGGCGGTCGCGAGGCCGGCCGGCAGGGGGGGTGTTAGAAGGTGCCGGCGAAGCGAAACGTAGACGTAAGTGACGAGGCCGGCGGCGCAGGCGGCGGAGAGCGCGGGGGCGGCCTGGGGCAGATTCAGGCGCAGGGCGTAGAGCGCGGCGCAAAGCAGTGTCCAGAGGAAATTGCTGTAGCCCTCGACGCGCTCGCCGACGTTGTAGACCAGGCCGTTGCCGGTCGCCAGGTTGCGGGCGTAGCGGAAGGTGATGAAGGCGTCGTCGCACACGAACCAGAAGTGGTAGAGCAGCGCTTCCAGCGCCGCGATCAGCACGGCTACCAACGCCAGATCGGCTGCCGTGGCACGGCGCGGGGCCGATAGTGGCGGCGGCTGGGAGGGTGGCGGAACTGGGGGCGTTTCGTGGTGTGTCTTTGCCGTCATCGAGCCGTTGCGCCTGGGTCGGAATAAGGGTGTCGCATGCTATGCGTGGCGCGGAAGAGCGTCAAACCGGGAACGCGGCGCGTGCGGCAAGCTCTCGTTCGGCGGCATGCTCTCGCCGTCAGGCGTGAGCGTGCTGCTTCCGAGACGGAGCGTTCGCGCGCTGCATCGCGCATGCCTGGCGACGCGCTTCGCGTGACGCCATGCCACCCAAGCCACGCATGCCGGCCGCGGCGCCCTACGCCGACTCTGTCCCCAGCTTGCGGCGGTGCGTGCCGACGTCCGGATTTTGAATGACGCACGTCTTGAGAATGCCCAGCGACCGCAGGAACGCGGCGAAGCCGGTGCGCTTGATCTCGGCGGTGTCGTCGCCGACGTTCGGGAAGCCGATACCCTGCGGATCTGGCGCGAGCGATTCCCAGTTGCGGAAGAGCTTGCCCCAGTCGCTGTGCAGGACGGGGTGCATCATCCGCCGGCCGCGCACCGGGTACCAGAAGCTGTCGTGATACAGCACGCTGGCGATGTACGCCCAGGGCGCCAGCCAGGTCTTGAGCGACCACTCGACCGGCCGCTTCATCCAGCCCCAGTAGATCAGGTGCTGCATGCGGCTGGCAAACGTCATCTTCTTGAACGGCCCCTGGAACTGCCAGTTCTCGCGGGCTGCTTCGGCGTCGCCGACCAGTTCGATCTTCGCCGGATCGCCGCAGCCCAGGCCGAGGTCGTGCGCCAGCTTGATGTACTTGATCGACATCGGGTCGAGGCCCATCAGCTTGGCGGCGACGGCGTCGATCGCGACCTGGTCGGCGCTCGCCAGAATCGCGTTTTTGACGTGCGGGATCATGCAGCGCGGGCCGGGGCCGTCGCCGGCGAAGGTGCCGTCCATCACCGCGAAAACGCCGCGATGGATTTTTTTCTGAATCATCAGCAGATCGACGAGCGTCTCGTGGATGACCGGGTGCGTCCAATGGCGGTGCTCGTTCAGCAGGCCGCCGAAGGCGTTTTTCATCGCGCCGGTGGTGGTGGTGAAGATGTGCGTCTTGACCGTGGGCAGGTGGATGATGTTTTCGCCGATGAAGCGGCGGGGGATCATGAAGCCCTTGGGATACACCTCGTTGAGGCAGAGGAACTTCCCGGTCAGGTCGCCGACGGCTTCGCGAATAGGGATCCAATCCTCACCTTCGTAGAGATGCACGTTTCGCAGGCCGTGGGCTTCGACGACGTTGAGTTGCTTGTTCTCGCGCTCGCCGAGGTGGGCGTCGATGACGACCGTGCGGTTGTGGCAGGCGTGGATCAGGTTCGGGTCGTAGCCGTCGGCCTTCATGGCGCGGACGACGCCGTCGAGCTGCCAGGGCGTGGTCGAGGCGGCGGGGAAGAAGAAGTGCCAACTGATGTTGACCTTCAGCGCGGTGTCGGCGGATTTGTCGATCACGTCCTGATAACCGGCGAGATTCAGCAGCTCGTGGTAATCGCGCAGGACGGTCGCGGGCGTCGTTTTGAGAATGGCGACAGTTGTTCGGCTCATGCGGTTCCCATCGGCACGTCGGCCGCAAAGCCGGATTATAGCCCGCTGTCCGCCGTCGGGCGCGCCGCGCGGGGAGGCGGCGTTTCGCTACGGCTCGGCGATCGCCGCCAGCAGGTCGCCTCCGACGATGAGCGCCCGCGACGCACGTACGCGCACCACCAGGAACGCCCGCCGGCTCGGCCAGCCCGGCACGGGCGGCTCGGGCGGCAGCAGCAGCAGCAAGCGGTCGTCCGGCAGCATCCACGTTCGCGCCGCGTCCAACTCCGGCGGCGCATCGGCGGCCCGCACGAGGCGAACCATCGCGCTCGGCAGATCGGAGAGCATCGGCGAACGGCGCAGTTGCAGCATCTCGCGCAGCGCCGCGCCGAAGACCGGCTTGGCCGGCTTCTCGGGCAGCGGACCGCTGGACGGCAGAGGCTGATATCCGACCGGGTCGACCAGCGCGGCGGCCTGCTCGGGCTCGCCGGTCGCCAGGGCGAGCATGAACTGGATCGCGCAGCGCCGCGCGGACTGATCGCGGGTGCGCTCGGCGGGCTTGATGCGCGCAAGAGTCTGCAATTCCTGCGACAGCGTCTGGGCGGGCGCGTCGGATTGACTGAGTCGCGCCCCCGCCGTGAGCGTCACCAGTGCCGCGGCCGCGACGAATCGCATGGAAGCACCGCCGAACTGCTGCTCTCCGGAAGAGCGCGTGATCGGCGCGGCGGGCCGCGCCGCGCCCGACCGCGATCGCCGCGCGCCGGCCCCTTGTTTACGCCTTGATGCCGGTGATCTCGACGCGCAGCGCCGGCTGACGATGGCCCTTGCGCACGGCGACGCCCTTGCGGCGACGGAACTTGAAGCTCCGGACGCGCGGCATCTTGAGTTGGTCGGTGACGCGCGCCGTCACGCTGGCGCCGGCGACCCAGGGGGCGCCGAACCGCGACTGTTCCCCGTCGCCGACCATCAGCACCTTGTCGAATGTCAGCTCGGTCTGGCCGTCGGCCAGGGCGCGCGTTTCCACCAGCAGTGCGTCGCCCTGGGTCACCCGATACTGTTTGCCGCCATCTTCGAAAATCGCGTACACGCGTTCACCTCGCAGCTTGATCCAAAGACCCGGCAGTTTACCGGCGGCGGGCCGGTGCCGCAAGGAGTTTGACCCATCGGACCCATCGGACGAACGGCGCAGCCATCCGAACCCCTCACGCGAGTGAGGGGCCGGAGGCGGGGCAGGCATGCCGCGTCAGAAACGTTGCCAGGGCGCCGCGGCCCGCGACGGAGAGGTCGCCAGGGCGCCGCGGCGGAGAGGTCGCCAGGGCGCCGCGGCGGCGGGAACGTCGCCACGGCGCAGCAGCGCGCTCGCCGTAGCGACCCCCGACTGGCGTCGGGGGTTCGGATCGGGCGGTCGACGAACGTTGACCCATCGGACGAACGGCGCAGCCATCCGAACCCCTCACGCGAGTGAGGGGCCGGAGGCGGGGCAGGCTTGCCGGGTCAGAATCGTCGCCAGGGCGCCGCGGCCGGCGACGGAGAGGTCGCCAGGGCGCCGCGGCGGCGGGAACGTCGCCACGGCGCAGCAGCGCCCTCGCCGTAGCGACCCCCGACTGGCGTCGGGGGTTCGGATCGGGCGGTCGACGAACGTTGACCCATCGGACGAACGG
>JAJVHV010000012.1:0-16886 GCA_022072445.1 Phycisphaerae bacterium | reverse complement strand
GTCGCCAGGGCGCCGCGGCGGCGGGAACGTCGCCACGGCGCAGCAGCGCCCTCGCCGTAGCGACCCCCGACTGGCGTCGGGGGTTCGGATCGGGCGGTCGACGAACGTTGACCCATCGGACGAACGGCGCAGCCATCCGAACCCCTCACGCGAGTGAGGGGCCGGAGGCGGGGCAGGCATGCCGCGTCAGTAACGTCGCCAGGGCGCCGCGGCGGCGGGAACGTCGCCACGGCGCAGCAGCGCCCTCGCCGTAGCGACCCCCGACTGGCGTCGGGGGTTCGGATCGGGCGGTCGACGAACGTTGACCCATCGGACGAACGGCGCAGCCATCCGAACCCCTCACGCGAGTGAGGGGCCGGAGGCGGGGCAGGCATGCCGCGTCAGTAACGTCGCCAGGGCGCCGCGGCGGCGGGAACGTCGCCACGGCGCAGCAGCGCCCTCGCCGTAGCGACCCCCGACTGGCGTCGGGGGTTCGGATCGGGCGGTCGACGAACGTTGACCCATCGGACGAACGGCGAGCCATCCGAACCCCTCACGCGAGTGAGGGGCCGGAGGCGGGGCAGGCTTGCCGGGTCAGAATCGTCGCCAGGGCGCCGCGGCCCGCGACGGAGAGGTCGCCAGGGCGCCGCGGCGGCGGGAACGTCGCCACGGCGCAGCAGCGCCCTCGCCGTAGCGACCCCCGACTGGCGTCGGGGGTTCGGATGCCGCCGGCTGGCGTCGGGGGTTGTGAACCAGCCCGGCTCGCCCGCATTATTGCGCCTGCAGAAACTCGTACACCGTCCGCCCGCGCACGTCCGTCACCAGCCGGAACATCGACGGCTGTTTCTCCGCGAACTGCACGATCACGCGATGCTTGTCCTCCCACTCCGGCCCCGGCGTGACCACGTGCGTGACGCCCGCCCGGCGGTAATAGTCCAGCACGTGCGCCTCAAAATAGCCGCGGAAGGCCTCGAACTCGCCGCGCGTCTGGCCTACGCCGCAAAAGAGCACGTTGCGCGCCGGCGAGTAGTAGATCGCGATGGGATCGTCGACGGGGTAGTAGGGCAGGCATTTTCGGCCGGTGGCGAGGTGCAGATATCCCGCCTGCCGCGCCGCTACGACGGCTTCCGCGCGCGTGCGGTCGCGCAGAAATTCGACCAGGGCATCGCGCGCGGGGCCGTCGGTCGGAGTCAGCAGCCAGCCCACGCGCGGGCTGCCGGCCGCTTCGACGGCGTAACGGCCCAGCAGCATTGCCGCGGCGGCGAGCGCGACGCCGCGCGCGAAACGCGGCGCGCGGTCCGTGGCTGGCCCACCCGCCCGTCGCCGATGCCGCCTGCGGCGCGCCGCTCCAAGCTGCTCAAAGCACACGAACGCTCCACACACCGCCGCGTGCAAGCCCATGAGCGCCGCCGCGATCAGCATCGGCAGGATCGGCACGAGGAATCGGCTGGGGTCGAAGGGCCAGGCCCAGACCAGCAGCAGGTAGAGCAGCAGGGATGCGTTCAACGGCACTGCACTCCGCCGCCAGCGGACGTAGAACCCGAGGGCAATCAGCAGCAGCATCGCGAGAATCAACAGATACAGCGCGAGTCCGCGAAGCGGCCCGGCCTGCATTGCGGCACCCACCCACGCCGCCGGTGGCCCGACGACGCCATAAAACAAGAAGAACGCCAGCGCCGCGGCATTGTGATAGAGCACGCGCGGCAGCACCGGCCACGCCTGCGCATACCAGGTGCCATAGTCGAGGTCGTAACGAAACGCCGCATTGCGCGGATCAGCCTGATTCTGGCTGGCCGCCCAACTCTTCCAGCCTGCGTTGGCGCCGACGGCGACAATGAGCAGCAGGGCGGCCGCGACGCCGCTCCGCCAACGGCGAGTCGTGACCGCCGCGCACAGCAGCGCGGCCAGCAGGGCGACGCCGATCGAGCGCGTCAGGGCCGCGCCGGCCGCGAGCAGCCCGGCCGCCGCGCCGGCCGCGAACGAGTCGCGCGGCCGCCTACCGCCGCCGCCAGCGTCGCACCACGCGGTCAGCCGCTCCAGCGCCGCCAGCGCCAGCAGCGTAAAGAGCGGCTCGGACATGGTGGTCTCGACGGTGGCGAGCGTCATCGGGTTCGCCGCGGCCAGCGCGGCACTGCCGGCGGCGATGGCGCGCGGCAAGTCCCACGCGCGGCGAAGCAGGCGGTACGCGATCACGGCCGACGCCGCGTTCAGCACGACGTTCAGCCATTGCGCGACCGCGACGTTGGCAGGAAACGATGGCGCGACCCGCCAGACGAGCGAGAGCAGGGCCGGGTAGAGGATCGGGTACTTGGTCTGATACGGCTCGGAGGGTAGCTCGAGATGCCGGTAGCCGCGCCCCTCGGCCAGCGCACGAGCCGTGACCAAGTAGACGCCGTCATCCTCGTACTGGCCGAACGTGCTCGGCCCGCTCAGGGCGGCGGCGCCGAACAGCAGCGCGAGCAGCGCCACGCCGAGCGCGAACCACGCGTCCGTCCGCGTCAGCGCGGCGGGCCGGAGTTGGGGTGTATCCTGAGCATCGTTCAACGGAAGCGCCATCGCCCGGAGCTCGCTGCCGGCGGTACGCTACGGCTCCACCTTGCCCATCATGCGGGCAAACGGAATCGTCTCGCGCACGTGCTTGAGCCCGCACAGCCACGCCAGCGTCCGCTCGACGCCCAGGCCGAATCCGGCGTGCGGGACCGTGCCATAGCGCCGCAGATCGAGGTACCACTCGTACGGCGCCGGATCGAGCTTCTCCTCGCGCATCCGCTCCTCCAGCACGCCGAGGTCGTCTTCGCGCTGCGACCCGCCGATGACCTCGCCATAACCCTCCGGCGCGAGCATGTCGAAGTTGTTGACCACACGGTGGTCCTGCTCGTTGCGCTTCATGTAAAACGCCTTGCAGGTGCGCGGGTAGTGCGTCACGAAAACCGGCTTGTCGTGCAGCCGGGCGATGATCGTCTCGTCCGAGCCGCCCAGGTCGCCACCCCATTCGAAGTTCGCCGCCAGGTGCTTGTGGTTCGGAATGTTGCGGGCCAGCTCCTCCAGATCGGCCAGCTCCTCGCGCAGTTCGGCCATCTCCTGCACCAGTTTTTCGGCGCGCCACTTCTTCACGCCCGGCCCGCTGCGCTCCGCCTCCTTGGCCTCCAGGTCCGACTTCAGGGCGGCGACCCGGGCCTGCGTCTGGGCGAGCTGTTCGTCGAGCATGTCGGCGACGCGCTTGCTGCGCAGCACTTCGGCGGCCTGCGAATAGGTCATGCGCTCGAACGGCTTGCGGACCGCTTCCAGCGGCGCCACGTCGCGCCCCAGAAACGCCAGGTCGGCACGATGATCGCGCAACACGCGCTGCACGATGTTCTCGACGAAGTCTTCGGCCAGCGCGATGTCGTCGTCCAGGTCGGCATATGCGATCTCCGGCTCGACCATCCAGAACTCCGTCAGGTGCCGCCGCGTCTTGCTCTTTTCGGCCCGGAACGTCGGCCCGAAGCAATACACCTTGCGGTGCGACATGCAGGCCGCTTCAAGATAAAGCTGCCCGGTCTGAGCCAGATAGACCGTCTCGCCGAAATAATCCACGCTGAACAGCGTCTGCGCCCCCTCGCCGGCAGAAGGCGCGAAGATGGGCGTATCGATGCAGACGAAGCCACGGTCGTTGAAATAACGGCGGATGGCGTCCACCAGCGTCGCGCGAATGCGCAGAATGGTCCACTGCCGCTGCGAGCGGAACCAGAGATGACGATGCTCCATCAGGAACTCGACGCCGTGCGGCTTGGGTGTGATCGGATAGTTCTCAGCCCGTCCGACCACCTCGAGGTGCGTCACTGTCAGCTCGTAGCCGCCCGTGCCGCGCTCGTCGCGCCGCACTTGCCCCTCGACCATCAGCGACGACTCCTGGCCCAGATGCTCGGCGGCGTCGAACGCGGCGGCGGTGGCGTCGGCGCGCTCGAGCACGCACTGGCACAATCCGGTTCCGTCGCGGAGTATGATGAACTGGATCTTGCCGCTGGAGCGGCGATTGTAGAGCCAGCCGCTGAGTCGAACGGCCTGTCCCACGTGCTGGGCAAGTTCGGCAATCGTCGTACGCGTGGCCATGCTGCGATCCGTAACGTCCTGAGGGTTCCGTGCCAGAAGCGGGGAGTGTACGCGTTTCGCCGCCAGCCGCCAAAGGGCTGTGGCTCGATCCGACTCCGCCGCTCCGCTCCGGAGCATTTCGCTCATGAGCGCGCCGCTGCGCATCCGCCAGCTTCACATCCTGCCGCTCCAGATCGAGATGCGCTTCCGCTTCGAACACGCCCAGGCCGCGCGCACGACCGCCGACCCGATCGTTGTGCGGCTGGCCGCCGGCGCACCTTATGCGCACATTGCCGGCTATGGCGAAACGCTGGCGCGGCCCTACGTCACGGGCGAGACGCGTGAGTCGGTGCTGGAAGACCTGGCGGCAGTATTTGCCCCGCGGCTGGCGGAATTCGCCCCGGCGACGCTCGCCGACGCGCTCGAGTTCATCGACGCGCTGCCGGTGGTCGACGCGTCGGCCCGCGTCGTCAACGCCGCCCGCGCCGCCGTCGAGCTCGCGCTGATCGACCTGGTCGGAAAAGTCTTCCGCCGCCGCGCCTCGGACATCGCCGGCTGGATGGGCCTGCCGGGCTTCGGCGATCCCGGCAGCCTTCAAGCCGCCCGCTATTCGGGCATCGTCGTCGGGCGCTCGCCCGCCAAGCTCGCCTGGGGCCTGCGCCTGCAACGCTGCTTCGGCCTGCGCGATTTCAAGATCAAAGTGGCGGTTGAGGGCTGGCAGGAGCGCCTCCGCCGCACGTATCGCGTTTTGCGCGGCGCGCTGCGCCGCGGCGTCACGCTACGCGCCGACGCAAACGGCGGTTGGGACTACGAGCACGCCTGCGACGCGCTGCCGCTTCTGGAGCGCTTCGGCGTTTGCGCGCTGGAACAGCCGCTCCGCGAGGCGGACGACACGCTGCTGCCCGACCTCGCCAGCCGCACGAGCTGCGCCCTGATCGTGGACGAGTCGCTGCTGACGCTCGAGGACGGCCGGCGGCTGGCCGACGGCATGGGCGTCCGCGTCTTCAACATCCGCATCGCCAAGAATGGCGGCCTGATGCCTTCGTTACGCCTCGCCCGGCTGGCGCTGTCCGCCGGACTCGATGTGCAACTCGGCTGCCTGGTCGGCGAAACGAGTATTCTGTCTGCCGCGGGCGTCGCATTCCTGACGGCCTGCCCGCGCGTGCGGTTTGTCGAAGGCGCGTTCGGCCGGCTTCTCCTGCGGCACGACGTCGCGCATCATGCGCTCCAATTCCGCTGGCGCGGCCGGCCGCCGCGCACCTGCGGCTTCGGGCTCGGCGTCGCGGTGGACGACGACGCCCTCGAGGCGCTCACGGGCGATGAGCGCCAGACGATCGCACTCTGACCGGCTCCCCGGCCGAGGGGCGGCAAGAGGTTTGCAGGAGACGTTCGACCATGACCCGCGCGTTGCTCGGTTCGTTGCTCGGATTTTGGATGGTGTCTGACGGTTTGATTCATACGACTGACACACCCGACGCCCTGCTGACCGTCGCCGAGCGCAGCGACTATCGGGCGACCGCCCGCTACGCCGAGGTTGTCGATCTGCTCAACCGCCTCGCGCGCCAATCGCCGCTCGTCCGGCGGTCATCGCTGGGCGTCACGTTCGAAGGCCGCGAGATCCCCATGCTCATCGTCGCCGACCCGCCGGTCGAGTCGCCCGCCGACCTGCGTCACACGGCTGGGCCGGATGCGCGGCTGGTCGTACTGGCGATCGGCAACATCCACGCCGGCGAGGTGGACGGAAAGGAAGCTCTGCCGATGGTCGTGCGTGAGCTGCTCGCGACCCCGCATCACCCGCTGCTGCGCGATGTGGTGCTGCTGGTGGCCCCGATTTACAACGCCGACGGCAACGAGCGCGTCAGCCGCGACAACCGCCCGGGGCAGGTCGGCCCGGAGGAGGGTATGGGCATCCGCGAAAACGCCCAGGGCCTCGACCTGAATCGCGATTTCATCAAGCTCGAAGCGCCGGAGACGCGCGCCCTGGTCGACGTGCTCAAGCGCTGGGACCCCGCGATATTCATCGACACGCACACCACCAACGGCTGCTACCACCGCTACGTCATCACGTACGAAACACCCAAGACCCCGGCCGGAAATCAGCAACTGATTGAATTCGCGCGCGACGAGATGATGCCCGAGGTTTCGCGCGGCATGCTGGCGCGCTACGGCGTGCCATCGTTCGTGTATGGCGATTTCAACCGCGCGCACACGCGCTGGGACACGTATCCCTGCCACGCCCGCTTCGGCACGTCCTACGTTGGCCTGCGAAACCGCATCAGCGTGTTGTCGGAGGGCTATTCCTACGCGACGTACGAGCAGCGCGTCCTTGGGACGCGCGATTTCGTCAAGTCGATTCTCGAGTACGCCGCCGCCAATAAGGACCGCATTCGCCGGCTTCTGGCCGACGTGGACGCCGCGACGATTGCCGCCGGCCGGGCGCCCGATCCGGCCGAGCGCGTCGCGCTGCAGACCGAGGCCACCGCCGCACCGCACCGCGCCGTCGCCGCCGGTTACGTCGAAGAGACGCGCGATGGCCGCGTGGTTTCCACGGGCGTGCCGAAGGACTACGAAGTCGAGCTGTGGACCCACTTCCGCGGCACGCTCGCGGTCGCACGTCCGACCGGCTACTACGTTCCGCCCTCACTCGAAGTCGTGATCGACAAGCTGCGGCAGCACGGAGTCGCGTTCGAACTGCTCACGTCGCCGCGCGATGCGGACGTGGAGGTCTATCGCGTCGACGCAGTAAAGTCCGCGGCCGAGCCGTTCCAGAACCACCGTCTATCCACCGTGCAGGTCACGCCGCGGCGCGAGCGCCGTGAGATTCAAGCCGGCTGGGCGTTTGTGACGACCGCTCAGCCGCTCGGGTCGCTGGCGGTGTATCTGCTGGAGCCGCGCTGCGAAGACGGCCTGACCGCCTGGAACTACGTCGACGAACATCTCGCGCCGGGCCGCGACTTTCCGATCCTCCGCGCTGCACCGTAGATCCGAGCCGCGACCGTGAGGGAGCGCGCTGGCGGACCGAGCCGCGACCGTGAGGGAGCGCGCTGGCGGACCGAGCCGCGACCGTGAGGGAGCGCGCTGGCGGACCGAGCCGCGACCGTGAGGGAGCGGTTTCTCAGCCCTTGGAGCCGGCCAGCGTGAGCGGGGGACGCATTCACGCGGGGCTACGAAACCCCTCCCTCACGGTCGGGGCTCGGATGGCGGGGCTCGGTTGGGGGCGCATTCACGCCACGTTCACGCTGGGCTACGAAACCCCTCCCTGACGGTCGGGGCTCGGCTGGGGGCTCGGCTGGGGGCTCGGTCGGCGCTCGGCTGCGTCCTCGCGTGCGACGTCACTGGTCACGCCGCGATTGTCGCTCGGCACTCGTCATTCCATATTCTGCATTACCTCTCAGCCGCCCATCAGGCACTCCACGAACGGATCAATGTCGAACCCGTTGACCGAGCCGTCGCCGTTCACGTCGCACGACGAGCCCACGTCCACGCACAGCACAAACTCCTTCTGGTTGTGCAACGCCCCGTCGCAGTCCAACACGGCCTGGTCGGTCACCACCAGCCGCAGGACATAAGCGCACACGTCCAGCCCGGTCGTATTCCAGTTCCCCAGGAATTGGTTGACCTTCGGCGTGTTGCCCGACGCGATCGTCGACCAGGTGTGGCTGCCGTCGCCGCTGTATTGCAACACCCAGCCGGCGAGGTTCGCGTCGTTGGCGGTGCCGTACACCGGCACGATGCCGCTCACGTGCGTGCAGTCGGTCGGGCTCGTGATCAGGGCGACCGGCAAGGTGTTGTCGAGCGTGACGGTGTGCGTGGCGGTGGCGACGTTGTCGCAACTGTCGGTGGCCGTCACGCGGATGTCGTAGTCGCCGTCCTTTTCGCCGTCGCGCGTGTTCCAGGAGCCCAGCGGGTCGTTGGCGATCCACGGCGGGTTGACGACGTCGCACGGGTACCAGGTGCCGGTCCCGACGCGGAGGTATTCGACCGCCAGTTCACCGGTGCAATACTGATCCCAGGCGGTGCCGTCAATGCAGACCGTTCCGCCCACGACCGCGCCGTCCGCGGGCGAGCGGAACTCCAGCGTGTCAAAGACGCGGTTGAGCCAGACGACGGTGGTGGCGGTCGTCTCCAGTTCGCACTCGTTCGTGACCGTCAGCCGCAGGATGTAGAAACCCTGACTGGCACTGGGATACCAGTTGGACAGCGCGGCATCGATGATCTCGGTCGTGCTGGTGGTGATCAGCGTCCAGTTGGCGGCGTCCGGGGCCTTGCGCTCCAGCACCCAGCCCTGAATGCCTCCATCCGGGTCGTACGCCGAGCCGTAGATCGTGTCGCCATAGCACACGCAACCCAGCCCGCCGGGAGAGGAAATCTCGGCCACTGGCGCCGTGAGGTCGATGTCGAAGGCGAGATCGTCGATCAACTCGAAGCGCGCCGCGCAGCCACCGGCCGGACCGCCCTCGATCTCGACGCGCCGAAAGCCGGCGGCCCGCGTCACGCGCACGAACACCAGCACGCGCTCGGTGGTCAGTGTGCCGTTCACGGGCACGTTTTGCGTGCCACGCAGGATGTAGCTGCCGCCCGAGTACTCGTAGTAGCGCACCTGCACCGTGTCGTCGTCGGCGCAGCCCACGCGGACGCCGAGATTGAATGTGACCTCCGTCTGATCGCGGGCAAAGTCCAGCCGCAGGTACTCCTCGCTGAATTCGCCGAGCGCATCGCCCTTGGCACTCAGGCAATACGGCTCGGACGTGGTTGAGCCGTTGGGGTTGTAGATGATCGGGTCGGGACCGGCGCCGCCGGCCGGCATCCGCGCGCTGAACGTCACGCCGTCGTACTGATTGGTGACGACGGTGCCCGGCGCCAGATTGTTGAAGTCGATGGTCGTGCACTGCGCGCGTGCCGTTGGCGCGGGTGCAAGCACGACTGCCACGACGACCGCCAGCACCGCGAACGGCACCCAGGACCGCTGACACCCCCCTCGTGATGCATGTGGGGACATTCGAAGCCTCCTAAAAGTGGGCGAACTGCCTCCACCCGCACCGGGAGCCACCCCCTCGCAGAGCTGAGAATGAACTGGGTAGGGCAGGTATCGTGCCTGCCACCTGGCACCACGACAGCGAGCAGGATGCCCGCTCCACCCGAGAGATCCTCAGCCTCGTAGCTGGCCTCGCAGGCCGATTCAGCGCGACCGCCGCGCAGAATCCCACGCGGGCTCACGACAACTCAAACTTCTCTGGTCCGTCCCAGCCGGCGCGCTCCATCTCATTCGGCGCGCTACGTCTCCGCGCGTCTCGCTCGTCGCCCTCATCCCCGCGGCGATCGCGCCTTGTGGCGTCGCGCCTCGCCGCGCCTATCCCAGGGCTCGGGTCTCACGCGGACCCGGATTCCGCGAACATCAGAGTCGCGGTCCGGCGGCCAGCCGGTACGAACTCCGGCGTGGCCGTCCGGACCGTTCGGCTTCTGTCCCTCTCCAGCGCCCTCCCGCTCCTGCTTCCTCCCGCTCCTGCGTTCTCCCACTCCTTGGTACTTCCGTCCTTCCGCTCCCGCGTTCTCCCGCTCCTCGGTGCTTCGTCCCTCCGCTCCTGCCTACTCCCACTCCTCCGTACTTCCGTCCTTCCGCTCGGGCCTCCTTCCACTCCTCCATTCATTCGCAAACAGCCCCGCAAGGGGCGATCGTGATTAGCCGTGGGCGTCAGCCCACGGTTCGCGGTCCTGATTGCGGCTATGCCCCGGAAAGGCGATCGTAGCCGCGCCCGCGCGCCGCAGACCGCCGCGCGCCGGTACACGAGCCTAGACGATTCTCGAGGTAGTCTCGGGGAAATGCGGCGGTCTTTCGGCCCAGAGGGCCGTCGCTACCGCCGAGGCTGCCAGTGCGCACGACGAGGTTATCCGCGCCGTCGCGCCGTGTCAACCGAAAACCGGGCAGTGTTTCAGTTGACTCCTGGGGGACTGGTCTCCGACCAGAACCCGAGCGCGCGCGATCCGCGCCGCGACCGTGCGGGAACGCGTGGGCGATCCGAACCGCGACCGTGAGGGAGCGGTTGCCGATCCGAGCCGCGACCGTGAGGGAGCGGTTGCCGATCCGAGCCGCGACCGTGAGGGAGCGGTTGCCGATCCGAACCGCGACCGTGAGGGAGCGGTTGCCGATCCGAGCCGCGACCGTGAGGGAGCGATTGCCGATCCGAGCCGCGACCGTGAGGGAGCGGTTGCCGATCCGAGCCGCGACCGTGAGGGAGCGGTTTCTCAACCCTTGGAGCCGGCCAGAGTGAGCGGGGGGCGCCCTCACGCAGGGCTACGAAAACCCTCCCTGACGGTCGGGGCTCGGCTGGGGGGGCACATTCACGCTGGGCTGGAGGCGCATTCACGCAGGGCTGGAGGCGCATTCACGCAGGGCTGCGAAAACCCTCCCTGACGGTCGGGGCTCGGCTGGGGGGGGCGCATTCACGCTGGGCTACCCCTACCCCAGCGCCAATCGCAACCCAACCGCCAGCAGCATCACGTTCGCAACCGCCGAGAGCACCCGCGCCGGCAGCTTGTGCACCAGGTCAGCCCCGACCCACCCGCCCAGGAGGGCGCCCGGCGCCATGCACGCCGACAACATCAACCCCTGCGTCACGCTCAACCCGGCCATGTTGGACACAGCCCAGGCCTGCGAGCCCGACGCCGCAACCGCGACGAACACAATCATCCACGTCGAATTCGCGATGGCGTGCCTCAGTTCCACGCCCATGGCGACGTTTTGAGCCGGCACCGCCCACACCCCGCCCCCCACGCCGAGCAGTCCCGCGATCACACCCGACGGCGCCCCGATGATCAGCGTGTAGGGCATTACCCGGCGCGGCGTCGGACACGCCTCCCGCAGCCGCCGATGCGCGCTGCCCTGATAGACCCGTATGGCCACGACCAGCATCATGAACACGCCGAAGCTGCGCCGCAGGATGTGGGTCTGCTCCGCGGCGAAGAGGGAGCTGACGGCGGTTCCGATCGCGACGCCGCCCAGCGCTCCGGGGATCACGGCCCGCACGATCCCGCCCACCACAGCTCGCTTTCGAAGGTGCCGCCAAGCCGCCGGCACCGAAAGCACGACGCTGGTCAACAGCGCCGCCAGCTTGAAGACGTGCAGCGACCCCGGCCCGAACGGTTCCCCCACCACCAGCAGCATCGCCGGGATCATCACCAGCCCGCCGCCGATCCCCATCAGCCCCCCGATCACACCGCTCAACACGCCGATGGCCGCCAGTTCGAGCAATTGCGGCGTGCCGAGCGACAGTGACGCGACGGGGTCCGGCGTGAGGAGAGCGGCGAGTATTTCCGTCAGGCGGCGTGCCCTCCATTGGGGTGGCGAATTCTCGCCACGGAGCCGAGTCGAGCCAACACCTATCGGACGACGAGTATACGCAGGGAAGTTTCGCGAGGAAATGTCCGATTCTGTTTATACGCATCCGCCGCCGGAAGCGGACCGACGCTTCGAATCGCCCAGACCGGATTGAGTTGGAAGCACCTATGCCCGCAACCCTCACGCCCCACGTCCAGGTCATCCTCAATGACGAACGCGTCCCCGCTCCGCTCGAAGCCGCGCTGAAACGGACCAACGCCAGCGTCAGTTTTCGGCCCATCCGCGAGGCACTGCGTGCCGGCGGCGGCAGCGTCGCCGACGCCGTTGTCATCGTCGCGCCGACCAACGACGCGGACACCGCTCAGCGGCTGCGCGTCCTTTTCGACCGCATGGCCGATCATCCGCGGGCCACGCTGGTCGTGCATGGCAACGAATGCGATCGGACCAGCTTCGCCTACCCGGCGGCACTCCCGATCTCGTTTACCAGCACCGACAGCGAGGACGAGCTATCGGTCCGACTGGCGACCATGCTCGACATGCGCGCGTCGCTCGAGTCGCTCCATCGCGGCATGCGGCACTCCGAAGCGCAGCACGTCTCGATCCAGCGCCGCCTGGCGCGGCAATTGCGCCTGGCCAGCGAGGTTCAGCGCGGTTTTCTGCCAGCGACCCTGCCGACGTACGGTCCGGTATCGTTCCGCTCGTTTTACCGGCCCGCGCAGTATGTCTCGGGCGACATTTACGATGTTCGGCGGCTGGATGAGGAGCATGTCGGCATCACCGTCGCCGACGCAACCGGCGAGGGGATCCCGGCGGCGCTGCTGACGGTGTTCATTAAGCGGGCGCTGCACGGTAAGGAGATCTTTGACGGGCATTATCGGCTGCTGGACCCGGCCGAGGTATTGACGCGGCTGAATGGTGAAATCATCGAGGCCGGGCTGGCCGAGTGCCCGTTCGTCGCGGTGGTCTACGGAATTCTGAATACGCGGACGCTCGAACTGCGCATGGCGCGCGGCGGCGCGCCGTATCCTCTCTTGCGGCGGGCCGAGGGCACGGTCAGCCTCATCCAGTCGGCCGGCGGTGTCGTCGGGGTCGCGCCGGAATTCACATTCGAAACGCAGGCGATTCAGCTTCGCTCCGGCGACGCACTCATCCTGCACTCGGACGGACTCGAAAAGCTCGTCGTGCCGCACCTGCTGGCGCCGCCGATCGCGGCGGCATTCGAAAACGTCGCCGCGGCCGCGTCGCTGGCCAGCGCCGACGATTCGGCCTGCGGATTTCAGCCGCTGGGCGGGACGAGCGACGAGGACCCGCTGCTGCGCTCGGGCTGGGTGAACATCCTGGCGGCGCGTGGCGTCGATGCAGCCGTTGATGAGGTCATCGCGCGGTTCGACGCATTGCGGCGGATCAAATATCCGCTGGACGACATCACGCTGCTGGCCGTGCGTATCGACTGACCGGCGGGACACGCGGCCCGATCCTCAGCCGGGTCGCGCTGCGTGCGGTTCGTGCAGGCGGCGGAGCTTCCGCAGCTCCGGCAGCCACCACGCCATGCCGAGAACCACCAGAATTGTCCCCACGCCGCCCGAGACGACGCTGAAGACCGGTCCGAAGAATTTCGCCACCAGGCCGCTTTCAAACCCGCCCAGCTCGTTCGACGACTCGATGAACACGGCGTTCACCGCGGCGACGCGACCGCGCAGATGATCGGGCGTCTTGACGCTCACCAGCACGTGGCGGATGACGACGCTGACGTTGTCGAGCGCGCCGAGAAGGCCCAGCAGCGCCAGCGAGGACCAGAAGGACGTCGAGACGCCGAACACGATGGTGCAGGCTCCAAATCCGGCGACCGACCAGAGCAGGGCACTGCCGGCGCGTTCGAACGCCGGCCGATGCGCCAGCAGCAGCGCCATGAGCAGCGCGCCGACGAAGGGCGCGGCGCGCAGCGCGCCGAGGCCGACGGGTCCGACGTGCAGGATGTCGCGGGCGTAGACGGGCATCAGCGCCGTCGCGCCGCCCAGCAGGACGGCGAAGAGATCGAGCGAGATGGCTCCCAGCACCGTCCGCTCG
The DNA here is from genome assembly GCA_022072445.1 of Phycisphaerae bacterium. Taxonomy (GTDB): domain Bacteria; phylum Planctomycetota; class Phycisphaerae; order UBA1845; family Fen-1342; genus JAJVHV01. Next base: position 3,433 of record JAJVHV010000012.1, on the reverse strand, counting down.
GACCAAACGTGCCGCACGCCCTCCATGATTCCGCGCAGCATCGCGCGTGGCGCCAGCGCCGCCAGCCTGGAAGGCACTCCGGCGACCAGGGGGGAGACCGATCGGCTCGAATCCGCGCGCTCTGCCGCGGTCAACGGCGATGCCGAACCCGCGGAATACGGCCGGATGAAGGGACACATGCCGGCGAACCATAGGCAACCGGCCGCCGCCAGCGCGTAGACGGGCCAGGCAACACCGGTCATGGCAATCACGCCGCCCGCGGCCAGCGGACCGAGAACCGCGGCGAGGTGGAACACACCGCTGTTCCAGGTGATGGCGTTGTGAAACACGGCGCCGCTGGCCCCGCCCGGCACGATGCGCGGCAGCAAGCTGGCCCGGGCCGGCCCGTTGAAGACGCGCGCGCCGCCGGTCAGCGCGATCAGGAGGTACATGAGCCACACGCCCGCGCCGTCGCTACCGAGCATCCCGCGATTCAGCGCGATCGAGCCCAGCGTCAGCAACACCCCCGCCGCCGCGAATCCGACCTGCGTCAGCAGCAGAACGCGGCGGCGATCGACGAGGTCGACGATCTGGCCGGCGGGCAGGGCGAGCAGGATGGTCGGCAGCGCCCGGGCGACGCCGATGATGCCCAGCGAAAGCGGGTCATTCGTGTGCTCATAGATTTCCCAGGCCAGGGCCGTGCCCTGCATCTGCAGGCCCACGGAGGCCGGCAGCCAGCCGCTGATGAAAAGCTGATAGTTCCGCACGCGCAACGCGGCGTATGGGTCGTGCGGTCCGGGCATGTCGATCGAGAGCGGCTCCTTGGATGAGTGGGATTGTAGTCGGGCGCCGCGTGATGTCGTCGCGATTCGGCTGGCGAGACCGGGGCGGACTGTTACTCGGCTTGCTCAAGCAGCCGGAAGTACTCGTCACGCGAAGAACCAGCGTTTTTGGAGTGAGGCGGATGACGGAAACCGAAACTCGGCGTAAATCAGCGCTTGGCGCGGCACGTCGGACACCGACGCGGACTTTCAAACCAAAGGGCAAGCGCGAATTGCGGGCGCGGGGCGACCTGCCGATGCGGACGGCCGACGGCAAGGCACCCGCGCCACGAAGCGACGGAGCGACGAAGTGGAGGGCGCGCCTGCCGCGGCGGCGCGGCCGCTTTCGTTAATGTTCTGTGAAAACGACCGAGAATATTTGCCGTGCGCGGGTTCGCGGTGTAGACTTTATTATCGCTCCAACAATCCACCCGCCGCGATGATCGTCTCATTCTTGGCGCAGCGCGGCGGTCTTCTGTAGCGGGTGCTGCTGCGGCGCGCGGAGATTCGGCGACGCTGGCGCGAGCGCCGATGTGCGCACAGACGGCTTATCCGAGCCCCAAGCGCCAGCGCTCGGGCGTCCCTCGATACACGCGCTGCGGTTGCTGGCGTCTCTGGATGCGCCGATCTTCTCTGGATGCGCCGGTCTTCTCTGGGGAGTAGCAGGGTACACGGGCTGTGGCTATTGAATCGGTCGCGTCGGGAGCACTGGCTCTCGGACGCCGGCCCGGCTGTGGTGTTGCTTCGTGCGGCGCTGGCGCGGCCGCGCGAGACTTGCGCGTGCGAGCCCCGCGGCATCGCCCTCCGCCGTACTCTACCCACGGAGGAATCGCAATGAAACACAGACAGAAGTTGGGGATCATGCTGCTGGCGCTGGCGCTGACTTTGGCGCTCCCGTCGGGAGTGGCGCTGGCGGCGTCGTATACCTGGGTCGGTCAGGGCGCCGACGACGAGTGGAGCACGTGTCGGAACTGGGTCGTGGTGGGTCTGGGGGGCTGTTACCCGAACGACTCGGGCGACGACGCGACGATTCCGTACAGCGCCAGCGGCTGGTCCATCAACCTGATCGACATCAATCAGATCGACGACTTCACCATCGACTCGGATGTTGCATTCGACAGTGCGACCGGCGACGATGTCACGCTGGTCGCGAGCACGGTCACCATCGCCGCCACGAATGGCGAATCGATCGTGACGGTGTCCAACGACTCCAGCATTACGGCGGTGGATTGAATGTGCGTTCTGGATCGACAGTATGGATTGCGCGCGCCGCTCATGGCGCAGGCGAGACGCCGTGCGACAACGAGTGTCGCGAGGTGTGACTTCTCCGTGTCGGGCTCGCTGCTCGTCGTGACAGCCGTCATGATCGTCATGGCGTTCGGCGCGACGGCGGCGGCGCAGATTCCGCCGGGGTACAAGGTCGTGGTGGTGACCGCGTCGCCGGAGTACGACAGCAGTCCGCGGATCAACAATCGTGGGCAGATCGTGTTCCTGCGGCGGTATGACATCAACGATCGCTACACGCAGGAGATCATGCTCTATGAGGACGGGCAGTTGACGCGCTTGACGGACGACTACGTGTGGGATTCGGCTCCAGACATCAACGATGATGGCGTGGTTGTGTGGTCACGCCGCATGGGCCCGAACGAGACGCAAGAAATCGTCCGTCTCGCAAACGGCAAGCTGACGCGGATTACTGACAATGAGATCGACGACAGATCTCCCAATGTCAACGATGTCGGCCACATCGCTTGGAACGCCTGGAACGGACTTGGTTGCGAGAACTCGGGTTCCGAGCTGCGCTTGTTTGACGGCACCATTATTGTTGACATCACGGCGAACGGCTTTTCGAATCAGCGAGAGCGGCTCAATGACTTGGGCGAAATACTCTGGACGCGCTTCGACTTCTGTCCAAAGCCGTGGGAATCGGTCGCCCTGTTCTACAGCAACGGCCAGACCACGCAGCTCACGGTCGGTCAACGGCAGCCGCGTACGTCGTCGCTCAACAACAAGTCGCAGGCGGCCTGGACGCACGGCGTGGACACACACTCCGAGATCCAGATCTGGCAGGCCGGGGTGACAACGACGCTGACCAACTGGGGCACGAACGTGTACCTCAACAATACCGGGCAGATCGCGTTCGACCGCTGGCATGACGACACCGAGGTCTGGCAGGTGTGGTACGTCGTCAACGGCGAATTCCTGCGACTCACCGACGAACCGGTGTGGAACGTCTGCGGCGACATCAACGATCGCGGGGAAGTCGCGTGGGAGCGGGGTATGTACCCCGGCGACGTGGACATCCGCTACATGAAGCGCCTGCCGGCTGGCGACTTGAACTGCGACGACCGGGTGGACTTTGACGACGTTGAGCCGCTCGTGCTTCTGCTGACCGACCCAGGCGCGTATGCGGCGCAGTTTCCGAACTGCGACCGGCGACTCGCCGACGTCAATGGTGATGGCTCGGTCAATGCATTCGACGTGGATCCGTTTATCGAGTTGCTGCCTTAGCTCGACTTTCGCACTTTACGCCGCCTGTTGGACGGCGTTTAGCAGGGATTGGACGAGTTTTGTGTGACCCCGGCCCTGCACGCGGAGTGACAAAACCTGCGCCCGGACGCTTTCGGATCGCA
>JAJVHV010000011.1 GCA_022072445.1 Phycisphaerae bacterium | reverse complement strand
AAGTTCCACCGCGAGCCTCCTTGCTCTGTGCGTTCTTCCTTGAACAGAACACGCATGGTGCGGGAAGCTCGTCTTTGTTTACAGGGGACTGTCCAATTCCTCCAAAAAGTGCGAAAGTCGAACTAAGGCAGCAACTCGATAAACGGATCCACGTCGAATGCATTGACCGAGCCATCACCATTGACGTCGGCGAGTCGCCGGTCACAGTTCGGAAACTGCGCCGCATACGCGCCCGGATCGGTCAGCAACAGCACCAGCGGATCGACGTCTGAGAAGTCCACCCGGTCGTCGCAGTTCAAGTCGCCAGCCGGCAGGCGCTTCATGTAGCGGATGTCCACGTCGCCGGGGTACATACCCCGCTCCCACGCGACTTCCCCGCGATCGTTGATGTCGCCGCAGACGTTCCACACCGGTTCGTCGGTGAGTCGCAGGAATTCGCCGTTGACGACGTACCACACCTGCCAGACCTCGGTGTCGTCATGCCAGCGGTCGAACGCGATCTGCCCGGTATTGTTGAGGTACACGTTCGTGCCCCAGTTGGTCAGCGTCGTTGTCACCCCGGCCTGCCAGATCTGGATCTCGGAGTGTGTGTCCACGCCGTGCGTCCAGGCCGCCTGCGACTTGTTGTTGAGCGACGACGTACGCGGCTGCCGTTGACCGACCGTGAGCTGCGTGGTCTGGCCGTTGCTATAGAACAGAGCGACCGATTCCCACGGCTTTGGGCAAAAGTCGAAGCGCGTCCAGAGTATTTCGCCCAAGTCATTGAGCCGCTCTCGCTGATTCGAAAAGCCGTTCGCGGTGATGTCAACAATAGCAGTGCCGTCAAACAAGCGGAGTTCGGAACCCGAGTTCTCGCAACCGAACCGGTTCATCGCCGACCAGACGACGTGCCCCGGACCGTTGATTCTGGGACTGTAGTCGTCAGTGTCGTTGTTCGTAATCTGCGTCAGTTGGCCGTTCTCATAGCGGATAATCTCTGCCGTACTATTCGCGCCGATGCGGCTCAGCCACACCACAACGCCGTCGTCGTTAATGTCCGGCTCGGCATCCCACACATAGTCGTCCGTCAATCGAATGAGCTGGCCGTTGTCGTAGAGCATGATCTCCTGCGTGTAGCGATCGTTGATGTCATACCGCCGCAGGAACACGATCTGCCCGCGATTGTTGATTCGCGGACTGCTGTCGTACTCCGGCGACTCGGTCACGTGTACAACCTTGTAGCCCGGCGGCACCTGCGCCGCCGCACTTCCGACCAACGCCAGTGCCAGAAGAAGCGCGTGCCCCGCCGCTGACTGCGGATTGACGCTGCACAGACGAGCATGTCGATGGTTCACCGCGCTCATTCAATCCTCCGCCGTAATACCCGAGTCGCTCGACACCGTCACGATCGACTCGCCATTCGTGGCCGCGATGACCACCGTGTTCGTCACCAGCGTGCCGATGGCGTGGGTGCCGTCGTTGTCGTAGTCGAAGTCCACGTCCGAGTCGATGGTGAAGTCGTCAATCTGATCCAGATAGATCAACGTGATCACCCAACCGATGGCGTTGTACGGAATGCCCGCGTCGTCGCCGTAGTCATTCGGGTAGCACCCACCCAAGCCGACCACCACCCAGTTCCGCGGACAGGTGCTCCACACGTTGTTGTCGCCCTGCCCGATCCACGAATACGTCGCCCCCAGCACCACCCCCGGCAGCAGCCCCAGCCCCAACAGCATGACCCCCAACTTGCATTTGTGTGTCATTGCGATTCCTCCATGGGTAGAGTGCGGCGGAGGGGCGATGCCGCGGGGCTCGCACGCGCGAACGTCTCGCGCGGCCGCGCCAGCGCCGCACAAAGCAACACCACAGCCGGGCCGGCGTCCGCGGGCGGGTGCCCCAGACGCGCTCGGTTCGATAGCCACAGCCCGTGTGCCCCGAAGCTCCCCAGAGAAGACCGGCGCACTCAGCGACCCCGGCAGCCGGCCATCGAGCGGCCGATCAAGGCCGCCATCGCGCCGGCGTTGCAAATTCTGTGCACGCCGCACCGGCATGTGCCGGAAAAGACCGCCGCGCTGCGCCAAGAACAAGACTATCATCGCGGCGGATGTGTTGGAACGATAATAAAGCCTACACCTGAAACACACGCGCGGCAAGTGTTTTCGGTCGTTTTCACAGAACATTAGCGCAAGCGGCCGCGCCGCGCCGGCGGCAGGCGCCGGCGCGCTGTCGAAGACGTCCTGCGTTCCCCGCTTCCTGACGGGCGCGGCTCTGGCAGGCGCGAGCGCTGCCTTCGCCCGGGTGACTGCAGCCCCGCTTTCGCGTGGGCGACGCGTCTTGCGGTACGCGCGGCGAGACCGGCCAAAGGCCGGCCCCACAGGATTTGCGATTGGATTTGGGATAGACTCTAGTCGTCAGAGTCCCGAAACACGAACTCCACACCCACCAGATAACCGGTGTGCGAGCGCGTGCAGTGACGCACCAGCGCGTCGCCGTAGCAGCTCAGCTCCGGCTGATGCAGCGCCAGGGCAATCAGCGTTCCGGCGTGAATCGCCCGCCGCGAGCGCATCGCCAGCCCATTCGGACTCAGGTTGTGCAGCGTGGCCAGCAGGTGCCGCTCGCCATACTCTCCGTCCGGCAGCCACACCTCCACCGTCCCCGGAAACGGCCAGCGCGCCGTCCGCCGCTGCTCCGACGTCCGCGAATCCTCCGCCCCGGCCGGCAGGCGGGCCTGCAGGATTTCCTGGATCGCCTGCGGCGTGAGCTTCACAATTTCCTGAGCGTCCATGTCGTGTCTCTCGGCTGGTGTCCGGCGGCGGGCCGCGCGACTCCGGTCGACACGGAGTCATCTGTCGTATCGGCCGGCGGCGGGCGACACATCAGCGGCGCGCGGCGCGCGTCCGATCACGTCTGATCCGAAGCGCCGACCCGGAATTTCGTAAGAATCATTCAATTGCCGGCCGCCGATCATCGATAATCCCGTTGACCAGCATCAGGCTGGAGGAAGGGAAAGAACGCTCGGCGCAGCCGCGCCGGTCCCGCACTCCACCGACGAAGCTTCGTTGCACAGCCACCCACGGGGGGAAAGACTGTGCGACATCTGCCTGTTTTCGGACTTGTTCTTCTCGCGCCGCTCGCGGGCTGCACGCCGCTGCCGGGCGCCGGCGACGACACGGTTCTCGGACAGGTCGCGACGTTGGCGACCGACGACAGCGCGTCATCGGCGGCCGGCTCGGTTCGTTATGAGAACGACGACGCCGTGAGCATCGAGGGTGCGCTCGCGGGCGAAGGGCTTTATCAGCTCTTCGAGCTGCCGGGCGCCGAGCCGGGCGATCGCTGGCGGATTGCGCCCGGTAACCCGCTGCTGTCGGGCGCTTTCACGGTGGTCGTCTTCGACGAAAATATCGGTCTGCTCTCGCGTTCGCACGCCGTCGCGATCCAACCGCTCGAGCACATTTTCAGACGCGCGACGGGGCGCGTCTACGTCGGCGTGATGCCGTCGTACGGCGGGACGGGCGGGCGGTTTTCGCTCAGCGCCGTGCGTGATCATGGCGTCGACGTTCCGCCGACGCGGCCGCAGACGGTTTATCTGAATTTCGCGGGCGGCACGGGTGTGCGCGTGCACACGCGCGGCGGAATCAGTTTTGGGGCGTTCGACGCGGGCGAGCTGGGGGCGGCGTATGGCGGGACAACCGAACAGGTGATATCGGCAATTTATCAGACGATGCAGTCGGACTATGCGGGTTTTCAAGTCACCCTGCTCTCGTCGACCGATAACCCGGAACCGGCGGATGCTCACAGCGTGATTCACTTCGGGGGCGATGATCCGGGGCTGCTCGGGCTGGCCGACAACGTGGACGAATACAACTCGGACGCGGCGCAGACCGCGGTCGTATACGTCTCCACGTTCGCCGCGTTTCAGAACATGGGACTGACGCCCGAGGAGCTGGGCATCATGATCGGGAACGTGGCCAGCCACGAGCTGGGGCACCTGCTGGGGCTTTACCACACGCGGAATCCGGATGATATCATGGACACCACCGGGTCCGCCCAGGATCTGGCTGAAGAGCAGCGCTTCATCCCTGTCAGCCTTGAGGCTTCGGTCTTTCCGCTGGGCAGCCAGGACTCGGCCATGCTGCTGGCGGATGGCGTCGGCCGCCAGGACGCGACCGCGGAGCTTGACCGGCCCGCGGTGCGGACCAACAATGCGGCGAGGCGTGTCATTCGGCGTCTGACCGAGGAGCAATTGCGATGGGGTTGCGGGCTTTGCAGCGAGGGGGTTTCTTCGCGCTGAGACTGTCGCTCGGCCTGGGAGCCGCACTTCTGCTGGGTGGCTGTCCGTTCACGGGCGGCGACGCGCCCGGCGACGAAACGCCGTTCCTCGACACCGAGGGCAACGCGAGCTTCGACGCGGCGACGGCGCTGCCGATCGCGGCGTCGGGGGAATCGCTGCGGTTTGCGGGTGAGGTGACCGCGGGCAGCGACATTGACGTTTACTCGCTGGGTGAGCTGGCGGCGGGCGATCGCGTTTTCATCGACGTGCAGGCGACGGGCGGCGATCTGGACGCGGTGGCGGCGGTGTTCGACGACAACCAGTCGATTCACTTCTACAACGACGATCGGGACAAGTTCAGCGAGGATCTGAATCCGCTGATCGACGACACGATCCGCGGCGAGGCCGGCGAATATTTTCTGGTGATTGCCAATTTCGCCGGCAGCGAGACGACCGGCTCGTACACGGTGACGGTGCGGATCAACCGTGGCGGCGCGGTGCCCGAGGCGATCGGGCAGGTTGTGTACCTGGACTGGGACGGCGGGACGAACGTCTCGATCGACACGATCGGGCAATTCAGCATCGATCCGTTTAACGCGACGGACGTTGGCCCGTACGCCGGCCGGACGGCTGAGATGAAGGCCGCGATCGAGGCGATCATCGCGCAGCGCTATGCGGGCTTCGATCTGACGGTGGTCAGCTCCGACGACGGGCCGCCGCCGGCGGTGGCACACACGACGATCTACTTCGGCGGGAACAGCCGGACGGCGTTCGCGCAGTCGGAGCAGATCGACGTGCTGAACGCCGACCCTTCAGACGACGCGATCGTGTTCACGCAATCGTTCCTCGAGGCGTTTGAGGGTTTCGCCAGCTTTGACCAGATGGTGACGGCGCTGGGCAACACGGTGGCGCATGAAGTGGGTCACCTGCTGGGTCTGCTGCACAGCGGGGACCCGAGCAACCTGATGTCGACGCGCGGCACGAACGAGCGGCTGTTCGACAAGCAGGCGTTTCAGACCGACCCGCTCGATCCGAGCGTCTTTCCAATCGGCAACCAGGACCCGATCGCGCTGCTGACCTGGGCGATCGGCCTGACGCCCTGAGGCGGCGGATCGACGCTGGGGTCTCCGCCGGCGCTCGCGCGGCGCGTGGTACCGCCATGACCGACGCGATCCTTCGCATTCTCGACGTCAATCTGAATCGGCTGCGCGAGGCGCTGCGCGTGCTCGAGGATCATGCCCGCTTCGCGTGCGACGACGCGGCGGCGGCGGGCGGCGTGAAGGCGCTGCGGCACGCGCTGAACGAGCTGCGCGCACAGCTCGGCGGTCCGGCGCTGCTGGCGGCGCGCGGCATCGAGTCGGATGTCGGCCGCGAGCTGAAGACCGCCGCCGAGCTGAGCCGCGAATCCGCGGACGACGTGGCGGCGGCGGCGTTCGCCCGAGCGGCGGAAGCGGCCCGCGCGCTCGGCGAATTCGGCAAGATGGTCTCGCCCGAAGCGGCCGCGGGCGCCGAGGCGCTGCGCTATCGGCTCTACGCGCTGGAGCCGCGCGTCCGGTTGCGCAGCGCGCTGGCCGCGCGGTTCCGGCGCAGCGGGCTTTATGTCATCGTCACCGAGGCGCTCTGCCGGCGGCCGTGGCGCGAGACGGCGGAGGAGGCGCTGCTGGGAGGTGCGGGCTGCGTTCAGCTTCGCGAGAAGGGGTTGACCGACGGCGAGCTGCTGAGCCGGGCGCGCGAGCTGCGCGAACTGACGGCGCGGCACGGCGCGCTGTTCATCATGAACGATCGGCCGGACATCGCGCGGCTGGCCGGTGCCGACGGCGTGCACGTCGGGCAGGACGATCTGCCGGTGCGCGAGGCGCGGCGGATCGCGAGCGGCGGGCTGCTGGTGGGCGTCAGCACGCACACGATCGCGCAGTTCGAAGCGGCGCTGCGCGACGAGCCGGACTACGTGGCGGTCGGGCCGATGTTCCCCAGTGGCACCAAGCCGCAGGAGCACGTCGCGGGGGTGGAGACGCTGGCGGCGGTTCGTGGGCTGACGGACTTGCCGCTGGTGGCGATCGGTGGGATTGAGGCGTCGAACGCGACCCGCGTGCGGCAGGCGGGGGCCGACGTGCTCTGCGTCTGCGCGGCGGTGATTCAGTCGGATGATCCGCGGCGAGCGGCGCGGGAGCTGGGGTCGGTGAGGTAGGCGCGACGCGCGCGAGGGCGCTCACGCCTCGCGCGCGCGAAGCTGTTGCAGCCAAGCGTGGATGTGAGGGGCGCGCCCAGCCGAGCCCCGACCATGAAGGCTCGCTTCTCGCTCGCCTTCATGGTCGGGGCTCGGCTGGGGACGCATTCACGCGGGGGTCGCTTCCCAATTCGTTATTCGCAACTCGTTGTTCGCAATTCGTTATTCGCTATTCGAAATTCGATATTCTGACGCTATCCTGCCGCGGCATGGTCAGCGTCCGCATCCGCTCGGTGGTCAAGACGTTTGGCACGGTCCGCGCGCTCGACGCCGTCTCGCTTGAGATTCAGCGCGGGGAGCTGTTCTTCCTGCTCGGGCCGTCGGGCTGCGGGAAGACGACGCTGCTGCGCAGCATCGCCGGCTTCTACATCCCCGACAGGGGGCAGATTCTCTTCGACGAGCAGGACGTAACGCGGCTGCCGGCGCGTCGCCGGGGCACGGCGATGGTCTTTCAGAACTACGCGCTGTGGCCGCACATGTCGGTCGAGGCGAACGTGGCGTTCGGGCTGCGCGTGCGGCGGGTGCCGCGCGACGAGCAGAGGCGGCGCGTCGCCGCCGCGCTGGACATGGTTCGCATGGGGGCCTACGCGAAGCGTCGTCCGAACCAGCTCTCCGGTGGGCAGCAGCAGCGCGTGGCGCTGGCGCGGGCGCTGGTGGTGCGGCCGCAGTGCCTGCTGCTGGACGAGCCGCTGAGTAATCTGGACGCGAAGCTGCGGCTGGAGATGCGCGGCGAAATCCGCCGGCTGTGCAAAGAGTTCGGGTTGACCGCGGTCTACGTCACGCACGACCAGAAGGAGGCGCTCTCGGTGGCCGACCGGATGGCGGTGATGTTCGGCGGGCGGATCGGGCAACTCGGCACGCCCGAGGAACTTTACTGCCGGCCGGACGACCAGGACGTGGCCGATTTTCTGGGCGAGTCGAACTTCGTCGACGCCACGATCGTTGCAAGCGACGGCGACCGGCGCGTGCTGCGTACTGCTTCGGGTGACATTCTCGCCGGAGCGGGCGCTGGCGCGCCAACCGGCGGTGCGTGTCGCGTGTCTATTCGCTATGAGGCCGTCAGCGTCGACGAGGTGCTTGCGCCGGGGGCGGCGGCGCGTCCCTCGGCCGAGGCGCGCGCGGCGAACACGCTGACGGCGCGCGTGACGGAGCTGACGTACCTCGGCGAAACGACGCATGCGGCGCTCGACTGGCAGGGCACGCGGCTGACGGCGGCCGTTCCGCGGCGGGCGGGCACCGTGCGCGTGTCGCCGGGTGACGCGGTGCGCTGCTCGATCGATCCGCGCGACGTTATCATTCTGCCGGCCGGGCGGTAGGGTCGGCGGGCGAGACGTCCGAATCTCCGCCACGCTGCACCGGCGGCGGAGTCCGAGGAACTGAGTCCGATCGAGACGGTGAGGTGCGTCCATGGTACGGTGCGGCGTAGCGACGTTGATCGGGCTGGCGGCGACGGGCGTGGCGCTGGCGCAATCGTATGATCTGGAGATCATCACGCCGCATCACGAGGGTATCCAGAAGGAATTCGAGGCGGCATTCGTCAAGCACGTCGGCCGCGACTTGAAGATACGCTGGATCAAGCAGGGCACGGGCGAGCTGAGCCAGTTGCTGGACGCCAAGGAGCGCGCCGCGCGTGGTTCGTCGTTTGATCTGGACGTGTTCTTTGGCGGCGGCGTGCCCGATCACCAGCTCGCCGCGACCAAGGGCTATCTGGAAAAGCCGAAGCTGGCCGCGGGTGTGCTGGATGGGATTCCGCGCGACATTTCGGGCGTGGCGAACTACGACCCGGCCGGTCTGTGGTATGGCTCGGCGCTCTCGTCGTTCGGCATCATCTACAACAAGCGCGGTCTGGCGAATCAGGGCCTGCCCGAGGTCAGAAGCTGGGCCGACCTGGCGGATGCGAAGATGTACAGTTGGGTGATCGTCGCCGACCCGCGCAAGAGCAGCAGCGTGCGCGTCACGTACGAGCTGGTGCTCCAGAAGTACGGCTGGGAGAAGGGCTGGCCGATGCTGATGCAGATTCTGGGCAACTGCCGCAGCGTGGCCGTCGCCAGCTCGGCCATCCCGAACGAGGTGGCGGGCGGCGACGTGCTGGCAGGCCCGTGCATCGATTTTTACGGCTACGAGCAGATCGCCCGCTCAGGCGCCGACGTGCTGGGCTACGTCAACCCGGCGGGTGAAACCGCCATCACGCCCGATCCGATCTCGATGCTGCGCAAGCCGCCGCACCGCGAGCTGGCCGACGCGTTCATCAGCTTCGTGCTCAGCGCGGAAGGGCAGCGCCTGTGGGTGCTGCCCGCCGGTCATTCCGACGGGCCGAAGGAGCGTGCGCTGCGGCGCTTGCCGATGCGGCCGGACGTGTGCGAGAAATACGCCGGCGCGCTGCAAGTGGACGATCCGTACAAGGCGGCGGCGGCCGGCGTGTTCATGAAGATGGACGATGCGCTGCAGAACCGCCGCACGGCGCTGGTGCGCGACCTGATCGGCGCGGGGCTCGTGGATCAGCACGCCGATCTGCGGGCGACGTGGAAGGCGCTGATCGACGGAGGGATGAAGCCGGCGGCGCTGGCGGAGTGGAACAAGCCGCTCTTCAGCGAGGAGCAGGGGCTGGAGTTCGCCAAACAGCTCGAAGCGGGTGATGCGGCGGCGCGGCGTCTGGCGCGGAGCTGGACGAGCGCGCTGGCTGAGAAGTTCAGGAAGGTGCGCGAGCTGTCGCGCTAGCCCGTGACGACGGTGAGAAGGTGAGGATGTGGGAATGGGGTGCGCTCGCGGCGCGGCGTTTTGAGTCTTGAGAGAGGAATCTTGAGTGCGTCCGTAGGCCGGGCCACGCACAACAGTGTTTGGGGGCTTTGAAGGGAGAAAGGTCTATGAGCACCACGATGAAACGCCGCGCCGCGCTGACGCCGCTGCTGCTGATCAGCTTGTGCGGCTGCGCCAATCTCGTGTCGGCGACGCGCGAGCTCGACTTCGCGGCCGACTGGAGCAGTTACGAGCGGATCGACGTTGAAACGCGCAATGGCCGCGTGACGCTCGAACCGGGCGGGGGCGACAGGGCTCGCGTCACGGCGGTGATCCGCGTGCGCGGGCGGACGCTCGAGGAGGCGCGCGCGGCGCTGGACGAGCTTTCCGTGGCCGCGGAACCGAGCGAGGACGCGCGTGCCCTGCGCGTCGAATTCCGCTGCCCGGAGCACCTGCGCAACCGCTCGCCGGGCGCCGACCTGGTCGTGCACGTGCCGCGGGCCTGCCCGGCCGAGGTGCGCACCAGCAATGGCGGGATCCAGATCAAAGAGATGAGCGGCGAACTGCGGCTGGCGACCAGCAATGGCAGCATCGTGGCGCGTCAGGTCGATGGCAACGTCGCAGCCCGCACCAGCAACGGCCGCGTCACCCTCAGCCACGTGCGCGGAAAGACCGAGGCCGTGTCGAGCAACGGCGCTGTCATCCTGGAGGACGTTGACGGCGAGAGCCATGCCGAAACGTCCAACGGCGCGATCGAGCTGATCAACTGCCGCGGCGACGTGGACCTGGTCACGTCCAATGGACGAATCATCGCCGACGTCGCGCCGGCCGAAACGGGCAACGTCGCGGCCCGCACGAGCAACGGCTCGATCGAGCTGACGCTTCGCACGCGGATGCGGGCCGCCCTCGACCTGGGTTGCTCGAACGGACGCATCCGGCCTGAGCTGGGCGACCTGCCGCTGACGATCGAGAACATGAGCAGCACGCAGTTGCGCGGCGTGCTGGGCGGGAGCACCGCCGAAGGGTCGATCCGCGCCCGGACGTCGAACGGTTCGATCACGCTGCGGGCGCGTCCGGCTGCGGCGAAACCGGCCGCGACGCCGGAGTAAGGCGCGGCGCGTCAGTGGCGACGCCGCGGGCTGCGAACGGCCCAGAGTGCGGCGACGAGCGGCGCGGCGAAGAGCGCGCCGAGGCCGCAGGGGTAGCGTGGCGTGGCGACGTCGGAGAAGGAGGCGTCGACGTCCGTTTCGCCCTGCACGACTGGCTCGACCGGCAGTGTGTAGTCGACGCGCTTGACGTTGCCGGTGTAGATTTCGCAGTAGTAGAGTGCACCGTCGGGTCCGAGCGCCAAGTCGACCGGTCCGCCGTCGCCCTGCACGAACACGTCGTGGCTGACGACTTCGTCGCCGTCGAGCACGGTGCGATAAAGCCGGTTGAGCACAAATTCGAGGTGGAAGAGGTTGCCGCGATATTCGGCGGGAAAGCGCTCGGCGCTGTAGTAGACGGCGCCGGTCGGCGCGGCGCCGCCGTCGTGGTAGTCGTAAATCGGATCGGTGAAAAGCGGGTTGGGCAGGACCGACTGGCGTCCTTCGACCAGCGGCCAGCCGTAATTCCGCCCGGACCGCACGAGGTTGATCTCTTCGCGGCGGCCGTCGCCGTCGGAGCCGACGTCCAGCGCGAAGAGGCGTCCGTCGGGCGCGAAGCAGATGCGGAACGGATTGCGGAAGCCCAGTGCGAAGATCGCCCGGGGCGAGCCGGTCGGCGTGGTGAAGGGGTTGTCGGCGGGGGTCGAGCCGTCGGGGTCGATGCGTGAGATTTTTCCCGCCAGTGTGCTCATGTCCTGGGCGTTTTCCTGCACCAGGTTGTCGCCGATGGCGAAATAGAGCTTTCCGTCGGGTCCGAATTTCAGTCCGCCGCCGCTGTGAAACTCGCCGCGCGTCGGCAGGTGGTCGCGGATGACGGTCATGTCCTGCCCGAGGCCGTCGCGATCGGTGAAGCGGATGATCTGCTGCTCTTCGGTGGAGATCGTCGCGAAGAGGTAGACGTAGCCGTTGGTGGTGAAATCGGGATCAAGCGCCAGGCCGAGCAGTCCATTCTCGTTCTGGGTGATGACCTCGACCCGCGCGAATTCGGCGTCCGCCAGCGCAGCGCGCCGCGCGCCGGGTTTCAGGCGTGCCGCCGCCGCGGGGCCGTCGCCGGTCGCTTCAGCACCCGCGGTGTCTCCCGCCCGAACCACGCGCACAATTCCGCCGCGCTGTGCGACGAAGAGCCGCCCGTCGGGCGCGAACTCCAGCGCGATCGGCTCGTCGAGCCCCTCGGCGTAGGTCTCGATCGCGAAGCCGTCGGCGAGCACCTCGTCGGCGGCCCGCGCGGGCTTGGGCGCTTCGCCCAGCGTGGCCGCGGCCAGCGCGCTGGCGAGGAAGGCGGCGAGATTTCGCGGCGTGGATCGGGCCATCAGCGGCAATTCCGATAACAAGTTGCGCAGGAGGGCCGGCACGGGAAGGACCCAATCCTGACCAACTGATGATCGGTTTCCAGCGGGCGCGGCTTGTCCAACGGCGACTACGTGAATGGCGAATAGCGAGTTCAGAATAACGAATCGAACTGCAACTGCCGCGTGACGACCCCATTCGTTATTCGCCATTCGATATTCGCTATTTCTCGTGGCCGACGCTACGGAGAATGGCGAATAGCGAGTTGAGAATAACGTACACTACGGGTTTACCGGCGGGCCGTCGCTGCTCCAGGCGGCGTCGGCGGCGTCGGGGTTGGTGCCGCTTCCCAGGTAGCCGGGGTTGGTCGTGTCCGCGCTGTTGGCGACCGCCTGTCCCTGCCCTTCGTCCAGCCGCCAGTAGCCGGCCAGGCCGGATTCCAGCCCGCTCAGTTGGCGCTTGTAATTCGCGCTGATCTCGCTGGCGGTGCGGGCGACGCTCCACAGCCGCACATCCGCGGCGCTGCCGCGGAAACCGCGGCCGAGAACCGCGTCGGCCGCGACGAGTGTGGCGGTCGCGGCGTGTTCGCCGATCGCCCCGCCGTCGAGATAGAAAACGGCGTTGGCGGCGTCGAACGAGATCGCCAGATGATGCCACTCGCCACTGACGGCGCCGAGCGTGGCTGAGATGGGCGCGCCGGCGAGCGTGAGGCTGGCCTCCTTGGCCTGTGCGTTGACGTCGAGCGCCAGGGCGTCGCCGATCTGAAGCAGCCGGCCGCCGCCGGTGGCATCGACCTTGAACCACGCCTCGACGGTGAGCGTCGTGAGGTCGGCGTCGTCGGCCAGCGGCAGCGTGGCGTGCTGGCCGCCGTTGAATTGCAGCGACGACGCACGGCCGGCGACGGTGATGGTGAGGTTCTCGGAGTCGTCGAGTCCGCCGCCGGTGACGACGCGCAGCGTGACGGTGTACTCGCCGCGGGCGAGGAAGACGTGCGACGGATCGGGGCGGCGCGACTGCTGCCCGTCGCCGAACTCCCAGAAGTAGTCGACGATGCTGTCGCTGTCGGCCGAGCTGCTGCGCCCGTCGAAGAAGACGGTGAGCGGCGCGGCGCCGCTGGTGACGTCGGCGACGATCCGCGCCGTGGGCTGGTTGGCGTCGGTGCCGTTGACCCGCACCTCGACCGCGTTGGTTGCAATCTCGCCAGTCTCGTCGGTTACGGTCAGGCGGATGAGGTGTCGGCCGGCGGCGGTGAAGGTGTGCGACGCCTCGCGCTGGTCGGAGGATGCCTGGCCGCCGAAATCCCACGCGTAGGCGACGATCTCGCCGTTGCGCGAGGTGGAGTCGGCGGCGGTGACCTGCACGCGAAGGGGCGGATCGCCCTGGGTGGTTGAAATGCCGATGACGGCGCTGACCGCGGGGTCGCCGCGGCCGGAATCGGCGGGGCAACCGCCCAGCAGGAGACTGAGCGTCAGACCCACGAGTGCCAGCCGGCAGCAAACGGTCGTCACGTCATTGTGCTCCCACGCAGCGGTAGCCCGAAATCGCAGCAGCGGGAGATTATACGGCGAGCGGGCAAGAGCGCGGGCGCGACGGGACCATCACACGCGAGACCGCGATACCCGGTATTCGCAATGGCGCGCCCAGCCGAGCCCCGACCATGAAGGCGAGCGAGGAGCGAGCCTGAATGGACGGGTTCGGTCGTCGCACACCGACGGACTCGGCGAGATTGGGCACAAATCGGATGCCACGGTGCTTGGACCCAAGTGACTGTGGCGCTCGACGATTGCAGCTCCCGGTCGAACCCCTCCATTCGGGCTCCCGCCTTGGCCGCCCTCATGGTCGGGGCTCGGCTGGGGGCACACCGGCATGCAGCCGGAGGTGGCTGGGCTACAGGGGCGCGCCGATACGCGCGATTGCGGGATTCTGGATGAAGGCGGGCTGATCGCCGCTCTCGGGCGGGGCGCCGATCAGATTCAGGGCGTCGCTGACGATGCGACGGGCTGCGCCGGGCCGCGCCAGGATTCGGGCGGCGGAACGCAGGCCCGCCAGCCGCTCCGGATCGTCGAGCAGTTCGCGCACGCGATGGCCCAGCAGCCGCGGGTTGTTGACCTTGATCGCGGCGCCGTGCTCGAGCAGATAGTCGCTGTTGCGAGCCTCCTGACCCGGAATCGGATTGACGACCACCAGCGGCACGCCGCACATCAGCGACTCCGAGACCGTCAGACCGCCGGGCTTGCTGACGACGAGGTCGGCGGCGGCGATCCAGGTGTGCATCTGGTCGCTGAAACCGACCACGCGCACGTCGCGGCCGCGGCGATCGGCGGCGGTCGCGAGCCGTTGCCGCAAGCGCTCGTTGCGGCCGGTGATGACGATGAGCTGGACGGTGGGCGGCAGCGCGATGAGCTCGTCGAAGAAGCGCTCGGTCGGTCCGACGCCGAATCCGCCGCAGAGCATTAGCACCGCCGGACGCGTCATCTCGAGGCCATGGATCTGCCGGGCCGCGGCGCGGTCGGGCGGCGGGTCGAACTCGGCCCGGAGGGGAATGCCTGTCACCAGCACGTCGTCGGGCGGCACGTTCCAGGTGCACAGATACGCCTTGCCGTCGGCCGTCGCGGTGTAGTAGCGCTCGGTGGGATGTTGCGCCCACATCCGGTGCGTTTCGAAGTCGGTCGTAATGGTGACGTGCGGGCAGCTCAGCCGCCGGCGCCGCCGCATCTCCGCGACCATCTCCGCGGGCAGGAAGTGCGTGTGGATGATGAGGGCTGGGCGGCGTTGGCGGAGGTGGCGCGCCACGACGTGCAGATTCATGTTCTGAAACGTCGTGCGGATGGCGTCGCGGAAGCGCTGGTTGGGCCGGTCGAAGGCCTCGTAGAGGATGCCCATGAACGTCGGGGCGTGATTAACCAGGCTGAGGTAGCCCTGGGCGTAGAGCCGCCGGAAGAATGGATTCGACCACTCGAGCACTTCGAGCAATTCGATTTCGACGTCGGGCAGGCGTCGGCGCAGGGCCTGCTCGATAGCCCGGGCGGCGACGACATGGCCGGCGCCCGCGGCGGCGGTCATGACGATGATCGGGCCATCCGGTTTCCACGCCGCTGGCACTACTCGGTCCCTCACTCCGGCGGTCGGCCCAGCCGGGTTGCCGCCGCGGCCGTCAGCCGGCGCAGCGAATCCTGAACGTCGGCGACGGTCCATTCGGCGTCGATCTGGGGCGAGCAGACGATGTCGAGCCCCGGGGTCAGCTCATGGCGCGTGAGCCGGAACGCTTCGCGGAGCCGCCGTTTGAGCAGATTGCGCCGCACGGCGTGGCCGTGCTTGCGATTGACGGAGACGGCGAAGCGCGTCGTGCCGGCGCCGTTGCGGACGACCCAGAGCCGTATTCGTGCGTCGGCGGTTTTAATTCCGCTGGAGAAGACGCGGCCGAGGTCGGCGCGGCGTTTGACGCGGGCTTCGGCGGGCAGCGTGGGGCGTCGGCCGACGGGACGGGTTTTAGTCCGTGTTCGGGTCGGCTGCCGGCCGGAAGAATGCGATGCTCGCCGTGTGGCCATGGACAAAATTCCGCGATCGGATCGGGCCGATCTCGCCCATGCAGAAGAATCCCGCGACCGGCAGCGCGCCGCTCACGGCCGCCACGCAGGCGGCGTCATGATTGGGCTCGGCGAACATGCGCGTGCCGCGGCCGTTGCAGGTGAAGAGCAGGGCGCCGTCGGCGGGCGGGCGGGTGCGGGCCGCGAGCAGGTCGCGCATGTCTTCGGCGGCGCTCTGCGCGTCGCGCACGTGGAACTGGACGGTCTGTCCGGGGCGGACGTGGTCGTTGACCTGGATGGCGCCGGACTTGGCATCCCAACCGAGGAGGTTGCGGATGAGAAAGTCGCCGCGCGTGAAGACGTCCTTGCTTTCGCAGACGGCGCGGCCGATGAAGACGCCGCCCTGCTTGGCGAGCGACACGTCGCGCGGATTGCAGCCCTGGAGCAGTTCCTGAAGCACCTGGAGCGCCTTGCGTCCGCCGAGCTCATGGATGACGTTGCGCTCGGAGCGTGTGATGACGACGTGCCGGGCGATGGGCCGGCAGCCCTGCGAGACGACCGTGTCGACGGCGATGTTACCCGAGAGGGCGATGGCCGTCGCTCCGCTGCGGAGCGAGAGGCCCTCGAAGATGAGCCGATTTTCGCCCGGGCGGTGGCCGCCCGAGGCCATGCCTCCAACCACGGGGCGCTGCGGATAGGCCGATTCGACGCGGGCCAGCAGGCCGAGCACGTCGATGCTGAACGCGTCGGCCAGCACGACGAAATGGACGGCCTCGTCCGCCGTCACGCCGACGTATTCGCGAAAATCTTCGACCGTGTTGAGGCGCTCGAGATCGGACTGCGAGAAGTGCAGCGAGCGGATGCGGACGCCCGGAAGCCGCGCGGCCCACAGGCTGACCGCCGGCTGACCTTCGTATTCGCGCTGGTCGACAATGACCGCTTCGGCGGTGTTGCCGATGAGTGCGGCCGGGGCCAGCTCCTCGTGGATCATCCCGGCGATTTCATCGACGCGTTCGTCGAAATGCGCGCTGAGGAACAGCGCCGCCAGGTGAATCGGACCCGGCCCCAACCGCTCACGGACTGCTGACACAAGCTGCCGCGCCACGTCGGGTGCGGCGACGTCGGTCGCGGCCGCCGTCGCGATTCTCATTCCGCCTGCACGCACGCTCATGTGCGCCTCGCTGACACGTTCATATGCACATTGTAGCCGCGTCGGCAGGGCGATTCTGACTGCTTCATCCGCTGCACGTAACCGGGATGCGCCAGGTCGAGCGACCAACGACGCACCAACGCGTCCAGCGCCCGCCACGAATTCGCGCAGCGCGCATTGGCCAGCACACGCCCGGCCGAATCCAGAACACACACCTGCACAAACGCGGTCGAATAATCCAAGCCAACATGCACAACTTCCCGCGACGCCACTTCCATCTTAGAATCTCTCATGTCCGTTGCTCCTTTGGGCAAAAAGGGTTGGTTCGGGCCGGTACGTTATACCGGCCCGAGCAACGGACGCTCATCCCCATCTGCCGCACACGGAGAGCGGCCGCCTCGGCGGCAGCCCCGACGACCCAGGTCGGGTCTGCATTCTGCTCTGCATTGCCGTCGCACGCCTCACACGCAAGGGAGCGCATCAGCCGCGCGGGACGACGCCCAATCCGGGGCGTTCAGCGAGGAGCAACTCGCCGCCGTCGCGTTCGATGCCCGCGAACGGGTCGTCGGCCAGCAGCAGGTGACCATCGAGGTCTGCGTGGTCCGCCAGCGAAGCTATCGAGAGTGCAGGTGCGATCGCCAGGCTGCTGCTCAGAAAGCAGCCCAGCATGACGCCCAGGTTCAGCCCCCGCGCCAGCGCGATCATCCGCAGCGCCTCGCGAATGCCGCCGCACTTGCTGAACTTGATGTTCACGCCGTCGACGAACTCCGCAAGTCGGAGGACGTCGGCGGCGCGCTCGCAGCTTTCGTCGACGTAGATCGGTGCCACGCCGAGCCGCTTCAGGCGCGCCAGTTCACGCCAATGGTCGCGCGGCAGGGGTTGCTCGATCAGCGCCGGGTCGAATCGCGCCAGGCCGCGCAGCCGCGATTCCGCCTCATCGGGCGACCAGGCCTCGTTCGCGTCGAGCACCAGCCGGCCCGAGAAACGCGCGCGAATGATCTCCAGCGTCTGCTCGTCCTGCGGCGTGCCGATCTTCACCTTGAGCGCGTCGAACCCCGCGCGGAGCGCTTCGTCCAGCTTGGTTCGCGTCTCGTCGGGCGAACCCGTGCCGATCGTGAACGTCGTCTGGCAGCGCGCGGCGCTCAGTCCCAGAAGCCGCCACACCGGCACGCTCAGGCGCTTGCCCACCCAGTCGTGCAGTGCGGCGTCGATGGCGCTGATGGCGGCCCGCTGCCCGTCAAACCGGCAGATCAGCCGCGCGACGATGGGCTCGATGGCGAACGGGTCGTCGCCCAGAGCGTCGCCGCAGGATGCGAACACCGCTTCGGTGGATTCGAGCGTCTGGCCATAGAGCACGGAGGGTGCCGCTTCGCCGACGCCGGCCAGGCCCTCGTGCTCGAGCGTGAGCAGCAGTGTTTCCTTTTCGCGAATCGCCCCGCGCGACGTGCCGAACGCGTGTTTCGCCGTCAGCCGCTGCCGCCGCCAGCTCAACTTCATGGCCGTCACGCGCGGGCCCCGGCCTCGGCGCCGCCCTCTTCCTCGCCGCCGCCGCTGACCACGTCGTCCAGCGCCGAGATGCTGACGACGGCGTGCCGCTCGACGAGCACGCGTTTGCGGTTGATGCGCCGCGATCCGGCTCGCTCGAGATCGTGCGCTTCGCTGATGTATTCTTCCTTGGTGCTGTGGCCGTCGCGCCGATCGTGAACGTCGGCGTCGGCAAGCCAGTAGCCGCCCGCGTCGTGGGCCTCCAGCGTGCCGATGTAGAGCATCGATCCATTGGTATCCAGCACGACGCGCCGCCGCAAGAGAGTGTCCAGCCCGGCTGTTGTCATTGCCGCTCCCGAGCGCACGCGACACCGTGCGCCTGACCAGTCGAGTATCCTATCTTCGGCGACCGGACGCGACTACGCGGACCGTCGAGCCGGAAGTGGCGGCCCATGGCGACACGAACCGACGACGCGCTCATCCTGCGCTTGACGGAATTCTCCGAGTCGTCGCAGATTGTCACGCTGCTGACGCGCCAGGCCGGCCTGCTCAAGCTCATCGCCCGCGGCATCCGCCGCGGAACCCGCACGCGGTTTGCCAGCGGTCTGGACCTGCTCGAGATTGGCGAACTCACGTTTGCACCGCCCCGCGGCGACGCGCAACTCGGGACGCTCGCAGGCTGGGCGCAGCGCGACGCGCTGCGCGGTCTGCGGGGCAGTGCGACCGCGCTTTACGGCGGGCTGTACGTGGCCGAGCTGCTGAGCGTGCTGCTGGAGGAGCAGGATCCGGCGCCGGCGTTGTTTGATGACGCGGTCTCCGCCCTTCGCGAGCTGGCGACCGGTGCGGCGGCGGCTCCCGTGGTCGTGCGGTTTCAGCGCGCTCTGCTGAGCGCGATCGGCTATGCCCCGGCGCTGGATCGCTGCGTGAGCTGCGGGCATACGCCGCCACGCGGAATCGACGCGCACTTCAGTGCGTCGGCGGGCGGGCTGATCTGCCGCGACTGCGAGCTGCACTATGTCGAGAAACGGCGGCTGGGGGCGTCACTGGTGGCGGGGGATTTGACGACATCCAATGTCGCGACATGGTTTGAGCTTTTTGATTATTATCTGACCTATCTTGCTGCCCGGGAATTCCGAACATCTCAAGTTCTCGGTCAACTTCTGACGGAAAACCGTCGATCGTGATATCATCCTGCGGCAAATAAGCGGTCCGTCGGACGGCCGTCAAAAAAGCGCTTGCGTGATGCAAAAATTGCCGATAGGCTATCATGGGTATTCAAGCGGCGTCGAGAGAGGGTGCTTGCGCAGTCGCGCGGGCCACATCATGCCGCTGATGCTTCAAGTCGACGGAGCGACACGAATCGTGCGTCATCGCCTGACAATCAGGTCGATCGCGCCAACACGACGAGCGTTCTCGCTTGCGGAGCTGCTCGTTGTGGTGGGTGTGATCTCTCTGCTCGTTGCTCTGCTGCTGCCGCCGTTGCAGCAGGCGCGGTATCAGGCGATGCGTGTGCAGTGCATGGCGCGATTGCAGCAGCTCGGTCAGGCGCTCAACGCGCTGTCCACCGATCACAAAGATTACTTCCCGTATTGGGACGATGGGGCTCAGGGCGTTCGATTCACGTGGGTCGATATCCTCGTGCAGCATCGCTACTTGGGCGATTACCGGATCGCGTACTGCCCGGACGATCTGAAACCTGATCCGATCAATCAGGCTCGCGGGCGGGCGTTCAATTCGAAATATCCCGGCTCGACCGCCACAGGCGGAATCGACTACAGCTATGGCATCAGCGTGACGCTGGCGGCGGGCGGCTGGAACTGGGCGCCGGGTTACAACCGGCCGAACGACGACCGTCAGCGGCGGTTCGAGAACCACCTGACGCACACGGCGCAGCGCGTGATTTCGGCGGATTCGAACTGGAGCAGCATCTACAACCTGAGCGGCGATTATCTGAAGTCGTTTTCCTGGAACGACCCGACCTGGTACAGCAACACGATCGCATGGCGCCACCTGAACAACACCGCCAACATGCTCATGCAGGACGGGCACGTTGATGGCGTGCGTTATCAGGCCGGGTCGGAGACGCCGATCAACACGTCCAAGTATTGCGTCTGGTATCCTGGCGAGCCGGTGCACGTGGGGCCCGACAGCAAACTGGGGATGAATTATTATCCCGACACCACGCCGCCGCGCTTCGACAGCACGCCTCCGGGCGACATGTTCCCGTCAGCCCTGCTGCCGTCCTATTACACGCAGCAGCGGCTGTGGACGATGATCACGCACAAGTAGCATTCTTCCCTACGCCGTCGGTCCCTTCGCATGGGTCTTTTTCTCGGTCCCGCGATGTGATTTTTTGCGCGGAGGTTTGCCGCGCGCTGCGCGGATTTCGCATGCTTCAGGCATGTTCTCGCCCGTGTCATCGGCTGGGTCGACCAGCCTGTTGGATGCGTTCCGGCGCAGCCAGCAGCGTGTGGATGAATCGCTGCTGCGGCTGGCCAGCGGCCGCCGCATCAACCGCGGCTCGGACGATCCGGCGGGGTTGATCTCGGCGACGCAACTGGAGTCGGCGATCGCGGCGCTGGAGGCGGAAGCCAGCGCGGTGCAGCGCGTCGACGCGCAGGCCAGCATCGCCGACGGGCACACGGGGCAGATTTCGTCCATGATGGGCGAGTTGAATGAGAAGATCGTGGCGGCGGGCAACAGCGGCGCGCTGAGCGACGCCGAGCGCGAGGCATACCAGCTCGAAATCGACAGCCTCGTGTCGAGCATCCAGCGTGCCGCGAACGCCGCCGGCGAGTCGCTGGCGAGCATCCAGGGTCACAGCGGCGCGCCCGAGGGCATGGGTGACACGCTCAGCGATGCGGTCGCCTCGCTGTCGTCGATCGTGAGCGGCGGCGACAACAGCCTGGCTAGCGGCAATCTCGAAGCGGCGGCGACGGCGGTCGAGAGCGCCCTGACCAGCACGACGTCGCTGCGCGGTTCGATTGGTGCATTTCAGAAGCACACGCTGGGCGCGCGGTTGTCGGCGATCGAGACCGAGCACACGAATCTGCTTGAAGCGCACAGCCGGATCGTCGACGTCGACTACGCCGAGGAGATCAGCAATCTCTGGCAGGCGCGGGCGATGACGTCGGCGGGGATCGCGGTCTTGCGTGCGGCGCGGCATCGCAACGAACAGGTCCTGAGTCTGCTCGCTTGAGCGTGGGTCAGGACGGCATGATCCGCCGGGCCAGTTCGGCGAAAGTGCGCAGGCCGAAGTGGTTGAAATCGGCAAACATGTAGATGGTGAGAATTCCCCAGGTCATTGTCGCCAGCCAGGCGACGACGGTGAGCAGCGCCGCGGCGAAGCCCGGCGGCGCTGACCGCTTGTCCGCACGGGGCGCCGCTTCGCGCGCTACCGGGTCGCCGCGCCAGCGTTCCCAGAGGCGCTGCATTTCCAGGGCGAGTGCCTGAAGCGTTCCCCAGCCCACGAAGGACCAGCTGGCGCCATGCCAGACCCCGCAGTAGCCGAACGCACCCAGATAGCTGAGCAGGGGCCAGCGGCGGCTTCCGCCGATCGGGATGTAGATCAGGTCGCGCAGCCAGGCGCCGACGGTGGTGTGCCAGCGTCGCCAGAATTCGCGGACGGAGGTGGCCAGGGGCAGGCGGTCGAAATTGTCGCGGACGGGAATTCCGACCCAGTGGGAGACGCCGGCGGCGAGTTCGTTGTAGGACCAGAGGAAGAGGTAGATCTGCACTGGGATGAGGATGATGGCGCGGAGGAGCTGCCGGGTGGGGTAGAGCTGCGGCGAGTTGAAGAAGTCGACGCCGTCGGCGAGCGATCGTGGGGTGTTATGTGCGGCGACCATGAGTGCCGCCAATCCGAGCGTGGCGCCGGTGAGCCGGGGCAGGACGGCGCGCCAGGCGGTGGGTTGGCCGGGCTGCCAGTGGTCGAGCTTCTCTAGGAACTCATCGCGGCGCATGACCGGGCCATTGCGCAGGCAGGGCGGGTAGAGCAGCCAGCAGAGCGTCTCGACCGGCCGGAGCGTCTGGGCCGGGCGGCGTGCCAGATCGACTCCCCAGGCGAGCAGGCGCAGCAGCAGATAGGAGAATCCCATCGCGTGCAGGGGGGCCATACGGGCCGGCTGCCAGCCGTAGGTCAGGGCGTGCGCGTTCCACCAGAGCGGGAGGCACAGCGCGTGCAGGCCGATCCAGGTCGCGGCGGTCGCGCCGCGCGGCGTGAGCCAGCCGCGACGGCGGGCCGCGCCGATCAGGGCGACGGCGCCCGCGCCGCCGAGGGCGCCGGCGACGAGGACCAGCGCCGAGCGCGGGCCGGTGGTCAGCACCAACCAGGCCAGGGCGAAGGCGAGCAGCGATGTGCGCACGGCGCGCGCGGCGTAGGCGCGCAGCAGCGGAGCGAGCGGGACGAATGCGATGATCCCCAACGGGCCGGCGAGCAACTCCAGCGCGCTGAGCGGTTGGCGCGCGGTGGCGGGATTGAACAGGGCGGCGGGGAACCAGGCGTCAATCAAGGCGTGATCGCGACGCGCGAGAGGCCGGCCTGCAGCGCCGAGTAGACGAAGGCGACATCCGGATTGAGCATGCGAATGCAGCCTTTGGAGACGGCGCGGCCGATCGAGTCGGGCTCGATGGTGCCGTGGATGCCGAAGCCGTCCTGCCCGATCGCCGATCCGCTGACGCCTTCGAGACCGATCCAGTGCTCGCCCAGTGGGTTCTTGGGGTCGTTGGCCGGAATGATCTTGCGGTTCTTGTCACTGGCGGGCGGGAAATACGTCGGGTTGGCGAGCTTGACCTTGACCTTCCACTCGCCTTCGGGCGTTGGGTTGTCGCCGCCGATGCCGACCGGGTAGGAGCGCACGTAGAGTTCGCCGAGGTAGAGGTCGAGGCGGAAGGCGGACTTGGAGATTTTGGCGTGGAAGGGCCCTTTGACGACCTTGATGGTGCGGCCGGCGCCGAGCCGCGAAGCGTCCTTGATGCCGTTGATGGACATCAGCAGCTCGTGGGGCACGTCGTACTTCTTGGCGATCTTGATGAGCAGGTCGCCGGGCTTGATCGCGTAGGACTCGACGAGCGGGTCGCCGCTCTGCACCTTGGCCGAGAAGACGGTCTCGTCGGCGATGCGCGCCAGCAGCTCGCGCACGCGGCGCGCGTCGGCTGGTGCGCTGGCGCGCGGCAGCAGCGCGTTGAGCTCGTGCCGCGCGCGGATTACGTCGCCTGCTTCGTGCCGCGCCCAGGCGGAGTCGATCAGCGCCGACAGCCCGCTGGCGGCGGGCGGGGTGAGCTGCGGCGCGGTTGGAACGACAGCGCGGCCCGTCGTCGGCGCCGCCGGCTGCGAGGCCGGCGCCTCCTGCGGCGGCGCGGCGCTCTCGATGGCGCCGAGAATGACGTTGTCCGGAGGCGCGTCGGGTGCGGCGCGCGAGCCTGCGTGCGGCGTTCGGACGAACATCACCCAAGCGACGACGACGAGCAACCCGCAGCTTGCGGTGAGGGCGACGAGAACGTGATCGCGCCGCCGCCGTTTCGCTGCGCTGCTGGACCGGTGCGCGCTGGGTTTCATGTTTGCGATCATAGCCTCGACGGTATCGCGCCGGCCGCCGGCCGAACGTCGCGGCGGCGCCGATCGGCTGATATTCTTATCGCGCGCTGCTTCGGCCGCAACGCGGATTGTTGATTCTACGCCTCGATTCACGTTATTCTCGCCGCGATGAGCGTTGTCACGGTCGGCGGACGGATTCGCGGGCCGCGTCTGGCCGATCGCTGTCCCGCACGGATGCACGTGTCATGAAACCCGGCTCCACGTCGAAGTCACCCGCGCCTTATCGGGAGCGCCAGCGGCCGGCGTTGAGCCGCCGCGGCGCGCGCGCCTGCGACTGCACGCCGGAGTTCGTCCGCTCGCTGCACGATTTCCGACTTTATCTTTCGGTCGAATGCGGGTTGTCGCAGAACACGCTCGAGGCGTATTGTCGCGATCTGACGGCGTTAGGCGCATTTCTTGGGGGTCGGGGTGTGGCGCAGCCGGGCGGGGTCTCGGCCGTGCACGTCCGTGAATACGCCTCGGCGCTGGCGATGCACCACTACCGCGAGAGCACGGTGGCGCGGAAGGTGGTCGCGATTCGGGTTTATCTGCGCTGGCTTTTTGAGACCGGCCGTGCCGAATTCGATCCCACCTCGGCGATCGAGCTGCCGAAGCGCTGGAAGAATATTCCGCCCACGCTCGGCCTGGACCGCACGGTGGAGCTGGTGACGGCGCCCGACCCGGAGCACGCGCTGGCGCTGCGCGACCGGGCGATTCTGGAGCTTTTCTATGCGTCGGGGCTGCGGGCCAGCGAGCTGTGTGGCCTGGACCTGGCGGACCTCCACGTGCGGGCCGGATTC
The DNA here is from genome assembly GCA_022072445.1 of Phycisphaerae bacterium. Taxonomy (GTDB): domain Bacteria; phylum Planctomycetota; class Phycisphaerae; order UBA1845; family Fen-1342; genus JAJVHV01. Next base: position 79,950 of record JAJVHV010000011.1, on the reverse strand, counting down.
GTCCGCTGCCTGGGGAAGGGCCGCAAGGAGCGCGTCGTGCCCGTCGGGCGGCCGGCCTGCGACGCCCTGGAAGCGTACCTCGAGCACTTGCGGCCGGCGCTGGTGGCGCGCGGCGAAGGCTGGAAGGTGCGCGCGCCGCAGCCGCTGTTTGTTTCGCGCGGCGGGCGACGGATGGAGCGGACGGCGCTTTGGCGGATTGTGCGGCGGGAGGCTCGGCGGCTCGGGCTGAAAGGGAAGGTGAGCCCGCATACGCTGCGTCACAGCTTCGCAACGCACCTGTTGGAGGGCGGCGCCGATCTGCGGACGGTTCAGGAGTTGCTGGGCCACGCGAGCATTTCGACGACGGAAATCTACACGCACGTTCAGGCGAGTCGGCTGGTCGAAGTGCACGCCCGCTGTCACCCGCATGGTGCCGCTCGGCGTGGGACGCAATCGCGCACGCCCGAATAACCTAAATATCTGATAAATAAAACCGTTCGCGGTTTTGTTGTCGTATATTTTCGGTAATCTGGTAAGATATGTCCGGTTCAGGGTCTGCTGGAGAGCTTGCGCTCGGAGGGTGTTCATCGTGATCGGGTTTCCGATCTCTCGGAACTTGGTCCCGTTTGGTCGCGAATCCCGAGAAATCTCCCTGTCTTGCATGGTCCGTTTCGCCGTACGCGCGCTTCGCGCCTTGCCGACGGTCCGATATTTATACCCTTGAACCTACGTCCGTTCGTGGTAGATTATGCCGTTGGATGTCCGGAGTTCATCACTTCTGGGCTCAAGTGAACGGATGAGTTTATGGCACGAGTGACGATCGAAGAGATCAGCCGGCGGACCGGGCTCTCGCGAGGGACGGTGTCGCGTGCGTTGAACGATCGCCCGGATATCAGCGAGCAGACCAAGCAGCGTGTGCTCGCGGAGTGCCAGAAACTCAACTACGTTCCGAGCCGGGCGGCGCGATCGCTGGCGACGGGCCGCGCGTATACCGTCGCGGTGGTCGTGGATGATTTGCGACTCACGCTGTCGAGCCGGTTCTTGCAGGGGGCGATCCACGGGGCGGGGGATGCGAACTATGTGGTCAACGTGGTCGAGCTGTCGCGCGATCCGGAGACGCGGCTGAGAGCGCTGGCCAACGAGCGCATCGACGGCGTGCTGGTGTGTGCGTCGCTCGGTTCGGACTCGGTCGCGATTCTTCGTGACGCGGTCAATGAGCGCAATATTGTCAGCAGCACGCCGCTCCCCGAGGCGGCGTGCGACGTTTTGACGACGGACGATGCGGAGAGTGGTCGGCTGGTGGCGGTGGAATTGCTGCGGTTTGGGGCAGAGGGGGTGCTGTACGTTCACGCTGGGGGTTCGCCGACGCGGGACCGGCGGCTGGCGGGAGTTACAGAAGTTATTCGGTCGCAAGGACTTAGTGTCGATAGTATTGTGGTAAGCGTTCCGGCTGAAGCGGCTGCGCGGCGGGCGATGCTGGCGGAGCGCGTGCGGGGTGCGCGGCGGATTGGTGCAGTGGATGATTTTCTGGCGACGGAGGTGATGTTCCTCTGTGCGGGGCAACATCGGGAGCCGGGACGGGACGTGGCGATCATCGGACAGGGAAACGAGCCGTTTTCGGCTCTGATCAGCCCGACGCTGACTTCGGTGGAGCTGAACGGCGAGGAAATCGGGCGGCGTGCGTTCGAGATGCTGCTGCAGCGTGTGAACCTGAGTCGCATGGATGCGGCGCAGCGGATCGAAATTGCGCCTCGTTTGATCGGCCGGGCCAGCAGCGGCGGCGCGGCGTAGTGCCGGGTCGGGCCGGGCGGGTCCGTGGTCGTGGGGTGAAAACTGCCGACTTGACGCTGGTTGTTGCTGACCGCTACATTCTGCGGGCGTGTTGGCGCGTTCCAGATGCCCGTCTGACAGCGCGGACGCGGCTGGGGCGCAGCAGCCCAGGATCGGGCCTTCCTCGCCTCAACGCGTCGCGCCTCAGGTTTCAGGATCGGACGAGGCCAGGAGAGTTTTCGGATGCAGGTGCGGATTTCTGGGCGTCACATCGGCGTCAGTGACGCCGTCAAGCAGTATTGCCAGGATAAGGCGGAGCGTCTGACCCGGTTCTACGATCGGATTCAGTCGATCGAGGTGGTTCTGGATGGGAAGCCGGGGCAGCATTCCGCGGAACTGATCGTGCATGTGGATGGATCGGATCCGTTTGTGGCCAACGAGCAGCACGCCGACCTTCACGCCGCCGTCGATCTGGTGCTGGAGAAGGTTGAGCGGCAGTTGACGCGGCACAAGGAACGTCATCGGAATCGCAAGCACATGCCGCCGGACGAAGGGCATTGAGGTTGAGGGTTTGGCGGCGGGTGAGTGAGACGTAATGAAACTGGTCGATCTGATTCACGAGGACTCGATCGTTCCGGAGTTGCAATCGCTCGACCGCAACGGCGTGATTCGCGAATTGGTGGAGGTTCTGGCGGCGGGTGGGCACATTCAGGCTCAGGACGTGGAGTCGGTGGTTCGAACGATCGTGAAGCGTGAGAAGCAGCGCGGCACGACGGGGTTCGGGAAGGGAGTGGCGGCTCCGCACGGGAAGATCGAGCAGCTTCCGCGGGTGGTTGCGGCGTTGGGCCGCAGTTCGCGTGGGATTGATTTTCAGGCGCTGGACGGCGGTCGGGTTTACACGGTCATTCTGATCCTGAGTCCCGCGGAGCGTCCGGAGGAGCACCTGCGGGCGATGGACTATATTTTCCGTCACCTGCAGCAGGAGAAGTTCCGGAAGTTCCTGCGTCAGTCCGATACGGTCGAGAAGTTGTACGACCTGCTGAAAGAGGCGGATGAGAGCATTCTGCCGGCGTAGCGGGCTGATGGGCGCGGGTCGTGTGGAACGATGGATCAAACGTCGGGCTCATCATGTTTGAGTCGTGAAGTGGAGATTCGCAACGCGCAGGGACTGCATTTCCGGCCGATCATGCAGTTTGTGGAGCTGGCGGCGAAATTTTCGAGCAAGGTGACGGTTTTGAACGGCACGCAATCGGCCGACGGAAGAAACCCGATGGACCTGCTGATGCTCGTGGCGACGAGAGGCACGCGGCTGACGCTGGTCGTTGATGGTCCCGACGCGGCCGGCGCGATGGACGCGCTGGCGCGGATGGTTGATTCGGGATTTGGCGAAACGTAGTTCGCGTTGGCGCGTGGCGCGCAGCGCTGAGACGCGGCACTGGCCGCGAGACGATGATCATCAGAAAGACAGGCATCCAGGCGTCGCCCGGAGTGGCGATCGGCCCGGCGCTGGTTCTCGATACGGAAGAGTATCGGATTCCGCGCCGCACGATCACGCCGGCCGAGCGCGGCGCGCAGATCCGTGCGTTGGACGCGGCGCTTTCGGCCTCGCGGCAGGAGATTCAGGAGCTGATCAGCGCGGCGGCCCTGAAGCTGGGGCAGCAGAGCGCGCTGATTTTCGCGTTTCACGATTCGGTGCTGGGCGATCCGCGGCTGCGGGCGGAGGTAGTGGAGGGGATCGAGCGGAACGGCTACACGGCGGCGTACGCTTTTGCGCAGGCGATGAACAGCCGGCAGCGTTATTTCCTCTCGGTCACCAACACCTACATTCGCGAGAAGGTCGAAGATCTCTATGACATTGAGAAGCGCGTCCTGCGGCACATGCTGGGCCGGGCGCGCGAGGAGATCACGCGGCTGACCGAGCCGGTGATCGTGGTCGCGCACCAGCTCACGCCGTCGCAGGTGGTCTCGCTCGACAAGCGGCAGATCGTCGGCCTGGCGATCGACGTGGGCGGCCAGACGTCGCACTCGGTCATTTTCGCGCGGATGCTGGGCATACCGGCGGTCGTGGCGCTGAACGATTTCACGGCCGACGTGGCGGGCGGGGACCGCGTCATCGTGGACGGCACGCACGGGCTGGTGATCGCCAATCCGGACGATGAGACGGTCGTCGACTACCGGCAGCGCGAGCAGCAGTATCACAAGTTCGAGACGTCGCTGCGCGCGCTGCGCGACCTGACGTCGGAGACGCGTGACGGCGTTCGCGTGCGGCTGATGGCGAACATCGAGCTGGCCGAGGAGACGCGGGCCGCGATGGAGGCCGGAGCCGACGGCGTGGGGCTGTACCGCACGGAGTATCTCTACATTTCCAGCGCGACGCTGCCGACCGAGGAGGCCCAGTACGACGCCATCCGGCAGGCGGTGCGGCACGCGGGCGGGAAGCCGGTGACGGTGCGGACGGCGGATTTCGGGGCCGACAAGGACATTCCGTGTCTGGCTCAGGAGCCGGAGGACAACCCGTTTCTGGGGCTGCGTTCGCTGCGCTACTGCCTGGCGCATCTGGACATGTTCAAGACGCAGTTGCGGGCGATTCTCCGCTGCTCGGCGGAGGGCGACCTGCGGATCATGTTTCCGATGGTGACGACGCTGATGGAGCTGCGGCAGGCCAAGACGGTGCTCAACGACGTGATGGAGGACCTGGACGAGAACGGCATTCCGTTCCGTTCGGACGTGCCGGTGGGGATCATGGTCGAGACCCCCGCCGCGGCCCTGCTGGCCGAGACCTTCGTGCGCGAGGTGGATTTCGTGAGCATCGGCACGAACGACCTGACGCAGTACACGCTGGCGGTCGATCGGGGCAATGAGCGGGTGGCGTACCTTTACTCGGCGCACAATCCGGCGGTGCTGCAACTGATCCGGGGCGTGGCGCGGGCCGCTGAGACCGCCGAGGTCGACGTCAATCTATGCGGCGAGATGGCGGGCGACCCGCTTTACTGCCAGCTACTGCTGGGTCTGGGGCTGCGGCAGCTCTCGATGACGCCCAAGAACATCCCGGAGATCAAGAAGATCGTCCGCTCGACGACGCTGCGGAAGTGCCGGACGATCGCGGCCCGGACGCTGAAGTTCGACGCCGAGCGGCAGGTGGTGAACTTTCTGCGCGATGAAGTGCGTAAGATCATTCCGGAGGCCGTATGAGCCAGGTCCGCGAACGCCCGGCCGCGCCGCCCGCCGCGCCACACGTCGTAGCGCTGCACTACGCGGTGCGTGGCGACCTGCGGTGGCTGTCGCATCACGACCAGATGCGCATGCTGGCGCGGGCGCTGGTCCGGGCGCGGATCGCGGTGCGGTATTCGGCCGGATTCAATCCGCGCGCGCAGCTCGCGCTGCCGCTGGCCCGCCCGCTGGGCGTGGCGAGCGAAGCGGAGCTGGCGATCGTCGAACTGGACGAGCGCATCGGTGCCGAGGTGGTCTTCGAGCGGATGGCGGCGGTGCTGCCAGCCGACGCTCCGCTGCTGGCGGTGCGGTCGCCGGTGCCGCAGCGGTCGCCGCAGCCGCGCGCGGCGACGTATGAAACGGACTTGTCGGCGGAGGAGTCCGCGCTGCTGGAGGCGCGGATCGAAGGGTTACTGGGCCAGAACGAGGTCTGGATCACGCGGGAGAGCGGACCCGAGAAGCCCACGCGGCGCGTCGACGTGCGTCCGTTTGTGGGCGAGTTGAACATTGACCGGCAGGTGCTCGTAGCGCGCCTGCTGACGACGAATCGAGGGACCATCCGTCCCGGCGAGCTGCTGATGCTGCTGGGGTTGACGGTCGAAACGCACATACCGCTGACGACACGCGTCAGCGTCGAATGGGATCAGGGCTGGAATGCCGCGCCCGAGGCGCGCTGCCAGCCCGGAAAGGAACTGGATCAAGGTGTCACCCGAGAAGAAGAAGACGCGCAAGCGCGCGAAGAAAGTTACGCACAAGTCATCCGCGACTGAGGCCGCACCGGCCGATCAGCCGCACAACGAAACGGGCGCGGCCCTGGCCGACGCGGCCGCGGTCGCTCCGGCGGCGCGGCGGCGGCCGCGTGGCGGTCGCAAGCCGAAGGCAGCCGCTTCGCAGGCCAAGGCGGTGCACGACGCCCCCGCGGAAAGCGTGGCGACGGACGCAGCTCATGGCGAGGCGGCCCCACAGGTTGAAGTGCGGCCGGCCGACGACGCGATCGTGATTCGTTTCCCGCCGGCCGGGATTCCGCCGTTTCCGCCGCCGGCGCGGATGGAGGAGAGGCCGGTTTCGCCGTCGACGGTGGAGCATCCGCCGGCGGCGGTTGCACCCGTGGGCAGCGGCAATGGTTCGCCGCGCTCGGCAGCGGTGCGCGATCGGCGGTCTGAATCAGAGCACGACGGGCAGCGCGCGCACCCGCCGCGGCGCGACGGCGGCGGGCAGCAGCACGGAGGTGAGCCGCAGCCGCCTCGCGAGTCGCACGGTGGAGACGCAGGCGGTGAGCAGCGGCTCTCACCCAGTGCCCGGCGCCGCATGCGCCGCAGGCGGCGGCGCGAGCGCGGCGATGCGCCGCCGGCGAACGTGGCGCATGAGGCCCCGACGGAGCGTGGCCGCGACGAAGGCGGCGCGGCGGGCGGCGCGGAACTTGAGCGTCCGGAGGCCGAGTTTTCCGCGGGAGACGAGGGTCGCGAGCACATTTACGACGTCGATGCGGATGAGGAAGGGCCGTCGGAGGGCGTCGCGGCGGTCGAGTTCGACGAGGATTCCCGAGTCGAGCCGAGCGAAGCGCCGTCGGACCGGCGCGAAGGCCGGACCGAGGCTCCACGCCGCGAGGATGGGCGTGGCGACGAATCGCGCGGCGGCCGGCGGCGTCGCGGGCGCCGCGGTGGCCGGCGCGCCCGGCGGCGTCGCGAGCAGACTTCCGGCGGCGGCGGGAGTGAAGCGCCCACGCCGCTGAGCATCGCATTTGGTGACCGCGAGCGCGACCGCGAGCGTGACCGGGCCGAGCCGGAGCCGTCGGAGGACGACGGCGAGGTGATGGACGTCAGCAGCGACGTGTCGGAGCTCGAGCCGTCGACGGAGCACGAGGCAGAGCTGGAGGCCGTGCCGTCCGACCTGCGGCGGATCACGGGTCCGACGCCGGGCGTGACGCGCGAGATGGTGATCAATGTTCTGCCGCGCGAGGAGTGCCGCATCGCGGTGATGAACGAGGGAGCGCTCGAGGAGATTTACCTGGAGCGTGCCTCGTCGGAGAATCACGTTGGCAACATTTACAAGGGCCGCGTCACCAACGTCGAGCCGAGCATTCAGGCGGCGTTCGTGGACTTTGGTCTGGGCAAGAACGGGTTTCTGCACGTCTCGGACTTGCATCCGCAGTATTTCCCGAACCGGGCGGGCGAGTCGGAGGACATCGGCCGCAAGACCCCGCGGCGGGATCGTCCGCCGATTCAGAAGTGCCTGCGGCGCGGTCAGGAGATCGTGGTGCAGATCATCAAGGAGGGGATCGGGACGAAGGGTCCGACTCTTTCGACGTATCTGAGCATTCCGGGGCGTTTTCTGGTGATGCTGCCGGGGATGAGCCGGGTGGGCGTTTCGCGCAAGGTTGAAGACCCCGAGCTGCGCGACAAGCTGCGCGACCAAATGGACGGACTTGAGCTGCCGGACGACATGGGGTTCATCGCCCGGACGGCGGCGCAGGACCGCACCAAGAAGGAGTTGCAGGCCGACTTGCAGTACCTGACGCGGCTCTGGCGTGCGGTCGAGCAGCGGATTCGCCACGAGCGAGCTCCGGCCGAGCTGTACCGTGAGAGCGATCTGGTGATCCGCACGATTCGCGACGTGTTCACGTCCGACATCGGCCGCATCGTGATCGACGACCGCGAGGTGGCGGAGCGTGCCCGGGATTTCCTGGCGGTTTTCAGTCCGCGGGCCCGCGACTCGGTCGTCCTCTTCGACTCGCGCGAGCCGATCTTCCACAAATGGCGGATCGAGGCGGAGCTGGAGCAGCTTCACTCGCGCTACGTTCCGCTCAAGAGCGGCGGCTCGCTGGTGATCGACAGCACCGAGGCGCTCGTCGCGATCGACGTCAACAGCGGCAAGTATCGGGCGGAGGAAGACGCCGAGACGACCGCTTTCAACATCAACAAGGAGGCCGCCGATGAAATCCCGCGGCAGCTCCGGCTGCGCGACCTGGGCGGCGTGATCATCTGCGATTTCATCGACATGCGGATCGAGAAGCACCGCCGCGAGATCGAGCGGACGCTGGTTCGGAACCTCAAGGCGCACAAGGAGCGTGCCAAGGTTTTGCGGATGAGCCGCTTCGGGATCATCGAGATGACGCGGCAGCGGCAGCGTGCCAGTCTGACGCGGAACGTCTATCACGACTGCGCGCACTGCCGCGGCCGCGGGCTGGTGAAGACGGCCGAGTCGGTGGCGCTGGACGTGATGCGGCTGATCCAGTTGGCGGCGACGCGCGAGCACATTGCGACGATCGAGGTGGCGACGTCGAATGACGTCGCGCATCTGCTTCAGAACCGCAAGCGCAGCGTGCTGAACGAGCTGGAGATGCAGAATCGGCGGATCATCAACATCCGGCCGGACGCGTCGTATGCTCCGGACCAGGTGCAGATCAACTACTACGATGCCCGCGGCCGCCCGGTGCCCAATGCCTAGTCGGGCGACGGGCGGCTCGGCTTGGCTCACGTGAGACTCGAACGGGGCGACGCGATGGACGTGAGGCGGTTGGGCGACGAGCTTCCGCGGCTGGTGGAGCGCATGGTCGGCAGCTACCGGGCCGACCCGCGCACGCACCACATCGACAAGGACTATCTGCCGTCGCGCGAGGCCATCACGTCGCTGGTCGACCTGCTGGTCGAGCTGACATACCCCGGTTTTTTCGGCCGGCAGGGCCTGACGCAGCACAACATCAGCTATCACGTCGGCGAGTTGCTGCCGAAGCTGTGGGATCAGCTCGTCGTTCAGGTGGAGCAGTGTTTGTGCTACGAGCGCGAACGGTGCGGGAGTTCCGAACCGGCCCGGAGCTGCCGCGAGAAGGCCATCCTGCTCTCCAACGACTTCCTGCACAAGCTGGCCGCGATACGCGATCTGCTGGCGACGGACGTGCAGGCGGCGTTTGACGGCGACCCGGCGGCCCGGAGCTGCGAAGAGACGATTCTCTCCTATCCGGGCGTGCTGGCGATCACGATCCATCGCTACGCTCACGCGCTGCACGTCATGGGCGTCCCCATGATGCCGCGCATCATGAGCGAGCACGCACACCACCTGACCGGGATCGACATCCACCCCGGGGCGCGCATCGGCCGCAGCTTCTTTATCGACCACGGCAGCGGCGTGGTCATCGGCGAGACCGCCGAGGTGGGCGACAACGTCAAGATCTACCAGGGCGTGACGCTGGGTGCGCTCTCGTTTCCCAAGGACGAGCGCGGCCGTGTTCTGCGGGGCCGGAAGCGGCACCCCACGGTTGGGAACAATGTCACGATCTACGCCAACGCCATCATCCTGGGCGGCGACACGACCATCGGCGACGGCGCGATCATCGGCGGCTCGGTGTTTCTGACGCGCAGTGTGCAGCCGGGCCACCGTGTGACGCTGACGGCGCCGGCGTTGGAGATCCGCGGCCCCAACGAAGTCAGTCCGTTCTTCGGCGATTACGTCATATAGGGCGGGGCGGCCGATCGCCAAACGCGACGGCGGGTCGCCAACGGGAGCGGCAGGTCGCCAACGGGAGCGGCAGGTCGCCGACGGCGGCGGGGTGGCCCTCGACTCAGGCTTTTTTCCAGCCGGATGGGGCGGGTTGCTTGCCCACCCAGGCGAGTCTTCTATCGGCCCTGGCAGGTCGCCAACGGCGGCGACCTGCCGTACCTGTACCGCGCGGAGACTATCCGTCGAAGAGGCCGGGCTGGCGGGGGTCGTCGGCGGTGGAGCGCACCTGGCCGTCGGACAACTCGCTGATGAGGCGCTGCCCGTCGCGGACCTGTTCGATGCTGCGCACGACTTTGCGCGAGCGGGCGTCGCGCGTGATGCTGAAGCCGCGCTGCAGGACGCGGCGCGGGTGGCAGGCTTCGAGCGCCGCCGCACGGGCCTCAAGCCGCGTCCGGCAGCGTTCGGCGACGGCGGCGACGCCGCGCCGCAGGCGCGCCTGAATCTGGCGGAGGCGCTCGCGGGCCCGGCCGAGGCCGGCGCGCAGTCCGCCGCGCTCGAGGTTGGCGCGGGCGCTGGCGGCGCGGCGTTCGGCGGCGACGAAGCGCATCAGCAGGGCCCAGCGCAAGCGTTCGAGGCGCGTGTCGGCGCGGCGGGCGATGCGCTCGAAGCGCTCGCGGGCCGCGAGGCTGACGAGGCGCAGGGCGGCGTGGGCGAGGCGTTCGCGTGAGAGGCGGCGGCGCTCCAGCAGTGCGGAGCGCAGGCGTGCGGCGAGCTCGTCGAGCCGCTGGGCGCGGTGTCGCAACGCGAGCAGCGGGCGGGCCAGCCAGTCGCTGGCGGCCAGAGCGTCGAGCCGGGCGCGGCGCAGCTCCAGGGAATGCCCCAGGCAGCGCGTGCAGCGCTGCCGATCGCGGTCGAGTTCTTCGAGCACGTCGACCAGACGCGGAGCGACCAGCTCGGCGGCGGCGGTGGGCGTGGCGGCGCGGACGTCGGCGACGAAGTCGGCGATCGTGACGTCGACCTCGTGACCGACGGCGCTGACCACCGGAATGGCGCTGCGGACGATGGCGCGGGCGACGGCTTCTTCGTTGAAGGCCCACAGGTCCTCGAGCGAGCCGCCGCCGCGGCCGACGATCAGCACGTCGATCCCGCCGAGCGCGTCGCTCCAGCGGTTGAGGGCGGCGATGGCGTCGGCGATGCGCGGGGCGGCGTCGGGACCCTGGACCGGGACGGGGGCGACGATCAAGTCGAGCCGCGGGAAGCGGCGCTGCAGCGTTTGCAGGATGTCGCGGATGGCGGCACCGCGTGGGCTGGTGACGAGGCCGACGCGAAAAGGGACGCGCGGTAACGGTCGCTTGCGGGCTGCGTCGAAAAGCCCTTCGCGGGCCAGGCGGTCGCGCAACTGGCGGAAGGCCAGCTCCAGCGCGCCGATGCCGCGTGGTTCCAGCCGCGTGACGACAAGCTGATAGACGCCGCGCGGTTCGTAGACTTCAATCGAGCCGGTGGCGATGACCTCAAGGCCGGGCTCGGGTGTGAAGCGCATCCGGATCGCGCTGCTGCGCCACATGACGGCCCGCAGCTCGCTGGAGGCGTCCTTGAGCGTGAAGTAGAGATGCCCACTGGCGGGGCGGCTGAGGTCGGCCAACTCTCCCAGCACGTGCAGCGTTGCGGGCACGCCGCGGGCCAGCGCCCCGCGGACAAGGGCCGTGACCTGACGCACGCTGAGCACCTGCGGCGCGTCGCGGCCCGCGCCCGCCGCGGTCTCGGCCGGCGCTTGGATGCGCGAGGGATCGAAGGGCGGGCGGTCGGCCATGGGCGCGTGGGATGCGGCGTGGGCTGCACGGCTCAGCTTTCGCCGCGGACGAGGCGCAGCTCCTGATCGATCTCGGGATACTTGGAGCGGTCGAAGACTTCGCGTTCGCCGAACTTGCGGCCCAGCGGGTAAAAGTAATTCGTTCCGCCGTCGCCGCCTTCGTCGACGTGCACGACGGCGCCGAGCGGATGCACCAGCACGAGCCGGCCGCCGTCCAACTCGTCGTTGACGCGGACTTCGACCGGCGCCTCCTCGCGTTTGGCCTCGTCGCGGACGTAGGCGATCTGCTCGCCATGCAACGACGTGACGCCGCAGAGCAGCCGGTTGCTCTCGCGCGGGCGCGTCACGCGGCGGACGGGCCGCTGCGATTCCTGCGTGGTCGGGGGCTGGGGCTCGACGTGCGCGACCTCGGGCGGGCGGGGCGGCTCGTTCCAGCGGAAGATGTTGGCGGCGGCGATGGCGTCGAACTGGGCCGGGTCGCCGGGGAGGCGCGCGTCGTCGAATTTGTCGGCGATGGCGGCGAGGTCTTCGATGGGTGTCGACTTCAGGTCCTGCAAGCGTGGCAGGACGAGCGTGTAGACGCGCATGTTGACGGCGAGCGGCTCGGCGGGTGCGCCGCGGCCGCGGTTGTTGCGGGGGCGGACCTCGCCCGCGTCGAGCTTGCAAAGGTCAACGCGCGTGAAATAGGGCCGGCGGTAGATGTCGCGGAGCAGCGCGACGACGCGCGGCAGCTCGCCGCGCAGATTGAGCGTGACGGAGACTTCGACGAGTCCGCAGGTTTTCTCGATCTTGTGCGGCTGGTTCTTGAGGTTGGTGGCGCCGTGTTCGAGCTGGTGGGTGCGGAGCAGCGACTGGATGTCGGCGTGGAAGCGCTCGGCGGCGACGACCGGGTCGACGCCCAGGGTGCGCTGCGAGAGGTTCTCCCAGGCGGCCTTCTTGGCAGTGTTGAGTTTCTTCTGGCGCAAGAGCTCGGACTGCCGCGCCTGAGCGGTGTTGACGCGCCGCTCGATGGCGTTGAAGGGCTTCAGGACGGCCCAGGTCAGCACCTGATGCAGGGCGGCGACGGCCAGCACGCCGCCGACACCCGCGGCCAGCACGGTTTCGCGCGTGGTCATGGGCGGCCTCGGCGGTGGGCCGCCGGGCCGGGCGGGGCCGGGCGGTCAGATTTTCTTGAGCCGGTCACGACGTTTCTCATAGCGTTGCTTGGCTTCGGCACGGTGTTTCTGGACGTCGAGCACGTCGACGGTGACGTCGACCTTGCACTTGTAGTGTTCGTCCTCGCCGGCGGCGAGGATCGTGGTCTTGCCGCTGCTGGCGCGGAAGCCGGTGCGCTGCGTCAGCTTGTTGACGAACTCGGTGGCGACTTCGCTGGTGGTGCACATCACCTTGATGACGGCCTTGCCGTTGGCATCGAAGGTGACGCTGGAGACGCGCAACTGCTGGCCGGGGGCGGCGACTTCCTGGCTGATGGCCAGCAGGTCGCTGAGCCAGACGGCCTTGCCCGCCCACTCGTCGACTTCGTCGACGGCGTTGGCCACCTGGATCAACTGCTTGACCTCTTCGGTCAGGCCGATGTTCGACTTTTCGAGCTGCTTGAGCCGCGTGGCCCGCGAGGCATAGGCTGTCACGCCCCAGTATACGCCCAGCACGGCCAGCAGGGCCGCCGCCAGCCCGCCGAGCCGCAGGCGGCGCTTGAGCGCGACCTGGGGCGGGATGGGTTTCTTGGGAGCCAGAAAGTCGACTTCGAGCTGCATGTCGCCGCCCAGTCCCCACGCCAGGCCGAGGGCCGCGGAGAAGGAGCGAAGCTTGACAGCTTCGGCGTCGGCGACGCCCAGCGTGGAGGCCGGGTTGTAGAGCGTGCATTGGGTGCCGAACTTGGCGGCGACGGAGGACAGGAGCTGCGACTCGATTCCCGTGCCGCCGGCGATGACGATCTCGTCGATCGAGGCGGAAGGTTCGGTCGCGCGGTAGGCCTGGATGGTGCGCTGGATTTCGACGCCGAGCAGGTCGACGGCTTCATCGCGTGCGTCGTCGGAGGCGGCGATCTCGTCGAGCTCGCGTTTGGAGGAGACGCGCGAGTCCTCGCCGATCATGACCTGTCCGCCGATGGGCGGGACGGCGACGTGGGCGGAGCGTGAGAAGATGAGGCTCGGGCCGCGGATGACGTCGATCTCGGTGAGCGAAGGGCCGACGTCGACGAGCAGGATGCGCTTGTCGCCGGGGCGATGAGCGGCGACGACGCTGAAGGCGTTGGAGTAGGGTCGCAGGCCGACGTGCACGGGCGTCAGGCCGGCGGCGGCGCACGTGTCGCGGACGCGCTCGACGACTTCCTTGCGGACGGCGACGAGCATGACTTCGGTGATGACGTTGCGCGACTCGCGGCGCGTGACGGCGAAGTCGATGACCGCTTCGTCGACCGGGAACGGCAGCTCCTTGAGCGCCTGAAAGCGGACGGCCGCGGGCAGCTCGTCGATCGGCGTGGGCGGGAGCGTCAGGGCGTTGATCACGGCCCGTTCGCGCGGGATGTCGAGCGCGACGCGCCGCGTACTGAGGTTGTAGCGCTTCAGCTTCTGGACGATGAACGCGCCCAGAGCGGCCGGGTCGTCCGGATTCAGGCTGGGCGGGATCATCGCCGCGTGTGCGTCCTGCAGGGCGATCGATCCGCGTCCGGTTCCGGACGCGACCACCATCCGCAGGTAGCGGCTGTCCCAGTCGAGGCACAGGACTTTTCTGCTGAGCGAAAACCTCATCTCAACCTCGTGCCACTCACGGCGCGACCGTGCTGATCACGCTGAAATTGTCGTCGTCGATCGGCCAGGCCCGGCCCAGCGACGTCAGGTCACGATAATACTTGACCTGCGCCAGCGACCCGACCATCTCGATGATCCACTCGAACCGCCGCACCATCTTAAGGTGGTCGGCGTAACCGATCACCTCGACGTGGAACTGGTACGACTTCGTGGTCACGAAGGGCGCGAAATTCCGGAAGGTGCGGGCGTCGACCGCGCCGCTGACCAACGGCCAGGCGGTGGTGCGCAGGGCCGCGGGCGACAGCTCCTGGCGCTTCGAGACGATCGCGCCGGCGGCCTCCGGCGTCATACCCGGCACCAGGACCAGGACGCGAAACGGGGCGGTGTTGATATTCACCAGACCGGCGATCGGCTGCTGGGCCTGCTGCACGGGGCGGGTGCTGAAGCGGTCCATGATGATCGGCATTTCTTCCAGCTTGACCGGGCTGTTCGGGATCGACTTGAAGCTCTGGCTGCGCGGCTGCGACGACGGCTGCGAGGTGGGCTCGCCGGTGCCGTCGCCGTCGGTGTCGCCCGAGCCGTCGTCGTCGGTCTCGTTGGGGTCGAAGTAGAAGCCGGCTGGGCTGCCGAGCTCCTCGAAGTTCACGCCCTGCTGTTGCTTGAGTCCGACGATGAAGCTGAGCGTCTCGGGGCTGAGTTCGCCTTCCATGATGGTGTCGGCGATCTGAGCGCTGATGATCGCGGCGCTGGAGTTCATGTTGATGCGCTGCTTGTTGTCGATGGCGGTGTCGGGCTCGCGCGACCAGAGCGTCAGGAACGGCGCGACGCCGGGATCGAGAATGCCGTCGGCGTTGTCGTACGGCGGGAACGAGGCGTCGCCGTCGTCTTCGTTCGGGTCGAGCACGCCGTTCTGGTTGGTGTCTTCGCCGTAGAGCAGGGCCGCGTTCCAGCCCTTGACGAGCAGGATTTCCTCGAGGGTGTCGAGCGGGCCGTCCTTCGACGAGTAGGCCGGTTCGAGCAGGTTGTAATACTCGTTCTCGACGCCACCTTCGCGCGGCGTGTCGTCGGGGTCGCGCCAGTCGAGCAGGGCGTTGATTTGCTGCTGGTAGTTCTCGATTTCAAGGCCGACCAGGATGGGCGTGAGCAACTGCTCGATCTGGTAGTCGCTGGCGACGTTGATGTTCAGGCGGCCGCTCTCGGGGGTAATGCCGTAGCGGATGGCCAGGCTGTTGTCGAGGTTGGCGGCCACGACACTGTAGCGCCAGGCCGGCGCGATCGGGCCGTCCTCCCCGATCTGCTCGCGCGAGCCGCCGGCGTGCCGCGCCGGGTCGCTCTCGCGGTCGAAATCGCTGGCCCAGACCAGGGCGTTGCGCCAGCGCTGCGGCACGTTGAACCAGGCGCCGACGTCGTCGCGCGTCAGCGGCTGGCGCAGCAGCGCGGTGATGTCTTCGAGGCCCGACTCGGCCGCGAGCCGCGCCTGCTGAGCGTCGACGTGCGCGTGCATGCCGGCACTCTCGGCCCGCACGAACCAGATGAACCCCGCCACCAGCATCGACAACAGCCCGACCAGCACCAACACCACCGGCAGGATGAAGCCGGCGGCGCGCTGCCTGCGGGCGCGGCGCTGCACAGCGGCAATGCGCGTCATGGGCCGCCTCCTTCGACGCCGAACTGCTCGGCGAACTGCTTGCCGAGGCGCTGCACGCGGCTGCTGAAGAGGCGGTCGGCAGCGGGGATGCGGACGATGGTGCTGTAGCGGTCGGGATGCGGCTGGTCGTCGCCCAGCGGATACTCTTCGAGCGGATAGAGCTGCAAGTCCTGGTCGTCGACTTCCTCGTTGGTGATGGGCGCGAAACCGATCGTGATCTGCACGAGCTGCGGCAGCGAGTTGCCCTCTTCGATGTCCCAGGTCGTCGACCATTCGACGCCGTCGAAGTAACGGAATTCGAGGTATTGCAGCTCGCGCGACCAGAGGTCGTTGCGCACCTGGAGCGGGTCTTCCTCGTCGACCAGGAACTGGTTGAGCGTGCGTTTCTCGGTGCGGATGATCCCGCCCACGATCGGCTCGTTGTCCTCGGTCTTGTTCTCCGGATCGATCCAGAGCGAGTAGCTGAGATTGCGCAGGTCGTGCTGCGCCGGTGGCGGAGTTGCGAGGTCGTCGACAAACTCGTACTGGTAGCGCTCGGGGACGGCGGCGGTGAGGAACGTGATGCTGCGGCGTTCGCCGAGCAGCCGCTGCCCCTTTTCGGTGGCGAAGTTGATCTCGTCCATGCCGACGCAGCCGCGGAGTTCTGCGGCGACGCGGTCGAGAATCTGCCGGGCGATCTGGGTGCGGTCGGCCAGCAGCGCGGCTTCCTTCTTTGACTCAAGGAAGCCCCAGAGGAACATCAGCATGGTGGCCAGCATGACGGCGATGATGACCAGCGAGATGAGGACCTCGAAGAGGGTCAACGCCAGCCTGCGGGTCGCGCGTGGCCGGGCGGCGTGAGAGCCAGACCGCCGACGGGCGCTCATTCTCCACCGCCGTTGTCCCCGCCGCCGCCGCGATTGAGCTGGTCGCGCAAACGCATGAGTTCCTCGATGCGGGCCTGCTCGTCGGCGGCGTTGCCGCCGCCGCGCCGTGTCCCGCCGCTGCGGTTGTTCGCGCCGCCGGAGCGGTTGTTGTTGCCGGTCGCCCCTGAACGCCCACCGTTTCCACCGCGGTTTCCGCGCGTCGTTCGCGTCGCCCCGTCACCGCCGCCGCCGCGGCGCGTTCCGCCAGTGGCGGAGCGTCCGCCTCCCGGCGGGGGTGCGATCAGTCCGGCGTTAACGCCGGTGCGTTCGCCGGCTTCGTCGCCGGGCTCGCCGCCGGGCAGGCCCTCGCCGCCGGCGAGGTCTCCGAGCTGTCCAGCCAGGAGTTCGCGAATCTGGTCGGGTGTGGCGCCCTCGAGTCCGCCGGGGCCGAGCAATTCCTCGATTCCTTGTCCGCCGGTGTATTGCTGGAGCATGGCCAGGATGACGGGCAGCATTTGCAGGAGCGTGGCGGGGTCTTGCGAGACAAGTTCCTGCGGGTTGAACTGGGTCGGATCGAACCCGGGGATGGGGATGGTCTGCGACAGTTGCGTGAGCTGCTCTTCGTTCATGCCGAAATCGGCACCGAAGTCGATCCGCCCCGGATCAGCCTTCAGCAGGTACATTCGCCGCACGACGACCGGCTCGTCGTCGTTGGGATTGCTGGGCGTGTCGGGCAGATAGAGGATCTCGATGGTGACCTGGCCGAGGCCGGGCAGCTCGGTCGTTTCGACCGACGCCTGCCACGAGTATTCGGGATACTGGTCGCCGAAATCGCCCTCGGTCGAACGGTCGGTGAAGAGCCGCTCCGACGTCTGCATGTCGAGCTCGAGCAGCGCCAGCAGGCGGTCGGCCAGCTCGGACAGGCGCGTCTCCTGCTCGCCCAGCCCGACCGTGCGGATGCCGGCCACCATCTGCGTGCCGATGAACGCCATCGCGGCAATCAGGATCGTCATGGCGACGACCACTTCGAGCAGCAGCGCGCCGCACCGGACCGTCGCGGCGTTGTGCGACGCCCGCGGCGCACGGCCGCGTAGACCCGTCTTGAAAAGCGCGATACTCATGGCGTCACCGTTTCGACAACCAGTTGCAGCTCGGGCCGCTCGTCGTCCGGCGTGGGCCGCCGCACGTCCTCTTCGGGCAGCTTCTCGACCTCTTCGACGTAGACGCGGCCGAGGCGGCCGTCGAGCGTCAGTTTGCGGCCGTGGCCGGTGGTCTCGCGCAGAATCCAGCGGGACGAGGTGCTCGTCCCATCGGGCTCGAAGAAGATCTCGAAATTCGCTTCCAGCGGCACGGGTTCGTCGATCTTGTCGAGCAGCTCGACGAGTTCGTCGTCTTCCTCGGCGTCGAGCGGCGGCGGACCCTGAGGCAGGGCCTGCACGGCCTCGATCCAGACGTCGTCGAGCAGGGCCGGGTGCGCCGCCCAGCCGTCGCCCACCAGCACGTATTCCTCGGGCGCCAGCAGCGGGTCTTTCTGGCGAGTCAGAAAGAGCGAGCCGTCGGGCTTGAACGTGATGCAGTAGCGCCGCGACTCGTTCATGGCCTGGGCGCGGCACATGGCGATGGCGGCCCGCGTCCGCGTGATCGACTCGTTGAGCTGTTCGCCGCGTTTCATGACGTCGAAATCCGGCCAGAGGAAGACGGTCAGCACGCCGAGCAGCATGATGACGAGCAGCGCTTCGAAAAGCGTGAAGCCGCGGCGCGGGCCGGCCGGGCGGCGGTCGGCCGTCGGTCGGGCACCGCGGTCGGCGGGGGTCGTGGTCACGATCATGCGCGCGTCAGTTCACGTCGGGGCGGCGCAGCGGCGGCCGCGACCCGCCGCAGATTTACACCTTCTGCCAGTTGGTGATGTCGTCGTCGTCTCCGGGCGTACCGTTCGGTCCGGGGCTGGAGAGGTCGTACGAATCCGTGTGATACTCGCCGGGCGCCTGATAGATCAGCTCGTTGCCCCAGGCGTCCTTGATTTTGCTGGCGTCCTTGACGTACGGGCCGCGCCAGTTCTTGGCCACGTTCTCATCGCTGGGACGCTCGACGAGGGCCTTCAGCCCACCCTCCTCATCGGTCGGATAGTGGCCGGTGTGGATCTTGTACGTATCCAGCGGCGTGGCCAGCCCCGATTCGATGATGGCCTTGGTGATGTCGGCCTTGGCTCCTTCGCCCGTGCCCACCAGACTCGGCACGACCAGAGCCGCCAGAACGCCGATGATGATGATCACCATCAGCACTTCCAGCAGGGTGAACGCGCGGCGTCGGGTGGACTTGCGATTGCGTGTGATGGTTTTCATGGTTGTCAGCTCCTTGCAATTGTCGCATAGCGTTCGCGGCGACGCCGGCTCAGCCCTTGAATCCGGAAGTCGCCATTTTCAGGATCGGCAGCAGCAGCGCCACCGCGATAAACATCACGATTCCGGCCATGACCACGAGCATCGCCGGTTCCAGCAGCCGCATGGCCAGGTCGATCTGCCGGGCCGTGCGGGCCTCCTGCGTGTCGGCCACGTCCACCAGCACCTTGTCGAGCGTGTTGCTCTCCTCGGCGACGGCGATCATGTCCAGCACGGCCGGAGGGAAGATGCGGCTGGCGGAAAGCGGCGTGGCGAGCGAGTCGCCGGAGCGGACGCTCTCCGCGGCGCGATCGATGGACTCCGCCAGGACGGAGTTCCCGGTTGAATCCTTGGCGATCCGCAGGGCCTGGAGGATCGGGATTCCGTTGGCCAGCATGGTGCCGAGGATGCGGCAGAAGCGGCACAACGAAATCATGGTGTATATCTTACCCACGAGCGGCGCCGACAGTTGCAGCTTAGCCCACAGCACGCGTCCCGCGCCGCTCTGAAAGAACCCGACGACGCCGGCGACGATCAGTACGATCACGCCCGCGAGCATGAGATAGTGCTGGCTGAACGCGTCACTGAGGCCGAAGACGATGATCGTCGGCAGCGGCAGTTGCTGACCGCTGAGCACCGGGCGGATGTTTGGCACGACGTAGATCATCAGGAAAACGACGGCGCCCAGACCGCCCAGCAGCAGGATGCAGGGGTAGATCATCGCGCCGATGAACTTGTTCCGCAGCTCGTCCTGCCGCTCGACGAAGTCGGACAGCCGCGCCAGGACGTCCTCAAGAAATCCGCCCGCCTCACCGGCGCGGACCGTCGTCACGTGCAGGTTCGGAAACGCGTGCGGGTGCTTCTCCATCGCGTCGGCCAGCGCGTCGCCGCCGGCAATGTCGTCGCGCAGCTCGCGGAGCACGCGCGAGATGGACGGATTCGAGGCCTGCTTGGCGAGCACGTCGAGCGCCCGCAGCATCGGCACGCCCGACTTCAGCAGGTCGGCGAGTTGCTCGTAGATCACGCCGATTTTCGAGATGCCGATGCGGCGCGTGCCGCCGGTCAGAAACGACCTGCCGGCGGCCTTGACCTCGTCCACGTGAACGGGCACGAGGGCGCGTTCGTCCAGTATGCGGGCGGCGGCGGCGGGGGTCTCGGCGATGAGGGTCCCGCCGACGACATCGCCGGTCTGATTTCGCGCTTTGTAGGCAAAAGTCGGCATCGCTAACGTCCAATAACCGGCGGGCCGCCGCGCCCGCACATCAAACCTTATACGTTACCCGGATGATCGGGATGCAGTCTACAAGACTTCCGCAAGCCTTCAGCCTGCAAGAGCTTCCAGCCAGCCAGAGCTCTCAGCCTGCCCGCAGGGGACCCGCCATGCCCGCCGCAGACCGCCCGTCGGGCTCACCTGCCCACCCCCACGCCCGCGTCGCTAACCACCCGCTTGCAGTCGGCTCAGGGTTAGGGAGGTTGGGCCAGCGTCTCGACCTGCCCGCTCGACTAATGGTCCATCTGGTCAGATCAAGGACGGGGGCCCGCCCGCCCTCAGTCGCGGCGTGTAGTGGATCTCCCGAACCAGACCGCCACGGTAAACTCGCGCGAACGGTTCAGTTGGCGACCGATGCGGATGGGGCCGCTTTGGACACGGCCGGATGGCGGCGAGTGCGGCTGATCGCGCGTGGCGCGAGCACGAGTGCCAACAGCGCAACGTTGCGGAAGATCGCCGTCCCGATAGAGCCGTTTGTGACGCCGGCGGTGCATCCGCATTTGACGCCCCACCCGAGCCGGAGGCCGATCAGTGTGATGACCGTTGTAAACCCAACCAGAGTCACGGCCATGGCGACGACGGCTGCGGTTGGCCGCCATTCGAGGACGACCCATAGCCCCAGCACAACTTCAAAGTACGGCAGCATGGATGCCGCGGCAATGAGCGCTCTCGAGTCAGTGACTCCAGCCAGAACGAGCAAGTGCTGGACGCCGTCGTCAGAGGTGGTCATCAATTTCGTTACGCCGGCGAACACGAAGAAGAAGGCGACCGCGACGTCGGCCGCCCTCCGCCAAGAAGCTCCGCTGAGACGAGTCACGCGAGCTGCTTTCGACGATGGAGGTGTCTCCCGGCCAGCACGGCGAGGATTAGACCTGCGGAAGCTGCTCCCGCGCGGAGCGCGCTGGCTGTATTGACCGGACCGCCCGCGCCTACCGGATAAACCACGTGCGCGGGCACCAGATTACCGTTTTCGTCAACCATGAACCCGGGAGAATTCCCGTCATTATCGGCGTCCCGCGTATCAGTAACGGTCATGCCCCGTCTGAATTCGAACGCAAATGCACTCTCGGCGGGCGGCCACAGCGCCAGCTTGGTGGTTTTCATGGTGGCCTGCCGCACGACGGGTGCCTCGTCGGAGTTGAACGTCGCGAAACTCGGAAACCACTGCCCGTCGTCCTGTCTCTCGTACTCGATCTCCGCGGCTGACTTGCACGCGTCGCACTTCCAGGCAGTCACCAAGTAATGTCCTTCACGGACTTCCAAGAGCACGGAGGTCGATCGGTCCGGGGCCTCCGGCATCGCAAAACACAACTCGATCAGCTGCGGACCCAAACGGCTCGCGTCGAACTTGGCACCGTCTCTAGCCAGCTCATCGAAACTGCGGCGTGTTCCGGGTCTCAGGAAATCGAGCGGCGTGAAGACCGTGGCAAGCGGATGCGGCTGTGCCATGATGATGACTTGATTGCTCCGGACAAGCAGCTCGACCGTCCGGTCGGACGTCGCGACGAATAGCTCGTCGTCAAACCCGTGGTACTTTGCCCATTCGGGCACGTCCGTGAACCTGGTTTCCAGCCGCTCTGAAGGAACGGACCGCGCCCAATCGTAGGTGGCGGAGAACTGCTCGCCGGTCTTCAGTTCAAACTCCAGCCGGAACTCGGCCATCAGGTTGTCGACGACGCTCTGTTGCTGAGCCACGCGCTGAACGACCTCGTTCGTCTCGCTGTCTGAGAGTCGTCCGGGCACGAACTCAGCCGACTGCATCGCGTAACTCGGCAACGAGATTGAAATGATCGCCAGCACTTCGCACGATTTCCACGATTTGGCGACGCAGCGAATCGTCATGATGCTCTCCTACTCGCAACCATCGGTGTAGTAATAGTAAATCGCGCAAATGTCGCCGGTGCAGATTGTGTTCTTGTAGTACACGTCTTTGAAGCAACGAACCGACTCTTCTGAGCAATTGTCGCCTGGTGACGTGACGCACACGCGGAATGGCACGCCTTGTCCCTTTTTCGAGCCCGAGGTCGAACCGTCGGTACAAGTGTATCCTCCCCACACCGTGCAGTTGTAAGGCTCAACGCAGTGGGAAATGAAGGTCGGACTGCATTTGTAGTTGGGTCTGACTGCCGCAGTGAGCAACGGTACCGCAGCTCCCAGCACGCACACCCAAATCGCCAGCATACACTCCGAGGTTGACAGTCGTTTCATGGATGGTCTCCGATGGGCCGACCCATAAAGTATTCTCGCGCCTGGGCGGAAAATCCAGGAAAAAAAAACGCGCAACTTCGGTATCGACAGAATGTTAGAACGCGACTCGGCGGCAGGCGACTCAACGGAGGAGGACTAGGTGCGGTTCGCATAGAGGCTGATTTCGCGATTCGATTGCAGTCGGGCGACACAACCGTCGCTGCCAACGGCCCAGCACGCGCCGTCGGGGGCGACGCTGAGCGCGTGGAAGCCGGTGCTGCTGAACGCCGTCCAGGTCTGGCCGTTGTCGAGAGAAACATCGCTGCCCGACGGGCCGACCGCGATCCACGTCGGCCGTGGCGACGGGACAAACGCAACACATGAACGGTAGCCGCCGGGTGGCCGACTGGAGAGCTTCCAGGACGCGCCACCGTCACGCGTGCAGGCGGCAACAGCGTCGGCACATGCGGGCGACCGATAGTCGCCGCCGACGATGACGCCGACGGCGGCGTCGCGGAAGGCGATCGAGAAGATGCCGCGCGAGGCGCCACCCGCGGCGAGCGGCGAATCGCTCACGCTCCAGCTCCGACCCTGGTCGCTGCTGCGCAAGACGCGCGCCGCCGCGCCGCCGCCGGTGGCCACCCAGACCGACTCGGGCGGAGCGACGGTGAGGGCGGTTCCGCTGGCGGCGAAGCAGGCTTCGCCGGGTAAGGGCGTCGGTAAGGCGGAGGCCGCGGACCAGTGCCGACCGCCATCGGAAGTGGCGATTGCGACGAATTGGCCGTCGAGCGGGTCGCCAATGGCCAGGCCGCGCTCGTCGTCCCAGAAGGCGAGCGAGTCGAAGAAGATTCCGGTACGCTCGTCGCGGTGCCGAATCGTCCAGGAGATGCCGCCGTCGGAGGTTTCGACGATGCGCGCCGGCTCGCCGGCGTTGACCAGCAGGGCGCGGTTTTCGTCAAAGGCGTGCAGGTCGCGGAAATCAAGCGCTTCGCAACCCGGGACGCGGCCGATCCGCCAGGTGCGGCCGGCGTCGTCGGAGCGCAGAAACGTGCCGTCGGCGCCGCTCGCCCAGACGACGCGCGCGCTCACCGCCCCGACGCCGCGCAGACTGACCGCGGGGCCCGGCGTGACGACCTCCCAGCGCATGGCCTTGGGCGGTTTCGCGGCCCGCTGGCCGACGTGCGGGACGGCGCAGCCCGCGAGGATCAGGAGGCCGATGGTCGGCGCGGTCCGCACGGTCGGCATCATCCCAGTTCCTGCCGGCAGCGCTCGAGCAGGCGCTTGCAGGTCAGCACGCCCGCGATTTCGTCGTCGCTCTTGCCTTCGTATTCGATGCCGACGAAACCGTGGTAGCCGGCTTCGACGACGATCCGCATCATCTTGTGGTAGTCGGTCGCGGTCTCCTCGCCCTTGTCGTCGAATTCGTGGCACTTGGCGCTGACGGCCCTGGCGTGCGGCATCCACGCCCGGACAGCTTCGTAGCGGTCGACCTCTTTCGGAAAATTACCGAAGTCGGGCAGCGTGCCGAAGAGCGGATCGTTCACCTGCTTGATGACCTCGAGCATCGAGCCGGGGTCGGCCGACAGCCCGCCGTGATTCTCGATGATGATGTTGATCTTGTCGGCGCGGGCGTATTCGACCAGCGCGGCGCAGGCCTCGGCGCAACGCTTGATGGAATCGGCGTTCTTCGCCTCGCCGCCGCTGTTGCAGCGGATCGAGTGGCAGCCGAGGGCGGCGGCGACGTCGACCCACTTGCGATGGTTGCGGACGGCCTGGGCGCGCTGGGCTTTGTCGGCCGCGGAGAGGTCGCCCTCGCCGTCGCACATGATGAGCAGAATGCGCACGCCATGGTCGGTGGCGCGTTTGCTGAGGTCCTGGCAATAGCGGTATTGCGGGCTGGGGAAGAAGCTGTTGACCAGTTCGAGGCCGGCCAGGTCGCACTGCTTGCGGGCCAGTTCGGGCATGTCGATCTGCTTCAAACGGCCCGAGTAAAACATGCGGTTGACCGACCAGGCCGCCAGCGAGATGTCGAACGCGGCTTTGCGCTCACCGCCGCTCTGCGGGCCGGCGAAGGCACCTGCCGCGGCCGTGGGCAGCAGCGAGGCAGCGGGGGCGGCGAGCGCGGCAGCTGGGGCGGCCAGCGTGGCGGCGGCGAGCGCGGTCTGACGAAGTGCGTCGCGGCGGGTCAGTCGGGTGTCAGCGAACATGGGTTTCTCCGTGGCGAGTAAGAGCGAATAGCGAGTGAAGAATAACGAATTGTGCCCGCGCTGGCATGCCCCCCTGGCATGCTCTCGCCCCGCTGGCGTGCTCTCGTCGGTGGCATGCGCTCGTGGGTGGCATGCTCTCGCCCCGCTGGCATGCTCTCGTCGGTGGCATGCGCTCGTGGGTGGCATCCTCTCGCCGTCAGGCGTGAGCATGCTCTCCCCTCGTACCCGCATGGCGACCCGCTTGCGCGTGGTGCGGTGTCGGCTCAGATGCGTGTCGCCGCGGCGTGCGTGTCATCGGCGCTGGCCATGCGGACATCGTACGCCGGCAGACGCACGCGGAACTCGGCTCCGCCGTCGGGCGGTGAGATCAGTTCGATCGTGCCGTTCAGCTCGCCGACGATCTTGCGGGCGACCGCCAGACCCAGCCCCGTGCCGCCATGCCCCTTGGTGGAGTGAAACGCCGAGAAGATCTTCGCTCGTTCCGCGGCGGGCACGCCCGGCCCGTTGTCCGCCACGCTCAGCGCCACGTGCCGCAGGGCGGCGTCGTACTCGGTGCGGATGTTGATCCGCCCGCCGGCGCGCGGCACGGCCTCGATGGCGTTGATGACAAGATTGAGAATGACCTGATGCAGGCCGTCGTAGTCGAGCGGAATGGCGGGCAGATTCTCGTCCAGGTCGGCCAGCAGCATGACGCCGGCGGCGTCGGCCTGCTTCTGCACCAGGCCGACCGCGTCGTGGACGATGGTGTTGAGCTGGAGCATCTCCATGCGCGGCTCGCGCTCCTTGCTGAACGCCAGCATGTTCAGCATCAGCCGGAAGCATTTGTCGAGGTTGCGGTCGACGATCTGCCAGCCCTGCGTCGTGATGGCGAAGTCGCGCTTTTCGATGCCGCGCGTCACCACGTCCGCCCCCGCCCGCATGCCCTGCAGAATGTTCTTGATCGAGTGCGACAGGTACGCGACCGTCTCGCCCGCGGCGGCCAGCCTCTCGCGCTGCACCTGCGCCTGCACCAGTCGCGCGTTCTCGATCGCCAGCCCGGTCTGGTAACCGATCGCGGTGAGCAGCCGCAGCTCCTGCTCGGTATACGTGTGCCGCGTCACCGGGCAGTCCAGGTGGATCACGCCCAGCACCCTCTCGCGCGCCATGATCGGCACGCAGATCACCGAGCGCATGCCCAGGTTCTGAACGCTCTTGCCGCTCTCGAAGCGCTTGTCGGTCACCACGTTGGAGCACAGCACGCCCGAGCGCGATTCGACCACGTGGTTCATGATCGTCCGCGACGCGAAAATGGCCCCGGCGCTGCCCTCTTTCCGCGACTTGGCGCTCTTGAAACGCACCACCTCGGGAATCAGCTCCCGGCTCTCTTCGTCGCTCACAAACACCACCCCGCGCTCGACGTCCACTTCCTCGAGGATGATGTCCATGCAGCGCGCCAGAAGCTGGTCGGGCGGCAGAAAGTGCCCGATCACTTCCGTCAGCCCGCGAAGCACATTCCACGCCTTCACCGCGTCCGCAGTCTCCGGCGCCGCCATCACCACGCTGTCGTCGTTCGACGGCACGCTGGCGTGAATCGCCGAGTCGATGTGGTCGCTGCCCGCGTCCAGCGTCACCAGGTCGCGCGGAATGCTCGCCCCCGAAAGCTGCTCGACCGACTCGTCGCCCGTGTAAACCAGCAGCGTGCTGCCCATGCGGATCTGGTCGCCGTGCTTCAGGTGATACGGCTTAGTGATCCGCACGCCGTTGACGTACGTTCCGTTCGCGCTGCGCTGATCCGTGATGATCCAGCCGTTATCGGAATTGGACAGCTCGGCGTGCTGCCGGCTGATGGTGCGGTCGGTCAGCGGCACCTGGTCGCGGCCACGTCCGAGAACCACCACCTCGTCGGTGGTCTTGAACGTCTTGCCCTTGTCCGGGCCTTGCAGAACCAAAAGCGTGGCCACACGAAACTCCCAGCCGGTCCATCCTGAACCGACGAATCCCGCACGGCGCAGGACGTGGCCGAGGCGGTGATGCGCGCAGCAAGACCTGGGGCGGCAGAACTGCACCGACCGCCCTGCCTCATTGTATACGCCCGATCAGCGGAAATGTTCACCCGGCGACGCGCCGACGCCGCGTCGCCGCTGGCCTACTGCGCCGGCGAGGCGCGCGCCAATCGGACCTTCGAGGCCTGCAGCCCTTTCTCGGAGGTGCGGGCCTCGTACTCGACGAGTTCCCCGTCTTTCAGCGCACGAAATCCCTCACCGTCGATGTTCGTGTAGTGCACGAACACATCCTGCCCCTCTTCGCCGACGATGAACCCGAACCCCTTCTTGGAGTCAAACCACTTGACGCGCCCGTGCGGCATAAGACGACCTCCCGAGAACCGGTCACAAGAAATGACCAGCCGGCCCTCGTCCGAAAAAGGCCCGCTGCCGTCGGGCCATGAACCCAGAACGACCCCGGGAGCGCTCTCCCGGAAACGCCGTCCGGCACCGCGCGGTTGGCAGTCAGATGTGCCCGCGCGTGTGTCCGAACTTTGCAAGTCTTTTCGAGGCCGGCGCCGGCGGGCGCCGGCTGCGATCATGCCTTTCCGCTGGTCTGGGCGACCTTCGAGTCGACGGCGCCGTCGCGCAGCGCGGCCTTGCGCGAGAGCTTCACGCGGCCCTGCTCGTCGATGGCGATAACCTTCACCTTCACTCGGTCGCCGATCCGCACTACGTCCGATACCGCCTTGACGTACGAATCGTCCAGCTCGCTGATGTGGCACAGGCCATCCTGGCCGGCGGTCAGCTCGACGAAGGCGCCGAAATCCTTGACCGTCGTCACGCGGCCCTCGTAAATCCGCCCGACCTGCACGTCCTCGGCGATCGCCTCGATCGCCTGGCGGGCCCGTTCGGCGCCGTCGGCGTCGATGCAGGCGATGAAAACCGTGCCGTCGTCCTCGATCGAAATCTTGGCGCCGGTGTCGGCTTCCAGGCCCTTGATGCCCTTGCCGCCCGGGCCGATGACTTTGCCGATCTTCTCCGGGTTGATCTTGATGGTCAGGATGCGCGGCGCGTACTGGCTGATGTTCGGCCGCGGCTTGTCGATGACACGGGTCATCTCGCCCAGCAGAAAACCGATCGCCTTGCGGGCCCGCTGCACGGCCTCCTTGATCTGCTTGTGCGTCAGGCCGCGGCGCTTCAGGTCAACCTGGACGCCCGTCACACCCTCGCTGGTGCCGGCGACCTTGAAGTCCATGTCGCCGAAATGGTCTTCCTCGCCGATGATGTCGGTCAGCAGGACGTGCTTGCCGTCCTCCTCGACCATGCCGATCGAGATGCCCGCGACCGGGGCGCGAATCGGCACGCCGGCGTCCATCAGGCTCAGCGTCCCGCCGCAAACGGTGGCCATCGAGCTGGAGCCGTTGGATTCGAGAATGTCGCTGACCAGCCGGATCGTGTACGGGAACGTCTCGGGATCCGGCAGGATGCTCTCGAGGCTTTTTTCAGCCAGCGCGCCGTGGCCGATCTCGCGTCGCCCGGGCGAACCGATGCGCCGCACCTCGCCGACGGAGAACGGCGGGAAATTGTAATGCAGCATGAATTTCTTGCTGTAGTCGTCCATCAGCTCGTCGACGAGCTGCTCGTCCTGCGAGGTTCCGAGCGTGACGGTGACCATGGCCTGCGTCTCGCCGCGGGCGAAGAGCGCCGAGCCGTGCACGCGCGGCAACCAGCCGATCTCCATCGCCAGCGGGCGGATCTCGTCATTCTTGCGGCCGTCGGGCCGGCGACCGTCGTTGAGAATCTGCGACCGGACCACCTGCTCCTCGATGCGCGAGATGGCGTCCTTGACCTTGAGCGGGTCCGGCGCGACGGCCGCATCGGCCGGACACATCGCCTCGACCGTCTGTTTGTAAATCTCGGCGACCTGCTCGTTGCGGTCCTGCTTGCCCTTGATCTTCTTGGCTTCCACCAGCGGCCCGCGCACGCGGCGATCGATCTCGGCATAAAACTTCTCGTCGCGCGCGGGCGGAGTCCAGTTCTTCTCGACCTTGCACTGCCGCTGAAGCTCGCGGATCATCTCGGCCACGGGGACAACACCCTGCTCGTGGCCGTGGCGGATGGCGTCGACGACCGCGTCGTCGGGCACTTCACGCGCCCCGACTTCGATCATGTTCACGGCTTCGATCGTGCCGCCCAAAACCGCCTCGAGATCGGAATATTCCATCTGGGCGCTGGTCGGGTTGATGACGAACTTGCCGTCGACGCGCGCCACGCGGACGGCGCCGAGCGGTCCGTCGAACGGAATCGGCGACGCGCACACCGCGGCCGAGGCGGCGATCATGCCCAGAATGTCGGGGTTGTTCTGCAGGTCGGCCGACAACACCATGACCTGAATCTGAACCTCGTCGATGAACCCGTCGGGAAAGAGCGGCCGCATCGGGCGGTCGATCATCCGCATCGTGAGAATCTCCTTGTGCGTCGGACGACCCTCACGTTTGAAAAAGCCGCCGGGGAACTTGCCGGCGGCGGACATCTTCTCACGGTAGTCCACCGTGAGCGGGAAAAAGTCCACGCCCGGCCGCGGCGCGGCGGACACGACGGTTCCGAGCACGATCGTGTCGCCGTAGCGCACGACGGCGGAGCCGTGCGCCTGGCGCGCGAGCTTGCCGGTTTCGATGGACAGCAACTGACCGCCGATTTCTCTCTCAACCTTGACCAACATCTTCCTTCACTTTTCTGTATCGTGATCCGGCGCGGGTCGGGGGTGCGATCGGGCCGTGTCGCCGCACGCGCGGCGCCGGCCGCTCTACTTGCGCAGCCCGAGTTTGCCGATGATTCCCAGATAGCGCGTGCGATCGCGGTTCATCAGGTACTTGAGCAGTGATGAACGCTTTCCCACCATCTTGAGCAACCCGCGCCGCGAGGAATGATCCTTGACGTGCGACTTGAGGTGATCAGTCAGTTGAGTAATGCGTTCGGTCAGGAGCGCGATCTGGACCTCGGCCGAGCCGGTGTCTCCGTCATGCCTCTGATGGCCCCGTACGAGCTCCGTCTTGCGCGTCCCGTCAATCGCCATGTGGCCCTGTTCCTTTCGTAACATGGGTCGGTCCCAGCCCGCGCACCCCAGGGCACGGGGTCGGCCAGAACCGCCTGAATTCAATGAGGCGGAGTATAGGTTGCGTGAAGGGCGACTTCAACCATCCATCTTTCACGATTTCGGGAGCGATTGCGAGAACCGCGGTCGGGCCAATCGGGCGTCGCGAGCGATGAGTGCATGCCAGAACCCGACGGCGAGGCCCGCCATCGCCTCCGGAACGCCCGCGACCTCCGCGAAGACATACCTCCCGCCCGGCGAAAGCGTCCAGGCGGATCGGCGGGCGATGGGTCGCAGGCGTGCCAACCGGTGACGCTACTGCGGGCGCTCGAGGCGGACGTGGTATTGGTCGCCCTCGGCGAAATACACGAAGCGCAGCCGCTCGCCACACGAGAAATCTCGCGCGCGCAGCAGGAAGATCACGTCGCTCGACTCGCCGCCGGTGAGGGTGAAGAGGTTCTGAAAGACTGGACGGCGCACGCCGATGCTGCGTGTGGCATCGCATTCCAGGAAGAAGGCGGCGGTCTCGTGCGCGCCGAGCGTCGGGATGACGTGCGTGCTGTAGGCCGTGTAGATGTTTTCGCGCACGAAGAGACCCACCTCGTCGGTCGCCGAACCGCTGATGAAGAAGTTCGCGTCGATCACCAGGCCGGTGAGGTTGATCAGCTCGATGTAGGACGGCGCGGGCGGGATGTCACCATCGCCATCGCGGACGATGATGCAACCCTGCAGCGTGACCGCCAGCAGCGTCAGGAGCACCGCGATACGCTGCGACGGGCGGCGCAGCGCGATCCGCCTGAACGGATGCGATACCGCGATCGACGGGTCGAACGCGCCGCGGGCGCTCATCGCGACACCGAGATGGACGTGGTGTACTCCCCACCGCTGCGCGAGTACGTCAGCGTGATGACGTCGCCGCAGACGAAGCCGGCGTCCTGGGCCAGGATGCGCTGCTGGCCGGCGCCGTCGGGGTTGTTCAGGTCGTCGCCGAACAGGCCGCCGCGCGTGCCGATAACGCGGACGGCGGTGCAGGCGAGCGTGAACGAGTCGCTGTCGAAATCGGCCAGCAGGCCGCGTCCGCCGACGCCGAAGCTGGTGTACTTGCGATCGGCCGTGAAGAGCTGGTCGGGGTCGGTGATGGCGTCGGTGGTGAGGTAGATCTCGGGGTCGAGCGTGACACTGGTGGTGTTGATGAGTCGAATCGTGATGCTGTTGGCGCCGCCGCCCCCGCCGCCGTTGTCGTTGTTATTGTCGTCGCCGCCGCCATCGGTAATGATGCAGCCGGCGGCCAGGATGGGCCATGCGAACCAAAGACACGCACGCCGCGACCGAACGATGCTCATGAGAGTTCTCGCAGGGTTGACCGATGGCGCGCTCCGCGGCGCGCCGCATACCGCGCTTTCGAAGAGCCCGATGGAGATTATCGCCGTTCGCAAAGTGGCCGGCAAGCGAGCACGGCGATGCTGCTGACCGACATCGGCGCGCTGGCGGTTGTCGCGCCCGGTCCGCACCGCGGCGGGGCGATGCGGCATGTCCGAATGCTTCCCGATGCAGCTTTGCTGATGCGCGCTGGGAAGATTGCGTGGTACGGCCCGCGCGGCGACGCGCCCAGCGCGGAGCGCCAGGAGCAAATGTCGGCCGGGGGTGGTCTGGTTACACCCGCGCTGATCGACTGCCACACGCACATTCCGTTCGCCGGCGACCGGGCCGGGGAGTTTGTGCGGCGAGCAGCGGGCGAATCGTATTTGGCGATCATGCAGTCGGGCGGCGGCATCTGCGTCACGACGACCGCCGTGCGCGCCGCCGAGGAAGACGCGCTGGTGCGTGAGAATCTGCCGCGGCTGGCGCGGATGCTGGCCGGCGGCGTGACGACGGTCGAGTGCAAGAGCGGCTACGGGCTGTCACTTGACGACGAGCGCAAGCAGCTTCGCGCGATTCGCACGATGCGCGGGTTGCAAGCCGTCGAGCTGGTTCCCACGTACATGGGGGCGCATGCCGTCCCGGCCGAATTCGACGGCCACGCCGACGCCTTTCTCGACTCAATCTGCAGCGACGCCGCGCTGCGTCAGATCGCAACCGAGGGGCTGGCCGAGTTCTGCGACATCTTCTGCGACCGCGGTGCGTTCGACGTGGATCAGGCGCGGCGCGTGCTGCGCCGGGCCGCGGCGGCGGGCTTGCGGCTGAAGCTGCATGCCGATGAGCTGGCGGCGATCGGGGCCAGCGCGCTGGCCGGCGAACTGGGGGCTGTCTCCGCGGATCATCTCGAACACCTGGACGATTCCGGGCTTGCCGCGATGCGGGCCGCCGGAACGGTCGCGGTCGTACTGCCGGGAACGTCATTCTTTCTGGGAATTCCGCACGCCGACGCGCGGCGGATGATCACCGAGGGGCTCGCCGTGGCGCTGGCGACCGACTGCAACCCCGGGTCGTGCATGATCGAGTCGCTGCCGCTGGTCATGAACGTCGCCTGCTGCCAGCTTCGGATGACTCCCGAGGAGGTGTTGACGGCATGTACGGCAAATGCGGCGGCGGCGATCGGGCGGCAGGACCGGCTTGGAGCGATCGCGGTGGGTCACGACGCCGACCTGCTGATCGTCGATGCGCGGAGTCTGGCGCATTGGTTCTACCGCGTGGGTTGCAGCGCGGTTCGCGCGGTGCTGAAGCGCGGCCGCGTCGTGTACGCGCGGTAAGTGCTTTCGAGTAAGAAAGGACGCGTGAGGCGCGTGCGGAAACTGGGATTCGGCATCTGCGGGCTGGGGTTCATGGGGCGGACCTATTTCGGCCACTTGCAGCAGCACGCCGAGGCGCACGTGACGGCGGTTTTCGACGAGCGCGAGGAAAACCGTCGCGGCGAATGGCTGGAGGCGACCGGCAACATCGCCAGGGCGGGCGGTCAGCGCGTCGCAATGGAGGGCGTCCGGGCGTACGCGGCGCTGGAGCACCTGCTGAATGATCCGTCCGTCGACGTCGTCGCGGTGACGCTGCCGACGCCCCTGCATGGCGCCACGGTCTGCGCCGCGCTGCAGGCCGGTAAGCACGTCATTTGCGAGAAGCCGATGGCGCTGAAGCTGCGCGACTGCGACCGGATGATCGCCGCGGCGCAGCGCTGCCGCCGCACGCTCATGATCGCGCAGTGCATCCGCTTCTGGCCGCAGTACGAGGCGATTCAGTCGCTGGTGGACGGCGGCGAGATCGGCGCGATCCGCTTCGCCAGCCTGCGGCGGGTCGGGCCGCCCCCGACGTATTCGACTGGCAACTGGCTGATGGACCACTTGCAGAGCGGCGGTGCGCTCTTCGACCTGCACATCCACGACGTCGACTTTGCTCACCATCTCCTGGGAGTTCCGCAGAGCGTCAGCGCGGTCGGTTGCCGCGGGCCGTCGGGCGGCATCGACCACGTCGTCGCCACGCATCGCTACGACGATGGCCGCTACGCGCTGCTCGAAGGCGGCTGGGTGTTCACGCCGCCCTGGCAGTTCGACATGGCCATCACCGTGGTCGGTGAGCGTGGCACGCTCGCGTGGAGCATGCGCGGCGGGCCGGAAGTGCTCGCATTCGAGAGCGCCAGCGAGCCGCGGCGGATCGCGGTCGACGGCGCGACCGGCTGGACGCGCGAACTGGACTATCTGATCGATTGCCTGCACGGCGGCGCGCCGGTGGCGCGCTGTTTGCCTGAGTCGTCGCGCGTCAGCATTGGGCTGGCGTTGCTGGAGCAGCGTTCGGTGGAGACGGGCCGAGCATGGCGCGTGCCGAAGTGCATTCGCCGCTCTGGTTGCGGCGCGGACTGACGCAACGGGAGTAGTGGCCGCGTTTCGCGACGGCGTGTGCCGGCGCTCACCGGGCCGCGGCGCCGCGCAAGGCGACAAAACCGCGCGTCGAGTATTCGCCTGCCAGACCGGCACCCAGCAGGTAATCGTCGCTTCCCAGCGGGCTGCCGTCGTCGTCGCGATAGCGCAGCGCGAGCAGGTGCCGCGCCGCGGCACTCGCGCCGCCGCGACCGGTGACGGCGTCCGGAATCAGCAGCTCGATGCGGAGCGACTTGCCGTCGTCGGCGCGCTGGGCGCGGCATATCCAGCCGCGGAGCAGATCGGCCGTTGTGCCGTTGATGGGGACCAGCGCGGCATCGTGCGCTGCGGCGTCGACGCGGACTTCGACGTGCTGCGCGGCCTCGTCGACCGCCCAGCCCAGCCGCAGTTCGTCGCCGGTCAGACGCCCGTCGCCGGCGGCCGCCAGCGGCAGGAACGCATCGTCTTCGACGTCGATTCGCAGCATGTGCCCGCCCGCGGCTCGTGTGGCGCGTACCACGATCTTCGCCGAGCCTCGCGGCGGCCCCGCCAGCATCGCCAGCGGCGGCGAGGCTTCGTCGATGACCGACGCCGACGGACAGGCGAACTCGCGCAGCACGTCGACCGGTACGTCGAGCGCCGCGGTGCCCAGTGTCAGCCGCAATGTCACCCGCGCGCGGCTGAACATCGGATCAATCACGCGCAGCGGAAGAGCCGCGCGGGCAACGGCGCCGCTCGCGGCGTTCAGCGCCGCCGGCGGTGCCGACGATTCCAGCCCACTCTTGGCCGGCAGGACAAGCTGCGCCGAGGCGCCCACCAGCGCCCGCGGCGCGGTCAGTTCGACGGGAATATCGCCGGCGTCGGACAGGTAAACGGCGGACGGGATGCGCAGCCACGGCTTGGCGAGGCTGATCTGCGGTTGGTCCTGGTGTTTCTCGATCTGGAGCGTGACGAACTGCGGGCGGTCGTTGACCGCGACGAGCGGCGCGCCGAGCGACTTCACGAGCGGCTGCTCGGCGCGCAGAAAGTCGTGCACGCGCAGCGTCCCCGCTGCTCCGGCCTGCGGCATGACAAACGCCGGCAGCACGCGGTTCGGCCGCGGCAGGATGACCGCGACCTGCCGATCGCTGCCGCAGAAGATCGCCGACTCAAACTCCGGCGGCGTGCCGGCCACGGTGCCGGCATAGCGCAGGCCGGCGAGCAGGCCGGCCGTGGCGCAATAGCCGAGCAGACCCAGCCGCGGGCTGAAATCCCGCCGCACCAGCCCGGTGAGAGCTCCTTCGACGGTGGGGTCGTTGTCGTCGTCGCGGAGCTCCGACCAGATCATTCCGCCCACGCCGGCCGCCGCCGCGGCCACGTGCTGCCGCAGGACCTGCTCGGCGTCGAGGAGCACGCCGGCGTCGGCGCGCGGGGTGCCGCGCTGCTGCCACCAGTGATGCGGCGACCACGACGCGCCGACGCGCGCCCGAAGCTGCTCGCGCAGCGCGGCGGCCTCGGCCTGGCCGGACGTGGCAAAGCACCAATCGGCCGCGCCGTCGGCGAACTGCGCAGCGCTCAACGCCGCCTGGTCGCCGATCGGCAGCGGCAGCGGCGCGGAGATGACCCGCGTCTCCGGGGCGCCGCGCACCGCCGCGGTGCGAATCTCGCGGAGCAGCGCGCCGAGGGCGTGCGGCTGCAAGGGTGGCGCGACGTCGTCAGCGATCTGAAATCCGCGCACGCGCGTGCCGTAGCGCTTCGCCAGGAAGGCCACGCTCGTGCGCAGCGCGCCGGCCGCGTCGGCCGCCGCCCACTCGGGCGTGTCGGTCAGGGCGATCAGCAGGGCCATGTCGCGCTCGGCGACGCCCTGCACCAGCGCGTCGAGCTCGGAAAGCTCCCAGCGCGCCTCGGTCGGCTGGATCGTCCGCCAGGGCGTGTCCACCGTCAGCATCTGCACGCCGATCTCGCGCGCCAGGTCGACCTCGCGCAGCCGGTCCGCATTCGACTCGCGCAGCAGATTCGCCCTCATCCCGAAGAACGTCGCGCGGCCGCGCGGCGCGAGCCGGTTGCTCGGCGTCACCCCGATGGTGCTCTCGAAGACCGCCGGCGACAGCCACCCGGCGGCGCGGACCCGCGCCACGAGGCGGTAGAGCCCGGGCTCGGCGATTCTCTGCGAAAAGTCGATCGGCTGCCGCGAGCGATAGTCCACCCCGCTGGCCGGCAGGTTCACGTCCGTGCGGTGATCGGTCTTGATGACCGTCCCGTCGCCGCGAATCCACGCCAGCTCGATCGCGGCGAGCGTGGCGTGCTCGCGCGAGCGGTTCTCCAGCGAAACGACTGCTCGCACGGAGGCACCGGGCGGATAAAGCCGCGTGTCCGAGTCGAACGCAAAATCGCCCAGGATCGAATCGGTGGGGCTGACGCGGTGCTGCACGTAGAGATCGTCCAGAAAGACCGACTGCCGCCCGATCTCGTCGCATTCGACGCGATAGCCCACGACCTGCACGGGCCACGCAAGCGGGCCGTCGTCGCCGGCGACGCGTTTCAGCGTCTCGGGCGTGGCCGGCGCCTCCAGCGCGATCCAGCGATTCGCCTCGCGCAGCGTGACCAGGCCGGTCTCGAACGTGCGGCCGCGCGCGTCGCGAACCAGAAACGCGACCCGCACCGCCGCGCCCTTGATGAATGCGAACGTGCCGATCCGCTCCACGCCCGAAACGCGGAGCGGCACGCGCAGCACCAGCTCACAGACGACCGAGACGCCGCGCGTTGTCGCGCCCGCCTCCACGGCCAGACTGAATCGTCCTCGCGCCGGAATCGCGGCCCGCTTGGCCAGGCAGTCGGCGGCGACGACGTTCTGCACGGCGCCGATGGTCGTCGCGGCCGAGTCGTCCTCGAAATCGGCCACGATCGTGTGAACCGGCTCGCTCGCCTGAACCAAGGCGGCGTCAGGCGCGGCGCTCGACGCGACGAGCACGAGTAGCCCTATTCCGAGCCAACGCGCCCATTTCCGCGCCGCCGTCACGGCCCGCCCTGAGACGTCAGCAGCGCTGCGACTCTCTGGCGATAGGTGTGACGCGCGACGAGATGCTCGTGCGTCCGCCGGCCGATCCGCTGCCGCTCGCGCGGGTCGTCGCGCAGCCGGCGCAGGGCGGCGATCAGGTCGCGATACGAGGCGAATGGGGCGACGTGCTGCCCAGGTGTCAGCAATCCTCCCAGGGCGCGGCCGAGCACATCGGCCGCCGGCGCGTGCACGATCAGCGGCCAGCCCATGGCGCCGGCAATCGGCAGCGCCGCGGCGAACGGATCCGCCCCGCCGGCGAAGACCGCGGCCAAGGGCGCGCGGGGACGATTCAAGCGCACCTGCGTCCAGAAATCCTCTCCAGTGCCCGGCTGGATGGCGCCGCCCGGGACCCACGTGGCCCGCGCCGGCCGGCCCCAACCTGAGCCGACAAGAACGGCGCGCTGATCATCGTGGCGGAGCAGCTCAATTATTCTTTCCGTCGTCGCCGCGGGAATCAACTCGCCCGCGGCCAACTGCACGAGTTTTTCGCGGACATCGCGTTCGGCGACGCCCAGGCCAGTCTCGCGCTCGGCGCGCGCCAGCAGTGCGTCCGCCCGCTGGCCGTCGGGCGTTTCCCACAGCCGCCGCGCCAGATCGCGCATCTTGTCCCACAGCATGCGATGCGTGGGCTGATCAACCCCGCAGGCCGCCGCCGAATCGTCGTGGCGGTCGACACACAACGCGATCTCGTCGCCCAGCTCGTCGTTCGGCGATTCGTCCCCGACGCACGCCCAGTAAAACGGAACCACGCCCTGCGATGCCGCGACGCAGCGCCGCAACGCCGCCTCAACCGCGGGCGTCGCCGGGAGCAGCGCCGCGGAGCCTGGCACCGCGCGCGCCGCGGCGCCTGTGCTGAGATACCACTGGCTGGCTGCCGGCGAGTCGCCGCAGACGGGCAGTGGCGGCTGATTCACGAAAATCGTGTGCGTCGGAGCAAATTCCACCAGACGTCGCGCGTGTATCAGTGGATGCGCGCCGGGCGGATCATCGACGGCGCTGCGCAGCGTCTCGACCGAACCGCCGCATGAGTCGCGCACCAGCGCCGTCGCGAATCGCGCCAGCCCGTCCGGTTGTGTCGTGAGCAGCGCCAGTCGCGGCGGTCCGGCCGCCGCCGGCACTGGCGCTGGCACCTTCAGTTCGCGCAGCGCCGCGCTGCGCCGCGCCAGCACTTCCGCCGACAGTCGCGCGCAGCGCGCGTGAACCTGCTCGATCCACTCGCCGCTGACGTGCGGCAAACGCAGGATGTTCCCGGGCGGCAGCAGCCCGGGCTCCGCGTCAAGCAACGACTCGAGATACGCGCCGCCGTCGGGTGGGATGAGAATCAGTCGTCGCGATCGTATCGCCTCGGCAACGTCGACCACGTGCAGCGCGGCCGCCAGCGCGAGCCACGCCCACTCCCAGACAAACACCGCCTTGTGCCGCGGCAGCCGCTCCAGCAGCAGCGACAGCTCGGCGCCGCTGCCCGCACCCGGCATGGTCGCGTTCAGCTCGCCGCACGCATACATCGAGAGCAACGCCTCGGCACGCGTCAGCGGCGCACCGCTGCGATCGAGCCAGCAGGGCTGCTCGCCGGCCGGTTCGACGCGGAACGAAAGCCAGCCATCGATCGAGCGCCGCAGGCGGAAGTGCGGCGGCAGCGTCGTCGCTGCCAGCACGTTCAGCGCTGGCCAGCCGACGGCTGCGAGCGCCGCGAGATTCCGCTGCCACACGTCCGGATCGAGGCGGGCGTCGGAGCCTTCGTCCAGGCCGGACAGCGCGAGATCGGGCATGCGTGTCGGTCCGATTGCTGGGTCGAGGGGTTCAGCCCGGGTGCGGGGCAGCCGCCGCCGGCGCGAGGTCGCCTTTGCCAGGGTCGGCGGCGCCCGAGCGCCGCGCGCCGCGCCACCGGGGCTGGTGAATTACGGCGTCGACCGCCAGGCACGCCAGCAGGCCGAAATTGCGGAGCATCAGCAACCAGAGATTGGGCGGCGCCCCGCCCTTCTTCGCCCCGCCGCAGCCGCAATCCTCGATCTTCAATCCCATCGAGATTGCGAAGATGAACGCGGCGATGAAAGCCAGGAGCATGGCGGCGGTCAGCACGCGGGCCTCGGGCAGGAAGACACCCAGCACGAGCAGGACGCCGGCGTACATTTCGACCCACGGCATGACAATCGCCATTCCGTTGGTCCAGCTTTCGGGCACCATCTGAAACCCGCGGATCGCGCGGGCGAATTTCTCGGGCGGTTCAGCCAGCTTGCCGTAGGCATAGTAGATGAAGACGCCGCCCACCAGCACGCGCAGCGCCAGCGAGCACCACCAGCGAACCCAGAAGCCGCGGCCGCGCGCGGGCGTCATGGCGATTCTCCGCTGCCGGCCGGCTCCGAACCGGGCTCCGGCTCGGCCTCGCCGCCCGCGGCGTCAGCAGGCGCGTCCGTCGGCGGTTCTTCCATCGGGGCGCCGCTTTCGTCAAGGGGCAGCCCCATGTACAGGTCGGGGCCGGCCTCGGGCAGTTCGCCGGCCGCCAGCCAGCCTTCCCAGCCTTCGTGATAGATTCGCATCTGGTCGAATCCGTTCCGCGTCAGGCGCTCGAAGACGCGTTCGGCGGCATCGCAGGTGACGGACGTGCAGTAGAGCATGATGCGCCAGCCGCGGAACATCTCCATCTTGTGCAGATACTCATCGACTTCGTCGGCCGGAATGTTGATGATGGTGGGCGCTGGGATGCGGCCCTTGGCGTACTCGGCCGGCTCGCGCGCGTCGACCAGCACGACTTCCGCCCCGCTCCGCGACTCCTCGATCGCCGCCCGCAATTCCTCGAGCGACATGCGCACGCCGGGGGGTGGCGGCACGTAGACCCACGACGCCTTCGGGTAGCGCACGCGGACGTAGGCCGTCGCCGACCCGGCCGCGAGCATCAGGATCAGCAGAAATCGGGCGAGGGTCAGAATCACGGGGCGCCTCGCGGCCTCACTCGCCGCCACCCGGCCGCTGTTGCCCGGCGGGGACGATCGCGCCGGCCGGCGGCACGGGGCCCGTCGCGGCCTGCGACGTCAGCGGCAGCGTGCGCGGAACCACCTTGCGGGCCGTAACCGGCGCTTTCTGCACCGGGATGCTGATCCGGGCGAACTCGGCGTCGTCGGTCAGGATTTCGATCGCCGCTCCGGCCTCCGGCACTTCAACGTCGTCGGGCATCTTGACGCGGATCATCTGCGTGATGAAGGTCTGGCCGGTCGGCTTACGCGTCAGCGGCACGACCTCGGTCGTGACCTTCTCCGCGAAACCCGCGTCGCCGGTCACTTTGACCTCCTTGATGTTCAGCGGCTGGGATGCGCTGAACTGCACCCGCACGAAATTATCGGTGCGGTTCTTCACGCTTGGTGCGACGTACAGCACGGTCGGGCTGAACGTCACCCGCGCCGCCACCGAGCACGAGATCGGAATCTGAAGCTCCGGCATCTTGTCGTGGCCGGTCTTGATGATCGCCGTCGATCGCAGGAAGCCGACTTTCATCGGCGGCTTGGTGCGGGCGATGACCTTCCAGCGCTTGCCCTTCTCGACCTCCTCGAGCGATACGTCGAAATTGTCGCCGTCCTTCAGCTCGCCCAGCTTCAGCTCAACCGGTGTCTCGGAAAAGCTCGTGATCTCGGCGTTGGCGACGTGATTGTCGCTCGTGCCCACGCGCCCGAATGCCAGCGACGCGGACGGGGTGATGTCGAACACCGGCTTGATGAACGCCTTGACCTTCACCCGCAGGTCAAAGTTCGCCGGGTCGTTCGACTTCACCGAGACGTAGGTCTCCAGATCGCCCTTGCGCTTCAGCGAATCGACCGAGATGCTGAACGAGGTGGATTCGCCCGGCGCCAGCTCGTTCTTGCCCAGCTCGCCGCGCGTGCAGCCGCACGACGCGCTCACGTCCAGAATCTTCAGCGTCGCCACACCCGAATTCTTCAGCGTGATGTCGTGCTTGAGCGGCTCGCCCTGCCACACCGTCCCGAAACTGATCTCAGGCTCGCTGACCTCGATCCGCGGCGACGGACCGCTGCTCGGCTGCGTCGCGGCGGGCGGGGCGGCGGGCGGCGGGGCGGGGTTGTCCTGCGCGAAGAGCAGCGGGCTCGCGCCGGCCGTCAGCAGCAGCACGACTGTCATTCTCGTTCTTCTCACGTTGAGTTTCCTTCTCGGGCAGGACCCTTTCAAGCGCCCGGATACGGCTGATGTCCCGCAGGTGAGTGAATCAGAGCGTCTCACGCTTCGGTAATTCCTCTTGCCTTTGCACGCGCGACGCATCCGCTACGCCGC
The DNA here is from genome assembly GCA_022072445.1 of Phycisphaerae bacterium. Lineage (GTDB taxonomy): Bacteria > Planctomycetota > Phycisphaerae > UBA1845 > Fen-1342 > JAJVHV01. The sequence continues at coordinate 39,304 of JAJVHV010000011.1, read as the reverse complement.
CCACGTCCTCCCGCGCCGTGGCCCGCCCGCGCCGCGCGGAAAGGACCGCTGGCGCGGGCGCGGCGCGCGCACTAGGGGTTCTGCTTTTCATCGCTTTGCGGCTTGGCCGGCTCGGTCGGCGTCTCGCCGGGCGTCACCTGCTGCTGAGCCTTCATTCGCTCGCTCAGCTCGCGCAGCCGCCGCAGGCTCTCTTCCTGAGACGGGTTGGTCGGCGTGCCGGGCTTGGCCGGCGCCGGTCCGGCGGCCGCCGTCGTTCCGCCACGGAACCCCATCCCGCGCAGCAGTTGCGATTTGTCGGTGGTCACCAGGACTTCGAGCTCGGGGAACTTGGGGTCGTTGGTCTTGCAGATGACCTTGACGCCTTCCTTGGGCAGTTTCTTGGGCGACTCGACGCTGAGCATCAGCGGAACGTTGGCCGTCTCGGCTTGGCCAACCGTCGCGGCGCCGGCCGGCTTGGCCACCGCGTTGTGGCGGATGATCGGCTTGGCCTCGACCACCACCAGGGCGGGATCGGCCGACTTCACCTCGGTAACAGCGAAATTCGCGTCCTCGCCGAAATACTGAACCCGCACGTTGCGGCGTTGCACCGTGTCGGTCCGGTCGTCGAGCCACACCACCGCCGGGACGGCCGTGACGCGGGCTTTGATGTCGGCCGAGACGTTCAGCTCGGCCTCAGCCATGCGCGCGATGCCGGTCTTGAACTTCGCGGTCGCGTTGGTCGGGCCGTAGGGCAGCGGGTTCTTGGCCTTCACCACCACCTCGTACACCTGCCCGGCCTCGATCTCCTTGAGCGAAACGTCGAACGTGTCGGAGTTGATGCTCGCGAACTCCGGCTTCATCGGCTCGTTGTACTTGTTGATCATCTTCACCGTCGCTGACAGCTCGGCGGTCGGCTCGGTCGCCTGGAACTTCACCATCGCGGGCTCGAACGCGACGATCTTCGACACGTTGCCCGACACCTTGAAATACGCGGTCGGCTGCACCGGGTCGTTGCTGTTGATCGTCACCATCGTCGAGATGTCGCCCTGCTTCTTCTTGGTGTTAAACGTCACCGACACCTCGGTCGACTCGCCCGGCTTGAGCATGTCGGTCTTGAGCTGCGGCACGGTGCACGAGCAGCTCCCGCGCACCTTCAATCCGGTCAGGTCCGCGTCGCCCTCGTTCTTGAGCGTCAGCGTATACGTCGGCGAATCGCCGTAGATCGCCGTGCCGAAATCCCACGACGTCGCGGACAGCGTCAGCTTGGGCTTCGGGCCCGCCGGGATGACCTGCGGCACGGGTTGTGGCGTGCCGGGCGTCACCTGCGGCGTGGGCGGATTCTGGGTGGGAGGATTCTGGGTGGGCGGATTCTGCTCCTGCCAACCCATCGCGCTGAGCGTCAGCGCCAGACTCGATGCGATTGCGGCGACTCGAAAACTCATGGTCAAGACTCCAGGCAAATGTGGCCAGACTCGTTCCGGTCGAAACCGGACATGTTAACGAAAGCGACTCCGCCCAACGAGCGTCCCGGGGAAGCAGCCGGGAGCAGCACCACCACGCCTCCCACCGTCCGACGCTCGATTCGGCCCGACTACCGGTTCTTCGCCCGCTCGCGTTGTGCGCTCGGAAAAAAAACGCGAAACTCTCCGATCGCTCGCCCTTTGAAGCGACAAGAAAAGGCGGAATCGTACCGGAGCCGCGCTGTGATGTTGCCGTCGTCGCCCGATAATTCGCTCGTCAGCTTGGCGCGGCGCTGCGCCTCGGGCGACCAGGAGGCTTTCCGCGCTCTCCACGACCGGCTTCATCCTGGGCTTGTGCGCGTGCTGCTGCGGCGGACACACGGGCAGCATGATGTTGCCGACGAAATCGCGCAGCAGACCTGGGTGGCGGTGTGGGATGCGCTGTGCAAGGGCCGTTATGATGCGGACCGGTCTTCGATCTCAACATTTGTCTACGCAATTAGTTACAAGCTGTGGCTTCAGGCAGCCCGCCGCGCCGGACGTCGGCCCGCAATCGCTCCCGGTGAACACGAAGCGCTCTCATCGGACGACGCCGACCCCCGCGGCGCGCTCCCGCTCGCCGAGCTGATCGAGGCTGCCCGTGACTGCCTCCAATCCAGCGATTCGCCGCTGGCGCTCACCGATCGCGAGCGAGGTCTGATAACCCAGATCGCGGCGGGTGTGCCTGAACGCACCATCGCACGGGAGCTGGGCGTCGCCGCCAGCACCGTCAACGCCTGGAAGAGAGCGGCATTCGCAAAGTTGCGACGCTGCCTGGCCGCGAAAGGATTCCGCGGCGACATTTTCGAGCGCGGGTCGCCGCACGACGAATAACCGGTTGTGGGAGCTTTGCGATGAATGAACGCCAGCTTGAACAACTGATTCGCATGGTCGCGGACGTTGAGTCGCTGGAATACGACTCCGCCGCCCCGCCTCGCCGGCTCGACCCCCCAGCGCGCGTCGTCCGTATCGGACGGATAGGCGTGGGCGGTCCGGTATCTCGAGTTGCGGCGGTGCTGGCGGCGGCGGCCTGCCTGATGTACCTGGTCTGGCCGTGGAAGGCGTCGGACGACGGTCTGCGGCACGTTCCGCTGCACGTGCGCTACGTGCCGGCGACGGCGACGTCGAGCGGCGAGTCGATCGCCCACTTTCAGTCCACCGCCGGCGAGCCCTGCGTGTTGCTGGCCGTTTATCGCACCTGGGAGAGCGCGTGCGAGTGCTTGTCCTGGCAAATTCACGAGTGGGACGGCGGGGTGATGACCGCGAGTGCGGGCCCGAACCGCAGCGTCAGCTTTCCGCTGGACGTCAGCGACGATCCACCCGTGGAGCAGGTGGTGGTCGTGGCGGCGGCGCGGCGGGCGCGCGATCTTCCCGGCACGTGCGAGCAGGCCGAGGCCTTGCTGGCGTGCCTGAACGAGATTCCGGTTCCGGAGGGGGCGGAGGTCGATCCGGCGCTGGTCGCGTCGACGGTGCGGGCGTGCCTGCCGGTCGAGGTTACGCTTGTGTCCCGGTCATTCGTGGTGGACGGGCGTTGAGTCGCACGGCCGCTTGCCAGCCGACGATGGGCGGGTAGTCTATCCGTCCATGTCCACACTTCTCGACAAGGATGGCATCCAGCACACCCTGCGCCGCCTGGCATCTGAAATTGCCCAGCAGGCGCCCCGGAACGCTCAGGTCGCCATCGTCGGCATTCGCCGGCGGGGCGAGACGCTGGCGCACCGGCTGCTGCCGCTGGTGCGTGAGGCGGGGCTGGATGGGATTCAGCACGGTGCGGTCGACATCACGCTGTATCGCGACGATCTGACGACGATTGGCCCGAGCGCCACGGTTCGCAAGACGGAAATCTACTTCGACATCACAGACACCTGGCTGGTGCTGGTCGACGACGTGCTCTATACGGGCCGCAGCGTGCGGGCCGCGCTGGACGCGCTGACCGACCTCGGCCGCCCGCAGGCCATCCGGCTGTGCGTGCTGGTCGACCGCGGCTGGCGCGAGCTTCCCATCCAACCCGACTTCACCGGCCTGAGAATCGACACCGAACCGGCCGACAACGTGAAAGTCCGCCTGCTCGAGGTGGACGGGGAGGAGCGCGTCGATCTGATATGACTTCCGAGCCCGAACGCCCCGTCTGGACGCGCCGCCACCTGCTGAGCCTCGACGAACTCACCGCCGACGAAATTCGCTTTCTCCTCGACACCGCCGAAAGTTTTAAGCAGGTCTCGACCCGCAGCGTGAAGAAGGTCCCCGCGTTGCGCGGGCACGTCGTGGTGAACATGTTCTTCGAGGAGAGCACGCGCACCCGCACGAGCTTCACGCTCGCGGCGCAGCGGCTCAGCGCCGACGTGGTCGAGTTCAGCGAAAAACTCTCGTCGGTCAAGAAGGGCGAATCGCTGCGCGACACCGCCCGCAACATCGAAGCCATGGGCGTCGACATCATGGTCGTCCGGCATCCGGCGGCCGGCGCCGCGCAGCAGATCGCCGAATCCACGGCCTGCTGCGTGGTGAACGCCGGCGACGGCCAGCACGCGCACCCGACGCAGGGCCTGCTCGACCTGTTCACGATCCGCGAGGTGAAGGGGCGCGTCGAGGGGCTGAACGTGGCGATCGTAGGCGACGTGGCGCACTCGCGCGTGGCGCGCTCCGACGTGGCGGGTCTGGTGAAGCTGGGCGCGCGGGTGACGCTGGTCGGCCCGCCGACGCTCGTCCCGCGGACGTTCGAGGCGCTTGGGGCGCGCGTCGTGCACGACCTGGAGACGGTGCTGCCGGAGATGGACGTCATCAGCATGCTGCGCATCCAGTCGGAGCGCATCAGCAGCAACGTGTTTCCATCGCTGCGCGAATACGTGTTTCTGTACGGCATGAACCGCGAGCGGCTGGCGCGCTGCAAGCCCGACGTGCTCATCATGCACCCCGGCCCGGTCAACCGCGGCATCGAGCTGGCCGCCGACGTCGCCGACGGACCGAACTCCAGCATCCTGCGGCAGGTCAGCAACGGACTGGCCGTGCGCATGGCTGTGCTGTTCCTCTGCCAGCAGGCCAGCAACGCCGCGTAGCCGGCTGCAACCCCGCGCTGTGCCGTGCGTAAATCAGCGGTATGGCAGCCGCCTCGTCCACCCCCGCGGCCGGAAGCGCTTCCGGCTCTCGCCTGTCGATCGATTGCCTGCTATCATGCACCATGGGTCATTGGAGGATCACACAATGCGCCAGAAGGTGTCGCTTGTCGCCGTCGCCCTGCTGGGGAGCCTGCTTGCCGCTGGACAGGAGGTCCGCGACGCAGACGAGGGTCGCGCCCGCCGTCGCGAGGAACCGCTCTTCATGGGCTTCTCGCAGAAGACCATCGAGCTGTGGGTCAACCGGATGGTGGACGACAGCACGGAGCGCTACGGCTTCGACGAGGAGCAGAACGAGCGGACGCGCGAGATATTTCGCGAGGCCCTGCCGCGTTATCTGCTCGAGCACCGCGAGGAGATTCAGGAGCTGACCAACCAGTTCATGCAAGCGCAGTTCGGCGATGAGCCGCCCACGCCGGAGTTTGTCGCCGACTGGGCGCAGCGTGCCCTGCCGCTGCTGGACAAATTCAAGGACGTCGTGCACGAATCGACCGACAAGATGCGCGAGTTCATGACCGACGATCAGCAGATTCAGCTCGACGCCGAGTGGGCGGCGTTCGACACGGGCTTCAGCATGGCGCGCAACAAGGTCGGTGAGTGGAGCGAGGGCGGCTTCGATCCGGCCGACTGGGCCCCCAACGAGCGTGAGCGGCGCAAGCGGGAGCGCGAGGAGAACCGCATCGCGCAGCAGGAGATGGACAAGGCCCGCAGCGAGGTGCTTCAGGAGAGCGGTGTCGCCAAGCGCGATGGTGCCGAGGCACAAGTTGTCGTCGCCGCCAACCAGCCCAAGAACGGCAAGCCGGCGGCCAAAGCGGCCGAGCCGGCCGATGAGTGGACCCGGTACGTCGAAGACTTCATCCGCATGTACGACCTGGATTCGGCCCAGCAGAACTCGGCTCGCAAGTCGCTCCGCAAGTATCGCGAGCTGCGCGATCAGTTCCTGCGCAAGTCCTCGACCGTCGCCGCCATGGACCGCCTGGATAAAAAGCGCAAGGCGGCGCAGAACGACGAAGAGCGGACGGCAGTTGACAAGGAGATTACCGAGCTGACCTCACGCGTCGATCGTTACTTCCAGCAGCTCAAGGACGATCTGGAGAAGCTGCCCACCCGCGAGCAGCGCAGCCGCAAGGCCGAAAGGCCGAAGCAGGGCTAGTTAGCCAAGCGCACCCCGACGCAAGTCGGGGGAGATACCCGACGCAAGTCGCCGAAATCCGAACCCCCGACGCCAGTCGGGGGCCGCACGGCGCGACGCTCCTGCGCCCTGACGACGTTCCCGGCCCGGCATGCCTCCCGCCTCCGACCCCTCACGGGCGTGAGGGGTTCTGATAGGTCGACACAAGTCGCGCGGACCCGAACCGAGCCCCCGGCGCAAGCGCAACGCCGCCGCCTCACACTTCGCGCAGCGTGTGGCCCAGCTTGCTCTTCTTAGCCTGGAGATAGCGGCGGTTGGAATCGTTCGGCGGCACTTCGAGCGGGAGCTGCTCGACGACCTCGAGACCATAAACCGCCAGCCGCGAGACTTTCTTGGGATTGTTGGTCAGGATGCGGACGCGCGACACGCCGACGTCACGCAGAATCTGGGCGCCGATGCCGTAGTCGCGGCGGTCGACCGGCAGGCCCAGGGCCTGGTTCGCCTCGACCGTGTCGAGCCCCTCGTCCTGAAGCCGGTAGGCATGCAGCTTGTTCACCAGGCCGATGCCGCGCCCCTCCTGCCGCAGGTAGACGAGCACGCCGCGCCCCTCGCGCGCGATGGCCTCCATCGCCAGGGCCAGTTGCTCGCCACATTCGCAGCGCATCGAGCCGAACACGTCGCCGGTGAGGCACTCGGAGTGCACGCGTACCAGTGCCGGCTGGTCCGACGCGATCGGGCGGCCGGCCTCGTCGACGCGGCCGACGTCACCCATGCACATTGCCACGTGCGTACCGCCGTCGGTCGGGCTGCGGTACGCCACCAGCAGCCACTCGCCATACTGGTTGCGGATCGGCACGGCCTCGACGCGCTCGACGATCCGCTCGCGGCGCATGCGATACTCGATCAGGTCGGCGATGGTGCACATCCTGACGTCGAGCCGGCGGCAGATCTCGGCGAGCTGCGGAACGCGCGCCATCGTGCCGTCTTCGTTCAGAATCTCAATGATCGCGGCGGCGGGGAACAGCCCGGCCAGCCGGCACAGATCGACGGAGCCCTCGGTCTGACCGGCGCGCACCAGCACGCCTCCGTCGCGGGCCATGAGCGGATTCACATGCCCCGGGCGGACGAAATCTTCCGCCTGTGCAGCCTCGTCCGCCATCAGCCGGATCGTCGCCGCCCGGTCGTGCGCCGAAACGCCCGTGCTGACGCCGAAGCGCGGGGACGCGTCGACGGTGACGGTGAAGGCCGTGGCGAAGCGCGTCGTGTTGATCGCGGATTGCGGGGCGAGCTGAAGCTGTTCGCAGCGGCTGCGCGTCAGGGGAACACAGAGCGTGCCGCGGCCGTGCCGGAGCATGAAGTTGACCTTTTCGGGCGTGATGTGCTCGGCGGCGCAGACGAAGTCGCCCTCGTTCTCGCGGTCCTCGTCGTCGACCAGCACGATGATCCGGCCGCGGCGCAGCTCGTCAATGATGGTCTCAATCGGGCTGAAAGGTGATTCGCCGGCCGTTGCTGCGCTGCTGCGCGTCATATTCGCCGCTCCACGGGGACACCAAGTGTACTCCATCATGATAGTGCGGGGAGGGGTCCGGGGTTCAGGGTTCAGGACTCAGGCGTTCGGGGTCGAGTCGTGGCTTGACCGTGCGGGCGGGTTGCGGGAATACTGCCGCGGGCTTGGCGGACCAGGCTCGTCGCTGCCGCTCCGGGCTCGGACCGGAGCGCACCAGGCGCGCCCGGACCGTCCGCCGCTGGCTGACGCGCGCGGCTCCGGCGCTGGATTTGGAGGCCGGCGGCGACTTCGATGAGTGGGACAACGCTATGCACGTGAACGAAGTATCGCCCGCCGACGTTCGGCGGAGGCTTGATCAACGGGAGCGGCTGGTGCTGCTCGATTGCCGCGAGCACGATGAGCTGCGGCTGGCGCGGATCGCCGGCGCGGTGCACATTCCGATGGGGGATATCGCCCGCCGGGCGGGTGAGCTTGATCCGGACGTGGAGTGCGTGGTGTTTTGCCACCATGGCGTGCGCAGCCGCAGTGTCGCCGCATTCCTTCAGCAGCAGGGATTCGCGCGGGTAAGCAGCATGCGTGGCGGGATCGACGCGTGGTCGGAGCAGCTCGACCCGAGTGTGCCGCGTTACGCATGAGACGGGGGCGACGGAGAATGAGGGCGGGTGCGGTGGGAGTGGCGCTGGCGGCGATGCACGCGGCGCTGTTGGCGGCGGGCTGCGCGCTGGATGGACCGATCAAGCTCGACGTGCCGCCGCGGGTCGTGCGTCCGGAGCGCAGCGCGGTGGTGCTTTTCACCGACGGGCTGGACGCGGGCGTGCTCGACGAGATGCTGGCGGCGGGAGAGCTGCCAAACGTCGCGCGGCGGTTCGTGCGCGGCGGCGTGCGCGTGCGGAACGCCATAGCCTCGATGCCGTCGAACACGTATCCGAACACAGTCTCACTGGTGACGGGCGTTTTTCCGGGTCGGCACGGGATCGTCGGCAATCGCTGGTTTGATCGCCATGCGCTGGCGACGGAGTACTACATCCGTGCCGACACGTTTCGCAACGTCAACCAGCAGTTTCTGGCGCCGACGATTTTCGAGCGGCTGGCCGACCGGCTGACCCTCGCGGTGCAGCTTCACACGCGGCGCGGCGCGAGCGTCGTGCTCGAGGACGATCTGCGGATGGCGCTGCGCTGGATGACCGGCGACTACGTCGGGCACGACCGGCAGACGGGCGACTACGCCGCGCAGATCGACGACGTGGCGCGGTCGGCCGGCCGCTGGCCGGCGCTGACGGTGTTTTACTTTCCGGGCATCGACGAACTTGGGCATCGCTTCAGCACAGATTCCAGACAGTATCGCGACGCCGTCCGCAACGCCGACGTGCAGATCGGCCGCATCGTGTCGGCGTGGGAGCAGGCCGGGCTGCTGGAGAACACGTATTGGGTGCTGGTGAGCGACCATGGACACGTCGCGTACGGCGCGGACGAGTACCTCGACGTGGCGGGCTGGTTCCGCCGCACGCACGCCCTGCGCGTCAGCCAGGAGGATGCGCCCGCGGGGGACTATGCGCGGCGGTACGCGGCGTTTGCGCCGTATGACGCGTACGTGGCGAACGGCTCGTTTCGCGGCAGCGCGATTCACGTGCGCGGGCCGGACGGCTGGCACACGTCGCCGCCGCTGGAGCGACTGCGGGCGTTGCTGTGGCCGGAGGGCGCGACGGGTGCGCTGAGCGATCCGGCGGCACTGTTCGCGCAGCGCGGGGTTGAGCTGGCGGTGGTTTCGGCGGGGGCAGACCGCGTGGAGGTGTACTCGCGGCACGGGCGAGCCGTGGTGGAAGCGGAGTCCGCCGAGGCGGGTGGCGGGTCGGGCCTGAGGTACCGGCTGATCAACGAGGTGGGCGACGCGCTAGGATATGGGCAGACGGCCGAGCAGCGGGCGTTCGTCGAAGCGGGCTGGCACGATTCGCAAGCGTGGCTGACTGCGACGGCGGAGCTGCGCGTGCCGGATTTTGTTCCGCAGGTGGTGGAGATGTTCCGGTCGCGGCGGAGCGGCGACATCGTGCTGTTTGCCTCGGAGCGCGGGACGTTTCAGAATGACGAACGATCCGGGCATGGGTCATGTCTGGCGTCGGACATGCGGATCACGCTATTCTTTGCTGGCCCGGACCTGCCGGGAGGTTGTGAGATTGGAGCCGCGCGGATGGTTGACGTGACGCCCACACTGCTGGAACTGCTGCAAGCCGGGATCGAGGACCTCGGCGTGCGGATCGACGGCCGGAGTATCGCGCCGCAACTGAAGCACGCCGCGGAGATGCCATCGTGATGGTCGCCCTGCTGCGTGTCGCGGTTCACGTGACCTACTTCCCGTCGCTGTGGTTCAACCGGTTGATGTGCGCGACCGGGTTGTGGCGGCGTTGGAACTGGGTGGACGACGACGTGCTGATCGGAGCGGTGCCGACGCGCGGCGATCTGCGCGAGCTGGCGGGGATGCGGGTCGGCGCGATCGTGAACATGTGCGAGGAGTTCTCGGGCTTTGCGCCGGAGCTGCGGGCCCTGGACATGCGGCAGCTCTACCTGCCGACGCTCGACTATCACAGCCCCAGCGCTGCGCGGCTGCGGGAAGGCGTCGAGTTCATCGAGCGGCAGATCGCGGAAGGCCGCAAGGTGTACGTGCACTGCAAGGCCGGCCGCGGGCGCAGCGCGACGCTGGTGCTTTGTTACCTGATGCGGCGCTACGGGCTCGACCCGCGGTCGGCCCAGACACGGCTCAAGACGGCCCGCCCACACGTGAACTCGCGGCTCTCCGAGCGGCAGGCGGTGCGGGATTTCGCGCGGCTGCTCGATCCGACGCTGGTCTGCGCGTCAGGGTCGAACTGCGCGGCGTCGCGGTGAGAGAGAACAGGGGACGCAGGGGCGGAAGGGTCGCATTCAGGGTGTCCGTTGTGACAGGACTTCGGCGACGGCGGCGGCCGGGGCGAGCAGGCGTTTTTCGCCGTCGCGGCGGCGGCTGAATTCGACCACGCCGTCGGCGAGGCTTTTCTTGCCGACGACGACGCGGAGGGGAATCCCGATCAGGTCGGCGTCCTTGAACTTGAAGCCGGCGCGTTCGTCGCGGTCGTCGAGCAGCGCTTCGGCGCCGGCGGCTTCGAGCTGGTCGTGCAGGCTGGCGGCGGTCTGCATGACGTGCTCGTCCTTAGGGTCGAGGGCGACGATGAGCACCTCGAACGGGGCGATCGAGAGCGGCCAGATGATGCCGTTGGCGTCGTGGTTCGACTCGATCGCAGCGGCGATGATGCGGTTCACGCCGATGCCGTAGCAGCCCATGACGAACGGATGCGGCTTGCCCTCGCGCGTCAGGAAAGTGGCGTCCATCGACTGGCTGTATTTGGTGCCGAGCTTGAAGACGTGGCCGACTTCAATGGCGGTCTTCAGGCGGATCGGCGCGCCGCTGCCAGTGGGCGAACGATCGCCGTCCACCACCATGCGAATGTCGGCGACGGCGACGACGAACGCCGCTCCAGGTGGCGTTTCGAGCGGGAAATCGCGGCCGGGCGTCACGCCGGTGACGTGGTAGTCGGTGCGATTGGCGCCGCTGGCGGCGGAGCGCATGCGTGTGACGTCGCGGTCGATGAGCAGCAGGTCGCCTTGGCGGAAGCGCGCCGCAAGGCCCTGCGGGCCGGCGAAGCCGACGGCGGCGCCGGTCAGGCCCTCGATAGTGCGCGGGTCGGCGAGTTCGAGCGTGAGACCCATTTGCCCGCAGGCGGCTTCGGCGGCTTTACGGAGCTTGATCTCGTTGATTTCGTGGTCGCCGCGGACGAGCACGACGAGGCGGATCGTCGGCGCGATGTCGGTGGCCGGTGCGCTTTGGGACGAGACCCCTCCCTTACGGTCGGGGCTCGGCCGGGTGGCGTTGCTCGGCCGGGTGGCGTTGCTCGGCTGGGTGGCGTTGCTCGGCTGGGTGGCGTTGCTCGGCTGGGTGGCGTTGCTCGGGTTCGTGGGGTATGTGCCGGTGTAGATGAGTGTCTTGATCATCTGTGCGGGCGCGGTGCCGAGGAGCTTGCAGACGTCGTCGACGCGGCCGGCGCCGGGCGTGTGCACCTCGCGCAGCGGCTCGGCAGGAGCCTCACCCTCCGCCGGCTCTTGCTCTGTGTGGCTTCGTGGCCGCGTGGCTTCGTGGCTGGCGTCGAAAAACGCCGTGGCGCGTTCCGTGTTCGCCGCGTAGTCGCCGCTTTCGCTGATCGCGACGGTGTCTTCGCCGGCGTCGGTCAGCACCATGAACTCGTGCGAGACGTCGCCGCCGATGGCGCCGGTGTCGGCTTCGACCGCGACGTAGGGCAGGCCGCAGCGGCTGAAGATGCGGCAGTAGGCGTCGTACATCTTCTGGTAGCTGAGGTCGAGGCCGGCCGTGTCGGCGTCGAAGCTGTAAGCGTCTTTCATGAGGAATTCGCGCGTCCGCAGAACGCCGCTCTTGGGGCGTGCTTCGCCGCGGAACTTCACCTGAATCTGGTAGAGCGTGATGGGAAGCTGCTTGTAGCTGTTCAGATAGGCCCGCGCGATCTCGGTGACAACTTCTTCATGCGTGGGGCCCAGGACGGTGTGCGAGCGCCAATCGCTGTGGTCGCCGCTGTGAATGGGGCGGAGCCGCAGGAGCACGTCTCCCATGGCGGCGGTCCGGCCGGTCTGCTCCCAGAGGTCGACCGGCTGGAGGACCGGCATGTTGAGCTCGACGGCGCCGGCGCGGTTCATTTCCTGGCGGACGATCTCGGCGACTTTGCGGAGCGTGCGATAGCCAAGCGGTAGGTACGAGTAGATGCCGGCGGCGAGCTGGCGGATGAGGCCGGCACGCAGCATGAGAATGTGCGACGCGGCGGTGGCGTCCTTAGGGGATTCCTTGGTGGTCGGGATGAAGAACTGGCTCCAGCGCATCGCGTCAGCGTCCTTTCGGCCGGGGCGGAGCCGGCCTATCGAAGCGCGGTATCTTAGGGCCGTCCGGGCTGGTTGGCACGAGTGGACGGGCGACGTGCAAGGTTCGGGGTTCAGGGACTCGGCCCGGTCTTTTCGCCAAGCGAGCCCATACTTCAGAGACTCGCACGCGCGCGAGACCGGCCAGCTGGCCCCATCGCAATCGGCGGCGACTTTCGGCTCAGAGACTCGCACGCGCGCGAGACCGGCCAGACCGGCTCGTTGCTCGTCAGCACGGCTGGAATGTCAGAGACTCGCACGCGCGCGAGACCGGCCAGAGGCCCCAGGATTTAGGATAGGCTCTAACGCGCAAAGAGATACGCCAAGGCGACGACTGCGGCGGCGAGGGCCGCAAGCAACAGCACGAATCCCACGATCTTCCAGGCGCTCCACGGCCGCTCGCCCTGCACCTCGCCGCTGCGGGCGTTGACCAGAAAGCGGTACGCGTGCTCGCGATAGCGATACGTGCTGATCCAGACCGGCAGCAGCACGTGCTTGAACGTGATCGCGTCGTAGCGCGTGTCGATCGAGTGAATCTGCTGGTGGTCGCCGCCAATGTCGCTCCGCACGCTGCCGGCGATGACGCCGTCCATGATGGCGCGGGCCGACTCGAAGCCCTCCGCCAGGTCGATCTGATAGCTCTCGGCCTGAAATCCGCTCAGGTATTCCTCGCGGAACGGCGTGAGATGCGGCAGGTCCCACGGCTCGAGCCGGTCGGCGTATTTCCGCGGCAGCGAGCGGCTCGCCAGCACGAGCAGGTCGTCGAACGTGTTACTCACGCTGCCGGAGACGGGCGTCCAGCGGGTGCGGACGACCGTTCGCGTTCGCGTGACGGGTCGTCCGTTCTCGACGGTCGTGTAGGTCTCGGTGTCCGTGTAGTTGTCGCCGCGCATTCCGGTGTAGTGGCTGGTGGCGCGGCAGTCGTAAGTCCAATAGGGCACGTACATGCCGCAAAGCCGTTGATCGACGTCGCTCATGCGCTTCAGGGCGGATGGGGCAAACCAGAGCCGGCGGAGCCAGTGGCGGAATGCGGCCAGGGCCGCGTCGCGTTCGATCTGGAACGTCAGCAGCCCACCCGGGCGGAGCAGGCGGCGCGTGGCGCCTTGCAGCACGACGTCGGTTCCGCAATACGGGCAGGCGAACGCGGTCCGGTCGGGCGGGGCCGTGACTTCGGCGGCACATTGCCGGCAGCGCACGACGACGGTGTCGAGCGTCTCGGCGGAATCGGCCAATTGGCGCAGGTGCGCGCGAAAGTCGAGCTCGGAGACGCGGGCAGAAGTCTGCGGCACGGCGGTTTGCACGCCGCAGTACGGGCAGACGAGCGACTGAACCTGCGGTGCGAATTGCAGCGCGGCGCCGCACTGCTGGCATGGGAAATGCCGTTGCAGGCCGTCGGGGGCGGGCGCCAACTGCGAATCGTCCGATCCACCCATCGCCTGTTCCCTCCGCATGGGCGGCGTGCCGCGCCGCCGCCTGAATCAGCCCAGCCGATAGCCCCGTGCCTGCCACCAGTCGCGGTTGACGCGCGCGGAATCGCGCGGGGAGGCGAGCCGCGTCTCGTCGATTTCGGTGGTGATCCAGCCGTCGTAGTTCGCGCTTGTTAGCTGCTCGAGCAGACCCTTCAGGTCGAGCTGGCCGCGACCCAGCTCGCAGAACGGGGGCGGGTCGCCGCCCGTGCGGGCCGCCTGCCAGCGCGAGCGCCAGTTCGCACGCGTGTAGCCGTTCGTGACGTCCTTGAAATGCAGGTAGGCGATCCGCGCGGCGTAGCGGCGGAAGAATTCGAGCGGATCGTAGCCGCCCAGGAACAGATGCGCCGGGTCAGGACCGGCAAACAGCAGAGACACGTCGGTTCCGCCGAAGATGCGATCGATGTTGGCGCGCTCCTCGCCGATCGTACCGACGTGCGGGTGATAGCACGCTTTCACGCCCACGCCCAGGCACGCTTCGCCGATGCGGTTCATCGTCTCGCACAGATCGGACACGTCCTCGGGGGTGAAGTGATCGGCGCCGGCGGCGTCCTGCCGGCGGTCGCCGCCGCCCAGCACGAGCCGGTCGCCACCCACGGCGGCGACGAACTCGGCCACGCGGCGGTTGTACTCGACGTCGGCGGCGCGGGTCTCACGCAGCATCTTCCCGCCGCCGTAGAGCGCCGTCAGCCGGATGCCGTGGTCGTCGAGGACGCGGCGGAAGAGGGCGGGTTTGTCGGCATACTGGTCGGCGACCTGCGTGAAGCACTCGATGCCGCGGAAGCCGAGGTCGGAGATGTCCTTGATGGCGCCGAGCGAATCGGGACCCCAGGTGATGGCGTGGCACGACAGGCGGATGGGCATCGGGTCAGCTCCAATCGGGATTCGTGTCGAGTCCGCACGCCAGCGCCAGAATGTCGGCGAAGTGCGCGATGCGCAGCCCCGAACCCGCGCGGCGGGCCGCGGCACGCAAGTGCAGGATGCAACCCACGTTCCCGGCCGCGGCCAGCGCCGCACCGCTCTCGTTCAGACAGGCGAGCTTGCGGCGGGCCAGTTGCCCGGCGATCCGCGGTTGCAACAGGTTATAGGAGCCGGCGGCGCCGCAGCACACGTCCGATTCGGCGCACGGCAGCAGCTCAAGTCCCGGAATTCGCACCAGGAGCTGGCGCGGCGGTGTGCGAAGCCGCTGCGCGTGTGCGTGATGACACGCATCGTGGTAGCTGACGCGCAGCGGCACGCGCGCCAACGGTTTGGCCGGCTCCAGCGGCAGCAGAACCTGACTGACGTCGACGACGCGCGCCGCCAGGGCCGCGGCGCGGGCTGAATCATCAGGCTCGCCGGCGAACAGCGCCGCGTATTGCCGCAGCATGGCGCCGCAGCCCGCCGCAAAGGTCACGATCGGCTCGTCCCCGGCGAGCGCCGCGAGGTTGGCGCGCGCAAACTGACGGGCCTCGAATCGCCGGCCGGAGTGATAGTGAATCGCGCCGCAACAGACCTGCCCTTCGGGGACATCGACGGCGCAGCCGTGATGCACGAGCAACCGCTGGACATTGCCGGCGGTGCGCGGCGTGAGGACGCTAGTGACACAGCCGCGAAACAGGATGACGCGCCGGGTGCCGGTGGGCGGCGCGGCGTGCGGCACCGAATCGCCGGCGCGTCGCCGGTCGCTTCGGTCGGGCAGGAGATCAAGCGCTTGGCGCAGCGCCGGGAAGCGCGCCGCCAGCCAGCTCGACCGTCGCAGCAGCGACGTCAGTCCGAGCGTGCCGGCGGCGCGGGCGGCGCCGAGCAGCGCCGCGCAGCGCCGCGGATACGGCAGAATCTCGTGCACGACCCAATCGACCAGCCGGCGTTCGAGCGCCGGCGGATGCTCGGCGGGTGCGGCGAGCAGCGCGCCGCGGGCGTGCTCGATCAGCTCGCCGTAGCGCACGTCGGATGGGCAGGCCGCTTCGCAAGCCCGGCAATCGAGGCAGCGGTCGAGATGCGTGCGGACCGCGGGCGTCGGAGCCAGCGCCCCGTCGGCCAGGTGCCGCATGAGCTGAATGCGGCCGCGCGGCGAGTCGGGCTCGCTGCCGACTTCGAGATAGGTCGGACACTCCGACAGGCACAACCCGCAATGGATGCAGCGGCGGGCGATCTCGTCGAGCGACGCGGTCGCTGGGGTGCTCATTCGGCGGCCCCGGCGTCGCGACGGAGCGTCATGCCGCGTTCCAGACGGCAGGCCAGCGACGGTTCGACCGCTACGGCGATGGCGCGGTCGCCGCGCGACGCCGCGACGCGCGCGACGCCGACGACGACGCCGCGGTCGACGATTGCCAGTGCGGCGTCGTCGGGTGTGACGTCGGGAGCGGTCCACTCGACGCCCAGGAGCGTCTCCTGCGCGATCGACTCGATGCGGGCGACGGTCCGCGGCGAGCCGCGCGTCGGCGCGAAGCGCACCTCGTCGCCGGGGCGCGGCACGATGTCGGCAGCCTGGGCGAATTGCGCCTCGGCGTAGTCGCGCTGCACGCGGGCGATGCGCACGTCGCGCGGCGTCTCGCCCGGGCGCAGCAGCCAGACCACTTCGCCGGGGCGGACGTCGTCGATCTCGCCGGCGTTGATCAAAAACGAGCGCGGCCGCACTTCGAGCACGCGCGCCGAGAACGCCCGCTGCTCGACCTGCCGCCGCGAGCGCGCCAGCACTTCGTCATCCGCCTGGACGGCGTTGTGCTCGGCCGATTCGCTGATCCGCACCTGCCAGAAGCGCGCGTCCGCCGATTCGACCACGCCGTCGGCGACGAACGTGCCGTCGCGATAGACCTCGACGCGGGCTTCCGCGGGACACTCGACGCCGCACGGCGCCGGAATCTGCGCGACCTGCACGTCCTCGATACGCCGGACGCCCACCACCGAGGAGCGCGCGATGCCGTGCCGCCGATCGGAAGGGCTGGGCCAGGCAGCGGCGCGCTGACCGGCGGCCAGGTCGGGAGCTGCGGCCAGCGGCACGACGCGGCAAAAGGCGCGATCGTCGGCGACGTGTGTGACGTCGAGGCGGGCAACCGGCCGGCGTCCACGGCGGACGAACCAGGAATCGCCGCGGCGCACGTTCCAGCCGGGCGTGATTTCCAGCCAAACGCCGCGGGCGCCGGGCGTGAGCGATTCGAGTCGCGCGTGTGGAGCGGCGCCGGCGGGCCAGGCGTCAACCTGGGCGTCAAGCCCCGCCGAGTCGACGAACCAGCCCGACAGCTCGCGGACATCCGCTTCGCCCAGCACGGGCGCGGCGAGCTGATATTGCCACTCGGCGGCGCCGACGACGACCGGCCGCGCCCAGGAGACCGGGCGGCCGTCGGCGACGACGGCCAGCGCGGGCGGAACGGCGCTGCTTGGCGTGGGCGGTGCGGCCACGGTGAGCAGGCCGCGCGCGTCGTCGCGGGCCAGGATGACGGCCGGTTGAAACGGCCTGATCCCAGGAGCCGATTGTGCGGCCACAGCCGCGATGAGCAGTGCAACAGGCACAGGCGCGACCTCGGTTCAACAGCGGCGCGCGACTGGCGGAGATCGACTCCGTGCGGACGTCGCAATACGGAATTGTACGCGGAATCGCGTGCGCGGCGCGTCGCCGCCAAGGGCCGGCCCCGCACTGTCTGGCCGCGGCACGCGAGTGTCGAACGGCGAGTTGAGAATAACGAATGAAACCTCAACGGCCCAATTCGTTATTCGCTATGCAATACTCGCCATTCGGCCTGGCCGCGTAACATCCTGTGCATGCACGATTCGCAACCGACAAACGTGACGCCATCCACACCGCTGACCATCCGTGCGGGGCGGTGCTACGTGCACTATGCGCACGACGTGGCCGCCGCGATCGATCTTGACCACGTGGACCGCATCATCACGGCTGATAAGCAGCGCGAGACAATTCGGCACCAGCGTCGCGCGCCGCAGTGGGTCCACAGCGGCCAGCAGCCGCTGCGGATCGTGACGGCCGCCGAGCCGGTGCGGGTGGGCGCCTGTCCAAGCGCCGAAACCGTGGAGATCGCGATCTACGAGTTTGGCGCGATTTCGGTGACGTTCGAATTCGCGCTGAGTCCGCAGCTCGACAACCTGCTGGCGCTGTCGGAAGCGCTCTACGACCACGCTCTGCTTCGGCGGCAGGCGCGGCGCTGCGCCGAGGAGTTGCTCGCGACCATCGGGCCGGCGATGGACCGGGCCGGATTCGCGGACGCCGTCGAGGACTACTTCGTGTTTCAGCTCGACGAAATCTCGCCGGAGCGGCCGGCCCGAACGTTGATCGAGCAGCATGCGGATACCTTCGCGCGGATCCTGCGGTGCGACTCGTCGCGCTTGAGCGACGATGAGCAGCAGGACGCGCTCGCCTGCCGCGTTTCCTATTCGCCGACCGACGCGGCGGTGATCGATTGGAGCGGTGCACTGCTGATCGGCCGGGACATGGAGGATGTGCGGCGCGTGCTCGAGTTCGCCAATGTCGAGCTGCTGGAGCTGCGCTGGCTGGATCAGCAGCTTGACCGCGCCCTCGACGAGGCCTATCGCACGCTGATGGCCCGCGGCCGGCGGCTCTCGGTGCGGCGCGACCTCGCCGATCTGCGGCGGCTCTCGCGGCTTCAGGCGGACGGGGCGCTGCTGTTTGAGGGTGTCAACAACTCGCTGAAACTGCTGGGCGATCAGTATCTGGCGCGCGTCTACCGGCTGGCGTCGCAGCGCTTTCACCTGCCGGACTGGGACGCGACGATCATCCGCAAGCTCGAGACGCTCGACAGCATCTATGGCAAGTTCTCGGATCAGGCCTCGGCGCTGCGGATGGAGGTGCTGGAGTGGATTATCATCCTGCTGATTGCGGCGTCGATTCTGATATCGCTGAGTCCGGGGTTCGGGCATTGACGTGACGGCGCGGGCAGGGTGCAAGAGAGGGCTTCATGCTTCACATTCCTGGACTGCGATTCGGCAAGGCCTACGAGAGTCTTGAGACCGTCGAGATCGTGCACCACCGCACGCGCGCGCCGGTCGCGCGCGTCAGTCAGCTCAACGCCGGTCTGATCGCACGCGATCTGCGGCGGGTAGCCGAGGCGCGCGGGCGGTTGCGCGGCGTGCCGATGGCGCAGTTCCTGAGCTGGTGCGCCCAGGCGGCGGAATCGTTCCTGCATGCGGAGCTGCCGATCGGAGCGGAGGGGCAGTCGCCCGAGAAGTACGTCGAGCAGCTTTCGGCGACGACCGGGATGCCGCGGACGCTTTGCCGGCGGAACATGCAGAAGATCGCGGACGTGCTGAGCAACATGCCGGCGGTGCTGTCGGGCTTGACGCGCGGGCTGGACCTGAGCGTGCTGGATGACGACGCTGGCAATGCGAGTCTGGCGCCGGCGTATCGCGCGGAGACCGATTGCCTCGGCGCCGTGATGCCGAGCAATTCGTCGGGAGTGCACGGGCTGTGGCTGCCGGCGGTGGCGCTGAAGATTCCTCTGGTGCTCAAGCCGGGCCGCGAGGAGCCCTGGACGCCGCACCGCATCATGCAGGCTTTTCTGGCGGCCGGGTCTCCGCGGGAGGCGTTCGGGTTCTATCCGACCGATCACGCCGGCGCGACGGAGATTCTGCGGCTGTGCGGGCGGAGCATGTTGTTTGGCGACAGCGCCACGACGGAGCCGTACGCACATGATCGCCGTGTCGAGCTGCACGGGCCGGGCTACAGCAAGGTGCTGATCGGGGAGGACTGGGCGGATCGGTGGGCGGAGTTTGTGCCCCTGCTGGCGTCGTCGATCGCGGAGAACGGCGGGCGGAGCTGTCTGAACGCATCGGCAATCTGGACGCCGCGGCACGGACGGGAGATCGCGCAGGCGGTGGCGGCGGAGCTGGCCAGAATCGAGGCGTTGCCGGCGGAGGACGAGCGGGCGGCGCTGGCGGCGTTCAACAACCCGAAGACGGCGGAGTTCTTCGATCAGGCCATCGAGCACGGCTTGCAGGTGCCGGGCGCGGAGGAGATGACGGCGCGGCAGCGCCGCGGGCCGCGCCTGGTGCGCTTGGAGGGCTGCGCGTACGTGCTGCCGACCGTGGTGTCTTGCGCCTCGCACGAGCATCCGCTGGCGAATCGCGAATTCCTGCTGCCGTACGCGGCAGTGGTGGAGTGTGCGCAGGAGGAGATGCTGGCGCGGATCGGCCCGACGCTGGTGTGCACCGCCCTGACGGGCGATGCGGGCTGGATTCGGCAACTGTGCGAGGCGCGCTGCATCGACCGGCTGAACATCGGGCCGATCCCCACGTGGAAAATCCGCTGGGACCAGCCGCACGAGGGAAATCTGTTCGAGTTGCTTTATCGGCGGCGGGCGCTGCAACAGGCGTGCCCCACGTAACTCATCGCAAGCAACACTCAACGGCCGGGCGCGGCGCAGGAAGCTTGACTTGAAGTGTCTGGAGTCATAGCATGTGCAGGTCAATCTCAACTCACTTTCTATCAGACGCCCAAAGTGCGGAGGCGTGCAAATGTGCCAGCGCTGGTGCGCGGTCAGCATTGCGTTGTCATTGTCGCTGTTATGCAGCCCGATCGCGACGTCGCAATCGAGCGACGAGATTCTCTGGTGTCGACCTGGACTGCCCGCCGTCACCTGCGTCGCGTTCTCCCCGGACGGATCGACTATCGCGGCCGCTGGAAGAGGGACGATTCACATCTGGTCCACGGCGCCCGGCTACCCGCGCATCGCGTCGCTGTTTCCCCAGACCGGGAGCACCGAAGTGATCGCTTTTTCTCGAGACGGAAGTCACCTGGCGGCCGGCTCGAATTTCCGCGGCGCCAATGTCAACGTCTATCGCACTTCACATTGGACGCAGGAAAGTCGCTTTCAAGCGTCGGGTTCGGTCTATGAGTTGGCTTTCACGTCGGATGGCCAAACGCTTGCAACGAGCGGCCGGGGCTACAGTGACGTCGACCGGCAGGTTCGACTGTGGGCGCTCGATGGCGCGCCGCTGGGGCGACTGAACGGTCACGGACACGAGATCGACGCGCTGGATCATTCGCCCGTCGCACCGTTGCTGGCCACGCTGTGCCACGACGGGCTCTTGCGTCTTTGGGACACTTCGAGCCACGCACTGCTCGATTCAGCCGCCGCAAGTGGAGAGGACGTTCGGTTCTCGCCGGACGGACGGTTTCTCGCGATCGCGCGCATCGACGGTGTCGAGATCTGGGCGACCGACGAGTTGGCGCGCTTGCGGAAGCTGGGCGAGCGACGGTTCGATACGCTGGCGTATTCGCCGGACGGCGCGCTGCTCGTCGCCGGCGACTACCTGGGCTCATTGGTCGGGATGGAGGCAACTTCAGGTCGCGTGCTGTGGGAAGCGACCGCGCATGACGGTAGGGTGTCGTCCGTGGCTGTTTCGCCGAACGGCGGTGTCGCTGTGACCGGAGGCGGCGGCGACGCGAGCGTGCACGTCTGGCGGCTCACCGACGGCGCACGCCTGGCGACACTGATCGACGGTCAGCTCAATGGGGCGCCGAGCGTGTCGCCGCGAAGCGACCTGTTCGCTACACCGATGCAGCTCGGTGAGCATTCACACGGCGTGGGTCTGCGGCGCGTGAGCGACGGCGAGCTGGTGGGCGTTCTCAGCGGTCACGAGCAGGGCGTTGATGCGATCGGGTTTTCGACGCAGCTTCCGATACTGGCTTCCGCGGCGTGGCGTGACGTCCGACTCTGGAGCCTGACGGATCTCTCGAATTACCTCACGATCAGCAGTCCGGTACATCGCTTTCGCGTGTTGGCGTTTTCGCCGGATGGTGTCACGCTGGCCACGGCCAACACGGACACCCGGATTCAGATGTGGTCCGTTCTCGATGGCAGCCTGGTGCGATCCTTTCCAAGGTCCACACACGGATTCACGGATCTGGCGTTTTCCCGCGACGGAGACGAGATTCTCTCGGCGGACGACGGCGACAACGTGCGGATCTGGGACAGCTTCACGGGTCAACAGCGATACGCCGTACCGGGGCGCGCACCTCTCGCCGTGGCGCCGGACGGCGAGTGCTTCGCGGCAGGGTCAGTTTACGGCGGCGTCGAGCTGCGACGCACGGCGGACGGCGGTGTCGTTCGGGCTCTTCCGGGATTCGAAACGGTGTCGGTCGACTTTTCGTCGGACGGTCGATTGTTGCTCGCGGCGGGCAGCCTTGGTACGGTGGTGTGGCGAATTCGCGATGGGGCAGCAGTGGCCAAGTTCGATCAGCAGACTTTGTTTACGCTTGGAGCCGAGTTCGACCGCGAAGATCGCGCGATCGTGCTGACGCGAACCGACGCGACCATCCTGGCGATCCGAAACCGGTTTATTACCGGAGATGTGAACTGCGACGGCACGCGGAACGCGTATGACATCGACCCGTTCGTGCTGGCAATCAGCGACCCGACGGACTATGAGGCGCGATTCCCGGACTGTCCACTCAGCAATGCGGATGCCAATGATGACGGTAGTGTGGACGCGTTCGACGTCGACGCGTTCATCGCCGCGCTGACGGGAGGCGCGTAAGGAGTGATCGGCGCGACCCGCACGAGCCGGCGATCATCGTGCCGAATGCCCTCGTGGCCGACACTGCTGCAACACGGAATGAGGAAACGCCCGCGGCCGGTTCGACCGCGGGCGTCGTCTTGAGTTGCGCGCCGGCGCTCGCCGGGCGGCTCACATCGCCGGCCACGTGCCCCGCGAGGGCTGGGCCGGGCCCATCGCTTGTTACGGGCGATTGCGGTTGAGCCGGTCGCCCTTGTCACTGCCGTCGTGAACCTCTCCGCCGCCGGAGGCCGGTTCATACCAGATGTAACCTTCCTCCTCTTCCTGGATCACGAGCGAAGAGCCGGCGTAGGCCACGCCGCCGCCGTCCCACGTCAGGCGTTTGATCGCGACGCCCAGCAGCGAGGTGGCGGTGGTGGTCTCGTCGAACTCAGTGTCGCAGAACGTGATGCCGGCCTTGCTGTCGATGCGGGCCTTGCCCTTGTCCTGCTGCAGGAAGAAACGCGTGAAGATCGGGTGAATCTGATCGAGCCACAGCGACGACCAGCAGGTGATGCAGTGCGTGCTGGTGAAGCTGCGGCGGTTCTCGTTCTGATCGTGCAGGACGTATTCGGCCAGCGTGGTCGTCGGGATGCAGTCGTGCAGGTCGGCGTTCAGCGGCACGAGCGTCAGCTCGGTGTCGACCGTCGTGACGACCGACTGACTGCCGGTCAGGGCGGTGTTGGCCAGTTGCGCGGTCGAATCAGCGTAGAACTCCAGCAGCAGCTTGCCGGGGGCCTTGTCAAATTCGATCCCGTCGAAGTTCAGCTCGCCCTTGCAGTTGACGACCTCGCCTTCCTTCACGCCGGTGCCAGCCGCGAAGGCGTAGGCGTTGTATTCGCTGGCGGCGACTTCCTCGTAGTCGATGATCGTCGCCGAAGCCGACAGCCGGTTGTAGCGGATCGCGCACTCGGCCGCGTCTACCGCGAAGATGATGATGTAACCGCGGAGCACGCGACGGTCGGAGCCATTGGGATCGGCCCGGCCGGGCGGATCGCTCGGGTCGAGCTCGTCCCAGCGATTCAGCGGAGAGTTCGGGACGCCGATGCCGGGTGCGCCACTGTAGGCCGACCAGAACGCGGGCTGTTCGGGCGTGAGCGTGCCGGTGAAGTTGATCTTGATGCAGCCCGGTTCGAGCTCGACCCCGTTGCCGTCGAGAATCTGCGGGTCGCCCTGGATGAAGTACATCTTGACGCGAACCTGGAGCGGACCGTCGTTCTCGAGCTGGATGATCGTGTCGCGCACGACTTCGGTAATGTCAACCACGCCGTCGCCGTTCTGATCCGCCCACTGCACTTCGACCTTCGGCAGAATCAGGACGCTGCCCTTCTTGCCAAAGTGGCCGCGGCCGGCGACCGAAACCGTGACGTCTTGACCGCCGATGGCGGCCGCAACCTCCGGACCTTCGCCTCCGCCGGTCGCATCAACCGCCAGAACCTTCAGGAAGTCGGGAAACGTCAGGTAGTGGTTGTGCCAGCAGCAGACGTCGAGGTCGTCGGTGATGCCGATGGCAAGACCCTCGGCCGTGGGCGTGATGTCGTCGTAATCCAGATTGGTCTCGACGGTGAACGCACCGAGTGCGTCGAGATAAGGCACGGGGTTCGGGAAGTTGGAGCTGAAGCCCAAGAGCCCGCCACCGTTGTTGACGAACGCGGCAAAATCCTGAAAGCGCGAGCCGAGCGTGTCGTTTTCGGCTTGGGTGAGGCCGCCGCTGGAGGTTTCATTCTCGTCGCTGACGACGGCGAGCATCTTGAAGCCGTTGAACGACTGGTTGAGGAGCTCGATTCCGTTGGCATAGGTGACCGGAACGCCGGTCTGGCTGGCGATCTCGTCCCAGAATTCGGTGACGTGATCGGGAGTGACATTGTCCTTGCCGCCGCCCAGCACCAGAATCCCCGCGCCACCGTTGCTGGCGGTCGAGAGAATGCTGTTCACCACGTCGACGTAAACGCTGATGGGTCCATGGCCGCCCACGCCGCCATCCTCCGCGTCAATACCCATCAAGACAACCGGTCCGCCCGCGAGGGCGGGCACCGCGATTGCGGCGAGAATCGCCGCGCGCAGCAAAATGGCCTTCATCCAATCCTCTCCTTCGTGTCCTTCGTGCCCCGGTGGCTCGCGTATCCGGGCCGCCGCCCTGTTTGACTTCGATGTCAGGTCGATCCGTGACCTGCGAAACTACCTGGAACCGCTGACAGAACCCACCACGCGCGTGGTGGGTTCTGCCGCCCCGCACTCGCGTGCGGGGTCTGGATAGGCGCTCCTACTTGCGCTTGAGCTTGAACGCCTTGGGGCTGGCGGGCGTGATCGACGGGTCGAAGCCCGACTGTTTCACGTCCTTGCCGCCGTCGTGGATTTCACCGCCGCCGGAGGTCGGGCCGAGCAGGATCGAGCCGACTTCCTCTTCCTGGATGACGAGCGACGAGCCGGCATGCGCGACGCCGACACCGGCAAAGTCGAGCCGGCGAATGGCGACGCCCAGCAGCGAGGTGGCGGTGGTGGTCTCGTCGAACTCAGTGTCGCAGAACGTGATGCCGGCCTTGCTGTCGATGCGGGCCTTGCCCTTGTCCTGCTGCAGGAAGAAACGCGTGAAGATCGGGTGAATCTGATCGAGCCACAGCGACGACCAGCAGGTGATGCAGTGCGTGCTGGTGAAGCTGCGGCGGTTCTCGTTCTGATCGTGCAGGACGTATTCGGCCAGCGTGGTCGTCGGGATGCAGTCGTGCAGGTCGGCGTTCAGCGGCACGAGCGTCAGCTCGGTGTCGACCGTGGTGACGACCGACTGACTGCCGGTCAGGGCGGTGTTGGCCAGTTGCGCGGTCGAATCAGCGTAGAACTCCAGCAGCAGCTTGCCGGGGGCCTTGTCAAATTCGATCCCGTCGAAGTTCAGCTCGTACTTGTCGTTGACGACCTGACCCTCTTCAACGCCGGTGCCGGCCGCGAAGGCGTAGGCGTTGTATTCGCTGCCCGCGACTTCCAGGTAGTCGATGATCGTGGCCGAGGCGCTCAGCCGGTTGTAGCGGATCGGCAGCTCATCCACGTTGCAGGCGTAGATGATGATGTAGCCGCGGAGCACGCGACGATCCGAGCCGTTCGGGTCGGCGCGACCGGGCGGCGTGCCCGGATCGAGCTCGTCCCAGCGGTTCAGCGGCGACGCGGGAACACCGATGCCCGGCGCACCGCTGAAGGCCGACCAATAGGCGGGCTGTTCGGCGGTGAGGATGCCGGTAAAGTCGATCTTGATGCAGCCGGGCTCGAATTCGACGCCGTTGTCGATCGGCGGGTCGCCCTGGATGAAGTACATCTTGACCTGAATCTGGCTGGGGCCGTCGTTCTCGAGCTGGACGAACGTATCGCGAACGACTTCGCTCACGTCGATGTCGCCGCTGCCGTCGAGGTCGGCCCAATGCACTTCGATCTTGGGCAGAATCAGGACGCTGCCCTTCTTGCCGAAATGGCCGCGGCCGGCGTGGCCGGGAGGACCCTGGCAACCGGGGAAGGTGGCGCAATCGGGATCGTCGCAGTCGACGAACCCGTCGCCGTCGTCATCCAGGTCGTTGTCGCAGATTTCGCGGCCGGCGGTGCGCTCGCCGTAGACCGAGAGCCCGAAAAGGAAGCCGCCCGTCGAGGCCTGAATCGGGCCGATGAGGACGTTTCCGGTGGCGATGTCGAACTTGAAGAAGCGGTCGTTGTCGAAGGAACCGCTCCAGAAGGAGGTTCCGTCGGGGTCGAGGTTGAGGGCGAACCACTGGTCCTCACCCGCGACGTCATAGGTCGTGACGACATTGCCGGCGTTGTCGAGCCGCACGATGACTTGCGTGTCGGCGACGAGGACTCCGCCGTCGGGCATGATGCGCAACGCGTAGGCGACCGAGCCGGGCAGCGGGTTGGCGTTGAAGTCGGCGAGCTGCGTCATGGTGCAGGTGTTGTACCGCATGACACGGCGGCCTTCGGACGTGTAGAAGATCGTGCACTGGTCGGAGGCCAGATCGACCCAGTCCGTGCCGCGGGCCTCGATCTGCACCGGGTAGGCCGCCAGCTCGTTGCCTGCCGGATCATACTTGCGGATCACGCTCTGGCTGGCATTGCCCACGAAGGCGTTACCCGAGCCGTCAAAGACAATGGATTCGGGAGTGCCGCCGGGCGACGCCCAGATCGAGTGATTGTGCGGGGCCGGAGGTCCGGTGAAGCGCGAGATGTTGCCGGCACTGAAATTTGTGCCGTACAGATTCCCGGACGCGTCCGTCGCCATGCCGGTCGTGTACCCACCCAGACCGGTCGACAGGATTTGCAGAAAGTTCCCGGCCGGGTCGTAGTGCTTGTACTCGCCGTTCGCAGTCGCTGCGAATACGTCGCCGCTTTCGAAATCCTGCGCCAGTGCAGCGGCAGCGAGCACGGACGAGAAAGCCAATGTTGCGATGAGCCGGTTCATTCTTCCCTCCCGCCGCGTTTGTCGCCGCGGCACGGCGCGCGTAGTATTCGCGCGATTGCTTCGTGTACCTGGGCGTGAGCCGACGGGATGTCGCCGCCCAAACTCCTCCAGGCGGATATTCTCGCACCTATACCGCGCACGGTCAAGCAAAAACGACAATTGGCGACGAATTGTCGTTATCGGAATGAGGCCGAATTCGCGGCTCCTTGTGCACGCTTCGCTCGGCACGTGTAATGGCTGGCCATGAACGCAGTGGAGACCGCGGGGTTGTGCAAGCGCTACGGGCGATTCGAGGCGCTGCGGGACGTGCATCTCGTGGTGCCGGAGGGCGCACGATACGGGTTTCTAGGTCCCAACGGCTCCGGGAAGAGCACCACCATCCGCATTCTGCTCGGACTCCTGCGGGCCACCTCCGGCACCGCACGCGCCCTCGGCGGAGACGCCTGGCGCGACGGCGCCGCCCTTCGTGGCCGAGTGGGATACCTGCCGGGGGAGCTACGGCTGTACGACGGCATGACCGGCTCGCAAACGCTTCGTTACTTTGCCGCGGCGCGGCGGCGAGACACGTCGCGCGAGGTCTCACGGCTGGCCGAGGTTTTCGGACTGGCGCTGGACCGCCGCGTGAGGGCCTATTCGCGCGGCATGAAACAAAAGCTCGGGCTGATCGCGGCCCTGATGCACGAGCCGGAGCTGCTGATCCTCGATGAACCGACCACCGGGCTCGACCCGCTCGTCCGGCACGCACTGTTTGACGAGCTGCGCCGAGTTTCGGAACAGGGCCGCACCGTGGTGTTTTCGAGCCACACGCTGAGCGAGGTCGACGAGCTATGCGATCACGTCGGCATCCTCCGCGGCGGCCGGCTGGTCGCGCAAGAGCGGGTCGAGGCGCTGCGCGGCAAGTCGCTGCGGCGGGTGGAGGCGCTGCTGCCCGCGGGCGCGGCGGTCGATCCGCCGGACGGGTTGACGCTGCGTGCGGCGCGAGGTGGACGGCTGGAGGGGACCTGGCGCGGCAGCGTCGGTCCGCTCGTGGCGTGGCTGGCGTCGCGTGGAGCGCTCGACGTCGTCATTTCGCCGCCGGAGCTGGAAGACCTCTTTCTGGCGTACTACGCGGAGCAGGGCGGGGAAGCGGCGTGAGCAACGGGGCGATCTTCCGCAAGGCGCTGCGCGACAGTGTTCCAAGCGTGCCGATTCTCTTTTCTGCGATCATCGTGTTCGAGACGCTCCTGGTGTGGGCGATCGAATCATTCTCACGCGAGATCGCCGGCATCTGGGCGGCCCGGCCGGCACTGCAACGATTCGCGCGGCTGTTCATGGGCGCGGAGATGGGCGCGGAGATCGGTCCGGCGGCGCTGCTGACGATCGGGTTCGTGCATCCGATTCTGCTGGTCTGCGTGTTCGGCGCGGCAATCGCGGCGCTGACGCGGGTCACGGTGGCGGAGATTGAGCGCGGCACCGCGGAGCTGCTTCTGACGCTGCCGGTGTCGCGCGGGGCGGCGTACGCGGGCGGGACGCTGGGAGGGGCGCTGGCCGGGCTGCCGCTGTGCGCGGCACCGCTGGCCGGGCTGTGGCTGGGAATCCGGATTCGGCCGCTGTCGGAGACCGTGGCGCTGGAGCGCTTCGTGCCGCTGGCGGTGAACTTTGCGGCGCTGTATCTGGCGGTCTGCGGTCTGGCGGCACTGCTGGGTGCGATCGCGCGGCGCCGGGGAGTCGCGATCGGCGGTGTGCTGGCGATCCTCTTGGTCTCGCTGCTCCTGAATCTGCTGTCGCAATTCTGGGACGCGATCGCGCCGCTGACGTATCTGGGCCTGCTCAGGTACTACCGGGCGCTGCCGATCGTAGGCGGGGGCGCGGGGCCGTGGCGCGACTGCCTGGTGCTGTTGGGCGTGGGTGCGTCGGCCTGGTGCGCGGGGTTGTGGCATTTTTCGCGGCGCGATATTCCGGCCGTGTAGGATGGTAATTGCGAATGGCGAGTTCAGAATAACGAATTGAACTGCGACCGCGGAATTCGTCGCCGCGCGGCTGAACTCGTTATTCGCTATGCGCCATTCGCTATTCCGCGTGGCCACAGAGGGCCGACGCTACGGCGCGGGGCGGGGCAGGTACGACTGGCGTACGTATTCGGCCAGCATGCGGTGCGAGCTGAAGCGGCAGCAGATCGACTTCATCGACGCGACCATCATCTTCACCCAACGCTGCGGGACGCCCGCCCGATCGCGCGCGTAGAACAACGGCGCAATCCGGTTTTCGAGGAGTTCGTAAATCGCGGCGGCGTCGTTCGCGTCGCTGCGGCTGGCGGCGACCGAGCCACTGCGCACATCACCGCGGCCGGACGCGGCGCGACGGACAGAAGCCGGATGTTGGCGGTCGATCGCCCAGCCGTTCCGTCCGTCGAACGCCTCCGGCCACCAGCCGTCCAGAATCGAGCAGTTCAGGCCGCCGTGCAGCGGCGGTTTCATGCCGCTAGTGCCCGAGGCTTCCTGTGGGGGGGTGGGATTGTTGAGCCACACGTCGCAGCCAGAGGTGAGCATCCGGCCGACTTCCATGTCGTAGTTCTCCAGCACCACGACGCGTCCGCGAAAACGGCGCGACGCGGCCTGAGCGACGACGCGGCGGGCGAAGTCCTGTCCAGCCAGGTCGCGCGGATGGGCCTTGCCGGCGAAAATGAACTGGACCGGCCGGCGGGCGTCGCACAGGATGCGCTCCAGGCGACGCGGGTCGCGGAAGATGAGCGTGGCGCGCTTATACGTCGCGAAACGCCGAGCGAAGCCAACCGTCAGCGCGTCCTCGTCGAGCGCTTCGAGGGCGGCCGCGAGATCGGCGGCGGGCGCGCGCCGTCGGCCGAGCTGCTCACCGAGCCGCTGGCGGACGAAATGGACGAGCCGGCGGCGCAGCACGTTGCGCAGCGCCCAGAACTCGACGGGTGGAATTCTGTGGGCGTTGGCCCACCAGTCGTCGTCGGGCGCGGCGCCGACCCAGCGCGGCTTGAGGTAGCGCTCATAGAGGGCGAGCGCCTCGGGGGCCAGCCACGTCTGCGGATGAACGCCGTTGGTGACGTGCTCGATGCGCGTCGGCTGGATGGCGCCGGCGACGTCGGGCAGGTGTCGCCACATCTCGCGGCTGACACGGCCGTGGATGCGCGAGACGCCATTGGCCCGGCCCGCGAGGGATAGCGCCAGGACGGTCATGCAGAATGGCGCGCCGCGGTCGGTCGGCTGCTCACGGCCGAGGGCCAGGGCGCTGTCGAGCTTGCCCAGTGCTTCGAGCGCCAGCGGCGCGACGTAGCGGCGCATCAGACCGGGGGAAAAACGGTCGTGGCCGGCGGGGACGGGCGTGTGAGACGTGAACGCCGTGGAAGCGCGCACCCGCACGATGGCGTCGAGCGGCGAGACCCCGGCGTCGCGGAACTCGCGGAGCCGCTCGAGGCCGCAGAACGCGGCGTGACCCTCGTTCAGATGATAGACGCTGGGCGTGATTCCCAGCGAGCGCACCGCGCGGACGCCGCCGACGCCCAGCAGCAGCTCCTGCTGGATGCGAGTGTGCTCGTCGCCGCCGTAGAGCTGATGCGTGAGCGCGCGGTCGGCGGGGCGGTTCTGGGGAATGTCGGCGTCGAGCAGGAGGAGCGGGACGCGGCCGACCGAGAGCTTCCAGACTTTGGCGCGAAGGAGCCGTCGGCCGATCGGGACGCTGACCAGATGGCCGGTGTCGGCCAGCGGCCAGTCCGACCAGTCGTGCGTCGGGTAGTCGACGTGCGTCGAGCCGTCGGCGGCGAAGCGCTGAACGTAGTAGCCGTTGCGATAGAGCAGTCCGACGCCGACGAGCGGCACGCCCAGGTCCGAGGCCGACTTGACGTGGTCGCCGGCTAGAACGCCGAGGCCGCCGGCGTAGAGCGGGAGCGACTCGTGCAGGGCAAACTCGGCGCAGAAGTATGCGACGCACAGGCGGCGGTCGTCGCCGCGAAAGGTGCGTGCAAACCAGGTCCGCGACGTCAGGTAGGCGTGCAGGTCGGCTTCGCACGCCGCGAGGCGCGCCAGGAACGACGGGTCGCGGGCCGGCGCGGCGAGGGCCTGGTCGTCGAGGCGCCGGAGCAGTGCGATCGGGCTGTGATGCAGGGCGTCCCAGAGCGGTGGATCGAGCGAAGCAAAAAGGGCCTGCGCTGGCCCGTTCCAAGTCCACCAGAGGTTGCTGGCGAGATTCGTCAGCCGAACGCGAAGCTCGTGAACGAGCGCTGGTCGGGGGGCCGCTGGTGATTGCTTCGGCACGCCAGTCCTCGCGATTTCTCACGCCGCCGGCGAATCGTCGTGCGGCCCGTCCGCCGCGCACCGCCAATCGGGGCGCCGGGATGGGGCACTGTAGGCGGCAGAGCGGGCAAATGGAATGCGCGGAGGTCGATGCGCCGGCGCCGCACGGTCAGCGAACGATGGCGCTGCGGCGGTATCCCAGGCCAGTGCGGTAGAAATATCCGCCGAGCGTGTCGGAGAAGGACTGGTCGTCGTAGATCAGCTCGTCGAACTGCTGGTAATCCTCGAGACGCCAGCCGCTGATCACGGCGCGCCGCGCGCCACGCTCGTCAAGGAGAGCGGCGATCCGGGCGTGCTCGGCGGTCGGCCCGAGAACCAGGTTGGGCCGGCTGCGGCGCGGCTCATATCGGACGCGCGCGGGGCACGCGCGCCGGTGGCACGGAGCGTCGCCGTCGGCGGCGCGGAGGACGATGGCCGGCGGGCGCTCGGCGCAGCCGGTGAGGCAAAGGACTATCAGACCTGCGAGTGCGGCTTTCCCCATACCCATTCTAGGTCCGGGCGCTGCGCGTGGGTCAAGTCGGTGGCGCGGCCCGCGGGTCAAGTCGCTGGCGTAGCCCGCGCGTCAAGCCGCTGGCGCGTCGCGCTCGGCGCGGATCAGCTTTCCAAGGTGCAGGCGCAGGACGGCCTGTGGTGGCAGATCTGGCCGACGGTAGAAGCCGGGCGGGCAGTCGGCACCGAACACGTAGACCCGCTCGCCATCGATGTCGGCGGAATAGACGGCGAAAATCGAATCGTCGGCGCGGAAGAGGGCGGCCAGGTCCAGCCGGGTGAGGTTGGCGCCGGGTGCGACCTCGGCGATCAAAGCGCGAAGCGCGTCGCGGGCCGCGGGCGGCTCGGCCGCGGAATCGATCAGGCCGACGCGCATCTCGAGCATGAAGCGCGTGCCGACGTGCAGGCTGTACGCGTCGTCCGCGTCGAGCCCGTAGGCGGGGAAGTAGTTCGGCGTCGTGCGGCCGGCGACCACGTAGAAATCGGAGGGGCTGGAGCAGCGCGGGTCGAACGTCGAGGCGACCTCGGCGCTGAAGCGGAACACGGCGGCGCGGCCCTCGCCGTCGAGCGGGGATTCGTCGAACCAGGCGCAGTGCAGCAGCTCGGCGGGCGCGCGGGCGCCGAGTTCGGCGTGCAGGTAGTCGAGGGCTGTGGCGCGGGCATCGGCGAGGTCGTCGGTCCGGGCCTTTGCGAGGTCGTCGCTCATGCTTGTTTGCGCGAAGGGGCGCGTCTCCCATGCGCAGACATGCATATTCCTGGCGGCAAGCGCCGTCAACCGCACACGATCACATAGCGGCGCCCCCAGCCGAGCCCCGAGCGTCAGCGAGGGGTCTTGTCCGCCAGTGCGCGTACCTTCGCGCAAACGCGCTTCCGAGTGTTCCGCGCTCGGGTCGCGCGTCAGGCCGAGCGCCCTTCGACGTATTCCATCATTCGTCGGGTGCCGACCGCGGCACAATCCAACAATGCAAACGCGGCCGACCATAAGGCCGGCCGCGGTATCAGATTGTCGATCGCCTCACGTGCCGCGGCTCACGCCCGCGGGTGCGCTTCCTCGTACTCTTCCTTGATGTGCGCCGACGAAAGCTGCGTGTAAATCTGCGTCGTGCTCAGCGTCTGGTGACCCAGCAGCTCCTGCAACACGCGGATGTCGGCCCCGTTCCGCAGCATGTGCGTCGCAAAGCTGTGCCGCAGCGTGTGCGGGCTGACCGACAGCGGAATGCCCGCTTCCAGCAGATACTTGTCCAGCTTGCGGCGCACGCTGCGCGTGCTCAGCCGCTGGCCGTGTTTGTTGATGAACAGCGCGTCGGCGTCGAACGACGAATTCTTCGAATCGCCGCGCCGCAGATCGAGATAGTTCAGCAGCGACTTCACCGCGCCCGGGCCCAGCGGCACCATCCGCTGCTTCTTGCCCTTGCCGCGGATGCGAACCACGTTCTGCCCGAGATCCGCGTCCTCGATGTTCATCGCCACCAGCTCGCTGACGCGCATGCCCGTCGAGTAGAGCATCTCCAGCATCGCCCGGTCCCGGGCGCCCAGCAGCGACTTGGCGTCCGGAATCGACAGCAGCTTGTCGATCTGCTCGACCTCCAGACACTTCGGCAGCCGCTTGTCCTGCTTCGGCGTGCGGATCGGCGCCACCGGATTCGATTCGACGTAGCCCCGCCGCACCAGAAACTTGTAGAACGACCGCAGCGTCGCCAGCTTCCGCGCCGACGTGCTCTTGCAGTAGTTCTTGTCGCGCAGATACGCCAGAAACTCGCGCACCTTCTCCGTCGTCACGCCCCGCAGCGGCGCCGTCAGCGCCATCGCGTCCACGTCGACCAGCGGAAGGTCGCCCGCGCTCGGCCGGGTGTGCCCGTTCGTCCCGGGCGCGTGCCCCACCAGTTGCGCCAGCTTCGTGTCAACGTGGCACAGATACCCGCAGAACTGCTGCAGGTCCGCGGCGTAGCATTTGGCCGTGTGCGGCGAGAAATACCGCTCGTGCCGCAGATAGTTGATGAATTCCGAGATCAGGCTCTTTTGAGTGCTCATGCGCTTGTCACGCCGCTCGCCGGGTGTCGCAGGTCCATCCTGGTGTCTTGCTCCACACACATCCGTGTGGCAGGGCCGTCAAACTTCCGCGCTCAGTTCCGCTTCGATCTGGCGGCCCATCTGGTACGAAAGAACTGCCGCGTCGTACCAGTCGAACTCGCTCTCCGGGTCGCCCGCCAGCTCGGCAAACGACGCCACTATCTGGCTCTCTGCGCCCGGCGGATACTGAAACACGAACGTATGCTCACCCTTTACAAGGCTCAGCCGTCTCATGGCGCCGCTCACGTTCCAGTCTCCGTCGCCGCGCCCTGTCGCGACCGACCCAACGTGCTGATCGTCTCAATAAGGCTCCTGGAACAGTACCGCACGAATAAATCCTGGCTCTTCAGGTGCACGCGCCAGCCGTACGGTCCATCGGCGCCCGGACGAGCCGCAGCGTGCCGCCGCACATCCTCCAGCACCCAGCCCTCCGCCGCGTTGAACGTCCGCTGAATCTGAAACCGCGGCTCGAGGGCGTCGCCGGCATCGGAGGCGTGCTCTACCGGGCAGGCAGCACGCGACGCGCCAACCGGGTCGAATCGCTCGGCCGGTGCCAGTTCCCGCGGCTCGTACCATTGCAGCACCATGCCCACAATGAACGGCTCATAGGTCCGATATTCGGTCACCGCGGCCACAACGGTCGCATCGGCGCCCAGCTCGCGCGCCAACTCGATCGCTTCCGCCGCCGACTCGACCTGCGTCACACCCCGCCGCGCCAGGGCGGCCAGTGTCAGATTGACCGGTACGACCGAGATGTTGCCCCGCGCCACGAATTCCGACGCAATGATGTCGGTAACCTGCAGCGGGTCCAGGTCCGTCCCGCCGGTCAGATTCACGACCGGGGCGACGACGACAACCAGCGGCGGTTCGACGTGCGGGTGCACGGTCGCCATTTCGTGTCGCGCACACGATGCGTATGTGAATAACACGACGAGCGGAATCGCCTTTCGAAAGCGCCGAAAATCGGCGCGGCGGACCGGCGATCTCTGCCCGGTTAAGATCTCCGCTATCTCGCCTCTGTAATCTATCATAGGCGCAAGAACTACCGATAAATCAAGCCGCTATTGCGGGCTCGGCGGGTTGGGAGGTTTCCGGACCGCGCTGGCGTCCTCAGATACGCCGACCGGCAGCGACCAGATGTTCTCGGTCTTCGCGCGGTCCGAGACAAAATAGATACGACCGTCCGCGCCGAACGCCGGATTGAACGCCAAAGCCGAGGCGTCGGTCAACTGGATCCGATGACCGCCATCGGCACTCACCAGCCACAATGTGGACACAATGTATCGTGAATCGTTACCGTCTCGGACGCTTGCGTAGACGATTGAGTCGGACCTGGGCGACCAGCGCGGTGTGATGCACGCAAACTCTTGGCTGTGAACGATTTCCATCGGTGTGCCGACATCCGCGCCGTTGACATCGACGGTCCAGATTCCGAAAAGTCGTTTGCCGCGCTGCCGCGGCCGTTGGAACGCCAGCCGCCGGCCGTCTGGGGACCAGTCCGGAAACATGCCGGTCGTCAGGAATCGACGGAGCAACGGCTGCGCGGGGGCGACGCTGCAAATCTCCCAGCGTCGAGCGCGGACATTCCAGCTCGTAAATGCCACCGTCTGACCGTCCGGCGACCAGCATGGAGCGATATCGTCCGACTCGTCGCTGGTGAGTTGCGTCAGCCGGCTGCCGTCCAGGTCAACCAACCAGATGTCCCAGTTACCGGACCGATTGGAGGCGAATGCGATGCGGCGGCCGTCGGGGCTGAAGCGCGGCTGCAGATCGTCGGCGGGGTCCGATACCAGTTCGGTGATGGCCGAGCCGTCGACGCGCTTCAGGCAGATATTCGGACGCTGAGCATGGAGCGTGGTGGCATAGACGAGCAGCTTGCCGGTCGCATCGATATCGGGATCGAAGTCGGCGCCATCGTCGGTGTCGGTGTGTCGCACCAGATTCGCGAGCAGGCGATCTTCGAACGGCGGAACGGAGCTCTCCGGCTGATCGCCGAAGAGGCGTACGGCATCGGCGCCGTCGGCGTCGGGCGGCTCGGTTTGGCGGAGGGCGAAGCCGCGCGAAGGCGTCGACTCCGTCGGCTCGGACGATCTGGCGGCGGGTGCGATCGAGCGCTCGGAAGCTGAGTGCGCTGCGCAGCCGACGAGCGTCACGAGGGCAGCGGGGATCAGAATCGGTCGGAATCGGGCGGTCATGTTCGCGGTCCGTTGATCGCGCGCGGTGACGACGGCGCGCGTATTCGCTCGCGTTGTTATCGGCACTTTGCGTGCGGCGGGTGAAGCGTGAGCTGCGCGGCGTCAGGCATCTGCGTGCGGCTGAAGAAACGGGAAATGGGTGGTCTGACCGGAGAAGTAGCGCTGCACGGCGGTCCACCAGGCGAGGCGGTCGATGCCGCCGGTGTGCGGTGGGGCGGCGGCAGCGGCGTTGAAATTGCGCTGGGCGCGGGAGAGCAGTTCGTGCACGCCGCGCTCGACGCCGAGGTGCCGCTTGAGGTGGGCCGCGGAGACCTGGATGAGGCATTGGAGGAAAGCGCGGCACGGGTCGGTAGGCGGAAGTTCTCGCCAGATGTCTTCCCAGGCTTCGTGTGCTTCCCACCAGTATGCGAAGTTGTAGAGATCAACGCCAAAAAGGTAGTGCGGGCAGTCGTGCCAGCGGGTCGGAAAGAGGCGTGCTTCCGGTTCGGCGTGGCTCAATTGAGGTTGGGGGCGTCCTTGTCGGCCGCCGCTCCCTGACGGTCGCGGCTCGGGCGGGTGTGGTCGCGGCTCGGGCGAATGTGGGTGCCGAGCCGCGCGCGTCAGCAAGCGGTTTCGTGGCCGAGCCGGAGTGCGAGCTGCGGTCGAGGGGTTTTCGCGCGGGGCTAGGAAACCGCTCCCTGACGGTCGCGGCTCGGGCGGATGCGGTCGCGGCTCGGGCGGGTGTGGTCGCGGCTCGGGCGGGTGTGGTCGCGGCTCGGGCGAATGTGGGTGCCGAGCCGCGCGCGTCAGCAAGCGGTTTCGTGGCCGAGCCGGAGTGCGAGCTGCGGTCGAGGGGTTTTCGCGCGGGGCTAGGAAACCGCTCCCTGACGGTCGCGGCTCGGGCGGATGCGGTCGCGGCTCGGGCGGATGCGGTCGCGGCTCGGGCGGATGCGGTCGCGGCTCGGGCGGATGCGGTCGCGGCTCGGGCGGGTATGGTCGCGGCTCGGGCGGCAGGCTCAGGGTGCTGGGGTGAGGATTCAGGCCGGGGACGAAACGGTAAGGCGGGAAAGGCCAGTCGCTGAGGCGCGGGACAGCGGGCTGCGGCGGTTCCGGTTCGGCGAGCACGCGAACCTCAGGGCGTCGAAGGCGCGGACGTGGGGGGCACGAGGACGTCGGGCGGCGGCAGCGGCTCGACCTCTTCGCGATAGCCGGCCGGTTTCTCGATTTCGAAGATGCTGGCGGCGAAGCCGGCGTTTACGTCGATGTCGGTAAACGAGATGGTGAGGATCTCGTTGGGCCGCTCATGGCCGTCATTGCGAACGGCGCGAACGCGAACCGGCAGGCCGCGGCGGTTGCGATCGACCCAGAACTCGATGCGTGAGTAGCGCTCGGCGGTGCGCGTTCCGGGTCGCGGGGTGAGCAGCAGGTGGTCGGAATGCGGCGGGTCGGCGTCGACGGGCGGCGCCAGGGCGACGTCGAATTCGCTGAGAATGTCGGCTTTCTTCTGGCCAAACGGGACGGGGAACAATCCTTCGCCCAGGCGATAGGGGTTGCCGATTTCGTCGGGGCGACGCAGCTCTCGACGAGTGACGGTGCGCGTGTCGCTGCGGAGTTCGACGTACCAGCGACCGTCGAACATGTGGGTCTCGTCGAGTTTGGTGCGTCGTTCATCGCGGATGACGGCTTCAAAGCGGACTTTGAATCTCGCCACCGGCTGAAGCTGCTTGTACCAGATTTCGCCGAGCTTGGTATCGACGGTGTCCTCGATCGTGTAGCGGATCGACCATTCGAGCCGGGCGCGGACGTCGCGGATGTCGGCGTCTTCGAGGCGCGAGAGTATCTTGTCGACTTCGGGATCGAGCGGAGCGGCGGGGCGCGATTCCTGTGCGCCCGCCACGGTGGCCGCGACGATCGCGACGGCAGCGGCTACGATGCGCGGCAGACGCGGGTTTCGAGGGTTCGGCACGTTGGTTTCTCCCACGCACAGAGCGTCATGATCTTAATGACGATTCGGCGGCGCCGCCAATTCAGACGGACTTCCCGGCATCGCGGCCGGCGGGCAGCGGCACGTCACGCGGGGCAGCGGGGTCGCAGCGCGCCATGAGCCTGGTGTACGACCTGGTGTACGCCCTGGCGCTGCTGGTCGGGTGGCCGTACCTGCTCTATCGGCGGATCATGCGCGGACCGTCGACCTCGACGCTCAACGAGCTGCTGGGCGGCGTGCCGTCGCGGCCGGTCGCCAGCCGGTGCGTGTGGATTCACGGCGTGTCGCTGGGGGAGATCAACGCGACGCAGACGCTGGTGGCGGACATCCGGCGGCGCTCGCCGGACACGGTGGTGGCGATCAGCAGCACGACGCGGACGGGGCTGGAGCGGGCCCGGGGGCTGTATCCGAATCACACGGTGTTTCGCTTTCCGCTGGATTTGTCGTTCGCGCTCCGGCGGGCTTTCGGCCGCATCCGGCCGCACGTCATCGTGCTGATGGAGCTGGAGGCGTGGCCGAATCTGCTGCTGATCGCCGAGCAGCGCGGCATTCCGGTAGTGATCGCAAACGGCCGCGTGACGGAAGGCAAGAGCATGCGGCGGTTCCGGCTGCCGTTGGTGCGGCGGGCGGCGCGGATGATGTTCGGGCGGGTGAGTTTCGTAGCGGCGCAGGACGCGAGCTACGCGGCACGCTTTGTCGAGCTGGGCGTGCCGGCGCGGCGGGTCATGGTGACCGGATCGCTGAAGTACGACACGGCGGAGGTGAGCGAGCGGATCGCGGGACAGGAGCAGCTGGCGGAGGCGATGAGCATCGACGCGGCGCGGCCGCTGCTGGTGGCGGGCAGCACCGGAACCGACGAAGAGGCGCTCGTGCTGGACGCGTTCGACGCGCTGCGCCGCGCTCATCCGGACGTGCAGCTTGCGATCGTGCCGCGAAAGCCGGAACGATTCGACGAGGTGGCGCGGCTGATCGCGAGCCGTGGATTCGTCTGTTTGCGGCGCAGCAGCGGAACGCCGGTGATGCCGGCTGTGCCGGAGCCCGGGAAGCACGTTTTTCTGGGCGACACGATGGGCGAGCTGCGGAAGTTCTATGGGCTGGCGAGCGTGGTCTTCGTGGGGCGGACGCTGGTGCCGATGGGTGGTTCGGACGTGATGGAGGTGGCGGGGCTGGGTAAGCCGTTGCTGGTCGGACCGCACACGGAGAATTTCGCGGAAGCCGTGGCGCTGCTGAGCGAGGCGGGGGCGTGCATTTGCGTGAGCGACGCGGCGTCGCTGGCGCGGGCGGCGGGCGAGCTGCTGGCCGACGCGGAGCGGCGGCGGCGGATGGGTGAGGCCGGGCGGGCAGCGATCGTGTCGCGCCAGGGCGCGACGCAACGGACGGTGGATCGGTTGCTGGAGTTTCTGCCGTAGAGCGGAAGCGACGCTGAGTGGAGGGGGCATCCTGCCCGCTGTGGCCCTACCAGTCTCCCCGCGGGCGGTGCCTCGGCTGGAGTTTCGTTATCCGGGGGCGCGGGGGCGCAGCCGGGGCGGAGTGCAGCCGGGGCGGCTGCTCTCCACGCGAATCGGGGAAGATGTTCAAGCTACGGGCCGGGTGTGGGCGGGCGACCGCCGCGACGGCGTCCGCGGCGACCACGGCCGCGCCGGCCGCGGCGACCGTGCGGGCGGGCTGCGCCCCGGGTGCTGCCCGCGGCGACGGTCGGAGCGTTTGAT
>JAJVHV010000009.1 GCA_022072445.1 Phycisphaerae bacterium | reverse complement strand
AGTTCCACCGCGAGCCTCCTTGCTCTGTGCGTTCTTCCTTGAACAGAACACGCATGGTGCGGGAAGCTCGTCTTTGTTTACAGGGGACTGTCCAATTCCTCCAAAAAGTGCGAAAGTCGAACTTAGAGCGCCTATCAGAACCCCGCACGCGAGTGCGGGGCGGCTGAGCCCACCACTCGCGTGGTGGGTTCTGTTAGCCGCTCTTATGCTTCGCACGGCGCGCCGGTCGCATGCGGTCGCATTCTTGCCCGGCGAGAGCCGGCCGATCAGAATACTGCATCGGACGACGATGCGAGCAGCAACCTGCGCCGGCAGCGGGTGCGCGTCGCGAAGGAGTAACCCGATGCTCGGCGATCTGCCTGCGACCGCCTGCTGCCGTGGTTGCGGCTATCTGCTGCGCGGCCTGCCGGCGCCGGTCTGCCCGGAGTGCGGGCGATCGTTCGATCCGACTGACCCGCGCAGTTTCCTGCCGTCGCCGCGACGGCATCGGGCGCGCCGCTGGATCGTGCGCGGGGCCGTCGGGCTGTCGATCATTGCGCTGCTCTTCGTCTTCCTGCCGCGGCGCGTGGCGATGGCGGACATGACGTTTACCTGCAAGGACTGCGGTTACTCGCTGCGCGTGCGGCGCTGGGAGCCGTATGCGGCGAGCTGGCTGCCGATCCGCTACCCGGGTTACGCGTCGTCCACCGCCACGGCTGTCGGCGGCAGCTACGGCATTCCGCCGCGCCGCTGCACGTCGCACGTGCTGGACATGAAAGTGAGCCTGAGGAACGCGAACTGCGGGATGGTGGCCGGCAGCGTCGGCGCGTCGCGCGGGTTTGTGCCGACGATCAACGGCCAGCCGACGACGCCGGAGACGTCGCTATCTGTGCTGAAGAGCCTGATGTCGCCCTCGGCCCGCGGCGGGATTGTGTTGAGTGCCGCGCCGACGCCGCGCGGCGTTGCCGGTGTGCTGGGCGGGGCGCTGCGGGCGGCGGCGGGCATCGGCGCGCAGCGCGACACGCCGCGCGAGCATACCGATAGCGGGCGCGATTCGCCGGACGAGGGGCGCGGTCCGCGCGACGGCGGGCATGGTCCGTCGGACGACGGGCGTGTTCCGTCGGACGACGGGCGCGAATCGTCGGACGAGCCCGCGCTGCCATGAGAGTCGCGATCGTCTACGACCAGCCGCCGCACACGGCCCGGCCGGACGAGCTCGACACGCTGATCCAGGTGCGGCAGTTTGAGCAGGTGCTGCGGCCGGCGGGGCACGAGGTCGCGGTGTTCGCGGCGACGCTCGAGCTGGACGAGTTACGCGAGGCGTTGCGGCGATTCGCACCCGACCGGGCGTTGAATCTGTGCGAAGGGCTGGGCGGGCACGCGCGGCTGATTCACGTGGTCCCGGCGCTGCTCGAAGCGGAGCATATCCCGTATGCCGGGTGCGGGTCGGACTCCATTCTGCAAACGTCCAACAAGCTGCTCGCGAAGCGTGTTCTCTCGCTGGCGGGTGTCGCGACGCCGCCGTGGTTCAGCTTGAGCCGGGATGCGTGCGGGGCGGACTGCCGGTTTCCGGGGCGCTATATCGTCAAGTCGGTGTGGGAGCATTCCTCGGTCGGGCTCGGCGACGACGCGGTCGTCAGCGCCAGCGACGCGCGACAGCTTGCCGAGTTGATCGCCTCGCGGGCGGCGCGGCTTGGCGGCGAAGCTTTCGCCGAGTGTTTCATCGACGGGCGCGAGTTCAACGTCTCGCTGCTGGCGGAGGGCGAGGGCGTCAGCGTGCTGCCGGTTGCGGAGATCGCGTTTCAGTCGTTTCCGCCGGACAAGCCGCGCATCGTCAATTACGCGGCCAAGTGGGACGATCGCTCGCACGAATATCACCACACGCCGAGGCGATTCATCGAGCGCGCGGCGGATCCGGGGTTGTACGACGACCTGGCGCGGATCGCGCGCGCTGTGTGGCGGGTGTTCGCGCTCGACGGCTGGGTGCGGGTCGATTTCCGCGTGGATCACGCGGGCCGGCCGTGGGTGCTGGAGATCAACGCCAATCCGTGCCTGTCGCTCGACGCGGGATTCATGGCGGCGGCGGAGCGGGCCGGGCTGAGCTTTGAGGACGTGGCTGCGCGGATTATGGAGTCAGGGCGCTGACGTGCGCGAAACGGTCAGTCCTCTTCCTTGCGCTCGATTTCGGCGCCGACAGCGCGGAGTTTGTCCTCGAATCGCTCGTAGCCGCGGTCGAGATGGTACACGCGGCTGACGCGCGTCACGCCGCGAGCCGAAAGCCCGGCCAGGACGAGGGCGGCGGAGGCTCGCAGGTCAGACGCCATGACGGGTGCGCCGATCAGGCGTTTGACACCCTGGACGATGACGGTGGGCCCTTCCTTGCGCAGGTGCGCGCCCATGCGGTTCAACTCGGCGACGTGCATGAAGCGGTCGGGATAGACCTTTTCGGTGATGATGCTGTTTCCATCCGCCAGGCAGAGCAGCGCCATGATCTGGGCCTGCAAGTCGGTGGGCATGCCCGGAAACGGCTGCGTGGTCACGTCCA
This sequence comes from Phycisphaerae bacterium, assembly GCA_022072445.1. GTDB lineage: Bacteria > Planctomycetota > Phycisphaerae > UBA1845 > Fen-1342 > JAJVHV01. The sequence continues at coordinate 107,878 of JAJVHV010000009.1, read as the reverse complement.
CCGGCTCCAACCGCCGGGCCGACGCGATCTGCACCGTGGACGCGTCGCGCCGCTCGACCTGCACGCCGACGGCGCGGAGCTTATCGACATAGGCCATGAGATGATCGAGACGGCAGTTCTCGAGCGTCAGCTCCCCGTTGGTGATCGCGGCGGCGGCCATCAGGGTGCCGGCTTCGATGCGGTCGCCGATGATGCGATGTTCGCAACCCTTGAGGGACTTGACGCCCTCGATCACCAGTCGCGGGCTGCCCTGGCCGGTAATGTTCGCGCCGCAGGCGCTAAGGAAGTTGGCCAGATCGACCACCTCCGGCTCGCAGGCAGCCATTTCGATGACGGTGACGCCCTGCGCGAGCACGGCGGCCATCATGGCGTTGGCGGTGCCCAGGACGGTCGAGCCGAACGGGCCGCCGAGGAACATTTCGGTTCCGACGAGCTGCTTGGCCTTGGCGGAAATGTCGCCGCCGACGAGCTCGAGGTCGGCCCCGAGCAGTTCCATCGCGCGGAGATGTAGATCGACCGGACGGTCGCCGATCGCGCAGCCGCCCGGCAGGGCCACTTGGGCGCGATGCCGCTTGGCCAGGAGCGGCCCGAGCACGCAGATGCTGGCGCGCATCTTGCGCACGATGTCGTACTCGGCCTTGCAGTTCATCTCGTCGCGAACGACCAACCGCATGGCCCGGTCGGGACGGCGCTCGACGTCCAGTCCCAGCTTGCGCAGCAGCTCGGCCAGGAAGTTGACATCGGCGACGTCGGGGACGTCGTGCAGCACGACTTCGCCGTCGCAGAGGATGCTGGCCGCCATGATCGGCAGGGCCGCATTCTTCGCGCCGCTGACGCGCACGCTGCCGCGCAGCCGCTTTCCGCCGCTAATCTCGAAATAGGCCAGTCCCACGGATTTCCTCCTGCCCTAGGCTACACAGGCGCCGCGCTGCGCCGGCCGCCGGGCGTGCGCGACGCGCGCGTGTCGGGCCGCGTCGCGGTAGAAGACAACGTCGCTCCAGCCCGCTGCCGACAGCAGCGCGCTCACCTCGGCCGACTGACCGTGGCCGATCTCCATCAGCAACTGGCCGCCGGCTGTCAGCCACTGAGGTGCTTCGGCGATGATCCGGCGGACGACGTCCAGTCCGTCGGCGCCGGCGAAGAGGGCCAGGTGCGGCTCGAAGTCGCGGACGTTCGCCGCCAGCGTCGCGGCCTCGGACAATCCGACGTAGGGCGGATTCGTCACGATCAGATCGAATCGTGCCGTCGTTGGAAACGCCGCGAAAAGATCGCCTACGCGGAAATCGATCCGCTCGGCGACTGCGTGGCGCAGCGCGTTCCGCCGCGCCACTTCGATCACGGCGTCCGATACGTCGCTGGCCGTCAATCGGGCGTGGGCGGCATGTCTGGCGATTGCGATGGCAATGCAGCCGCTGCCGGTACACAGATCGAGCACGCGCGGCGGCGGGTCGGGCGGCGAGGGCGTGACTGGGCCCGCGGGGTCGCTGGCGCGCAGCGCGTTGAGGCGCGGGGGCGCCAGCGCTGCCAAGGCGCGCTCGACGAGAATCTCGGTCTCCGGCCGGGGGATGAGCACGTCGGGCGTCACGTCAAAACTGAGCGAGAAGAACTCCTTGACTCCGAGAATGTAGGCGATTGGTTTTCCGGCGGCGGCGGCCTGGACGTGTTCTCGAAACCGGTTGCGGACGCTTGCATCCGGGACGAGTTCGTGCTGGGTGTAGAGCCGCAACCGCTCGCAGCCCATCGCGGCAGACAGGAGAAGTTCGGCGCAGAGCCGCGGCGAATCGACGTGGCGTTGTTCGAAATAGTCCCGCGTCCACGCCAGCAGCCGCGCGACCGTCCATGATCCGCTGTCGGGCTGAGTTGCGTTCATCGCTCGAACATCAGCATAACTTCCCGCGCGAACTGCGACCAGTCGCGAATCCGGCATCGTGCCGGGAAGGGAACGCGCCCGTTGCCGGTGCCTGAAGGCAGGCACGCATCGCGTCTTGCCAGGCCGGGCGGCGGGCGGCGCAATCGCAAGTCTCGCCTTGACTTATTGGCGCTTTTCTGAAAGACTGCCTGATTCCCGCCCGAGCAGTGTACGCCGTCCGCGGGAACGCAGAACGGTGGCTGGGCGCCGATCCATTGCGGTGCGGCGTCGGCCGCGGTGCGGGTAGGCGCGACCATCTGATCACGCGGCGATCGATGCTCTGCCGATAGAACGGTTGCCATCACCGTCCGGCGGCTCGAATCCCAGAACACGACGGCAGGAGCCTCGCAGAAACATGATCAAGGCCAGCGAATTGAGGAAGGGCAAGGTCGTCACGCACGAGGGCGGTCTTTACACCGTCGCGGACATACAGCGCGTGTCCAAGGGGAACTGGCGCAGCTATCTCCAGGCCAAGCTCAAGTCGCTCAAGACCGGGCAACTGCTCGACGTTCGATTCTCCGTCGACGACAAGGTCGAGACGCCCTACGTCGAGACCAAGCCGTATGAGTATCTGTACCGCGACGGGAACGACTTCGTGATCATGGACCGCGAGTCGTTCGATCAGATACACGTCAACGCCGACGTCATGGGCGAGGCGGATCAGTACCTGAAGGGCAACGAAACCGTGACATGCTCGTTCATCGACGGTCAGATCGTCTCGGTCGAACTCCCCAACACGGTCGAGCTGGTCGTCACCGACGCGCCGCCGGTCGTGAAGGGCGCCACCGCGACGAACCAGACCAAGGAAGCCACGCTCGAAACCGGACTGCGCGTCCGCGTTCCGCCATTCATTGAGATCGGCGAGCGCCTGCGAATCGACACGCGTTCGGGAGAATACCTGGAACGGGCGAAGGACTGAGCGTGTCGCGTTTCGGACCGCTCCGCCGTGCCACAGGTTGCGCCGCGGCATCTGGTCGCGGCGTCAGGGGTCGTTTTTCCACGCCGGACGGACACGCCGATAGAATTTGACTGCCACACCGCGGCCCTACGATGGAACCGTCATGATTCTGAGCCAAATGGACGTGCTGCGCGACGCGACCAGCCCGTGGACAGTGTTCTACCACACGGCGCGGCGAAGCTGGATGAAAGTCGGAATCGCGCTGTTGCTGACGGCGCTGCTGACGGTCAATGCGGCGCTGATCGTCACGGGCGGTGACGGGTGGGTGACGCGCGAGCAGCTTGCCGGGGCGCTGTCCTTCATGGGCGTGGTCTGGCTGGCGTATTGCGGGTGGCTGACGTTTGGGCTGCTGCCGTCGCGCAGCGATCGCGTGGTGATCGACCTGCGGCGGCAGGTGCGGGCCGAGGTCGACCCGCTGGAGCAGGCGGTCGTCGCGCTGGACGAGGCGGCGCTGCGGGCGAAGACCGACGAGTTCAAGGCGCGCTTCGCCGGCGGCGAGTCGATCGATTCGATCCGGCCGGAGGCGTACGCCTGTGTGCGCGAGGCGTCGCGCCGCGCGCGGAACCACCGTCAGTTCGAGTGCCAGCTCATCGGCGCCAAGGTGCTGGAGCGCTGCAACGTGGCGGAGATGCGCACCGGCGAGGGCAAGACGATCGTCTGCTACCCGGCGAATTATCTGAAGGTCATCCAGGGCCTCAAGGTCCACATGGTGACGGTGAACGACTACCTGGTGAAGCGCGACGCCGAGTTCTGCCGGCCGATCTTCGAGCTGCTGGGCGTCTCGGTGGGGTTCATCAGCGCCGACATGGACACGTTTGGCGCCGGGGCGGAAACGCGTCGCGCGGCCTATGCCTGCGACATCACCTACGGCACGAACAGCGAATTCGGCTTTGACTACCTGCGCGACAACATGAAGCACCACATCGATGACCAGGTTCAGGGCCGGTTGGATTACGTGGTGGTGGACGAAGTCGACAGCATTCTGATCGACGAGGCCCGCACGCCGCTGATCATCTCGGGCCCGGCGCACGACGACGTGAGCAACTACCGCGTGGCGGACAACATCGCGCGAATGCTGATCGCCAAGCAGGAAGCGGCCAACCGGGCGACGGCGGCCCGCATCGACGAGCTGGAGAACAACCCGCCGCCCGAGTCGAAGGGCGACCCGAAGTTCAAGAGCGGCCTCAAGAAGTTCCGCGCCGACCCGTTCTGGCTGAGCAGCGACGAGGCCGAGGCGATCGGGCACATGCAGTACTTCGTCGTGGAGATCGACCGCAAGAGCGCCCACATGACGGAGCACGGTGCGAAGGCCGCCCAGCAGGAGCTGGCGATCGGCACGTTCTACGACAGCAAGAACATGAACTGGCCGCACTACATCGACAACGCCCTGCGGGCGCATGTCGTCTACCAGAAGGACAAAGAATACGTCATTCAGGACGACCAGATCATCATCGTGGACGAGTTCACCGGCCGCCTGATGCACGGCCGGCAGTGGTCCGACGGGCTGCACCAGGCGGTCGAGGCCAAGGAGCGCGTCACGATCAAGCAGGAGACGCAGACCCTCGCGACGATCACGCTGCAGAACTTCTTCAAGCTCTACAAGCAGCTATGCGGCATGACCGGCACGGCCATGACCGAGTCTGACGAGTTCATGAAGATCTACAAGCTCGAAGTCATCGCCATCCCGACCAATCAGCCCATTCGGCGTGCCGACTTCAACGACAAGATCTACAAGACAACGGCCAATAAGTACGAGGCGATCGTCGAGGAAATCCGCTCTTACAGCCAGAACGGCTACCCGGCCGATCCGTGGTCGCTGGCCGACATGCTCAAGACCCGCCGTCGCGAGCTGCGCGAGCAGGCCAGCGCGGACGGCGCCGCGGCGCAGATTTCGGAGATCGACGCCGCTCTCAAGACCTTCAAGGACGGCGAGGGGCCGTCCGAAGCGCTGGAGAAGGTCATTGCCGAGCAGTTTGCCGGGAAGCTCGGCGGCCGGCCGATCCTGGTCGGCACGACCAGCGTCGAGAACAGCGAGAAGCTCAGCAACGAGCTGACCCGGCGTTTCGGCATCGACCACGAGGTGCTCAACGCGAAGAACCACGCCCGCGAAGCCGAGATCGTCGCGAAAGCGGGCCAGAGGCATGAGATCGTGCGCGGCCGGCAAAAGATGCTGTGCGGCAACGTGACGATCGCGACGAACATGGCCGGCCGCGGTACCGACATCGTGCTGGGTCCAGGCGTGGCCGATCTGGGCGGTCTGCACGTGGTCGGCACGGAGCGCCACGAAAGCCGCCGCATCGACAACCAGCTTCGCGGGCGCTGCGGCCGTCAGGGCGACCTGGGCAGCTCGCGTTTCTTCCTGTCGCTGGAAGACGATCTGCTGCGGATCTTCATGGGCGAATGGGCGTTGAAGATGCTGCAACTGCTCGGTTTCGAAGAGGGCATGTCGATCGAGAACCGCCGGCTGACCAAGGGCATCGAGCGCGCCCAGAAGAAGGTCGAAGAGCGGAATTTCGGCATTCGCAAGAATCTGCTCGAATACGACGAGGTGATGGATTACCAGCGCCGCAGTTTCTACGGCATGCGGCAGCGCGTGGTCGAGTCGCGCGGCCTGGCCGAGCTGACGTGGGAGATGATCGACCAGACGGTCGCCGACGCCGTGGCGCGCTACTTCGATCGCGACTTCGTGCGTTCCTGCGTGGGCGAGTGGGTCGGGCAGAAGCTCGAAATCGCGATCAGCACGGACAAGCTCGACACGACCGACCTGCGCGCTCTGAGCGAGCAGGTCCGCTCGCAGGCCGCCGACGAGGCCCGCTCCAGCATCCAGCGCACGTTCGGCGAATACGTCGATCCCGACGTCGATCCCGACGAGTGGGACCTGCGCGGCCTGGCGAGCTGGGCGGCCCGTTTCGGGCTGAACCTGACGCACGCCCAGATCAAGAAGGCCGATCCGGGCGAGCTTCAGGAGCAGATCACCGAAGCGGCGATCCGCAAGATCGACGGGGAAGACCTGAGCGGGCTCGAGCAGTTCGTCGACCCCGGCTTCGCCCGCGCCAAGCTCGCCAAGTGGGCCTTCGACAAGTTCGACCTGCCCGTGCCGGTCGACGAACTGAGCGCGGCGACGCGCGAGGACTCGGAGCAGCGGCTGCGCGAGAAGATTCGCGCCGCGTACCGCCGCCGCGAGATCGAATACCCGCCGCACGTGGCGATCGAGTTTGCGGCGCAGCGTGGCGGGAGCAACGCGAACGAGATCTGCGCCGGCATCGCGCAGTGGGCCAACAGCAAGTACAACCTGAACTACACCTACGAGCACTTCCTGAACCGCGCGCCCGACGACGTGTTTCACGAGTTGCGCGCCCAACAGGAGGAGTTTCTCGCCAACGGGAAGCTCGAGGCCGAGATCGACGCCGCGCTTTCCAGCCATGGCAACAACGGCGTGCTCGACTGGGCCCGTCAGCGCTTTGGCCCGCTGGCGGCGCGGATCACGGCGGCGCCGGGCGACGGACTGCGTGACGAGCTGCTCAGCGTCGGGCGGGAGATGCTGTGCTTTGAGCTGCGGCAACTGGAGCGCTACATCCTGCTGAGCATTTACGACCAGGCCTGGAAGGACCACATGTACGCGATGGACCTTCTGCGGCACGGGATCAGCCTGCGGGGCTATGCGGAGCGCGACCCGAAGATCGAATACAAGCGCGAAGGCACGCGCATGTTCAACGAGATGATGAGCGCCATCCGCGAGCGTGTCACCGACCTGATTTTCAAGGCCCGCATCAGCGTTGCCCCGCCCGGCGCGCGTCCGGCAGCGCGCACCGCCGGTCCGCGCATGACCACGCAGAAGGCCGATGCGACCGGGGCGGGATTCCAGTCGGCGCAGGCCGATCAGGACGCCGCGATGCGCAAACAAGGCGAGGGCGCCAAGGTCGATCCGATCCGCCGCAGCATGCCGCGCGTCGGCCGCAACGACCCGTGTCCGTGCGGGTCGGGCAAGAAGTACAAGCAGTGCCACGGCAAGGGGCAGGCGTCGTAGACCGGCGGAACTGTGGCACAGCCGCCCTCGGCTGTGTAGTTGTGGACAGCAGCCGCCCTCGGCGTGGACGGCAGCCGCCCCGGCCGCACTCGGATTCACTCGCCGGCACTTCGCGCTCGGACGACCTGTACCGCAGGCGCCTCGATTGTGCGACTCCGCGAAGTGTGGCCGCGCAGCCCCGCTGGCTCGCAGAGTCCATGCCACTAGAATGAATCCATGGCGCTACTTTCACGCTCCGCGTTTAACTTTCTCGTCGACCTCGTTCTGCTGCTGTCGTTCGTCGCGCTGCTGCTGTCGGCGGGCATCATTGCCTTCGTCTTCCCGCCCGCGACGCGCGCCGACGGCTGGTCGCTCTGGCGGCTCGGCTTCGACCACTGGATGCTGGTGCACCTCGTCAGCCTGGGCGTGTTCGCGCTGCTCATCCTGCTGCACGTCATCCTGCACTGGACCTGGGCCGTCAGCTTCGTCGTGTCTCGCGTCAATCGTTACCGTTCCACAAGAGTCCCCATGCCGCCCGACGGCATCCGCACGATCTACGGCGTCACACTGCTCATCGCAGTTCTGATCGCCCTCGGCGCCGTGCTCTCGGTCGCCACGTTCATGGTGCGGCGGCGCGCGGGATGAACCTCGCGCCGCGGTGCGCGGTCACCGTCTGCCACTGACCGCGATTGACCCGTCGCGAAACGGGCGTCTACAGTCTCCGTTGGCGGACCGGCGGCGCGACAAGGCCGCGCCCGGCCGCGCATCATTGAGGCATACACCATGATCTCCATCGCACTGAACCTGACGGCCCGAAGATTCGCGCTGCTGCTGTTGTACGCGGGCTCGGCCGTGCTCGCCGCCGCACAGACTGACCAGGCGGCGTCGGATTCGTCGCAGCGGGGCGCGGTCAATTCGGCCGTGCCGGCCCCGCAGGCCAGTATCGCACGCCGCTTCGACGCCCCGCCGCGGGCCTTCGATCTGCGGAGACTGGCGGTCGAGATCGTCTTGACGCAGGCTGACATCGAAGCGCGCGTCATGCACGCCACGGCCACGCTCGACCTGGTGGCGCGCTCGTCGCCGACGGGTGACGGCGGCGCCGCCGTCTCAACACAATCCGTCGCACTGAACGCGGTGAAGCTGAAAATCGCGTCAGTGGAGCTCGACGCCGGCGAGGCGGGCTGGGTCGAGGCGCCGCACGAGTACGCCGACGACCTGCTGCGCGTGACGTTCGACCCGCTACCCACCGCGGGCGAGGTCCGCCGCGTGCGCGTGCGGTACACGGCGCGGGCCGGGGCGGGCCTGTATTTCGTGCTCCCGGACGAGAATCATCCCGAGCGGCCGACGGTGGTGTACAGCATGAGCGAGCCGCTGGAGTGCCGCCGCTGGGTGCCGTGCATCGACTGGCCGGATGTGCGTTTCGGCACGGACGTGACGTTTCTGCTTCCTGAGCCCTACAGCGGCGTGTGCGTCGGCGAACCGGTCGCTCAGGAAGGCACCACCGGCCTGGACGTCGCGGACGGCCGGCACCGGGCCAATCCCGACGCGCCGCTCGCGGCGCTGCGGCCCTTCCGCTGGCGACTGGACACGCCGATCGACCCGCACATGTTCGGATTCGCGCTCGGCGAGTTCAAGGAAATCCAGCTCGGTTCGTGGCGCGGGCGCCCCTCGTACGTCTACACCCACCCGCGCTACGAGGCCGCGGCGCGCTTCACGTTCGCACGCGTCCCCGACATGCTCGAGTTCTACACCCGAGTCACCGGCGTTGAATACCCGTTTTCGCGCGTTTCGCACGTCGTCGTCGAGGATCACTTTCACGGCGGAATGGAGCACGTCGGTTTCGACATGCTCTCACCAGGGCTGCTGACCACCGGCGACAACGGCGACGTACCGCCGGATCGGGCGCAGTTCAACTACGTGGCGCACATGCTGGGTCATCAGTGGTTCGGCGGCGCGGTGAATTATCGCTCGATCTACGACGCCTGGCTGAACGAGGGTTTCGGAACGCTGCTGCACCAGCTCTGGCGCGGCGAGGCTTTCTCGTACGAAGGGTGCGCCAAGGACGAGCGACATCTCCCATCCGACGACTGGTTCGTCGACAACATGTACGAGACCGGTCGCACGGTCGCCCGCATGGCCAGCGGCAGGTCGCTCGTCAACGAGGACATCGCGTTTCCCAACCAGATCTACACGTTCGATGGCGGCGCGGTCTATTGGAGGGGCGCGTGGATTCTTCACATGCTGCGGCACCAGCTCGGCGAAGAGACCTTCACGCGCGGCGTCAGCCGGTACCTGCAACGGCACGGCGACCTCAGCCAGCCGCTCGGAGGCACCGTCGTGACCGAACACCTGCGGACCGCGATGGAGGAGGCCTCCGGGCGGAACCTGACGACGTTTTTCGAGCAATGGGTCTTTCGCGGCGGCGCGCCCAAGCTGCGCGTCGAATACGACTGGGACAACGATCGCGCTGTGACGGTCGTCACCGTGCACCAGGATCAGAGTATTGACGAAAAGCACCCGCCGTTCGAGTTTCCGCTCGATCTCTATACCGAAGCGGCCGGCAAAGCCTTGAACGCGACCGTGACGGTCGGCGAAGCGCGGCAGACCTTTGAAATCCCCACGCCGCCGAACCCGCGGCTTTTCTGCGTCGATCCGCATGGGGCGCTGCTGGCCCGGATCGAGGAGGTCAAGCCGCCCACGATGTGGGAAGAGCAGGCCCGCCGCGGACCGACCGCCCACTCGCGGACCGTGGCGATCGAGCACCTGAAGGGCGAAAAGCCCGGCCCCGGCACGATCTCGTGCCTGAGCGATTGCGTCCGCGACGAGCGGCTCTTCTGGGGCACGCGCCGCCGCGCCGTCGAAGCCCTCGCCCTCTTCGATTCCGATGACGGGCGGCACGCCCTGCGCGAGGCGGAGAAGGCGGGTATCGCCCATCCGCGCGTTCTGGCGGAGCTCGTCGACGCGATCGGCGGCTTCGGCACACTCGACGACTATCGCACGCTGCTCAAACACGGCGAGCCCGCCGCGCCTGCCATCGTCCGTGCCGCGGCGGTGCGCCGGCTAGGGGACGCACCCGCCGCCGTGCGAAAGCTGGAGAGCGATCCGGCAGGAGCCGAACTGCTGGAGCAAAGCCGCAAGGTGCTGTTGGCTGCGGCGGCACCTGGCACCAGCGCCCAGGTGCGCGAGCCGGCGTTCCGCGCTCTGCGCGGCTTCGAGGATGCCGACATGGTCGATTGGGCCATCGCGTCTCTGAAACGCGGCACCGATGATCCGCTGGCGATGCGCAACCGGACGATCAACCTGCTGGCGCGTGTCGCCGGGCGGAACGCCAGCCGCGCATCCGATGCGATTGCCGCCCTGCGCGCCGCGGCAGGCGACCGGCGACCCTCCGTCGCTGTCACCGCCATCCGCGGCATCGAACGCGTCGGCGGCGCCGCGGCGGAGCAGGCGCTGCGCGACATGAAATCCGCCAATCTGCGCGAGGACGTGCAGAAGGCGATCGACACGGCGCTTGAAAACCTCGCCAAGCCCGAGCAGGCCCCCGCGGCCAGCGACGAGGAATAGTCTCAGACGCTCGAACGGCCGCGCAGCGCCTCTTCGAGCATCGCGCGGTTCGCATACTCGATCTGCGATCCCGGTGCGATGCCGCGCGCCAGCCGCGTGATGCTGACGCCGGTCGAGCGCAGCAGCGTCGAAATATGGAGCGCCGTGGCGTCGCCTTCCAGATTCGGGTTGGTGCCGAGCACGACTTCGCGCACGTCGCCGCCGCGGACGCGTTGCACGAGCGCGTCGATGGTCAGGTCAGCCGGCTCGACGCCCTCCAGCGGGGCGATGCGCCCCATCAGCACGTGATAGACGCCGGTCACCAGCCCAGTGCTTTCCAGGCTGATGAGGTCCTTGGGCTGCTCGACCACGACAATCTGCGAATGATCCCGCCGCGGATTCGCGCAGATCGAGCACAGCTCGCCCTCGGCCAGGTTGAAGCAGCGGGCGCACGGCCGAATCTGCGTTTTGACGTCCTCGACCGCGCGGGCCAGGCCCAGCGCCTCATCACGCGTCGACTTGAGCAGGTGAAACGCAATCCGTTCCGCAGAGCGCGGACCGATCCCCGGCAGCTTGCGCAGCTCGTTCATCAGCCGCTGCAACGACGCCGTCAGCGCCGGTTCGCCCATCGCGTCGCACTCCCCACGCGCCCGCTACGGAAGTCCGCCCAACATCTTCGACATGCCGCCCAGGTCCATACCCCCGGTCAGCTCCGACATCTCCCGCGCCGCCGCCTCGCGGCTGCGGCGGATGCCGTCGCGCACGGCCGCGCAGACCAGATCCTCGAGCAGGTCCTTGTCGGCCAGCAGTGCCGGATCGACGCGCACCTCGACCAGATCGCCCGTGCCGTCGACGACGGCCCGCGCCTGCCCCCCGCCCGCCTCGCCGACGTGGCGTGCCGCCGCCATCCGAGCCTGCATGTCCTTCATGCCTTCGCGAATCTTGCCGGCGTTTTTCAACAGGTTGGTGAGTTGGCCGAGCTGACCGAACATGCCTACTCCTTCGGCTCGGCGGTCTGCGGGCCGCCGCGCCGTTCAATGTTGACCACGTGCCCGTCAAAGAGCTCCAGCGCCTGACGGACGACCGGGTCTTTCATGATACGCGAGCGCTCGTCCGCCGAGATGGCTTCCTCCAGCACCGGCTCGCGCGACGCCGTGGCGGAGACTGCCGGCGACAGGAGGCTGTGTCCGCTACTCGGTGTCGGTGCACCGCCGGCGGGCGCTGATTCGACCAGACTCCCCGGCACCGCGCCGCCCCCGGACTCGTTTCTCGAGAAACCCGTGCTAACCGCCGCCGGCGGCTCACCCAGCACCGATCGTCGGGCGACCGCGGGTTGCGGTGTCGTCGGGGCGTTTTTTTTTGACGCTCCCGCCGCGGCCGGCGCCCCGTCCTCGGTCGCCGCCTGCTCCAGCAACGACTCGATGCTGCTCCACTGCTTGAGCCGCGCGATGCGCACCATGCACGCGTCGGCCAGCGCCCGTCCCGCGGCGCTGAAATGCGCGTTGCGCCGCAGCTCCTCCAGCAGACCGATCATCTGCACGTAGTGCGACAGCTCGAACGCCCCGGCCAGCGCGACGTATTCGTCGCGCGCCGCGGCCGGCACCTCCACCCAATCCGCCGACGGCCCGCACGCCCGCAGGTGCATCAGCGAACGCAGCACGTCGATCGCGTCGTTGCAGGCCGTCTCCAGCGCGCGGCCCCGCGACATGATCCCGTCAAACGCCTTCAGCACCCCCGCCGCATCGCCCTCGGCCGCCCGCTTCAGCAGCGCCAGTATCTCCTCGTTGTGCGCCGGCGGCAGGACCTCGTCGAGCAGCGCGACGGTCACCTGGCTCGGCGAGAGCGACAGGAGCTGGTCGAGGATGCTCAGCGCGTCGCGCATCGACCCGTTCGCCAGCCGCGCGATCCGCCGGATCGCCGCCGGCTCCGCCGTCGCCCCCTCCTGGCTGCTGATGCGTTCGAGCTGGGCGGCGATGTCCTCCGGCCCGATGTTGCGGAAGGTGAACCGCTGGCAGCGACTCTGGATCGTCGCCGGCACCTTCTGAATCTCGGTCGTGGCCAGAATGAACTTGACGTGCGCCGGTGGCTCTTCGAGCGTCTTGAGCAGCGCGTTGAACGCCCCGGTGCTCAGCATGTGCACTTCATCGATGATGTAGATTCGAAAGCGGCTGCGAGCCGGCCGCAGCGACGCGTTGCTGCGCAGCTCGCGGATGTTGTCGACGCCCGTGTTGCTCGCCGCGTCGATCTCCAGAACGTCGATGTCCTGTCCCTCGGCGATGCTGACGCACGCGTCGCATGCTCCGCAGGGCGCCGGCGTCGGCCGCTCGGCCTTCAGGCAGTTCAGCGCCTTGGCCAGGATCCGCGCCGTGCTGGTCTTGCCGACGCCGCGCGTCCCGGTGAACAGATAGCCGTGATGGATGCGGTCGGCGCGGATGGCGTTTACCAGCGTCGAGGCGATCGCCGCCTGGCCGACGATCTCGTCGAACGTCTGGCTGCGATATTTCCGTGCGAGAACGGTGTAGGACACGCCGAGCCTGCTTCCTGATGAAAAAAAAAGCGTGTCCGAGGCGCCGGCCAGGTTTGCGATGCACGTGGGCCGAGTCGGGTGAGCTGCTCCCGTCAAGGCCTGACCCGTTGTCCGACCGACGCACTGCATCGGCCCAGCCTGCCCCGGACACGGCGGAATCATACCGTCTCGCGCGGCCCTCTGCCACCCGCCTGCGCTCCCGCCGCGCTCGCCTCCCTGCCGGACCCGCACTACCATACCCGTAATTCGCCGCGCCACCGCGCGTTTCGGCCGCGCCGGCGAACAATTGCGGCCACCCGCCGCGGCGATCGGACAATAAGCATGAACTTCGACCTGCCCGAAGATGTCATCGCCCTGCGTGACGTCGTGCGCGAGTTCGCCGCCGAGGAGCTTCGCCCGCACTCGCGCGACTGGGATCGCGAGCAGACCCTGCCCGACGACGTCGTGACCCGGCTCGGCCAGCTCGGCGTCTTGGGCACGACCATTCCCGCGGAGTATGGCGGTGCCGGGCTCGGTTACCTGGCCAATACGGTGGTAATGGAGGAGATTGCCCGCCAGGACGGCGCGGTTGCGTTGACGATCGCGGCGCACCTGGGCTTGTGCGTGACGCACCTGATCGTCGCCGCCAGCGAAGCGCAGAAACGCACCTGGCTGCCGAAACTGGCCACTGGCGAAGTCATCGGCGCTTGGGGCCTGACCGAACCCGGCTGCGGCTCCGACGCCGCCGCCCTGAAAACCCGGGCCGTGCGCGACGGCAACGGCTGGCGCATCACCGGGCACAAGCAGTTCATCACAAATGGGACGCGCGCCGGCGTCTTCGTCATCACGGCGATCACCGAGCCCGAGAAGAAGGCCAAGGGCATCTCGGCCTTCATCGTCGAGCGCGGTGCGAAGGGCTTCTCGATCGGAGCCAAGGAAGACAAGCTCGGCATGCGGGCCAGCGACACCGTTACGCTGGTCCTCGACGACGTGCCCGTCAAAGGCGACGCGCTGTGCGGCGAGTACAACTCCGGCTTCGTCGACGCCCTGCGCGTGCTGGAGCGCGGCCGCGTGGGAATCGGCGCCCTGTCGGTCGGCCTGGCGCGCGGCGCGCTGGAGGAGGCCGCCGCCTACGCGCAGCAGCGGCTGGCCTTCGGCAAGCCGATCGCCGAGCAGCAGGCGATTCAGTTCCTGTTGGCCGACATCGCCACGCGCGTCGACGCCGCCCGGCTGCTGGTGCGCGACGCGGCCCTGGCGCTCGACCGCGGCGAAGCCGGCGGCGTCGAGCCCAGCTACGCCAAGCTTTTCGCCAGCGAAATTGCCACGCGGGCCGGCCTCGATGCGATCCAGATTTTCGGCGGATACGGCTACACCAAGGACGTCCCGGTTGAGCGCTACATGCGCGACGCAAAGCTGTGCGAGATTGGCGAGGGCAGCAGCCAGGTGCAGCGGATTCTCATCGCGCGCGCACTACTATGGGGCTAGTGTACGGCCTCAGGAATACGCGATCGTAAACAGGATGGGGAGCATCGGCCTCTGGCCGGTGCGTATCGCGTCTCGCACCGGCCAGAGGCCGATGCTCCCCAGCGCGATAACCTGAAATACTTCTGAGGCAGTACACTAGCGCGATGCTGAGCCCCCTCGCCGCCGGGGCCCGAGCCAGATTGGAAGGGCTAACACGTGGATTTCAGACTCGACGACGATCAGCGACAGCTCCGCGACGCGCTCCGCACCTTCTGTGACGAGGTGGTCGCCCCGCGCGCCGCACAGCGCGACGAAGAGGGCCACTTCGAAGCCGGCCTGCGCCAACAGCTCGCCGAAATGGGACTCTTCGGCGCCTATGTGCCGGCCGAGTACGGCGGCGCCGGCCTCGACGTAGTCTCCTACGTCACCGCGGTGGAGGAGCTGTCGCGGGCCTGCGCTGCGACCGGCATCCTCGTCTCCGCGCACCACTCGCTCTGCGTCGACCCCATTTTGAACTTCGGCACCGAAGCGCAGAAGAAGAAATACCTGCCCGATCTGGCCAGCGGCCGGAAGATCGGCTGCTTTTCGCTGACCGAGCCCGGCAGCGGCAGCGACGCCGGCGCCGCCCGCTGCAACGCCGTCGAGACGCCTGACGGCTGGCGCATCAACGGAACCAAGTGCTTTGTCACCAACGGGCAGGAAGCCGACGTAACCGTGCTGTTCGCCGTCACCGACTCGACCGACGAGCGCCGCCGCCTGTCCGCCTTCATCGTCGACGCCGACGCGCCCGGCTATCGCGTCGGCAAGAAGGAAAAGAAGCTCGGCATCCGCGCCAGCAGCACGACCGAGCTGATCTTCGAAGACGCGACTATTCCACGCGAGAACCTGCTCGGCGAGCGCGGCCGCGGACTGCGCGTCGCGCTGATGACGCTCGACGGCGGCCGGCTGGGCGTCGCCGCCCAGGCCGTCGGCATCGCTCAGGCCTGCCTCGACGCCGCCGTCGACTACTCGAAGACGCGCCAGCAGTTCAACCAGGCCATCGCCAACTTCCAGGCGATCCAGTGGAAGCTCGCCGACATCGCCACCGACCTGGCCGCCGCGCGCCTGCTGACGCGCCGCGGCGCCTGGCTCAAGCAGGTCAAGCGCCCCTACTCGCCCGAAGCAGCCATGGCCAAGGTCTTCGCCAGCGAGGCCTCGTCCCGGGCCGCCAACGCCGCCATCCAGGTCTTCGGCGGCTACGGCTATGTCAACGACTATCCCGTTGAGCGGCTGCTGCGCGACGCGAAGATTACCGAGCTCTACGAAGGAACGAGCGAGATTCAGCGGCTGGTCATCGCCCGCAGCCTGCTCAACGATCCCGCCTGGATCAGTCGAACCTAGGGCGCTACCGGTTTCACACCTGCCCGCCCCCAGCCGAGTCCCGAATCGCGCCCCCAGCCGAGTCCCGAATCGCGCCCCCAGCCGAGCCCCGAATCGCGCCCCCAGCCGAGCCCCGAATCGCGCCCCCAGCCGAGCCCCGAATCGCGCCCCCAGCCGAGCCCCGACCGTCAGGGAGGGGTTCGACGTGAGTTGGCCACCGGACTTGGTGCCGACCATCGCCCGGTCCGCTGGCAGGCGCCACTCGAACCCCTCCATTCAGGGTCGTTCCCTCGCTCGCCTTCATGGTCGGGGCTCGGCTGGGTAGGTCTTCGCGCTCGCCCTGCGGGGTGGCACAGACGAATAGCGCGCCCAGCATCGCCGCGACGTGAAGGGAAGCCCACACTTGTCCGCGCTTGCGCCCTCGGCTTGACGCCGACGCCGCCTCGGCGACGATTGTGCCGGCGGTGGAGCGGAGAGCCCATGCGTAAGTCGTCCGGTCAGCGATTCCGTGAATTCCGGGTGGCGCTGCGCGAGAATCGCGACGCCCCCACCGCCGCCACGGGCATCATCAATCCGGAGGACGACGCTCCGCGCCGCGGCAGCGGCCGGCGTGTCCGCGAGAAGGGTTACTTCCGCCAATACGTCCGCTGGCTCTGGCCGTTCCGCTGGGCGATCGCCGGCGTCTTCGCCGTGGCGATCACGTCCGCGACGCTTAGCCTGGTTCTGCCGCGCGCCATCATGTACATCGTCGATCACGTCTTGCCGGCACACGACGCGGCGATGCTGCACGGGCTCGGTCTGGCGCTCCTGCTGATCATATGTGCGCAGCAGACCTGCGATCTCTTCCGCAACTGGTGGATGGCCACGCTCAACGCCCGCGTCATCTTCCGTTTGCGGCAACGACTCTTCAATCACCTCTTGCGCCTCCCGCTGCACGAACTCTCCGACATGAAAACCGGCGGAATCACCTCGCGCATCTCCGGCGACGTCGACTCCATCACCGGCCTGCTTCAGATGGCCATCGTCACCCCGGGCGTCGCCGGCGTGAAGATCGTCCTGACCGTCACCATGCTCCTCCTCATCAACTGGCGCATGGCGTTCGCCGCCGTCCTGCTCCTCCCGCCCGTCATCCTGCTTAACCTCTTCTATTTCAAGCGCATCCGGCCCATCTACCGCAGCCTCCGCCACGACCGCAGCGACATCGACGGACGCGTCGTCGAGACCTTCGGCGGCATCCGCGTCGTTCGCGCCTTCGGGCGCGAGGCCGCCGAGGCCGCCCGCTACGGCGTCGCTCATCACACCGTCATCCGCAAGCAGCTTCTCGCGCGCTATCTCGAGCAGTTCGTCTGGTCCGGCTGGGGATTCCTGATCCCCATCTGCGGCCTGGTCATCATCTGGCTCGGCGGCACGCTCGCATTGCAGGATCAGGCCACGATCGGCGGCATCATGGCATTTCAGATGTATCTCATGATGCTGCTCTCGCCGGTCAATGCGATCGTCGAATCCTACGGCCAGACGCAGCAGGCGCTGGCGGCGATGGAGCGCGTCTTCGACGTGCTCGCCTCCCCCGCCGACAAGCCCGATCGCCCGCGCGCCATCCCCGCCCCGCGCCGCGTCGAGCGCATCGAGTTCGACAGCGTCCGCTTCGCCTACCGCTCCGGACTCGACGTGCTGACCGACGTGTGCATCGACGTCTCCGGCGGAACCAGCGTCGCGCTGGTCGGACCCAGCGGCTCGGGCAAGACCACGCTCACCAATCTCGTCGCACGCTTTTATGACCCCACCGCGGGCGCCATCCGGCTGAACGGCGTCGACCTGCGCGACCTTCAGCTCCGCAGCTATCGCCGCATGCTGGGTCTCGTCTCGCAGGACGTGTTTCTCTTCGACGGCACCATCGCCGAGAACATCGCCTATGGCCGGCGCGACGCCACCGAAACGCAGATCGTCTCCGCCGCTCGGCGGGCGAACGCGGACGACTACATCCGCACATTCCCCGACGGCTATCAGACCATCGTCGGCGAGCGCGGCGTGCGGTTATCGGGTGGACAGGCGCAGCGCGTCAGCATCGCCCGCGCGCTGCTGGCCGATCCCGCCATCCTCATTCTTGACGAGGCCACCAGCAACCTGGACACCGAGAGCGAGCAGTTGATCCAGGCCGCGTTGCGCGAACTTCTTTCCGATCGCACAACCTTTGTCATCGCACACCGTCTCTCGACCGTCATGCACGCCGACCTGATCGTCGTTCTGGAATCCGGCCGCGTCGTTGAAACCGGCTCGCACGCGACGCTCATGAGCACTGCCACGCGTTATCGGACGATGGTCGAGCGCCAGCGCCGCGGCGCCGAACTGACCGAACCCGTCTCAGACCTCCTCGCCTGACCAGCCGCCGTCGATTCAGCCACCCCGGGCGCCGTTGAATACCCTCGGGGCGGTCGCCGTCCGTATCTCCGGCCGAAGTCGGCCTGACAGGAGACAGCCATGAAGCGCAACCTCACGGTTTTTTCGGTCTTCGCACTCTTCGCCGCGGCCAACGCCTACGCCGGCGACGCCGACTCGTCGGCCACCGCCGGCGGCGGCCACGGCCGGAATGGTGACGCGTCGGCGACAGCGAGCTATGAGGGCGATGTTGGGTTTGCCCGCACGCGTGCACGGAGTGGTCCCATAAGCACCGCGCGCGGCGTCGCCGTCGGAGTCGATCAAGACGGACTATCGCTTTCGATCAGCAACGCCATCGCCACGCACCACGGTCTCGCCCTCGCCTCGACGCTCAACATATCGATCGAACGCGACGGCGACGTCGCGATCAGCCGCGGAGTCTCCCGCGCCGACGGTGCCGCCGATTGGTCCGCGACCGCGGGTGGTTCAAGCACGACGCGCCACGGCGCGGCGGCGGTCGCGCACGCGGCAGGCCGAAGCGACCCGTCCGGCCGCGTCGCGGCCCGCACCTGGTCGCAGTCGCGCCGCGACGGCGAGCGGCGCGTCGCGCGCAAGCCCGTGTTCCTCGCTCGGAAGTGACCACCAACCCAGCGGACACAACGTACCCCGGCGCCATCGCCCCGACTCCGACGGATGCGGGCGGTGGCCCCGCGCAGGGGCCGCAGGGGCAGGTTGACACGACACACGGCGTCGGCGAGACTTCCGGCGGTCATGTTCGCCAGAAAGGATCGGTCATGCGCCGGCTTGTGTTCTTGATGGTCGTTGTCGGTATTGCGACGACAGCGGGCTGCACGGTAACCAAGACTGAAGAGGAAGTGGCCACCACCGTTCGCCAATCGATCGACCTGGACATGCGTCAGATCGCGGAGGACTGGAACTACATCTGGCTGGTGGACCGGCAATACCGCCTGACGAAGTGGCACACACGCTAACGCACCCAATCTTTCATTCCGCCGACGCGGTCTGAAATCCGCGCGGCGCCCGGCCACGCGGGCAACCGCCAGGCTCGGCCGCCTGCACCGGCCGCCCGCGTCGGTCAGCCCCCGCGCCATCGCGCTGCTCGCCTTGCACACGCCGCCGATCCGGCGAAGATGCGCTCGTGTCGACGCACGACTACGATCGCGAGCACGCCGATCCACTTGCCGCGGAGCTGCCGCCGCTGGCACTGGACCGCCAGCGCATCATCCACTCGGCCGCGTTCCGCCGCCTGCAATACAAGACGCAGGTGTTCGTCGCGCTGGAGAGCGACCATTTCCGGACGCGCTTAACGCACACGCTGGAGGTGGCCGATCTGGCACGGCTGATCGCCGCGCCGCTGGGCTGCAACGCCGACCTCGCGGAAACCGTCGCCCTGGCGCACGACCTGGGACATCCGCCCTTCGGGCACGCGGGCGAGCGCGCCCTGGCGGCGTGCATGGAGACGCACGGGGGCTTCGAGCACAACGTGCACGCGCTGCGGGTCGTCGAGCAGCTCGAACACCCCTACCCGGCGTTCCGCGGCCTGAATCTGACGCGGGTGGTGCGCGAGTGCCTTGCCAAGCACTCGACGCAGTTCGACAAGCCCGGCCGCCACCCGCTTCAGGACGGTCTTGTCCCGCCGATCGAGGGCCAGATCGCCGACGTGGCCGACCGCCTGGCGTATGCCCTGCACGATCTTCAGGACGGCCTGCACGCCGGGCTGATCGAGCGCGCCGCGCTGGATGAGCTTCAGCTCTGGCGGGATTGCTACGACGGGCCGCCGGCGAGCTCGTCGTCCGAGTGGCGCGGCTCCATTCGACCGGCGATCGACCGCATGCAGCGCGCCCTGTTGAGCGGCGTGACTGCGGATGCCGAGTCGCGCATCAAGGCCGCCGCCGCGCAGGTCGCCGAACCGGCGCGGCGACCGGTGGCCCGACTGGTCCAGCTCCCCGCGTCGGCCGAGCCGCCCTTCCAGCAGCTCGAGGCCTTCCTCTTCAAGTCGGTCTATCGCAACCAGCGCCTGCGGCGGATGGATAGCAAAGCGCGGCGGATCGTCACGGCGGTGTTCGACGCATACCTCGCCGAGCCGGAGCTGATGCCAACGCGGTTTCACGCGCGCGTCAAGGAGCAGGGTGTGTGGCGCGTCGCGGCGGACTATGTCGCCGGCATGACCGATCGCTTCTGCATCCGCGAGCACGCGCGGCTTTTCGACCCGGGCATCGAAGGTTGAGCACGCGTGCCCGGCGAGCCGCACGAACCGGCGAGCTGAGGCTTGGCCCGGCTGGGGGCTGGCTGATTTGCCGAGTTCGATGGCAACTTGACGTCGAACCCCTCCATTCAGGCTCGCTCCTCGCTCGCCTTCATGGTCGGGGCTCGGCTGGGGGCGCATGCGCGCGTAGCAGAGTGGCGCATGCGCGCGTGGCAGAGTGGCGCATGCGCGCGTAACAGAGGGGCGCATGCGCCTGAAAGTCGCAATCGGCGGCTTCGCGGCAGCGGCGCCTCTAGCAGCCTCCGCCCGATAGCGCGTTCACGAACGGATCGACGTCGAACCCGTTCACGCTGCCGTCGCCGTTGGCGTCGCCTGCGCACGGGGCACACGGCGTTCCGCTGCCCGAGAGCAGCCCGACGAACGAATCCACGTCGAAGCCGTTGATGCTGCCGTCGCAGTTCGTGTCGCACGGCACGCACGCCGCGTTCACCGTCAGCGCCGCGTCGTTGCTGTCGGCCGAGCCGCAGCCGTTGGTCACCAGGCAGTCGTAATTGCCGGCGTCGCCGAGCTGTACGTTGATAATCGTCAGCGTCGTCGTGGCCGATCCGCTGATGGTGCTCCCGCTGCCGGTCGGGCCGTCCGAAACCGCCGACCCGCCCAACCGCCAGGCATACGCCAGCGGGCCGGTGCCGTTCGCCGCGACCGTGAACACGACCGTGTCACCAACCGTCACCGTCTGCGCCGACGGATGCGTCACGATCGTCGGACTGGTGTTGACCGTCAGGCTGGCGTCGTTACTCGTGGCGCTGCCGAACGGATTCGTCACTACGCAGTTGTAATTGCTCGCCGCATCCGCCGGGAAGGCCGGATTGATCGTCAGGCTGGCGGTGGTGGCGCCCGAAATATTCCCGCCGTTCGACAGCGCCGTCGTACCCTTGCGCCACTGATACGTGAGCGGCGGGTCGCCCGTCGCCGTCACCGAGAAACCGGCCGAGCCGCCCGAGCAAACGGTCTGGTTCGACGGCTGACCGGTGATGGTCGGCGGCGTGCCGCTCGGCGTGATCGTGAAGTTCGTGTTCGAAATGTCGAAGAAGATGTTGCCGACCGCTTCGACGCGAATGCGCGCCGTGGTCGTCGAGATGTTCGGCAGCGTCACCGCCTGGCTGCCGTCATTCGGCGTACTGGCCAACAGCGTCGTCGGCCAGGTGTTCCCGCCGTCGGTCGACAGCAGAATCTTGACGTTGGCACAGTTCACCGGCGCGGCCGTCGTGCTCGCCACGTTCCAGGTCACAGTCTGCGTCCCCGACCAGCTCACGGCCGTGTTTGGCGCGGTGACTTGGAACGGGCCGGCGGAGGTCGTCACGGTGATGACCATGCTGTCCCAGTTGACGCCGCCGTTGCCGGCGCGATTGTCGCGCACCGTGCAGCGGAAGTTCACGTTGCGATTGGTGTTGGGGAGCTGCTCGCCCTTGGGAAACGTGTTGGCCAGAAGATTGGCCAGCTTGGGCACAATTCGCGAATTGCTGCTGACCGCAGGCCAGCCGCGGATGAACGGGCTGCTGCCGTTGTCGGCGAATATTCCGCCGCTGGCCGACTGGGCCGGGCCAAGGTCGCGTTCGTCCCACAGATAGACGAGCGGGTCGCCGTCGGCGTCGCTGGCCGTGCAGGTCAGTTGAAATGGCGTCTGTTTCGGAATGGTGTAGTCCGCCCCGGCGTTGACCGTCGGCGGCGTGTTGCCGGTCGAGATGTTCGTCGAGCACGAGACGGACGACACCTTGGCCATGATTTCGTCGTAGCTGATGTGCTGAAAATAAGCGTCGCTGTGCGTCTGCAGATTGTCGATTCCGCAGATGCCGGCGTACGACATGATCGAGTTGCCCGAGCCCGGTTCGTACGCCGTCGAGCCGTTGCGGTTGCCGCCGCCGCACGAGCTGGCCGTGCCGTTGAAATTGTGGTTGGCGCCGAACTGGTGGCCCATCTCGTGCGCCACGTAGTCGATGTAGAACGCGTCGCCCACCGGGTTCGACGAGCCCGTCACGCCGCCGGCCTTGTTGCTGCCGCAGACCACGCCCAGGTAGGCCACGCCGCCGCCGCCGGTCGAGAAAACGTGCCCGATGTCATAATTGCTGCTGCCGATGATCGTGTTGCACGTGGCGATGTTCTGGCTCAGCATCGCCCCGCCGTTGCTGTTCGTGTAGGGATCGGTCGATGCATTCGTAAAGACGATTGAGGTGTTGTTGGCCACGAGAATCAGCCGGATCGCACACTCAATCTCGTACACGCCGGTCACGCGGTTGATCGCGGTGACGATGGCCGCCTGCGCGCCACTCACCGTCCCGCCGAACTTCGCGGCGTACTCGCCTGTGCAGGCGTTTGCCAGCATGTATTCGCGC
The DNA here is from genome assembly GCA_022072445.1 of Phycisphaerae bacterium. GTDB lineage: Bacteria > Planctomycetota > Phycisphaerae > UBA1845 > Fen-1342 > JAJVHV01. The sequence continues at coordinate 85,137 of JAJVHV010000009.1, read as the reverse complement.
CGCGTCCCGCCCGAGGCCACTGCGTTGACGACCGAATCGCGCACTTCGGGCGGCAGGTGGCCGCCCGTGTCGTCCAGAACCTCGCAGGAAAAGTCGTGCTGGTTGGTCAGATCGCGCTTGAAGTAGCTCGCGTAAAACTCATTGTCGAACTTCGTGTACGGATCGATGTAGTAGTTCCCGTTCGGGGACATCACCTGGGCGTGAAATCCCAGCGGCGTGCTGTCGAGGCGAACGGTCGCCGACGGATCATCGACGCCCTGCCCCAGATACGTCCGGATATCCGGGAATTGCGCCGCCAACTCGGGCGCCATGATCGGCGACTCGACGATCGCGAACTCGGCGAAGATGCCCTCGGGCGTCGGCAGCGTGATGATCAGCGGGCTGGCCACGACCGGGATCGTGTCTTCCAGCGGTGCCTGCGCCAGCGTCCGCGCCAGTACATCGAGGTCCAGCAGCGCCCCTTGATACGCGTTCGGCCGCACCCACTCCTCGCCAGCCGCGTGCTCCGGCGGCGGCACGTCGACGGTGGTCCAGAGGCCATCCCACGAAATCTCGCCGGCGCCGACCGGACACACCGCGACGAGGGCGAGCCAGGCTCCCAGCACCACACGCGTACGCGAATGCGCGAGCGCGGCGACAGATGATCTGACAGACGTCGTTGCACGCATGGCTCACCTCCAAGGCCGGTTGAAATCCGAAAGTGAGCCTCCATGTTAGCGGGTCGCGTGCGTCAATCCCACCCGGCTCGCGCCGCGACCGCAAAACGCCGGCCGCGCGTCTGTCGCCGCGAGCGCTCGACGTTGATGGCGTACCAGCATGCTGATCGCCTCGTCGCTGTTCACTTTCTGGCGCGGTCGAGACGAAAGCTGATCCACCCTCCTACGCGGTCGATCCTCGTAACTGATTGATTTGCGGAGCGTTGCGAGCATTTCGGAAGTTATCGGAGCGAACCACAAATTATCCAAAATTCTTATCTTGACTATTTTTACTCTGTGGGTTACATTCTACTTCACAATGAGATGAGATGAGCATATGCGTAGGGCTAACTTGGCTCAAGAAGCGAATCTGAGTGGAAGAATGGGATGTTTCGGAGAAATGGGAAAGAAGCATGGCGCATCACACCTCCCCCTCAACCCCTTTCTGGCGAGTAAGGAAGAGCACCCCATGTCGAAGTCGGATATTGACGCGGTCTGGCGAACGTATCACCGAACAAAGTCGCTCGCGGCTCGCAACCGCCTCGTCGAGCACTACATGCCCATCGTTAACAAGGTTGCCGAGATCATGGCCAGACGCCTCTGGCCGCGCGTCAGCGCCGATGAGCTGGCCAGCGCCGGGTACGACGGACTCATCGCCGCCGTCGGGACCTACGACCCGGCCCGCGGCGTGAAGTTCGAGACGTATTGCCGTCAGCGCATTGTCGGCGCCATTCGCGACTGGCAGCGTGAGATCGATCCGCTCGGCCGCTCGGGGCGCAATTTCGAGCGCGCCCTCAACGGCGCCGAAGAAGACCTCCAGTCCGAACTCGGCCGGCCCCCCAGCAGCGACGAGCTTGCGGCGCGGCTCGGCGTGCCGCACGGGAAGTTCTTGCGCATGCGCAAGACGATCGCCGCGGCCCGCTCGGTCCCGCTCGACTCGACTACCACGCGCCGCAACGACACGTACGTCGGCCGCCTGGTCCCGCCCGATCCGTCGCCCGGGCCGACGCAACGCACTGAACGCCAGCTCATTCGTGAATTCATCACCCGCGGTCTCAAGGAGCAGGATCGACTGATTATCACGCTCTACTACTACGAACGTCTGACCATGGCCGAGATCGGCCAGGTCCTCAACGTGAGCGAGTCTCGCGTCTGCCAGCGCCACGGCGAGATCGTCGAGCAACTCCGCGCCCGCTTCGCACGCGTGCCGTGCGATCTGGTGGCATAGCCGGCCAAATCGTTCGCCACGCGCCGCGCGCGACCACCCCGCGGAGCGCGCAACGAAATGCCGGACACAATTTCTAACCCTCCCTTCAGCGGCCGGGGAGCCCGTGCGTGACGGGCTCCCCGCCGTTTTGGGGCAGCCTCACGCACTCACAGCGCTTCTGCACACCGCACTCTTCATCCAGGAGTGCGGCGGGCTGCGATCTTCTGCATTCTTCGTTCTGCATTCCGCATTCTTCTCGGCCGGTTCAATCACAATCCGTAATCGCCTCGCCCGTATCCACCGCCTCGAAATCCGCCCCGGTCACCTGGCTCAGCTCGTGTAGATCGTCGTCGTCCCAGCGCATGTCCGGCGCGCCCGAGATGAACCAGTCGCCGCCGTTGTCGGCCACGAACATCCCATAGTTCTTCAACGCTGTCAGGATCGCACGGTTCGTCGCCGAGAAACTCGAAATGTCGAACCCAGCCCGCAGGCGCACACGCAACCCCATCGGCGGCAGATTCGCGTCGGTCAGGCTGCTGGCGTAATGTGTCGCCGGCGGAATGAACGCCCGTTGCGTGCGGCGCGCCGTGAAGCGCAGCGCGTGGCGTATCTCCCCCGCCACCGCCGTTTCGTCATAGCGCACCAGGCCGGCGAAGATCGGCAGCCCCGCCGCGTCCGCCGACGTCCAGCACGTCGGCCGCAGTGCGTTGGACGTCAGATCGAACACCGCGCCCGAGTCGCCCTGCCAGCTCGCGCCGCCATTGATCGGAAACGCGCGGTAAACCTCGTACAGCTTGAGGTTGTCGACGTCGATCACCAGCACGTGCCGATCGCCGTCGGAACTGGAGCCGCCTTCGATCGGCGCATAGCTGGGAATCGGATACGGCCCCGGATCGCTCTCATCGTCGTACATGAACGTGATCGGCACCGCCGGCTGGTTGCCGCGCACCAGCACGTACGGAATGCCGTTCGGCGCGCCCTCGTACACCGTTCCGAAATCGGGGTGCAGGCCCTTCGTCAGGCCGATCGACGCGAGGTAGTTCGCCGAGTTCGGATGCACCGGCCACCGCGAGATGTCGGTGTTCCAGGGGTTATCGGCCGGGAAGATCTGCGGCACGGCCAGCGGCTCGGACGAATACGGATCGACACCCGTCGGTTCCGTCTCGTCGCCGGTGCTCTCGCGCACCTGCGAGCAGGCCGACGTCGCCAGACACGACAGCCACAGCGCCGCGGGCAGCGCAGTGCGAAACACGCGACTCTTCGCCGAGCCGTTCATCGATCGACCTCCTTCGATGCGTCATGTCCCGGCAGCGTGGCGCGGCGGATCGGCGGGGAGTAGATCGCGCCGCTTGAAGATGTAATTATTGCGAATCTCGTCGACCTGTGCGTAGTGCTCTTTCATCCACTCGGCGAGCGCGGCCGGCGGCTGCATCTCCTTTTCAGGCATCTGCCCCATAATCCAGGCGTAGTCGTACGAGTTCACGACGAACACCGCCGGCGGGTCGTGCGTCAGCCTGTCGAGTAATTCGACCTCGACGAAACGCGCGTTCTCCTTGACGTGCCCCAGTTTCTCGGTCGTCGTGAAGCGGCACACGTTATTGCGACGTGCGTGCAGATAGACGCCGGGCATGTAGCCCCAGCACTGAATCCGCTCCTGCGGCGTGGTGTGCCGCGCGACCACCCGCCCCACCGCCTCCCAATCCGGAACGCCGCGCTGCTCGATCCGCTCCCACCAGACGGTCGCGGCCTTCTCCCAGTGCCGCTTGACGGCGTCGGAAGCGAAGTACCCGATAATGATGAACGCGGTCAGCACCCAGGCGCGCTGCTGAATTCGCACGAGCAGGCTCCGTTCGGCCAACAGCACGTTGATCAGGTAGCCGGCCATGAGCATCAGCGGCGCCAGCGTCGTGGCGATGTAGTGTTGGAACTTGTGCGGGCTGACCATCGCGCCGTACGCGGCTGCCACAAACCACGGGAAGAACAGCAGCATGGGGCGTGGCAGTGTGGCTGGGATTTGTGCGAGCCGCCCAGCGACGTCGGCAGGACGTGTGCCCGGGCGCAGCCGCCAAAGCGTCGCGTGAATGCACGCGCCCAGCGCCATCATGAGCGGCATGTCGAGCACGGGGTGCACCGCCCAGGAAAACTGGATGAGCGTGGCGTAATGATCGAGCAGGCGACTTTCACCCACGGCGAAATAGCCGCGATTGAACGTGAACGTGGCGAAAATGGCCTCGCCGAGAGCCGCCTGCCACGCCAGCAGCAGCGCCGCGGCCGCCACCACGCTGGCGGCGCCGGCCGACAACAGCGCGCAGCGCGACAGGGCACGGCGCGTCGGCAGGTCGCCGAACGTGGCCAGCAGCAGCGTGTGCAGCCCCATGGCGCCCAGCGCCGCGAGGCCGACCTGCTTGAAGAGGAAGGCGGCTCCGCACAGTGCCCCACTCGCCAGCCATGACCACTTCCGATCGCGCCGGATGCCGCGGGCGTAGAGCGCGACGGCGGCCAGCTCACAGGCCATCAGAAACGTCTCGGTGCGATTGGTGCCGCCCTGAAAATACGCGTGCGTGAGATAGAAGCTGGCGAGCACGGTGGCGACGGCGGCCGCGTCGCGGGAGTAGGCCGAGGCGCTGATGATGAAAAACGCCGCCAGCGACACCAGCAGCGCCAGCACGCACAGCGCGATCACGCCTGCGTAGCTGTCGCCCGCGAGCAGAAAGCCCAGCGCGTTGATCCAATAGATGCCGGGCGGCTTGTTGTCCCACACGTCGCGGTACACCACGGCGCCATGCGCGATCCGCCAGCCGAAATAGCCGAACATCTGGTCGTCGACCACGTCCATCCGTAGATGGGCCATGATCTGCGACGCGACGATGAGCGGCGCGGAGAGCAGCGCCACGATCGGAATCAGGAGAGCGAAGGGGGTCGGCCGCTCGACGGCAAGCGTGCCGCTGGCCGCGTGTGGGGGGCCGGACGCGGGAGGCGTGTCCAAGGTCGCGACGCCTCCGTCGCGGCTCAGTCGAACGCGCCGGCAGCCGCCAGCCGCTTGGCCTTGCCGACGAGGTACACCGAACCGGTGATGCAGATCAGGTCGTCGCGCGTCACGCAGGTCCGCGCGATGCGATAGGCGTCCGACAGCTCGTCGGCGACCTGCGCCATCTTCGGACTCAGCTCCATGAAGCGGTTGTAGAGCTCGCGCGGATCGGCACTCCGAACCGAGCCGTTGTTGGTGAAGATCACCTTGTCGGCGCCGAGCTGAAGCTGCTTCAGCATGCCGTCGATGTCCTTGTCCGCCGAGCAGCCGAAAATCACGACCATCGAGTCGTACGAGATATTCTGACCGATGGCGTGCATCAGCGCCGCGACGCTGGCGGCGTTGTGCGCCGCGTCGACCAGCGTCCGCGGCTGCTGGCGGATGAATTCCATCCGCCCCTCGATCTTGAGCCGCGCCAGCCCGTCCATCACCTGCTGCTCGTTGATCTTCACGCCATCGCGCCGCAGCGCATCGATCATGCCCAGCGCCACCCCCAGGTTCAGAGCCTGATGTTCGCCGAGCATCGGCACCTGAAGGTGCTCGAAGCGACTGGTGAGCGTGTTCATGCAGATGCGGATGTGCGGTCCGGCGGCTCGCGAGGACTCAAACCGATAACTGAACTCCAGATCATCGCCGAGGAAGCGCAGGTCGGCTCCGACTTTTTCTGCGACGCGCTTAAAGACCCGCTTCACACCCGCCGGCTGCGGCGCAACGATGGCGGGGACGCCTGGCTTGAAGATGCCGGCCTTCTCTTCTGCAATCTTCTCCAGCGTGTTTCCGAGCTGGGCGACATGGTCATAGCTGATGTTCACGATGCCGCAGACTTCCGGCTTGATGACGTTCGTGGAGTCGAGCCGGCCGCCCAGACCGGTTTCGACGACGGCGAAATCGACCTCTTTCTGTGCGAAATGGAGGAACGCTGCCGCCGTCAGAATTTCAAAAAACGTCGGCCCCTCGCTGGCGAGCCGGTTGACGACCGGCGAGATCTTCGCGATCAGGCGGGCGAACTCGGCCTCGCTCACCATCTGGCCGTCGATGGCGATGCGTTCGCGCAGGTCGATGAAGTGCGGAGAGGTGTAGAGCCCGGTGCGATAACCCGCATGCCGCAGCATGGTCGCGAGCATCGTGCAGGTCGAGCCCTTGCCCTTGGTGCCGGCGATGTGGAGCGACCGGAACTGGCGGTGCGGGTTGCCGATGCCGGCGAGGATGCGTAACATCCGCGACAGATTGAAGTTCGTGTGATTGTAGCCCACGCGAAGCATGGTCTCATAATTCGTCTTCGCGTTGAGGTATTTCACGGCGGCCTGATAGGTTCGAATCCCGCCAGGCGTGCGCGCGCGGATGGGCTTGGCTTTTTTCCGGACGACGGCGCGGCGTGACACAGTCTTAGGCATGGGCGTAAGTTACCACCGAACAAGGGTTTCGTCAACTTTCCGGGCGCGCGCACGGTCCAGCGGTCTACAGACTCGGCGCTGTGCGGAACGAGCGCTCGATTCACGAGCAGCGGACTGAGGACGCATGTTTTATCATACGCTGATCGATGTTGGTTGGTGCGGAGCCTGTTGGGGAATCGGACCGTGAGGATCGTCAACGTCGAACTTCCGGCGCACCCCTATCCGATACTTATCGGACGGCAGGCACGCGGCGCGCTCCCCGACCTGCTCGCCGGCCGTCGGCCGATCGTCATCGCCGATCAGTCGGTCGTCGCCCTGCACTGGCCGGCGGTGCAGCCATTGCTTCCCGCGAAGTGCGTTGTGCTGACCGTTGCGAGCGGTGAAGCGAGCAAGAGCCTCTCGCAGGCCGCCACGCTGTACGACACCCTCGCGGCGAACCACATCGAGCGTGGCGACGTCATCGTTGCGCTGGGTGGCGGGATGATCGGTGACCTGGCGGGCTTCGTCGCGGGAACGTGGATGCGCGGGATCGCCTTCATCCAGGCCCCGACGACACTTGAGGCGGCGATTGACGCTTCGGTGGGCGGGAAAACGGCCGTGAATCTCTCCGCCGGCAAGAACCTTGTCGGCGTCTTCCACCAGCCGGAGGCCGTGCTGGTCGATACGGCGTTTCTCGACACGCTTCCGCAGCGCGACTATTGCGCCGGACTTGCCGAGAGCGTCAAGCACGGGGTGGTGCGTGACGCGGCGTTCCTGGCGTGGCAGGAGACGAACGTTGACGCGCTGATGCGGCGCGAGGCGGAGCTGCTCGACGAGCTGATTGCCCGGAATTGCGGGATCAAGGCGGACGTTGTGGCCCGGGACGAGCGCGAGGGCGGCCTGCGGGCGGTGCTCAACTATGGACACACGATCGGGCACGCGATCGAGCACCTCTTTGAATACGACCTCCGGCATGGGGAGTCGGTCGCGCTGGGCATGCGGGTCGAAAACCAGATTGCGGCTCGGCGGTCGCTGCTCGAACCCGCGGACGTGGATCGCATCGCGCGGCTGCTGGACCAAATGGGCCTGCCGGATCAGTTGCCGGGGCCGGTGGCCGACGCGGACGTGATCCGCACGTGCCGGCTCGACAAGAAGTCGAAAGGGGGCACGCCGCGGTTCGTGCTGCCGGCCGGCGTCGGAAATCACGTGGTCGTCGCGGACGTGGCCGACGCGGAGATTCGTCAGGCGCTGGCCGTTCTGCGTACCGCGCCGGCCGACTGAACGCACTTCTCAGTTGACACCCGCGCAGCCGCGCCGCATGCTACCCCGCGATTCACGACCGGATCCGGTCTAATCTGGCTGCCCGAGCGCCGTGGCGCGGCGGCGGGAGCAATCGAGTTTCCCTATCGGGTGTCGCTTGGCGAGCATCGAACGCGTCCCAAGTCGCGGCATGCAGACCGCGGGGCTGCATCGCTATCGGGCGGCGCGGGGATGGCTGGTGCCGGTTGTCGTCGTGCAGATGTGGGCGTTGCCCGCAGTGCGAGGGCAGGAGCAGCCGAGCGACAGCTTTCTGCAGCGCGAGCGCGAGATCGCCGACAAGCTCAACGCGGCGCGGCAGGCCGAGGCGCCGCTGGAGGGATTCGCGGACCTGCAATTCGGCGGCTGGATCGACTATTACACGTTTCATTTCGACGACGGGACGCAGAAATCGCGGCTGTATCAGCGGCCGGGCTTCGCACTCTGGTCGCGCCTGACGCTGGACGACGGCGCGCATGAGCTGTTCGCCCGCGCGCGGCTTTCGTACGAGCATTTCCAGTCCGGGGACGAGTTTGATCTGCGGCAGGACTGGCGCGGACCGAATTTCGACCGCGCGTATTACCAGGTTGACGTGGGCCGCGCGCTGCGACTCACGAGCCCGAAAGACCCCTTCTCGCTGAAGGTGCGCGTCGGGCGGCAGGAGACGCAGTTCGGCACGGGATACGCGCTCGATCTCCCGCTCGACGCGGTGTGGTTCGAGGCGCGTTACGACGACGTTCGGCTTCGCGGGCTGTTCGGAAAAACCATCGCCAGCACGCCGAACATCGATCGCAGCCCGGCCGTCAGCGATCACAGCGGGCGGAGGTTTTACGGTGCCGAGCTGAGCTACACCGGCCTGGCCCGTCACGAACCGTTCGCCTACGCACTATGGAACCAGGATCGGACCGACGAGCGGCCGCCCGACTTCTTCCAGGAATACGACTACGACACTCAGTATTTCGGCTTCGGCTCGCGCGGCTCGGTCGTGGGCAACCTCAATTACTGGACCGAGTGGGTGTTTGAGACCGGTCGCAGCTACGGCGACGGCAACTTCCTCCGCCGCGACTTCGTCGACGCCCACGGATGGGATGTCGGGCTGGAGTATCTCTTTGACGTACCGACGCGGCCGCGGGCCGCGCTGGAGTACATGTTCGCCAGCGGCGATTCGAACCGGCTGGGCAGTCCGACCAGCGCCGTCGGCGGTAACCGCGGCACGGCGGAGGACACGAGCTTCGCCGCCTTCGGCTATCGCGACACCGGTCTTTCGGCGTCGCCTGATCTGAGCAACGTGCACATCTGGCGGGCCGGGGCGTCGTTCGTCCCGTTTGAGAAGGTCGAGCTGCTGCGCGACATGGAATTCGGGACGAACTGGTTTCTGTATCACAAGAACCGGGCGCGGGCCGCGATCAGCGACGGCACGGCCGACCGCCGCTCCGGCTGGGTCGGCTGGGAGATGGACTACTTCGTGAACTGGCGTGTCTCTTCCGATCTGTCGTGGACGCTCCGCTGGGGCGTGTTTTTTCCGGGCGACGCGTATCGCGACCGCGAGGCGCGACATTTCATCCTTTCGGGCCTGACCTGGAGCTTCTGACGATGCCGCGCGCCTCACGCTTCGCAGCCCCGATGCTCGCCCTGGCCGCGGCGGCGCTGCCGCTCTTCGCCGGCTGCAGCGCGGCGGGTGAGGCTGGCACGGGCGTCGTCTCCGCCAGCCGGCCGGCCGAGCCGCAGGCCTGCCCGCGCGACAACGCGGCGCTGGTGGACTTTGTCTCGGAGCAGCCGCGCGTCACGGCCGAGGCGGCGTACCGTGTGGCGTATGTTCTGTGGAAGGGAGAGGCGTTCGCCGGCGAATTCGACGAGCTGCGCGGTGTGCTCAACGCCGGCGGCGTGGCGTCGCCGTTGTGGCAGCACCGGACTGACGACGTGTTGTCTCGCGCCGCGCTCGCGCACCTGATCTGCCGTGCCGCCGACATTCGCAGCGGCATCAACTGGACGCTCTTTGGCTGCGGCCGCTACGCGTGGCGCGAGCTGCAGTATCTGAGAATCGCCGACGCTGGCTCGGAGTGGACGCGTCCCACGGGAGGTGAATTCCTCGGATTGGTCCGCCGCGCCGACGCTTGGCGTGCCCGGCGATCCGAGTCGCAGGCGGCGCAACTCGGGGAGCGACCCTCGCAGTAACTGCACTACGACACGGGTGTCGGCGCCGTGAATTCCGGCGATCTTGCCGGCATTCCGGCCGGGCCCACCGGCATTGACGCGCTGCCCGATGGGCTGATCAGCCGGACGCGCTCCAGCGGACCGGTCGGGATCGTCAGCCGGACGCGCGTGCCGACACCGCTGGCCGTCTCGACAATCGACACGTCGCCCCCCTGCGCGGCGACGAGCTTTCGCGCGACGCTCAGCCCGAGGCCGACGCCCGTGTGCTGGCGCGTCATCGATTCGTCGCCGGGCGTGAACGGGCGGAAGAGGCGGTGCACCTGCTCGTCGCTGATTCCGACGCCCGTGTCGATCACGTCGAGCTCCAGCCAGCCGCCGGCCAACTCACCGGCCTCGGCGCGTCGCAGACGGGCCGCGACCGACACGCTGCCGCGCTGCGTGAATTTCACCGCGTTGTCGAGGATGTTCGACAGGGCGTGGCGGATGTCATTGGCGTTGGTGATGATCTCCTCGGGAACCGGACCTTCCAGCTCGAACGTGAAATCCAGTTTCTTGCCGGCGGCCTCGGCCCGCGCCGCGTCCACCACGCCGCGGATGACATCGAGCCACCGGCAGCTTGCGGCCTCGATCACTTCCTGCACGCCGTCCATCCGCGAGAGCGCGAGGACGTCGTTGATGAGATTCAGCAGCGCCTGCGAATTCCGCCGGATCGAGGCCGCCGCGGCGCGGCGATCGCCCTCGTCCGAGCCGGGGTCGAGGAAGATGTCGGTGAAGCCCATGATCGCGGTCAGGGGCGTGCGGATTTCGTGGCCGATGTTGGCCAGGAAGGTGGCCTTGGCGCGGCGCGAGGCGTCGGCGACTTCGTGCGCCACCGCCAGCTCGCGCGATGCGGCCTGATACTCCAGCGCCGCCGCACGCAGCTCGAGCACGTGCGAGGCCAGCGAAGCCAGGTCGACGAGCGTCTTCTGCTCCTGCGGCGTCAGCGAACGCGGCTCGGTGTCCTTGATGCACAAGGCCCCGACGCGCATGCCCTCCATGGAGACCAGCGGCACTCCGGCGTAGAAGCGGATCGCGTCATCGGTCACCTGGGGGTTGGAACGGAAGCGCGCGTCCAGAGCCGCGTCAGGCACGACGAAGGCCGAGTCGCCGCAGATCGTCCGCGCACAAAATGCGTGCTCGCGCGGCAGCTCCAGGCGCGCCGGGCCGACGGCGGCCTTGAGCCACTCGCGGTGCGTGTCGATCAGGCTGATGGCCGCAATAGGTACGTTCAGCAGTCGCGCGACCAGGGCGACAATCCGATCGAAAACCTTTTCAGGCGGTGAGTCGAGGATCGCCAGCCGGCGCAGCGCCGCCAGCCGAGCGTGCTCGTCGGGCGGAATGGGCGCGGCGGCTGTCCAGTCGCCTGGCCGCAGCGCTGAGTCTGTCGCAACCGACACCTGGGAATCGCGCCCCATGGCGACAGAATCGGTCAATTCGGCGCGACGTCAGCATGATTCAATTGAACTATCTCGCGGCAGCGGTCGGCGACGGGCGTTACGCACGGCATGCGCTGCGCGATCGTCCCCCACAACCCGCAGGCCCGTGGCGGCGGACCCGCGGATCAGGGCGGAACCAGCCCCTCGCGAATCGCCAGCCGCGTGAGCTCGACGCGATCGTGACAATCGAGCTTGCGCATCAGATTCGCCGCATGGTTGTTGATCGTTCCGACGCTCAGGGAGAGCTTGAGGGCGATCTCTTTCTTCGACGAACCGGTCGCGAGGTAGTTCAGCACCTCGAGCTCGCGCGGCGAGAGCGCGGCGAAGGGCGACGGGGTCGCGAGGCGCGCGTGGCCGTCGGATATTTCGATGCGGGGCTGAACCGCCGGCGAGAAATACCAGCCGCCGTTGCAGACCTGCCTGATCGCGGTAAGCAGGTTTTCGAGCGAATCCGCTTGCGTGACGATTCCATGCGCTCCGCTGGCAAGCGCTTGCCCGATGCAGCAGTCGCTGGCCTTTCCGCAGTAAAGAACGATGCGGACCTTGCGGTCCTGATTTCCGATCGTGCGGGCGGTGGAGAAGCAGACGGTACCGATCGAGTCCATTCCGAAGGCGACCACGTCGGCATGTGCGACGCTGTCCGGCCTGGCGGCGAGGGCTGCGCAGGATTGGGTCTCGACATGGCGCACGTCTGGCGCTCCGCGCAAGCAGGCGGCCAGCGAATCACGCACAAGAACGCGGTCGTCCACGAGGACGACGTATAAACCTCGCTTCACACAATGGTCCCGACAGAGTAAGGGCGAGTCGGTACGTCTGAGTGTCTGTGCTTCGGCCGAGGGAAACTTGGCGGAAAATCCGTGCTTTGTCAATCGGTGCAATCGCCCTAATCGCCACGCCGGGGGTAGGGGGTGCAAAATCCGACCGGTTCGCTCGAAAACGGCATCGGTTGCGCTGAAACGGCTGCACTGAACAAGGTCGGGTAACGGAAGCCCACGTCAGCAACTGGCCGGCACACGCGCGTGCTGCCAGGCGGCGAGGTCTTCGGGCACTCGCGCGGACATGATCGCACGAGGCGGCGGGAGGCGACTTCGCCTATGATCGAACCAGCGACCTCCAAGGCTTGATGGGCCTGACAGGAGGTCGAATCTGTGCGATAACACCATCAGCCCGGCGGCGATGAGAATCGCCACGAGAGCGTGCGCGCCGGCGGAGACCGCCACCGGGTTCTCGCCGCCGATTTCGGCGCCGCTGGTGCCGAGTTGACGTGGCCATGCCGCAGTCGGAGCCGACGCGCGAGAGGAACGACTCAGACTCGAGCGCGCTGGCGGTCAAGGCGGAAATCGAAAGGCCCTGCGGAACGGCGTTGTGCGGCGCGATCGCCTCGTGAAGGTAGCAAGTCCGTTGGCGAGCCATTGGCTTCGCTTCAATCAGTCGCACCAGCCCTTGGCGACTTCATGAATGGAAACTCCCATTGCATGCCGCGATAATGGATGTTCTCACGCTCCATTAACGAACGGACATAGGGTCGCATGAGCGGGTTCGCGAATTTGTACCAACCCTCCCGGACCTTGGTAAGCACATTGCCGCGTTTCTCGCTCACGAGTTCCCCCAGGTTCCAATTGAAACCGCCCGGCTTGGGTGCCTCCCCGGTGAAGAAGCCGATGCTCTGGGCGACGTCCTTCACCTGAACTTCGCGCTCGTCTGAAAGCGCCATCGCCCAAAGGATCAGCGTAAACTTCTCGCTCGGTCGGCGCGTCGTGATGATGGCGCGTTGATATTGATCCGGCAGCGAGTGCTCCGCGTTCTCAATGGCGAGATGGAGTCCCGCTGCGTACTCCTGTTCTGCCACCACCAAGTTGGCCTTCGGATTCTTGAGCAACTCCTCGCCTGCGGTTCGGGCTGCGTGCCGGCCGATGAGATGAACGAAATACGGAAACCCATCCGCCAGCCGAATCAGCCTTCGCGCGATTTCCCCTTTGAAACTAACGCGCAGGTGCGCCTCCGCCTTTTCGATAATCTGCAGCAGTTCTTCGTCTGACATCCGATCGAGCTTGATCTGAGCCAGCGAACGACTGAGCGATTCGTGCTTCCCGATGAGCTCAGTAAGTGTTTCGGCCACTCCGACCAAGAGAAACTTGCAGGTCGCTCCGGCGTCCGAGAAGTGCTTGATCAGCTCCGCCAAGCGCGTGTGCGTCGCCGTATCTTCAACGCGGTCGTACTCGTCGATGATGATCAGGTCGTTGCGGTTGCCCATCTGGTCGATGAGGAGCTTCGGCGTAATCTCCGGGCCGGCATCGATCCGTCGGTAGGTCCGCGTGCTTCTGCGTATTACGGCAGCACCGATGGAACCGATGCCGAGGCGACCTTCCTGCTCACCCTCCGACTCGACGCCGCTGAGCACGACTTCGACGCCCGCGCTCGCCAGCACTTCGGCGAAAACCGTGTCGAACGTGCTGGCCTTCGAGCACCGCACAAAATGTGTGCGTTCCTCATCGCGTTTCACGAAGAAATACGCGAGTCGAGCCAGTGAAGTCTTTCCGACGCCGCGCTCCCCGAAGATCGCCACGTGCCGGCCCGGGGCGTTGATTTCCTCCTCGAGGCGGCGGACGTGGGCCACGCGACCGGCGAAAAACTCGGGCAGGTCGATCGGGACGTACGGCCGGAATGCCTGGTCGCAGCGCGCCAGGTAGTCCAGGTACGTCTTGCGAGCGTCGAGCTTCTCCACGGTTCCGAGGCTACCACACGCCGATCCACCCGGCAACGAGTCACTCCGCAAACTTGATCCCCTGCGCCAGCGGCAGTTCCGTACTCCAGTTGATCGTGTTCGTCTGGCGACGCATGTAGACCTTCCAACTGTCGCTGCCCGACTCGCGGCCGCCGCCGGTTTCTTTCTCGCCGCCGAACGCGCCGCCGATTTCGGCGCCGCTGGTGCCGATGTTGACGTTGGCGATGCCGCAGTCCGAGCCGACGTGCGAGAGGAACGTCTCGGACTCGAGCACGTTCGTGCTGAAGATCGCACTCGAAAGACCCTGCGGAACGGCGTTGTGCAGCGCGATAGCCTCGGCGAGGTCCTGGAGATGCGCGGCCCGCGATGCCTGCTCCGCCGCGACGGCGGGCGACACGCCCGCACTCCCCTTCGGCGCTTCGCCGCTCCGCTGCCCCATCGCACTCGCGGGCGAGACGCCCGCACTCCCCTTCGTTCGTGCCTCCGTGCCCTTCGCGGCTTCGTGGCTCCGTGGCTTCGTGCCTCCGCCGTACTCAATCACATACAGAATCGGCGCGAACGTCTCTTCCTGCACGATCTTGAACTCGTTCCGCGCCTCGGCGATGCAGGGCCGCACATAGTGCCCGCCGGGATACTCCGGGCCGCTGAGCGGCTCGCCGCCGTAAACGACCTTGCCGCCTTCTTCCTTGACACGCCGCACGGCGTTCTGCATGTCGCGCACGGCGTCGAGCGTCACGAGCGGACCCATCAGCGTGTCGGGCTTGCGCGGGTCGCCGATACGCACGGTCTCATAGGCACGGCGGAGGCGGGCGACGAGCTCTTCCTTCACCGCGGCGTGGACGATGATCCGCCGCGTACTGGTGCAGCGTTGGCCGGCCGTGCCGACGGCTCCGAAGAGGATTGCCCGCAGCGCCAGGTCGAGGTTGGCGGATGGTGTGACGATGATCGCGTTGTTGCCGCCCAACTCCAGGATCGTGCGGCCGAAGCGCTTGCCGACGATCTCGGCGACGCGCGCCCCGACGGCGCAGCTCCCGGTCGCCGAAACGAGCGGCACGCACTTGTCGTGCAACATGGCCTCGCCGACGCTGGAGCCCGGACCGATCGTCAGCGAGAAGATCGCCGGATCGACGCCGTTCTCCCGGCAGACCCGCTCGGCGAGCTTCGTGCAGGCAATCGCGGTCAGTGGCGTCTTGCTCGCCGGCTTCCAGAGGCATGCGTCGCCGCAGACGGCGGCGATGGCGGCGTTCCAGCTCCAGACGGCGACGGGGAAGTTGAAGGCGCTGATGATGCCGACGACCCCGAGCGGGTGCCACTGCTCGTACATGCGGTGGCGCGGCCGCTCGCTGTGCATGCTGAGGCCGTAGAGCTGGCGCGACAGGCCGCAGGCGAAGTCGCAGATGTCAATCATCTCCTGCACTTCGCCCTCGCCCTCGGCGGCGATCTTGCCCATTTCGAGCGTGACCAGCGCGCCAAGCTCCTTCTTCACGCGCCGCAGGGCGTCGCCGAGCTGGCGGACGATCTCGCCGCGGCGCGGGGCGGGCTCCACGCGCCACTTGAGAAACGCCTGATGGGCGCGCTCGGCGATGCGGGCGTACTCGTCGGTCGTGATCTGGCGGACCGTCGCGATCCTGGAACCGTCGATGGGGGTGACCACGTCGAGCGGTTTGCCGCCGGCGAGCCATTCGCCGCAAAATCCGCCGGGGTTGTCGCTGTTTGCCGACAGGCCGAGCTTCTCAAACAAGTCTTTCATTCACGTTCCTTCCCAATCGCCATTCCGCCGACGATGGCTAATATTAGCGGTGTGAACGGCGATTCGCCCATCCCGGCGCCACGCGTTGCGCCGGATTTCGCGCTCTGCACCGCGTGCAACTATCCACTCCGCGGACTGACGACTTTCCGCTGCCCAGAGTGCGGGCTGGAATTCGACCCAACGGTTGCGGCAACAATGAACCTGGGCCGACCGCTTGCGGCGTGGGCACGTCGCTGCCTGCTTGCGCCTGGCCGCTGGAACCACCGTTTTGTCTGGCTGACAGCCCTGATTTCGGTGCTGGCGGCCAGTCGGCCCGGGTTCGTGTTTGTGCTCGCCGGCCTGGCGGTGTGCGCCTGGCTGATGCTCGCGGCGTTCTGGTGCGTGCGTCTGTTTCTGGCCGCGGTCGTCCTGATTCGCTACCGTCAGTCCCTCGCCTCCAATCGCCGCGCCGCTGTGGCGTGGGCTCTCCCGCCGGTCGTCGGCATGCTGACGCTCGGCCTCATCGTCTTGCATGTGCCGCTGCGCGTCTGCTTCTGGGTACCACTTCCGGCCATGACGCGGCTCGCCGCCGTGGCATGCGATTCGCCTGAGGCGCTCCCCAGATACGGCTGGGTCGGCCTGTTCTACGCCGACCGGATCGAGCGACTCGACAACGGCGTGCGTTTCACCGTTCGCGGCGGTGGCATTTTGGACCGCACCGGGTTCGCGTTCGTTCGCGCTGGCGTTCCGCCGAACCTGAGAGGCGAGGACTACTACATTCCGTTCCACGCCGGCTGGTTCGTCTGGACCGAGTCCTGGTAGCGACGCGTGCCGAGCCGCCGGGCGCTCAGCGCGGCGGGAGCGGCTTGCCGTGCTCGTCGTAGCTCCAGTAGTCGAAGATGTACCGCCACCAGTTGTTGACGCGGCCGTCTTCGTTCACGCCGGGGGCCTTGGGCAGGTGCGTGAACCACCAGCACATGTAGTTGCGGTGATACTCGGGCTTGCCATCGCGGTTCTTGTAGGGCTCGCGCCAAGTCTCGCAGGTGACAGGCCGGGTGAGCGACTCGAGCCGCGGGTAGTTCAGCCACGCATCCGCGCTGCTCTGCACTTCGCGCGGGTTGGCATAGTCGTAGTCTTTCTGCGCGTTGGGCGGCCAGTGGCAGGTGCCGACCGCGGCGACGCCATTGGACTGGTCGAAGTTTGCCGCGAAGCGCGCCCAGTTCGAGGTCAGCTTGTCCGCCTCCCATCCGCCGTAGACGCGGCTCATGGTCGACTCGGTGCGGTGGCAGAGGTCGTGCAGCATTTCGGCGACGCCGCGTTCGTAATTAAAGCCCATGACGGCGAACGGCCGCTTGCACTTGACCTGGTCGAGCACGCCGCCGTTGATGTAGAAGGCCCCCTGCCCGGCCATGGCGGACTCCCAGTAGCCGAAGTAGGGAGCGCCGAAGAACCAGACCTCGTCGATCTCGCCGCGCTCGACGCGCGGAACGATCTTGTACTCCTCGAAGGTCGCGGCGTAGTCGGCGCCGTCGGGCTCGTGCCACGTGCTCTGCTTGCGCATGCAGCGGACGTACTCCTCGGGAGTGTAGTTGAAGCCGTCGACCTTCTTGTGGAACGAGCGCGTGTCGATCCACTCGACGATCTCATACTGCACGATGCCGCCGCTGGCGTCGCAGACATCCTGCATGTAGCCGGCGGCGAGCGTGAGGCAGTCGTTCCAGCCGCCGAGTTCGCGGACGCGGATCGGCTTGGCGGTCTTGTCGCCCGGAGCGTGGGCCTCGGGCGGAATGATCGGGTTGAACTCGAGCACCAGCACCTTGACGCGGATGGGCTTTTCGCCGTTGGCGATTTTCGCCGGCAGCTTCAGTTTGGGCAGTTTGGCCGCGTCGAGCTTGACGGGCTCTTCGGCCCGCGCAGCGGCGGCGAGCAGAAGCGAGAGCGAGATCGCGGCGACGAGGGTGAGGCGCGGCATGAGGAGTCTCCTTCCCGGCCCGAGTGGGTTCCGCCGGCCGGCGCACGGTGCGAGCCGGCTGCGAATCCTAACCTGTCTCGCGAGCAATTTGCGTGCCGCGCGTCGGCCGGCCAGGCCCTCCCCGCTCCCCTACCCTCCCATCGATCGAATGCGGTGCCGAACGTCCCCGATGTTCGTCAGCTTCAGACCGAAGTTTTCCCCGACCTTCACCGCCGAGCCACGCGCGATCACCCGATTGTTGATCATCAGCTCCAGGTCCGCGTCGTCGCCGCGATCAAACTCGATCATCGCCCCGGGCGAAAGCCGGACGATCTCTGACACGGCCATCCGGCGGTCCGCCAGCCGGACGATGACGGGCACCCGCAGCCGCAGGATGTGCTGGAGCTCGGGCGCCGACGGCGCATGAACTGCGCCCCGCGCGGTCGGCGACGTGACACGTTTGGCATGGGCTTCCGGCGGTTCGCTGGCGTTACCGGCCGTTGCATCCGCCACCAGCGCGTCAATCTGCTTCTGATCGATGATCATCCTGCAATAGAATCGGCCGAATTCGACGGCCGCGTGCAGGCCCAGCGCATGGCGTTCGATCGAATCGCTGGCTTACGGCCCGCCGACGCTGCCCAGACCCGCCAGTCGCGTCCAGAAGAACCACGCCGCCGGCGCCGTCAGCAGGATCGAGTCGAGCACGTCGAGGGTCCCGCCCAGCCCGGGGATCAGGCTGCTGGAATCCTTGATGGCCGCGTCGCGTTTCAGCAGCGAAGCGCACAAATCGCCGGCAACCGAAACGAGACCCATCAGCAGCCCGAGCACGATCAGCCCCCACGGATATGTCAGACGGCCGGCGCTCATCGGCACGATTCCCTGGAAGTTCAGATAACTCCCGATCGCCAGCGACGCCAGAACCGCGGCGGCCAGACCGCCCGCCAGCCCTTCCCACGTTTTCTTCGGACTAAGCCACTCGATGAGCTTGTGCCGGCCGAACGAGCGTCCGACAAAGAAAGCGCCCGTGTCCGTGATCTTGATCAGAAAGATGGAGAACAGCAGCACGATCGCCCCGGCTCGCCCGCCGACCTCCATCCGCAGCTTGGTGAGAAACCCGACCAGACCGCCGGCGTAATAGATCACAAACAGCGTCGAAGAGAGGTTCACCAGCGCCTGCTCGGTGCGCCAGCGGACGGCCTGCACGAGAAACGCCAACGCCAGCGCCCCGGCCAGCCACATCATCCCCCACGCCTCGTCATTGCGGCCGAAAATGGGACTCAAATGATGGCCGGCATACGGCCCCAGCGCCAGACCGATCGAAAAAACCTGCGCCAACACGCCAAACGGCCGATAGCCACGCGCCCGGGCGACGGCGAGCAGCTCGTGAACGGTCAGCGCGGTGACGAGAACCGCAAAGAGCGTCGAGAGCCCGCCCTCAAAAATCCAGGGCGATACATCCACGCGCCACGGGGTGATCTCGAGTGCCGGCCTGCCGGTCAACCCGCCGAGATACGCGTCGGTCAGGTAGATAACAACCACCAGGGTCGCGAGCGAGAGTCCGAAGATCAGTCGGTGGCGGAGCACGTCGGTGGTTCAGGATGACGACGGGGCGGCGGGCGTCACGTCGCCAAAACGGCGCTCGCGCTTCGCGAAGACGCGAATGGCCTGATTCAGATGCTCGGCCCGAAAATCAGGCCAGAGCGTCGAGGTGACGAAAATCTCGGCGTAGCTGATCTGCCACAGCAGGAAATTGCTCAGCCGCATCTCATCCGCCGTCCGGATCAGCAGGTCGGGATCGGGTAATCCCGCCGTTCCGAGTGTGTTGGAGAACAGGGCCTCGTCGATCTGCTCGGGCGCCAGCTCGCCAGCCCGCACGCGGCGGGCGATGGCCTGGACCGCGTCGGTGATCTCCGCCCGTGCTCCATAGTTCAGCGCCAGGCACAGCGTCAGGCCGGTGTTGGCCGCGCTGGCACCGATGGTCAGGTCGAGCTCGCGCAAGACCGAGTCAGGCAGACCCTGCCGACGGCCGAGCTGCACCAGCCGGATGTTGTTGTCCATGATTTCGCGGCGTTCGTCGGCCAGATACTGGGCGTAGAGCGCCATGAGACCGTCGACTTCGAGCCGCGGCCGCTTCCAGTTCTCCAGGCTGAAGCTGTAGAGCGTCAGACACTCGAGGCCCAGCCGCGCCGCGTGCGTGACGACGTCGCGCACGGCCTTGGCCCCGTGGCGGTGCCCTTCGATGCGCGGCAGGCCGCGCTGCTGGGCCCAGCGGCCGTTGCCGTCCATGATGATGGCGACGTGCCGCGGAAGCTGCGACGGTTCGAGTTCGAGTACGACGCGCGGGTCGAGTGAGGCCATCGTCGGCATGAGCAGGCTTCCTACGTCAGGAGCATGGTCTGATCGCGCTGCGGACCCACGCTGATGACCGACAGGCGGACGCCCAGCAGCTCCGAAAGCCGCTGCACGTAGCGCCGCGCGTTCTCCGGCAGCTCGTCGAACCGCCGGCAGCGTCCCAGATCGCCGCTCCAGCCGGACAACGTTTCGTAAACAGGCTGAATCTCGTCGAATTCATACGCGTCGGCCGGAAAGCGGTTCGACACGTTTCCCCGCTGCGCATACCCGACGCACACGGAGATGGCGTCAAACTCGCTCAGCGTGTCAAGGTGCATCACCGCCAGGTCCGTCGCCCCGCACACCATCGCCGAATAGCGGGCCGCGACGGCGTCGAACCAGCCGCAACGCCGCGGGCGACCCGTCGTCGTGCCGTACTCGCGGCCGCGCTCGCGGATTTCGTCGCCCGTCGCGTCCTTCAGCTCGGTCGGAAACGGACCGGCCCCGACCCGCGTCGAATACGCCTTCACGACCCCCATCGTGGCGCGAATCACGGTCGGCGGCACACCGGCGCCGCTGCACGCGCCGCCGGCGCCGGCGTTCGAGCTGGTCACGTACGGATACGTGCCGTGGTCCACGTCCAGCAGCGCTCCCTGCGCTCCCTCGAACAGCACGCGCCGCCCGTCGCCGATCAGCCCGTTCAGCAGCGTCGCCGTGTCGCACACGAAGGGGCGAAGCTGCTCGCCGAAGCCGAGGTATTCGCGCGCGATCTGCTCGGCGTCGAGCGGCTGGCGATGGTCGAACAGCGCGCGGAAGTACGCGTTCTTGTGAGCGACGACCTGGCCGAGCCGCTCGCGCAGCCGCTCCGGCCTGTACAGGTCGCACACCCGGATGCCATAACGGCGCGACATCTTGTCGCTGTAACACGGGCCGATGCCGCGCGACGTTGTGCCCAGTCGCGCCCCGCTGCCGGCGGCCGACTCGGCCAGTTGGTCCTCCAGCCGGTGATACGGCAGCACCACATGCGCGCGCTCGCTGATGCGCAGATTCTCGCCGACCGCCACGCCGCGCCCGCGCAACGAGCTGATCTCCCCCAGCACCACCGTCGGATCGAGCACGACGCCGCCCGTGACGACGCTGATGACGTTCGGCCGCAGCACGCCGCTGGGAAGCTGATGCAGCGCGAAGCGCTCGCCGCCGATCACGACCGTGTGGCCCGCGTTTGCCCCGCCGCCGTAACGCACCACGACGTCGAAATCCTCCAGCATGACGTCGACGATCTTGCCCTTCCCCTCGTCGCCCCATTGCAGGCCGACGACGCACGTGTGTCCCAAGGATCCAAAACCGCTCATGCCTGGACTCGGTCGTGGTAATTCCGACGCCGCGCAGATCGTGCCGAACCCGCGTGCGGATCACGGCTTCGCACCGACCCGGACTCGGCGGCGAAACCGGGGTAGCGAAGATCAAAGCGGACCTTGTAGCGTGCCGGCGCCCGGACCGCAACCAACGGACGGGCCCGCGGGGGAACAGGTGTGCGGTGGGCAGCGCCGGAACCACGGTTGATGACGCGCTGCCTTCGGCTTCGACCCAGCCCATTGCAGCCACTTGCTCAATCGCTATACTACGTGGCTCGACCGAATGCCACGTGGCTCGGCCGACGCGGCCATCCGCCGCCCTTGATAGGAATCGACATGGCTCACTCGCTTTCAGCCAAGAAGAGAATCCGCCAGAACGCCCGCCGCCGTGCGCGAAATCAGACCCGCAAGACGGCCCTGAAATCCAACCTGCGACGATTCGGCGAGGTGGTCGCTGGCGCGGACGCCCGTAAGATCGCCGACGCCCTGCCATCGCTGTACAAGGTCATCGATCGCGCGGCTTCGCAGGGCACGCTGCACCCCAACACCGCCGCCCGCCGCAAGTCCCGCGCCGCCCGCATGGCCAACGCGGTCAAGGGCAAGTAACCAGGCAAGCGTTACGCCGCGCGCGACTTCCCCCGCGCGCCCCCCGCCCGAGTCCCGAGCGGCGCCGGCAGCCGGTCGCGCGAGGCACCCCCAGCCGAGCCCCGACCGTCAGGGAGGGGTTCGACCTGAGTGTGCCTGCGAACTCGGCGCACGCACCCCCATCCGAGCCCCGACCGTCAGGGAGGGGTTCGACCTGAGTGTGCCTGCGAACTCGGCGCAAGCACCCCCATCCGAGCCCCGACCGTCAGGGAGGGGTTCGACCTGAGTGTGCCTCCAATCCCGGCGCATCGCCATCCGAGCCCCGACCGTCAGGGAGGGGTTCGACCTGAGTGTGCCTCCAATCCCGGCGCATGGCCATCTGAGCCCCGACCGTCAGGGAGGGGTTCGACCTGAGTGTGCCTCCAAACCCGGCGCATGGCCATCGGCCCCTTCTCCTCCGTCACTCCCCCCTGCCCACATACACCGCCTGCACGTCGTCCGCGGTGCCGGACTTCGCATCCGCCCCCGGCTCCTGCACGCGGAATGCAAACTCGTCGTCATCATTCAGTGCCCCGCTGCGACCCGGCCGATCCGTTTCCGGAAGCGCCAGCGTCAGAATGCTCCCGCCCGCCGACGGCACCGACGCAACCAGGTCCGCCGCGATCAGCAGCTTCTCGCCGGTCCACAGCGCCAGCCCGCCCAGCGCCGACTGATCCGCGCCGGGCGTAGTGAATCGCAGAAGCACGCGGCCGTGATTGTTGATCGCGCCGCCCGACAGCCACGTCGGCGCGCGGCCGCCCAGCTCCGCCGGCGACGTTGCCGCCAGCTCTTTCGTATCGCCCGTCGGCCCCGCCAGGATCGGCCTTCCACCGGCCAGCAACACGCACCGGCCGCTCTGATCCAGCCCGGTGAGCAGCACGTCGGCCACGACGCCGTCGCCACGCTTCAGCTCCTGCCACGTCGATCCGTTCCAGTACACCACCGTGTCGTGCGGCACGCCGCCTGTCGTCAGCACCGTGTCGATCGCGATGTGCCCCGGATCGCTGATCGACATCGCCGTGAACGCCGTGCTGCCGAGTCCGAGCTTGGCGTCGCTCGGTAAACCCGGATACGTCCGCCCCGTCGCCGTGTCGATGACGCGCGTGGCGGCGGCGCCGATGTTCAGATACACGCCGCGCCGTCCCTGCCCGCCGGTGTACGATCCCTGAAAGAGCGTGTGCCCCTGCGCATTGGTCGTCAGCACACCGCCGATGTCGTCGAAGAACGCTCCGCTCCCCTGGTCAGGCACGTTGCCCGGGGCGCCGATGATCTCATCGACGATGCGCGTGATGGTCGTCCCGTCGCTGGTGAAGACCGCCGTCCCCAGCGCGAAGCCGCGGTCCGTCGTCACGTAGCTGTACTTCGCCATCGCCGTGATGACCCCGGCGTCCGACACGCCCGGCGTGAAGAATTCGGCCACGAAGACCGGCCCGGTGTCGCCCGACAGCACGTCGGGGTATTGTCCCGCGAGCTGCCGCATGTCGAGCACGCGGCTTACGCCGCCGTCGCTCGCCCGCCAGCGGTAGATTCCGCGAAACGCGCCATCGCCCCGGCTGCGCCCGACGAACAGCAGGTTGCCTCCCGCCTCCCACAAGACCGTTGCCGCATCACCGCCCACCGGAATGACAAAGTCGCCGAAAAACTCGCCCGGGTTGCCGCCTGGCACGCTGCCGGCCCGCGCCGGATCGTCATCCACGACTCGCCGCAGCGCCGCTCCGTCCCAGGCGTACAGTCCGCCGTGCCCGTGACCGCCCGCGTAGCCGCCCCAAAACGCGACCCGCCCATCGGCACTCATCGTCGGCGCACTGAAGTAAGTGAACGTCGTGCCGCCCGGCTGATCCGGAACCGCGT
Organism: Phycisphaerae bacterium; assembly: GCA_022072445.1. Taxonomy (GTDB): domain Bacteria; phylum Planctomycetota; class Phycisphaerae; order UBA1845; family Fen-1342; genus JAJVHV01. The sequence goes on along the minus strand of JAJVHV010000009.1, from coordinate 61,343 downwards.
CGCCGCTGCGAACCACGCGCGTCAGCGCTACGGAGCTCGGCGGGGGCGAATCGTCGCTGCCGTTGTCGTTGCCGTCCGTGCTGTCATTGCCGTTGTCGGCTGAATTGTCGTTCGACCCGTCGTCGGCGTTGTCGTTGCCGTTCTCGTTCGACGCACCGCCGGCATTGTCGTTCGCGTTATCCGACGCGTTGTCATTGCCAGCGTCGCCGCTGGTGTCGCCCGGCTGCGGCGGCGCGGGTGGAAGCGCCGGCACTTCCAGCTCCTGCTCTTCGCCCGGCTCGGTTACCGCCACGCGGATCACAAAATCCAGCGACCGCCGCGCCGAGCCGTAGTTCGGAAACACCTGGTACAGCAGATCCGTCACCGGCTGATCGATGCTCTCCGGGTCGCTCAGGCTGCTCAGCAGGTATCCCAGCAGGAATGCGTTCTCGACGACGCTGCGGCGGCGCGACTGCCGCATCAGCGTCTCGATCTCGTCGCGCGGCTGGCCGCGCAGCGCGATCCGCCACGTCCCGCCCGTTTTCGCCGAAGCGCGGAACCGCAGCACGGTCCCGTCTGCGCTCTGCTCAACATCCGCAAACGTGTGCGTATCGTCGGAGATCAGGCCGTCCAGACCGTCGAATCGCGCGCCGTCGGGCGCCTCGACGTACGCAATGTGCAGCGCGTCTCCCACCGCGCTGCGAATCGCCACCGCGAGCTCCGAACCGGCCGGAACGTCGACCGAAAACACCTGCAGCGCGTCCGGCGGCAACAGCCCCGCGAAATCGCTCGGCTCCGAAGACGTCGCCAGCTTCTGCGCGGTCAGTGGATCGATGGACAGCAGCGACTGGACGTTCTGCGGGCACCCGCCCAGCAGCGCGAGTAACGAAGCTGCAACCGCCCCGGCCGATCGACCACTCCAGCCGCGCCACGCGCGGCGCCGCGGAATATCAGACATCCACCCGCTCCCTGTCCGCCGACGAACTGCGGCGGATAGTGATTTTATCCCGGTCGCGGATGGGGCGGCAACCGCGCGGCGAACCGCAAATCGGACTCAGCCGTTCCGCGCCAGAATGCGAACGAGCTCCACCGTCCCGTAAACCAGCAGCGACGCCAGCAGGAGAAACACCAGCGTCGCCACCGCGAAGCTCAGCACCGCCCAGCTCTGAAGCACGAATTCCCGGACGCTGCCCGCCCACGACCCGACGATTGCGACGATCAGCCCGGCCAGCACGATCGCGCCGATCGCGCCGCGTTTATTGCCCTCGAAGGGCGCCATCCGCACCGTCAAGCACACCGCCAGATAGAAGAACAGCGCCGTCGGCCAGTTCGGCAGATCGCTGTGAATGATCGCACCCAGCAGCTCCTCGCTCATCGATATCAGACGCCGCAGCAGGTCCCAGAAGCTGGACAGGCTCTGCGGCAACTCCTGCGGCAGCCCCGCCACCCCCGACCCGCGGACGATCGCGGCGCCCCACGTGTTCGCCGCCGCGTACAGGCACGCCCCACAGAACACGATCGGCAGCAGCCCGACCAAGACCGGACCGATGATCGGCAGCTTCTGCGGCTCCGGCGTCTCCGCGGTCGGCTCGCCTTTCGGATCGTCGCTCATCAGCCGCGTGTTGCTGATCTCGTTGCCCGTGATCAGCAGTCCGAAAACGTGTCCGAGCTGCGCGACGAGCGTTCCCGGCAGCAGCAGCGCGTTCACGACGCGCGGCTTGAGCAGCGCGCTCCACAGCGCGTGCACGCCCGAGGCGGCGAAGATGATGACGAATAACCACAGGGTCAGGGCGGCGAAGAGCATGGTTCCACCTCGCTCGGTCGCGGTCTGGCGGCGTCCAGGGTGCTCCGGCGCGGTCCGTCGCACCGCGGCCGATTATACCGGAACTTGGCCGTCCCGCGTCCAGACCGCGGCATGTTTGAAGCCACCGCCGCCGCGGGCCGATACACGACGGGGGGATCGGGCCGCGCCGGACTGTTCGGCGTTCTCGCCGCAACCCAGAATCCACGGAGAATGTTAATGCGTCGATTTGGCATGCTCGTATTGTTTACCGCCGTCATCGTCGGCGGCTGCCCGCAGAACACGTCCGATCAGACCGGCGGGACGACCGACGGCAATAACACCGGCGGTACGACCGACGGAAACAACACAGGCGGCACCGGCGATACCAGCACCGCTCTGACGATATCGGGCCAACTGACGCTCTCTAACGCCGCCAAGGCCCGGCCGCGTGGCGAGAACGCGTCCGGCGATTTCGGCGTGGTCGTCGCGCAGAGCGCGGAGACGGGCGAGATTTATCGCGCCACGCCAGACGCCGAAGGCAACTTTGTGCTCGAGCTGCCGGAGGATGAGAAGGACGGCACGATGATCGTCACGGTGCTCGGACCCGACGGGCGCTCGTTGGGTCCGGTCATGATGGACGCCGACGGTCCCGCCGGCGTCACCGGCATGGACATGACGCGCAGCGTCGACCTGGGGCAGATGGTGATACCGGACGATCTGTCGGCCGACGTGCTTGCTCCGGGCGCCGATTCGGACGTCGGCAGCGACGTGATCGCCGACGACGTTACCGTGCGGCTCGACGATAACGGCGTGCCGGTGGGCGTGCCGAACATCGGCAAGGGCGACGACTCGCTGACCGACGCGCCGACCAACAACCCGAATCAGGCGATCGACAAGGATCAGGACGGCCTGATCGACCCGTTTGACGCCGACGACGACGGCGACGGGACGATCGACGACTTTGACACGACGACGACTTCCGGCGACGGGGCGGCCGACGGCATACAGCTTAACTTTTTCATGAACCTCAAGATCGACGACGCGACGGCGGAGGCGTTCTTCCCCGGCGATAACGCGGGCATTCAGAAGATCCTGCGCGACCAGACCGTGATCACGTTCGAAATCCGCGGCACCAACATGTTGAGCAAGAACATCAGCGCGGCGCGCATTCTCGCTCCGCCGAACCCGGCGCCGGCCTACCTGCCGAACATGACGGCGCAGGGCGTGTTGTGGAGCACGCTGGGTTACGCACTGCGGCCGGACGTCGGGGTGAACCACTTCCAGGAATGGGCCGTGCCGACCGCGATCATGAACGCGGGCGATACGTTCACGGCCGAAGTGACCTACGACGACGCGTCGACGGGCGTCTACACGCGCATGATCAACTTCGTGTTCCACAGCATTCCGAAGCTGATCAAGCATGGTCCGCCCGGCACACTGACGGACTACACCGGTCCGGGCGTCATCACGTACGACGGCACGCAGGACCTGGTGCTGGAGTGGAACCCGCCTGTGGACGAAACCGGCCGGCTGCTGGTCGGTCTGACGTACTTCTTCGAGGTGTTCTACTACGACAGCGGCAACGCGCAGATCAACGACATCGACGGCTCGGCGACGTGGCCAACCGCTCCGACCGGCTTCGACAGCAGCCGCCGCGTTTTCGAGGTGGCGGGCAGCACGCTGACGACGCTGTCGCCGCAGAATTCGTTCAGCGTGCAACTGCCCAAGGAGATATTCCCGGATACGGTGCAGACGGGCAGCGGCGCGGTGGGGGTGACGAGCTACAAGGTGGACATCGCGGCACAGTCGAACGGCAATAATGCGGCGCTGATGATCCGGTTGCAAAAGTAGCGGCGGGTCAATCGTCAAGCGAGATGCGCCCCCGCGTTGCGCGCGGGGCGACGACAAGCAGCAGGTCGCAAGAATTGGCGGCCTGCTGCTTTGCCTTGGGGTCCAGGGCTCACAAACGGGGGCGGCCGCACCTGTGCGTTTCGGGGGGGCAACATGCCCGCCCTGCCCCAGCGCTGAGGCACACAGGGTGAATTCCGCCAGCGCCTGGCGGGCAACATGCCCGCCCCACTCCCGACGCGTGGGCGTTCAGACCCAGCCGCGGTCTCTGCAAGCCTCGGCCACGCGCGAGATGGCGACGACGTAGGCCGCGTCGCGCATCGGAAGGTTCTGTCGACGCGAGACTTCGAGCACCGCGAGGAATGCGGTGGTCATCGTGGCGTCGAGTCGGCCCAGCACCTCGTCCTTTTTCCAGAAGAAATTCATGTTGCTCTGGACCTGTTCAAGGTAGCTGCAAGTCACGCCCCCGGCGTTCGCCAGGAAGTCCGGAATGACGAAGATGCCGCGCTCGCGCAGGATCTGATCGGCGTCCGGCGTGGTGGGGCCATTGGCACCCTCGGCCAAGATGCGAACGCGTTTTGCGATGCGTGCGGCATTGTCGTCGGTGACGGCGTGCTCCAGCGCAGCGGGGATCAGCACGTCGACATCCTGCTCGATCCAGGCTTCGCCGGGCAGAACTTCATATCCCAGCTCCAGCGCCTTCTTGCGGTCGATGCCGCCGAACCGGTCGGCGATTCCGCGCAGGGCGGCCAGATCGATCCCGTTCTTGCGGCGATAACAATAGGCGGTCTGGTCGGGCTGGTCCCAGCAGGACACCGCGAGGACGCGGCCGCCGAGCTGGTGGAAGAGCTCGATCGCAAACTGGGCGACGTTTCCGAAGCCCTGCACGCTCGCGGTGGTGTCCTGCGGTCGCAGGCCCAGCTCTTTGAAGGCCTCGCGCAGGGTAAAAACGACTCCGTAACCGGTGGCCTCAGTGCGACCGAGCGAACCGCCCATACCCACGGGCTTACCCGTGATGAAGCCGGGGTAGCGTCCGCCATGAATTGTCTCGAACTCGTCGAGCATCCAGAGCATGTGCTGCGCGTTGGTCATGACGTCCGGGGCAGGTACATCCTGCCATGGACCGACGTCGCGCGCCACCTGACGGACCCATGCGCGGCACAGCCGCTCCTGCTCGCGTGCGCTAAGGTTATGCGGGTCGCAAACGACGCCGCCCTTGCTGCCACCCAGGGGCAGGTTCGCCACCGCGCATTTCCAGGTCATCCACATGGCCAGCGCCCGCACGGTGTCGATCGTCTCCTGCGGGTGAAATCGGATTCCGCCCTTGCCGGGCCCGCGCGCGTCGTTGTGCTGGACGCGGAAGCCGCGGAAGATGCGTACGCTTCCGTCGTCCAAACGAACGGGCAGGTTAAAATGATACTCGCGCATCGGCCAGCGCAGGAGCTCGCGGGTGGGCGAATCAAGTCCGAGCAACTCGCCCACGCGGTCGAATTGCTGCTGAGCCATCAGGAACGCATTGAATGGTTTCGTGGTCACACTCGGTCTTCCTTCGTGCGTTGTCCCGTGTGTTCAGGCGGACAGCTTACGGGCGACCTGGTCGTCGCCGTACACGGTGGGCCGGCGTCGCAGGTCCGAAGATTTGCCGAGCAAATACCGTGCCGGACTCCTGCAACTTGGCCCGCGACACGGGCGGATTATAATTGGTGCTGGAGGGTGCGGCGACCGTGATCTCGCAAGCTGCGCCGAGCCACGTCTCGAGTCGGCAGCGAAAGGCCGCCGCTGGAGCGCCGGAGTCTGAGCGCGCGGTCTGAGGATTTGGCGATGAACAAGGGGACCACCGTTCCGCCAAGAGATCCGACCGGTGCGGCTGAGAACATTCTGCGCGACTTGCGCGAACGGGCAAAGGAGCTGAGCTGCCTGTACGCGGTGGAAGAAATAACGAGCAAGTCGGAGCTTTCGCTCGAGCAGATGCTGAGCAGGTTGATCGCGGTCATCCCGCCGGGCTGGCAATACCACGACGTGTGTCAGGCCCGCGTTCGAGTGAACGACACGGTCATCGGGTCTCCGAACTACCAGGAGACGCCGTGGATCCAGCAGGCGGCGATTCGCGTTCAAGGCGAGGTGATGGGGAGCATCGAAGTTTCGTACACAAAGCCCCTTCCGCACGCCGACGAAGGTCCGTTCCTGAAAGAGGAACGGAAACTGATCGAGACGATCGCCGACCGAGTGGGCAGCTGCCTGACGCATCGCCAGTTGCTGGGCGCGATGGCCCGATGGCACACCGCACAGAAAGAGCTGAGGGAGCACGCGGTTCCCGAATGGAAAGTCATTCTCGATCTGCTGTGGCGGACCGACCAGAGCCTGCTGTTGCGGATTGCGCGCAAAATGATCAATCACCTGCGTTGGGGGGGGGTTAAGGACGCCGACGCGCTGTTCCCACACTTCGCAGGTCCCGCCGAGCCGGACCGCGATCCTCGTCTGGACCGCAACCTGCCACTGGAGCGCGCGGAAGCGCCCAATCCCGCGCAGCTTGTCGAGCGCGCGTTTGATCTGGCGGCCGCGCACTTGAGTGATCACGAGATCGTCAGTCGTATTCACCAGTGGATCCGTCACGATCGTGCCAGTTTTCTGGTTGACGCGGTCGAGAACGAGCGAACGCCGCTCGCCGAAGTCGCGGACGCGATCGAGCGTTACCTGCACTCGACGCACGGCGAGGCCGAACTGTCAGCGCCGGTCATGAAAGGCCTGCGCGCATCGCTGATCCGCCGTGTGCTGAACGAACAGATCGAGTATCTCAACGTTGCGAAGGACTACCTCGAGATCGCGGATTTCCGGGAAGTGCTGCGACGGACGGCCTCGCCGCCGGAGGGGAAGGGCAAGGTGGGCGGGAAGGCGGCCGGGCTGCTGCTGGCGCGCCGGATCATCGAACGTCATGCGTCTGGGAGTGACTTATTGGCGCGCGTCAAGTCGCCGCGCACCTGGTATGTCACCTCGGACGCGCTGCACCAGTTCATTCATGACAATCGCCTGGAAGACGTGTCGGCGCAGAAGTACAAGGACATCGAGGACATTCGGCAGGAGTACCCGGACATCATCCAGGTGTTCAAGCAGTCGCATTTTTCGCCGAATATGATCCGAGGCTTGTCGCTGGCATTGGACGAGCTGGGCGATCGCCCGCTGATCGTCCGCAGCTCGAGCCTGCTGGAGGACCGCTTCGGAGCGGCGTTCTCCGGCAAATACAAGAGCCTTTTTCTGGCCAACCAGGGGGACAAGGCCCAACGCCTTGCGGCGCTGCTCGATGCCGTGGCGGAGGTCTACGCCTCGGTGCTGGGACCCGATCCGATCGAATATCGCGCGTCGCGCAACCTGCTCGACTATCACGAAGGCATGGCGATCCTCATTCAGGAAGTGGTCGGCCGTCGCGTGGGCGATTACTACTTGCCGTTGGTCTCCGGAGTCGGTTTCAGCCACAACGATTTCCGCTGGTCGCCGCGCATCCGTCGCGAGGACGGGCTGCTGCGGATTGTGCCAGGTCTTGGCACGCGGGCGGTGGATCGCCTGGGTGACGACTTTCCGATCCTGGTCTCACCGGGGCAGCCAGGCTTGCGTGCCAACGCGGCGCCGGACGAAGTCGTCCGCTATTCGCCACGGTACATCGACCTGATCAACCTGCGGTCGAATCGATTCGAGACCATTCCCATTGCGGATTTTTTGGGCGCCGCCGGCGACAAGCTTCCAGGTGTCGAGCAGTTGGTGTCGATTCTCGAAGGAGGCATGCTCCGCTCCCCATTACGCGGGCAGATCGATTGCGAACGTGACGCACTGGTTGCGACGTGCGACGGGTTGCTGACTCAGACTACCTTTGTGCGACAATTGGGCGAGATACTAGCGCTGCTCCAGCGCGAGCTGCGCACACCCGTGGACGTCGAGTTCGCACACGACGGTGAAGATCTGTACCTGTTGCAATGCCGCGCTCAGTCGGCCGGTCGCGGTGCGGCGCCGGCTCCGATTCCGCGCGACATTTCGCATCAGCGCATCGTGTTCACTGCTCGCCGGTTTGTGTCGAATGGCGCAGTGCCAAACGCGACCCACGTCGTCTACGTCGATCCCGAGCGTTACGTGGACCTGGACAGTTTCGAGATGCTGACTGCCGTCGGGCGGGCCGTCGGTAAGCTCAACAAGCTGCTGCCGAAGCGGCAGTTCATCCTCCTGGGTCCAGGGCGCTGGGGCAGCCGCGGAGACATCAAGCTGGGTGTCCGCGTGACCTACTCCGATATCAGCAACACTGCACTGCTGATTGAGATCGCCCGCCGCGCAGGCCAGTACACGCCAGACGTGTCGTTCGGCACGCACTTCTTCCAGGATCTGGTCGAGGCGGCGATCCGCTACCTGCCGCTCTACCCCGACGACGACGGCGTGGTGTTCAACGAGCCATTCCTGACGCGCTCGCCCAACGTGCTCGCGGAAGTCGCGCCTGAATTCGCCCATCTGTCTGATGTTCTGCGCGTCATCGACGTGCCACACTCGACCGAGGGCCAGGTCCTGCGCGTACTGATGAACGGCGAGCTCGATGAAGCGATCGCGTTTCTCACGCCGCCTGACGAGAGCGCCGAAGTTCCTGAGGCGACTGAGACGATGATCGAGCCGCCGCATGAGCAGTTCTGGCGCTGGCGGCTACGGATGGCCAAGCGGCTGGCGGCGCAACTCGACGCGGCGCGGTTCGGGGTGGCCGGGCTGTATGTCTTCGGGAGTACCGAGAGCGGCGCGGCGGGCCCTGGCAGTGATATTGACTTGCTTGTGCACTTTCGAGGGGACGCCGTGCAGCGTGTGGGCCTGGAGAACTGGCTGGACGGTTGGGGCCGGGCGCTGGCGGAGATGAATTACCTTCGAACCGGGTATCGAACCCCGACATTGCTCGATGTGCATTTCGTGACGGATGACGACATTGCCTGCAAGACGAGCTTCGCGGCCAAGATCGGGGCGGTGACCGACCCGGCGCGGCCCCTGCGCCTCGGTTCGGACACGGAGCAATCACAGTAGCTCGCGGATTGCATCCTGCGGCGTATGCGGGTCGAAGCGCACGAGGGCCAGCTCCGGGCCATCATGCGCCGCCGAGAAGCACCAGGTCCGCCCTATCTGCTCCCGCCAGGAGCCGGTGAGTCGCGCCGATTCGTGGATGTGGCCGTGCAGAGTAACCAGCGGCTGTCGCTGTTCGATAAACTTCCGAATCGCGATGCTGCCGACATGCACGTTCAGCGGAACGTGCTCAAAGGATCGTCCGTCCAGGGCGGCACGGTCGAGCCGCGTGTTGTGCGGCGGGGCGTGGCACAACAGGACAGCATGTTCCATCGGGTTCCCGGTGGTCAACGTCTCGAGGTCCTGGGCCATCGTTCCGTAGCGAATTTCGTTGGCTTGAACTGGGATGGTTCGCATGCCGTCTTCCGGCGCTACACAGCCGGGATCAACATACCTGGATACATCGTAACGTTCCCAGTCCTTCAGGAGGAACGGCGTCGGCGGCACGTGGGCGTACCCGTAGACATCGTATGCTTGCAACTGGCAGCGGCGCTCATGGATGTACTCCCACACTCCCTGGGCGGACGCCGCCAGCATGGCTGCTTCGTACGCGCGCGGGTCATCGTTTCCAAGGATGACCAGGACACGCGGGTACGCGCCACCAAGCTGCTCCCGCAACCGTCGTAGCCGCGCGACAAGAAAGTCGTCAATGAAATCCTCGCGAGCGGGATCGAATGATCCTGGCAAGCTTGCCGCGAGCAGGTCGCCTCCCAAGAGAACGGCGGCGGGCCGCTCCACGGCGATTCGTTCGAACAAGCTTCGATACCGTGTCGCTTCACCATGCAAATCCGATGCGAAGAACCACAAGGGCACACGCACACCTAGCTACGACCGAGTCGTCCAACCCCGAACGGCGTATCGTACCAAAGCCTGCCCGTCCGGGTGCGCAGGACGCCCGGAAGTCCACTCGACTTAGGCTGGTTTTCTAACGCCCGGCGGCCAGCGCCGGCTCACGCGTCCAGGCGTCGAACATCGCACCGATGGCGGCGGTGTCGGCATCGGCGGCGTGGATCACGATGCGATAGCGAAACGTGAGCGTCTCACCCGATTCCATGCGATAGTCGCCCGTGCCGGGAGGCTTGCCCTCGAAATCGTGCTGGCCAAACGGGTTCGCGGCAAAGAGCCCATAGTCGCGAGCGTGCCACCACGTCGGATGACGCAGATTCGACGGGTGGTCGAAGATCGCCACGCCGAGCGTGCGCGCAGGCGACGCATCGTCGAAGGCGCCGAAATAATCGACCCAGGCGGCGCGCTTGCCCCACGCGACGGCGTCGCGCTGGCCGGCGCTGTTGACGATGTGGCCGGTGGGTTTCTTGCCGGTGAGGCAGAGCCACGGCGCGACGCGAATCGCCATCATCCCCTCTTTCGTGTCGCCGAGCGTCACCGGGCCTTCGGAGGCGATCAACGTGACCTCGTAGTCGATCAGGCGCTGATCGGGCGTGGCGTAGAAGTGGAACACGCGCTCGTCGCGCAGCAGCGGCCGGCCGCCGGCGTCGCGCCATTCGTTCGCCGCGGTGAACGAGCCGAAAACCGGACCGCTGACAACGTCGCTGAGACGCGTGTGGCAGATGCGGCCGGATTTGTCGCTCTCGGTCCAGAAGTCGACGCCATTCACGCTGCCGAAAGCGAACCAGAGCGAGCGCTGGTGCGGATGATCGCGCTCCTCGTCGGGGCGGTCGGCGCGCATGGGGAAATGCCGCGTCATGTGGACGCCGCCGGGGGCGAGCAGCGGGTAGAAAAACGGCTTGGGCACGTCGACGTGGCGATACTCGGTGAATGCCTGGCCGCAGACGCTAACGCGCAGGCCGCCGTCGATCTCGCTGATCTTCACGCCGCCGCGGGCTTGCGGTGGCAGCAGGAACGAGAAGTCGGTCGTGGGGCCGTCCGCGGCGAAGACCGGCGTGAGCGGCGCGGGCGACTCGTCCGGCCGCGTGCGGCGCAGGCAGGCGAAGGAGCCGGGCTTGATCGGCTGTGCCGCCAGCAACGCGCCGGTGTGCTCGTCCTTCAGCGCGGCGAGCACGTGGCCGGGCGGAACGGCGATCTCGACGAGCTGCACGATTGTGATGGCCGGCGGAGTCGGCGACGTGGTGGACACTTCTGGAGACTGCGCGGCGGCCGTTCCCATCGCGACGCTACCAAGAATCGCCGCCAACGCAGGCGCCGCGGCGGCGCGGCGAATGCCGGCATGAGATGCGCGGCGCCGATCGAGACGGAGATCGGCGATCATCGCACGACCGCCTTCTGCGACGCCTCGACGTTGAGCGGCAAGGCCGCGCTCCCGCTCAGGCCGAGCCGACGGTTGATCGCGGCGAGATGATGATCCAGGCCGATCTCGGCGCCGGGGATGAAGCCCGGCACGGTGATCACCTGCACCAGCGCCCCACCCACGCCGCGGTGCGCGACGCCGCGTGGCAAGTAGACCAGGTCGCCCACGTGCAGCGGGCGGGATTCGAGCAGGTCGGTCAGGTCGGATCGCTCGACCGAATCGGGCTGTGTGATCTTGTCGACATGCCGGCTGGTGATGACGCGGGCGTCGGGCCCAGCCATCTGAACGAGATAGAACTCGTCGAAACCGCCGTCGATCGGGTGATAATGCGTGAAGGAATCGGCGATGCGGACGCGGTGGATGTTGAGCGCATGAAAAAGATATGGGCCGCTCTTGCCCAGCCAGGTCAGCAGGATACGACGATACGCACCCGTCTCCGTAGCGCAGCCGCCGGGCGTGTCGGTAATGCGCGGGTCCCAATCGGGGCGGATGAACGCGGGCACTTCGGCGGGCGGGTCGGCCGGGACGCGAAAGCTCAAAGCGGCGATCGAGCCGCCGAGCGTGAGCGATTGACCCGGACGCAACACGATACAGTCGCCGACGCCCACGTCGCTGGCCCAAGCGCCGACGCGGGCGAGGGCGGAGCCCGACTGGACGCAGACGATCTGGGTGCGATCGGCGGCCGGGAGGCTGGAGACCCGCGGGTGATAGAAGATCTCGTATCCGGCGTTTCGGGCGGCAAAGGCCCGCTGAATGCCGGCGAATCCGTCCGCGTCGGGACGGGCGAGCTGGGCGACGAGCGGGCGATCGAGCTGCTCCCAGCGCTCGCTCGCCGCCACGCGGGGGCGCGCGCAGCCGGCCACAGGCAGCGCCGCGACGAGCAACGGGGCAAGAAGCCGTACGATGCTGCTCGGTGGCCGGTGGCGGTTGCAGGCGCGTGGCGCGGTGTGATTCACAATGAGCAGGATGTCGCGGCCGGAGCTTCGGTGCAAGGCCGCGGATGGGGCGGGAGAAAAAAAGGCGGCCCGGCGCTGGGGGACCAGCGCCGGGCCAATAAGCCGGCGATAACCTACTCTCGCCCGATCAGGACTACCATCGGCCGCGCGGCCTTAACTACTGAGTTCGGGATGGGATCAGGTGTTTCCCCGCGCGTATGGTCACCGGCGATTCTGCGTCGTCGGCGGGGGTGAAAGCTCCGGCCGGCGGTGACAATTCGGTTAGTGAACGCATGTTGGTCTGACGCGACATCTCGGCATGCAAGAGATAAGGGGCGTTGACAGCGGATCATAAATGCGGTCAAGCCCTCGACCGTTAGTAGCGGTAAGCTCAAGGCGTCTCCGCCCGTACACACCCGCCCTATCAACCTGGTGGTCTACCAGGGGTCTTCAGCTCACCCGAAGGGAGCACCGAGCCCTCATCTTGAGGACGGCTTCACGCTTAGATGCTTTCAGCGTTTATCCAGTCCATGCTTAGCTACCCAGCCGTGCCGCTAGCGCGACAACTGGTACACCAGAGGCATGTACCACCCAATCCTCTCGTACTAGAGTGATGGCCTCTCAAGGCTCGTACGCCCACAGCAGATAGGGACCGACCTGGCTCGCGCCGGTCTGAACCCAGCTCGCGTACCACTTTAATCGGCGAACAGCCGAACCCTTGGGACCGCCTACAGCCCCAGGATGTGATGAGCCGACATCGAGGTGCCAAACGACTACGCCGCTATGGACGCTCGGTAGTCATCAGCCTGTTATCCCCGGAGTACCTTTTATCAGTTGAGCGATGGCCTTTCCACACAGGACCACCGGATCACTAGGACCTGCTTTCGCATCTGTTCGACCTTTACGTCTTACAGTTAAGCCGGCTTGTGCCCTTGCACTCGCCGCACGATTGCCAACCGTGCTGAGCCGACCTTTGTACTCCTCCGTTACTCTTTGGGAGGAGACCGCCCCAGTCAAACTGCCCACCTAGCACTGTCCCCCGCCCGGATTCACGGGTCGGGGTTAGGAAACTAATAGCATCAGGGTGGTATTTCAACGTCGGCTCCCTGATGGCCGGAACCACCAGATCAACGCCTCCCACCTATCCTACGCAAATGATATCAGTTGCCAATACCAGGCTACAGTAAAGGTTCACGGGGTCTTTCCGTCTTGCTGCGGGTACACGGTATCTTCACCGCGACTTCAATTTCACCGAGTCGGTCCTTGAGACACTACTCCAGTGATTACGCCCTTCATGCGCGTCGGAACTTACCCGACAAGGAATTTCGCTACCTTAGGACCGTCATAGTTACGGCCGCCGTTTACCGGGGCTTCGGTCGCCAGCTTCGCTTGCGCTGACCGACTTCCTTAACCTTCCGGCACCGAGCAGGCGTCATTCTGTATACATCCTCTTTACGAGTTAGCACAGAACTGTGTTTTTGATAAACAGTTCCCAGAGCCGTTTCTCTGCGCCCTCCGCCGGTATTGCTACAAGCGGGAGGGACCCCTTATCCCGAAGTTACGGGGTCAAATTGCCTAGTTCCTTAAGGACCGTTCTCTCGAGCACCGTGAGGATACTCTCCTCGCCTACCTGTGTCAGTTTTAGTACGGTTCCGCATTTCGTCCCCGGACGGGTTTTCTCGGTCGTTTCTTTCCGTGCTTCAGCAACGGATTGGCCTCGCCCTTGCGGGCACCCTCTATTCTCGTAGTGGGTCACGGTCCGAAACGACGTCGCCGCCGGTTCAACCTGATACGGAGTGCAGGAATATTAACCTGCTGTCCATCGCCTACGCCTTTCAGCCTTGGCTTAGGGTCCGACTAACCCTGGGCGGATTTACCTTCCCCAGGAAACCTTAGGCTTACGGTGAGAGGGATTTTCACCCTCTTTATCGTTACTCATACCGGCATTCTCACTACCACGAGCCGACACCACTCCTTACGGTATGGCTTGTATCTCTCGTGGTACGCTCCCCTACCGCTCTTGCGAGCCCGCAGCTTCGGCACCGTGCATAGTCCCTATCATTATCGGTGCCCATCCTCTCGACCAGTAAGCTATTACGCACTTTTTAAATGGTGGCTGCTTCTAAGCCAACATCCTGGCTGTCACAGAGAACGGACTTCCTTAAGCACTGAGCACGGGTTTCGGGGCCTTAGCTGGCGATCAGGGTTATTTCCCTTTTGTCCGTGAACATTAGCGCCCACAGACTCACTCCTGGCGTAGTCTTCGCGGTATTCGGAGTTTGATTGAAGGCGGTAGCCGGGTGGGCCCCGCGTTTCATTCAGTAGCTCTACCCCCGCGGAGTAGTGCGCCAAGGCTGTCCCAAAAGACATTTCGGGGAGAACCAGATATCTCCACGTTTGATTAGACTTTGACTCCTCCCCACAGCTCATGCCAGAACTTTTCAACGTTCACGACTTCGGTCCTCCAGGACGTTTTACCATCCCTTCAACCTGGCCATGGGTAGATCACGTGGTTTCGGGTCTATCGCACGCGACTGAACGCCCTGTTCAGACTCGCTTTCGCTGCGGCTCCATCCCTGAGGGACTTAGCCTTGCCGCGTACGATAAGTCGCCGGTCCATTATGCAAAAGGTACGCAGTCAGCCGGCGGGCAAGCCCGCATCGGCCTCCTACAGCTTGTAGGCATATGGTTTCAGGTACTTTTAACTCCCCTAGAAGGGGTGCTTTTCACCTTTCAATCGCCCTACTTGTTCACTATCGGTCGTACAGGAGTACTTAGCCTTGCAGGGTGGGCCCCGCATGTTCAGTCAGAGTTTCACGAGCTCCGACCTACTCAATCGCCGCGCTTCACGTCTGCCTACAGGACTGTCACCTTCTTTGGTCGCCCGTTCCAGAACGTTCGGCTCTGTTCCACACGGCTCATGGGCTGTTCCGCGTTCGCTCGCCGCTACTGACGGAGTCTCGGTTGATTTCCTTTCCTCCAGGTACTGAGATGTTTCAGTTCCCTGGGTTCGCTCTACCCGCCCTATGCATTCAGACGGGAGTGACCGTATCTACTTGCGTAGTACGGCCGGGTTGCCCCATTCGGACATCCCCGGATCAAAGCCTGTTTGACGGCTCCCCGGAGCATTTCGCAGCCTACCACGTCCTTCATCGCCTCTGTACGCCAAGGCATCCACCATACGCCCTTATCAGCTTGACCACATTTATGAATCGCTGTGATCGCGCACCTTACCTCATTACTGCCGAGGTTTTTCATGAGAGAACAATTTCCGACCAGCCGACGCCGCACGGGCCGCCGGCAGGGAAACTGAACTCACAGATCAGATTACCATGCGTTCACGATTGAATTGTCAAAGACCCGTCGACAGGCTTTCGCCCGCCGCCCGCAAGACG
Source organism: Phycisphaerae bacterium (assembly GCA_022072445.1). Classification (GTDB taxonomy): domain Bacteria; phylum Planctomycetota; class Phycisphaerae; order UBA1845; family Fen-1342; genus JAJVHV01. The sequence continues at coordinate 46,061 of JAJVHV010000009.1, read as the reverse complement.
CAGGCCGCATGGCACATTTACCGTGCCGCGCGGCGCACGCCTCACGATCCCGGCATGGAGCCGACCGGGATCGAACCGGCAACCTCTGCCTTGCAAAGGCAGCGCTCTCCCAGTTGAGCTACGGCCCCGGTTCGTTACTCAAGGCCAGGACACGCCTAGCCGCACCTGCCCGACCCTCAGCTTCCGCCGCCTCGGGTCGTCGACCACACGACGGCCGCAAGAAAGACCGCAATCGCGATCAAACCCACAACCGACATTCAAGCACTCCAGGTCGTGGCGGGAACCAGCGGCAGCCACAACTGATTGGGCCCGATAGGATTCGAACCTATGACCTCGTCCTTATCAGGGACGCGCTCTAACCAACTGAGCTACGAGCCCGCCGAGTCGATTCTCTCCTCGGCCGGGCTTGCCAGCTCGGTTGCTCTCGCACATTCCCGCGGCGAAAAACGCCGCAGAACTGCCGCGCCCGGGCCGCTGCTGCCACACCGAAGCGGTGTTTCAGCTCCGTCACGAGAGCACAGAAGTTTAGCTTTTCGGCCGGTCGTGTCAAGCGAGCCGCGGAAAATTCTTTTTCAGACCTGAATCGGCCGCAAACCGGCGCCGGATTCGCGCGCTTGCGGATTTATCGGAGCAACCGCCGTTGACAGACGCCCGGCGAAGCGGTTTCAATCCTGATGGCGGCTGCATGTGGTTTCATTCCAGACGGAGGCTCCCCAGCCATGACGCAATTGCTTTCTCGCGGGCGTTTCGCGCTGCGCCCACTGCTCGCAAGCGCCCTTCTCGTCGCCGGCGCCGCGCCCATCAGCCTGGCATCCGGCGAGTGGCCGCAATGGGGCGGACCCAACCGAGATTTTCGCTGTAGCAGCACCGGGCTGGCGGCGAAGTGGCCGGACGCAGGTCCGAAGTCGCTCTGGAAGCGCGAACTCGGCGACGGCTACTCCACGATCATCGTCGACGGCGACCGACTGTTCACGATGTACCGCAAGGGTGATAACCAGGACGCCGTCGTGGCTCTCAGCGCCAAGGACGGAAGCACGCTGTGGGAATTCGCCTACGACGCACCGTTCGAGGGGCGCGGGCTCGACATGCAGTTCGGTCCGGGTCCGCATGCGACGCCGCTCATCGCTGGCGGCCGGCTCTTCACCGTCGGCGCGACGGCGATCTTTCATTGTCTGGACGCGCAGACGGGCAAGCCGATCTGGTCGCACGACCTGTTCAAGGAATACAACGATACGCCGCTGGGGCGCGGTTTCTCGTGCAGTCCGATCGCGTACCAGGAAAACGTCATCCTGACCGTCGGCGGCGAGGAGCACGGCGTGATGGCGTTCAAGCAATCCGACGGCAGCGTCGCCTGGAGCAAGCAGACGTTCGAGAACTCGCACTCTTCGCCGATCCTGATCAAGTTCGGCGGCCAGGATCAGCTCGTCATCTTCAATACAGCCGGTCTGGCCGGCGTCGATCCGACGAACGGCGAGCCGCTCTGGTCGCACCCGCACACGACGAAGTTCGGTGCGAACATCAGCACGCCGGTGTGGGCGGGCGACGACATGATCTTCTGCTCGTGTGCGTACCAGCCCGGCGGTGCGCGGCTGGTGAAGCTCGAGCGCGAGGGTGGCAAGACCGTTGCACGTGAGCAGTGGTATCAGGGCAAGATGCGTTCGCATCACGCGAGCCTGGTGCACGCGGACAAGCTGCTGATCGGCTCGAGCGGCGATTTCGGACCGGCATTTCTGATCGGGCTCGACATCGCAACCGGCAAGCCGGTCTGGCGCGAGCGAGGCTTCAAAAAGGCGAACGTGCTGGCGGCGGATGGCAAGCTGATCATCCTGGATGAAGACGGCGTGCTGGCGCTGGCGACCGCGACGCCGGAGGCGCTGACCGTGCACAGCAAGTTCCAGCTCTGCGACGGCCGGGCGTGGACCACGCCGACGCTGGTGGGCAAGACGCTCTACGTCCGCGACCGGAAGGCGATCATGGCGATTGACTTGTCGTGAGTCGAGCGGATGGTTGCTCGCGCGCAGCCAAATACCTCGCGCCGTCGAGCCCCCTCCATTCAGACGCGCTCGGCCGAAAGGATGGCCTCATCCGAACCCCCGACGCCAGTCGGGGCCGCCCCGGCGAGGACGTGTGTCCGCCGTGGCGACGCGTGTCCGCCCTGGCGACTTTCCTCACGCAGCGCGCCCATCGGCCTGCAACCCCTCACTCGCGTGAGGGGTTCGGATCGCGGCGAGCTCGGGCGACGCGCGTTCCCTCTCGCGACGCGTGTCCGCCCTGGCGACTCTCCTCACGCAGCGCGCCCATCGGCCTCCGACCCCTCACTCGCGTGAGGGGTTCGGATCGCGGCGAGCCTCGGACGCCGCTGCGCCACGCGCGACACCGCTCGGTGCGTGGCGTGCGCCCGAGCCCTCACATTTCCAGCACGACTTTGCCGAAATGTCGCCCGGACTCGAGATAGCCGAGCGCCTCGGGCAGCGCTTCGAAGCGGAATGAGCGGTCGATCACCGGCCGGATGGAGCGCTCGTCAATGAACGCGATCATGCGCTCGAATGCGGCCCGCGAATCGACGTAGATGCCCTGCACGCGCAGGCGCTTCATCAGGATCAGGGCGGTGGTGACCTCGGCGCGCGTGCCGGTGAGGGCACCCGGCAGGGCGATCAGGCCGCCGGCGCGGGTGGCGCGCAGCGAGCGATCGAGCGTGCCGGCGCCGCCGGTCTCGACCACCAGGTCGACGCCCTCGCCGCCGGTGCGTTCCAACACGGCGCGGTCCCACTCGGGCTGCGTGCGGTAGTTCACGCCGTGAGTGGCGCCCAGCCGTGCGGCGCGCGTCAGCTTTTCGTCGCTGCTGCTGGTGACGAGCACCTCTGCGCCCATGGTCCGCGCGAACTGGATCGCGAAGACTGACACGCCGCCGGTCCCCAGCGTCAGCACGCGCTGCCCCGGCTGGATGTTTCCCTCGGTCGCCAAGCAGCTCCAGGCCGTCAGCGCCGCGATCGGCAGCGTCGCGGCCTCGACGAAGCTGTAGCCGCGCGGCGCGCGGACCAGCGCCTCGGCGGGCAGGATGACCTCTTCGGCGGCCAGGCCCGGACCGGGCGTGCCCAGCGAGGTCTTGGGGTACTCGGCGCGGAACGGCCCGTCGATCCAGCCGCTGACGAAGTGCGTGACGGCGTGGTCACCCGACTTCCAGCGTGTCACACCGGCACCGACGTCTGCAACGACGCCCGCCGCATCGCTGATTGGCGTGGCGGGCAGCGCGAGTTTGGGGTTGTAGACGCCCTTGACGACCAGGAGATCGCGATAGTTCAGGCTGAGGGCTCGGACACGAAATCGGACCTGGCCGGGGCCCGGTGCGGCGCTGGGGCGCGTCACCGTACGGAGGTTGTCGATGCCGAATGCGGAGAGTTCGAATGCCTGAATCATGCTGTGCCGCCAACGCGCGTCTGGCTGCCGCGCCGTCCGCGGCGTCTCGGTTGCCGCCTGGGCCGCGCAGAGCTGGGCATTCTAAGCGATTGCCGACGAACTCGGCGACGATCGGCGCCGAGTCCGGCGGTGGGCGAAAGCATGCGACCCAGGCTACCCAGCGCACCGCTCGCCACGCACGCCACGCGTTGCGAACGCATGCCACGGGTGTGATTCACGTCAACCGAATTAGCAGGGTCCGCCGGTCAGGGCGGCGACGAACTCGTCAATGTCGAATCCGTTGACCGAGCCGTCGCCGTTGACGTCTCCGGCACAAGGCTGACAGGGCGTGCCGCTGCCGGCCAGCAGCGCGACGAATGTGTCGACGTCGAAGCCGTTGATCGAGCCGTCGCAGTTGGTGTCGCAGGGGACGCAGTCGGCGACGACTTCCCCGGAAAGCGCCACGACGAGCGTCGGCTCGTCGGGCGAGTTCGACGAGATGGTCAGCGTCCCGCTCTTGATGCCGGGCGTCGACGTGTCCATCGTCAGCGTGTGCGTGTTCTGCGAGCCACCCGCGGCATCGGAGAATGAACCGCCCGGGGCGCTGAAGCCGGCGCTGGCCGCCAGCGAGTAGCTCAGGTTGGCAATTCCGTTGGGCCCCCACAGCGCGGTGTCGCCGGCGTTGAACACGTGCACCGGCTGCTGCGCGACCGAGCCCTGCGTCACGACGCCGAAACTCACGCTCGCATCCGCGTCGATCTCGGGCGGGACGCGCAGATCGAGGAACACGGGAATGTGTCCGGCGCCGTCGGCACAGTTGATGATCGCCTGCGCGATCGCCGCCCCAACCATCTGATTGCCCGTCACGGTCAGCGTGTCGTTGAGGCTCGTACCGTCGTTGCCCCAGGCGCGGTAGGAGTGATTCGGGTCGTTCCAGGTGCTGGTGCTGTAGGTCAGGTTCGGGTTGCCGACGTAGTCAAAGCCGCCGCCGTCCACCAAACCAGACGACAGCAGAATCTGGTCGAAGCGATCGTCCATCCCGCCGGCTCCGGCCGGGTCCTGCGTATGCAGAATCTTGTACGCCGCCGAGTTGTTCCAGCTTCCCGGCGATTTGATCGGGTCGAAGAAGCGGCCGGCGTTGTTCACCTGCGAGCCGACCAGTTCCTGATAGGCCGCCTCGTTTGAAGTCTGGATGTTGAAGTCGGCGCCGATCAGGAAGTTCCAGCCGGCCGGAAGCGCCTCGGCGTCGCCGCGGACGATCTGGGCCTCGTACAACCGGCGATCATCGTCGTCGGAGCCGGCTTCGACGGCCTTCATGTGCGAGCTGTAACAGGAGAGCGTGGCGCCCGCGGCGGTGTAGTTCTTGAGGCGCACGTCGTAGCGCATGACGTTTCGCGGTTGAAGCGGGCTTCCGCCGCCCGTCGCCACCAGCACGGTCGCCAGCAGCGTCACGCGGCTCTTGCGGAAGAAAAAGGCGCTGTCGGTGTCCGGGCCGTTCACGAACGTCGCGGCGTCCCAGTCGTTCGAGCAGCCGCAGGCCCCGTTCAGATAACTCTTGAACTCTGTCACCGCCGAGGAGGAGATGAACTCCTGGGCGATGATGATGTCGGGATCGAGCGACCGCGTCTCGAACACGCCGTAGACGGCCGCCTGAATATCGCTCGCGCGGCCACCATCGTAGTTCGAAACATTCCACGTGGCGACGCGAAGCTGCGCGGCGGCGGGGGTGCAAATCGTGGCGAGTGCAATCCAGCGGATCCATCGGGCCAGTGTGCCGAAAAATGGCTTCATTCCTGCTACGCTCCATCGTCAGGTTGAATTCACGGGAATCAGTCGCCAGTCCAACGCGACCGGCGGCTGAAGCGGACAGTATAGCGAACCGGCGGCGTGATCCAAGGCGTCGAGACGGGTTGACCATGGCGGACCGGTCTCCGACGGGTCCGGGTGGGCTGGAAGCCCGCCCGACTCCGTCCGGTCTTTTCCCAGGTGGATCCCCCCAGAGGCCGGGCTACCAGAGGCGGTCTACCATGGGCTGCGCGGTTGGCCACACGAATGGCGCGATCAGGGCATGCCCGGCCTGACGAGCCGGGCGTGTGTCAGCGGGCCAGCGGCGAGTGTGGGGATTTCGCCGCCGTTGTAGCTGCGAACGTCAAACGGGAATATCGCCGAGCCATCGGGTGCGCTGACGCGCCCACCGGCGGCCTCGATCAGCACAGCGCCGGCGGCGATGTCCCACAGCCGCGCGTCGGTGGCCAGCACCGCGTCGAGCTGCCCCGCCGCGACCATCGCCAGGTGCAGCGCGGACGAGCCGAAATTGCGAATCACCAGCCGATCGACCCAGTGATGCACGATGACGCGGGCCCGGTCGCGGCTCTTGCTCGGGATCGCGGCGAGCAGCGTGCGTTCATCGCCGTCAACCACGCGCAACGGGGCGCCGTTCAGGAACGCGCCCTCTCCCAGCGACGCCGAGTAAAGCACGTCGCGCGACGGGTCCATGATGGCACCCGCCACGGGCACGCCCTCGAACAGCGCCCCGACCGAGCAGGCGTAGAGCGGGATGCCGCGGACGAAGTTGCGCGTTCCGTCGATCGGGTCGATCGCCCAGACCACGGCTGCCGTGCCCGCGTCCGAATCGCCCGCTGCGGCGCCCGTGCCGGCCGAGACCGCCTCTTCGGCGATGAGCGGGTCGTGCGGCCGGGCGGCGCGGATCGCGGCGACGCACGCGGCTTCGGCGGCGCGATCGGCGGCGGAAACTTCGCTGCCGTCGCGCTTGAACTCGACTTCGACGCCGCGCCCGAAGAACTCGGCCGCGATAGCCGCGCCGGCCCGCGCTGCCTGGCAGGCGACCGCGAGCAGTTCGCGGTGAAGCTGCCGCACGTCGCTCGAAATGGACTCGCCGCGGCGGTTCATGTCACTTCTTGGACTGCTCGGAAAGCCGGTCGGCCCGCTTCTGCAACTGTTCGGCCTGCTCGGCGAGCTGGCGGAACCAGCGCGACATGAACGACGACTTGGGCCGCGGCGGCGGCGTGCCGCGCTCCTTGGCGGCGAGCTTGTCGCGTTCGAGCTGCCGGCGAATCCGGATCGACTCGAAGATGCCGAAGACGTTCGTCGCCATCCAGTACAGATTCAGCCCCGACGGCATGTAGTAGAACATCAGCGGCAGCATGATCGACATCATGTTCGCCATCATCTGCTGCTGCTTCATCATGTCTTCCGGCGACGGCCCCTCGCCGGGCTTGCGCTGCCGCGGAGGCTGCTGGGCGGCGGCGGCGGCGCGGGCCTGCATGCCGGGCTTGGGCATGTACTTCTGCTGCAGCCACATGCTGACACCCATCAGGATCGGCAGGACGTTCAGCGCCGGGATGTTGCGGAACATCGGCAGGATGCCCAGCAACGGGATCGTCAGTCCCGCACCGCCGAACGAGATGAGCGCGTCGGGCGACGAGAGGTCCTTGATCCACCAGCCGTCGAACGGGGCGTTGCGCAGGTGAATGTCGGTGTTCAGCGCGGTCCAGAGCGCCACCAGGATAGGCATCTGGAGGAACAAGGGGATGAACGACACCATGCTGGCGGCCGGGTTGACGTTCTCCTCGCCCCACAGCTTCATCATCTCCTGGTTCAGCCGCATGCGGTCGTTCGCGTAACGCTCCTTGAGCGCCGCAATCTTCGGCTGGATGCGGCTCATCGCCTCCTGCATGCGATACATCGACTTCTGCTGGAACACCGCCAGCGGGTGCAGCAGCGTGCGGATGATCACCACCAGGAAGATGATCGCCACGCCGTAATTCCGCACGACCAGGTAAATGCGGTCCATCAGCCACGTCATGAGCTGCGGCAGCGGCTGGAAGGTGCAGGCGCACGCGATGTCGGCGTTCTTGACCGCCACGTAATTCAGCTTCAGCGGGTCGACGTACGCCGCGTTGATCGCCCGCAGCAGTTCGTGATCCTTCGGCGACGCGCAGATTTCGAATCGCTGCGCGACGCTCCCGCCCGGGGGAACCACGACCGGCCGCGTCACCAGCCGTGCCAGTGCGTCGCCCTGATCGGTCGCCACGCCCACCGCCCCAACGGTCGCCTGCGCGCCGCGGACGATGTCGGCGTCCTCGCCGCCGGGACCCACGCCGCGCATGAAGATGCCGTAGTACTTGTCGACCAGCGCCGTCCACAGGAATCGCGCTTTGGGGTCGGCGCTGCCCAGCGGCGACGGGTTCGGCAGCTTGCGGTGCAGCTCGTCACGCGAGACGTTCTTCAGCGCGACGGCCCCGTCGGCCGTGCGCTCGGCGCCGAAGACGCGCCGCATGTTCATGCGCAGGTTGTCCGACGGAATGCCGACCGCACCGTCCTGAAGCAGCGAGACGGTCGCCGGTGCGTCGCCCGGGTTGATCAGCTCGATGGTCACGTTGACCAGCGGCGCCGCGGCGCTGAGCGCGTACGTCTTTCGCAGCTCGAGCAGCGCCTGCCCGTCGTCGCGGCGCAGCGTCGCCGAGTACGTTGCCACGCCCGCGGCCGGGTCGGAGGAAACGAGCTGCCAGACCAGGTCGCCCAGCGGAAACTCCCGGCCCAAATGCTCGAGCCGCACCTTGCTGGTCGCAAACGAATTCAAAAGCCGGTCGCCGTCGGCCACCGGCGTCAGCAGGGTCAACGGCTCGTTCCCGGTCGCGTGCGCGCGGTGCACGTACTGCCCGTTTTTCTTCCGCTGTGTCAGGGTGAGCCGCGCCACCGCCGCCCCGCGCTGCGAAAGCTCCAGCCGCAGCTTGTGCGCCTCACCGCCGATGGTCACGTCCGCCTGCGGCACGCCGGCGGTGAACGTCATGTCGGTGGCTGGCGCGCTGGCGGACGTGAGCGGCGTCGGGTCGGCCGGGCTCGGCTCCGTCGGAAACTGCTGAAATTCCGACACGGGCTGCGCGGCCTGGCGCGGCGCCGGCAGCCAGCGGTTGATGACGTAGTTGTAGGCGATGAAGACCGCCACGGCGGCGATCATGAAGACGACTAATCGGCGAGTTTCCATCCGTTCTCACTTGAGGCAGGCGCCGGCGGCGCGGCCAACCGCGTCGCGCCGAACCTCACAAGTGTAGGCCCCCTACCGGTGGACGCAAGCGGCGCGCCGCAATCCTCGCGCTGCGGCGCACCGATTGCTGCACGCCGGCCCAGCATGCACTACACTCTCCCATGGGTTTCAAGGAGATCGACATGGGCCTGATGTCCGGCAAGAAGGGTTTCGTATTCGGCGTGGCGAACGACCGCTCGCTGGCGTGGTACATCGCCGAACGCCTGCACGCGGAGGGCGCGCAGCTTGGTTTCAACTATCTGCCCAACCCCAAGATGGAGCGGCGCGTGCGGCAACTGGCCGAGCCGATCGGCGCCAAGGTGATCGTGCCGTGCGACGTGACCAGCGACGAGCAGATCGGCGCCGCGCTGCACCAGGCCCGCGAAACGCTCGGCCCGCTCGATTTCGTCGTGCATTCCGTCGCCTACGCCAGCCAGCAGGCGCTCTACAACCCGTTCTACAAGACCAGCCGCGCCGACTTCGCCCAGGCCATGGAAATCAGCGTCTATTCCTTCGTCGCCGTCTGCCAGGCCGCCGTTCCGCATCTGGCCGACAAGGCGGCGATCCTGACGCTGACCTACATGGGCTCGGTCAAGATGATCCCCGGCTACAACGTCATGGGCGTCTGCAAGGCGGCGCTGGAATCCTCGATGCGCTACCTCGCCGCCGAGCTGGGCCGCGAGAAGCGCGCTCGCGTCAACGCCCTTTCCGCCGGCCCCTGCCGCACGCTTTCCAGCGCCGGCATCTCCGGCTTCGACAAGATGCTTCAGCACTATCCGACCAAGGCCCCGCTCGAACGCAACATCGAGTCCGAGGAGGTCGGCAAGAGCGGCCTCTATCTGCTCAGCGATCTGTCGAGCGGCGTGACCGGCGAGGTGCACTACGTCGACGCGGGCTACAACATCATCGGCTGGTAACGGCCGAGCGAGAGTTGAGACGCGGTTACGAGATTCAGCGTGCACCCAATCCGAACCCGGAGCGGCAGCGACGGGTCCTGTCCGCGCGCGATCTCCATTCGCGCGTGACCACGACGGACTGCCGCTGCTGCTTGCTTACTCGCTGATCCAGCGGTCGGCGGCGCGCGTGTAGCTCAGCACCTCTTCGGGCTTGAAGAACAGCGCGATTTCGGCTTTCGCCGTCTCGGCGCTGTCGCTGGCGTGGACGAGGTTGAGCTGCTTGGACAGCCCATAGTCTCCGCGGATCGTCCCCGGTTCGGCCTCCATCCCGTTGGTCGCGCCCAGCATCTTCCGCACCACCGCGATCGCCTGCGGACCTTCCAGCACGCCTGCGATCACAGGGCTGGCCGTCATGAACTCGATCAACGCCTTGTAAAACGGCCGCTCGCGATGCACCGCGTAGTGCTTTTCGACCTGCGCCAGCGGCGTCTGCTGGAGCTTCAGGGCCGCGATTCGCAGCCCCTTGCTCTCAAAGCGGCTCAGAATCGCCCCCACCAGTTGGCGATGCATGCAATCCGGCTTGAAGATGATCAGCGTTCGTTCCATGGCTCGTCCGTTCTCCGAAAAATTGGTCGGCGGATTGTACGGCGTACGGCGGCAGGCCGCGACCCATTCGCACCCTGCGAGCAGCCACGCCGTTGTGCCGATAGAATCCCTGCCCATGACGACCGGCCCGACCGACATTCTGCCCTGGCTCCGCAAGCGCCGCGCCCCCCTGCTCGTCTCGCACCAGCGACCCGACGGCGACGCGCTCGGTTCGCTGGCGGGCATGGGCGGCCTGCTTCGCGCGCTCGGCATGTCGCCGACGATCGCGCTGTTCGACGCTCTCCCGCCGCGCTATCGGTTGCTGGCCGGCACGGAGTGGTCATCGTGGGAGCCCGTCTCAGCGCGTTTCGACGCGTTCGACGCCCTGCTCATTCTCGACACGTGCTCCGCGTCGCAGCTTGAGCCGCTGGTTACCCGCCTTGCGGCCGCCCCGCCCACGCTCGTCATCGACCATCACGCCACGCGCGACGAGATCGGCACGCGCGCCGGCGATCTGCGCTTCATCGACGTGTCGGCGTCTGCCTGCGCGCTGCTCGTCGCCGAGTGGGCCGATGGGGCCGCCCTTCCGCTGACGCCGGCGATCGCCGCCGCGTTGTTCGTGGGCATCGCGACGGACTGCGGCTGGTTCCGCTTTTCGAATACCGACGCGCGCACCTTTCAGGCCGTGTCACGCCTCGTCTCGGCCGGCGTCCGCCCCGACGCCCTGTACCAGCAGCTCTATCAGTGCGATCCGCTGCCGCGCGCCCGGCTCGCCGGACGGCTTCTGACCGCCCTCGACCTGCGCGCCAGCGGGCTGCTCGCCGTCATGAAGCTTCGCCAGTCCGATTTCGCCGCCGCGGGTGCCGACCGCACCATGACCGAGGACCTGGTGAACGAGGCCGCCCGGCTCGGCGGCGTCGAAGCCACGGCTCTCTTCAGCGAAGACCCGGATGGCCGGATTCGCATCAACCTCCGCAGTCGAAATTGGCTCGACGTCGCGGCCGTCGCCGCCGAACTTGGCGGGGGCGGCCACGCCCGCGCCGCCGGCGCCCGCGCGACCGGCGACTTCGAGACGGTTGTCGCGCAGGTCGTCGCGCGCCTTGAGCAACTGTTGCGCGCCGCGCCGCGTTCAACATGAAGCGACATGGAGAGCAGCCGCCCCGGCTGCACTCCCGCGCACTCGCTGGCGCTTCGTGCTCGGATGTGACTCCCATTCGCTCACTGGCCTTCTGCATTCTGCATTCTGCATTCTGCCTTGTGGTTACAGACCCGCCGCACCGCCGCAATGTGCGCCGGCGTCGTCCCGCAGCACCCGCCGACGATTCTCGCACCCGCTTCGAGCCACTCGACCGCGTGCCGTGCGTACTCCTCCGGCGTCATCGCGGACGAAAACGACCACCCGCAGATCGGCTCGGGATTGCCAATGTGCCCATACGCGGCCAGTGGCAGCCGTGTCAGGTCGCGAAGCTGCCGCAGGATGTGAACGATGCCTGCGGGCGGAACGCAGTTCACGCCGATGGCCGCCGGCCCGAACGGCTCGATCGCCCGCACTGCCTCCTCCAGCGGCTCGCCGCCGAGCAGGTCGCCGCTTTCGCGTGTCACGAAGCTCATGACGAACGGCACGCCGCTGCCGGCCCAGACGTCAGCCGCCGCGCGTGCCTCGCGCAGTGTGCCGATCGTCTCGCACCAGGCCAGCTCGACGCCGGCGGCCGTCAGCCACTCGCGCATCTGCGCGTGTTCGACGCGCAACGTCGCTTCATCGGGCGCGAGCCGCGGACTGTAGCAGTCCTCCACCGGCGCCACGCTCGCTGCTATGCTGATCTTGCGCGCCGCCACTCCGAGCGCCGCGCGCCGCGCCAGGTCCAGCGCCAGCGCGTTGAGCTCCACGCCGCGCGCCTCGAGCTGCGCCCGCCGCAATGTTCGCGGATTGGTGCGAAACGTGTTGGCGACGACAATGTCCGCCCCGGCGTGGACGTAGTCGCGGTGAATCTGCTGAATCACGTCCGGGCGCTCGAACAGCGCTGCCGCCGACCAGAGCGGTAACGTCGTCGCGACGCCTCGGCGGGTCAGCTCGGTTCCGACCGCCCCGTCCAGCACCAGCGGCCCGCCCGCGGCCAGCTTGTCGAGCATGAGCAGCTCTCCCCTTCATCCGAACCGGTCACACGAGCACGAAAGGCCCAGAAGCGACGGAGCGACGAAGCCACGAAGGGGACACTCGCTGGCGCTTCGGAGGTTGTGGTCGGACATCGTGGTCAGACGTTGTGGTCGGACATTGTGGAGAGCAGCCGCCCCGGCTGCACTCCCGCGTAGGTGCGCTGGCACACCTCCGCACTCGCTGGCGCTTCGGGCTCGGATCGCTCCGTCGCTTCGTCGCCCTCTCGCTTACTCGCGGAAAAACTCCGCAATCGCCGCGACGACAGCTTGCTGCTGAACCTCGGTCAGCTCCGGATACATCGGCAGCGCCAGCACCTCCGACGCGATCCGCTCCGCAACCGGGCAGTCGCCCAGCTTTCCGCCCAGGTACGCGAAGCACTTCTGCACGTGCAGCGGCACCGGGTAGTACACGCCGCAGCCGATCTTGCGCTCCGCCAGGTGCCGCAGCAGCGCGTCCCGCCGCTCGACGCGCAGCACGAACTGGTGATACACGTGCGACCCGCAGCGCTCGACCGGCAGTCGCACCGCTCCCGCGGGCAGCTCGGCCTGCGCAAACAGCGTGCGGTAGCGCGCCGCGACTTCGCGCCGCCGCGCCGTCCAGTCCTCCAGGTGCGGCAGCTTCACGTGCAGGATGGCCGCCTGCAGCGCGTCGATCCGGAAATTCCCCCCGATCATGTGATGGTAATACTTCGGCGATTCGCCATGCGTTCGCAGCAGCCGGGCGCGCTCGAACAGCGCGTCGTCGTCGGTCAGCAGCATGCCCGCATCGCCGATCGCCCCGAGGTTCTTGGTCGGATAGAAGCTCAGGCAGTTCAGGTCGCCGAACGCCCCCGCCCCCCGGCGGTCCGAGGCCGCCAGTCTCGCCCCGATCGCCTGCGCCGCGTCTTCGATGATCCGCAGGCTGTGCCGCTTGGCCACCGCCCGCACGCCCGGCATGTCCGCCAGTTGCCCGTAGAGGTGCACCGGCATGATGGCCCGCGTGCGTGGCGTGATGAGCGGCTCGATCCGCGCCACGTCGATGTTGAACGTCGATTCGTCGATGTCGCAGAACACGGGCTTGGCGCCCAGCCGCGCGACGCAACCGCCCGACGCGAAGAAAGTGAACGTCGGCACGATCACCTCGTCGCCCGGACCGATGCCCAGTGTCATCATTGCCAGGAGCAACGCGTCCGTTCCGCTCGACACGCCCAGCGCGTGACGCGCGCCGCAGTAGTCGGCCAGGGCCGCCTCGAACCGCGCCACCCGCTCGCCCAGGATGTACTGCCCCGAGTCGCAGATCGCCGTGAGCTCGCGCAGCAACGCGTCCCGATAGGCGTGCATGCCCGCCACCAGATTCAGCGCCGGCACGCCCACACCCGCCCCGCTCCCGCCCGCCACACCGGACGCTGCCGCCGTTCCCGCGCTTCCTGCCATGCCTGCCGCCTTTCCGTGTGCCGGGCGTCCGGCGGCGTCAGCCGCCACCGCGTGAATCCGCCCGAACGTACGCGTATACTCCCCTTGCGGCACCGTCGCCGTCAACGTCGCCTGCGGGTCCAGCCATGCCGCTTCCATACGTCTCCGGTGAAGCCCTCACCACCAGTCAAATACGCGAGCTGGACATCCTCGCGATTGAGCACGTTGGCATGCCTGGCCTGCTGCTCATGGAGAACGCCGGCCGCGCCGTGGCCGATTTCTGCTACCAGACGCTCGTCGACCCCGCTCGCAGCCGCGTCCTGATTCTGTGCGGTCCGGGAAACAATGGCGGCGACGGCTTCGTCGCGGCTCGACACCTCTCCAACGCCGGCGTCGAAGTCCTCGTCACCCTGGCCGCCCCCCGCGATCGCTACTTCGGCGACGCTCGCACCAACCTCGGCATCCTCGAGCGTATCGACTTCCCCATGCTCGATGCGTCGGCGACAGCCGCCGCACCCAGGATCGAATCCGCCTTCGCCACCGCCGATCTGATCGTCGATGCCCTGCTTGGCACCGGCGCGAGCGGTCCGCCGCGCGGGGCTGTCGCCGAGCTGGTCCGCATGGCCAACGCCGCCGCTCGCGCCCGCCGCGTGGCGGTCGACATTCCCAGCGGACTGGACGCAGACCGTGGCGTGTGCTTCGACCCGTGTTTTCAGGCCGACGCGACACTGACGTTGGTGGCGCCCAAGATTGGATTCGCGAGCGTCGCTGCCCGCCAAGTGCTCGGCCGTGTGCTGGTCTGCGACATCGGCCTGCCGCTCAAGCTCGTTCCGGGCCGGTCGGGTCCGCCCTGACACCGCCGCATCCGTCGCCCCGCAACCCGAGACGGTTCCTTCCCGTCAGCCGCTGGAATATCCGCGCCGCCTGCCTGTGGACCGCGATTCACGGCGGCGCGAAAATATTTTTTTCGCCACCACTTGACGCGTTAGGTATCCGTTTGTATTCTTCTGCAAGTTAGGTGATAGTTCGGACTCCTGTGCGGGCCGCGGCCCGCGACGCACTTGTCGAGGATCGACACCCATGGCCGATAAGGAAGCCCCCCGCACCCCGGAAGAACGCGAGGAAACCCGCCGCGATGCCCTGGGCCGCGTGCTCCAGCAGATTGAGAAGTCCTTCGGCAAGGGAACGATCATGTTCCTCAATGGCGCCCAGGCCGCCAACGTCGATGGCATTTCGACCGGCTCGCTGACGCTCGACATTGCCCTGGGCGGTACGGGCGTGCCCATCGGCCGCGTTGTCGAGGTCTTCGGCCCCGAATCGTCCGGTAAGACCACCCTGGCCCTCAGCATCGTCGCCCAGGCGCAGCGCCGCGGCGGCAGCGCCGCCTTTGTCGACGCCGAGCACGCTTTCGACCCGGCCTGGGCCAAGCGCATCGGCGTCAACCTGGAAGGCCTGATGGTGAATCAGCCGTCATGCGGCGAAGAGGCGCTCGAAATCACCGAGTTATTGGTCCGATCCAACGCCATCGACGTAATCGTGGTGGATTCGGTGGCGGCGCTCGTGCCGCGCAGCGAACTGGAAGGCGAGATGGGCGACGTGCAGGTCGGCGCTCAGGCTCGACTGATGAGCCAGGCGCTGCGCAAGCTCACGGCCGTGATTGCCAAATCGCGCACCTGCGTCATTTTCATCAACCAGATTCGCGACAAGATCGGCGTGATGTACGGCAGTCCGGAAACCACGCCCGGCGGCCGCGCGCTCAAGTTCTATTCGTCGGTCCGAATCGACACGCGGCGCATCGGACTGGTCAAGGAGGGCGACCAGGTCATCGGCGCGCACGTGCGCGCCAAAGTCGTCAAAAACAAGGTCGCCCCGCCCTTCCGCGAAGCTGAGTTCGATATTCTCTTCGACTGCGGCATCAGCCGCGAAGCCGATCTGCTCGAACTGGCCGGCAATTGCGGCGTGCTGGCCCGCAGTGGTGCGTGGCTGAGCTACGGCGGCACGCGGCTGGGGCAGGGCAAGGAAAACGCGCGGCAGTTCCTGATTGACAATCCGGAGCTGTTCGAGGAAATCCGCCAGAAAGTGCTCGTCGCGAAGATGCCGGTCGCGAAAGACGCGGACGGCGAGCCGGGCGCGGATCGCTCGCCGGGAGGAGAGCGCGCCGCGGGTGCGAAAGAACCAGTCGGCGCCGCATCGGACCGCTCGACTCGCAAGCGGGGCGGATCATGACGTGCCCGCCGGCAGACTAATCCGCGGTTTAGGGCGGCGCTGGGCGCTCGGACCCGCAGTTCCAGCAAGCGGTGAACTGCTCTTCGACCGTTTCGCCGCACATGGCGCAGACCCAGCTTTTCGACTCGGCAGGCGGCGGAGTCCATCCAAACGGCTCGCCGCATTCCGGGCAGCGTGAAGCGGGCAGGCCGCGCAGGTCGTATCCGCAGTGTGGACACTTTCGGCCCGTGGACATTGGCGGTAACTGCTCGACGATTTCGCGCGCCTGCTCCCAGGCTTCGTCGGGCACCCAGACTTCGATCATCGGTGTCAGCGCCGGCAGGCCGCCGACGGCGGAGGTGAGCACTTCTCCGACGGTGACGGCGCGAACGCCGGCCGCCTGGAGCGCGGCGGTGCACTGCTCGGCGTCGAGCGGGTTGACGGCTGAGAATATGCGTTTCATGCCTGCCCTACCGATTGTCGTCCGATCTTGTGTCGCGGACGCGCCACTCGAATGCGGCGCGGACTTTTTCGCGGACCGCGGGATCCAAAGTCGCCAGCGCGTCGTCTACCGCGGCGGGACCGCTCGCAGCGCGGGCGTTGGCGATCAGCTCGCGGACGTAGCCGTCGCGGTGCCGTTCAAACTGGGCCAACGCTGCCTGCAGCTCGTCGCGCGTCCAGCGCGAGAGCGGGTCGCCGACGCCGGTCTGCGCTCGGGCCCAGCGCAACAGGCTCCGCTCATCGTCGCTCACGCAGAAATGGGGGGCCAGGGCCGCCAGGCGCTGCGCCAGCGTGCCGAGCACTTGCGTGGCGTCGAGCGGCAAACGGCGGAGGCGGTCATCGACGGTTGCACAGGCGACGGCGTCGATCCAACCCGGGGCACGTTCGGGCTCGTCGGCGGGCTCGCAGATGCTGCCCGGCGGAATCAGCAGTTGCCTGTGTCCGACGGCAAACTGGATGGAGACGCGATGCTGCGGGTGGCCGCCGGCGTGCGTGGTCTGGACGCGCAGCACGGTGCCTCGACCCCATTCGGGCTTCGTGGCGACCTGCACGATCCGGCCGACGAGCGTTGGGCCGATATCCGAGATTTCGTTCACGTATCTGATCATACCCGATGCGTGCGGAGCGCTGCCGGCCCGGCGCGCCGTTGCGGCGGCGCAACGCGCGATTTGCGCGGACGTTCGATCAGCGGAGTACGCGGGCGGCGAGACCGTCCGGTGGTTCGACGCCGAAGCCGCCGGTAGAGTACGCGCGTGATTCGCGCCGGCGAGCAAGTCGAGAGGACGCACGCATTCGTAGGGCGCCTGCTGGCCGGGGGCGTAGCCGCGGCGGTCCTCGTGCTGGCGACGCTGGTGGCGTTTGGTCCGGCGGTCTTCAATGACTACGTGGGTTGGGACGACGGGCCTTATATCGTTGTCAACCCGCTCCTGCGATCGTTCGACGGGCTACGGCGGATCTGGTTCACCGGCGACGCCCCGATCTACTATCCGCTCACGTTCACATCGTTCTGGCTGGAGACGCAACTGGGCATCGGCGGGCCGGAACACGCCGGCGGAACGCACTTCATCAACCTGGTTCTGCACGCCGGCGCAGGCGTTTTCTTCTGGCGGTGCCTGTTGCGGCTGGGCGCCGGGCCGCGGCTGGCGTGGCTGGCGGCGGCGCTGTGGCTGGTGCACCCGCTCCAGGTCGAATCCGTCGTCTGGGCGACGGAGCGCAAGAACGTCTTGTCCGGCTGCCTGTATCTCGCGTCAGCCTGGTGTTTCCTGCGGGCGGAACAGCGCTGGCGGAGCGCGTGGTACGCCACGAGCATCGGGCTCTTTGCGGCGGCGCTGCTGAGCAAGACGGCCGGCGTCGGCTGGCCGGTGGTGCTGCTGTTCACGGAGTGGCTCCGTGGACGGCGGCTCACGCTGGCCGCGCTGGGTCGCGTCGGCCCGTTTCTGCTGCTCTCGGTGATCTTCGGCTTGCTGACGCTCGACAGCGAACACCCGGCGATTGACCCGCCGGCGCTTCCGGCGCGGCTGATGATCGCTGGTCAGGCGTTCTGGTTCTACCTGCTGCGCTTCGTCTGGCCGTTCGGGCTGTCAGCAATCTATCCGCGCTGGAGCGTCGCGTTGTCGATCGCGGGATTCATTCCGCTGGGGATGCTCGTCGCAGTCGCGGCAGTGTGGCTGTGGGCCGCGTTCCGCGAGCGGCCGTGGCAGCAGCGCCGGCAGGCGATGTGCATGGTCGCACTCGTGCATTACGCGGCGATGATCGGCCTGGCCCTGGGGATCATTCCGTGGCCGCTCATGGATCGCAGTTTTGTTGCCAACCACCTTGCATATCTGGCACTGTTGGCGCCGGCGGCGGTCGCTCCGGCGGCCGTCGGCTGGCTGGGAAACCAGGCGCGAGTGCGGCTGCGCCGCTTCGAGTCATTGCTGGCCCGATCGAAGGGAGCCGTCGCCAACGCGGCCTGGGCGGCGCTGCTCCTCGCGCTGACGGGCTTCTCGCTGGCGCGGGCGCTGGAGTGGCGCGACACAACCACGCTGATGAACGGGGTGCTGCGGCGCTACCCGCAGGCGCCGGAGGCACACGCCGTGCTCGCCGCCTGGCTGGAGCAGGATCGGCCGGACGAGGCGTTACAGCGCATGCGGCGGGCGGTGGAGCTGAGCCCGAAGTACGTGGAAGCGCGGACACAACTGGGGCGGATGCTGATTGACCGCGGCGCCGCCGCCGAGGCGCTGCCACATCTGGAAGAGGCCGTGCGGCTGGCGCCGGTGGTGGTGGAGGCGCGGCTGCAATTGCTGCGTGGCCTGATCGGACAGAGCCGGTTCGACGACGCATTGGCGCGGATCGAGTCCGCCTCGCCGCGGTTTCAGCAGGAGCCGCAGGTGATCGACACGTGGGCGCGCGTGCTGAGCCAGCTCGGGAACTCGGAACGGGCGATCGAGATCGCGCGGCGGAACTGCGCGGATGCGAAGTGGGGACAGAAGGCGTATCTGATCATTGCGACCGCGGAGTGGAAGCTGGGACGCCACGACGCCGCCGTCCGCGCCTGTGACGCGCTGCTCAAGCTGAATCCGCGCTCGTGGGAGGCTCTGCTGGTGCGGGCCCGGGCGCGCGGCTTCGCGGGCGACCGGCAAGGAGCCGAGCGCGACATGCAGGAAGCGCTGCAGATCAACGCGAAGCTTGGGCCGGCGGTCGACGCCCTGCGCCAGTCCTTCCCGCCGGCGCCGGAGACCTCGACGCAGTCAACGTCGGCGCCTTGACGATCAGCGTTTGCCGCGGCGCGGTGCGAATCGCAACCCCGACCAGGTAGCGTCGATAGCACACACCTTGAAGTCGACCAAGCCGCGCTTCAGGCAGTATTCGCGAACATGCCCCTCCGACAGATCGGTCCGCACGCCGGACGCCCGCTTCGGCCACGCTACCCAGATCGACCCCTGGGTGTCCATCGCCGCTTGCGCGTCGGGCAGCCGCCGCTCCAGCTCAGCCCGCGATTTCACGAAGAGCACCACCACGTGTGCTCCGCGCGCGGTGCGCCGCCGGCGAATCGACAGGTCCGCCGGGAGCGGGGCGAGCGTGTCTTCAAAGCCACGCGGCGCGCCCAGCAGCGTCACGCCCGAACCGGAACGAATACCCAGTTTTCGTGCCAGCGGCGTGCCCGAATTGCCGGATGTGCTGCGCGGCACGACAGGATCGGCCGGTGGCGACCGCAGTGCTTCGTCCAGGCCGACGCGCATGTCCTCCCAATTGGCGACGAAGCCGGCGTCGGGATACTCCGCGCGGATGCGTTCGAGCTTGTCCGCCGCACCGCCGACGAAAACCAGCGGAACTTGCCGCGTTCCTTTCGTCTGGCGCAGCGCGAGCGCGATCGCCCGGCCGTGGCTCGGCAAGCGGCCGAGATCGATGACGAACGCATCGGGCGGGTGAGCCGCGAGCGGCGCGATGGCCGCCGACTTCGAGAGATCGAGCCAGCGCGCCTCGTGGCCGAATCCACGCAGGGCGCGCAGCCGCTGCTGGGCTTCCTGCTGGTTCCAGTGGATCAGAGCAATCTTGGACATGTGTGTCGAGCGGTCTCGGTACCTCGTCGCGCTCGGGGAATAGTGTAGCGGCTGAGGAATCTGTGTGGGGGCAACCGCCGTGCGGCTCCTGACGGGCGTCGCGGGTTCGGATGCCCCGGTGCGTCGGGGTCTCCGGCTGGCGACACTCCGACTCGAGACACTGGTGTAGTGCCACAG
Source organism: Phycisphaerae bacterium (assembly GCA_022072445.1). Classification (GTDB taxonomy): domain Bacteria; phylum Planctomycetota; class Phycisphaerae; order UBA1845; family Fen-1342; genus JAJVHV01. The sequence goes on along the minus strand of JAJVHV010000009.1, from coordinate 26,166 downwards.
AAATGCCGTGCGGTATTCCGAAGGGGAGCATTGGCCTCCGGGCGGTCCGCATCGGCCTCCGGCCAGGGCGGACGGCGTTTCGCACCGGCCAGAGGCCGATGCTCCCCGAACCGAATCGGACGCAATATTTCTGAGGCAGTACACTAGCTCGCCGGCTCCGGTGCGGCGCGCGGATCGCCCGCGGCGGCGTCGTGCCGGAAGCCTACGGCGAGCAAGATGGTGCTGACGGCGGCGAATCCGGCGATGATCCGCCAAAAGGTCTTGTAATCGAGCGCCGCGACCTTTGCGTCGGCCCGCAGCGCCCGCCAGGCGCGCGAGCGGTCATTGGGGTGCTCGTCCCCGTAGCGAGTCATGTCGGCCTGTGCACCGACATACAGGTTGTCCCAGCCCTTCGGATCGCCTGGGGCTTCGGTCGCGGCGTCAGCCGGCTTCTGCGGAATCAGATTCACCGACTGCGCGCAGGCGCCGATGGTCGTTTCACGGGTGCACATTGCGGTGAGTTTTCCCAGCAGCGGGCCCGCCAGCAACGGCCCCAGTCCCAGCAGGATGATGCCGAAGACCGTCTGCGCCGAATGTCGAACGTCCGCCGGGGCGATGCGCTCGACGTAAATAAACGCCGCCGCGTAGAAGCACGAGAAGCACACGCCGTGCAGCGCCTGGCTGGTCACGACCAGCGCGGTCGGCGTTCCCAGGGAGAACACCAGGTATCGCACCACGTAGGCCAGGCAGCCGATCGACAGCACCGTGCGGAAGCCGGCGCGCTTCAAGAACAGCCCGAGCAGGGCGAGGATGAAAATCTCGCTGAACTGCCCGATGGTCATCGCAGGCTGAATGTCCGAGTCGCGCACGCCCTCCAGCGTGGGCAGGAATTGCGACGTCTGGATGAAGTAGATCGTGTGAATGATCGCGATTGGCAGCGCCGCGAGCGTCAGCACCGCCATCCCCCGGTGACCGAGCAGTCGGAAGGCCTTGGCAAATGCAAGCCGCTCGACGGATTTCTTCGGCGGCGTGTGCGGCAGCGTCATGCAGTACAAGCCATACAGAAAGCTCATGATTCCCGAGAGCCGCATCGCGTCGGCCAGGCGCGAGATGACATCTGCCCGCTCTGTTCCGACCAGAAACGGCGGCATGAGCTGCGGCTTCAGCCCGGTCTGAAGCCAGACCATCGGAAACACCCAGCTCACCGTGATCCAGCCGATCGTCCCCCAGAGCCGGATCGGCGGAAACTGCCGGTCCGGGTCGCGCAGATGCGCGAAAGCCAGCGAGTTGGAAATCGCGATGGTGGGCATGTAGATGATCGAATAGACCACGGACAACGCCAGCCAGTTCGAGTAGGACGATTGCATGGCGAGAAGGAACTGCACGACGCCGCCCAGCATCATCGAGACGCACATGAAGCGCTCGGCCGAGAAGTAGCGATCGGCGATCTGTCCGGCGACGAAGGGTGCGAACACGGCGCCGATGGCGCCGGCCGTCCCGATGATCATCCCGATCTCGCCGCTGCTGAAGCCAAGCTGCGCCGACAGATAGCGGCCCAGAAGCGGCAGCCACGCCCCCCAGACGGCGTATTGCAGAAACATCATCAGCGACAATCGCGTTGCCAGGGCGCTGCTGTGATCGCGCTGGTCAACGGTCAGCACGGGGCTGCTATCGAAATTCGTTCGGTTCACGAGGCGGCTCCAATGACCGTGAAATGCCCTCGATCGCGTGCGGCGGCCGGCGCGACGCGTGCAGGCGACGTTCGAGTTCGAGCTCTTCCTGTACGATCCAGTAGATCACGGCCGCCGCGATCAGAATGGTGACGGCACACCCGAGGATGACCCAGAGCATATCCAACGCGAAACCTCGCACGACGCCGAATGGCCGGCTCACTTTACCCGCAGGTGCACGGGGATAGAATGGCGCCCGCGTAAAAGCCGCACATGGAAATTGGTCCCCGGTCCGCCCGATGCCCGCCAGCCCGACGCTCGACGACGTGCAGATCGACCCGCAGGCGGCGGAGCGCGCCATGCTACACGTCATGTCGCTCCGCCGCCGGCGCGTGTTGCGGACCGTGCTGACGCTGCTGGGCATCCTGGTCGTCATGGTGCTGATCACCATGGCGACGCGCGACGCCCAGAACGTCAGCCTGTGCCGCGTGCAGGTCGATTTCGCGGTCGACGCCTTCAACCGCCTGGGTTCGGGCGATCTGCCGCTGCTCCTGCCGAAGTCAGCGGCAGGACCGGCTTCTGTCCGCGATCATTTCGCCTATACGCCTACGAACGCCGCTCTGATCGAGAAGATCCGGCCGGTTGCGGTCTGTGTGTGCGCGCAACCGCACCCGCTGTTTCTGCGCGCCCAGGGACGGCATCTGATTCTCTTCGACGGGCAGCGCTACTCCGCCGAGTGGGTCACCGAGAGCGAGCTTCAGGGCCGCGCCGAGCGGCTTGGGCTGCATCTGCGCCAGCGGCGCTGAGCGCGCGGGAGCACACGCTTGGACGAGTTTCAGTTCCACGAAGGGCGGCTGTTCTGCGAGCAAATCCCCGCCGCCGACCTCGCGGCGCGTTTCGGCACGCCGCTCTATGTCTATTCCCAGGCCACCTTCGTGGCCCACTACGAGCGGATCGTTGCCGCGTTCGCTCCGGTCGAGCCACTGATCTGCTACTCGATCAAGTCCTGCCCGAACGTCCATCTCTGCCGCCTGCTCGCCGAGCGTGGCAGCGGCTTCGACGTCGTCAGCGGCGGCGAGCTGTACCGCGCGCTTCAGGCCGGGGCCGACCCGCGCAAGATCGTCTTCGCCGGCGTGGGTAAGACCGACGCCGAAGTTGTCGAGGCGCTGCGTGCCGGCATCGGTCTCTTCAACATCGAATCGCGCTCCGAGCTTGGCGTGATGGAGGAGCTTCTGGCGCAGCTCGACCGCCGCGCCGAAGGCGCGCTCCGCGTCAATCCCGACGTCGACGCCGGGACTCACCATTACACGACGACTGGGCGGAAAGAGACCAAGTTCGGCGTCGACATCGACCAGGCGGTCGAGGTGTTCGAGCAACACCGTGGTGCCCGCCGGCTGCGTCTGTGCGGAATCCATCTGCACATCGGCTCGCCAGTCTTCGACGTGGCGGCATACGCCCGCGGGATCGAGCGCGGCGTCGCGCTGATCGACGATTTGCGCCGCCGCGGTTTCGAGCTCGACACGATCGACATCGGCGGCGGGTTTGGAGCGCACTACCGCGGCGCCGAGTCGCCGCCCGCGGCGGAATACGCCGCCGCGGTGCTTCCCGCGCTGCGGAGCCGCGGGCTGCGCGTCATCCTGGAGCCGGGCCGTGCGATCGCGGGCAACGCGGGCATCATTCTGACGCGCGTCGTGCACGTGAAGCAGTCGGGGACGAAACGATTCGTGATCGTCGATGCTTCGATGAACGAGCTGATCCGACCGGCGCTCTACGACGCGTATCACTTTGTCTGGCCGGTCGAGGCCGGCGTGCTGACGCCGCCGCACCGCCGACCCGAGCAACCGTTCGACGGGCTGCAGCCGGCCGACGTCGTCGGGCCGGTGTGCGAGAGCGGCGATTTCCTGGCGCGGGCGCGGCTGCTGCCCGAAGTGCGGCGCGGCGATCTGCTGGCGGTCTTCACGGCCGGCGCATACGCCATGTCGATGGCCAGCCAGTACAACTCCCGGCCGCGCGCCGCCGAGGTGCTCGTCGATCGTGCCGACGCGCGGCTGATCCGGCGGCGTGAGACATATTCGGACCTGGTCGCAGCGGAGCGGGTCTAGCGTGGGGAGCGCGAGCGTCTCGCCCGCGCGCGCGGGCCTGCGGGACCCGGACACCCCGCGGTTTCGCGGGCACTTTGTTTCTGAGGCGGCACACCGGGCCGTTGAGTCAGCCGGCTATACTGGACGGTCATGAGAACGACACTGCCGCCCACCGCCCCGCACGCCAAGTCGTTCACGACGCTGGGTTGCCTGCTGCTGATCGCCGCGGCCGCGCCCGCGTCGTTCGGCGACTTCACGCGCAACGTCATGATCACCGGCTATTGGCCGCCCACTAACGAGATGGTGCGGCACTTCAGCACCCACGCCGAGCAGAACCCCGGCGGCTGGCAGGGCGGAAACTGGCGCGGCCGAGGCTACGACATCTACTCGTTTTTTCCGGAATTCCCCGGCGGCGACATCACCAAGGGTGAAGGGGATTTTGAGGTCGACTATCAGGACACGTCGTCGGACTTCTGGCGGATCGTCGGCGAGCTGAAGCCGATCGCGATCATCACCTTCAGCCGCGGCACCCGCAGCAGCACGCGCTGGGAGATCGAGGCGTATCAGCGGAATCTCGACGTCTGGGAAGACGACTTCCTCGAGCCGTTCCAGCCGACGCCCGCGCCTCCCGACGGCAGCGTTCCCGCCGGTTTCGTCCGCACGTCGTCGCTGCCGATGTCCGATATCGAGACTGCGATCGACAACGCGGGCCTCGGTCTGAACGCGAACATCAGCGAGAATTATGGCGGCGGATTCCTGTCGGAGTTCATCGCCTATCACGGCACGTGGTACCGCGACATTCACGCCGACCCGAGCGACCCGGCCTGGTGCATCGCCGGCGGGCACATTCACGTCGGCTCGTTGATGCCGCTCGACAAGGCGATCGCCGCGACGGAGATCACGCTCGACGTCGTACTCGACTACGTCGATTCGAAGATACCCGAGCCGGCCAGTGGCTTGATGACCGTGGTGCTGTGTGTCGCGGCGCGGCGGCGTCGCGGCTGACGGTTACGTCCAGAAATGCAGCACGAACTCGTGCAGCACGTAGAAGCCGATCGCCAGCAGCGCCATCCCTCCGACAATGTTGAGAAACGTCAGCAGCGCGTACCACGGCAGGCCGCGCAGCGTTCGAGCACGGATCGCCCGGTACACGACCGCCACGCACAGCGCCAGCGGCAGAAGCATCAGCAGCCGCACGCCCGGCCGCACCGGAATCGGGTTGACGAACGGAATCCACACCTCGGCCAGCAACCAGTGCATCGCGGACGTCATGTCGCCGCCGCTCCCGCGCTGCTTTCCGGCGGGCGGTGAAAGGTCGGCGCCCCGTATTGTGAGCGCGACATCGCATCCAGAATGACCAGCAGGTTGAGCAGCCCCGCCGTCGCCAGATAAATCTGCGCGACGTCTGAGCCGGGGTAGATCGCGATATAGCGGCGGAAGCGCTCCTCGATGGGCATCGATGCCGTCTGCCGCTGCAACGTGCTGCTGGCGACGAAGCAGGTGGACGTGTAGCCGCCGGCGAGCATCTCGGCCGCGAACAGCCACTTGTTGACGCGCGGATTGACCGAGTTCATCACCCCACCGATGGCCACGCCGGTCCAGTAGGGCAGGCTGACGGCCAAGAACAGCACCCAGGCCAGCGCGCGCTGGCCGAGCAGGAAGTGTCCGGCACCGGGCAGCACCCACGAGAGGATGCCGGCCTGCACCGTCCGAACCGTCTGATCGACATCCGACGCCACGCGCGCTCCTTTCAGCCGCCCAGCCCGCACGGCCCATGCGGATCGCCACACCGCCCGCAGCCGCCGGTCGGAAGCGGCGTGGGTCCAGCAGCGCTGCGCGCGGAGAAGACGCTGAACTGCTTCTCGACGCGCGTGTCCCCGCAATCTGGACAGCGCACGTGCTTTTCCGCCTCAGCGGCGCGGATAAGCTGCTCGAACGTGTGGCCGCACTTGCCGCACACGTACTCGAATAGTGGCATGGGCGACTCTGCTCCTTTGGGCGACGGCCGGACCGACCACGACCGCCGTCGAGGCCACAGAGTATAGGAGCGGCGTTGCGGTTGCTCAAAGTGCCGGCGACGCCGAACCGTCAATGCCCCCGACCCGCCGCCCGTTCGCGTGCGCTGCGTCACGCGAGCGGTTGCGGCATTCGAACGTCCACGGGCCGGGAGTGAGCCAACGTCCGATCGGGGGTCCGAGCGCTGCACCCCGGGAAGGGTGGGGTCAGCGCCTCTACTCTGATAACGCGATGTACGGACCGTGTGCTTACTCAAAATCTCAAGAATTTCGCAGAAATTTTCAGTCGCGCGGACTTTCGCAGGCCGGAGCGGGCGTTGGGCGACCGCTATGCGTGCCGCAATTTGTGCACCTCCTGCGTCAGCAGCGGGACGATCTTGAAGAGGTCGCCGACGATGCCGTAATCCGCCGCCTTGAAGATCGGCGCCTCGGCGTCGGTGTTGATCGCCACGATCACCTTGCTGCCGCGCATCCCGGCCAGATGCTGAATCGCGCCGCTGATCCCGCAGGCTATGTAGAGCTTCGGCGTGACCGTCTTGCCGGTCAGGCCCACCTGGCGGCTGTGCGGCTGATAACCGGCGTCGCAGGCGGCCCGCGACGCCCCGACCGCGGCGTCCAACTCGCGGGCCAGGTCGTAGATAATTTTGAAATTCTCCTCGCTTTTCAGCGAGCGCCCGCCCGCGACGATCACGTCGGCCTCGGCCACGTCCTTGATCTCGCCGCCCGCCCGCATCAGCTCGCGTGCCCCGACGCGGTCATCGCCGGGAGCCGCCGCAAACGCCAGCGGCTCGACGGCGCCGGGGGCGGCGCCCGACGAAGGCGCGTAGACGTTCGGCCGGATGGAGATGACCGCGACGCGGTTGGCCGGCAGCGTCACATGGCACGAGGCCTTGCCGTTGTAAACCGGCCGCCGCGCGTCGATCGCGCCGTTCTGCCCGCAGCTTACGTCCACGACGTCCGTCGCGCACGCGCCGCGGATGCAGACCGCGACGCGCGGTGCCAGGTCGCGGCCCATGAAGGTCGCGGGCATCAGCACGGCGCGCGGACCGACCTTTGTGATCGCCGCCGCCAGCGCCGTGCGGTAGCGTAGGGGCGAATAGAGCCGCAGGCTTGCGTCGCGCACCACGATCACGCGGTCGACACCGGCGTTCTGAACGGCCGCCACGGCCTGATCGGTGGCGTCGCCGATGACGCACGCGACCACCTGACCGCCGGTCTTGCCGGCCAGCGAGCGTGCCGCGGTAACACATTGAAGCGCTCCGGCGTGCAGCCGATTCTCGCGCTGTTCCGCAAATACGAGGATGTCGTCGCCCACGTTCCTGCTCCTGCCCTCTAGATGGCCTTTGCCTCCGAACGCAGCAGCGCGACCAGCTCCGCCGCCACTTGCTCTGGTTCGCCTTTCAGAATCTTTCCCGGGGGGCGCTGCGGCGGCGGCTCGAGGCGCTCGAGCGTCGAGCCTCCCAGCCCCCCCACCGCATCCGCGAAGCCCGGCAGGTCGGCCGCGGCCAGCGCCGTCATCGGCTTCTTCTTGGCCTTCATCAGGTTCGGCAGCGACGGATAGCGCGCCTCGCACAGCCCCTTGTCCACGGTCACCAGCGCCGGCAATTGCAGCGGCACAATCTCCTCGGCGCCTTCGACACGGCGATTCGCGACCGCCGACTTCCCGTCCGCGGCCAGCTCGAATTTCGTCACCGCCCCGACGTGCGGCAGGTTCAGCAGCTCCGCCAGCGCCGGCCCGAGCTGCCCGCTGTCCAGGTCGATCTCCTGCTTGCCGCGCACGATCAGGTCGTAGCCGCGCTCGCGCACCACCGCCGCGATCAAGGCCGCGGTCTGAAGCTCGTCGAGCGAGTCAAACGCCGCGTCCTGAAGGTGGATCGCGTTGTCGGCCCCGATCGCCAGGCACGTCCGCAGCGCTTCGGCGGCGCTGGCGGGCCCGACCGTCAGCACGGTGATGGTCTCGACGTCGCTGCGCGCCTCGCGCAGCCGCACCGCCAGCTCGATCGCGAATTCATCGAACGGGTTGACGACCAGCTTCACGCCGCCGCGCTCAATGTCTCGGCCGGAAGCGGCGAACTTGATCACCGTGGTCGAGTCCGGAACCTGTTTGACTATGACGAGTATCTTCATCGGTTGCACTCATCCGGCGATTCGGTGTCGAAAGCGTCTTGAACGTCAGCGTGGAATGGTAACGGCGCGGGACACAATTATCACGGCGTCGGCGTCGGCGCGTCGGCGCCGCGGCCTCCGGCAGTCCGGGGCGTTTCGCGATGCGAGCCAGGCAGTAATCCGAGTCAGGAAACGACTCGGGCCGCGTCCGGCAAAGAGCGAGTTTGCAAGAGTGGCAATCGGCGGCCGAATGGGATGTGTGGCCGTCACGGCGCGGCACGGGCTGCGCAGCGACCTGTTCTCAGCCGCCTCCCGCCGGTTTGCTGGCCGCGTCGGCGTCGAGATAGAGCTCCAGATCGACCGCGGCCTTGAGCTTGTCGGCCCACTCGGTGTACTTGATCTTCATGGCCGTCTGATCGACCTTTTCCATCTCGCGCGTGATGCTGGGTGCGCCGCCGCCCAGCGCCAGCAGCTCGGCCAGCAGCTTTTCCGCTTCGCGGATCAGCAGCTCGGTGTCGCGCCGCTCGCGCTCCGGCAGAACGACGCCCGTCGGCCCCTTCTCCGCCGAGGCATACGCCTTCACCGCGCCGCGCAGCATCTTCCCCGCGGCGATGATCGTCCGCCGGCGGTCCGCGTCGGTCATGAAGCTGCGCAAAGCCGAGGCCACTTTCAGAGCGGTTACGTCGGCGCCGAAAATCCGCGCCGTACCGGCGTCGAACGCCTTCAGCCGTGTGTCCAGAATGTCAAGCAGCACGTCGACGTTCAGCTTCGGCTCCGGCGGGTTGGGCACGACCTCGGGGTAGTTGATCGCGTGCAGGATGTAGCTCAGCACCAGCCCCGACGTCTCGCCCTTGCCAGCCTGCCGCAGCGCTTCCATGCTCTCGGTGAAGACCTTGCCGCCGGTGATCGCAATCTTGGCGCGCAGATTCGTCAGGCCGACGGCGGCGGCGCAGCGTACGCCGATGCGCTCGTCCTTCAGCGCCTCGGCCAGCAGCTCGACCGCGACCGGCTCGGCCAGCGCGTTGACCAGGGCGATGAGGCGCGTCGCCTCGCGCAGCTCGGCCTTGCGGTACGCGGCTCCGACCGCCTTGATGGTCAGGGCGACATAGGCTTCGCGAAAGGCCGGCGTGGCACCCTGCACGGCATCACGCAGGGCCTGAACCGCCTGACTGGCGCCGGCGGCGTCGGAAGGTTGAACAGCGGCGACGCGGGTCTCGATCCACTGCTGGAGGACCTTGCGGTCATCGTCGCTGATCGTCGGGTGCGTGCGGAGCTCGGCCAGCGGATCGGTCGCCGGCTGGGCACGGGCGATGTCGGCGGCCACCAAGCCCACCAACAGCAAAGCGGGTGCGAGGATACGGTGCATCAATCGGTTCTCCAGCGCCACGGGCGCGACCGGTCGCGCGACGGCGGTCCATCGAAGCCCGGCATTGTAGCGTAACCGCGGAGAGAAGGGGCGCGGTTCGGCGGCCGCGCCGCAACGGGTTCAAGGCCGTCGGTGGACCGGGCGACGGCGCGGGGTAGAGTAGTCAAGACCTTCTGAACCAGGACGGATGTAACGATGAATGACACGAAGCTGGGACGTCGCGTCGGGCTGGTCGGGTGCGGGAACATCAGCAGCGCGTACCTGCGCAACGCACGCCGCCTGGGACGATTCGAGATCGTCGCTTGTGCCGACCTGATCGCCGAGCGCGCCGCCGGGCGCGCCGCGGAGTACTCGACGCGGGCGGCGGCCTCCGTCGACGCGCTGCTCGCTGATCCGGCGATCGACGTCGTGCTGAATCTGACGATCCCGCGCGCCCACGCCTCGGTCGCACTCGCCGCGCTCGAAGCCGGTAAGTCGGTCTACAACGAGAAACCGCTGGCGCTGACCCGTGCCGACGGGTGCCGGCTGCTCGACGAGGCGCAGCGCCGCGGACTGCGCGTGGGCTGCGCGCCGGACACGTTCCTCGGCGCCGGGCTCCAGACCTGCCGCCGACTGATCGACCAGGGAGCGATCGGCGAACCCGTCGCCGCCACCGCTTTCATGACCTGTCACGGGCACGAAAACTGGCACCCCGATCCGGCGTTCTACTATCAGCCCGGGGGCGGACCGATGTTCGACATGGGCCCCTATTACCTCACTGCCCTGGTGCATCTGCTGGGGCCGATGCGGCGAGTCTCCGCCGCCGCCCGCGCGTGCGACGCCGAACGAGTCATCACCAGCCAGCCGAAACACGGCCAGAGAATCCGCGTCGAGACGCCCACGCACGTCACCGGCGTGCTTGAGTTTCACCGCGGCGCGCTGGCGACCGTCGTGACGAGCTTCGACGTCTGGCATGCACGGCTGCCGATCATCGAAATCTACGGCCGCGAAGGGTCGCTGGCCGTCCCCGATCCGAACACGTTTGGAGGGCCGCTGCTCCTGCGCGGCTCAACGGAGACGGCCTGGCGCGAGGTTCCGCTGGCGTTCCCGCACGCCGAGGAGAGCCGCGGGCTGGGTCTGGCCGACATGATTGATGCGACGAGTGCCGGGCACGGGCATCGCGCCAGCGGCACGCTGGCATTTCACGTCCTCGACGCGATGCACGCGTTTCTCGAGTCGGGCCAGACCGGTCAGCGGGTTGAACTGATCAGCTCGGCGGAGCAGCCGGCCCCCCTTCCAGCCGCATGAGCCCCTGGGCGAGGACACCCCTGCGCCCTGGCGACTGTCTCTGGCGCGGGACACCTGCCGCGCCCCCGACCCCTCACTGGCGTGAGGGGTTCGGATCGGTCGCCGCTCGTCGGATGCGTCGCCGCTCGTCGGATGGGTCGCTGCTGGTCGGATGGGTCGCTGCTGGTCGGATGCGTCGCTGACTGTCGGATGGGTCGCCGTTCGACGGGCGGCCCGATCCGAACCCCCGACGCAAGTCGGGGGCCGTATCGGCGAGGACACCCCTGCGCCCTGGCGACTGTCTCTGGCGCGGGACACCTGCCGCGCCTCCGACCCCTCACTGGCGTGAGGGGTTCGGATGGGTCGCCGCTCGTCGGATCGGTCGCCGCTCGTCGGATGGGTCGCCGCTCGTCGGATGCGTCGCCGCTCGTCGGATGGGTCGCTGCTGGTCGGATGCGTCGCTGCTGGTCGGATGCGTCGCTGCTGGTAGGATGGGTCGCTGATTGTCGGATGGGTCGCTGACTGTCGGATGGGTCGCCGTTCGACGGGCGGCCCGATCCGAACCCCCGACGCAAGTCGGGGGCCGTATCGGCGAGGACACCCCTGCGCCCTGGCGACCTTCCTGACGACGCCAGCCTAGGCGGGCTCGTCGGCGGCGATGTCGTGCCGGTACTGCATCCCGCCAAACGCGATGCCGTCGACGATTTCATACGCACGCCGGCGCGCCGAGTCGCGCGACGGACCCAGCGCGCTGACGCACAGCACGCGCCCTCCAGCCGTCAGCACCGCGTCGCCGCGGCGCTTGGTGCCGCTGTGGAAGACGGTCGCGTCGTCGAGCGCTTCGCGCGGCAAGCCCCGAATCTCGTCGCCGCTGCGCGATGAAGCAGGATAGCCGGCGGATGCCAGCACGACGCCGACGGCGTGCCGCGGATCCCAGTCGAGCGCGAGCTGATCGAGCCGCCCGTCGATGACCGCCTCCAGCGCGTCGATCAGGTCGCTCCGCAGCCGCGGCAGGATGACCTGCGCCTCGGGATCGCCGAAGCGGCAGTTGAACTCCAGCACCCGCGGCCCACCCAGCGTCAGCATCAGCCCGGCGTAGAGCACGCCCCGGTAGCGCACGCCTTCGCGAACCATCGCGTCGACGATCGGCACCAGAATCTGGCGCTGAATCTGGGCCAGGGTCGCATCGTCGATCGCCGTCGACGGACAGTATGCGCCCATGCCGCCGGTGTTGGGTCCCTGGTCGCCGTCGAAGACGCGCTTGTAGTCCTGGGCGGGTTCAAGCAGGTAGATCGTATGCCCGTCCACCAGCGCCAGCAGCGACACTTCGCGCCCATTCAGCCGCTCCTCCACCAGCACGGTTTCGCCCACCGGGCCGAACTCCTTGTGCCGCATGAGGCGTTCCAGCACCAGCAGCGCCTGCGCCGGCTCGTCGCAAACGAAGACGCCCTTTCCCTTGGCCAGGCCGGTGGCTTTCACCACCAGCGCCTCGTCGCGACTGCGCACAAACTCGCACGCCTGGTCGTAGCCGGTCGCCAGTTTTGACGGCCAACGCTCGTCCGTATCAAGCTGCGCAGCCCTCAGCCGCTCCTGCTCGGTCGGCCCGAACACGCGCGCCTCGGCCGTCGGAACGTCGTACTTCTTCATCAACTGCTTGGCCCACGCCTTGTCGGCTTCAAGCTGCGCCGCGGCCGCCGATGGACCGAAGATGCGGCGTTTCTGGCCCTCGAACGCGTCGACCATGCCTGCGGCGAGCGGATCCTCCGGCCCGACGATCGTCAGGTCGATCCTCTCGCGGCGGGCGACACTCAGCGCCAGGTCGATGTCGCACGGATCGCCGGGAACGTTGGTGCCGAGCGCTTCGGTGCCCGCGTTGCCCGGTAGCGCGAAGATCCTCGGCCGCCGTCGGGAGCGCGCGAGCGCGTGGCAGATGGCGTGCTCGCGGCCGCCGGAACCAACGACGAGAACGTTCATGGTGCGCGTGCTCCGATCGCCCGGGTCATGGGCGGCAGTGTATGATCCCGCCGTCCGCAGCACGAGGTCAAACGCATGTCCGGTCAGATTATCAGCCCGCGCGCCGCCGAGCCCGTCGGCCCCTATCCGCACGCCCGCCGAGTCGGAAACCTGCTCTTCCTCTCCGGCATCGGACCGCGGCAGCGCGGCGGGCGCGAGATTCCCGGCGTGACGCGCGACGCGGCGGGCCGTGTGGCGGGGTACGACATCGCCGCCCAGTGCCGCGCGTGCTTCGAGAACGTGCGGCTGGTGCTCGAAGATGCCGGGGCGCGCTGGGATCAGATCGTGGACGTGACGACGTTTCTGACGAGCATGGCGGACTTTGCGACCTATAACAAAGTGTACGCCGAGTATTTTGCCGGCCCTGGCGGGCCTCATCCCTCACGGACGACCGTGGAGGTGAGCGCGCTGCCGACGGAGATCGCGATCGAGCTGAAGGTTATCGCGGCGATGTCTTGACTTCGGGGCAATGCATGATATTCTAGGGCGTGGCCGGCGGTCGTCTCGCCGCCGGCGCGTTGCGTGGCACATCCGATTACCGGTCGAACGACAGCGGAGCTGAATTGTGAATCAGACGAGTGCCGTTTCCGGCCCCCGGCCGGCGTTTACGCTCATTGAGCTGCTGGTCGTGGTGGCGATTATCGCTTTGCTGATCAGCATTCTGCTTCCGGCGCTGGGCCAGGCCCGCAAGCAGGCCCGGCAGATCGTGTGCAACACGAATCTGCGCTCACAGGGCCAGGCGTCGATGCTGTACGGCCAGGATAACAAGGACTGGCAGATCCGCGGCATCAACGACCGGTATCGCATGACGTACGTCATCTCGCTGCTTCGCGGCCTGGCGTACGACGGGTGGATGGACGCGCGGCTGTGGCGCCCCAACCGGCAGGCGGCTCTGATCGACATCATCAAGAACATCAAGCCGCTGCAATGCCCCGATCATCCCGTGCCGACGCAGCCGCTGGACTACGTCGCCAGCGCCTTTCCGATGCCCTATCCCGAGAAGAGCATGTCGCAGGACGCGGGCGGCGGCGGAGCGGACGGCGACGAATATCGCGGCGAGTACATCGACGAGCGTATCCAGTATGTGAGCTTTTTCAAGCTGGAGCAGCTTGCCACGGCGAAGGTCAGCTCGGCGCGGCTGGTGATGGTGACCGAGGGGCACAGCTCGCTCGAGACGAACGACATTCGTTTTCACCACATGTTCTTTACGTCGCAACTGCCGTTCGGGGCCTATCCGCGGATCGCCAACGATCAGCGGCACCCGGGCGGCATCAATGGGCTCTTCTACGACGGCCACTCCGAGACCATTGGCATGCGGAAGTTCGACAGCGGTTGGCCGAACACATTAGGGCATCGGCTGCGCTACATGACGGTCATGCCCGAGGGGTTTGACTAGCCGCGCAGCTACGGGCGCCGCGGTTCGGATGCGGGTCGTCACGTGTTGGCTGACGCGCGGGCCAGCAGGGCCGGACGCATGCGGATACCGGCGATCAGGCAGGCCAGAAAGCAGACGAGTTGCACGATCGCCATCGCGAGCGTGGCCCACGCGCCGCCGGCGATCGGGTCGCGCGGGATCAGCAGCGCCGAAGTGATCGTCACCGCGACGCACATCGACAGGCTGATGAAAACCTGCACCCAGAAGAGCTGCATCTGCGTGACGGCGAAACCGAGCAGACTGCTGACGAACAGAATGCACTGCCCGGTCACCAGGATCAGAAAAGCCGGGAATTGCTCGGCGTACTCGGGCAGATAAAGCGTCGCCAGCAGCCAGCGCCCCAGCAGCAGCGTGACGCCCAGCACGACTGCGCAGACCAGCAGCGCCAGACCCTCGAGCTTCAGCACCAGCGCGACGAACGCACGGATGTCGCTTCGGAAATAGTTCGCCAGACGGTTGGACGCGGCGAATCCCAACTGGATGACCACCAGGTTGGCCGCCTGAACGATCCAGGACAGAGCCGAGAAGAAGCCCAGCGCGCGATCGCCACCCGGAACGCTCTCGATAAACAGTCGCGGAATGCTGCTGGTCAGCGCGATGAGCAGCGTGACGATCCCCAGCGGCAGGGCCCGGATCGCCAGGGCACGCGTCTCCGTCCACGTCCAGCGCGCGTCATAGGCGCGGGCCCGCCGGGCGCGGCGCCGGTCGAACAGCGTGGTGATCAGCGCCCAGATCAGCGCGGAGCCGCCGATCGCGATGCCGGTGGCGTATCCCTGAGCGGCGGGGGACACGACGCCGCTGCGAACGAAATACCACGCGGCCGGCAGCGCGACCGCGAACGGCAACAGCATCGCCAGACCGCGCAGGACGTTGGAATACGCCACCAGGTCCATGCGCTCGTCCTTCTGGTAAAGCCCCCAGTAAATCTCGGCTTCGGAATCGACGAGCTTGCCGGCGAACGTGGCGATGAGAATCAGGGCGAAGGCGCCCTCCGGCCGCAGCCAGATCTTCCAGCCGATGATCGGAGCCAGAATCACCGCCGCCAGGGTCAGCCCCGCCATCCGCAGCCGCAGATAGTTGCCGAACGGGACGCGGTTCCGCACGTCGGCGATCAACACCGCCCGCAAATTCAGCATGGCGAAGACGATCAGCGGCGTGGTCAGCGCCAGACCGGCGTTGTACTGGCCGAGCAGCTCGGGCGAGGCGAACTTGGTGATGATCACGACCGCGCCGAAGCGGCACAGGTTCTGCACGGCCGTGCCGCCGACGGCATAGGCCATGTTCAGCCGCAGCGAGAGCGAGCGGCCGGCGGGTTCAGACTTGGCGGGCACCGCGACAGGTTGGGCGGCTTCGGATGGCACACCTTGCCTCAGACCCGTTCGTCGATGGCGATCACGATAGTGCGTACGCGAGAGCGGCGGCGCGGTTCGCTAGGGAAGCGGCAGGTCGTGGAGCTCGATCGGCAGCCGCACGTCTTCGATGTCGGTGTAGAGCTCCAGCACCATGACGTGCTCGTCGCCCAGGTCCGAATCAGTGACGTAGACCAGGCAGTCTTCGCCGGCGTTGGTCTTCATGTCCCAACCCTTGCTGCGCAGCGGCCGCAGCCACGGATCGCAGAAGGCGACATCGTGCAGCCGCTCGCCGCCTTTCAGGAAGCGCAGGCCGACGTGACGCTTGGAATTCGCCGTGCGGGCCGGGTCGCCGGCGTCGAGCACGCGGACTTCCACGCCCAGCTCACGCAAACGCGGATGGGCCAGCGGTTGGCCCTGGAGGCCGCGGGGATGGTCGAAATAGACGCTCTCCTTCTTCGAGGCGTTCACCAGCCGCACCGTGCCACGCAGCGACTTGATGTGCCGCGCTTCGCGCTTCGGCCCCAGCGCCGTGGCGGTCAGCGAGATGCCGATCCGCTCAAGCTGCTGCGGGCTCATGCTCAACCGCCGCGTGACGGCGTCGTTGCGCGGCCCGTCGATCTTCGGATCGAGCAGCGACGCGCCGGTGTCGTCGACGATCTCGGTGATGACCGGCGGTCCGAAACGGGCGACGGCGGGCAGTTTCTCGCCCACCACACGGAACTGAAACGTCAGCGTCGACTCGCTGCTCTTCGGGTCGAGCAGCGTGGCGCTGCGCGATTCCTGCACGCTCTGCAGCTCAACTCGCACGGGCCCAACCAGCAGCGACGGGGCCGGCGGCGCAGGCGGGCCGGTCTGCCCGCCGGACTCCTGCATGGCGATAATCAGACCGATCCAGATGAAAACCATGGGAGCACTCCTCGTGCGACGTACGCGCATTGCGCGCGAGTCAGAATAGCGTTCGAACGGCCGTGTGGCCAGCGCGTTGGATGGCCGCAACCGAGCCGCGCGCGTCAGCAAGCGGTTTCTTAGTCGAGCCGGAGTGTGAGCGGCGGTCGAGCGATCTTCGCGCGGGGTGAGCGGCGGTCGGGGGATCTTCGCGCGGGGCTAGGAAACCGCTTCCTTACGGGCGCGGCTCGGATCGCGCTGCCGCGGCCCGGATGGCTGCAACCGAGCCGCGCGCGTCAGCAAGCGGTTTCTTAGTCGAGCCGGAGTGTGAGCGGCGGTCGAGGGATCTTCGCGCGGGGTGAGCGGTGGTCGGGGGATCTTCGCGCGGGGCCAAGAAACCGCTTCCTTACGGGCGCGGCTCGGATCGCGCGGCGCGGCTCGGATCGCGCGGCCGCGGCTCGGATCGCACGGCGTGGCTCGGATGGCTGCAACCGAGCCGCGCGCGTCAGCAAGCGGTTTCTTGGCCGAGCGAGAGGGTGAGCGGCGGTCGAGGGATCTTCGCGCGGGGTGAGCGGCGGTCGGGGGATCTTCGCGCGGGGCTAGGAAACCGCTTCCTTACGGGCGCGGCTCGGATCGCGCTGCCGCGGCTCGGATCGCGCGGCGCGGCTCGGACAGGCTCTTACGTGGTGAGCTTCTTGAGCGAGTCGAACAGCCGCTCCATGGTGAACGGCTTGCTGAGGTAGACGTCGACGCCCAGCGCCTCGGCGTATTGCTTATGCCGCGTGCCCTGGTTGCCGGTGATCATGATGACGCGCGGCTTGCTGCCGCGCGGTTTGCCTTTCTTGATTTTCTCCAGCACCAGAAAACCGCTCTTCTTGGGGAGCATGATGTCGAGAATGACGACGTCGGGCGACTTGTCCTCGATCAGGTTCACCGCCAGAACGCCGTCGCTGGCCGTTTCGACCGAGGCGCCGGTGTCGGCCAGGCTGGTCGTGATCGCGGTCAGGATGTCCGGATCGTCGTCCACCACCAGAATCTTCTTGTCCTGAAACTCGCCCGCCACGTGCATACTCCTTGTCGGCCAACCCCCTGATTGTAGTCCACGCGCGAAGCGTGGACAATGACGGCCTGCCGGACGGGCCTGATCGGCACGGCGTGCGCGGGCGCCAGCCTGCCGACGTCCGGGAGGCGGCTTCGCGCCGGCCCGGAATTCGCCGCCGTCCATCAGAGGAGAGACCTGCACATGGTCGAGGCTCGTCGCAATTTTCTCGTGGGTATCTTCGTCGCACTCGGACTCACCGCGTTTGGCGCGCTGATCGTCCTGTTCGGAAAGGTGCCGACCTGGATCATGCGGGTCAATACGTATCCCCTCACGATCCACTTCGATTCGGCCGCCGGCATCCGCGAGGGCACGCTCGTCACGCTGGCTGGCAAGAGCATCGGTCGGGTGCGCGCGGTGGATTTCGTCGACACGGTGCACATCGACCGCGGTGTCCGCGTGCTGGCGGCGATCGAGCAGCACTACCGGCTGCCGCGCGGCTGCCGGGCCATCACCAGCGAGAGCTTTCTGGGAATGGGCCGCCCGCCCATCCAGATCGTGATCGACGCCCCCAGCGAGGAATTCCTCGCCAGCGACGAGGTGATTCTGGGGCGCACGTCGTCGGCGGTGGAGACCATCTTTCCGAGCAGCGTGGTGGACACGCTTCAGAAGACCGCAACGCAGATCGGCGAGGCGGCCGAGGCGCTCAAACCCGTGCTGGTCGACGTGCACGACCTGATGCAGCCGCAGGACATCTCCGAGATGGACCGGGCGGCGCGGGCCGGCAACCTGCGCACGGCCATCGCGCGGCTCGACGCGGGGCTGAAACATGTCAATGACGTGCTGGGCGATCCGGCCGTGAAGAGCCAGCTTCGCGAGGGCATCGCGAATTTCCACACGATTTCCAGCGACGGGAAGGCGGCGGTGGCGCAGATTCGTCAGTTCGCCGACGACGCCCGGCAGATCGGAACCGACGTGAAGGCGCTGGCGCAGAAGGCGAACACGTCGATCGACAACATGGACCAGCGCGTCGACCAGGTCGGCCGTGCGCTGCTGGAGAATCTCGACCGGGCGGCGCGCGTGCTGGACGGGCTGGCGCTGGTCGCTTCGCAGATTCGCAAGGGCGAAGGCTCGATCGGCAAGTTCGTCACCGACGATCGCCTCTACGAGTCGATGGTGCTGACGTTCAAACGGCTCGCGGAAACGACCGAGGAGT
The DNA here is from genome assembly GCA_022072445.1 of Phycisphaerae bacterium. Lineage (GTDB taxonomy): Bacteria > Planctomycetota > Phycisphaerae > UBA1845 > Fen-1342 > JAJVHV01. The sequence continues at coordinate 7,743 of JAJVHV010000009.1, read as the reverse complement.
TCCGCGTGCTGATCAAGGACTGGCAAAAGGGCAAGGTGCGCGTCGGACTCTGATCAGGGCGCGCCTGCGCCGATCACTCGTCGGCGCTTTGGCCTGCTTGTCAGTGCCACGCCTCCCAGGGCGGAGCCGAGCAGCCCGGCGGCCGTTGTCGCGCAGGTGTCGAGCGAGATCGACGGTATTTCGGTGCCGCACGGAAGCGCGACCGGGTCGTACACGACGGCCTCCGCGATGCAGCCGTCGGCGTCGGAGCAGATGCTGATGCAGTTTTCATTCAGCGTTCCGACGACGCGGACTGCGTCGCCGACCTTGAAATCGCCGTAATCCGACAGGACGTATCGGCCGCCGCCGCCTTCGAACAGCACGCACTCGACGCCGCGGACCAGCACACCACATTCATCAAAAGCCGGCCCCGGAAGCACTTGCGCCCCGGCGGTCAGCCCCGTCACCGCCAGCAGCAGCGTGGCGACCGCAACAATCCGTCGAGGGTTCATGCGTGACACCTCCTTCATTGACACCTCATACCGCCGATTCACCGGCCGGTGGCGGCCAAGTGCCTGTTCACAGCCGGGTCAGCCAGAACGCCACCCCCAGCGGGAGCGATAGGCCGCTCAGCGCCAGACCGACCAGAGCCGTGGCGGGCCGGGCGCGCGGCGAGCGATCGCGGATCGTCATCCAGCCGAGCACGATTGAAACCACCGCTGGGACAAAGAGAAAGCAGCCCGGAACGGCGATAACACCCAGAATGCACGACGCCAGCGCGCGGCCGTCACTGGCCCACGAACCGGCGACGGCAGCGCCTTCGAGCGTGAAAGGCGTCTGGCAACTGCTACAGCTATCGGCCTCGACGTCGTTCGCCGCGCCGCACCGGCCGCAGGTCAGGTACGCCCGGCCGGACGCGTCACGGTGGATCGTCGGCGCCTGCTCGCCCGACGCCGCATAGGCGTGCACCGGCGTCGGCTCGGATTCCTGCCCTGGGAGCTCGACGGTTGGCAGCGGGGCTCCGGTCTGTGGGTCGACGTGCGGTACGACGAAAAACGCGTTGCAGGTCGGGCAGCGGCCGTTCTGCCCGCTCAGCCCGGTGTGCGCTTCCAGGATCGAATTGCAGCGGCGGCAGACGAAATTGAAATACCGCCGCGGACCGATCGCCGGGGCTGCGGCGCGCGGCGGTTCGTCGCCGTCGGCGGCGGGCACGCGCTGCACGGAATCGCAATGTGGGCAGCGCATCTCGCGTCCGGCCCAGGCGCGCGGCGCCCGGACGCGTCCGTGGCAGCGGACGCATTCGAATTCGAAAGGCGGCTGGATTGGTGCGGTCGTCGTCACAGGGTTACCTGATCGTCACGTGGGTTTCGGGCGACGGCACACGCCCGGCCTGGACGAGTTTGGCGTGATTGTAGGCGAATGTACGTCGCGGGGTTTGCGCCTCGCGCATCGCTCAGCTCCCGACCCGCACCGCCTGTACGCGCATCGCCTATCCGCGCACGGTCCATCCGCGCACCGCCTGTACGCGCATCGCCCATCCGCGCACGGTCCATCCGCGCACCGCCCATCCGCGCACCGCCCATCCGCGCACGGTCCGGACGCACATTCGGTGCCCGTTCGCGCGCCGCAGCCCGAAGGGCTGCACGCCAATAGCCGGGGGTCGTCGCGCAGCGACACCCCCGGACCGCTGCGCCGTACGCGCACCGCAGCCCGAAGGGCTGCACGCCAGGGGCGCCGGGACATCCCCGGGCACGCCGAATCGGTAGATGCCGCACCGCGGCACCCGCGCGGTATCCTGTCGCCATGGCCACGACGCTGACGCGGATCCTGCTGCACATTACGTTCTCTACCAAACACCGCGCCAAGCTCATCCCTACCCACTATCGCGACGACCTCTACGCCTACATGGGTGGGATTTGCAGAAACCACGACTCCGTGCTTCTGGCCGCGGGCGGCACCGACGATCACGTCCACCTCTTCGTCAACCTCGGGAAAACGGTCGCTCTGTCGACACTGATGCTCGAATTGAAGCGCGACACGTCCAAGTGGATGAAATCGCGAGGCCGCGAGTTCGCGGTTTTCGCCTGGCAAGACGGGTATTTCGCATTCTCCATCGGCCAATCCGGTGCGGACAAGCTTCGCGCCTACATCGCCGGACAGCCCGCGCATCATCACGCGCTCAGCTTTCAGGACGAAGTGCGCGCGGTGCTGCGAAAATACGGGCTTCAGCTTGACGAGCGATATGCGTGGGATTGACGCTCCCGTCCAGCCCTTCGGGCTGCTCCGCGCGACGTGCGCGATCGTCCGGGGGTGTCGCTTCGCGACAACCCCCGGCTACTCTCTCTCAGACCTTCGGTCTGACCAGGGGCACACGCCGCACCTACATCCCACACGCCGCCCTTCCACGCCTACATATCGCCTCGCCCCTACACGCCGCGCCCACATCCCACACGCCGCCCTTCCACGCCTACATATCGCCTCGCCCCTACACGCCGCGCCTACATCCCACATGCCGCCCTACACCCCGCCGAGGTATGCCTTCCTTACGTCGTCGCTGCTGGCGAGGTTGCGTGCGTCGTCGGACTTGACGATGCGGCCGACTTCCAGCACGTATCCGCGGTGGGCGACGTGCAGCGCCATGTGCGCGTTCTGCTCGACCAGCAGGATGGTCGTGCCGGCCTGGTTAATTTCGCGGATGATGTGAAAGATCGTCTTGACGACCTGCGGCGCCAGGCCCAGCGACGGCTCATCGAGCAGCAGCAGCCGCGGCCGCGCCACCAGAGCCCGCGCGATCGCCAGCATCTGCTGCTCGCCCCCCGAGAGCGTGCCGGCGTTCTGCCGCAGGCGCTCGCGCAGCCGCGGAAAAAGCTCCAGCGAACGCTCGCGGTCGCGGTCGATCGCCGCACGATCGTCCCGCCGCGAATAGGCCCCGATCTCCAGATTCTCGTCCACCGTCAAGTTCGCGAAAATGCCGCGCCCCTCGGGGGCGTGCGCCACGCCGCGGCGGACGATCTCGTGCGGCGGCAGCCCGACGATCGACTTCCCATCGAGCTTGATGGAGCCGCGCGTCGGGCGCAGCAGGCCGGAGACCGTCCGCAGCGTGGTCGACTTGCCGGCGCCGTTCCCGCCGATGAGCGTCACGATCTGCCGCTCTTCGACCGCCAGGTCGATGCTGCGCAGCGCGTGAATGGCGCCGTAGTAGACGTCCAGCCCGCTAATCTCGAGCAGCGGCATTCACACCACCTCGCCGGGGGCGAGTTCGCCGGGCGTGCCGAGGTATGCCTCGATCACCTTGGGGTTCTTCTGAATCTCGCCGGGCGTGCCGATGGCGATCGTCAGCCCGTGATCAAGCACGGTGATCCGCTCGCAGATGTCCATCACCACGCCCATGTCGTGCTCGATCAGCAGCAGTGTCAGTCCGAATCGATCTCGGAGCGAACGAATCAGCTCGCGCAGCTCGCGCTTTTCCTGCGGGTTCATCCCCGCCGCCGGCTCGTCCAGCAGCAGCACCTTGGGGCTGGTGGCCAGGGCGCGCGCGATCTCGAGCCGGCGCTGGTCGCCATAGGGCAGATTGCGGGCCGTCTCAAACGCCCGGTTCGCCAGGTTGAAGATCGTCAGCAGCTCAAACGCGCGCTCGGTGATCGCACGCTCCTCGCCATGATGCCGGCACGTTCGCAGCACGGCCGAGGTCAAGCCGTGTCGGCACCGCAGGTGACACGCGATGCGGACGTTGTCCAGCACCGACAGATCGCCGAACAGCCGGATGTTCTGAAAGGTGCGCGCCACGCCCGCCGCCGCGATCTGGCACGGACGCAGGCGGTTCAGCACGCGGTTCTCCAGCCGAATCTGGCCGGCCTGCGGCTGATAGACGCCGGTCAGCAGGTTGAAAACAGTCGTTTTGCCGGCGCCGTTGGGTCCGATCAAGCCCGCCAGGTCGCCAGTCTGCAGCGCCAGCCGGAAGTCCGCTACGGCCTTCAGTCCGCCGAACGCCAGCGAGATGTTGTCCACGTCGAGCAGGGCGCTCATCCGGCACCCGTCGCTTTCGGTCTTCGCCGCGACGCCCAGGCGTCCCAGAGTTCCCGCAGGCCGAGCAACCCCTGCGGGCGCAGGATCATCATCAGGATCAGCAGCAGGGCATAGACGATCATGCGGTATTCAGAGAAGGTGCGCAGCACCTCCGGCAGCACGGTCAGCACGACGGCCGCCAGCACCGAGCCGGAGATCGACCCCATCCCCCCCAAAACCACCATGATGACGATGTCGAACGACTTCTGAAACCCCAGCTCGCGCGGGTTGAGCGTCGTGCCCACCTGATGGGCGAACAGCGAGCCGGCCACGCCCGCGAAAAACGCGGAGAGCACGAACGCCCGCACCTTGTACGACGTCGTCACGATGCCCATCGCCTCGGCGGCGATCTCGTCCTCGCGGATCGACAGGAACGCCCGGCCATGCGTCGACTCCTTCAGCCGGTACGCCACGATCAGCGTGATCGCCACGAACAGCCACGTCCAGAAGAGCGAGGTGTAGAACGGCAGGCCGGTGAAGCCCAGCGCCCCGCCGACGTGCGTCACACACGTCCAGAGGCCGGCCTGCTGGATCTCCTCCGCGTCATAGAGCACGTCGTCGGTGCGCTGGATGATGACGCGGACGATCTCCCCGAAGCCGAGCGTCACGATCGCCAGGTAGTCGCCGCGCAGCCGCAGCGACGGCAGCCCGACGACGTAACCCATCCCGGCGGCGACCAGCCCGCCCGCCAGGCACGCGAGCGGAAACAGCAGATCGCCGCCGCCCAGCCACGTCCCCTCGAACAAGTCGTTGGCCTGCGTCCAGCTCAGAAAACCGCCGTGAAACTGCGCGTTGCCCCACAGCCGGTGCGACCCGTAATACGTGATCGTCGCCGCGGTGTAGCCGCCGACCGCCATGAAACCAGCGTGCCCGATGGAGAACTGCCCGGTGAAACCGTTCACCAGGCTGAGCGACACCGCCAAGATGACGTTGATGCCGATGTCCAGCAGCACCTTGGCGTAGAACGGATCGAGCCGGGGCTTGACGTACGTGTGCAGCACGTACGCCGCCGCAATCCCGATCACCAGCGGCAGCACGCTGGAAAGCGTGGCGGCCGCCCGTCCCGGCTGAAGGTCGCGCCCGCGCTCAGTCGTTCCGGCCAATCAGACCTTCTCCAGCACCGGCTTGCCCATCAGACCCGCCGGCCGGACAAGCAGCACGAGAATGAGCAGCGAGAACACGTAAACGTCTTTCAAATGCGGCGACAGATACGCCGCGCCGAAGAACTCGATCATGCCGATCAGCAGCCCGCCGAACATCGCCCCGCGGATGTCGCCGATGCCGCCCACGACGGCGGCGACGAACGCCTTGAGCCCCAGCAGAATCCAGGTTGCGTGCGCCGGCTGGTTCAGGCCGGGATACTTGCTGGCGTAGAGAAAGCCGGCGGCGGCGGCCAGCGACGAGCCGATCACGAACGTGATCGATATGACGCGGTCGACCGGAACTCCCATCAGCGACGCGACACGCGTGTCGAACGAAACCGCGCGCATCGCCCGGCCGACCTTGGTCCGATGCACGAGCCACTCCAGCGCCCCCATCAGCACCAGCACGGTGATGATCACCACGACATCCACCTGCCGAATCTGAACTTCGGCCACCGTCAGCAGCGTGCTGTCCGGCAGCAGCGCCGGCATGCGCTGCGGCTGAGTTCCCAGCAGCCAGGGAAGCTGCCCGGTGTTCTGGATGAAGAGCGACACGCCGATCGCGGTGATCAGCACGTTCAGCCGCGGCGCGCGACGCAGCGGGCGGTAGGCCAGACGCTCGATGATGAAGCCGAGCACGCCGCAGAAGAGCATGGCGGCGGCAAGTACAAAGAGTGCCTTGCCGAGCGAACCGGGCTGGTCGGGGTTGGCCCAGCCCAGCGCGCGGGCCACGATGAACGAGACCCACGCCCCGAGCATGAAAATGTCGCTGTGGGCGAAGTTGATGAACTTCAGGATGCCGTACACCATGGTGTATCCCAGAGCGATCAGCCCGTAGAGACACCCCACCGACACCCCGTCCACCAGCGTCTGAAGAAGCTTCGTCACCGATGGCTCAATCCGGCAGCAGGGCGGTCACGAACGTCGGCTTCCCATTGCGAACCTGCACAATGACCGCCGGCTTCTTGGCGTTGCGGTCCTTGTCGATCGTGATCGTCCCCGTGACGCCCTTGAAGCCCTTGGTCTCGGCGATCGCCTTGGCGATGTCCTTGCCCTTGAGCGTGCCGGCCCGGCCGATGGCGTCGAAGAGCAGCTTGGCCGACTCGTAACCCAGCGCCGCCAGCGCGTCGGGCACCTGGCCATACTTCTCGTGGTACTTCTTGACGAATTCCTTCACCTCCGGCCGATCCTCGTCCGGAGCGTAGTGATTCGAAAAATAGCAGCCTTCGATGTCCTTCCCGGCAATCTCGACCAGCTTGGCCGAGTCCCACCCGTCGCCGCCCAGCAGCGGCACCGTCAGCCCGAGCTTGCGGGCCTGAATCGCGATGTTGCCCGCGTCCGTGTAGTACCCGGGGATGAACACCACGTCGGGCTTCGTGTCACGGATGTTCCCCAATTGCGCGTTGAAGCTCTGGTCGCCACCCGTGTACGCCTGCTCCGTCGTGATCTGACCACCCAGCTTCGTGAACGACTTCTTGAAGTCGTCCTTGAGCCCTTTCGAATACGCCTGCGCCTGGTCAAACAGAATCGCGACCTTGGTCGCCTTCAGATTCTCCTTGGCAAACTTGGCGCACACCGCCGCCTGAAACGTGTCGATGAAGCAGACGCGGAAGATCATGTCGCCCGTCAGCGTCACCCGCGGATTGGTCGACGACGGCGAGATCATCGGCACGCCATACTGCTGGCACACCGCCCCGCCCGCCAGCGACAGCGACGACGCAACCTCCCCCAGCACGGCCACGACTTTATCGGCCGTCACCAATCGCGTCACCACCGTGCCGGCCTGCTGCGTCTGCCCCGCGGTGTCATACGTCTGAACCGCGATCTTCTTCCCCTTCACCCCGCCCGTGGCGTTCTGCTCCTCCACGGCCAGCATGATGCCGTTGTGCGTCGACTGGCCGAACGTCGCTTCGGAACCGGTCATCGACCCGTATTCGCCGATCAGAATCGTGTCTTCCGCAAGCATGACGGCGGCGGACGCCGACGAACTCACGCACCAGCAAACGGACAGCGCCAGGGTGGCAGCGCGGGCGGCGAAACGGAACATGGCAAACCTCGCTTAATTGGGTCGCGGGCCGAACGGTCATCGTCCAACTCATTCCGCTCGCTGCACTTGCACTCGCGCGGCGACGGTCGGAGTCGAGACGCATAGCGATAGTCGCTCATGTAGGGAGTGTCAAGTCGCGGCCGAGGTTAGGCGCATTCGGCCAGATCGGGCAGTCGGCAGCGCAGGTCGCTGTTGGGCGACCGGCCGCTCGACTTTGGCCGTGCAGGGTGGGGCGTGTTTTCAACCCGCCCGCACAGGCTCTTTAGCTTGTGCGGCACAGGCTCTTTAGCTTGTGTGGCACAGGCTCTTTAGCTTGTGTGGCACAGGCTCTTTAGCTTGTGTGGCACAGGCTCTTTAGCTTGTGTGGCACAGGTTCTTTAGCTTGTGTGGCACAGGCTATTAGCCTGTGTCTCGACTTTGGCCCTTTCTAGATTTCGCGAAGTGATTTCGCTTCGGCTGGTGGAGATTGCGCGGATCGGTTATCTAGTTATATAACTAGATAGCCGCCGC
>JAJVHV010000013.1 GCA_022072445.1 Phycisphaerae bacterium | reverse complement strand
GATTCGAGCTCGAAGCCACTCCGCCGGTCGACGGCGGCGACTACAACGATCCGTGGGTCGCGTTTGACACGCAGATTGCCAACGACCACGGCTTCACGACGCGCAGCGGCGTGCTCGCCGGCCCCGACGGCAAGCTCTACTACATGCATGCCAACACCGCCGAGCTGGTCGCGCTCGAACCCGATCTACCGGTGCGCGACGAGTATTTTGAGCGATGGGAGCAGAGTAGTCCGAACGATCAAAGTACAACAGATACCGACCCCGACACTCCGGGAAAGCAGCCGGCACATTCGGGGTTAGCGGGTGCCCCCGGCGCCGAGGGTGTTCGCGATAATCAGTTGGCAGACGCGGCAAGGGCCGCCGTCAAAGGCGGTGCCAAGTTCGTCTGGGCGTTTGGTCAGTGCTTCGGCGCCGGCTTTTTCGACGAACTCAATGCACTCGGTGGAACGCAGGCGATGAGTTCTGCCGCGCAGCACTATCAGGTCTCTCGGTATCCCGAGCCACCGGCGGATGGAAACGGTATCGACTGGATCAAGGCGTACCTAAAGGCACTTGTGGCAGGAGGAAGCGTCGCGCTTCCTCTCGCAGACGCAAGCGCACGCAACGACCCGTGGGGTCCGAATCCAACGCCGGATCCTCCGCGTGTGAATGAAACCGGTGGCTCGGAGCAACCGGTGTACCATGAGACCATCCCCGCAGCTGGAGCCATCGACCTCGCGGACGGGGGGGACGAGCGATTCGCCGTGATATGGGCGGGCGGCGCACTACGGCAGATCGACGTGGAGGAAGTCATCGACGCGGTTGACAGGCTTATCGTTGGGTTGGGCTTCGCGCGCGATCGCATCTTCGTGTTCATCGACGACGGCAGGATTTCCGCGGAGCATCCGCTTTCGAGACTACCTGCGCGACAGATTCGCAAGCCAAACAGAATCGGACTCGAAAACCTGTTTACGCAGCTTAACGCTGTGCGCAATAGGTGCAAGCTGCCACCGCTGGTTCTGTTCCTCGCGGTTGGACATGGCTTCAACACTGACCCTCGCTGCGGCGGCGATCGGCCACGTGACGGCGGTGGGTCATACGAGCCCGCTGATGGGCTCGATGGGGACTATGGTTCCGGAGATGACTTGTCCTACGGTGACATCGAGCCGTGGTGCCCTCGGGAAGACTCCAGCAATGAGCCGGCGCTTCCGCAGGGTATTCGGCGCTGGTAGGCCACTGGCATGCGACCGTAGGTCGGCGGGAGTTTTTCACCGTCCCACGGGCATTCTTGGCAGGACGTACGGTCGTCTCGGTGTGGGTTAGGTGGAGCCCCCCACCCGATGCTTCGGGCCGACTGGGCGCGGATGTTGGGCGCTGACGCTGAGAGTCTGCGGGCCGGCAACGCGGTCAGCGGCGACGTCACGCAGTCGGTCATGTACGACGGCGCGACCGACTCGTACAAGTTCACGCTCGTGTACTACCGGCAGTTCGTCGGCGACGTGCCGGTGCACGGGCGCGAGCTGCGCGTTTTGACGCGCAACGTCGAGGGATTTCCGGTGGTGTGGGCCCGCAGCAGCCTGACCGACCTGGGCGACTTCACGCTCGACCCGAATGCCACGCCGCTGAGCCGCGCCCAACTGGAGGGGTACGTCCGCGCGTTGCGGCCGAACATGACGACGTTTTGCGCGCCGCGGCAGGTGGTCTGGGCAGGCACGGAAGAAGAACCGGCGCCGCCGCGGCTGGCGTTCGAGCTGGACGTGGACAACTTGGGCCGCGCCGACCGCCGGGCGGCGGACGAGGCCTGGAGCTTCATGCTGGACGCGTTCAGCGGCGACGTGCTGCGGCTGGATAACCGGATTCTGCACGCCACGCTGACGGGAACCGTCAAGGCGTACGCGACGGTCGACTACCGCGCCGGCGAGTGCGCAGACGAAGTGCTTACCGCGCTGCCGTATGCCACAGTCGACGTCGACGTCCAGGACGTGTTGCGTGTCGCCGATCGCCAGGTTGGTGCGGTGGTCCTTGACGTGGATGGTCGAGCCGTGGATGACGTAGCTGCGAATTTGGTTGCCCCAGGCGATGTCGCCTTTTTCGCTGTAGGCCTTGGCGATTTCCGCGTCGCGAAAGTCATTTGAGGTTGTCGGCGCGACCCCTCCCTTACGGTCGGGGCTCGGTTGGGCGCGAGTCACCCTGCCCTACGGTCGGGGCTCGGCTGGGCGCGAGTCACCCTGCCCTACGGTCGGGGCTCGGTTGGGCGCGAGTCACCCTGCCCTACGGTCGGGGCTCGGCTGGGCGCGAGTCACCCTGCCTTACGGTCGGGGCTCGGCTGGGCGCGAGTCACCCTGCCTTACGGTCGGGGCTCGGCTGGGCGCGAGTCACCCTGCCCTACGGTCGGGGCTCGGCTGGGCGCGAGTCACCCTGCCCTAAGGTCGGCGCTCGGCGGGGCACAAGTAGACCCTCCCTTACGGTCGGGTTCGGCTCGGAGCGCGGTTGCGCGCGCCGGCAACGGGCTGGCCGCGCTCACCCCGTCAGCGCGTCGACGAATCCGTCGACGTCGAAGCCGTTGACGCTGCCGTCGTCGTTCATGTCGCAGAAGGTCTGCCCGTCGCAATCGGGAAACAGCGCGTCGTAGGCGGACGGGTCGGTGAGCAGCAGCACGAAGCCGTCGACGTCGAAGCCGTCGACGTGCCCATCGCAGTTCGCGTCGCCCTTGACGACCAGGCGGTTGTAATAGACGTAGTTGCCCAGCTCGTCGTCCCAATTCGAGATCGCCATGTCGAGCTTGCTCGAGACCGTGTACGTCACTTCCAGCGACGAAGCCGGCGCCGTGCCGACGCTCACCCAGCCATAGTCGCGGCTGCACGCGAATTGCGATGCGCTCAGCAACACGCCGTCACGCCGCACGCTGACGATCTCCTGCACGGGCTGATGACCGAGGTAGAAGAGGCGGCGGCCGTTGGCCGGAATGGTCGTCACGAGCGTGCGAAGGCCGTTCTTGTCGATGTCGGCCAGCGCGATCTTCTCGACCACGCTGGTCCCGCCGGAGGTCCACGACGACGTGCCGCCGAATCCGGCGCCGGTGTTCAGAAAGACGCGCGTGCGGTCCCACCAGGCGCCGGTGAACAGGTCGAGCTTGCCGTCGCTGTTCACGTCGGCCAGCGCGACTGCCGATCCGTAGCCTTCGTTGTAGGTCCAGTTGGGCGCGGTGTTGAAGAAACCGGCGGGCAGGCCGTTGTACTGCCGGAAGCGGCCGCTGCCGTTGAAGACCTGCGTGTTGTCGGTCACGAAGAGCTCGGGATATCCGTCGCCGGTGACGTCGCCGACGGCGGCCATGATGCCGAACTGGCCGGCGTTGTCGGTGGTGTGCCAGCTTGCAGTGGTTTCGAGCGTGCCGCCGAGGTTGCGGTAGATCCAGGTGTGCGTGTTGGTGCCGATGCCGATCAGGTCGAGCCAGCCGTCGTTGTCGACGTCCGCCCAGACGGCGCCGAGGTAGTGATTCACGTCGTCGGACTGCCAGCTCGCGGTTTGTTCGAGCGTGCCATTGATGTTCAGGTGCACGGTGTTCTTGGTTTCGAAGCCGGCGTCGTAGGGCCAGCCGGTGGCGACGGCCAGGTCGAGCCGGCCGTCGTTATTCACGTCTCCCAGGGCGACGCCGAAGGCGCGTGACGCCTCGGTGGAGCTCCAGCTCGGGCTGGACGCCAGCGTGCCGTTGTTGTTCAGATAAACCTTGGCCGACTTGTTGCCGCTGGTGAGCAGGACGGAGACGGCGACGTCGAGCCAGCCGTCGCCGTTGACGTCTCCGACGTCGAGGTGGCCGTGATAGGCGATATCGGACGATTGCCAGTCGGGCGCGGTGGGGAACGTGCCGTCGCCGTTGTTGTAGTAGACGACGACGCGTTCGCGGCGGATGTCGTTGCCGTTGGAGATGACAAGGTCGGGCCAGCCGTCGCGGTCGATGTCGGCCAGTGCGGCGCCGGTGCTGATGGGCGTGTCGCTGGAGACCCAGTCGGGCGTCGCCGGAAAGATCGTCTGGGCGATCACCGTCGATGCGGGCAGCAGTGCGGCCAGGGGGACGAGGTGGGAGACAAGGCGCGACATGGCTGAATCCTCCGCAGCGCAACGCAGGCGCATTGTCGCGCGCCGGGGGGTGTCGATACAAGGGCCCGCCGGCGGCGGACGTGCCGTTCGGCCCCCATTTCAGCCGCCCTCGTTTCCTGGCGGCCCGGAGAGCTTCTCCGCCGCCAGCGCGGCCCGCACGCGCGCGATGAGCCCGTCGCGCTGCGTCACGTCGGTCTCCGCCGCCGATTCGCGCAGCAGCTTGCCCATCTTCGATTCGGTGCGAATCGCCTTTCCCAGCGCGCGGCAGATCGTGCACGTCTGAACGTGATGCGACACGAGCTGTGCCGTCGCCGGATCGAGCGCGCCGGCGATCAACGCCTCCAGTGTGGGATCGTCGGGGCAACCGCGATCGTCGAATTGAGCCTGCCTGCCGGACGCCACAAATCACCTCACCGCGCGTTTCCGCCCGCGCCGTCGGCCGGGTTTTCCAGCGCCTCGACGTGCTGCTTGAGCCGCTCGAAGACGCGCCGCTTGTATTGCGACACCTGGTTGGGGCTCAAACCCAGCTCGCCGGCCACCTGCTCGACCGGCTGCTCCAGCAGCACGCTGCGATAGAACGCCTCAAACGTGCGGGCATGCACTTCGCCGCGCACGACCTCCAGCGCCACCGACAGGTGCGTCTTGTACCACTCGCGGTCGAAGATGCGGTCGAACCCGTCGTCGAGTACGCCTTCGGCCGGTGCCGCGTCCGCCGCCAGCACCTCCCGCCGCCGCCGCTTCAGGTCGCACACCCGCCGGCGGACGATCGCCTTGATGAAGCCGCGAAAGCTGCCGCGCGAACGGTCATAGTGAAAGTCCCGAATCTGGCGGACGATCTCGAGCAGAACCTGCTGGGCGATGTCCTCGGCATCCGGGTGCGACAGGCTCATCCGCCGCGCCATGCCATAGGCCAGCGGCGTGTAGATGCGTGCGAAGGCGTCGCCGTCGCCCGAGAGGACGTCGACAAGGACGCTTGTGCGCGTCCGATAGGGATCGTTCTGCAAGGCCATGTCACACCATCGTTCGCCGCTGCCCGCGCGAACTGACACGCGGCGAGCAGAATTCTTCATCGCCAACGCCGCCGCTACCCGCCGCCGCGCATCCGCAGCGGTTTTCCGCCGCGCTCGACGTCGGCTTTGGTAATAATGCGCACGAGCGGGGAAATCCGCCTTTCGAGCGGCCGGTTGCTCAGGGCCGCGAGGGCGGCGTCGAGCGCCGGCTGGCCGCAGGTCGGATAGACCACGCAGGCGCGCAGCTCGCCGCTGCGCACCCAGCGCTCCCCCTCGTCCGGCAGTCCGCCGATGCCCACGACCGGCACCGCGGCGTCCTTTCCAGCCGACTTGAGCGCGAGCTGCGCGCCGCGGGCCATCAGATCGCTGTGCGCCACGATCAGGTTGACCGGCCCGGACGTGAGCGCCTCGAGCGTCGCGGCGTGCGCCGCGTCCTGCTTGCCGTGTGCGTTCACCGCTGCGGCAAGCTGCACCCCCGCGGCGCCCTGAAGTCCCTCGCGCAAGCCGGCGGACAGCTTCCGCGTGCGGTCGTCGTCGTCGCCGGTCAGCTCCAGGATCGTTGTCCGGCCATCGCCGCCAGTGCGCGGCAGGTCCAGCGCCGCCCGCGCCGCGGCGCGGCCCACCAGAATGTCGTCCGGCGCCACGACGCAACGAACGCCTGCCGGCGGCCGGTCGATCGTCCGATCCATCAGCACGATCGGGATGGCGGCCGACGCGGCCCGCTCCAGCAGATCGCCCAGGGCGTCCACGTCCAGCGGGCTGATGAGCACGGCGTCAAAGTGGCGCTCCAGCATCGACGTGAGCTGGTCGCACTGCCGCCGCACGTCGCCGCCGGCGTCGAGCACCTCGATCCGCAGCGTCGGGTAGTTTCGGGCGTAACCGCGCAGGCGGCGCAGCGAGTCGGCCCGCCACGCCTCACGCGCGTCTCCCATCAGCACGCCGACCGCCAGCCAGCGCGCCCCGGGCTCGCGCTGCAACGGCGTACGGGGTGCAGAGGTCGTCTGTGCCGCGGCGGCGGATGCCAGCAGACCCGCCAGGCAAAGCGGCAGTGCCAGACGAAGCGGACGCAAGCGGACTCTCGGCGTGCGGGTTTTTGGCGCGTTCATCGGATACTCTGCATCGTGATTGGTTGCGGGCCGCGGATGGTGCGGATGCACTACCGGCGTGCCGTCCCATCGACTGGTCGATAACAATCGGCCGATGAAATCCGTTAGCAGTCGATGCACAAAGGAATTATAATCAGCATGAGAATGTCCGCTTCCGCGCTCGGCTGCCCCTTGTCGCTCGCCCACCCGTCTCCATGAGCACGACCCCACGCACGCGCCAGATCCTGCTGATCGCATCCGAGAGCGACGAAACGGCCCTGGCGCCCATCCTGCTCGCCCTCGGAGACGTGCGCGTGACGCGCGACGCGCGGTCGGCGGCCGACGCGCTTAACACCGGCGGCGTCGACCTGGTCATCGCCAGCGCCGCCGACCTCCTGCCCCTCGCAGGCCTGACGGCCCGGCAACAGACCGAAAATACGCTCGAATCGATCGGCCAGCCCGTTTGCATCGTCTCCCGCGACGGCCGGCTCGTCTGGGCCAATGCGCGCCTGCGCTCCTACCCCGAACGCAGCATCGACGAAATCCGCGACGCCTGCGTCCGGCTCTTCGCGCGCTTCGCCGCCGACTCGGCTCCGGCCGGCTCGCCGCGCTCCATCCGCATGGGGCTCCGCGTCGGCAGCGACCTCTTCTTCGACCTGACCGCCTCGCCGATGCTGAACTCCGCCCTGGAAGTCGTGCAGGTCGTCGCCATCCTCGTCGACACAACCGCGTCGCGGAAGCTCCAGGAGAAAATCAACGCGATCGACGCGGCGGGCGCGGAGCTGGTGCGGCTCGATCTGGAATCGACCGGCGAAATGGACGTGCACGAGCGCCTGGCGCTGCTCGAGGACAAGATCATCCGCTACACGCGCGACCTGATGCACTTCGACCACTTCACCGTGCGCGTGCTCGACATCCGCTCCAAGCGACTGGATACCGTGCTGGCCGGCGGAATGTCCGAAGAGGCCAAGTGTCTGCCGATCTACGCCTACCCCGAGGGAAACGGAATCAGCGGCTACGTCGCCGCCAGCGGCCGGTCCTACATCTGCCCCGACGTCACCAAGGACGCCCGCTACCTGCCCGGTCTCGACAACGCCGGTTCGTCGCTGACCGTCCCGCTGCGGCTGCACGACCAGATCGTCGGCATCCTCAACGTCGAGAGCGACCGCGTCGCCGCGTTTTCCGAAGACGACCGGCAGTTCGCCGAGATCTTCGGCCGCTACGTCGCGATCGCCCTCAACATCCTCAAGCTCCTGGCCGTCGAGCGCTGCACCGCCACCGACCAGATCGCCAGCGACGTGGCCAGCGAGCTGGCCGGCCCGCTCAACGACATCGTCGCCGACGCCTCCACCATCATCGAAGACTACATCGGCCACGACGACCTGCGACACCGTGTCCACGTCATCATCGACAACGTCGACAAGCTCAAACGCACCCTCCAGAGCGTCACACAACGCACCGGCGTCACCGGACTCTCCCCCGAGACCGCGACACGCGACCCCGTCATCGGCGGAAAACGCATCCTGATCGCCGAGGACGAGGACATCATCCGCGAGACGATCTCCGACGTGCTGACGAAGTATGGCGCCATCACCCAGACGGCCAGCGACGGCAGCGCGGCGATCGCCATGATCCGCGCGCAGCACTTCGACCTGGTGCTCAGCGACATCAAGATGCCCCAGGCCGACGGCTACGAGATCTTCTCGGCCGTCAAGGCCGGCGACGTCCACACGCCTGTCATCCTTATCACCGGCTTCGGCTACGACCCCAGCCACTCGATCATCCGCGCCAGCAAGGAAGGGCTGGCCGCCGTCCTCTTCAAGCCCTTCAAGGTCGAGCGGCTGGTCGAAGACGTGCGGCACGCCTTGACCTCCAACACCATCTGACCCGCAAGCGGCGATCGCGTAGACTCATGACAACCACGGTCCGGCCCGCGCCGGCCGCGGCCCCGCCAGGTGGCCGGAAGGTGAGAGGTGATGCCGTGAAACGTGAAAGCACGACCAGCGTGGCGCCCACCACCCTGCCAGCGGACTGTCGGGCCGCGGTCATGACCGGCTTTCAGCGCCCGATCGAAGTGCAGACCTTTCCGCTGCCGCGCGCGCTGCCGGCCGGCGATCTGCTGGTGCGCGTCGATCTGGCCGGCATGTGCGGCACCGACGTGCACCTACACCGCGGCCAGTTGCCGATTCCCCTGCCGCTCATCATGGGCCACGAGTCGGTCGGCACCATCGTCGCTCTCCCGGCCCCACGCCGCGACTGGACCGGCCGGGAGCTCGCCGTCGGCGACCGCGTCACCTGGAGCGTCGGGCTCTGGTGCGACGAGTGTTACTACTGCCGCGTCGCCCGAATCCCAACCCGCTGCAGCCGCCGCAAGGCGTATGGCGTCAGCACCGCCTGCGACCAGAGCCCCCACCTGTTCGGCGGCTACGGCCAGTACCACTACCTCCACGCCCGCGCCGCCGTCTTCCGTCTCCCCGACGACCTGCCGCCCGAGGCAGTCGTCGGTGCGGGCTGCGCGCTGGTGACCGCCGTGCACGGCGTGGAGAAGATGGGTCTGACGTGGGGTGAATCGTGCGTGATTCAGGGCGCCGGGCCGGTCGGCCTGGCCGCCATGGTCGTGGCCAAGGAAGCGGGCTGCTGGCCGGTGATCATGGTCGGCGGGCCGGGCAAGCGGCTGGAAGTGGCACGGCGTTTCGGGGCCGACGTCACGATCGACCTCGACGAGCTGCGCGACGCCGCCGACCGCCGGCAGCGCGTCCTGGACGCGACCAACGGGCTCGGTGCCGACGTCGTGATCGAATGCGTGGGCGAGCCGCGGGCCGTCGCCGAGGGCTGGGAGCTCTGTCGCGACGGCGGCAGATACCTCGTGCTGGGCCACTACGGCGACGCCGGCCCGACCCTGCTCAATCCGCACGTCATCACGCGAAAGGAGCTGACCGTGGTCGGAAGCTGGGGCAGCGAACCGCGCCACACGGTCAAGGCGCTGCAACTGCTGCGCACCCGCCAGACGGAGTACCCGTTCGCCGAGCTGATCAGCCATCGCTTTCGGCTGGACGAGGTGAACGAGGCGTTGGCGGCGGTCGCGGCGTGGGAAACCACGAAGGCCGCGATCGTGCCCGGGTGATTTTCGCGCCCACGCGGCTCGATTTCGCCGGGGCCCGGATGCTCCCGGCCGGCGCGCTTGAACCGCGGCCGCGTTTGACGATAATACGCTGCTCGGCGTTGACGGCCGAACGGAGGACGTGCATGGGGCCGACGCTGCAGGCTCTGCGCGAGCTGCAACAGCTCGAGCTTCAGGTCATCGACGTGCAGCAGCAAATCGGGCGGCGCGAGCGCGCCGTCGAGGCGCAAAAGAGAAAGCTGGACGAGCTCGGGCGGGTGATCGAATCGGTGCGACATCGCCTGCACGATCTGCAGCGCGATGCCGACTCCCACGATCTGGACCTGAAGACCCGCACCGCCAACATGGGGAAGCTGCGCGAGGCGCTCAACTCGGTGAAGACCAACAAGGAATACGCCGCCGTCCTCGCCCAGCTCAACACCGAAAAGGCCGACGTCGGCCGGCTCGAAAACTCCGTCATGGAAAAACTCGTCGCCGTCGATCAGGGCAAGGCCGACCTCGCCGCGCAACAGCAGATCGAAATCAACGAGATCGCGCGGCGCGAGGACTTGCAGCAGCAGCTCGAAAAAACTCGCGCGTCATTCAACGATCGCCTCACCCGCCTCGTGGCACAGCGCGACGCCGCCGCGGCCCGCATCGACGCCAAGAGCCGCGGGCTCTTCGAACGCATGTCGGAACGCTACGGGGGCGAGGCCATGGCGCGCATCGTCCGCACCCATCCCCGCCGCGACGAATTCGTCTGCGAGGGCTGCAACATGTCGATCAACGCCCAGCGCTACAACGCCGTCGTGACGCGCGACGAAGTTCAGCAATGCTCGAACTGCGGCCGCATCCTTTACGTCGACTCCGATCGCTAGGCCCAGACCACCGGTGCCGCTCACCATCCACATTGACGGCGGCTCGCGCGGCAACCCCGGACCGGCCGCCGCCGCGGTCGTCATCGAGCGCGACGGCGTCGCCGTCTTCGAGGCCGGCTACTTTCTCGGCCGCCAGACCAATAACGCCGCCGAATATCAGGCTCTCGTCCTGGCGCTTAAGTGGGCCATCGCCAACGCGGAGAGCGACATCGCCGTCTTCTCCGACAGCGAACTGCTCGTGCGGCAGATTCGCGGCGAGTACAAGGTCAAGAACGCCGGCCTCGAGCCGCTCTATCGCGAAGCGCAGGCGCTCCTGCTGAAAGTCGACAACTGGACGCTCCAGCACGTGCCGCGCGAGCGCAACCGTCGCGCCGACGCTCTCGTCAATCAGACCCTCGACCGCGGCGCCGACACCGTCGAGACCGACCGGCACAACCGCGGCATTCGCCCCTTCGCAACGCCGCAACCCGCCGACGCCGCGCCCGGCCAGCCCAATACGGCCGCTTCCCTGTCCCATCCGACACGGACCGTCCGGGTGACCGTCACCCAATCGCCGGCACCGGAAGCGTGCCCGGCGGATGGGTGCGGGTTCGGCGAGTGCGAAATCGGTCCCGCTTTGCCCGCAGCCATCTGCGTCCACGCGGCTCACGCCTTGCTCCCGACCGTGCTCGCAGCGCTGGCGACCTCGTCGCAGGAATTCTCCAACATCCCCCCTATGACCGTGCGCTGCAAAAAGTCGGATTGCGGCGCGACCATGAAGGTTGAGCCTGGCTGCGGAAAGAACGGCAGGGTGTAAGACGCGGCGGCCGGGAGCGATAGTGAAAAAGAATGCAGGCGGACGAGCGTTACAGGGTCCCAGCACAGCTCGACGCATCGGCGCATCGAAGCCCGGCAATCCCGTCAGGGGAGGGCAACCTGACGAGAACGGTTTACCCCTTGTTCACGTCCGCCTGCGGGGAGGCAAAGCCACCCTTCATCTTAGCTACACGAGTAGTTTACGTCCGAAAAACACGGAAGGCAAATGGAATCCGTTGATTTTTTGCCCTCCCGCGATACTTTCCCCCGTCCGCTGCGTTCAAGCGACCTACGCGCCCAGCGGCCGCGAGACTATGGAGGTCCCACCCCCGTGACCATGACCCATTCCGAGATTCAGCACGTCGGCCAACTGGTCCGGGAGCACCACCAGCCGTTCGACCGCCTGCTCACCGAAATGCACCGCGTTATCGTCGGGCAGGACGATCTACTGAGAAAAATCGTGGTCGGCCTGCTCTCCAACGGTCACGTGCTGCTCGAAGGCGTACCCGGCCTGGCCAAAACCACGGTCGTCCACACCCTCGCGCGGGCCATCGACACCAGCTTCCAGCGCATTCAGTTCACGCCCGACCTGCTGCCTGCCGACCTGGTCGGCACGCTCGTCTTTCAGCCCCGCGACGGCACTTTCGTCGTCCGGAAAGGCCCGATATTCGCTAACCTCGTGCTCGCCGACGAGATCAACCGCGCTCCCGCCAAGGTGCAGAGCGCCCTCCTCCAGGCCATGCAGGAACGGCACGTCACGATCGGCGCCGAAACATTTCGCCTCGACGACCCGTTTCTCGTCCTCGCCACCCAGAACCCCATCGAGCAGGAAGGCACCTACCCGCTGCCCGAAGCACAGGTCGACCGCTTCATGCTCAAGCTGATCGTCGATTACCCCTCCCGCGGCGACGAACGCCGCATTCTCGACCTGATGGCCAATAACCGCGGCGTGCCCGAGGTTTCGACGGTGATGTCGCCGGAGCAGATTCGGCAGGCCCGAACGGTCCTGGACGAGATTTACGTGGATGACAAGATCAAGGACTACATCGTCACGCTTGTGCACGCCTCGCGCCGGCCGGCCGAGTTCAAGCTCACGATCGCCGACTGGATCGAATACGGGGCCTCGCCGCGGGCCACGATCTACCTGACGCTCGGCGCGCGAGCCATGGCGTTCCTGGCGGGCCGCGGCTATGTCACGCCCCAGGACGTGAAGGACATCGCCCCGGACGTGCTGCGGCATCGCGTGATCGTCAGTTACGAGGCCGAGGCCGAAGAAAAATCGAGCGAAGATGTCGTTCGGCACCTGCTCGACCATGTCGAGGTGCCGTAACGACGTTGCAAACCTGGGACCGTCGGGGCACGTGAGCGCGCGGGTCGGCCGGTGAAGCGGCACGCGCCTCCGGCGGCCGAGCAACGGCACAGCCCCGATGCCGTTCCTGCATTGCCGCTTTCACACCCGCTTTCACCCGCTCGGCGCTGATTGACACTACGCCGTCCGATCCGGTAATCTATAAGCTGGATTGGGCTGGCGCGTGCTGGAGCGCCGGTTCGCGTTGCGCTGGATTTGGCAATCCAAGTCGCTTCATGCATGGTCAGTTCAGAGCGTCGGGCAGGCATGACGGTGGTCGACCACCCTGGGTCAGTGTTGTCCCGCCGCGCACTCATTCATCAGGAGAGAGGTGTATGAAAGTGTCCCGTATTCTCGCAATCCTGCTGGCGTCCGCCGTGACGTCGCTGGCTGCCGCGTCAGACGATGCCCAGCTCGCCGCCGAGCGCTTCCCCAACCTGCACCCCGCCCTCGCCAAGGCGACGCTCGCCGTTGAAGATGATCCGACTCTGGAATACATGCCGGGCCTGATCCTGGTCCAATTCACCGAGGATTCCGACGACACGACGCGCGACCTCGCGCTCGCCAGCGTCGGCGCCGACGTGATCCAGGAGTACACCATCGTCCCCGGCCTGTTCCACGTCGCGGTCGATGGCGCCATCGAGCCGATTATCGCCGTTCTTAACATCCTGCCGGGCGTCGAATACGCCGAGCCGGATTTCGTCGTCCACACCTTCGTCACGCCGAACGATTCCTTCTTCAACACGCTCTGGGGCCTGCACAACACCGGCCAGACCGTCAACGGCGACCCGGGCATCGCGGACGCCGACATCGACGCCCCCGAAGGCTGGGACATCATCACCGGCGATCCGAACTTCGTGGTGGCCGACATCGACACCGGCATGCAGTACACGCACGCCGACCTCGACGCCAACGTCTGGAGCAACCCTGGCGAAGTGAGCAACGGCGTCGACGATGACGGCAACGGCTACATCGACGACATCCGCGGCTGGGACTTCTACTCGAACGATAACAACCCCAACGACGGCAACGGCCACGGTACGCACACGGCCGGCACGATCATGGCCGAGGGCAACAACGGCACGGGCGTGGTGGGCGTCTGCTGGCGCGGCAAGATCGCGATTCTTCAGTTCCTGGGCTCGGGCGGCAGCGGCTCGACCTCGGGCGCCATCTCGGCCGTCCAGTATGCCACCAACAAGGCTATCAAGGTCTCCAACAACAGTTGGGGCGGCGGCGGGTTCTCGCAGAGCCTGTATAACGCGATCAACGCCGCCAAGTCGGTCGGCCACATCTTCGTGGCCGCCGCCGGCAACGACGGCAGCTCGCAGGCCAGCTATCCGGCCCGCTACGACCTGGACAACATCATCTCGGTCGCCGCGACCGACAACAACGACAACAAGGCGTCGTTCTCGCAGTACAACTCGGTCTCGGTCGACCTCGGCGCACCGGGCGTCAACATCCGCAGCACGTACATGGGCAGCTCGTATGCCTACCTGAGCGGCACGTCGATGGCGACGCCGCACGTGTCCGGCGCCGTCGCGCTGGTCTATCAGCGCAACCCGGGTTGGACCTATTCGCAGGTCCGTCAGCAGATCTTCAACAGTGTGAGGCCGGCGGCCAGCATGCAGGGCCGCACCGTCACGGGCGGCATCCTGAATCTGGCGTCCGCGGTAATTCCCGGCGGCGGCAACCAGGGCGACCTGACCGCGCTCTCGAATGCGGCGCATGACGGCCGCATCCGCGAAACGACCGAAGTGTCGGGCGTCGGCGGAACCATCGACGCGCTCAATGCGCTGCGCGTCGGCGACGCGAACGACCGCCGGCAGTGGGTCTCGATCGTCTCCTTCGATACCTCGAGCATCCCGGACAACGCCACGATCGTGACCGCGCAGCTCAAGCTCTACTGCTCGCGAACCTCGGGTAACACGTCCACCCTCGGTACGCTGGTCGCCGACATCCGCAACGGCGGATTCAACGGCAACACAGCGCTCGAGTCGGCCGACTTCCAGGCCGCCGCCAGCGCCAGCGCGGTCGTCACGCTCAACAACCCGCTGGTCGCCGGCCTGTATGCTCAGGGCAACCTGAACTCGACCGGCCTGGCGCAGGTCAACAAGACCGGCTTCACGCAGCTTCGCGTGCGATTCAGCACCGACGACGACAACGACAGCAACGCCGACTTCCTGGAGTTCGCGACCGGCAGCATCGCCGGCTATCAGCCGCAACTGTACATCCAGTACTTTGCGCCCTGACCGGTCGTCGTCTGGTCGTCTCCGGTCGGCACCATACGCCGTACACGGATGAGAGATTCGAACGCGGGCGCCCGGCACTCCGCCGGGCGCCTGTCTTACTCTTCTGCTCGCTACGCGCGCGACATGCCCATTCCGAATCCGGATCGGACGGGAGCGCTTCGAGCGGCAATTGCCAACGGACTCGGCGAAATTGGGTGCCCGGTCCGATGACAAGGCACTCGCACCTCCGTGATTCTGCGCTCGAAGATTACGCTCGCCGCACGTCCAGCACGTCGCGCAATCCTTCGCCCACCAGATTGAGCGCCAACAGCGTCGCTGCCAGCGCCCCACACGGAAAGACCAGCAGCCACCAGTCCACCGCCACCGGATTCAACGCCCGCACACCATCCGCCGCCAGCGAGCCCCACGTCGCCTGCGGCGGCTGCACGCCGACGCCTAGAAAGCTCAGGAACGATTCCTGGAGAATCGCCTGCGGCACGGTCAAGGTCGCAAATACGATCACCGTTCCGACCGTGTTGGGCAGGATGTGACGCACCAGAATCGCCGCCGGCGGAACGCCCGTGGCGCGGGCCGCCTCGACAAACGGCCGCTCGCGCAGCGACAGCACCTGCCCGCGCACCACGCGCGCCATCGTCAGCCAGCTCACGCCGCCGATCGCCAGCACCAGCACGACGAAGCGCGCCCACTCCCGATTCGCCAGTCCGGTCGCCTCGAGCCGCTGGCCGACCGAGACCGTCAGCAGCATCACCAGCAGCGTGTACGGAAGCGAATAGAGCACGTCCACGGCCCGCATCATCACACTGTCCACGCGCCCGCCCGCGTACGCCGCAATGCCGCCATACAACACGCCAATTCCCACGCTCACCACCGCGGCGGCCAGCCCCAGCCCCAGCGAGATCGCGCCGCCATAGAGCGTCCGCGCCAGCAGGCTCCGCCCCAGATCATCCGTGCCCAGCGGATGGCGCATCGTCGGCGCCTGCCGCACCCCGCGCAGCTCGACGCGCCGCATCTCCCCGGCCGTCCACGGCAGCGTCGCGAAGCAGACCAGAAACATGCCGACCAGCAGCGCGCCGGCGGCGCAGGCCGCGGGCTGCCGGACCAGCCCCGCAAGCGGGCGAAGCCCAGCGCTCATCGCGGCGCTCCCACCGCGCGGATGCGCGGGTCGACCGCCGCGTAAAGCAGATCCACCAGCAGGTTCATCACCGCCAGAAACGTCGCATACACCAGCACCGTCGCCAGGATCAGGCTCTGGTCGCGGTTGTTGATCGACTCGACCACGTGCGTGCCCATCCCCGGAACCGCGAAGACGCGCTCGACGACGAACGAGCCGGTGAAAATCGACGCCGCCGTCGGCCCCAGATACCCCAGCACCGGCACGAACGCGTTGCGCAGCGCGTGTTCGAAGAGCACGCGCCACGACGCGACGCCCTTGGCCCGCGCCGTGCGGACGTAGTCCTCGGCCAGCGCGTCGAGCATCGAAGAGCGCGTCAGCCGCGCGATGAACGCGGCGCTGGGCAGAGCCAGGGCGATCGCCGGCAGGAGCGCCTGTGACGCCTGCCCCCACCCGCCCACCGGTGCCGCCCGCAGCCACAGCCCCACGATTAGGAGCAGCCCGGCGCCAATGACAAACGTCGGCAGCGAGATGCCGATCACCCCCAGCCCGACCGCCAGATGATCGACCAGCCTGTTGCGGTTCGCCGCCGCCACCACCCCCACGCTCACGCCCAGCGCGATCGCCAGCCCCAGCCCCAGCACCCCCACCTGCAGCGACACCGGCAGCGCGGCCCGCAGAATCTCCACGACCGTCCAGTCTTCGTACTGATGCGCGGGCAGATCCCCGTCCCATACCAGCCGCTTCGGCCACGTCCAGAAATAGCGCACCGCCCAGTGCTGGTCGTAGTTAAACGCGATCCGCTTCTGCGCCAGCACCTCCGGCGGCAGATCGCGGGCCGCGCTCTCCAGCCCGTCGCCCGGCGCCGCCATGATCAGCAGCACCGCCAGCGCGTAGACGCAGAAGAGCAGGAGCGGAAAAAGCGCCAACCGCCTGAGTGCGAATGCAAGCATCGTCCCGGTTCCCTCTGCCGCCGCGGCCGGATTGTAGGGACCCGCACCGAAAAAGTGCACGCCCGCGCGCCGCGCGACGACAAACAGGTCTACCATATCCCGTAGACTCGGGCCGCGCCGCACTCGGCGCGTTTTCTTCACACCAGCCGCACGCCGATTGACTGATAGGAGCTCCGCCATGACCCTCACCGCACGCATCGCAAGTCGCAGTTGGACCATCCCCGCCGTCTCGTCTCTCGCCGCCGCGGCGCTGCTGTCCGCGTTTCTGGCGGCCGAACCGCCCGTCGGCCGCGCCCTGGCGCAGAGCGGCGCCGCGGGCACCACCCCAGCCCCGCGACCCGCGAACAGCCGCGCCAGGCTCTCGACCGACCAGGCCGTGCTGCTGCTCGTCGACCACCAGACCGGCCTGCTCTCGCTCGTGCAGGATTACGGACCCGACGAATTCAAGAACAACGTGCTGGCTCTGGCCGCCACCGGCAAACTCTTCAAGCTGCCCACCATCCTCACCACCAGCGCCGAAGCCGGCCCCAACGGCCCGCTGCTCCCCGACCTGCGTCAGATGTTCCCCGACGCGCCCTACATCGCCCGTCCCGGACAGATCAATGCCTGGGACAACGAGGACTTCGTCAAGGCCGTCAAGGCCACCGGCCGCAAACAGATCATCATCGCCGGCGTCGTCACCGATGTCTGCGTCGCGTTCCCCGTCCTCTCCGCGCTCGACGAGGGCTTCGAAGTCTTCGTCGTCGCCGACGCCAGCGGCACCTTCAACCCCGCCGTCCGCGACGCCGCCATCACCCGCATGGCCCACGCCGGAGCCATCATCACCAACTGGTTCGCCGTCGCCTGCGAACTCAAACGCGACTGGCGCAGCGGCGACGGCCCCGTCCCGCTCGCCGAGCTCTTCGGCCATCACATTCCGGCGTACAAGAACCTGATGGTCAGCCACCAGGCGCAGACGAAGAAGTAGCGACGCCCCTCCGTCGCTCACGCCGGGTTTTTCCCGCCCTGAAGGGCGGGGCTCGGATGTCTGCGACTGCAAAGCTTGCGCAGTCGCGCTCTCGCCGGGCGCATAGCTGAACACAATCAGGGCGCCCGGCTGGTTTTCCACGTAGCCCCGGCCGCCCGGCTGGTTTTCCACGTAGCCCGCGGCCGCCCGGATCGCGTCGTCGTTCGGCAGCATGCGGCGCGAGCCGTGCTCGGTCCACCAGCGTCCCTTAGGTCGCGGACCGAACGCCTGTGCAAGCCGCCGTGATGACACGCCCTTGAACAGGTTGAGCTGCCGCGCGCCGTTGGCATGCTGGCACGTGGCCACGACGTGTACGTGGTCATCCATGATGGCGCAGCCGTGGATTCCGACATCGTGACGGTCGGCCACTTCGCGCACCGCCGCCGCGACCACGCCGGCCTCATCGTGGTTCAGGCGCACCGCTGCGGCCAGATGACGGCCAGCCGAGCCTGCTGAGCCTTCCGAGCCCCGGCGTTTACGCCGGGGACGGCCCGCCCTGAAGGGCGGGGCTCCGTAGTCGAAGTCGTCACATCCGTCCACTCCATCGCGTCGGCGCATCGAATCGTTTGCAGCGGCTCCAGGATCGGGTTGCGCGGCACCGCAAAGCCGTTGTCGCGCATCCACTGCAAGTAGCCGATCCAGATGACGACTTGCGCCAGTTCCGCCGCGTAGGGATTGATTTCGATGCCGTGAAGCTGCGTCGGCCGCACGCGCGGGAACAGCCCGAGCCCCCCACGCCCGCCCGCCGCTGCTGATCGTCAGCGACATCGCCCGCACCGACACTTCGCGATGAATTGCGCCGGACACTCAGGAGCGCTCATGTCCTGATTCTCACCGCCGCCCCCTCGCCCGTCGAGCCCGCCCGCTCTTCCCTCCGCCCCTCTCCGCCCGCACCTGCCCCTGCCTCGTCTTCTGACGCCTCCGTGCCTCCGTCGCTTCGTCGCTCCGTGCCTCCGTCGCTTCGTCGCTCCGTGGCTCCGTCGCTTCGTGGCTTCGTAGCTTCGCATGTACTTGACATGCTAGAAATCCGATGTATACTACCATCATGAGAAACCGGAGTCAGATCGCCGCCCGCTATCGGAACCGCCGACTGCCCCCCGTCCCAACCGCGGGAGCAGCAAACTCACCGCAACCCCAGCTTCCGCCTCAAGTAACGCCCCGTGTGGCTCTGCCCGCAGGCAGCGACTTCCTCCGGCGTGCCGGCTACCACCACCTGCCCGCCTGCGTCGCCACCCTCCGGCCCAAGGTCGATAATCCAGTCGGCCGTCTTGATCACGTCCAGGTTGTGCTCCACCACCAGCACGGTGTTGCCCTTGTCGACCAGCCGGTTCAGCACGGCCAGCAGCGTGTGGATGTCGGCGAAATGCAGCCCGGTGGTCGGCTCGTCGAGCACGTACAGCGTCTTGGCGCCGCCCGGCGCGCCCAGCTCGGCGGCCAGCTTGACGCGCTGCGCCTCGCCGCCCGAGAGCGTGTTGGACGACTGCCCGACGCGCACGTATCCGAGGCCGACGTCGGACAGCGCCCGCAGCCCGTCCTTGATGCGCGGAAAGCTGTCGAAAAACGCGATCGCGTCTTCGACGCGCATGTCGAGCACGTCGGCGATCGACTTGCCGCGATAGCGAATCTCCAGCGTCTCGCGGTTGTAGCGCGTGCCCTTGCACTCCTGGCACTGCACGAACACGTCGGGCAGAAAGTGCATCTCGATCCGCCGCGTGCCCTGCCCCTGGCAGGCCTCGCAGCGGCCGCCCTTCACGTTGAAGCTGAAGCGCCCGGACTGATAACCGCGGATCTTCGCCTCGCGCGTCTTGGCATACAGCCGCCGAATCTCGTCGAAAACCCCGGTGTACGTCGCCGGATTGCTGCGCGGCGAACGGCCAATCGGCGTCTGGTCGATCTCGATCACGCGATCGACGTGATGCGCGCCGATCATCCGCTCGTGCGCCCCCGGGCGATTGAAGAGCGGCGCCCGACCGTCGCCCACGCCGTCGCCGCTGCGGATGCGGCGGCGCAGCGCCGGCAGCAGGATTTGCGAGACGAGCGTGCTCTTGCCGCTGCCGCTGACGCCGGTCACGGCGCAGAAGACGCCGAGCGGAAAGCGCACGTCGATGTGCTTGAGGTTGTTCTCGCGCGCTCCGCGAATCTCGATCGCCAGTGCGTTCCGGACGTTGCGGCGCTCCTCGGGCAGCTCGATCTCGTACTCCCCGGCCAGGTACTTCCCGGTCAGCGAATTCGGATCGCGCAGCGCCTCGGCCGCCGGGCCCTCCGCCGTGATCTTCCCGCCGCGCTGCCCCGCGCCGGGGCCGAGTTCGATGACGTGGTCGGCGGCGCGGATCGTGTCTTCGTCGTGCTCGACCACGATGACGCTGTTGCCGATCTCGACCAGCCGGCGGATCGAGCGCAGCAGGCGGTGATTGTCGCGCTGGTGCAACCCGATGGTCGGCTCGTCGAGCACGTAGCACACGCCCACCAGCCCGCTGCCGATCTGCGTCGCCAGCCGGATGCGCTGCGCCTCCCCGCCGGAGAGCGTGTTGCTGGCGCGGTGCAGCGTCAGATATCCGACGCCCAGCTCGTTCATGAATCGCAGCCGGTGCCGCACCTCGTCCAGAATCGGCCGCGTGATCTCCTCGGCCTCGCCCTCGAAGCGCAGCGCGTCGAAAAACGCCCCCGCCGCCTCGATGGTCAGCGTGCAGATTTCGTGGATGTTGCGGCCGGCGACGCGCACCGCCAGCGGCTCGGGCCGCAGCCGCGCCCCGGCACACGCCGGACAGCGCTGCGCCGACTGATAAATCTGAAGCCGGCCGCGGGCGGCGTCATCAGCGCTGGCCTTCAGCCGAGCCGCAAGCTGCGGGATGACGCCCCGAAACGCCGCGACCCGCTTCCGCGCGTCGCCGCCACGCGCCCCGTGCAGCAGGATGCGGCGGGCTTCGTCGGAGAGGGCCGCGACGGGCGTGTCGGCCGCGACGCCGACGCAGGCGCAGAATGCGTCGATTTGCTCGGCGTAGGCGCGGTTCAGCCTGCCCTTGTGGTCGGCCCACGGCTCGATCGCGCCGTCGGCCAGGCTCACGCCGGCGTCGGGGATGATCAGCTCGGGGTCGAAGCGCATCACGGCGCCGAGCCCGTGGCACTTCTCGCAAGCGCCGTAGGGCGAATTAAAGCTGAAAACCCGCGGCGACAAGTCGGGCAGCGACGTGCCGCAGTGCGTACAGGAGTGCCGCTCGCTGTAGAGCTCCTCGTCCCAGCCGGCCGAGCCGTCGGCGCCGGGCGGCTGGCGGGCGGCGATCACGACGCCATCGGCCAGCGTCAGCGACAGTTCGACGGCGTCGGCGATGCGGTGGCGAATCTCGGGCTTGTTGACCAGGCGGTCGACGACCGCGTCGATCCGCGTCGCGACCGTGTCGGGCGCAACTTCCTTCACGTCCATGATCACGCCGTCGATCCGCGTGCGGACGAACCCCTCGCGCTGAATGCGGCGGAGCAGGTCGGCGGCCGCGACCGGGCCGTCGCGCGCCAGCGGGGCGAGGATCATCAGGCGGGCGCCGGGGGCGGCGGCGGCGATGGCGTCGACGATCTGATCGACGGTCTGTCGGAAGACGCGCCGCCCGCAGCGGTAGCAGTGCGGCTCGCCGACGCGCGACATGAGCAGCCGCAGGAAGTCATAAATCTCGGTCGTGGTGGCGACGGTCGAGCGCGGGCTGGGGGCGCTGATGCGCTGCTCGATCGCGATGGTCGGCGGCAGGCCCTCGATGCGGTCGACGTCGGGCTTGTGAAGCTGCTCGAGGAAGTAGCGGGCATGCACGCTGAGCGATTCGACGTATTTCCGCTGTCCCTCGGCGTAAATCGTGTCGAACGCCAGGCTGCTCTTTCCCGAGCCGCTCAGGCCGGTAACAACGACGAGCCGGTCGCGCGGAATCTCCACGGTGAGGTTGCGCAGGTTGTGCTCGCGCGCACCGGTGATTCGAATACAGCGTGATTCCACTCCGGGTCTCCCGGGCGAATTCCGCATTATATCAGGCGACACGGGTGGTTCGGCGAAGTGCGCCGGCGGATAGGTGTTTCGATCGCGTCGCGGCGTCAGGCGCCCAAACGCGCGACGACGTCATCGGGCAGGCCGACGACGCGTCCGTCGCGGCCGACGCAGGCCAGTGTCGAACGGGCTTCGGCGAGCAGCGCGGCGTCGCGGAGCAGCTCGTAGCGGTGGTCGACGCGGACGGGGGAGAAGCGTTCGACGGTCGTCCGCAGCACGAGCTGATCGTCGTAGCGGGCCGGCAGGCGGAACTTGCATTCGACGCGGGCGACGACGTAGAAGAATCCGCGCTCCTCGAGCTCACGGTAGCTGACGCCGCTGCGGCGGAGCAGCTCGGTGCGGCCCATTTCGAAGTAGACGAAGTATTGGGCGTGGTGAAGGTAGCCCATCGCGTCGGTTTCGGCGTAGCGCACGCGGATGTCGATTTCGATGCTGTTCATGCAGGATGCTATGGCGCAAATCGTCCGGGCGTCGGACGCGCCGGTCGGAGGCGACACGGACGATTTCTCAGTTCGCGGCAGGTCACGAACGGTCGTGACCTGCCCTTTCGTCGTGCTAGTCCGCGGGGCGCCAGGCGGCCTGATAGCCGAACGGCGTCTGGCCGAAGGCGTAGGCGTTGGCGGCGCTGAGCGTGTTCCATGGGTCGCCGCTGGGCGTACCCCATTCGACCGGGCCGCGGGAGCGCGTCGCGAGGCAGTGCAGCAGGCCGTCAGCGTCGGCGACGAGCACGTCGAGGCATCCGTCGCCGTCGACGTCGGCGACGACGGGGCCGGCGGCGAGCGGGACGGCGAAGGACATCTGAGCCAGGAGGCGGCCGTGGCGCGACCAGATTAGCAGCCGCCCGGCTTCGACCGCGTTGACGCTGACGAGGATGTCGCTTTCGCGATCGCCGTCGACGTCGGCGATCGCGGGCGGGGCGAGGGCGGTGCCGGCCAGCGAGGCGCGCCAGACTTGCGTGTCGGGGCTGAAGGCCAGCAGGCTGCCGGAAACCAGCCCGTTCACCGAGGCCGACACGGCGACAAACAGCTCTTCGCCGCGCGGCGCGCTGATGGTGCGGAGCTGCGGCGCCAGGCCGACGACGCGCGCGCCGAAGTCTTCGAGCGAGAGCTCGCTGAGCCGGCCGCGCGACGGCGGGCGCGGGGCGGCGCTGCCGGCGGCCTGGAACCAGCGGGCGGCGCGGCCGTCGCGCGCCAGCACGCAGGCTGTGGCGGCGTCGGCGGCGGCGGAGCGCGCCTCGATCAGGCGGCCGTCGACCACGTCGAGGATGAACGATCCGCCGGCGAACGATGCGACCAAATCCGGGCGGCGGTTTCCGAGCACGTCGCCGAGTGCCAGGGTGGCGTTGGCCGAGGCGGGTTTGCTGATGCGAGCGTCGAGGGTGATCCGCCATTGCAGCGCGCCGTTCGAAGGCTGAAGCGCCTGGACGACGCCGCTGCTGAGGAGGACAAACAGTGCGCTTTTGCGCTCGTGCGGCAGCTCGCAGTAGACGGGGCTGCATGCGGGAGGTGCGGGGGTGCGCGCGACCCAGAGCGGCTTGCCCGAGGGGTCGCATGCCAGGACGCCGGCTGGTGTCGCGCCGAAGAGCCGGCCGCCGCCCCACGCCAGGTACGCGACGTCGCCGGCGGCGGAATGACCGTCAACGGTGACCAGCTCGGAGCGTCCGCCGCGGTCGACGCGCACGATGCCGTCGGCGGCGTCGGGTGCGTCGAAGCTTGCCCCGCTGGAAGCGATGTAGATTTGCCCGTCGATCGGCAGGATGGAGCTGGTTGGCCGCGTGAGGCCGACCGGGGCGCTCCAGCGCGGGGCGAGCACATGCCCCAGGTCGGAGCGGCCGACGTCCGACGAGCGACGGGCCAGGGCGTTGCGCCATTCGTCGGCACGGTCGCCGAAGTCGCAGCCGGTCAGGGCGGTGAGCAGCGCGCGGTTGGGCGCATCGCTGACGCCGCCCTCGCGGAGGAGCCGCCGAATGACGGCCTCGCGCCCGCCGGCGACGTATTGTTCGGCTTGGGCGATCCAATCTGCGATCCAGCGGTCGGTGAGGGATGGATCGCGGCGGATGGATTCGAGTGCGCCGGCGACGGCGGCATTGAACTGGTACTCGCGCCAGGCGAGGCGGGCGCCGGTGAGCACGAGCACGAACAGGATCAGACCGCCGACGACGAAGAATCCGCGGCGCGAGGAGCGTCCGCGTTTGGGCCAGCGCATGGCGCGCCAAGCGCCGCCGAAGCTGGGCGAAGGCGCGCGTGGCGTGTGACCGGCGGATGAAGGCGAGTTCACTGATCCTCGAAGCGACAAGCGGGCCTCTCGAACCGCAGGATTTCATGGGGCCGGATCGTCGCGGAAGGCGCGATAATCGTCGGCAGCGGTGCCGCGCCGGCCTCACGCGCGGGCGCGCCCGCGTTAGTGAAGATCGGTTGAACGGGACCGGCGCGCCAGTGTACTCGCGGCGTGGCGGGGGACAACTGTGCGGGCCGATAATGAACGGCAATGCAGAATGAAGAATGCAGAATGCAGAACGCCGGCGCGTGAACGGGAGGGGTCGCACAGCCGGGGCGGCTGTGCCACATTCAGGCTGTGCTGCATTCAGGCTGTGCTGCATTCAGGCGCCGGCGGTGGCGGCGGCCTGGGTGTGGCGGCCGAAGGAGTGGCCGGCGAGGCCGTTGGCGGCGCGGGCACGCTCCACGAGGGTGCGATAATCGGGGTAGCCGGCCTTCTCGGCATAGGCTTCGAACATGACCAGGCGGCGATCGAGCGTGACGCCGATGGCTTCGGCGTCGTTGTAGTCGCTGACGATGTATCCGCCGCGCGGCGTACCCCATTTGTCGAGCAGCTCGTGGGCCTGCTGGCGGATTTCGTCGTGGGTGCCGCGTGGGAGTGTGCTCTGGGTGTCGACGATGGATTCGAAGCAGACGCGACCGCGGAAGCGGCGGCTGATTTCGTCGATTCCGACGGTGTTGGGCTGCTGGGGGTTGATGACTTCGAGGCCGACGTCGATCAACTCCTCCAGGATGTCGTTGATCCTGCCGCAGGAGTGCATCCAGGTGTGCAGGCCGAGAGATTTGATTTCGTTGAACCAAGCCTGATAACGGGGCTTGAAGAATTCGCGGAAGATTTTGAGGTTGACGAACGCGCGGTCTTGCAGTCCCCAGTCGTCGGCCATGGCGGCGGCGTGGATGCGCGGCGTGCGTGACAGGTAACCGGTGACAGGTGACACGGGAGGTGCATCCGGTGTCGAGGGCCTCTTCATTGGTGACTCGTCCTTCTCCTGGCACCTGCCACCTGTCACTTGCCACTTGTCACCTGCCACTTGCACTTGCCACTTGTCACTCACCCCGTCCGCCGCGATCCGCACGCAGTTCCTCAGCACGCGGATATGGTGGTCGAGGATTCGCTCGATGAGCTCGTGCATCTCGCGCGGCCGCTTGTAGAAGTCGACCAGCGATTCGGTCATGCCGTGCAGCATGTGCAGGCGCTCCCAGATGCCGTGGCCGAAGCAGAACATGACGAAGCGGTCGTCGGCGCCGGCGAGCTGCTGCGCGAAGCCGGCGTAGCGGCGCGGGTCGTCGGGGTCGGGCCAGTGGTAATCGCGGAGCGCGGCCAGGTCGCGCAGCGGGTGGCCGACGACGAGTCCGGTGTTCTGCACCTGGCTGCGGCGCCAGACGCAGCCGAACTCGTCGGCCCGCTCGCCCTCGAAGTTCCAGGTCCAGCCGGTCGGATCGACGGTCCAGACGTCGTAGCAGTCATTCACGCCGACGACGTCGAATTTGAACGGCACGCGCGGCGGGTTGTCGAAAGTGATGGCGCGATGGACGATTTCGCTGCGTTTCATCGGTTAGCTCCCGGTGTGTTGTCGCAACGGGTACGGTGGCGGGCGGGCTGGAAGCCCGCCCCACGCTGCTTCGAATCAGCACGCAAACCCGACACAGTAGTGTAGGTGTCTCAATATCGGCGCAGCCTATGAATGCGGGGAGCATCGGCGTTCCGCGAGTGCGGATTGGCTTTCGCACCGGCCAGAGGCCGATGCTCCCCATCCTATTCACGACGGAGTATTTCGGGGCAGTACACTAGCTCAACACCTCCCAGGCGATCGGAATGCGTTTGAGGGCGTAGCCGAGCTCGCGGCGGTAATCGCCATACGCGGTGATCCAGTGAAACCCCGGCATGCGCGAAGCCAGCAGGCGGCTGTCGCATTGGAATTCGACGTCGATCTGCGAGCGGCAGATGTCGAGCGAGGGTACGTCGACGATTTTCGCGCTCAGTCCGAGCCAGCGCTGGGCGGCGAAGTCCGGGATGATGTTCGTGACCACCTGACCGCGGCGCATCTCGACCTTGGGCGCGGCGCCGTAGTCCGACTCGAAGTGCGACAGGATGCGGGCCGGTTCGAGCGTGTGGCCGTTCATGCGGCGCGGGCCGGTGCAGTGCGCCAGGGTGATCAATCCGTCGTGCGGATAGGTCGGGTCGTTCAGAAAGACCGGGCAGCCGGAGATATTGGCCAGCAGCACGCCGGCGGGGATGACCACGAAGTCCGATTCGCAGAACGCCAGGAAGCCGGCGTCGTTCAGCACGCTGAGCGTCAGGCAGGCGGACGTTTCGGCCAGGGGCATGATCGTGCCCATGCACTCGTTGATCGTGATGGCGCGGCAGTCGGCCTGCGCCATGAGTCGCCGCAGAATCTCCTCCAGCAGGAATGCGTTGTCGACGAAGGAGCGCTGGGTTTCCAGCGTGGAGTGTGGTGTGCGCAGGTAGTCGGCGGCGCGGGCGCTGGCGCGTGCGACGGCGGCGGTGTCTTGCCGCGCGTCGCGGATGAGCTGACCGAGCTCGGCGTAGTCGACGGTGCGGATGTCGAACTTCCACTTCTGCTCGACCAGATGCGGCACGACTTCCGGGGGCTGAGCCCAGGCGCTGGGTCCGCCGACGGCGACGATGCGGGTGCCGACGGAGTTGACGAGTCCGCAGAGTGCCCGGAGGCGCCAGAGGAGTTCCTCCTGGTTGTCGACCACGACGTCGTCCTCGTCGAGCGCTTTGAGCGCGAGCGAGTCGGTGTGTTGCCGCAGGTAGCGCGGGCTGATGATTTCGTACCAGAGGTAAACGGGGCCCGACTTGTGACGGCAGAAGACGATGAGCGGCTTGCCGAGGCTGGCCAGGGCGTCGAAGGTGTCCATCCAGCCGCCGGCGGCGTAGACCAGGATGGCGTCGGCACTGGCGAGGTCCGCGAGGGACTGCACTTCCGCCGCGCCGCGGATGGCGCTGACGTTGCCGATTGCGAGCGGGAAGTCCGCGCCGCATTTGAGCGCTTCCAGTTCCGCCTGGATACGCGTGACTTCCTGGGCGGCGTCGGCGGCACTTTGAATGCCGCCCCAACTGCGCCAACTCGTTTGTGCGCGGCGTTGCGGCGTTTCGTAGGTGAGAATCGCTTTGACTTTCAGAGGTCGTCGCGGCGGCGGTGGCGGGAGCGATTCCTGGTTCCAGGCAGCGGCCAGCGAGGGCCAGGACAGCCCTGCGAGCGCGACGCCGCCCAGCGCGGCGCTGCCGATGAATCCGCGGCGCGTCATTTCCGGGCGGAAGCGCGCGGACTGGCAGCCGGAGCCGCAGCAGTGCGGCGTGGAGCGAATGGTGAGGGGCGATGCGTGCGGTGTCATGATTCGACCTCCTTCGCATGCGGCCGGATGGTGGGCTCGGCGGTCGACGCGGCTTCGAGCGCCGCGTAGGCCCACGCAAAGAGCACGGCCATGATCAGATCAATGACGGCGAACGGCTTCCAGAACCAGGGAATTCCCGTTCGCAGCCAATACCAGCCGGCGACGCCGCAATATGCCACTTTGAGGAGAACGCCGTAGGGGATGAGCGGGCGATTCGGCAGCGGGTCGCGGGCGATGTTGACGAACATGAGGGCGAAGACGATGAGCAGGGCGGCTGGAAACTGGACGTAGGCGGGGTGGTTCGGGGGAGGTACGCCGTACTGGTCGAACAGAAATCGCGGCGCGACGAGGAAGAGCAACCCCAGCAGGCCGTCATAGGCTGCGGCCAGAACGAACAGCGGGCGAATCCACAGCGGGACGTTCATGGTGCGTTCTCCTGGCGATCGCGCGGCTGGTGCGGCGTCGGCCGACGGCGGTACCGTCGCCTGCCGCGCGTCATTCATACCGGCCGAGCCGGCGCACCTCCTCGAGCAGCCAGCGATACGTTTCGAGCGTGACGCCGGGTGGGATCGAATGATCCGAGTGATACATGTATCCGTGATAGGGCATGGCGGCCTGCATTTTGGCGCGCAGCTCGTCGCGGATTGCATCGTGGTCGTTGGTCGTGAGCACGGTGACGTCGATGTTGCCGCAGAAGCCGAGCCGCCGGCCGTACTTGGAGGCCAGTTCGCGGACGGTCATGCCGGCGCGCGACTCCATCGGGTTGATCATGTCGACGCCGGCGGCGATCAGGTCTTCGAGCACGAGGCGGATGTCTCCGTCGCTGTGGAAGATGACGGGCATGTCGCGCTTGTGGAACTGGTCGAACAGCCGCTTGTGGTAAGGAAAGACGAACTCGCGGTAGTGCCGCGGGCTCATGAACGGGCCGTTCTTATAGGCCATGTCGCCGTAGATGAACGCCCCGTCGCAGCGCAGGCCTTCGGCCTCGGCCAGTTCGAACATGCTGATGAGGAAGCGGGTGTAGGCGTCGAAGACGTCGTGCAGCCAGTCGGGCTGCTTGAGCATGGCTTTGAGCATCTGCTCGTGGCCGAGCAGGTCTTTGACGCTCTCGATGATTTCGACGCCGGCGTAGCAGACGAAGAGGTCGCTGGCGCGTGCCCGCTGGTACTTCGGCGTGAACTCGGTCCAGCGGATGCGGTCGGCGGATGGCGTCAGCAGGTGGCGGACGGCGCGCCACTTTTCGGGCGAGTCGATGCCGAAGCCGAGGTGCTCGGGCGTGCCCATCTTGTGCTTCCACCAGCGGAGGGTGGCGTCGTTGCCGTCGCGCAGAGTGACCCAATCGTCGCTCTGCTGAACGATGACGGGGTCGATCATCCGCAGGCGCTGATCGGGCCAGCCGACCTGCATCAGGTCGAAGCCGAAATATTCCCAGATGGTCAGTCCGATGCCGCGCGGCGGCAGGTGTCGCTCGTCCTCGCCGGGGGTGCGGAACTCGGGCGCGATGCGCGGGTCGTTGATCTGGCGGAGATAGTCGCGCTCGGTCTCCATCCAGTACCAGTCGAACATGGGTACGCGGTCGTGCGGTTTGCGTGCCAGGCAGCGCGCGACTCGTTCCTTGGGGGTCATGGACGGCGGGGTTCAGGGTTCAGGGTTCGGGGTTGAGGGTTCGGGTCGGCGCGCGATATCGCGCCGACTGGCGGCCAAGTCCCCTCACTGCCATTCAGGGTTCGGGGGTCAGGGTCAGGGGTTCGGATGGGCGCGCTGTCAGTTCGGATGTGCCGGCCGTCACAGAAGCAGGCACTCTGAACCCTAAGCCCTGAACCCTGAACCCTGTCTACATGCGACATAGCTTTCGCGCGACTTCTGCTCCGGTTGCTGCGTCGCGACCGTAGCCGTCGGCACCAATTCTCTCCGCGTATGCCTGAGTGACCGGGGCGCCGCCGATGATGATCGGCGGGCAGGGCTTGAGCGCTTCGCGGAGCGATTTGATGGCGATTTCCATTTCCGGCATCGTGGTCGTGAGCAGGGCGCTCATCGCGACAAGATCGATTTTCTGCCGCCGGCAGGCGTCGATGAACGTCTCGGCGGTCACGTCGACGCCCAGGTCGACGACGTCGAAGCCCGCCCCCTCGAGCATGATCGACACCAGGTTTTTTCCGATGTCGTGCAGGTCGCCGCGGACGGTGCCGATGGCGGCGGTGGCCAGCGCGGCGACGCCCTGTTCGGTCAGGGCGGGGCGGAGGATGGTCATGGCGGCCTTCATGGCTTCGGCGGCGATGAGGACCTCGGGGATGAAGTATTCGCCCTCGCGGAACCGCCGGCCGACCTCGTTCATTCCGGCCAGCAGCCCGTCGTCGAGCACGCGCCGCGCGGGCACTCTGTCGGCAAGTGCCTGGCGGACGTGCATCGGCGTCTTGACTTCGTCGCCTGCCAGCACGCAGGCGGCGATTTCTTCCAGAATGCCCATTCGTAGCTCCCGCAGGGCGCGCAAACGTCACCGCACGCCAACCAACGGCGTTAGCAATCTGCGTTCCGCGCCGGTAATTCGCTCGGCGCGGCACGCCGATTGCCCGTAGGTCCGACCGGCTGAGTACTCCGAGCGTCCCATGGCTGCCAGCGTCAGGACTTGCACCGAGGCATCGTTTCCCGCGCCGCTGATCAACGACGCGGACGATCTGGTTTTCGGACGCGCGGCTCGGCCGCTGACGTGCGGCCTGGGGCTGTCGATCGGGGCGGGCGAAGTTCACCCCGAGATCAACTTCACGCTCCCGCCCATGCTGCTGATCCCCGAGACGTGGCCGGCGGCGCGCGGCATCTACGAGGAGACGGTGGCGGCGCTGCTGGGGCGGGCGCGTGCGCTGGGGCTCGGTGGGCTGATGGTCGAATTCGAGCACCTGCCGCCGATGACCGCCGAGCCGGCGTGGGGTGCGGAGCTGACGCGGGTGTTGAAGGAGCAGCTTTGTGCGGCGAACGGCCGCTGGCAACTGCGGGCGGCGCTGCGTGTGACGATTGTCGATCTGCGCGACGGCGAGAGGCCGCCACGAAGGCGCGGTGGTGAGGCGTGGGAGCAGATGCGCTCGGCGCTGGAGGCGTGCGCGGCGGCGGGCGCGGACGTGCTATCGATCGAATCCACGGGCGGCAAGGAAGTGCACGATGCGGCGCTGATGCGCGCCGACCTGGCCGGGATCGTGCTGGCGCTGGGTGTGCTTGCGCCCGCCGACATGCGGTGGCTGTGGGACCAGATTGTGGCCGTGGCGGGCGCGCGGGGCGTGGTGGCGGGCGGCGATTCGGCGTGCGGTTTTGCGAACACGGCGATGCAACTGGCGGGCAAGCGCATGCTGCCGGACGTGCTGGCGGGGCTGGTGCGCGCCATGGCGAGTGTTCGCAGCCTGGTGGCGTTCGAGCGCGGCGCAACGGGGCCGTCGAAGGACTGTGCGTATGAAGGTCCGGTGCTCAAGGCCATCACCGGGCGGCCGATCAGCATGGAGGGGCGCTCGGCGGCGTGCGCGCATCTCTCGCCGGTCGGCAACATCGCGGCCGCGATGGCTGACTTGTGGAGTAATGAGAGTGTGCCGGCGGTTCCGCTGCTGTCGGGGCCGGCGCCGGTCGCGTCGCTCGAGTCGCTGGCGTACGACTGCCGGCTGATGAACGTCGCGCTGGCGGGTGGCAGGGAGCGGCTGTTGCGCGACTTTCACGTTGCCAGCGACACGCCGCACAGCGCCCAGGCGGCTCTGCTCTCGCCGGAGGCGACGATCGAGATCGCCCGCGCGATTGTCGCGGAGCGCGGGCCCTACCCGCGCGTGCTGGCCGCGGGGCGAGTGGCGCTGGAGCGGCTCGCGCGGCTGTTGGCCGCCGATGCGCTGCGCCTGGACGCGGCTGAACGGCGCTGGCTGGACCGGCTGCGACGCGAATTCGAGCAACTGCCGCGCGACGCCGAGCAGCTCGTCGCGCTGGCGGCACCACGCTATGGCGAACTGTATGAACCGGATGAATACAGCGCGATTGATTGAAGTGCCCTTCGGGCGCTGCGTCGTGCGGCGGTACGCGCCGGCGGCGGTCGAGCCTGAGTTCGTCCGGCGTGCGGTGGGGATTCGGCCGGGCGCCGGCAACCACGTCCGATGGGACGAGGCGATCGACGCGTTGTCGCCGCTGAATCTGCGGCTGGCGCGGCCGCGCGCGATCTTTCGCGTCGACCGCGTGCGGCTGTTGGAGCCGCGGCGGCTGACGCTCGACCCGCCGGCGGTGTTTGATGGAGCGGTGGGTCAGTTTCTGGCGCATTCGCAGTATGTGGCGTCGTTCGTGGTGACGGTGGGCTCGGCTCTGGAGCGGCTGGCGCGGCGTTGGCTGAAGCGCGGCCAGATCGTCCGCGGGATGGTGGTTGACGCGATCGCTTCGGAAGCCGCCGAGGCGGCGGCCGCCCGTTGTCAGCACGACGTGCGTGCGTGGGCTCTGGCGCGCGGTCTTGAGATCACGCCGCGGTACAGTCCGGGATACTGCGGGATGGACGTGCGTCAGCAGGAGCCGCTGTTCAGGCTCGTGCCGGCGGGGCGGATCGGCGTACGCCTGACTCCCAGCTATCTGATGACGCCGATCAAGAGCGTTTCCGGACTGATCGGGATTGGCTCGCCGGCGGACGTGACGCCGGAGGCGTATCCGTGCAGCCGCTGCGACCATCCGCACTGCATGCAGCGGCGCTCGGCGTTCAGCGGGCGCTGCGAGGCGTGCTTCGATTGGCAGGGGGCGGCGAATAGCGAGTAGCGAATAGCGAGTTCAGCATAACGAGTTGAACTGCGACGCGTGGCCGCAGAATAACGAGTTGAACTGCGACGCGTGGCCGCAGAATAACGAGTTGAACTGCGACGCGTGGCCACAGAATAACGAGTTGAACTGCGACGCGTGGCCGCAGAATAACGAGTTGAACTGCGACGCGTGGCCACAGAATAACGAGTTGAACTGCGACGCGTGGCCGCAGAATAACGAGTTGAACTGCGACGCGTGGCCGCAGAATAACGAGTTGAACTGCGACGCGTGGCCACAGAGGGCCGACGCTACGAGGTCGCCGCTCCGCGAAACGCCCGCTTACGGTCCAGTTCCGAAAGCAGGCGCTTCCGCAGACGGAGCGACTCGGGCGTCACCTCGACCAGCTCGTCGTCCTCGATGAACTCCAGCGCCAATTCAAGCGTTTGCTCGCGCGGCGGCTTGAGCACGACGGTCTTATCGGCACCGGCAGCGCGCACGTTCGTCAGTTTCTTGCCGCGACAGACGTTCACGACGATGTCGCTGTCGCGATTGTGCTCGCCGACGATCATGCCCTCATAGACGGCGTCGCCGGGCCTGACGAACATCACGCCGCGGTCGGCAAGGCCTTCGAGCGCGTACCCGGTCACCTGCCCGGTTTCGCTGGCGATCATGACGCCGTTGGCCCGTCCGGGGATGCTGCCGCGGAGGTTTTCGTACTCGTAAAAGTTGTGATGCATGATGACGGTGCCGTTGGTGGCGTTGAGCAGTCGGCTGCGTGTTCCGATCAGCCCGCGGGCGGGGATTGTGAATTCGAGATGCGTCGTCTCGGTGCGGGTCTCCATCTTCACGCACACGCCGCGCCGCGCCCCCATCAGCTCCATGACCGGTCCGACGTGCGCGGTGGGCACGTCGATGACGCAATACTCGATGGGTTCGGTCTTGCGGCCGCCCAGCGCGCGGAAGATGACCTTCGGCTTGCCGACCGCCAGCTCGTAGCCCTCGCGGCGCATGGTCTCGATCAGCACGCCCAGGTGCAGCACGCCGCGCCCACTGACGAGAAACTCATCCGCCGTGTGCCCCGGCTCGACGCGCAGGGCGACGTTTTTCTGCAGCTCGCGCTCGAGCCGGTCGCGCAGATGCCGGCTGGTGAGGAACTTGCCCGCACGGCCGGCGAAGGGCGCATCGTTGATGCGAAAGGTCATGTGCAGCGTCGGCTCGTCGATCGCGATGATCGGCAGCGGCTTGGGATCGTCGGCGTCGGCGATGGTGTTG
The DNA here is from genome assembly GCA_022072445.1 of Phycisphaerae bacterium. Classification (GTDB taxonomy): domain Bacteria; phylum Planctomycetota; class Phycisphaerae; order UBA1845; family Fen-1342; genus JAJVHV01. The sequence goes on along the minus strand of JAJVHV010000013.1, from coordinate 84,240 downwards.
CCGATGTCGACCGCGCCGATGCCCACCACGGCGCAGATGTCCCCGGCGCTGACCACCTCGGCCCGGCGGCGGCCGAGGCCGTCGAAGAGAAACAACTCGCCGATCTTCTCGTTGCTGTGCGTGCCGTCGCGGCGGATCACGGTGACGCGCTGTCCGGCTTCGAGCTTTCCGGCGAAGACGCGTCCGATACCGATGCGGCCGACGTAGTCGTTGTAATCGATCGTCGTGATCAGCATCTGCACCGGACGGTCGGGGTCGTCCTGCGGCGCGGGGACGTGCGCGAGGATCGTGTCGAACAGCGCGAAAACGTCGTCGGGGTGTTCGCCCGCCTTCAGCGAGGCGTAGCCCTGCGTCGCGGAAGCGTAGATGACCGGGAACTCCAGCGCGGCGTCGTCGGCGCCCAGCTCGATGAACAGGTCGAAGATTTCGTTGAGCACCTCGACCGGCCGCGCGTCGCGGCGGTCCATCTTGTTGATCACGACGATCGGCCGCAGGCGGTATTCGAACGCCTTGCGCAGCACGAATTTCGTCTGCGGCATCGGTCCCTCGAACGCGTCGACCAGCAGCAGGCAGCCATCGGCCATTTTCAGCACGCGCTCGACCTCGCCGCCGAAGTCGGCGTGCCCGGGCGTGTCGATCAGGTTGATCTTGGTGTCGTGGTACTGGATGGCGATGTTCTTGGCGAGAATCGTGATGCCGCGCTCGCGCTCCAGGTCGTTCGAGTCGAGGATGCGCTCGCCCTTGAGTTGCGCCTCGCGAAACTGGCCACATTGGCGGAGCATCTGGTCGACCAGCGTGGTCTTGCCGTGGTCGACGTGGGCGATGATGGCGACGTTGCGGATGTTAGGGGTGCTCATTCGCGGTCCCAAAAAACCCCATCGGGCCGCGATCGCAGGCGGACGTCAGCCGACGGGATGGGGATTATACGCGCTGGCCATCCGGCTGAAACCGACGCGCAGGAGTTGGTCGATGGCGGAGAGAACCAGACGGTGGCAGTTCCGTTCACGAGATTACACCACAAGGGGCGCACGGAACGCGGCGTCGCTCGCCTCAACGCCGTCAAACGGAAGCCGGGCCGTGTACGATCCCGGGGCCGCCTGGCCCGCGTGGTAGACGTTCATTCCGAAGTAGTTCCCGAGCGCCTCCCACAGCGCGTTGCCGACCCGCCCCTGCGTGATGGCGACGTGGTGCGGGAAGTGCTTGAGCAGCACTTCGCGATACAGCCGCTGGAGTCCCGGCAGCCGGCACCAGCCGTAGCAGCCGAACGTCACGGCCGGGTTGTCCTCGATCCGGCCCTCCGCGACCACGGCCTTGAGGTCGCCACGCGGATCCTGCGTGATGCGGCAGAGCGTCACGGGGCTCTCCCGCGCGATGAACTCGATCGTCCCCTCCGAGTCCTCATAGCGGGCGGCGCCGCTGGACGCGATGATCTCCTGCACACCCAGCCGCACCGGCGTCCTGGCGAACGCCGCCGGGAAGACGCCGCAGTGCCAGACGTTCACCAGCTCGTCGTCGTCGTTATGCAGATTGTTCCAGTCCGCCAGGCCGGCGGGCGAGTCGCTGGCGAGCATGGCGGCATGCATCGACATCGTGCCCATGATGTCCGCCTCGCAGGCGCTGGGCACGCCCTCATCGCCCAATCGGCTCATGGTCGTGCACGAGCACACGCCGTAGTTGGCCTGGATGCTCGTCCAGCACTGGATGCCGAAGGCGTCGATCGCGTTGGCCCGCGCCCAGCGGCGGAGGAACAGTTCCAGCTTCGCACTTCGCAACACCGACAGTTGCCGGACGGCGGAGACGTCCGCATAGCGCTGGATCGACTCGACCACGCGCAGGACGTCCGGATCGTCGTCCTTGAGGCGGTTGGCGCCGGCGATGGCCTCCGAAAGGTCGAGCGTCACGACGGTCGGCCCGAGCAATTGCAGTTGTTTCTCGTTGAACCGGCACGTCCAGAACGCGTCGGGTCGGGCGCCGACCTGTCCGTAGCGCGCGTTCCGCAACCCGTGGACCACGCGGCAGACGCGCACAAAGAGATCGATGTCTTCACGGAACGAGGGATCGGTGGGAAAACAGATCGGCCGTTGCGCGACGGTGTAAGCGGCACCGATCTGACGCAGGACCTCGCCGATCGACAGCAAGCCGCAGAACGCATCGCGGCGGCGCGTCTTCATCGTCAGGCGCTCTTCCTCCTGGCAGCCGTAGATCAGGATCGGCACGTTCAGGCCCGCCTTTTTCACGCACCAGGCGACGCCTTGCTCTTCGCCGAAATTGACCGCGCCGATCAGAATTCCGTGCACGCCGGCGCGGCGGAACATCTCGGCGGCTTTCTCCGCTTCCTGCCGCGTCTCCACGCAGCCCACTTTCGTGTCGGCCGGCCCTGGCACCACGACCCGCACGCCGAGCGCGTTGAGCACGTCGAGCGTCTGGTCGCGCATCCGGGCGGCCAGCTCGCTCGAGAAAAAGCCGCGATTGGCCGGAATGAAGCCGAGTTTGACCTCGCGAGACGGTGGCATGTGGAGCGCCCCTTTCTAGCCGGGATCCTGGCCGTAATACGCGGCCGGACCGTGCTTGCGTGCGTGGTGTTTGCACAGGATGTGCGATTCGAGCAGCGTCGGGCCAGCCGGCTCCGCGAGCACGACCGTGCCGAACGCCATGAATGCGACCGCCTCCAAGGCGACGGCGTTCTCCAGGCTTGCGGCCACATTCCGGCCCCAGCAGAACGGTGCGTGGCCCGCCACGAGAACGGCCGGCATCGCGATCGGGTCTTGGCCCGCGAGCCGCTCCACGATCGCGCGGCCGGTCGCATCTTCATAGCCGGCCTCGACCTCCGCCGCCGTCAGTTGCCGCGTCACCGGCACCGGTCCATGGAAGTGATCGGCGTGTGTCGTTCCGAGGCAGGGAATCTCGCGCCGCGCCTGGGCGAACATCGTCGCGTAGGGGCTGTGCGTGTGCGTGATCCCGCCGATCGACGTAAACGCCTGATAGAGCAGCACGTGCGTCGGGGTGTCGCTCGACGGCCGGAGCGAACCGTCGATGACGCGTCCGTCGCGGCCCACCAGGACGATATCGGCCGGGGTGAGGCGGTCGTACGGCACGCCGCTGGGTTTGATCGCGATACACTCCCGGTCGGGCGTGATTCCGCTCACGTTTCCCCAGGTGAGCGTCGCCAACCCGTGCCGCGCCAGGCCGCGGTTGGCCTCGCAGACTTCTTCGCGCAGCGTCGTCAGGGGTACGGAATGACGAGGCATGGGTCACACTCGCTCAAACGGCACGTTCTTCGGGCAACGCGACCATCGACGGCTCGGGCAGCCCCACGCGATGGCTCGCCGCGACCACGAGTCCCAGCATGCGGCGGCGCGGCGCCGCTCGGCACGATAACCTGCCGAACCGCCCCAGCAGCGCATGGCCACGGATGCTCTCCTCCAGCTTGGGCGTCACATCAGGATGCAAGGCCGGCAGGTCGCCGGTCACGACGATTTCGCCGATGCCCAGCAGGTTGGTCGCGCCCGCGATGATGACTCCCGCGGCCTCGATCGCCGCGGCAAGCCAGGGCTCGATCCCCTGGCGCGCGATGTGCGCCGCCATCGCCTGCCACGTGGCGCGTGGGAATCCGCCCGTGCGGAAAGTCGCGAGCAGGCCCGTGCGACTGGCGATCGTCTCCAGACAGCCTGTTGCGCCGCAGCCGCATGGACGCGAATTGCCGGGCACGAGCGTGTGCCCGATCTCGCCGGACAACGGCGCCGGCCCCTCCATCAACCGTCCGCGCGTCACGACCGCGCCGCCCACGCCGTCACCGAAATCGATCAGCAGGAAACTCTCGGCCGCGGGTTCGGCGGCCTGGTGCCCGAGGGCCAGGGCCTGAATTTCCTGAACCGCCAGAGCCTCGCAGGCGCAGCGCGCGGTCAACTCGGGCACGAGTTCGGGGCCTTCCGTCCAGTGCAGGTTCGGCGAGAACAGGATGGTGCCGGATTGCTCGTTCAGGACGCCGGGTACGCTCAGGAGCGCGGCCCGCGGTCTTCGCAGACCCAACCGATCTCGAGCGGCCCGCACCGCGGCGACGAACAGCCGTCGTGATTTGGGCGTCGCAAACTGGACGCATGGCTCGCTGCCCGCCGGCCTTGCGAACGGCAACGCCGCCACGCGCGTGCTGCGCATTCCGAGCTCCACGGCCAGAAATTGCGGCCGATCGCTCAGGCGGACCCACCTCGGCGGGCGGCCCATGGCGGGGGCCGTCCCGTGCGCGGGCGCTTCGAATTCCTCCGCGATCCCGTTTTCGCAGAGGGAGTCAATCACGCGACCGACGGTCACGGCGGAGAGTCCCGTGGCCCGTGACAGAGCGGCCCGTGACGCGGGGCCGGCCGAGAGCAGTTGGCAGAAGAGCCGCCGGGTGTTGGCGTGCCTCAGTTCGGCGGGGTGGACATACATTCTAAACTTAGTATAGTAACTCACCCACGGCCGGCAAGGTGTTGAGCCTCGAAACGCCTCGCGCTCGACGGCAACTCGCAGGAGACGCCGGATGGCACTGGTGATGTTGATGATCGTCGCGGCCGCGCAGCAATCCGTCGCGCCGCCGCGCCCTTCGCCGGCAGTTCCCGATCGTGCCAAGCACGCACTCAGGCCGCTGGACGCTGATCAGGTTCAATTACTGCCGGGCTTCGTCAAGGACGCGGCCGACGCCAACACACGCTACCTGCGTTCGCTCGAACCCGACCGCTTCCTGTGGACGTTCCGCACGAACGCCGGCCTGCCCGCGCCGGGCCAGCCGTATGGCGGATGGGAAGCGCCCGCCGTCGAGCTTCGCGGCCACTTGATCGGACACTATCTCTCGGCATGCGCCCGCGTCATCGCGGCGACCGGCGACGCCGCGCTCCGCAAGAACGCGGAGTACACCGTCGGCGAATTGGAGAAGTGCCAGGCCGCGCTGGGTGGCGGCTATCTGGCCGCGTTTCCGGCCGAGTTCTTCGAGCGGGTCGAGGCCGGCGGCCGAGTGTGGGCGCCGTACTACACCGTCCACAAGATCATGCTCGGCCTCTGGGAAATGTACGAACTCGCGGGCAGCGAGCGGGCGCTGACGGTACTTCGTAACCTGGCCGGGTATTTCGCGGCCCGCTGCGACCGACTGGACGATGAGCGGATGCAGGCCATGCTCGGCAACGAGTTTGGCGGCATGCACGAGGTCCTGCTCGACCTCTTCGCCGCCACCGGCGAGACGCGCTTCTTCGAGCTCGCGCAGCGCTTCCAGAAGCGCTCCTTCCTCGCGCCGCTCGCCCGCGGCGATGATCCGCTGGCCGGAATCCACGCCAACACCCACCTTCCGCAGGTCGCCGGACAGTGCCGCGCTTATGAGCTCACGGGCGACGTCGCGTGTCGCCAGATCGCCGAGCATTTCTGGCGCACGCTCTGGGAGCGCCACAGTTTCGCGACCGGCGGCAGCAACTCCAACGAGCACTGGGGGCCGCCCAACCAGCTCGCCGCGACGCTTTCGGCGACGAATCAGGAGTTCTGCACGTCCCACAACTGGGAGAACGTCAACCGCTACCTTCTGACTTGGTCGGGCGACGCGCGCTACGGCGACATGCTTGAGCGCGTCTTCTTCAACGGCATCCTCGGAAGCCAGCATCCCGGCAGCGGGATGCTCATCTACTTTCTCCCGCTCAAGACCGGTTTCTGCAAGGAATACGGCACACCGACCGACACGTTCACGTGCTGTTACGGCACGGGGATTCAGGAGTACGCCAGCCTCGGCCGGGACGTTTTCTACTCGAGCGGCCCGGACCTTTACGTCAATCTCTTCGTCGCGGCCCGAGTCGAGTGGTCCGCGGGCGACGCCCGTGCGGCCCTCACCCAGGAAACGTCCTTTCCGGAGGCGCCGGAAACGAATCTCTCCGTAAGCCTCGACCGACCCGCTGAGTGCACCATCGCGCTGCGGATCCCGTGGTGGGCCACGGAGGAGACCGCGGTTGAAGTCAACGGGTGCGTCCTGGCTGAGCCACGAGCGGTGCCGGGCTCCTGGCTGCCGATTCGTCGTCGGTGGGCAAACGGCGACCGCGTCCGCGCGCGATTCACGCTGCCGCTTCGCGTCGTCTGCATCAACGACGATCCGACCCTCGGCGCGATCATGTACGGCCCGCTTGTGCTCGCGGGCCTGGTCGACGCCGGCGCCGTGCTCCCGGGCGTTCCCGCGCCGCCCATCATCGGCGATAAGACCAATCCGGGCGCGTGGCTCAAGCCCGTCGCGGGGCGGCCGCTCGAGTTTCGCACGGCCGGCATGCCGCACGACCTGACGTTCATTCCGCTCTACAAGGTGGTGAGCGAGCACTATGGCGTCTACTGGAGCTTCGGCGTTCCGGGCGGCTCTCGCCAGCAGGAATACGAAGCGGCGCTCGCCGCGGTGAAGGCCCGCGAGGCTCGTGCGGCGGATCGTATTGCGATCGGCGACGCCGACTCCGAGCGCTTGCACGATTTGCAGGGCGAGCGCACCGAGAGCGGCACGCTCAACGGCCAGCGCTGGCGTCATGCGGTCGGGGCCGGATTCTTCTCGTATCGTCTGAAAGTCGACCCCCAGGGCGCCAACATGCTCGCGGTCATGTACTGGGGCAGCGACGCGGGGGCGCGCGTCTTTGACATCCTGATTGACGGGACGCGGATCGCCAGCGACCGACTGGAGCACCGCCGGCCTGGCGAGTTCTTCATCGAGGAATACGCCATTCCGCCCGCGGTGACGCAGGGCAAGGAATCCGTCGTCGTTCGTTTCCAGGTCGCGCCCAATGGCCATTTCGCCGGCGGGGTCTTCGGCCTGTGGATGCTCCGCAAAACCGGATGAGCAATGGACCGTATTCCCGATCTTCGCAAGTTAGTCGTCATCTGCATGGCACTGCACATCGCGGCCGCGATCGTCTCGGCGGAATCGGCCGTCCCCAACGGTTCGTTTGAGCAGGTCCAGGGCGACGCGCCCGTCGGCTGGTCACGCGCGCGCTGGGCTGGCGAGGGCACGCTCGCCACCGCCCGAGTCGGCCGCACCGACGCTTACAGCGTCTCCATCCGCTCCGACCAGGGCGCCGACGTGTCCTGGGCCTGCGTCGTCACGGTCGAGATCAACTCCCGCTACCGCCTCTCCGGATGGATCAAGACGGAAGGTGTCGTCGCAGGATCAGGCAAAGGCGCGCTATTCAACATTCACAACATTCAGCCCGTGCAGACGGCGGCCATCACCGGCACGCGCGATTGGACGCGGGTCGAAGTCGAGTTTGATACCGGGTTCGAAGACAGCGTCCAGGTGAACTGTCTGCTCGGCGGGTGGGGACTGTCGACCGGAACGGCCTGGTTCGACGACGTCGCGCTCACCCTCCTGCAACGCGGCGAAGTGCCCGCGCCGCGCATCACCGTCGACGCCGCCGCCACCGGCGAACCGATCAGCAAGTACATCTACGGACAGTTCATCGAGCACCTGGGCCGCTGCATCTACGGCGGAATCTGGGCCGAGATGCTCGAAGACCGCAAGTTCTTCCATCCCGTCGGCGACGCCGACTCCCCCTGGAAAGCTTTCGGCGCCGGCAACGTCGTTAGCATGGCGTCCGAACGTGCGTTCGTCGGGAAACACTCGCCCCGTGTTACGCTTGCCGGAGGCGCCCCGGCGGGCATTCAGCAGGCGGGGCTGGCCCTGAAGTCCGGCATGACGTATGCCGGCCGAGTCTGGCTGGCCGGCGACCGCGAGACCGCGCCGATTCGGGTCAGTCTCGCGTGGGGTCCTGGCGCCGCCGATCGCGCCGATGTCAACATCGACCGCATCGCTGCGGATTTCAGCGCCTACCCGCTGTCGTTCCGCTGCCCGAGCGACGCGCGCGACGCGCGGTTCGAAGTCGTCGGCCTCGGCAGCGGCTCTCTCTCAATCGGGGCCGCCAGCCTGATGCCCAGCGACAACGTCGAGGGATTCCGCGCCGACACGCTGGCGCTACTCAAGGAGCTCGACGCTCCGGTCTACCGCTGGCCCGGCGGAAACTTCGTGAGCGGCTACGAGTGGCGCGACGGCGTCGGCGAGCGCGACCGGCGGCCGCCGCGCAAGAACCCCGCCTGGTCGGGCGTCGAGCCCAACGACGTCGGCATCGACGAGTTCATGGCCCTCTGCCGCCTCCTCGAAACCGAAGCCTACATCGCCGTCAATACCGGCCTGGGTTCCGTCGAGAACGCGGTCGCCCAGATCGAGTACGTCAACGGCGGCGCCGAGACCCAGTCTGGCCGCCTCCGCGCCGCGAACGGACACGCGGCCCCGTACGGCGTGCGGTTTTTCGGCATTGGCAACGAGATGTACGGGGATTGGCAGCTCGGCCACATTCCACTCGCTCAATACACCGCCCGCCACAACGCTTTCGTCGACGCCCTGCGTAAAGTGGATCCGTCGTTTCGGCCGGTGGGAGTCGGCGCCGTGGGCGATTGGAGCGTGGCGATGCTGCGCGAATGCGCTGATCGCATGGAGTTCATTTCAGAACACGTCTACTGGCAGGAACGCACCGGCCTGTTGGCCCACGTGCGCCAGGCGCCGACTTCGCTCCGCGCCATCGCGGACGCGCACCGCCGCTATCGGCGGGAGCTTCCGTCGCTTGCGGCGAAGAACATCCGGATTTGCCAGGATGAGTGGAATTACTGGTATGGTCCACACGTCTTCGGCGAGCTCGGCACGCGCTACTTCATGAAGGATGCGCTGGGCTGCGCGGCCGCGTTGAACGAGTTCGCCCGAAACAGCGACTTGTTCTTCATGGCCAACTATGCCCAGACTGTGAATGTCATCGGCGCGATCAAGACCAGCAAGTCGAGCGCCGCGCTGGAAACGACCGGGTTGGTGCTGAAGCTCTATCGTCGCCACTTTGGCGTCATCCCGTGCCGCACCGAAACCACTCCAACGGTGGACGCGCTGGCGGCCTGGAGCGCCGACCGCCGGCGGCTCACCGTCGCGGTTGTGAACCCGAGCCTTCGCCCGGCGGAGGTCGGGTTCGAGCTCCGCGGCGCACAACTGGCGGGGACGGGTTCGCGGTGGATCGTGTCAGACCCCGACCCACTGGCCTACAATGACCCCGATGCGCCGGCACGGATCACGATCCGCGAGGGCTCCGTCCGCGACGTCGCGGACGTTCTTTCAGTCGAGCCGTGCAGCGTGACGCTGTTCGCCCTGGATGTCCGCTGAACCAGAGGAACGCACACATGAATCCAATTCGAATTCTCGCGATCGCCGCCGCTGTGGCGGGCGCCGCCCTGGGCGCCGCTGGCCAGGACCAGCCCGGCGGCAAGAAGGTTCGCGTGGGCTTCGCCCAGATCGGCGCGGAGAGCGATTGGCGGAAGGCGAACACCGAGTCGATCAAGTCCGAGGCCGCGGCCCGCGGCGTCGATCTGAAGTTCTCCGACGCCCAGCAGAAGCAGGAGAACCAGATCAAGGCGATTCGGGCGTTCGTCGCGCAAGGCGTGGACGTCATCGCCTTCTCCCCGGTCGTCGAGACGGGTTGGGAGCCGGTGCTGAAGGAGTGCAAGCGGGCCGGCATTCCCGTCATCCTCACCGATCGCGCCGTCGACACGCAGGATCCGTCGCTCTATGTGACCTTCATCGGCGCGGACTTCGTCGAGGAAGGACGCCGCGCCGCCAATTGGGTCGTCAAGGCCGTCGGCAGCAGCGCCAACATCGCCGAACTTCAGGGCACCCCCGGCTCGGCGCCCGCGATCGACCGCAAGAAGGGCTTCGAGGAAGTCATCAAGGCCCATCCCGGCCTCAAGATCACTAAGAGCCAGTCCGGCGAGTTCACCCGCGCCAAGGGCAAGGAAGTCATGGAGTCCTTCCTGAAGAGCCCGGAAGGAAAACAGATCAACGTCCTTTTCGCGCACAATGATGACATGGCCCTCGGCGCCATCCAGGCGATCGAGGAGGCCGGCCTGAAACCCGGCGTCGACATCAAGATCGTCTCGATCGATGCCGTCCGCGCCGCTTTCGAAGCGATGATCGCCGGAAAGCTCAATTGCACCGTCGAATGCAATCCGCTCCTGGGGCCGCAACTGTTCGACGCGGTCGAAGCGGTCATGGCGAAGAAGGAGCTGCCGCGGCGGATCGTGACCAAGGAGTCGGTGTTCGAGCAGTCCGGCGCCGCCGCGACCATCAAGGACCGCAAGTATTGACACCCGCGCCGCCTGACCTCGCGGACGGCGCCGGACGCGACGCCAGATTGCTGGAAGCGCGCGGGCTCTCAAAGTCGTTTCCGGGAGTGCGGGCCCTCGACCGCGTGGATTTCAACGTCCGCCGGGGCGAAATCCACGCCCTGATGGGCGAGAACGGCGCGGGAAAAAGCACGCTCATCAAACTCCTCACCGGCGTGCACGCCCGCGACGAAGGGAGCGTGCGGCTCGACGGCGAGATGATTCGTCCCGCCTCGCCGCGGCAGGCCGAAGCGCTCGGCATCAGCACCGTGTACCAGGAAGTCAATCTCGTTCCGCACCTCTCCATCGCCGAGAACATCGGCCTGGGTCGCGAGCCGACGCGTCTTGGGCTGATTCGCTGGCGCGAAGTGCGCCGCCGGGCCCGTGCCGCGCTGGCCCGGCTGGAGCTCGACCTCGACGTGGCGCGCGAGCTGGGCGGGTGCTCGATCGCCGTGCAGCAGCTTGTGGCGATCGCGCGCGCCCTGGACATGCGCGCCAAGCTCCTGATTCTCGACGAGCCGACCTCGAGCCTCGACGCCGACGAGACCGCCGAGCTGTTTCTCGTCATGCGCCGGCTGCGCGACGCCGGCCTCGGGATCGTCTTCGTCACCCACTTTCTCGACCAGGTGTACCAGGTCGCGGACCGCATCACCGTCCTGCGCGACGGCCGGCTGGTCGGAGAGTACGAAGCCGCCAGCCTGTCGCGTCTCGAACTCGTCGGGCGCATGGTCGGGCGCGAGTTTTCGGCCGAGCGGGCCGCGCCCGACCGCGCGAAGGCCGGCGCCGGCGGGCAGCCGCTGCTCGACGCACAGCAACTCAGCCGGCGCGGCGCCGTCGACCGCGTTGATCTGTCCGTACAGCGCGGCGAGGTCGTCGGCCTGGCCGGCCTGCTCGGGTCCGGCCGCACCGAAATCGCGCGGCTGCTCTTCGGGATCGACCGCGCCACGCACGGCGGCATCGCGATCGAGGGGCGCCCCGTTCGCATCCGCTCGCCGCGAGACGCCGTTCGGCACGGACTGGCGTTCACACCGGAGAATCGGAAAGCCGACGGCATCGTCCCGCACCTCTCCGTTCGCGAGAACATCGTTCTGGCACTCCAGGCTCGCCAGGGCATCTGGCGTCGCATCTCACGTGCTCGCCAGGAACAGCTTGCCAGGCGCTTCATCGACGTCCTGCGCATCCGCACGCCCTCGCCCTCGACCCCCGTCGCGAGCCTCAGCGGCGGCAATCAGCAGAAAGTGCTCCTGGCGCGCTGGCTCGCCACGGACCCGAAGCTGCTGATCCTCGACGAGCCGACCCGCGGCATCGACATCGGCGCGCGGGCTGAGATCGAGCGCCTGATCGACGAGCTCCGGGGCGAGGGTCGCGGAGTGCTGCTGATCAGCTCGGAGCTCGAAGAGCTGGTGCGCGCCTGCGGCCGCCTGGTGGTGCTGCGCGACCGTCGAAAGGTCGCCGAACTGGTCGGCGCCGACGTCAGCGAGAATGCCGTCATGGAGGCAATCGCGCGCCATGGCGACTGACCCGCGCGCCGAACGCAGCGGCCGCGGCCGCGCGCTGCTTGCCGGAGCCGCCCACCTCATCTGGCCGGCGCTGGCCCTCGCGCTGCTGCTGGCGTTCAACGCCGCGTTCACGCCCGGCTTCTTTCACGTCGAAATCCGCGACGGGCGGCTGTACGGCACGCTCGTCGACATCCTCAACCACGGCTCCAGGTTGGGCATCGTCGCGCTCGGCATGACGCTCGTCATCGCCACGAGCGGCGTGGACCTCTCGGTCGGCGCGGTCATGGCGATCGCGGGCGCCGTCGCCGCCACCATGGTCGTGCGCGACGCAGCCTCGTTCCCGGCCGTTCTCGCCGGCGCGCTGGCCACCGGCCTGGCCGCGGGCCTGTGGAACGGCTGGCTGGTGTCGCGGCTCCGCATTCAGCCCATCGTCGCGACACTCGTCCTGATGGTCGCCGGCCGCGGCATCGCCCAGCTCGTCACCGACGGACTGATCATCACCACCAACGACCCGCGACTCGCCTTCATCGCCGGCGGCAGCCTGCTCGGGCTTCCACTGCCAGTCACGCTGGCGGCCGCCGCGCTCGCCCTGCTCGCACTCGCCACGCGCAAGTCGTCGCTCGGCCTCTTCCTTGAAGCCGTCGGAGACAACGAGACCGCCAGCCGCTATGCCGGCCTCGATGCGCGCGGCGTCGTGCTGCTCGCCTACGCCGTCGCCGGTGTCTGCGCCGCGCTCGCCGGCCTGATCGAAGTCTCCTACATTCGGGCCGCCGACGCCAACAACGCCGGCCTCTTCGTCGAACTCGACGCGATTCTCGCGGTGGTCATCGGCGGAACCGCCCTGACCGGCGGCCGCTTCTACCTGGTCGGCTCGCTGCTCGGCGCGCTCTTCATCCAGACCTTGACCAAGACGATGTACATGAAAGACGTCAGCGCCGACGTGGCTTCGATCCCGAAGGCCATCGTTGTCATTCTCGTCTGCCTGCTGCAGTCACCCGTCGTTCGCGGCCGGATTGCCGCGCGCCGGAGGCCGCCATGAGCCTCGCGCCCACCCGGCACCTCCCGATCCTCGCCACCGCCGTGGTTCTCGCGCTCGCGCTGACCATCGGCGCCCTGCGATACGAGCACTTCGCGTCCTGGAACGTCTTTCGCAACCTGCTGGTCGACAACGCGTTCCTGGGCGTCGCCGCCGTGGGAGCGACGTTCGTCATCCTCAGCGGCGGGATCGACCTCTCCGTCGGTTCCGTCGTCGCCTTCACCAGCATCCTGATCGCGTCACTGGTCGAGCACCGCGGGCAGCACGCGCTCGTGGCGATCGCCGTCGCACTCGCCTTCGGCGTCGGCTTCGGCGCGGCCCAGGGCGCGCTCATCCACGCCTTTCGCCTGCCCGCCTTCCTCGTCACGCTCGCGGGGATGTTTCTGGTTCGCGGTCTCGGCTTCGTCATCCATCCACAGTCCCTCGGTATCCGCGACCCCTTCATCGCCGAAACGCTCAACGAGTCGGCGTCGTTCACGCTGGCGCTGGGGCCGCGCGGCATCGCCATCCCCCTGACCGTGGACATCTTCCTGCTCGCCGTCGCAACCGCGGCCGTGGTCCTCAACTTCACGCGCTTCGGACGTGCCGTCTACGCCGTCGGCGACGACGAACACTCGGCCCTGCTCATGGGGCTGCCCGTCGCCCGGACCCGCGTCGGCGTCTACGCCGTCGCCGGCCTGTGCTCCGCCCTCGCGGGCGTCGTGTTCACCCTCTATCAGCAGTCGGGCGACCCGGCCTCGTGCAAGGGCTTCGAACTCGACGCCATCGCCGCCGTCGTCATGGGCGGCACGCTCCTTCGCGGCGGCGTCGGCTCCGTGCTCGGCAGCACGCTCGGCGTGCTGCTTTTCGGCGTGATTCAGATGTTCATCACATTCGAGGGAACGCTGTCGAGCTGGTGGACGCGTATCGTCGTCGGGGCCTTCGTGCTGGTGTTCCTGATGATCCAGCGCGCCCTGCTCGCCTCGACGCAGCGGGCGTAAAGACCCGGGATCTCCCAGCGTCTGATGAGGCAAGCTTGCCGGAAACTTACTTTGGCTTGCTCGCGCCGGCTCGCACCGCCTCCTGCACGTCCTGGACTTGTTCGCGCGCCGCCATGAGTTCCCTCAGCAGCCCGCGGGCCCACACCGCCCGCCGTTCATCGCGTCCCAGCTTCGTCTCGAGAATGTCACATGCTTCCAGTAGGTCCCCCTCCGCGTCGTCAAATCGCCGCAGTTCGGTCAGCAGCTTCCCGTGGTTGGCCAGGTAGATGCCGATCCCCACGTGGTCCGCCGGGAGGCTCCGCCGCGCGCCGCTGACCGCCTCCGCGGCAAGTTGCTCCGCCTCTTCAGGTCGGCCCAGTTTTCCCAGCAGCGTCGCGATCACGCTCTTCGAACGTAGCGTGTCGACGTGATCCTCGCCCTGCGTGCGGCGCCGGCTATCCAACACGGACAGGTGATGCGGGAGCGCCTCGGCGAGCTGGCCGGACATGTCGAATAGGCCGGCGAGATTCATGCGCGCCGTCATCGTTGAGGGATGGTCCTCGCCCAGCGCATCGCGACGCCGCTCATAGGTCTCACGCACGAGCGGCTCCGCCTCGTCGAATCGCCGCATGTCGACCAGCAGCACGCCCAGCGTATTCAACGAGTAAAGCGTCGAGGGGTGGTTATCGCCAAGCGTGCGCCGCCGTCGATCGAGCGATTCACGGACCAACGGCTCGGCTTCGTCAAATCGGCGCATCTTGCGGAGAATCGCCGCCAGGTTGTTCATCGAATCGAGCGTTTCGGGATGGTCGGCGCCAAGCACGCGACTCCGCCGCTCGAAGGCCTCGCGCGTCAGGCGCTCTGCTTCCTCCAGCCGCTCCATGCTGAACAGTAGGCTCCCGAGCGAGGAAGCCGCCTCAATGCTGGTCGGGTGGTCGGCGCCCAGCAGGCTGAACGTCAATTCGAGCGACCGCCGCATGTGCGGCTCGGCCTCGCTGAAGCGTCCGAGGCTCTGAAAAACGCTGGCCAGACCTCGCATCGAGGTCAGAGTCGTCGCGTGAACTTCGCCCAGCATGCGCCGCCGGCCGTCTAGCGCCGCCTGATACAGCGGAAGCGCCTCCTCGTAGCGCCCCATTTTCTTGAGCAGGTCACCCAGATCGTGCTCCGATTGAAGCGTATCGACATGCTCTTGGCCGCAAATGCGCCGCCGCGCGCCGAGCGCCGATTCAAACAGCTCGAGCGCGTTCTCGTAGTCCCCCATGTCCACACGCAGTCGGCCAAAGTGACGCTGGGCCGCGAGCGTTCGCGGATCGTCGGCGCCGAAAACATGCTGCAAGCCAACGATCGCGGTGTCAAAGTGCGGCGAAGCTTCGTCGAACCGCCCCATGTCCTGGAGAATCCCGCCGATCTTCAAGCTCGCACCCAGCGTAGACGGATGTTCCGGCCCGAAAACGTCGCAGTAGCCGGCGTGCGCGAGGCTGAACTGCTCAAGCGCTTCACCATAGCGCCCACAGTCATGCATCCAGATCCCCAACGCCTCGATGGCGTTCAGCGTTGCCGCATCTCGCGGCCCGAGCTCTGCGTGCCCCAGTTCAACCGCCTCGTGGATCAACGGCAGGGCTTCATCGAGATTTCCTCGCCGGCATAGCACCAGCCCCAGCCGGCGCAACAGCCCGACCGTGCGGGCCGTCTCGCCGTGTGATTCAAGTCGTTCCAGCGCGAGCGCTCGTCGCAAATGCGACTCAGCCGGTTCATACTCGCCCAACGCCGAATAAGCGTCCCCCAGCGTTGCTCGGATTTCGGCCTCTAGCGTCGGTTTACCGTCAAATCGACCTCGCGGCGCGCACGCCGCGTCGATCCGTTCGGAAGCGCGGTCGAGCACGGCCCGCAGCGGAACGTCGCGGCCTTGACCCGGCTCCGATGACGGTGCGATTGACAAGAGCAGATCGTCATTCAGGAACGCGCTGACCGCCCGGGCAATCTCGGCCTGGAGCGCCGCGTCGGCGGCGCGCGCCGCGGCGACCCGCTGCTGCTCGAACGCGGCCGCGCCGGCCTCGACCGCCAGGCGCCGCTGATGCGACTCGCTCAGCGCGAATCTCAGTGAAATGGTCGTCGCGGTCGCCAACATGCCGGCGATCGCCAAACCGGCGATAACCGCGGCGCGGTTGCGCCGCAGGAACTTGCTTGCCCGGTAGGTGATGCTGGGCGGACCCGCCAGAACCGGCTGATTCTGAAGGTGCCGTGCGATCTCGTCAGCCAATTCCGCGGCGGACGCGTAACGATGCCGCGGATCCTTCGCGAGGCACTTGAGGATCACCCAATCCAGATCGCCGATCAGTCGCCGGCGGCTTGAGGTGGCGGCACTTTCCGGCGAAATGACCTGGCTCGGTCGCGACGGCTCACGCTCGCAAATCAGCCGCTCCACCTCGCGGAGTCCGCCGGCGTCCGAACCGTAGGGCCACTCACCCGTGAGCAGTTCGAACAGCAGGACGCCGAGCGCGTAAACATCGCAAGCGGTCGAGAGACGCTCGCCCCGAATCTGTTCAGGGCTGGCGTATCGCGGCGTCAGGGCGCCTTGACGGGAGGACATGGTCAGGGAGGCGTCTTCGCCGTCCAGCAGCTTGGCGATTCCGAAGTCCAGCAGCTTGACCTGGCCGCCGCTCGTGACAAGTACGTTTCCGGGCTTGATGTCGCGGTGCAGGATCAGGTTGGAATGGGCGAACTGAATGGCGTCGCACACGGTCCTAAACAGCCGGAGAATCGCGTCGACCGCCAGCGCGTGGTAACCGCAATATGGCAGGATCGCCATGCCGTCGATGTACTCCATCACCAGATACGGGCGCCCGTCGGTCGTTGAGCCCCCATCGTAAAGGCGCGCAATGTGGGGATGATCTAATCTCGCCAGAACCTGACGCTCCAGGCGGAATCGTCGCGTGATTTCCTCCGAGTCCATCCCGCGTTTGATCAGCTTGATCGCCACGGTGCGCTCGAAGGCCTGGTCGGCGCGGTGGGCGCGCCAGACGGTGCCCATCCCTCCCATGCCGATCCGCTCCGCGAGCCGATAGCCGCCAATGACGACCCCCGGGGCGGCCAGGGGGTCATCCTCGGACCCCTGCGGCAGTCGCTCGGCGAGCCGCCGCGCGCACCACGAATCGTTGTCGATCACTCCGCCCCGGCCGCGATCGGCGCGCAGCATTCTCGCGACGGCTGCGCGCAGTCCGGCGTCGCCGCCGCACTGCTCGTCCAAGTATGCGTCGCGGCGCTCTGTGGGAAGATCGAGCGCCGCGAAGAACAGCTCTTCGAGACGCGCAAGCGCGCGGTCCTCGCTGGATTCCCGATGATTATTCATCTGCGTCTAGCTGCGACTTCAGCCAGGCCCGGGCGAAGCGCCAGTGCCGCTCGACGCTCGCCGTGGAGATTCCAAGTGCCTCGGCCGTTTCCTCAATCGTGCATCCGCCAAAGACCCGGAGTTCGACGACGCGCGCTTTCTCGGAAGATAACGCAGAAAGGCGCTGTAGTGCCTCATCGATTTCGAGAATCTCCACCTCGGTGTCGTCGACCAGGATCGCCGTTTCCGACAGCCGCACCGCTGGCTCCCCGCCGCCGCGCTTCTCCGCGGCCCGCCGGCGGAAGTAGTCAATCAGAATGTGCCGCATGGCCTTCGCAGCGGCCCGGAAGAAGTGTGCCCGGTCGTTCCACCCCGCCCCGGATGGGCCGGCCAAGCGCAGATACGCTTCATGCACCAGGGCCGTCGCGCGAAGTGTCTGATCGTAGCGACAACCCTTCAGGAAGCCGGCGGCGAGCCGGCGCAGCTCATCGTAAACGTGCGGAAGCAAGCGCGAAATCGCCGACGAGTCGGAGTCGCCGCTCGCGAACTCGCGAAAGAGCGCGTCTCTCGGATCAGCTCGTTCGCTCAGAATTCTCTCCGAATGTGATGGAACCGGAGTCTTGAAGCCGTTCCTAGTTGCAGGCCCGAGCGCTGGGCCTCTGTCTCGTCCAGTATATCCACCCGTTGGCCGCGGGCCGACGGGCTTTCGTGGCCTGAATTCGGCCTGGGCCGCGGGATCGAAGACCAACGCCGACCGATTGCGTAGCGCGGAGAGAACTCATGTTCAGAAAAGCGGCTCGAAGTCATTATCAGACTTGGTTTGGTCCCTTCGTCGCACTCGTCACAACCGGCGCCGCACTCGCGGACGGCGTCACCACCGTATTCACCTACCAGGGACAACTGAAGCTCAGCGGCTCGCCGGCCGACGGCGCGTATGACATGCGATTCCGCCTCTATGACGCCGCGACCGTTGGAAACCAGGTCGGCAGCATGCAGGTGCACGACGGCGTCACCAACCCGGCTGTCAACGTCGTCGACGGGCTGTTCAACGTGGATCTCGACTTCGGGGGAGTGTTCGACGGCACGGCCCTGTGGCTGGAGATCGAGGTGCGACCGGATGGACCGGACGCATACACGACGCTGCAGCCGCGGCAGCCCCTGACGGCGGCCCCGTTCGCACTGTTTGCACTCAATGCGCTCGATGCCGGATGTTGCATCTGGGAGCTGAACGGATCGGCCGCCTACTACGACGGCGGCAACGTCGGTATCGGAACCAACTCGCCCGTGGCGCCGCTGCACGTCGTCGGCGCCATTCACAGTCGTGACAGCGCCTCCAACGGCGTCCACGTCTTCAACCCCAACGCTCCCAACGCCTCGGTCAATCTGAGCTGGCTGAACGACGTGGCACGCATCCGCTACGGCGGTACCGGGGCCGGCGCCACGAACGGACTCGCCATTCAAGGAACGGGGGACTCGACGAAGCTGCGCCTGCTCGACAACGGCGACCTCGGGCTCGGCGACGACGCCCCGCAGGCACGCCTGCACCTGCGCACCAGCGATCTGACGCTCAGCAGCACCGCGTTGGAGAATGATGAGTTGATCATCGAGGCCCAGGATGCCGTGATGGGTCTGTACAGCAACAATCAGGGTGACTGGGCGTCCGCGATCGCACTCAAGGAAGTCAACGGCGGCGCGGTGGTCGACACCTGGGGCATCGCGCGGCGCAGCTCGGCGGCTGCCACTGGGCCGTCGTCGCTGCACTTCACGTATGGTCCCAGCGACAACTACGCGACCAACCCGGCCCACATGGTCATCGACAGCGACGGCTTGGTCGGCATCGGCACGACGACGCCGGCCGCGCGCCTCGACGTCGCAACCAGCTTGCCCAACGACGTCATCGCGAACTTCGTCAAGGGCCTGAGCAATACGAACGGCGTCTATGTGGAAATGGAGGGAAGCTGCGCCGACTGCGGCACGCTGCGCGCCGTCAACACCGGCGCCGGTGCCGCCGTCTGGGCGCGGTCGGAGAGCAACGGCGCGCAGGCCCCGGCGCTCGTCGCGCAGCGACTGCTCGGCACCGGTCTCAGCAATGCGATCGCCGAGTTCAAGGTGGGGAACTCGAATGTGGCCGAAATCAACGTGGACGGCGGTCTCCGGCTGACTGGCGGCGGTGAACTCGAGACGTGGGGCGACATCCGGCTGGTTGGTGGAGCCGAAATTCGGTTCAATGATGGTTCGGTGCAATCCAGTGCCGCGAACGTCGTGTCCGCCGGCGTTTCCGTCAATCCGCCCAGCATCAGCGCCGGCTCGAACACGGTCATCACCGTCACAGTCACCGGTGCCGCGGTGGGCGACGCGGTCGTCGTGAATCCCGGCGGAAACTTGAACGCCTCCTACGCCATCTCGTTCGCTCGCGTCAGCGCAGCCGACACGGTCAGCATTGGCCTGATCAACCCCGGCCCGGTGACCGTCGATCCGGGTTCAACAACCTGGCAGTTCCGGATTATCAAGTAACGCCGATCCGTCCCGAAACGACAACCGCGTGGCCGCCCGCGTCGCGGGCGGCACACGCGCTCGAAGCTTCAATCTGCAGGAAACACCGGAATGTCATCCGCACTTTTCCGCCGCGCTGCCATGGCTGTTCCAGCGTGGCTTATTCTGCTCGCCTCGCTGGTTTTGTGGTGGGACAGTGTCGCCAACGAACGTCTGGCGCTCCGGTCGGTCGTGCTCGCCGTCTGCGCGACGTCCTTCGGCCTGGTCCTGCTGGCGATCGGTCGGCGACGGAAGTGACGCGCGCTTCGCGAATCAGCTCGTCCGCTGAAGCCCCGGTCGCAGGCCCAAACTCGATCTTCTCACATACCGCAGAGGTGAACGCGCGCGGGACGTGTACAATTCCCCTATGTCCACGGATGTCGAGCCGCACGAATTCACGCCGCCCGAAGAGTCCGCGCCGCACGACCGCGTCACGCAATTGCTGAACGCCGTAGCCGCCGGAGATCCCCGGGCGCCCGACGAGCTCTTCCGGCTGGTCTATGATCAGCTTCGCGCCATCGCCGCCAGGCGAATGGCGGCCAACCGGCCCGGCCATACGCTTCAGGCCACCGCGCTGGTGAACGAAGCCTACCTGCGCCTCATCCGCACCCCCGGCGCGCAGTGGTCCGGCCGCAGACACTTCTTCGGCGCCGCCGCCCAGGCCATGCGGCAAATCCTGGTCGACCACGCCCGCGCCAAGAACGCCGACAAACGCGGCGGCGGGCGTGCAGCGCTGTCGATCAGCAGCGTCGCCGACCTGGCGTCCACCGCCGATCCGGCCGGGTTTCTCGCCCTCGACGACGCCATCCTGCGCCTCGAAAAGGTGGACGCGTTCGCCGCGGCGGTCGTGCACTTGCGTTTCTACGCCGGCCTCCAATCCGCCGAAGTCGCCGATACCCTCGGCGCCGCCGAACGCACCGTGCGGCGGGCGTGGACATTCGCGCGCGGCTGGCTGCGTGACGCGCTCGAACGTGAGCTTGAGTAGCCGGCACTTTCGATCACAGAATATCCTCAATCCGACCGTCGCCGCGGCATGTCGGCCTGCGCGCGGGCGAACGCCGACCCGGATTAGCGCCATTCTCACAATTCACGCACATTGTCTAAGCGCCGGCATTGTCTGATCCGCACGTTCGTGTGGTTCCATGCGTCGTTCACGGCCACGAGGGATGTGGCCCGGTCATCGCGCGTTGGCACGCATTGGGGTCAAATCATGCACACCGATCGCCGCGCCTTCACCCTGATCGAGCTCCTGGTCGTCGTCGCTATCATCGCGGTGCTGATTTCCATCCTGCTGCCATCGCTTTCGGCGGCTCGGGAGCAGGCCAAGGAATCGGTCTGCAAGTCCGGCATGCGCCAGCTCGGCATCGCTTTCGTCAGTTACTCGGCGGACAACCGCGACTTCCTGTGCAGCGGCGCCTTCGACCCGGAAGTCGCGGCGGGGCGCGACGGGCCAGTCGACAAGATCGGTTGGGTGGCCGACCTGGTCAACGGCGGCTACGGCCGGCCGGGGGATCAGCTCTGCCCGTCCAACCCGGCCCGCTACAACCAGAAGCTCGGCCCCGATGGCAAGACCTACAACGACGCCCAGGCCGCCGACCTTGTCAAGCGCGGCTACAACACCAACTACACGCAGGCCTGGTACATGGCCCGCAGCGAATGGAACCCCGCCAGCAACGATTACAACATGCGCCGCGTCAAGGCCACATTCGGCCCGCTTAAAAGCGGCCGCTGGTATCGGCTCAGCGCCTCGACCATTCCCATGATCGGCGACGGACGCACCGACATCAACGACATCGTCCTCGGCCAGCGCTCCGTCAAGACGATGACCGACGGACCCTTCGGCGGCCCCTACGGCCCGCAGAGCTACGACGACTTCGGCCCAGCGCACGGCACATCCACCATGTGGATCTTTGGCCAGAAGGATCACAACAAACTGCGCGCGAGTGTCGCCTTCGCCGACGGGCATGTCGACTCATTCACCGACCGCGACCACGACGGCGAATTCGGCCTCGACAACAGCGTCGCTCCGCCAAAGCAGATGGACCTGAACGAAAGCCAGGTCTTCGACGGCGTGCTCAGCCTGGGCCGCCGCTCGGAAGACGCGTTTGAACTGAGGTAATGCGGGCCGGCCGGCGCGCCAGCGCCCGGCGCGGGTTGCTGAATCAAGGAAAGGAAAGCGGTATGCGCAGTCTGTTTTGTCTTGCGGCCTTGGCGGGGGTGTCTTCGATTTGCCATGCGCAGGTGTTTCTCAACGAAATCTTCCTGAATCCGCCCGGCTCGCTCGACGACACCGTCGAATTCGTCGAGCTGATGGGCACGCCCGGCATGAAACTCGACGGTTTCGCGATCGCCGTCGTCAGCGGCACGGAGACGGAGTACTACCCGCTCGGCAGCATCCCTCCCATTCCCGCTCTGCACCCCGAAATCGACGAATTCTTCAGCCTCGACGGTCTGAGTCTCGGAAACAACGGACTGCTCGTCATCGGCATCGGCAACTCTGCCAACTATCCCACGCTGCTCGCCGACACGCGCTTCCAGTCCTGGACCACCATCTGGAACGGAAACCCCGCTGACCCACCCGGAAAGATCTCCAACGACGGCTCAAACACCTTCCTGCTTGTCCGCAACCGCCGCGGCGCCACGCAAGCCGACCCCAACGATCCGCTCGGCGTCCTGTGGGGCAAGGACAAAGCTCTCCCCGACAGCGAGCTGATCACACCGGTCGTCGATCCCGCCGACGGCATCACCAAGGACCAGTTCGGCGATGGAAGCATCGACAAGGGCGCGCCCGACAACATGGGCGGTAATACAACCGACCTGCGCGGCGCCAGCACACTCGCCGACGCCAGCGACGATCTCGAAGTCGTCGACGAGCTGAGCTACGAACACACCGGCGGCTGGGAATACGACCTCGACGATCGCCACGTCGACGTCGGCAGCACCTCCGGCAAGTTCCCGCCGCGCCGCGTCCACGCCCTCGACGACCCCAACGGCATCAACCCCGACGCTCTCGCGCGCGTCGACTATCGCACCAAGGGCAATGGTTGGCCAGCGCAGGGCGGCGGCGCCGGCGAACTCGCCAACGGCAACAACTGGCAGGACACCGCCACCGAACAGTGGATTCGCGGCGAAAGCCTGGTCGGCAGCGGCGGCCAGGGCGGCAACCCGCAGCTCTTCTTCGACAACACCGCCAACGCCGACCCCGACGCCGTCCAACCCTACAACACGCACGTCCCGCTCTGGCTCGACGACGCCTCCGCGCCCGACTACAACTTCACCGCCGCCAACACCTATCAAATCATGGCCGGCCGCATCAACCCGCTCGCCATCGCGTTCATCCCCGGCGACGTCGATCGCGACGGCGACTGCGACGCCAGCGACATCAGCAAGCTCTCCGCCGTCTTCGGCGACGACGACTGGCTCTTCAGCAACAGCTTCGCCGACGCACCCGAAGGCGACTCCGGCGACCCCGCCACCCAGACGCGCCCCTGGGACGTGAACGGTACGGGCGACAACGGCATCGAGTGCAGCGACCTGCAGTGGGTGCTCAACTTTCAGGGCGACACGACCGGCCGCATCGTCGGCATGCGCTACGACAGCACGACGCCCTCGGCCACCGGCGTCTATCTGAACTCCAACGCCAGCGTCGCCTGCACCGTGACAACCTCCACCAGCGTGAACACCGGCCACGCGCTCGACGATCTGTCCGTCGGCGACCTCATCCAGCTCACCGTCCGCGCGCAGGTCACCTCCGGCGCCAACAACACGGCCGGCCAGCAGAACGGCGTCATGCAGTTCGTCCACGACCTTGAGACCGACGCCGGCGACGTCGTCCGCGTGATAAGCGTCGCGCCCGCGGCGCCATTCGCCAAATCCCGCGCTTCGCTTGAGTCATTGCAGGGCGCTAGCGGCGACCGCGGCGTCCGGAACATCAACGGCTACGCCACCAGCTTCACGCAGGGCCTCTCCGGCGCGGCGTCGCTTTACGTCGTCACGCTCGAGGCCATCGGCCTCGGCTCGACCGACATCACTGTTTACCAGGCACCGGAAGCCAAATTCGCCGCAAGCACGCCGCAGGGGCTCAAGGTTGGACACACCAACGACAATGGCAATCCGGCCAGTGTCGCCTATCCCTCGGCGATCACCGTCACCGTCACCACCGCCAGCTCCTGCGTCCCCTGCGACACCAACTGCGACGGCAGCGTCAACGGATTTGACATCGACCCGCTTGTCGAGCTCCTCACCGGCAGCGGCACGCCTTGCTCGCCCTGCGCCGGCGACGTCAACGGCGACGGCAGCGTGAACGGGTTCGACATCGACGGCTTCGTCGCCGCCCTCACCGGCGGAGGATGCTGACAGGTCCGCGGCAGCGACCAGCAGCGCCGCACAGCGAATGTTGCTCTGTGTGTTTCGGCTCGGATCGTGGTCGTGGCGCGGATCGCGGGCGCGGAGCCTCGCCCTCCCGTTGGGGCGACGGACGATTTGCGAATCAGCTCGCGCCGCGCCGTCCCTTCGTCGCGCGCGGGTGCCCTGCCGACGGCCGTTCGCGTCGGCAGGGCCCGCATGTGGCGCAGCCGCCCCCGGGCTACGAGCCATGGCGAGCAGCCGCACCTGCTGCGCGAGCGACGGAGAGCAGCCGCCCCCAGGGTACACAGACGCGTGGCGTCGGACCTGTGCGTCCGCCGTGGCCCCGGACCTGTCCGTCCGCCGTGGCGTCGGACCTGTGCATCCGACGCCTCGCCCGCCATCCGAACCCCCGACGCCAGTCGGGGGTCCGCGCCATCCGAACCCCCGACGCCAGTCGGGGGTCGCAGGCGCGCAACCGCACGAACGCAGACCCGCCCCCAGGGCGCGGGTGCCCTGCCGACGGCCGTTCGCGTCGGCAGGGCCCGCATGTGGCGCAGCCGCCCCCGGGCTACGAGCCATGGCGAGCAGCCGCACCTGCTGCGCGAGCGACGGAGAGCAGCCGCCCCCAGGGTACACAGACGCGTGGCGTCGGTCCTGTGCGTCCGCCGTGGCCCCGGACCTGTCCGTCCGCCGTGGCGTCGGACCTGTGCATCCGACGCCTCGCCCGCCATCCGAACCCCCGACGCCAGTCGGGGGTCGGAGGCGCGCAACCGCACGAACGCAGACCCGCCCCCAGGGCGCACTCACGACCGGCGTCGGACCCGTGCATCCGACGCCATGCCGCGCCAGCGCCTAATCGACGCTGAACTCCGCCGCCTTGCCGCTGGCGACCTTGATCGTGGCCTCCTGGGACAGGGTGAGATTGCCAAAGTGCAGCGCGCCGCGCGTCAGAAAGTCGGCATCGATGTCCAGCGTACCCCGCCACGCGCGCACATTCACGTAGAACGTGCCCGTGTCGCCAATGGTGAACTTGTCGGTCAGCCACAGCAGGCTGTCGTCATTGCCCGTGACCGTCCAGGTCCCGTCGCCGTCCACCTCCATGGCGTTGATGCGGACGGTGCCGCCGCCCGAAACCTCAAGATTGCCGTCGTCTCCAACGAAAGCGTTCGTCGGCGGCGCCTCGCTGCCGCCCAGGACCAGCGTGTCGCTGCCGTGATTGACGTGAATGGTGCCCCGATTGGTAATGTCCACCAGAATCGTGAGGCTGCCCACGAGGATCGTTCCATTTCCGACCACCAACCCGGAGTTGGCCGGACTGTCGGCGTCGCCGATGACGCCTTCGTCGCCGGGGCTGTCCACGACGCGGGCGGTGATGGTGCCGGAACCCGTGGTCGTGATCGTGTTGTAGATCAGCAGCTCGGGCACCTCGGTGCTCGGTTTGTTGAAGTAGATGGTGCCGGTGAGGTTGAGGCTGGAGTCGGCGTCCGTGTCACCCAGCGTCAGCGAATAACCCTCGAGTCCCAGCGTGCCGGCGATCTGCATCAGCTTGACGGCCGCGTCTTCGTTCTCGATGCGGCATGTCTTGCCGCTCGGGATGATGGCCTCATCACCTGCGCCGGGTTTGCCGTTGGGGCTCCAATTACCTGTGTTGTCCCACGACCCCGAGGTCGCAATGAACGTGTACGTCGTTCCGAGCGACGGCGTGGCAGCCACAACACCGAAGATCAGGGAAATGAGCATGCGATTCATGGTGTGTTCCTTTTCAAGTCATTCCTTCAACAGTGCGACAAACGGCTCGACGTCGACGCCATCGACGGAGCCGTCACGATTGATGTCTGCAAGTGCGATGTCACAATCGGGGTACGCCGCCTCGTAGGCGGTCGCATCTGAGATTGCCAGCACAAACGGCTCGATGTCGAACCCATTGTTTGTTCCGTCGCAGTTCAGATCGCCGAGACGGAGGCTCATGAAGCGAATGTCAGCGGTGAACGTCTCGCCTGACTTCCACACGGCTTCGCCGACGTTGTTGATGTTACCGTCCGTGTTCCAGAACGGGTCGTCGCTGAGCTGGTAGAACTGCTTACCGTGGTAGAGCCAGGCCTGCCAGCCGCCGAAATCGTGCCAGCGGATGAAGTAGATGTCGCCCCGATCGTTGATTCTTGGATTGCGGCCATAGGTCAGGTCGAGCACCTTGCTGCCATTCCACAGTCGTAACTGCTGGCTAGTCGTGAAGTTGTTGTGATACCAGACGATGTGGCCAAGGTCGTTGATCTCCGGCAACTGCGGTTCGAACTCGTTCGGCGCACTGATCGTGCGCGTGTCGCCATCCTCGTAGAGACGGATGTCCGACTCCCACGGAGTGACAGAGTCGTTATAGCGAGTCCAGACAATCTGACCTCGGTCATTGATGTTTGGATCTTGATTGCTTCGATTCTCCGCAAGGCCGTTGGTCAGTCGCACAATAGTGCCACCGTCCAGCAAGTACACATCAGATTCCAGAAAGCTACCATCGAGCGACGACTTCCAGACGACCAGGCCAAGATTGTTGATCCGGGGCGCATAGTCTTCTGCACCATCGAACGTGATCTGCGTCAGAACGCCGTCGCGATAGTGTACAATCTCGGGCGTCAGCCCGTACGGCCCCTGCGGACCGATGAAGCGCGACCACACGATCTCGCCCGCGTCGTTGATGTCGGGAAGCGCGTCGCGGAAGTTGTCGTTCGTCAGCCGCGTGATCGTCCCGTTGGCATACAGAAAGATCTCGCCGCTCTCATCCGTGTCTGTCAGTCGCGACTCCCAGACAATCTGCCCGCGGTTGTTCATCCGTGGCGGGTGATCCATCGCCGGGCCGGTCGTCAACTGAAGCACTTCGTAGCCCGGCGGAACCTGCGCCGCCGTTGTGGCGACGTAGGCAGTTGTTACGAGAAGGAACGTCCCGACGCGCCGAACCAGGTGGGAGGGCGGCGCTCCCTCGAGCCGCCGGCACGCCGACTCGCGCGCAAGCAGACAGTTCTGGCCATTTCGCGCGCGCATTCAATCCACCGCCGTAATGCTGGAGTCGTTGGACACCGTCACGATCGATTCGCCATTCGTGGCGGCGATGGTGACCGTGCTCGCGACCAGCGTGACATCGTCGCCGGTCGCACTGTCGAATGCAACATCCGAGTCGATCGTGAAGTCGTCGATCTGCTCAGCGATGAGGTTGACGCTCCACCCGCTCGCGTTGTAGCCGATCGACACGTCGTCGCCATTCGCGCTCGGATAGCACGCCGGAATGCCCGTGACCGTCCAGTTGGCGCAGGTATCCCAATCGTCATCCGCGCCGCCGCCCGTCCAGGCAAATGTCGCCGCCAGCGCCGCTCCCGACGGGAGCGCCAAAGTCAGCGCCAGCGCCAGCAGCATGATCCCCAACTTCTGTCTGTGTTTCATTGCGATTCCTCCGTGGGTAGAGTACGGCGGAGGGGCGATGCCGCGAGGCTCGCACGCGCGAACGTCTCGCGCGGCCGCGCCGGCACCGCACGAAGCAACACCACAGCCGGGCCGGCGTCCGCGGGCAGGTGCCCCAGACGCGCTCGGTTCAAACACCACAGCCCGTGTACCCCTGTACTCCCCAGAGAAGACCGGCGCATCCAGAGAAGATCGGCGCATCCAGAGAAGATCGGCGCATCCAGAGACGCCGACAACCGCAGCGCGTGTATCGAGCAATGCCCGCGCGGTGGCACTTGCGGCTCGGATGGCCGGTCTGTGCGCGCATCGGCGATCGCGCCAGCGTCGCCGAATCTCCGCGCGCCGCAGCAGCACACTCCAGAACCGACCGCCGCGTCGCGCCCAATAGACGATCATCGCGGCGGGGGTGTCGGACCGATTATGATGAAGTCTACACCGGAAACCCGCGCACGGCAATTGTTTTCGGTCGTTTTCACAGGACATTAACGAAAGCGGCCGCGCCGCGGCGGCAGGCGCGGGCGCGGTGCTGGCCGGCGCAGACGCTGGAACCGAGCCGCGCGCTGGAACCGAGCCGCGCGCGCTGGAACCGAGCCGCGCGCGCTGGAACCGAGCCGCGCGCGTCAGCAAGCGGTTTCCTGGCCAAGCGGGAGTGCGAACGGCGGTCGAGGGATTCTTTGCGCGGGGCTAAGAAACCGCTCCCTTACGGTTGCGGCTCTGACAGGCGCGCGCTCCCTTACGGTCGCGGCTCTGGCAGGCGCGCGCTCCCTTACGGTGGCGGCAAGGCGTAGGGTGCGTCCCTCGACGCACCACACAACCCGCGTCCGAAGGTCGTGCGGTGCATCAGGGATGCACCCTACGTAACTGTCGAGGGATTCTTTGCGCGGGGCTAAGAAACCGCTCCCTTACGGTTGCGGCTCTGACAGGCGCGCGCTCCCTTACGGTCGCGGCTCTGGCAGGCGCGCGCTCCCTTACGGTGGCGGCAAGGCGTGGGGTGCGTCCCTCGACGCACCACACAACCCGCGTCCGAAGGTCGTGCGGTGCATCAGGGATGCACCCTACGTAACTCCGTCACTTCGTGGCTCCGTGGCTCCGTGGCTTCGTGGCTCCGTCGCGTCGCTTCGTGGCTCTGCCGCAGCAGTGCTGTCGACGACTACTCGCCCAGCCGCGCCTGCGCGTCCGCGAGGTGTTGCGCATAAGTCTCGTTGTTTGGGAACAGATCGACCGCCGCCTGGAACGCGATGACGGCGTCCTCGAACTTCTCTTCGCTCATGTACTGAAGCCCCAGGACGTCGCGCGCCCCGGCCAGCGCCGTTTTGTTCGCCAGCGAATCGTTCAGGTCATACGCCGACTGAAACGTGCTGGCCGCCGTCAGGCGGTCGCCCTGACCGGCGTAGCGGTTGCCGAGCGAATAGTACAGCCCCGCCAGGCGGCGCTTCAGCTCCGGCGCGTCAGCCGGCAGCGTGGCCCGCGCCGAATTCAGCTCGCCCAGCGCCGAATTGAGCGCCCCGCGCACCAGCCACTGCCCGCCCAGCCGAATCCGCGCGTCCGCCAACCCGCGGTTGTATTCGTCGTACAGCGGCCGCAGCGCTTTGGCGTCCGAATAGTCGTTTCGCGCTCCCGTCAGGTCGCCGTCCGCCAGCCGCTGCGCGCCGCGCGCCGCATACCCATCCGCCAGCGCCAGGATGAAATTCGGATCGGCCGGCTCCAGGTCACGTGCGATCGTCAGCGACGCGATCGCCTCGTCGAACTTGCCCTGCCGCAGATAAATCTCGCCGATGAAGCGATGCGTGATCGGCGCGTTCGGCGCGTCCGATACCAGCCGCTTGGCACGTTCCAGCACGTGCTCCAGTTCCTTTCCGTCGGAGACCTCCAGCGCCGCGAAATATGCGCCGAGCGCCTGCTGCCGCGCGCGGACGTCGTAGAGCGCGTCGCCCATCGCCAGCAGGTTATCGGCGCGCTCGCTGCGGGCAGCCACCTCCGAGAACAGCCGCAGCGCCGCGGCCCGCTGTCCCGGGTCGCGGAGCATCTTTTGCGCCGTTTTGATGACGGCCTCGTCGGTGTGCCGCAGGATCTGGGCGTTGCGATAATCGGACGCATAGCGGGCGTTATCCGGCTCCAGCTCGCTGGCACGTCCGTAATACTCGAGCGCCTCTTGCGAGTCGCCTTCGCCGGCATAACTTCGCGCGATCAGATGATTGGCGGCGGCGTCGCGCGGGTTTTGCCGGATCATCTCGCCGGCCACGTCGCGCACTTTTGCATAGTCCTTCTCGAGCAGTGCCGTCTGGGCGGCGATCAGCCGCCGGCGACGAGCCTGGTCCTGCTGCTCGAGAGCCGCGGGCGGAAGCTGCGCGGGCTCGCCGAAGCGCGCCCCGAGAATCGCGCCGGTCGCCGCCTCGGCGGCGCTCAGATCGCTGATGACGGCAGGTCCGAAGAGCTCGGCGATGCCGCTCGAGTCCGAGCCGCCGCCGCTTCGCGTTATTCCGGAGAGCAGCGTCCCGATGCCGCCCAGGCTGCCGATGCTGGCGATGCTCACGTGGTGCCCCGTTTCAGCGCGCGCAGTGCGCAAAATGAAGTCTTCGAAAATGTGGTTTCAAAGTCAAATCGAGGGTGAATGCTTGCGCGGTGTTCCGAGAAAAACGGACGAAAGCGGGCGACGAGGCGGTGTGTTTCCGGTCGTGCGCCGCGGGGCGCACGGGCCGATCACAACTTGCGCCCGGTGCTTCGGGCGAAGCCCTCAAGCACGCCGCGACCCGCTCCCGATACGTCACAACGAGGCGGCTGGGAGATTCGCAGTGCGACGCGTCTCTCGGCCAACGTGACTCGCAACGAGCACACCAATCACAGCACCGTGTCGGCGGCAAGGACGTGCCGGCTGTTTCCTGGTTGACGCCTGCGTAGCCAGCCTTGGCTGGCGACGGCCCGTGGATGGGGGTGGCAGGCGGAAATGGAGAGGCCGAGATGTCCGAGCCGCTTCTCACGCGTTACATGCAGCCGCTTCTGGCGGGCCGCCGCTCCGAGTGTTTCGCGCTGGTTCAGCACGCCGTCCAGGGCGGCTGGTCGCCGGAGCGCGTGGTGCGCGACGTGGTCTGGCCGGCCATGGCGCAGGTTGAGCGGCTTTTCCGCGACGATCGCATCAACGTGGCGATCGAGCACATGGCGGTGCGGATCAACCGCACGGTGGCGGACCAGGTGCAGGCGTTGCTGCCTTCGAGCGCGGCCAACGGCAAGCGGCTGATTGTAACGTGCGCGGACGGCGAGACCGAGGAACTCGGCGCGCAGATGGCCGCCGACCTGTTCCAATCGCGCGGCTGGGACGTGTATTTTCCCGGCGGGGGCGTGCCGGCGGATGAAATCCTGGCGCTGATCGGCCAACTGCGGCCCAGCATCCTGCTGATCTTCGGGACGCAGCCCAGCGGCGTGCCGGGGACCAGGCGGCTGATCGAGATGATCCGTGGCGTCGGGATCGGACAGACGATGAACATCATCGTGAGCGGCGGGATTTTCGATCGCGCTGATGGTTTGTGGCAGGAGGTGGGCGCCGACATGTTTGCGGAGGGTGCCGACGAGGCGATCGCGCTGGCCGAATCGGCCGAGCCGCGCGAGCCGCGGCCGATGCCGCTGGGGATGGTCAAGAAGCGCCGCCGCCGGCGACGCAGCGCTGAGCCGGCGCCGGCGATGGCGTTCTAGGCCGCGGAGCCAATGAGCCGCACGGGCACGGGGGCGCGAAGCACGGAGCAAGCGTTCCGCCGAAGCAACTTCGCGCTCGATTGTCCGGGTGATAAACTGCCTCCAATCCGCCAAGCGCGGATCGCAAGGAGGATGCCATGCGGCGGTTTATCGCACCCGTGATACTGGGCCTGATGGTGGCGGCGCCCGCGCCTCTGGCGGGCTGCATCGACGCGGACGAGGTCGAGGAGTTTCTCGAGGACGTCGCCGACGACGTGGGCGACCTCGACGACGACGATGACCTCGAAGATGCGTTCGACGAGTTTTTTGACGATCTGTTTGACGACTGAGGTCGGCGAATAGCGAATAGCGGATAAGAATAACAAATGAAACGGCGGCGGGTCCAATTCGTTATTCGCCATTCGATATTCGTTATTCCGCGTGGCTACGGAGGGCCGACGCAACGGCCGTAGTAGCGAATGGCGAGTTCGGAATAACGAATTGAACTGCGGCGGCTGAATTCTTTGTTCGCCATTCGATATTCGTTATTCCTCGTGGCCAGGGAGGGCCGACGCAACGGCCGTAATAGCGAATGGCGAGTTCAGAATAACGAATTGAACTGCGACGGCGCTACGGCGACATGACCGGTTCGACGGGGATGCGCATGGAGACTCCGTGTTGTCCGGCGTATCGGATCGAGACCGAGCGGCTGGTCGTTCGCTGCTATCACCCGCCGGATGCAGCCCTGCTCAAGGCGGCCGTTGACGCCAATCTCGAGCATCTTCGCGCCTGGATGCCCTGGGCCGTGGATGAGCCGCAGCCGATTACGCAGAAGGTGCGACTCATCCGCCAATGGCGCAGCCAGTTCGACCTTGACCAGAACTACACGCTGGGGATATTCCGGCGGGACGAGCGTGAACTGCTGGGCGGGACGGGGCTGCACACGCGCGTCGGGCCGGACGCGTTTGAGATCGGATACTGGATCGCGGCGGGCCATCAGGGCAGAGGCTATGTGAGCGAGGCGGTTTCGGCGCTGATCCGCGTCGCGTTTCAGCTCGCCAAGGTACGGCGCGTCGAGATTCACTGCGATCCGGCCAACGCGCGAAGCTGGGCGGTGGCGGCGCGGCTGGGCTTTCGGCACGAGGCTACGCTGGAAGCGCGGCTGGCGTCGCCGGACGGCTGGCCGCGCGACCGCATGATCTGGACGCTGCTGGAGCGCGATTATCCACGCTCCAGCGCGCTCCGCGTGCCGATTCGCGCGTTTGACGCGATGGGCGGGGAGATCGTGTGAGCCTGCGGCGGCAGCGCCGAGTTCGGAGGCGCGTGCAGGTCGGACCGCTCCCTCACAGTCGGGACTCGGCCGGGCACGCCGCCGAGCGGTCACGATTCCTAGCGCCTCTCGGGAACCGGACGGGGCGCTCCTGTGAATGGGCAACCTCCCTGGCCGCCGCTTCCTGACGGGCGCGGCTGTGGCGAAGAGGGCCCGTCGCTGCCGCTCGGGGCCGTCGATTCACGGCCGATCCGGTATGGCAGGACTTCCCTTTGCGTTATCTTCATAGCCGGCCTGGCGCGGAGCGTCGGGCCGTGACTCGGCGGCCGGGCACTGTCCGCGGCTCGCTCCGTAGCGTCGGTCAGGCCGGATCGTGCACAGCGAACAACCGTCGTCGACAGGCAAGGAATCTTCCCTCGATCGCGTCAAGCGCTTCCTGATCGGCGCGCCGCGCGACTTTCGCGATCCGACGACCCACCACAAGATCGCGCTAGCCGCCTTCCTCGCCTGGGTCGGCCTGGGCGCCGACGGCCTCTCCTCGTCGGCCTACGGCCCCGAAGAAGCGTTCCTCGCGCTCGAAGAGCACAAGTATCTCGGCGTCTTCCTGGCCATCGCCACCGGCTTCACCGTCTTCATCATCTCATATGCCTACAGCAAGATCATCGAGCACTTCCCCATGGGCGGCGGCGGATACCTCGTCGCCACCAAAATGCTCGGCGACACGGCCGGCGTCGTGTCCGGCTCCGCGCTGCTGGTCGACTACGTGCTGACGATCGCCACCTCGATCGCCGGCGGCGGCGACGCCGTCTTCAGTCTCCTGCCGCAATCGTGGAGCTACCTGAAAGTCCCGGTCGAGCTGGCCGCCATCCTCGTGCTGATCATCATGAATCTGCGCGGCGTGAAGGAATCGGTCACCGTTCTGATCCCGATCTTCCTGACGTTTGTTCTGATGCACGCCGTGCTGATCGGCGGCGTGGTCATGTCGCATCTCTTCGACTTACCGGCGGTGGTGTCGTCGGTTTACCGCGACACTTCCAATGGCATTGCGACGATCGGTTTCTGGGGCCTGCTGCTGGTCTTCCTGCGGGCCTATTCACTGGGCGGCGGCACCTACACCGGCATCGAGGCCGTTTCGAACGGCATGGCCATCCTGCGCGAGCCCAAGGTTGCCACCGGCAAACGCACCATGCTCTACATGGCGAGCTCGCTGGCTGTCACTGCCGCCGGCCTGCTGCTCTGCTATATGCTGATCGGCATCAGCAAGACGCCGGGCCGCACGCTCAACGCGTCGCTGGCGGAAAGTCTCTTCGGCGGGCTGAACCCTGGGGGCGTGCCGATCGGGACGCTGCTGGTACTGATCACGATCGGATCGGAGGCCGTGCTGCTGCTGGTCGCCGCCCAGACCGGCTTCATCGACGGCCCGCGCATCATGGCGAACATGGCGCTCGACTCGTGGCTGCCGCGGCGCTTCGCGGCGCTGTCCGACCGGCTGACGAACCAGAATGGCATCCTGCTGATGGGTGCCGCCGCCATGACGACGCTCTGGTTCACGCAGGGCAGCATCGTCATCCTGCTGGTGATGTACAGCATCAACGTGTTCCTGACGTTCTCGCTCTCGCAGCTTGGCATGCTCAAGCACTGGATGAGCGAGTGGCTGGAGCGCAAGCGCTGGAACCGCGACCTGCTGATCCACCTGCTGGGATTCGCCGTCTGTTTCTCGATCCTGGGGGTGATGATCTTCGAGAAGTTCACCGAGGGCGGCTGGATCACCGTGCTGATCACGCTGGGGCTGGTCGGCCTCTGCGGGCTGATCCGCTGGCACTACCGCAACGCCACGATCATGGTCAGGGCCGTCGACCGCAAGCTGGCCAACGTGCCCAAGTTCCTCAAGCCCGACAAGCCCGAGCCTGTCTGGGATGCCGCCAGGCCGACTGCAATCCTGCTGGTCGGCGGCTACGGCGGTCTTGGCCTGCACATTCTCTTCACGGTGATGCGCATCTTCCCGGAGACGTTTCACAACTTCATTTTCGTGTCGATCGGCGCGCTGGATTCGAATTTCTTCCGCGGCGGCAGTCACGTGGACGAACTGGAGAAGCACACGCAGGATGCGCTCCAGCAATACGTCGACGTGGCACGCAAGGCCGGCAGGCCGGCGAGATTCGCCTGCCGCCTGAGCACCGACGTGGTCGAGTCGGCGTCCGATCTCTGCGTCGAGCTGCATCAGCAGCACCCGCGGGCGGTCGTCTTCGCCGGCACGCTCGCCTTCGACCGCCCGCACTGGTGGGACAAGTTTCTGCACAATGAAACGGCGTATGCGATCCAGCGGCGATTGAAGTTCGCGGGTGTGCCGATGGTCATATTGCCACTCCTGGTGGAGAGCGACGCGCGCTAGCGGGCCGGCGAGCGGCACCGAGTCGGTCCGTCCTCGGTGGGCGTCCCGCGCGGCGCGTCCGGCAGTCGAGCCCCCAGGCGGGCTTCGAATCCGCGGCGGCCGAACCGGCATGATCCGCCGCCGCCGCCGTGTTGATCCTGTCAGATTGACAGGGCGTGCGCGGCGTCTCGCATTAGCTCAGAACGCTTAAAACATTTATTGATAAATAATTATGTCAATTCGGCAGTCGCAGGACGTTGCTGGTATTGCGATTGCTATTGGCCGCCTGTCGCGAACGGGCGGCACGGTCCGGAATCGCGCACGGATGGAGACTTGAAATGTCGAAAATCATTGGAATCGACCTGGGTACCACCAACTCGGTCGTCGCGATCATGGAAGGTGGCCAGCCCAAGGTGCTCGTCAACGAGGCCGGTTCACGCCTGACCCCCTCGGTGGTCGCGTTCACCGACAAGGGCGATCGCCTCGTCGGGCAGCGGGCCAAGAACCAGCAGGTCACCAACCCGACCAACACGGTCTACTCGATCAAGCGCTTCATGGGCCGCCGGCACTCCGAGGTCGCTTCCGAGGAGAAGCTGGTGCCCTACAAGATCATCGGCGGGGTGGAGGAGCTGGTCCGCGTGGGCGTGGGCGACAAGGAGTTCGCACCGCCCGAGATTTCGGCGATGGTGCTGCGCGATCTGAAGGCGACCGCGGAGCGCTACCTGGGACATCCGGTGGATCGGGCTGTGATCACCGTGCCGGCTTACTTCAACGACTCGCAGCGGCAGGCGACCAAGGAAGCCGGTCAGATCGCCGGCCTGAAGGTCGAGCGCATTATCAACGAGCCGACCGCGGCAGCCCTGGCCTATGGCCTGGAGCGCAAGAAGAACGAGCGCATCGCGGTGTTCGATCTGGGCGGCGGTACGTTCGACATTTCCATCCTCGACGTGGGCGACAACGTCTTTGAGGTGCTAAGCACGAACGGCGACACGCACCTGGGCGGCGACGATTTCGACGAGGAGCTGATCAAGCACGTCGCCGAGGAGTTCCGCCGGAAGGAGGGCATCGACCTGCGCAAGGACGCGATGGCCCTTCAGCGCTTGAAGGAAGCCTGCGAACGGGCCAAGTGCGAGCTGTCGGGCGGCATGGAGACCACGATCAACCTGCCCTACATCACGGCGGACGCGAGCGGGCCGAAGCACTTGCAGATGACGATCACGCGGTCGAAGTTTGAGCAGCTCGTGAACCAACTGGTGGAGCGCTGCCGAGGGCCGGTCGTGCAGGCTCTGAAGGACGCCAAGCTGTCGCCCAGCCAGATCGACGAAGTCGTGCTCGTCGGCGGCTCGACGCGCATCCCGAAGGTGCAGCAGCTCGCCAAGGAGATTTTCGGCAAGGAGCCGAACAAGAGCATCAACCCCGACGAGGTGGTCGCCGTCGGCGCGGCCATCCAGGGCGCGGTGCTCGCCGGCGACAAGACCGACATCGTGCTGCTCGACGTCACGCCCCTCTCGCTGGGCGTCGAGACCCTGGGCGGCGTCATGACCCCGCTCATTCCGCGTAACACGACCATTCCGACCAGCAAGAAGGAAGTCTTCAGCACGGCGGCGGACAGTCAGACGGCGGTGGACATTCACGTGCTGCAGGGCGAGCGGCAGTTCGCCGGCGACAACCGCACGCTCGATCGCTTTCAACTCACCGGCATTCCGCCGGCGCCGCGCGGCGTGCCGCAGATCGAGGTCACGTTCGACATCGACGCCAACGGCATCCTGAACGTCAGCGCCAAGGACCTCGGCACGGGCAAGGAGCAGAAGATCCAGATCAAGGGCTCGAGCGGCCTGAGCCGTGAGGAAGTCGAGCGCATGACGCGCGACGCCGAGTCGCACGCCGCCGACGACAAGAAGCGCCGCGAGTTTGTCGACCTGAAGAACCGCGCCGACCAGATGGTCTACGAGGCGGAGAAGGGGCTGCGCGAATATGGCGACAAGGTCTCGGCGAGCGATCGCACGGAGATCGAGCAGGCCGTGAACCGCGTCAAGGACGCGATCAAGTCCGATAGCGGCGAGGCCCTCCAGAAGGCCATCGAGGGACTGACCACGGCGCAGCATCGGCTGGCAGAGGCGATCTACAAGGCCAAAGGCACCGCGGGTGCCACCGGCGCCGAGTCGGCTGCCGGCGGCGGCGAAGCGCCGAAGTCTGGCAAGGACGACGACGTGATCGACGCGGAGTTCGAAGTCAAGAAGTAGGCATGCGTCGCGCGTCCGGCGCAGGGACGTGACAACCGAAGGAGCATTTCCGGACCCCTCATCCACGCGGTGAGGGGTCCGGCTTTGTTGAATCGGTGCGGCGGTTCGGTGGTGGGTGCCCACGGGAACGCAGAGACGTTAGAATCCCGCCTGATTGCATTGGAAGCTGGAGGGAAGCTGGGCTCATGGCATCGTCCCACGAAAGTGCGCCCCGGCCCGATCAACCCAGCGAGGCCGACGCCTTGCGCGATGCGCGGCCGGCGGCTGCCAGCGCCGGCTCCGAAGCCGAGACGCGGGCGGGAAATTCCGACTCCGCCAGCGGCGAACACCCCGCGACGCTGACGTCCAGCGGAATCTCCACCATCACCGCCGGCGACGCCGCCGAGCACGTCGGTGCGGCGATCGGCCGTTACCGGCTGCTGCAGCAGCTAGGCGAAGGCGGCTTTGGGAGCGTGTTTCTGGCCGAGCAGCGCGAGCCGGTGGCGCGGAAGGTGGCACTCAAGATCATCAAGCTGGGGATGGACACGCGGGCCGTGATCGCCCGCTTTGAGGCTGAGCGTCAGGCGCTGGCGCTGATGGATCACCCCAGCATCGCCAAGGTGTTTGACGCCGGCGCGACGGAGACCGGACGGCCGTACTTCGTGATGGAGCTGGTCCGCGGCGAGCCGATCACCGACTACTGCGACAAGAACAACCTGAGCGTCCGTGACCGCCTTGGGCTCTTCGCGCAGGTGTGTCAGGCCGTCCAGCACGCTCACACCAAGGGTGTGATTCATCGCGACATCAAGCCCAGCAACGTGCTGGTCAGCGCTCAGGACAGCCGCCCGGTCGCGAAGGTCATCGACTTCGGCATCGCCAAGGCCACTTCCAGCAAGCTGACCGAGAAGACCTACTTCACCGAGCATCGCCAGCTCATCGGCACGCCGCAGTACATGAGCCCGGAGCAGGCCGAAGGCTCGCTCGACATCGACACGCGGACGGACGTGTACTCGCTCGGCGTCCTGCTCTACGAGCTGCTCACCGGCACGACGCCCTTCGACGCCCGCAGCCTGCGCTCGGCCGCGTATGGCGAGATTCAGCGCATCATCCGCGAGGTCGAGCCGCCCAAGCCCTCGACGCGGCTGTCCGAAAGAGCCAGGACGCGCAGCGGCGGCCCGCAGACCGATACGAGGAAGTTCGGCAGCCACGTCCGCGGCGAGCTCGACTGGATCGTGATGAAAGCGCTGGAGAAGGACCGTAGCCGCCGCTACGAAACCGCCAACGGGCTCGCCGCCGACGTGCTGCGCTATCTCAGCGGCGAAGCGGTGGTCGCGGCGCCGCCCAGCCGGACTTATCTGGTCCGCAAATTCATCGGGCGGCACCGCGGCGCCGTCACGGCGGCGGCGCTGGTCGTCGCGGCGCTGGTGTTGGGCATCGTCGGCACAAGCGTCGGCCTGGCTCGCGCTGAGCTTCAGCGGAAACGCGCGATCGCAGCGCAGGCCGCGGAAGCGGCGCAGCGGGCGCTCGCCGAAACGCGTCTTCAGGAGTCCGAAGCGACGGTGAAATTCCTGGACGACATGCTGGGCGCCGCCGACCCGAACGTTCAGGGCAAGGACGTGACCGTCCGCAGCGTGCTCGACCGCGCCGCCAGTTCGCTCGCGGCTGAGTTCAAGGATCGCCCGCTGGTCGCTGCTCGTCTGCACGGAACGATCGGCAGCACGTATCTGAACCTTGGCGACTACGACGCCGCCGAAGCGCACCTCCGCGAAGCCCTCAGCACCTGGACGCGCGAACTCGGCCGCGAACACCCGGACACCTGCCGGGCCGTCGCTGCCCTGGGCGGCGTCCTGGTGAAGAAGGCCCGGTTCGCCGAAGCCGAGCAGTTGCTTACCCAGGCGCTGGCCGAGCACGAGCGGCTGTTCGGCCGCCGGCACGAGATCACCGCGCTGACGCTCGACGCTCTCACACAGTGTTATCTGCTCATGGAGCGGCGGAGAGAAGCGCTGGGGCTGGCGCGCGAGCTGCTCGAAATCCGCACCGACACGTTGGGCCGGGAGCACACCGATACGGTCAGTGCCATGAACACGCTGGCGCTGCTTTATGCCGACCTGGGCCGCTTTGACGATGCCGAAAAGGTGCTCGAGGAGGCCCTGCAGATTCAGGTCCGCCTGACCGGCCCCGAGCACCCGGCCGCGCTCGGAATTCGCGCCAACCTTGCCTGGATGCTCTACTCCGTCGCGATGGCGGGCATGAAGCAGACCGACCCGGAGGGCTACCAGCGGCGGCTGTCCCGCGCGCGGGTGCTGAACGAGGAGACGCTGGCGGCGCGCACCCGGATTCTGGGCGAGGAGCATCCCGGCACGCTCGACGTGATGAATAATCTCGGCACGGTCTACAAAGCGTTGGGCATGTTCGACGACGCCGACCGACTCGCACTCAAGGACATCGAAATCAGTAGCCGCAGGCTCGGCGAGAAGCATCCGGACACGATCGCCAGTATCGCCAACATGGGCAGTTATCTGCGCGCCCGCGGTCGCTTCGAGGACGCCATCGTGTACCTCGACCGCGCGCTGAAGAACGCCCGCGAGGCGCTGCCCGCCGACGCACAGGGGCTGGCGTTCATTCTCGGCTGGTACGGCTCGTGTCTGGGCGCCCTGCACCGCTACGCCGAGGGCGAGCCGATGCTGCTGGAGGCTCGCGCGATCATCGACCGCACGCTGGGCGAAGACCACCCGATCGCCGGCAGCATGGCCCACGACCTGGCTGACTTGTACCGCGATTGGGACAAGGCTGAGCCGGGCAAGGGCTATGACGCGAAGTCGCAGCAGTGGCGCGCCACCAGCCAACCCGCCAGCACCAGCACACGACCCGCCGCTACAACGCGCTCGTAGCCGGGCCGCTCAGGCGTCCTCCATTCCATGCGAACGTGCCGCACGCCGCGGCGCTTGACAGAGCGGGGGGGGGGGGTATGTTCCGCATGAAGTGACTCGGGTGGCGAATTCACATACTATGAGGAGACTCGCATGATCGCCGGGCTGCTTCTGCTCGCTTCGTTCGCATCGTTGGCTGTTCCTTGTCAGCCCAACGTGCCCTGTTACACGATCTACATCGTTCATCCTCCGGAACCATGCTGCTCCAACTGTGATGCCACCGCATGTCCGCTGTGTTCAGGCGATTCCTGCGACCCGGATTCCTGGCGGGCCTGCGTCGCCCTGTTGGCGATTCAGGCGGGTGGAAACAAGGCCGTCAGATCGGAAATGCATCCGTGTTGGATCGAGTACGATTGCTATCCGCCGCCGAACTGCAATGGCAACGTGTGCGCATCGGACGACCTCCCCGTCAACTTCGGCCCGAATGAATGCAGCACGTACGTCTACAGCGGTTTGGGCTGCCTATAGGAGACCGGCGATGGAAATCTGCCTGCTGAGTATGCTCGCGTTGTCTGCGCCCATGCAGGATGCTCCGGATGCTGCTCAACTACTCCAGATGGCAGAGCAGTGCCGGGCTTCGATCGCGACAGCTCACATTGAATGGTCGCGCGAGAAGGTCGACAAACAGGGCAAGCGCAGCACACGTCTGTACACAAGTCGGATTGCCAACGAGGAACGCATCTACGTCCACCGGGGCGATGAGAGCGGCGTGATTGCGCGCGGTCCTGATGGGCAACCACTTTCTGGAGGAATCGTGCTGGGCACGAGACCGATCCAGGCACTGACAACGGCCGATCGCTTCTGGACTCATCAATCCGGTTCTATCCGTGCCGAGGTGCGGCCGCTGGTGCCAGGAAAACACGGCGCACCGGACGTGCGCAGCCTGGGCATGACGGCTGCCTACACGCCGGCCGGTGTAAGCGAGGCGCTCGCGACCGACCAGAGCCGAACGCGCCTGGTGGAAGAGGATGGGATGCCGGTCATCACAATCGAGAACGGCAATCAGTCCACGCGCCTGTGGATCGACCCGTCTCGAGGTTACTCGCCTGTGCGCGTCGCGCGCGTCGACGACGGCAAGATCCAATACGAATCACGCAGCGAATTGCAGCAATACGACGGAGTGTGGTATCCCGCGGTCGTCCGTTTCTATCGAACATCCTTCAGGGACGGGAAGGAACCTTTCGAGATTATCCGCGTTCACGGGGCCGCGTTTAATCAGCCGGGGCAGCCGAGGTCGTTCCGCCCCGAGGACATCGGCATCGAGCCGGGCGTGAACATCTTGCACTTCAACGATCTGGGCCAGGAGTTGAACATTCTGTTTTGGGACGGAGCGCGTCTGATTTCGCCCGACGAGTTTGGCGAACGCGAGAAGGCCGGCGAGCTGCGCGTCAGTCCCGCCGTGCAGGCCGAGCTCGCGCGCCTGGAAGCGGAGCGCGCCCGGCGAGAGGAGAAGATGGCCGCATTCGCCGCCGACCCGACGCTGCTTCAGCCATCCACCCAGCGCACACTCACCGCGTGGGAGAAGTACGTGCTCGACTTCATCGAGCGCTACGAGTTGAACACCGAACAGGCCGAAAAGGCCCGTAGCATTCTGAAGGAGTGCCAGGAGACGGCCGCCACGCACATCGCCCGGCACAAGGGCGAGTTTGAAGCCCTCGAGAAGGAATACGCGGCGCTCGACCGCACCAACACGCCGGAAAAAGCCCAGCGCCGCGAGGAGCGCCGCGGCGAGCTCTTCAAACCGCTGGACGACATATTCGAAAAGGAGCTCAAGCCGCGGCTGGAGAAGCTGCCGACGCGGGCGCAGCGCGCCGCCGTCGAGAAGCGCGGCGGCAAGACCGAGCCTGAGCGAAAGTGACCGCTTGCCCGGCAGGCCGCTCGCGCCGAAGCTACATGTTGGAGAAGCGGTAGAGCATCGCGGTCTCGTTGAACCAGTACTCGTAGTAGACGTACCAGCGCACCGCGACGTAGACGTAGGCGCTGAACAGCAACCAGCAGCCCAGCTCGGCGACCGAGTGCCGCGCCAGGCGCATCATGATCAGCGTGCCCAGCGCCGTCAGCCCGATCTTGTAGAGCATGACGTGCGTCCAGTCGGTGTCGAGCAGGTGCGCCGCGATCGGATTCAGCTCGGTGAAATTCCCCAGTGCCGTCGCGATCCCGGTAAAACCCAGGTCGAACGCATTGAGGATCCACACGCCCACCATCAGCAGCGCGACGCGGCGCGGACGCGTCAGCACGTGGTTGCTCGAGCCGGCGAGCTCGGAGAACCCTGCCGCGTGTGACGGCTGCGCGAACTGGATCGAATCGGCGTGCACGTTCGTTTGATCGGTGCTCTCATCGCAAAAATGAAGTTTGTTAAGTCGATTCACCCGCGGGCGCGCCCAAGCCGATAATGCCCGCGGGGGGCGGCGAGTGCGCCGCGAGCTATCGGGAGTGTGCGGCGTGCGGGGCGGGCCCAGATCCGGGAAATGCGCGGGGGGCAATCGGGCGCGTGCGGCGCGTTGGCGGGTGAATTATCGGCAGGGCCAGACGCGTTATCGCCCCGCATGGTTGCCGCGCGGCGATCGCAGAATTTATCTCTCCCGCCGCCGATTCTTGGTGAATCCTGGAAAGAAAGTGATTGAATCGCCCCCCGGCGTCTGCTTATTGTCGTGTGAGGGGCGAGTAATGCCCAGGGTGGTTGAACTCTAATCGTCAGGCGCCGACGGCGCCGGAAGGCGGAGATCATGATGCGCAAGTGGGGGTTGATCATCGGCGTGGGTGCCAGCCTGGTGTGCGGCGGGTCCATCGCCCTGGGCGACAACGAACACGTGGGCGACATCGTCCGCTTTATCGACGCCGCCGGCAGCGGGCCGGGCGGCGAGTTCGAGCTGGACAATCTCAGCCGGGCTTCGGTCGCGAACTTCCGCACGTTTTGCATCCAGCGGACCGAGTACATCGACTACAGTAGCCACGGGTTCCGCGTGGTCGGCGTGACGCACGCGGCGCATCCGGTCAACGATCCGCTCTCGGCACAGGCCGCGTTCCTTTATCAGTCGTTCCGCGAGGGCACGCTGGCGGGCTATAACTACGGCGTGACGCGGGCCAGCTCGGCCGACGAGCTTCAGGAAGTCATCTGGTATCTCGAAGGCGAGATCGGCTCGGTCAACGGCCAGGCCGCCACGTGGCTGTCGATGGCCAACACCGCGGTCGCGGCCGGCGGCTCGTGGTACAACCGCTATGGCAACGGCGCCGGCGGCTACGACGGCCTCGATTATCTCGGCAACGTTCGCGTCCTGAATCTGGTCTGGGCGACCGCGCGGCACGGCTTCCGCATCGGCGACGCCGCCCAGGATCAGTTGACCATGATTCCCGCACCTGGCGCCGCATTGCTCGGCGTCATCGGTCTGGCCATCGCGCGGCGATTCCGCCGCTAGTCCGGCGCCGCTCCGGGCCCGGCAATCGTTCCGGGCTCCGCAC
Source organism: Phycisphaerae bacterium (assembly GCA_022072445.1). GTDB lineage: Bacteria > Planctomycetota > Phycisphaerae > UBA1845 > Fen-1342 > JAJVHV01. The sequence goes on along the minus strand of JAJVHV010000013.1, from coordinate 41,001 downwards.
CCGCCGGCAGTTTTCGCCGATGTGTTGAAACACGAACCCCGGCCTTCGGGCCGGGGTCATCGTTTTTGTGCCGCAGCGGTTTGTGGTACTCTCAGCGGCATGCATGCGCGGCGAATCAAGCAATCGGGCCAGCGGACGTCGGCGCACTGGTTTCCGGGTTTTCGAGCTTCGGGCGGGTTCGGCTGCTACGAGCTGGTGCAGGCTGACGCATTCGAGTGGCTTTCGCACGCGGCGCGGAACTCAATCCACGCCGTCGTCACCGACCCGCCCTACGGGCTGATCGAATATCAACCGGACGAGCTGGCCAAACGTGAGAGGGGGCGCGGCGGCGTGTGGCGGATACCGCCCTCGTTCGATGGGCACCGGCGTAGCCCTCTGCCGCGTTTTACGATCTTGCGCGAGGCCGATCGCGCGCAGCTCCGTGATTTTTTCCGCCGGCTGGCGGCGCGACTCTACCCGGTGCTCGTGCCGGGAGCCCACGTTTTCATTGCGACCAACCCGCTGGTGTCGTATCTCGTCTACGAACCCTTTGTCGCGGCGGGCTTCGAGAAACGCGGTGAGATTATCCGTGTGGTGCACACGCTCCGCGGCGGCGATCGGCCGAAGAACGCGCACAAGGAGTTCGACGAGGTGTCGGTCATGCCGAAGTCCTGCTGGGAGCCGTGGGGACTCTTTCGCAAGCCCTGCGAGGGCCGCGTGCAGGACAATCTGCGGAAGTGGAAGACCGGCGGGTTGCGGCGAATTTCAGCGACGGAGCCGTTCAAAGACCTGCTGCACGCGGCGCCAGCACGCGGCGCTGAGCGTCGCATCGCACCGCATCCGTCGCTCAAGCCCCAGTCACTCATGCGGCAATTGGTGCGAGCGTCGTTGCCGCTGGGTGAAGGGGTGATTCTCGATCCCTTCATGGGCGCCGGCTCGACGATCGCGGCCGCCTCGGCGGTCGGGCTTCGCAGCGTAGGAATCGAGTGTAACCCGGCATATTTTCACCTCGCGTCCCGAGCTGTGCCGCAACTGGCTGAGCTTCTCATCGGGGAGCGCCATGGCGAAGCTCAGTGACTTCGACGCCTCAGTACCGCTGCCTACCGGACTGGGCGTCGCCGCGATCCGCCGCGCGATCGAATACGTTGAGAAGGCGCTTGCCGAGCTTGTCGAACTCTACTACGAACTGGCCAACGTGTTCATCTGGCGCGTCGACGTGATTTTCCTGAGCAAGGCGGACTGGAAGTACGAGAAGAGCACAGCGGGCGAGAGCGGCGGTGGGCGAACGCACACGTTCGGCGTGAAAGCAGCGGCCAGGAAGCTGGCTTGCGCCGCGGTGTACCGGCGCAAGGACGTGGTCATTTGCGACGGCAAGCCCATTCCGAAAAACGGGAGCGACGAGAGCGGCGGCTGACGCACTCCGACTCGGCCATCTCGCACGACGCACGAGAATGCCGCGCGAAGCTGCACGTGCTGTTTGGCCAAGACCGGTCGCAGCCGCGCCGGGCTCCGAATTCACGCACCGGGGCGGGCACCCGGTCGAGTGTCCGCCCCGCGCGGCGGTGTTGAGGGGTCGTTCCGCGAACGTCGTCGCGGTTCGGCAAGCCGTCATCCGCGATCGTCACGGCGGTTCATCGGCCAACGTATGCGGTACTTCGGCAAACGCCACCGCGGTCAGTCCGCGAACGTCACGGTGGTCGTCGTGTTGAAATCGGACGTTGCGGCGGCGCGGATGCCTTGCGGCGTCAAGGCGTAAACGCTGTCGCCGATCAGCGACGCGCGGCGCCACGGCGTGTACGTGTAGCCGAACTCGTCGCTCTCGACGACCGACGCCACGCTGCCCAGCGCGGTGAATCCCGCGTCGGGGTCAACGTCGAACACCAGCACGCCGTCAAATTCGACGCCGCCGAAGACGAACGGATCGTTGATGTCCTTGTAGAGCTGCGCGGGGATGGCCAGCACGCCGGTCTGCGGCAGATAAGTGAACGCCTTGTGCGTGTGGCTGACATCTGACGAGCTGCCGGTGCCGCCGAGCTGGATCTGCTCGATCAGCTTCGGATTAGCCGGGTCTTTCACGTCGAAGAGCGAAAGCTGCAGCGCGTCGGGGATCGTGTTGCCGAAACCGGTCGTCAGCGCCGAGCGGCCCACGCCGATCAACCGGTCCGTCCCGATCGGGTGCAGATAGTCGCTGTAGCCGGGCACCTTCAACTCGCCCACGATTTTCGGCGACGCCGCGTCCGACAGATCGAGCACGAAAAGCGGGTCGATCCGGCGGAACGTGACCAGGTAGCCGCGATCGCCGATGAAGCGCGCCGAGTAGATGCGCTCGTTCTCGGCGATGTTCTCGACGCGGCCGACGATGTCGAGGCTCTCGCCGCTCTGCCGGAGCACGTAGACGGCGTTGGTCGGGCCGCTGAGCGGCTCGTCGGCGGTCTGGGCGACGTCGCTGGAAACGGCGACGTCATCGGAAAAGCCGATGCCGACGAACATGCTGAAGTTCTCGATGTGCGTGGCCAGGCGCAGGTCGCCGTCGCTCTCGCCCAGCGAGAACTGGTTCAGCAACTGCCCAGGCACCTTGCCGCTGGCGGCGTATGCCGCCACGCCATTCGCGTCGAAGGCGAACTTGCGCACGGCAGTCGATTGCCGATAGTTGTCCTCCATGTCATACGTCGCGTCGGTCAGGTAGACGGCCTCGGGCGAGACGTAGATCGTGCCGCAATTCGCCAGCACCGCCACCGAGTTGAGGATCGACTCGATGTTGCCGGCGTCGAGCGTCAGGATCGCGGTCATGAAATAGCCGTCGGCGATCTCCGGCCGCAGCCAGTTCTCCCAGCCGACCATAACCGCCGACCCCGCGCCGGTGCGGACCTGCGGCAGCACGTCGTCGAGGCCGAGATTGTTCACCGACAGCACGGTCGGGTTGTCGGGCAGCTTCGGCGCGATGGTCAGCACGACAATCACGCGGTTGTTTGTCAACCGCGACGAGACCAGCGAGCCGTCCAGCTCGATGTGCCTTGCGACGGCCGGCGCGGCGGGATTCGAGATGTCCACCTCGTACAGCACGACGCTGTTGCCCACGTAGTACGGCGGATAGATCAGCAGCTCCGGCCGTCCGAAGCGGCTGTCGATGCTGTCATACGAAACGTACTTCACGGCCAGGGCCAGCAGCTTGCCCTCGTGCAGGTAGAGCGAATCAACGTAAACGTCGCTCGCCAGCGTCACTTCGCCGACCTGCGCCAGCTCGCTGCGCGGGGCGGCCTTCACGACGCGCACTTTGCCGCCGTCGGCGACATAGAAGTACGTCCCGTCGGACTTGAAGACGTCGCTCTCGTCGACGCCCTCCTCCTGCAGGTTGGTGGTGCTGAACGGGTCGGGCGTCGCGCCGTCGTCGGCGGCGCCGGCGGTCTCGTTCGACGCGTCGGCGGCTGCGGCGCCCATGCCGAAGAACATGCGGTTTTGCCCGTGGCGCTGGTTGACCTGCTGGCGGAAGAACTCGAGCAATTCGTTAGCGGACTTGAAGCGCACCAGACCGGACGGGTTATCCAGCCCGGTCGAGTCGTTGTCGTTTGAGTTGCTGCTGCTGTTCTGGTTCAGGATGTTGTCGAGTGCCGGGCAACCCGCGACCAGCAACAGGGCAAGAGCGGCGACGGACTGAGCAGCGAAGCGGCGAGACGTCATGATGGACCTCCCTGAAATTCGGCCAAGGCGCCGGGACCCGGCATCGCGCCAGCGTTTGGCCCTGGTTCCTACAGCGTTCCAAATCGGCTGGGCGGGCGGCGTCGCGATCCCATGGGTTTGACGTTATCGGCGTCGTCGCCTGCGTGTAGGAAGTATAGGGTTGAGGGGGTGTCCAGCGATATCGTCCGATAAAACGTCCGCTGCGGTAGCGCAAATCGCAGCAATTTTTTCGGATTTAGGGCTCGAAAGGGGCTTGCAACCGTCGGCGCGGGTGGTAACATACTCGGCCCGGCGCATGTTGGCCGGGCGATCTTTGACAAGTGAACAGTGGACGAATAGCCGCGAGAATGTGATGCATCTCTGCCTGCGGAAGCGGGTTTGGGGTGCCGGCCGGGATCCGGATATCGGATATCGGCAAAGTGTTTTCCGTCGAGAGGCGGAAGCAGCTCAAACATTCTCGCAACAGACGTGAGTGTTTGAGCCTTCAACACAGACAGGATAGGTACCGGCCTTTCGGGGTCGGATATCGTCAAACTTCGTCGAAGAGTTTGATCCTGGCTCAGAACGAACGCTGGCGGCGTGGCTAAGACATGCAAGTCGTACGGGACCAGTAGCAATATTGGTCTAGTGGCGGAAGGGTGAGTAATGCATGGGTAACGTACCCTGAACACCGGGATAACAGCGGGAGCAATCCCTTTGCGAAAGTGCTGCTAAGACCGGATGAAGTCGCGGGATCGCATGATTCTGCGACCAAAGTGTGGGGATCTTCGGACCTACAGGTTTGGGAGCGGCCCATGTCCTATCAGCTAGTTGGTGAGGTAACGGCTCACCAAGGCAACGACGGGTAGCCGGACTGAGAGGTCGGACGGCCACATCGGGACTGAGACACTGCCCGGACACCTACGGGTGGCTGCAGTAACGAATATTGGGCAATGGGCGCAAGCCTGACCCAGCGACGCCGCGTGCAGGACGAAGTCCTTCGGGATGTAAACTGCTGTCAGGAGTGAGCAAGCGATCGGGGTGAACAATCCCGAAAGTTGAGCAGCTCCAGAGGAAGCCTCGACTAACTCTGTGCCAGCAGTCGCGGTAAGACAGAGGAGGCGAGCGTTGTTCGGAATCATTGGGCTTAAAGCGCGTGTAGGCTGCTCGACAAGTGCCTTGTGAAATCCCCCGTCTCAACCGGGGAACTGCTTGGTAGACTGTCGGGCTTGAGGCTGGTAGAGGTGCCTGGAACTCTAGGTGGAGCGGTGAAATGCGTAGATATCTAGAGGAACGCCAGAGGCGAAAGCGGGGTACTGGGCCAGATCTGACGCTGAGACGCGAAAGCGTAGGGAGCAAACAGGATTAGATACCCTGGTAGTCTACGCCGTAAACAATGCACACTAGGCGCGGGAGTCTCTGACGGCGTCCGCGCCGGCGTAAAAACAATAAGTGTGCCGCCTGGGGAGTACGGCCGCAAGGCTAAAACTCAAAGGAATTGACGGGGGCTCACACAAGCGGTGGAGCATGTGGCTTAATTCGAAGCAACGCGAAGAACCTTACCCGGGTTTGACATGCATGGATGCTTTCCTTGGATAACTTGGAAAGTTACCCTTCGGGGTGAAACTTGCACAGGTGTTGCATGGCTGTCGTCAGCTCGTGCTGTGAAGTGTCGGGTTAAGTCCCTTAACGAGCGAAACCCTTGTCGCTAGTTGCCAGCGGGTCATGCCGGGGACTCTAGCGAGACTGCCGGCGTCAAGCCGGAGGAAGGCGGGGATGACGTCAAGTCATCATGGCCTTTATGCCCGGGGTTGCACACGTGCTACAATGGGGCGTACAGAGCGACGCAAGACCGCAAGGTGGAGCAAATCGCAAAAAACGTCCCCCAGTTCAGATCGGAGGCTGCAATTCGCCTCCGTGAAGTTGGAATCGCTAGTAATCGCGCATCAGCTACGGCGCGGTGAATGTGTTCCTGAGCCTTGTACACACCGCCCGTCAAGTCATGGAAGCTGGTAGCGCCCGAAGTCCGCTTAGCTAACCGCAAGGAGGCGGCGGCCGACGGCAAGACCGGTGACTGGGACTAAGTCGTAACAAGGTAGCCGTAGGGGAACCTGCGGCTGGATCACCTCCTTTCTAAGGGATTCTTAGACGCGGGTCGCTTGCGACCCGTGACTCAAGTCAGCACATTCGCAGGCCGGGGCAACCCGGCCCGTCGGCGGGAAACCGCCGCGCGGCCCGTCCACTGTTTCACTTGTCGTTTCTTTTTTTTTGACTTGATTGACTTGAATTGAACGGAGCAACCCGATGCAGAGCTTGATCCACGACTTGCTCATTTCGCACATTCCTAAGCTTATACCCGCAGCCACCCTGGCCGACTTCAGAAAGTTGGTGAAGAATTACTGGCCCGATGTTCAGGATGTGGACTTCGTCGATGCGTGGGGGCAGCGCCTGGCACCGCAGACAGCCCTGATCAATGCGCTCCCCGATTTGGCGAAAGTGCGTGTCAGCGTGGTTCACAAGTTGGATTTTGCCATCGACGCGGCGCTCGTTCTCCGATCGCTAGGGAATGAGGAGTCCGTGAGCGCTAAGTCGGAACACGCGCCGCCGTCGGCTGAACCAGTCGCCGAGGCTCTCATCGCAAACTTCGTCCGCTCATTCGCCCGCCTCGAAAACGTCAACGACTTCATGTGGATCGGCTACGTTCTCAAGACGCTCCTGCCCGAGATGGGCCTCTCCGGCACGGAAGCGCGCGAGTTCTTCGCGCGGCTCGAAGCCGATGGAATCGTCACGACCGCCAAGCGGCCAAACCCCGCCAAGCCCGATTTCCCGGCCACCACCGTCCAACTGAACCGCAACCACCCGACCGTCAAGCAGACGCTCCAGAATGGAAAGCCGCGGACTTTCCAGCCGGTCAAGATCCCCGGCGGGCCGCTCTCGGACGACATCATCAACGACCGGCGGTAATTCGGCATGCCTACGGTCTTTCTCGACTCGTCGGCGCTGGTGAAATGCTACGTCGATGAGCCGGGGACCGAATCGGTCCGCGAGCGGGTCGCGCGCGGCGAGCGCGTCTGCGTCTCGCGGCTCGCGCAGGTCGAGGTGACATCCGTGCTCGTCCGCCGAGCGCGGCGCGTCGGCGTTGACGCGGCCATCGTGGCGGCGGCGCTGGGAGCTTTCGAGTCGGACCTCCGGCAGCGCTACACGCTGATCGAGCTGAGCGCGGCGGTCGTCGCGCGGGCCGTCGATCTGACGCGAACCCATGCGCTGCGCGCCGCCGACGCGCTCCAATTGGCCTCCGCGCTTCTGGCGCCGACAACCGATGACGGTGCAGACCGATTGCTGCTCCTGTCGTGCGATCAGGAGCTGAACGCGGCGGCGCAGAACGAGGGAATCGAGGTCTGCGACCCGACCGCTCCAGCGTAGAGTCTGCCGTTTCGTCCGGCCCGGGTCCGCGATCGGGATCACAGCGGGGGGCCGCTGTGCTACATGGTAAGATTACAGCGGAGGGCCGCTGTGCCACATCCCGCCAAGCTCTGGATCGGAACCGCCGGATGGAGCTATCCGGACTGGGAAGGCCCGGTCTATCCCAGGCCCGGGCGCGGGGCGCGCGGCGTGCGGCCGCTGGAATTCCTGTCGCGCTTCGTCAACGCGTTCGAGGTCAATTCCAGTTTCTATCGCATTCCGTCGCCACGGATGACGGCGGCGTGGCCGCGGCAAGTGCCGGCCGATTTCCGCTTCGCCTTCAAGTTGACGCGGACGTTCACGCATGAGCGCGCCGAATTCCCCGCGCAGCGCGACAGCGACGCGTTCCTCGATGCACTGAGCCCGATTCGAACCGCCGGCCTGCTCGGCCCGCTGCTGGTGCAGTTTCCCTGGTCGTTCCGATACTCGCCGGAGGCGGTCGATTGGCTGGCGCGGATCGCCGAGCGGTTCGAGAGCGTGACGCGGTTCATCGAGGTTCGGCACACGTCGTGGCTGGCGCCCGAAGCGCAGGCAGCGCTGGCGCGGAGCGGCGGGATGTGCAACATCGACCAGCCGCGGCTGCGCGACTGCATCGGGCCGAGCAGCCACGTGTCGGGCGGAGCGGCGTACGTGCGGCTGCACGGCCGCAACGCCGCCAACTGGTTCGCGGAGGGCAAGCCGCCGTTCGAGCGCTATAACTACCTGTACAGCGACGCCGAGCTGCGCGAGTGGATCGCGCGGATCGATGCGATGTCGGGGCAGGCGCGTGAGGTGTACGTGTTTGCGAACAATCACTATCGCGGCCAGGCGGTGGCCAACGCGTTGGAGCTGCGGGCGATGCTCGAGCGTCGGCGCATCGACGTACCCGATGGGTTGCTGGAGCAGTTTCCGCGCTTGCGGGCGGTCGCCGCCCCGCCCCGCCAGCCCGGCCTGTTCGATTCGCCGTGAACATGGGAAGATTCCGCTGGCGCCGGAGTAGCGGCGCCGCGGCGGCGGACGCGGGCCAGGGACGTGGGTGATGGAGCGATATTCGCGACAGGTTCTGTACCCGGCGATCGGCGAGGCGGGGCAGCGCCGCCTGCTGGAGTCGCGGACCGTGCTGATCGGCTGCGGCGCGCTGGGCACGGTGCTGGCGAACACGCTGGTTCGGGCCGGGCTCGGCTTCCTGCGGATCGTCGATCGCGACTTCGTCGAATTGAACAATCTACAGCGGCAGGTGCTGTTCGACGAGCGCGACGTAGCGGACGGGTTGCCGAAGGCCGTGGCGGCGGAGCGCCGCCTGCGGGCGATCAATTCGGACGTTCGCGTCGAAGGTGTGGTGGAAGACGCGAACCCGACGAACATCGAGCGACTGTGCAGTGACGCCGATCTGATTCTGGACGGGACGGACAATTTCGAGACGCGTTTTCTGATCAACGACGTGGCGGTCAAGAGCGGGCGGCCGTGGCTTTATGGAGCGTGCGTGGCCGGCGAGGGGTTGGCGATGCCGATCATCCCCGGTCAGACGCCCTGCCTGCGCTGCATCTGGGAAGAGGCGCCCCCACCCGGCATGTCGCCGACGTGCGACACGGCGGGCGTGCTGGGGCCGGTGGTGAACCTGGTGGCGAGCTTTCAGGCGCTTTACGCGCTGCAGATTCTGACGGGACAGAGCGAGGCGTTGAATCGCGAACTGCTGATGATCGACGCTTGGGGTTGCCGCGTGCGCGGCGTCGACATGCAGTCGGCGCGCGACGCCGCCGACTGCCCGTGCTGCAAGCATGGGCGGTTCGAGTTTCTCGCCGGCGGGCGGGCGTCGGCGACGACGACGCTCTGCGGTCGCGACGCGGTGCAGATTCTGCCGGTGGAGAGCGGCAGGGCGATCGACCTGGAAGCGGTGGCGCGGCGGCTGGGCGAGTCGGCGGGCGCGCGGTTGAATCGCTTCATGCTTCGATTCTCCGCGGATGGATTCGAGCTCACGCTCTTCCCGGACGGGCGCGCGATTGTGAAGGGGACCCAAGACGCCGCTGCCGCCCGCACGGTTTACGCGCGTTACGTCGGCTCGTAGAAGGCGGCCGGCGCCGCCGCCGCGCGCGCAGCGCGGATCGTCAGCGTGACGGGATAATCATCGTCCCGCATCTCGAGTTCAGTGGTGCTCAGCTCCTCCGCCGCCAGACCATAGAGCAGGGCGCTGGCGGCGCGGACGTTGCCGAAGCTGGCGATCTCGACCGCGTCGCCGGGGAATGCCATGCTCATCAGTCGGCGGAGCGAGGCGGTGGTGAACCGCCAATAGTCGCCCCAGCGCTGCATGTCGTATTGCGAAATCTGCGAGATCCCGGGCGCCGTCGCCAGCAGGACGCCGCCGGCGCGCAGTGCGAGGCGCGAGTTCCGCAGGACAGCGGCGACGTCGAACACCATCGGCAACACCTGCGTCAGGATCACGCAGTCGAACGTATCGCGCGGGACGTTCCGCCCGGTCTCCAGACAGCCGACGATCGTGGCGCGGCGGTCGGGCGCGACGCTGAGCACTTCGCTGCGCGAGACGCGCGGACCGCCGAAGCGCTGCGTGTAGCCGGCGTCACCGACTTCCAGGACACAGCCGCGCACGTCGGCGGCGTGGCGCTCGAGGAAGGCGTGGATGTAGTGGCGGTCGATGGGCGTTCCGCGGTCGAAGCCGAACGTGCGGCTGAGCGGCTCGAGCGGCGCGCCGGGGAGTTCCGTCACGTTCATATCGGGGCTATCGGATTGACTCGTGCGGCGAGGCGAGCGGGCCAGGCGGAGATTGCGCGGTGCCCGCGCGGGTGGCCAGTTGGTCGGGATTTTTCTTGACCCTGCATGGGGAGAGTCGTATAAGCAGGGCTACGGGCCAAACTCAACAAATCTGGTCATTGTATGCCTGGAGGATCAAGATGATTCGCAACTCTCGCGGCGCCATGGCGCTGCCCGCGATGGCCGCCAGCGCGCTGCTCGCCGCACTCGGGGCGGGAGTGCTGCTGGCCGGGATGTCTACACCGGCGCCGCGCCTGTCCAACGTCGATGGACTGGCGGCGCAGACGGGCGACGATGTGCTGTGGTCGGGCGCGGTGTTCATTCGTGGCGAGGAGATCCGACCGCCATTCAACATCACGATCAGCGACGCGTCGGTGCTGGTGAATGGAGTCGCGCTGCGCCGGTCAGCGGCGGAGAGCGAGGAGGGCGAGTCGTTGGACGCGGCGCCGGAGAGCGGCGCTGAGCGCGAGGTGGCTGAAGCGCGCGACGCGCTGCTGGCTGAGTTTCGTGCGTCGTGGAGCGCGTGGTGTGAGGCGCTGCCCATCGATGCGGCTCGAGCGGCGGCGCTGGGTTTCTTCGCCCAGTCGCCGCTCGTCGAACGTGTCGAGCCCGACGACGGCGAACTGAACGATCTGGTGATCGGCTTTGCCGGCGCGGCGACGGCGACGCACGTGCATCTGCATCCCGTTGACGCGGCCAGCGAACCGGAGCCGGATGCGGCCGCCGTGAGCGCCTGGCGGCAGGCCGAGCGGCGGAGATTCGCCGAGCGGCTGTGCGATCATCTGGCGCGCGGCGGCGTGGCGATCATTCAGGACGAGGGTCACTGCATCTGGCCGGCCGCGGAAGACGGTGCGGCGATCGTTGCGGCGCTGCGTGGCATCGCGCGCGAGGTGGCTGATTCCGAGGCGCGCTACGCCGCTGTCCGCGAGTTGATTCCCGACGACGAGGCGGCGCGCGACGTCGCCGGTCGTCTGGGTATGGGCGAGTGAACCACGCAACTGACGGGAGAGAGCTCATGAATCGCACTCAGGGATGCATGGCCGCGTGTCTCGCGGGGCTGGTTGCGTTGGTGGCGGCGGCGCTGGCGGTGCCGCGGGCCGCCGCTCAGCACGAGACGCCCGGAATCAGCAAGAAGAACCACACCGCTTACGTCTTCGCGCCGTTCAAGTGGCGCTTTCGGACGCGCGACGTCGATACGGAAGTGGCCGAGTGTCTGGAGCAGCGCGCCGATCGCAGGGGCAACGTCTACGGCCAGCGTTACACGCTGGTCGAGATGCTCGAGACCGAGGAGCCGACGCAGGCCAATCCGGCGAAGAATTGCACGATCGAGAAGTTCCGCGACCTGCTGATGAACAACAAGGACGACATGGGCATGCTGGTGATCTCGACCCATGGCGGGAACAACTCGCTGGTGATCGAGCCGTTCGGCTCGGACGGCGGCGCCGCCGGGCGGCGCGACAACGCGCTCAAGATCCTGATCGACAAGAAGGGCTTTCAGAAGGACGAGCTGACGGCGGACGAGACCGAAGGCTCGTCAATCGCCGTGACGGACAAGTTCATTCAGCGCTACCGCAAGCTGGGTCAGGGTGCGGTGTTCATTTCGGCCTGCCTGAGCCAGACGCTCACCGACGACTTCACCAAGGCGATCGACGGGCAGACCGACGAGCACCGGGCGCGCGTCGCGCTGGGCGCGGATCGCTGCTCCGACGCGTGGGCGTTCAAGGACTTTGGAATGCGCTTCTTCGGCGACCTCGACGGCCGCAACCGCACGCCCAAGGCCAAACGCACCGACGCCGACCGGATCAACCTGCGGGCCATCGGGCCGGCGATGACGGAGGAGAACAAGTTCCGCATCAAGGGCATTCGCGGCGAAGACTTGCCGATCAGGTTCACGCTGGCGGGCGAGGGCGGAACGACCATGACGCCCGTGGTGAAGGACGTGACGGCGCCGGCCAACATCAAGGCGGGCGACACGATCACGTTCACGTTCGATACCAACTGCGACACGGCGCTCGTGCCGCAAGTCGATTCGGGCGAACTGACGCTGGCAGCCCCGGCCTGGAAGGGCGGGACGAAGCACGTTCTGGAGGTGGGCGTGACGGCGCCGGCGGCAGCGATCGGAACCTGGAAAGTGACGCTCAAGGCGGACAAGGCCAAGCTCAAGTCGAACAAGAACGAGTCGTCGCTGGACGGCAACACCGACCCCGACCCGACGAACGCCAGCGGGCCGGCGAATGACGACTACGTCCTTGAGTACAAGAACGGGGCGCGCGTGCATTGAACGCGACTTCCGCTGCCGTAGCGTCAGGCCCGCCGTGGCCACGCGGAAGAGCGAATGGCGAAGAGCGAAGAACGAATTTCGGCCGTCGGCGTGACGAATGACGCCGTCGCGGCGACAAGACCAGCCGTTGCAGCCGTCGCAGTTCAACTCGTTATTCTTCGCTCGCATTTGCCATTCACCGCCGCTATGGCTTTGCCGCCGAACGGCGTCCATCGTTCAGCATTCTCAGGCCGCGGCACCATCATAAACGTACGCCGGGCGAACGCCGTTGCCCGACGCTCGCCCGGTGGTCCTGAATCTCTGTCGGTCGTCGCGAGGCGCTTACGCCCCGATCAGCTTCAGCGCATCACTGCGAAACTCGCTCCGCAGCCGGTTCATCGCCCGCGCCTCGATCTGCCGCACGCGCTCCTTCGACACGCCCAGCTCGCGGCCGATCTCTTCCAGCGTCATCGCCTGCCCGCCGCTCTCCAGGCCGAAGTGCCGCCGCAGGATCGCCTGCTCGCGCTGCGAGAGCGTGTCGAGCATCTGGTCGAGCGCGCCGCGCAGCGCCGGCAGCGTGTCGTCGTCGCTCTCGTCGATCGTCGGCCCAGCCACTGTCTCGAGCATCTCCTCGCGGCCCGTCTGGTACCGGTCGTACTGCTGCATCTGCTCGGGAACGGTGCGGGCGAAATTCTTCATGATCGCCCACGAGGCGTACGTGCTGAACTTAAAGCCGCGCGAATAATCGAACTTCTCCACCGCCTTCATCAGCGACACGTTGCCGTCGCTGATCAGCTCGTAAAACTCCTGCCCGGAGCGCACGTGCCGCTTGGCGATGCTCACGACCAGCCGCAGGTTCGCCTGCGTGATCACGTTCTTCACCGCCGCCGCTTCCGACAGCAGCGCGTCGACGCGGTCCAGCTCCACCGCCCGGGCCGCGTCCGGATCGAGCGCCTCCCGCAGCCGGTCCGCCTTGCACTTCAGATAGTTGAACTTGCGGAACAGCGCCCGCTCACGCGCCGCCGACAGCAGCGGAACGCGGAACAACTGCTGGAAATAGGGTGGCAGGTCCGCCGGAACCGACGCCTCCGCGACGGCCGAATCGCCCGCGCTCGCCTCGGGATCGTGCAGAATCGCAACGTCCGCCGACGCGTCGTCGAATTCGGCGCTCGGCACGAATTCGATCCGGCGGTTCTTCATCTCGCGCGCCCGCATCAGCGTCGTCGTGCGATAGACCCACGCCACCGACTTTTCGAAGCGCTGCGCCAGCGACTCGATGCTGGCGCCGTCGAGATAGGCCTCCCACACGCGGAGCTGCAGCTCGTTCGCGTGCATCTCCGGATTCGGCCGGTTGAAAATCCCCGTGCCCGGATGCGCCTCGTCGAAGCTCTTCAGAATCAGCCGGATGGTCTCGATCGCACGGCTCGTCTCGGCCGCGATCGCCTTGGCGACCGAGTTCACCGTCTTCACACCCGCCTCGGTCAGCTCGCCCGCGCGCCGCACGATCGCGCTGCGCTCGTCGCGCGAAAGCTGCGAGAACGACGTGCCGCGGATCACCAGGTCCAGGTTCTCCGCCACGAACCGCCGCACGCAACGCTCGGGAAACACGATCCGCGAGCGGCGGTCCGGGAATCGCAGCCGCCAGCCGATCAGTCCGCGCTGCCGCCAACGGAAAATCGTCTTGGTGCTGACGTCGAACCGCTCGGCCAGCTCGTTCACCGAGTAGACCGGCTCCTGACACGCCGCCGCGGGAATTTCGGCGTGCTCGCTCAATTGTTCGGCCATCAGCGTCAGGTCGGCGCGCAACGCACTGCCCGCGAGCACATCGCCCGAAAGCTCGCTCCCCGCGGCTGGCCGATAACCGGTCAGCGTATGAACGACGAAGTCGAACGGGTATTCCCGGTCCGCTTCGACGACTGTCAGAAGGAATTCGGTCTGCAGCAGATGGCGCAGCGTGAGGCGGCTGGGCGCGCGCTGCAACTGCAAAACAAGATTGGCTACCGCGCTGGAGCGGTATTTCTTCATGTCTTCACCCAGGTTCGCGGGCCTTGGCAGCCCGTCAATCGCGCCGACGCTTATGACACGTCTTATGACCGGTCGTTATGGGATGAATCTGCCGGCCGCGACTGAGCATCAGGTCTTTCCACGACAGAACGAACGCGTTGGAAGACGATCTTATGACGCCTGCGTATGATTCTCGTCCGATCCCGCACAACCGTCAAGCGAAATCTCGTCAGCCTGGCACGAATTGCACCAAACTGACGGATTAACGTCAAATTCAGTCCGATAAGTGACGCGCGCCGCATTCGCCGGGACCGCACACCATCCGCCACCGCGCTTATTCATCCAACCACCACCGTCGACACAATGATCCACGATTGCCACGCAGCGATCGCCGAAGAACTATGTGGTGCGGCGTGGCGCGTCTGCATTCGCGAAATCGCAGCGCGCTCGCGGCAGGCGTTGACGCTGCGCGGCACAGTTTTGCGCGCTGGTCGTCCGTCGCGCCGCCTGCCGCCGGGGATAAAATGTTGCGGTTTCGTACCGCGCGAGGATTGAGATGGTCACGGACGTGCGCAACAGTTTTCCCATTACGCGCCATTACAACTTCCAGAACCACGCCGCCGTCGCCCCGCTTTCCGGACCCGCGGCCGAAGCGATGGCCGGCTTCGCCCACGAGATGGCGGAAGCGGCCTACCTGCGCGGCAACTATTATCGCGCCGCCGATCGCGTGCGGCAGCTCGCCGCCCGCCTGCTGAACGCCGACCCGTTCGAAGTCACCTTCATCAAGAACACCTGCGAGGGCGTCAACTACGTCGCCAACGGCGTGCACTGGATCACCGGCGACAACGTCGTCACCACGGCGATGGAGTTTCCGGCCAACGTCTACCCCTGGATGATGCTCGAGCAGCGCGGCGTGACGCTCAAGCGCGTGGCCGAGACCGACGGGCGGATTCCATTCGATCGGCTCGTCGCGGCGATCGACGCCCGCACGCGCGTGGTCGCCGTCTCTGCCGTGCAGTGGTCGAACGGTTTCCGGCTCGACCTGGCGCGGCTGGGCGAAGTGTGCCGCGAGCGGGGCGTGCTGTTTTTCGTAGACGCGATCCAGGCCCTGGGTGTCCACCCGATCGACGTCCGCAAGATGCACGTCGATTTTCTGGCCGCCGACGGGCACAAGTGGCTGTGCGGGCCGGAGGGCGCCGGCATCTTTTACTGTCAGAAGGAGCTGATCGGGCACCTGCGGCCGACCTGTGTCGGCTACATGAGCATGAAGCACTCGTACGAAGCGCCCGAGATGCGGATTGACTTTCACGACGACGCCCGGCGGTTCGACAGCGGCGTGTACAACCTCGCCGGCGTCTGCGCGCTGGGTGCGTCGATCGAGCTGCTGCTGGGCGTCGGAATCGAGAACGTGCAGGTGCGCGTCAAGCAGGTTACCGACCTGCTGGTCGAGGGAATCCGCGCCAAGGGCTGGCAGATTCACAGCCCGCGCACCGCCAGCGAGTGGAGCGGCATCGTCTCGTTCTCGTCCGACAAGCACGACCAGGAGGCCGTGCGAAAGCACCTGCGCAACGAGTTCAAGATCGTCATCGCCTCGCGGCAGGGACGGCTGCGCGCCAGCCCGCACTTCTACAACTCGCCCGAAGAAATGAGCCAGCTCATCGCCGCCCTGCCGGGGCACTGAGCCGCGCACGTAGCACAGCGGTCGCCGGCCGCCGACCCATCCGACAAGCGCCGACGCATCCGACAAGCGTCGACCCATCCGAACCCCTCACGCGAGTGAGGGGCCGGAGGCGCGGCAGGCGTATTGCGCCAGCAGCGTCGCCAGGGCGCAGCGGCATCCTCGCCGTACGGCCCCCGACTGGCGTCGGGGGTTCGGATTCTCCGACTGGGGTTCCGATTGCCCCGGCTTGCGTTCCCTGAGTCCCTTCGTCCCGCCGTCCCACTCTCCGCCCGCAGAACGCGCAATTTCGGACGTTGCCTTTTGGATCCCGGGGGCTAAGGTAAGAAGCGGGAAGGCATGAGAAGCGACACCGATCATTTCGCCACGCTGGGGCTCACACCGGGAGTCTACGATCCGCGCGAGATCGCGGAACGATTCCTGGAAATGCGGCTTCGGCTGAGCGAGTCGCCCTTTGACGACGACGATTCGCGCACGCGGCTCGCGGCGATCTCGAAAGCCTACGAAGTGCTTCGCGACCCAGCCAAGCAAGCCGCCCACCGCGAGCTGCGACGATTCGACGCGCCCGCCGACTCGCTCCGCCGTGTGATCGACGCCAGCCTCGAAGACGGGCTGCTGCGTTACTCGCGGCGGCAGGAAATCCTGGCGGCGGGCCGGGCGCTGGGCTTCTCCGATTTTCAGACGCAACTCATGATTGCGCAGGTTCAGTTCGGCGACGAGCGGATCGACTTCACGCCTTGCGGCGCCGTGTCGCGCTCCGCCGCGCCGCATGCCTGGCCGGGCGCGTCGGCCGATCCGCGGCAGCCAGTCCGTGTCCGACCTCCGCAATCCGCGGAGGCGTCTGGAACGCAGTGCTCGGGAGGCGGCGATCCCGCCCCCCGCCGCGCCTTCGCCAGCCGCGTGCTCGCCGGCCTTGCCGCCACGCTGCTGGCGGCAAGCGTGTTCGTCATGCTGCTGCGCTGGATCGAAAGATAATCGCCGGTACCGTCAATCGACGCTGAACTCCGCCGCCTTGCGCCGGAGCCGAGCCGCGCGCGTCAGCAAGCGGTTTCCTGGCCGAGCGGGAGTGCGAGCTGCGGTCGAGGGATTCTCGCGCGGGGCTAAGAAACCGCTCCCTTACGGTCGCGGCTCGGATCGACGGAACCGAGCCGCGCGCGTCAGCAAGCGGTTTCCTGGCCGAGCCGGAGTGAGCTGGCTCGGATTGTGCGGGTGCGACGCGGCTCGCGCGGGGACGGAACCGAGCCGCGCGCGTTAGCAAGCGGTTTCCTGGCCGAGCGGGAGTGCGAGCTGCGGTCGAGGGATTCTCGCGCGGGGCTAAGAAACCGCTCCCTTACGGTCGCGGCTCGGACATGCGCGGTCGCGGCTCGGACAGGCGGGGTCGCGGCTCGGATCGCGCGGCGCGGCTCGGATTGTGCGGTCGCGACTCGGATCGCGCGGGGACAAGACCGAGCCGCGCGCGTCAGCAAGCGGTTTCCTGGCCAAGCGGGAGTGCGAGCTGCGGTCGAGGGGTTCTCGCGCGGGGCTAAGAAACCGCTCCCTGACGGTCGCGGCTCGGACAGGGCGGGACGCGGCTCGGACAGGCAGGGTCGCGGCTCGGATTGTGCGGTCGCGGCTCGGATCGCGCGGCGCGGCTCGGATTGTGCGGTCGCGGCTCGAATCTCGCGGGGACGGAACCGAGCCGCGCGCGTCAGCAAGCGGTTTCCTGGCCGAGCGGGAGTGCGAGCTGCGGTCGAGGGATTCTCGCGCGGGGCTAAGAAACCGCTCCCTTACGGTCGCGGCTCGGACAGGCGGGGACGCGGCTCGGACAGGCGGGGTCGCGGCTCGGATCGTGCGGCGCGGCTCGGATCGCGCGGGTGCTGGACCCGAGCCGCGCGCGTCAGCAAGCGGTTTCCTGGCCGAGCGGGAGTGCGAGCTGCGGCCGAGGGGTTCTCGCGCGGGGCTAAGAAACCGCTCCCTTACGGTCGCGGCTCGGATCGTGCGGCGCGGCTCGCGCGGGGACGGAACCGAGCCGCGCGCGTCAGCAAGCGGTTTCCTGGCCGAGCGGGAGTGCGAGCTGCGGTCGAGGGATTCTCGCGCGGGGCTAAGAAACCGCTCCCTTACGGTCGCGGCTCGGATCGTGCGGCGCGGCTCGCGCGGGGACGGAACCGAGCCGCGCGCGTCAGCAAGCGGTTTCCTGGCCGAGCGGGAGTGCGAGCTGCGGTCGAGGGATTCTCGCGCGGGGCTAGGAAACCGCTCCCTTACGGTCGCGGCTCGGACAGGCGGGGACGCGGCTCGGACAGGGCGGGACGCGGCTCGGACATGCGCGGTCGCGGCTCGGATCGCGCGGCGCGGCTCGGACAGGCGGGGTCGCGGCTCGGATCGCGCGGCGCGGCTCGGATTGTGCGGCGCGGCTCGGATCGCGCGGGTGCTGGAACCGAGCCGCGCGCGTTAGCAAGCGGTTTCCTGGCCGAGCGGGAGTGCGAGCTGCGGTCGAGGGGTTCTCGCGCGGGGCTAAGAAACCGCTCCCTTACGGTCGCCGCTCGGATCGAGGGAACCGAGCCGCGCGCGTCAGCAAGCGGTTTCCTGGCCGAGCCGGAGTGAGCTGGCTCGGATTGTGCGGGTGCGACGCGGCTCGCGCGGGGACGGAACCGAGCCGCGCGCGTTAGCAAGCGGTTTCCTGGCCGAGCGGGAGTGCGAGCTGCGGTCGAGGGGTTCTCGCGCGGGGCTAAGAAACCGCTCCCTTACGGTCGCGGCTCGGACAGGCAGGGTCGCGGCTCGGACAGGCGCGGTCGCGGCTCGGATCGCGCGGCGCGGCTCGGATTGTGCGGGTGCGGCGCGGCTCGCGCGGGGCCGGAACCGAGCCGCGCGCGTCAGCAAGCGGTTTCCTGGCCGAGCGGGAGTGCGAGCTGCGGTCGAGGGGTTCTCGCGCGGGGCTAAGAAACCGCTCCCTTACGGTCGCGGCTCGGACATGCGCGGTCGCGGCTCGGACAGGCGGGGTCGCGGCTCGGATCGCGCGGCGCGGCTCGGATCGCGCGGGTGCTGGAACCGAGCCGCGCGCGTTAGCAAGCGGTTTCCTGGCCGAGCGGGAGTGCGAGCTGCGGCCGAGGGGTTCTCGCGCGGGGCTAAGAAACCGCTCCCTTACGGTCGCGGCTCGGATCGTGCGGCGCGGCTCGGACAGGCGCGGGGCTAAGAAACCGCTCCCTTACGGTCGCGGCTCGGACAGGCGGGGTCGCGGCTCGGACATGCGCGGTCGCGGCTCGGATCGTGCGGCGCGGCTCGGACAGGCGGGGTCGCGGCTCGGACAGGCGCGGGGCTAAGAAACCGCTCCCTTACGGTCGCGGCTCGGACATGCGCGGTCGCGGCTCGGATCGTGCGGGGCGGCGCGGATCGCGCGGCGCGGCTTGGGCTGACGGCTCGGCGAAAGCCTCTCGCTCCCGTTGGGGCGTTTCGTCGCTTCGTGGCTCTCTTCTCTCAGCCTTGCGACTCATCCGCGAGCGGGTCGTACTTCTTGCCGCCCAGGCCGACGGCGCCGGCGACGCCGCGCAGTTTCGCTTCCATCTTTTCCTGGAAGTCGCCGGGGTGGCGGGCGCGCTCGAGGCACTCGTCGCCGGGGCACGTGCCCGCTTCGTAGAGCTTCCAGAGATGCTCGTCGAGAAGCTGCATGCCGTACTTCTTGCCGGTCTGGATCGACGAGTCGATGCGGTAGGTCTTGTTCTCGCGGACCAGGTTCGCGATGGCCGGCGTGACCACCAGAAACTCGTACGCGGCGACGCGCCCGGTCCCTTCCATCACCGGCAGCAGCGTCTGCGAGAGCACGGCGATGAGCGTCGTGCTGAGCTGCACGCGAATCTGCTCCTGCTGGTCGACCGGGAAGGCGTCGATGATGCGATTGATCGTACCCTGGGCGCCGGTGGTGTGAAGCGTGCCGAAGACCAGGTGGCCCGTCTCGGCGGCTCGGATCGCGGCTTCCATCGTCTCAAGGTCGCGCATCTCGCCGACCAGAATCACGTCGGGGTCCATGCGCAGGCAGCGGCGCAGCGCTTCGGCGAAACTGGGCACGTCGATGCCGACCTCGCGCTGCGTGATGACCGACTTCTTGTGCGGGTGGTAGTATTCGATCGGGTCTTCGACCGTGATGATGTGCCGGTCGAAATTCATGTTGACGTAATCGACCATCGTGGCCAGCGTGGTCGTCTTGCCCGAGCCGGTCGGGCCGGTCACCAGGAACAAGCCGCGCGGCCGCCGGCACAGCGCCTTGACGATCGGCGGCAGGCCGATCTGCTCGAACGTCAGAATCTTCGACGGAATCAGACGCAGCACCATCGACACGCTGCCCTTCTGCCGGAAGACCGAGACGCGGAAGCGCCCGGCGTCGCCGAAGGCGAAGCCGAAGTCGGTCCCGCCTTCTTCCTGGAATTCCTGCTGGTTGCGCTCGGGCGTGATCGACTTCATCAGCGCCGTCGTGTCGTCGGGCTCGAGCACCTTGGTTTCCAGCGAGCGCAGGCGCCCGCCGACGCGCAGTACGGGCGGCCGGCCGACGTGAATGTGGATGTCCGATCCGCCGACGCGGATGCAGGTTTCGAGCAGACGGTCAATGTGAACAGTGGCCACGACTCATCCTCGCGAACTCACAGGCACGCCGGCCGCCCCCCGCCTGACGACAGCGCATGCCGGCCGATGCCGTATCGTAGCCTGCCGCGCTTGATCGTTCTACCCGGTCCCGCGCCGGCTCGCCTGGCGCGGCCCTCGGCTCCCGCCAGCCGATTCGTGTGGCCCGGTGTGGAGCGAGCGGAGGGCGCATGGAGTGGAGCAGACCGTCGTCGAACGTGGTCGCGTGGGGTAGAATCTCGGTTTAACGGGCACACTTCTTTCACCGCTGGCGAAAAGGAGGATTGCACATGAGAAGGCGCGAATTCCTGCGCATGCTCGCCGCCGCTTCGGCACTCCCAGCGTCCGCCCTTGGCGCGCCGCGCCGCCAGGAGTCCGGACGCGAAGGGCAGGCGACGGCCGGACCGGGTTACGCCTCGCCGGCCGAGGCGATGCGCGCGCCGCGCGAGACGTTGCTTTATGTTACGGCACTCTATGTCGGCACCAAGGTGGACAAGCCCGACTACCTCGCGACGATCGATGCCGATCCGGCCTCGCCGACCTGCGGCAAGGTCATCCACCGATTGTCGATGCCCAGCGTCGGCGACGAGCTGCACCACTTCGGCTGGAACGCGTGCAGCAGTTGCCACGGCGACGCGAATCGCCAACGGCGCTTCCTCATCCTGCCAGGCCTGAAGTCGTCGCGCGTGCATGTGGTCGACGTCGCCGACCCACGCGCCCCGAAGATTCACAAGGTGATCGAGCCGGACGAAATCCGCCGCAAGACCAACCTCACGGCGCCGCATACCGTGCACTGCCTGAGCACCGGGCAGGTGCTCATCTCCATGCTCGGCGACGCCGATGGCCGCGGCCCCGGCGGCTTTCTGCTGCTCGACGAGAAGTTCGACGTGGCCGGCCGTTGGGAACGCGACGCGACCGGCATGAAGTTCAACTACGACTTCTGGTACCAGCCGCGCCACAACATCATGGTCAGCTCCGAGTGGGGCGCGCCGCAGACCTTTGGCGGCGGTTTCGACCCCAAGAACGTGGACGCCGGGCTCTATGGCCGCCAGATCCACATCTGGGACTTCAAGAACCGCCGCATCGCGCAGAGCATCGACCTCGGTCCGGCGGGTCTGATCCCGCTGGAGATCCGCTTTGGCCACAACCCCGACAGCGCTCATGGCTTCGTCGGTGCAGCGCTGAGCAGTACCATGTGGCACATTCACAAGCCCGGCGCCAACTGGGCGGCCGACAAGGTGATTGAAGTGCCGGGCGTCGAGAAGGAGGGCTGGCCCTTCCCGGTTCCCGGGCTCATCACCGACCTCGTCCTCTCCATGGACGATCGCTTCCTCTATTTCTCGAACTGGCTGCACGGCGACATCCGCCAGTACGACGTGAGCGACCCCGCCAAGCCGCGTCTGACCGGCCAGGTGTGGATCGGCGGCGTGCTGGGCAAAGCGGAGGCCGTCGCCGGCCGAAAGCTCGGCGGCGGGCCGCAGATGCTGCAACTCAGCCTCGACGGCAAGCGCCTGTATGTCACGAGCTCCCTTTTCAGCTCGTGGGACAACCAGTTTTATCCCGACATGGCCGCACAGGGCTCATATCTCCTGCAAATCGACTGCGATGTCGCGCGCGGCGGCCTGAAGGTCAACGAGCGATTCGTGGTTGACTTCGGCTCCGAGCCGGATGGACCCGCCCGAGCGCACGAGATTCGCTACCCGGGAGGCGACTGCACGTCCGATATCTTTGGTTGACATCGGGACTTGCCGACCACAGATAGAATCAAATGTGTTATGAGACGCGCGGGCGCACTGGAGCCGGCGCTCCCAGGGGGCGTCTCGCGCACAGCGAACGAGAGGAGGTCTGAAATGTCCTTCGAGCAACTCTGGACCTATCTGCCGAGGCTGATCGGGTTCCTCATCACACTGCCGCTGCGGATATTCTTCGGCGTCGATTTCGACTGGGGAATCCTGTAGCGCCAGGCGACTCGTTGGCCGCAAGCCGGGCGCGGCCAACGCGCGGGGCGATGGACACCAAGCGGGGGCGCGGAGGCGCGTTGTCTCATTCTTCGGCGACGACGCCTTCCATCTGCGCAATGCGAACGACTTCGTCCGGCGTGGTGATGCCGCGCAGGATCTTCAGCTTGCCGTCCTCGAGCAGGTTGCGCATCCCGCTGGCGCGGGCGGCGCGGCGGAGCTGGTTGGTCGGGGCGCGGTTGAACGCCAGCTCGCGCACCTCGTTGTTCATGATCATCATCTCGAAGATGCCCTGCCGGCCGCGATAGCCGATGTTGCTGCAACGGTTGCAGCCGCGGCCGCGATAGACGTGTCGGCCCTCGAGGTCCTTGTCCGTGATGCCCAGCAGCTTCAGCGTGAAGCGGTTGGGCGACGGATCGATCTCCTTGCACTCGTTGCAGATCACGCGCACCAGCCGCTGCGCCATGATCGCCTGCACCGCGGAGGCCACCAGAAACGGCTTGATCCCCATGTCGATCAGGCGCGTGATGGCGCTGGGGGCGTCGTTGGTGTGCAGCGTGCTGAAGACCAGGTGCCCGGTCAGCGCCGCCTGCACGGCCACTTCACCCACCTCGCGGTCGCGAATCTCGCCCACCAGGATGATGTTCGGCGCCTGCCGCAGCATCGAGCGCAGAATGCGCTGAAACGACAGCCCGATGTCCTCGCGCACCTGGCACTGGTTGATCCCCGGGAACATGTACTCCACCGGGTCTTCGGCCGTGATGATCTTGCGGTCCGGCCGGTTCAGCTCCGACAACGCCGCGTAGAGCGTCGTGGTCTTGCCCGAGCCGGTCGGACCGGTCACCAGGAAAATGCCGTTCGGCCGGCGGATGACCCTTTGAAACCGTTCATTGTCATCCTGCTCGAAACCCAGGCCGACGATGCCGATCTTGACTGAGTCGGGCCGCAGAATACGCAGCACGACGCTTTCGCCGTGATACGCGGGCAGCGCGCTGACGCGGAAGTCGATCGTGTCCTTGCCGACCACCATCTTGATGCGGCCGTCCTGCGGCAGCCGCTTCTCGGCGATGTCGATGCCCGCCATCAGCTTCAAGCGCGCCAGCACCGGCCCCTGCATGCCCTTGGGTACGTCGTCGCGGATGATGCACACGCCGTCGATGCGATAGCGCACCCGTACCCGGTCGGCCATCGGCTCGACGTGGATGTCGCTGGCACGCTGCCGCACGGCTTCGGCGATCATCAGGTTGATCAGCTTGATGATCGGGGCGTCGTCGTCAGCCTCTTCGAGTTTCTTGCGGGCTTCGACCTCCTTGGCGTGCAGATCGGAGTCGCGGTCGATCGCCTCGATGGCCTCGTCGACGCTGGTCCCGACCGGTTGCAGAAACGTGTCGATGAAGCGCTGGATCTTGGTCTTGGGGGCCAGCGCGACGTCGATTTCGAGGTTCAGCCGGAAACGCAGCAGGTCGAGCGTCTGCAAGTCGAGCGGGTCGGAGATGATCACCTTGAGCCGGCCTTCCTCCTTCTGCATCGGCAGAATGCGGTGGTCGCGGATGATCTTCTCGGGCACGAGCTGCAACGCCGCCGGCACGACGACGTTCTTGTCCAGGTCCACGTATTCCAGGTCGAACTGGAACGCCAGCGCCTTGGTCACGTCCTCTTCGCTGGCCAGCTCCAGCTCGATCAGCGCCTCCCCGATTCTCTTGCCGTTCTGCGCGGCGAACGCCAGCGCGTCCGCCAGCGCGTTGGGCGTGACGATGTTCCAACTGACGAGGATTTCACCGAGCTTCTTGCGGCGTCGGGCCATCAGCGTCCTTCCGTGGGATTTCTCGGCTGCTGCGCGCCGCCGCGCAACGGGGAGCGGTCGCCTGCCGCCGTCCGGGAGCGTGTTGCAGCGCGAGTAATCACAAGGATGTTATCACGTGCGAATCGGCAAAGACAAGCGGCGCGATCCGGTTCGTCCGCCTCAGGGCTGTCCGACCGATCGCGACCGGGTCGCGACCGACTCCTCCGACTCCACCAGGTTCACCGAACGCAGCACGATCGGCCGCGCCGGACGCCCGTTCTTGTCGGTCGCCTGCGTCGCGATCTGCCGCAGCGTCCGCAACGACTCCTCGTCGCTCGCCTGGCCGATCACCGTGAACTCCCCGTCCAGCTCCGGAACGCGCGCCAGCGTGATGAAGAACTGGCAGCTCGCCGAGTCGCGGTCGCCACGCTTGTGCGCCATCGCCAGCGTACCGATGTCGAACGCGTGCGGCGTCAGCTCAGCGACGATCGTTTTTCCATCCGGCCGCAGCCCCGAGCCGTCGCCCTTCGGACAGCCGCCCTGGACGGCGAAGCCCGGCACGACGCGGTGGAACGTCTTGCCGTTGTAGAACCCCTCGCGCGTGAGATCGAGGAAATTGCGGACGTTGTGCGGCGCGCTCTCATACGCCATCTTGCACGTGATGCGCCCGAAGTCTGTGATGAAAATCACGTCCTGCCGCGCCTCGACGCGGAACGTCGCCGTCGCCGTCCCGCATTTGCCGCCCAGCGGCTTCCACTCCAAGGCGTACGTGCCGACGTAGCGGCTCTGCGGGTGGATCGTGTGCAGATCGACCGACAGACCCAGCGCGCCACGCGCCGCCAGCGTCAGGTCCGTCGTCGCCGGAGCCGACGTTTCCTCCGTCGGAACGTGCACGGCGACCGCCTTCTCATCGCGGAATCGGACGCTCAGCGCCCCCGCGCCGGGAGCTCCGAGCACCAAGTCGAGCGGAAGCGATGTGCCCTCCGCAACGGCCCGCACGGGACCCAGCTGCGCCGGTGTATCCCCACAGTTGCGGATCAGGAACTCGGCCCAGATCGGATCGCCGACCAGGTAAATCGACTTTTCGAGTCGGATTTCGGCGCGAGTGGGTGCCGGTTCCTGCGCCAACGAGACCGCCGGCAGCGATAGCAATGACAAACCGACGGTCAACCTCGACCACTGTCGCATGAGCCGATACGCCTCCGCCACCATTGATGCCCGTCTGCACACACTCATACCCGCCCGATGCGGCAAGGTAACCCGCGGTCGGAAAAAATGCTCGCCGCCTCGGTCCGGGTTCAGACCACGGCCCGAATCTCCGCCTGGATGACGTCGGCGCTGCCGCGTATCCGCTCCATGGCCGCCTCGCTCGGGCGGTCGCTCAGCATGATCGAGCAGCACGCCGCCCGCGCTCCCGCGAAAACACGGTTCGTGATCTCTTCCGCGTTGATCTGATCGCCGCGGATCACCTCCAGGATCGCCGCCAGCACGCCCACGCGGTCATAGTGCCGCACGATCAACTGCCACGTCGCCGGGGTCTGCTCGGCGATGTTCACGCAGTTCAGCACCTCGCCGCTCAGCAGGAACCGCCGCACGATGCGTGCCACTTCCGCCGCAATTGCGTCCTGAGCCTGGTCGGTCGAGGCGCCGATGTGGTGCGTCCCGATCACACCCGGCAGATCGAGCAGCGGGCTCTTGAAGCTCGCCGTCCCGCCCTCCGGCTCGTCTTCGAAGACGTCCAGTCCCACGCGGATGCCCCGCTGCCGCACCGCGCTGGCCAGCGCCTGCTCGTCGATGATCCCGCCCCGCGCCGTGTTGATCAGATACGCTCCGGCCGGCATGTTTTCGAGAAACTCGGCATCCACCAGATGGTGCGTCTCGGGCGTCGCCGCGCAGTGAATCGAGACGATGTCGCTCCGCCGCGCGACCTCGCGCGGCCAGTTGCAGAACTCGACGCCCGCGTCGGAGGCCCGCTCGGGCGTCAGCGAACGCGACCAGGCGCAGACCCGCATCTCGCACGCCTGCGCCCGTAGCGCCAAAAGCCGCCCGATCTGACCGAATCCCAGAATTCCCAGCGTCCGCCCCGCCAGTCCGCGCGCCTGGGAATACTCCTTCTTGTTCCAGCGGCCGGCGCGCAGGTCAACCGTCCCCTCCACGATCCGCCGATCCAGCGCCAGGATCAGCCCAAGCGCCAGCTCGGCGACGGCGGTGGCATTCTTCCCCGGGCAGTTGGTGACGAAGATGCCGTGGGCCGAGGCGGCGTCGACGGCGATCGTGTTCACGCCCGCGCCGGCCCGAATGATCATCTGTAGCGCGTTCGACTTCTCGATCGTCGCCGGCAGAACCTGCGTCGAGCGGACGACCAGGATTCCCTGGTCCGCGATTCGACCCGGCAGGTCGTCGGCCTTCAGATCGGGCTTGTACGTGATCCGGCATCCCAGCATCCTGATCTGCTCGAGGCAGCTTTCGGGCAGACTGTCGGCGACCAGCACATTCATGACGTTGATTCCGGTCTTCCTGACAATCCGGACGTTGATTCCGGGTTTCCTGACGATCCGGGCAGCACGCGGCGCGCACGCTGATCCCAGGCGGGCGGGACACGTCGCCGCCTTCGGCTGCACGAGTTTTATCCGCGCCCGGCCCATTTCTCAATTGAGGGAGCACGAGCGCCCCGGCTGCGCTTCGCCGGATGGGCATGGAGAGCAGCCGCCCCCGGGCTGCACTCCCTGTCACTCGCCGGCGCGTCGTGCTCGGATGACTTGCGGCAAAGCCGCCCCCGCGCCCCCTCTGCATGCTGCATTCTTCATTCTGCATTCGCCCCTAGTCACCATCATCTCCCGCCCCGACGCCCCCCGAATCGTCGCGAATGCAGACGCGCTCGATGCTGATCGCCCGGCCGGTGGTCGAATCCAGCTCCACCAGCGCGCCGCACAGCCGCGTGTCCTGCTCTGCCACGTCGTACGGATACGGCATCCCCGTGATCAGCGAGCGTACCACGTGCTCGCGCGAGCGCCCCAGCACCGAGTCGTACGGCCCTGTCATGCCCAGGTCAGTCAGATACGCCGTCCCGCGCGGCAGGATGTGCTCGTCGGCGGTCTGCACGTGCGTGTGTGTTCCGACCACGACGCTGACGCGGCCATCCAAATGCCACCCCAGCGCGACCTTCTCGCTCGTCGCCTCGGCGTGAACATCCACCACCACCACCCGCACGTCATGCGGCAGCGCCGCCAGGATGCGGTCGACCGCGTGAAACGGGCAATCGGCCCGCACGTTCATGAAGACCCGCCCGATCAGCGACACAACCGCCACCCGCACCCCGCGCCGCGACTCGCGGATCGTCACCTCGCGGCCGATCGCCTCCGGCGGAAAATTCGCCGGCCGCACGATCCGGTCCGACGACTCCAGCACCGGCAGAATCTCACGCCGCTTGTAAATGTGGTCCCCCATCGTGCACACGTCGATCCCGTAGTGCAGCAGCTTGGCGAACATCTGCGGCGTAAGCCCGCTCCCGGCCGACGCGTTCTCCGCGTTCGCGATGACGAAGTCGATCTCGCGCTCGCGGACCAGCCGCGGAATGACCTGCGAGCAGCAGTGCTTCCCCGGACGCCCGACGATGTCCCCGATGATCAAAATACGCATGGGCGGTTCCGTGCGTCGGACCGCGGTCCTGCCGCGTCCGACGCCGACGGATCGAATATACGCTCGCCGCGACGATCCGCCAAATCACGAATTTCCCGCCGCACCTCGCGCGATGCTTCGCACCAGTACCAGGTCGGTCTGGTGGTCCGATCCGAGAATAAACGGATGCGCGCCGGCGTGCTCAAACCCCCAGCGCCGGTAGAAGCGCCGCGCGCGATGATTGTGCTCCCACACGCCCAGCCAAAGGGCCCGCCCCCCCCACGCCGCCGCCTGCCGCAGCAGCACGCGCATCAGCGCGTCGGCGACGCCCCGGCCGTGCCACGGTGCATCCACGTACAGCCGCGCCAGCTCGACGGCCGACGCTTCCGCGACGCAATCCGGCCGCTCGCCGCGGTGTAGCTTGGCGTATCCGCATAGCGCGCCGCCCGCCTCCGCCACGAAGAAAATGCTCTGCTCACAAGCCAGCTCGGCTCGCGTCTGCTCCACCGAAAACGCCGCCGCCATGTACGCTTCCATGTCCGCCGGGTTATTCTGCGCCGCAAACGTCTCATCGAACACGCGCCGCGCAAACGCCGCCAGCGTCGCCGCGTCGCGCACGTCAGCGCGGCGAAGCACGGGTTCCCCATCGGTCGCCGATCGATTCATGCTCCCGATGATAGTGGCTGTCCCAAGCTCGCGGTGGGTGCGCGGGCCCCTTGCCCGCCGGGGACCGTGGCGAGCACCCAGCAGCCTCCCTTCAATCCCAGCCCGTCGCGCGGTATGCTTCCCGCTGGCGATACTTCAAGCCGACCATCCTTCGGGAACGCAGACATGAGAAGATTCTGGCATCGGGCCGCCACCAGCGCGGCGTTCGTACTCATTGCAGTCGCCGCCGCGTCCGCCCTGCAACTGGCCGCCAAGAAAGGAAGCTTCAACGCCGAGGCATACGTCGCGCACGTCAAATACCTCGCCAGCGACGAGCTCGGCGGCCGCGGAACCGGCTCCGAGGGCATCGCCCACGCCGGCGAATACGCCGTCGAAAAGTTCAAGGCGGCCGGCCTGCAACCGGCCGGTGACAACGGCACGTATTACCAGAGCTTTGAAGTCCGCTCCGGCAAACGCATCGACCGCCAGGAAGCCGCCCTGACGCTTAACGGCTTCGACGGCAAAGTCGCGCTCGGCGAAAACTGGGCGCCGATGCCCTTCGGCTACGACGACGAAAAACAGGGCGAGTTCGACGGCCCGCTCGCCTTCGCTGGCTACGGCATCGAGGCGCCGGACTTTGAATTTAACGACTACCAGGACTTCGACGCCAAGGACAAAGTGCTCATCGTCCTGCGGCACGAACCCCGCGCCGACGACGACGAAGCCAAGTTCGGCGGCAAGGAGCGCTCCGAGCACGCCCTGTTCACCACCAAGGCCCAGGTCGCCGCCAAGCACGGCGCCAAAGCCCTGCTCATCGTCAACCCGCCGGAAGAATCCGACGACGCGCTCTACGGCTGGGAGGGCGAATTCCGCCAGACGATGAAGATCCCGATGGCCCACATCAAGCGCGACCTGGCCGACGCCCTGCTCAAGCAGGCCGGTCAACCCCCCGTCGCCGAACTGGCCGCCAAGCTGCGCACCGAGCGAAAGTCGCTCTCCACCGATCTCAAGAGTCTCTCCGCCAAATTCTCCCCCGGCGTCAAGGTTAACATGCTCGAGGCCCGCAACGTCATCGGCCTGCTCCCCGGCGACGGCACCACCGACGAGATCATCGTGGTCGGGGCGCACTATGACCACCTCGGCACCGCGCCCAAGATGTTCGGCGGCGGCGGCGGAAAGGCCGAGATTCACAACGGCGCCGACGACAACGCCTCCGGAACCGCCGGCGTACTCGAGCTGGCCCGCGTCTTCGGCGGCGGATCGAAACTGCACCGCAACGTCGTCTTCATGCTCTTCAGCGGCGAAGAGCGCGGCCTGCTCGGCAGCGATCACTTCGTCAATCACCCCACCTTCGAGCTCGCGCGCGTCAAGGCGATGGTGAATCTCGACATGATCGGCCGCATGGCCCAGGACAAGCTCGAGATCTATGGCCTCGACACCGCTGACGGCTTCGAGCAGCTCGTCGCCAGCGCCGCCGAGCCGGCGGGCATCACCTACAAGAAGCCGAAGCGATCGCAGGGCGTCTTCGGCCAGAGCGATCACTTCTCGTTCTACAAGAAGAACATCCCGATCATCTTTGCGTTCACCGGGCTGCACAAGCAGTATCACCAGCCCGAGGACGACTGGGACCTGATCGACGGCGAAGGCGCCGCCAAGCTGCTCGGCGTCGTGCACACCATCATCACCGACCTCGCCCAGCGCCGCGAAGGCCCCGAGTTCCTCAAGCTCGAAAAGAAGGAACCGGCCGACAAGGACAACGCCGCCGCCCCGGCCGACGGCAAAGCCGACGACGCCAAGGCCGAGCGCCCGGCGGTCTCGGCCCGCTCGCGCCTCAAGGTGCGCATGGGCATCATGCCCTCCTACGCCGAGGACGACGTCGGCGTGCTGGTTGACGGGCTGGCCGACGAGAACGGCCCGGCCGGCAAGGCCGGCATCAAGGCCGGCGACCGCATCACCAAGATCGGCGACCGCGACATCAAGAACATGTACGACTACATGGACGCGCTCGGCAAGTTCAACCCGGGCGACACGACCGAACTCGTCCTGACGCGCGACGGCCAATCCGTCACGGTCAAGATCACCTTCGACGCCGCCCCGCGCGCCCGCGGCCGCGATTGAGCATCGGTGGCATAAGTGCTTGGGCAGCATGCTCTCGCCGTCAGGCGTGAGCATGCCCGGTTCGGCGTTCAGCTCACGCGCGGCGGAGTGGCGGTGAGCTCGAGGAAGATGTTCTCCAACCGGCGGTTCGCGGCGCCCAGCGCGTGCAGCTCGCTCATGGTCCCTAGTGCCACAAGCCGCCCGTCATTGATGATGCCGATCCGGTCCGCGAGTGTCTCCGCCACGTCGAGCGCGTGCGTGCTCATGAACACCGTCCCGCCCGCGTCGGCGACGCCGCGAAAGATCGATTTGGTGACGTGGATCGTGCGCGGGTCGAGCCCGACCGTCGGCTCGTCGACCACCAGCAACTGCGGGGCGTGGATCAGGGCCGCGGCGAGCACGACTTTCTGCTTCATGCCGTGGCTGTAGTGCTCGCAGAGCCGGTCGAGAAACCCCGCCATGTCAAACTGCTCCACCAGCCGCGCCAGCCTTGCGTCGGCCACGCTCCGCTCCACGCCGTACATGTCGCGCGCGAAATGAATGAACTCGCGGCCGGTCAGCTTGTCGTAGACGTAGGGCTCGTCCGGGACGTAGGCGATGTGGCATTTCGCTTCGCGCGCCTGACGGGCCATCGAAAAGCCGCACACTTCCACGTCGCCCGAGTCGGGCCGCAGCAAGCCGGTCGTCATGCGCAGCGTCGTGGTCTTGCCCGCGCCGTTGGGGCCGAGAAACGCGAACACCTCGCCGGCGTGCAGCGTCAGCGACAGTTCACGCACCGCGTCGCGGCCGCCGAAGCTTTTCGTGACACTCTCCAGCCGCACGGTTGCTTCGCGCCCGTTGCCGTGCTGCCCGCCGGCGTTGCTCTCAACGTATTCGGCCATGCGCCGCCCGCTCAGCCTCCACGAAACCGGATCAGGGCGCGCTGCCGCGCGTCCTCGTCGAACGGACGATCGAGGAGCGTCAGCGTCCCGAGCAGCGGCAGTTC
Source organism: Phycisphaerae bacterium (assembly GCA_022072445.1). Taxonomy (GTDB): domain Bacteria; phylum Planctomycetota; class Phycisphaerae; order UBA1845; family Fen-1342; genus JAJVHV01. The sequence goes on along the minus strand of JAJVHV010000013.1, from coordinate 9,543 downwards.
GACCGTCTGCTTGAGCACGCGGCCGTCGGCGGCCACCCAGGCCGTCGCACGCCGCGTCTCGACGCGGTAGCAGTTCACTGTCACTCCGTTGTGTTCGATCGAATCCCGCCCAACGACGGTGACCAGCATCGAGTCCACCCCAATCGCCGCCGATCCCATCCCGGGCACAATCTGCGCCAGCGGGTTGACGAGCTTCACGCGCCAGCTTCGGCCAACGTAAAGCCCGGGAAGCCGATCGAACGGGCGAATGACGTCGCCCAGGGCGCGCGTCGCCGCGGCTGGCAGCAGAAAGCGCCCGCGAAGTTCACCCATCTGCCAGACGCACGGAAACGTGTCGGGCGGGATGAACTCGCCCGTCAGTCCCGCCGGCAATCCCAGCCCGATGATCCGCATCGAGAGACGATCGACCACGCGCGAGTCGTTATAGGCCAGTTCGCTGTCGATGCGCGCCGGCGGGGTGCGCACGCCGTTCGGTAACGTGATCGACTCGAGCAGCGTCCAGTTCTGAACCGTCAGAATGGAGACCGCAAGCCGCGCCACCGTCCAGCTCTGTCCGATAAGCCGGCCCTGCGCGTCGTAGATGTCGAGCTGCACGCTTCGCGACTGCCCGGGCGTCAGCGCCGCGTCAGCGCTGGGCGGCTCGTCGGCGGTCCAGGCCGGCACGACGTCGTGCAGCACCAGAGCCGCATTGGCCGACACCATCAAAACCGCACTGATTATTCCGACCCAGCGATTGAGCACCCGGCGACTCCGTTGCGGTCATTCATTCTAGGAACCGCCGCCACCATCCGGCAATGTCGCGCTCCGGCGGATTGATTACGCGACGATTCGCGGGATAACATCGCTGACGGCGAGGTACCGGATGGGTGAGAGGCCGCGGCGGATGAGCACAACTCGCAATCGACGCTCCGCGCTGCTCCTGGCAATCGCGGCGACCGCGTCCCCCGCCGCCGCACAGTTGCCCAGCCTGACGCTCGACCCGGCGTTTCCCGGCACACAGGTCACGGCGCTGCGGCTGAGCGGACCACAGGACCCGGCGGGTGTCACCGGCCTGGCCGTTTTGCCGCAGGCCGCCACGATCAATCATCAGACGCTCGCCGCTGGAACGCTGCTCGCAAGCTTCGGCAGCGTGTCGGGCGGCGAGGCGAATCGCGTCTATGCGGTTGATCCGCTCTCCGGTGCGATTCTGCCCGATCTCTCCGTCAGTTACGGCCCGGGCGTGTTCGACGGCAAGCCGGATGCCGGGCTGCTTCTGCTGCCCGGCGGCCGCTATCTCTCGATGCAGTACGCACCAATGGCCGTCGTGCTGGCGCAGTTCGAGGCCGACGGACCCGGCCGCGTGCTCGATTCGTTCCCGCTGCCGACGTTTCAGTTTCCCAACGGCGGCGGGATCGGCTTTCTCGATGACGACACGATCTACGTCACGAGCTGGAATCGCCGCGCGTTGTGGCGGGCGGATTTCGCGATCGCCGGCGACGACCTGTCGCTCTCCAATCTCACGCAGATCAGCAGCAATCTGGGCGGGCCGGGGCCTGACGGCGTCGCGATCATCCCGCCCAACGCGGCCGGCGAGCTGCGCAACTACGCCGGCAATCTGATCCTGGCGCGGTTCTCCGGCTTTGGCGACGGCTACGTCGACGTGATCGACACGAGCGGGAACATGCTGCAACGGCTGGCGACGTATCATCGCAACGCGGCCGACGGCGTGATCGGACCCGACGGATTGACGTTCGCACCCGACGGCACGCTGTTCGTCGGCGACTTCGATCAGACGATATTTCGGATCGAAAGCGTCCCGGAGCCGGCGACCCTCCTGCTGCTGGCGGCGGGCGCGGGGTTGCGAGGGCGGCGACGGCAACCCGTTTGACACGCGCGCGAACGAATAGTACCGTTCCTTTGCACGCCATTCGCGTCCAAGCGGCGAGGGGCATCGCCGATGCGTGCCGCGCCGGGCTCGACTGCTCAAGACCTCCGGCGCCCCGGAGGACACAGTCACGATGAGTTCGCACGGGCCGTCGTCGCAATCGCTGCACACATCCGACGACGTGCAGCGCTCGATCGAGGACGTGCAGCAGCAGCTTTTTTCGCTCCATCGCCACGCGCTGCTCGGCTCGATGGTGCTTATGGTGGCGCACGAGTTTCGCAACCTGCTGACGCCGGTGCTGGGCGGCTGCCAGAACGCGCTGGCCAGCGACGATCCGGTGCTGATGAAGAAGGTCTTGCAGCGGACGGTGGTGCAGTCGCAGCGCGCCACGGAAATCTGCGCACACCTGCTGGCGCTGGCCCGCGACACGACGAAGCCGGGCCCCAACGACGTTTGTGTGGTGGCCGACGCGCTTCAGGACGCGATCGCCAGCGTGGCCAGCCCGTTTGAGAAAGTCGGCATCGAGCTGGTCATCGACGTCGACGCGGCGCTGCGCGTCCGCGGACAGCCGACCATGCTGCACCAGGTGTTGCTCAACCTGCTGCTCAACGCCCGCAAGGCCATGGAAAAAAGCCGCGGTATCCTCACCGTCCGCGCCCGCCCCGATGACGAGATGGTCCGCATCGAGGTGAAAGACACCGGCGTCGGCATCCCCCAGGACCGGCTCGAGAACCTCTTCAACCCGTTCCTGGCGTCGCCCCCCGGCGAAGAGCTGCGCGACTGGTCGCAGATCGGCATCGGTCTGGCCGTCTGCCGCCGGTTGGTTCATGAGAACGGCGGGACGATCGAGGTTCGGGCGAACGACGGCGTGGGCTGCACGGTGCTGATCCGCTGGCCCGCGGCGTGATCGGTGGGTGGCATACTCTCTGATGACATGCTCTTGCCCGGATGGCATGCTCTCGCGGCCAGGCGTGAGCATGCCGTGGTCGAACGATCGTTGAATGCAGGACGATCGCGGGCCATTGAGCTCGACCCCCTTCCAGGCGCTGACGCCTCCAGCCCGACACGTTCGGCCGTTCGGGCCTGGGCGTCGCCAGAGAGGCGGATTATGCGACGCGCCGCGTCGGCTGCGTTGCCGCGGATTGACACCCTTCCTTGTGTGACAGCCGCGCGCAAGATATACTAGACATCTCTGGACAGTGCGGGCTCGCCGCCGCGACTCTCGGGTCGCGCGCGGAAGGACCTTGTGTTTCGGTCGCCTTGCGAGCACGCATTCTCAATGCGCATGCGAACGGTTCGCGATTCGCCCGGGCGAGTGCCGCCGCCGCTGCCGCACGGCGACGGCGAAGGGGAGTAAGCAATGGCAACAAATATCGGATCATCGCACCGCATGCGACCCGTCTCAAGCGGAATCGCGACCGTCGGGATCGTCGCCATCTCTCTGCTTCTGATGCAACTGTCGGGCGGGTGCCCGGTCGACCCGAACGCCGTCGATGACGCCGCCCGCGTCGGCCCGCAGGGGCCAACCGGCCCGCAGGGGCCGACGGGTCCACAGGGGCCGACGGGACAGGCCGGCGCGACAGGCGCGACGGGATCGCAGGGCGCGCAAGGTGATCTCGGTCCGCAAGGGGCGACTGGAGAAGCCGGTCCTCAAGGGGCCGCGGGTGACCCCGGCCCGGCGGGCGACGACGGTGCTCCCGGACCGCAGGGCGAACCTGGAGCGACCGGCGACACCGGCCCGCAGGGGCCGCCCGGACCTACCGGCGAGACCGGGCCGCAGGGGCCGACGGGGCCGCAAGGTCCGGAAGGCCCTCCCGGCCCACAGGGGCCGCCCGGCCCTCCCGGCCCGCCAGGGGAGGACGGCGGCGGCTCGGGCGACGGCAACTCGCTCGACGCACCCGACGGCGACCCGAAGGACGCGATCATCGTGGACAACGACGGCCGCATCGGCATCAACACACTGACGCCGGGGCAGCAGCTCGACGTGATCGGCTCGATCCGCGGCAGCGGGCAGTTGATATCGGAAGAACTCTCCGCCGCCCCGCTGGTCGTCAGCTCGTCGCAACTGGTCGTGAACTTCAATGCGGACCTGGTGGACGGCATCAACGGCGCCGACCTGGCGCTGCGCAGCGAGATTATCGACCTCGTGCTCGGCGGCGACGGTTCGGGCAGCGGTCTCGACGCCGACTCACTCGACGGCCGCGACTCGACGAGCTTCGCCGACGCGCTGCACACACACGATGCGCTTGAGATCGTGAGCGGCGAGCTGGCCGATGCGCGACTGCCGGCGGCGGTCACGCGCGACAGCGAAGTGCTGCCGATCGTCCTGAGCTCCGACGGCGCAGGTAGCGGACTCGACGCGGACGTGCTCGACGGATTCGACTCGTCGGATTTTGCCGAGGCCGACCACGGGCATGACGCGGCCGATATCGTCAGCGGCGAGCTGGCCGATGCGCGGATCGGAGCGACGATCACGCGCGACGTCGAGGTGCTTCCGCTCGTGCTGGCGGGCGACGGACCGGGCAGCGGGCTGAACGCGGACCTGTTCGACGGGTTCGATTCGGGCGCGTTTGTGCGTTTCACGAGCGGCGCGAGCGGAGACGTTACCGGAACGTTTTCAAACTTGTCGGTCCGCGGGTTGCAGGGCCGCCCGGTCAGCGCGGTGCAGCCGGCGATCGGGCAGGTGCTGACGTATACCGGCACGGGCTGGGCGCCGCAGACTTCGTCGGGGCAGATCTGGACGCAAGTCGGCAACGACATCTTCTACAGCACCGGCAACGTGGGAATCGGCACAACCGCCACGCCCGGCTTCATGCTTCAGGTCGCCGGCGATATCGGTCCTGAGGTGGACGACGCGTCCGACCTGGGCGCATTCGACGCGCAGTGGCGACGGCTGTTCGTGGGCTCGGCGGGCATCGTCGTTGGTTCGAACACCGCGGCGATCTCGCAGGACGCGGGCGGCGCGTTGCAATTCAGCCTGCTCAACACCGCCGCCGGCACGCTCGACCAGTCGTCCGACGCGGAGTTTACGCTTTCGGACGATGACCGCTGGCAGTCGTTCACCGCCGGCGCCACGGGCCGGCTGACGCGCATCGACCTCTGGCGGCAGGGCAGCAGCGGCAACGTCACGCTGCGGGTTTACGCCGGCGAGGGCACCGGCGGGGCGCTGCTGCACACGCAGAGCGCCGCACTGCCGGACAGCGGAGACTTCGCGGCGATCCTGCTCACGACCCCGATCGATCTGGAAGCGGGCCAGCGCTACACGTGGCGCGTGAGCGACGCCGGCGCGTTCTTCATGTTCGGCAACGCCAACGGTTATTCGGGCGGTGTTTCGGACATCAGCTCGAGCTTCGACTACGCCTTCCGCACGTATCTCGTGACGGACCTGAGCACCGCGGTCACGATTGCCAGCGACGGGAAAGTCGGCATCGGCACCGCCTCGCCGCAGTTCCTGCTGCACGTGAACGGCAGCGCGGCCAAGCCGGGCGGCGGAGCGTGGACGGATTCATCGGACCGGCGGCTGAAGACGAACATCGCGGAGATCGGCGGCGCGCTGGACAAGCTTCTGGCGCTGCATGGCGTGACGTATGAATGGCGCGAACCGCAGATGCATGGCGACCTGCGCGGCCCGCAGATGGGCTTGATCGCGCAGGAGGTGGAGCGCGTTTTCCCCGCGTGGATCGGGCGCGACGCGGAGGGCTATCGCACGCTCACGATCCGCGGGTTCGAGGCGCTCGCGATCGAGTCGATCCGCGAGCTGACGCAGCGGCTCGACCAGGCCGGCCAGGAGCGCGACCGGCTCGCCGACGAAGTGGCGGAGCTGCACGCCCGACTCGCGCGGCTGGAATCGCAATCGAAGCAGCGCGCGTCGGCGGCGACGCTGCTGACGCTGGCGCCGACGATCGGGGCGGCGGCCGTGCTGACCGCGCTGCTGCGCCGGCGAGCGGGGCGGTAGCTCGGTGCGGCGAACGGCGGGGGCGGCGATTCACGGACTCTTCCGTCCCCGAGAGGCTACTTCCCCGTTTCGCGGATGCGTTTCATCACGCCGGGGTACGCGTCGCGTTGAGCACGGGTCGGCAGGCGCTCCAGGCGCGGCGACAACTGCTCGTCGAAGATGCGCACGATCGGCTCCTCGAGCTTGGTGCGCTCGCGGACGGCCGGTCCGAGCTTCTCCAAACGCTCCTTGGCGTCGGGTGCCAGCGACATGAGGCGTCCGACCTCGGCCTCGGCCGCCTCGATTTCGGACTTGCGGCGTTTCTCGTACGACTCGGCCTGCTCCAGGCAGGTCTTGTGGATCGTCCAGGCGCGCTGAATCTGGCCACCATCAAGCTCGTACACCTTGATGAACGTCTTGACGTAGTCCTCCCACAGCTTCGAGCGGCGGGGTGTCAACGGGTCGCACAGTTCGCCGCGGTCTTTTTCGTGCAGCCCGGCGGCGACCTCGGCCTCGCGAAGCTGATCGAGCGACGCGAATGCGCGCCGACAATTGGGACCGACGGTGATTCTCTCGCCTGCGCGCTCGCGGTCGGCGAATTCCTTTCCTGTGACCGGCTTCTCGCCGTCCCAGAGTAGGTTTGATCGCCGATCGATCTGGTCGGTGACATTCATCCCCACTTCCAACCCGATGTCGGACGGGTCGAACTTCTCGGGCAACGAATCGGCGAACGTTGCCGTATCGACCGTGAGTTCCTGCCACGGCTCGGCGCCGTCACGATAGTCGGAGCGATAGCAGGCGATTCGCTCGGGAAACCAGACCTTGCCGGATTCGGCCAGTGCGATGCGCGTTTCGCGAATCATCCTGCCGTCCTCAAGCTCTTGCGTGCGGACGGCGGCGAAGTTCTTGTTCGGGTCGAGCCACCACGCGATCTCGTGCGTGCGACCGTCACCGATGGTGTTACGGGCGCGGACGACCGCCAGCGGACCTTCCGACTCAACCCGGAACTCGGTGACGCCTTTGTGCAGCCCCGACATCCAGACGGCCTCATGCGCATCGAGGCACAGGCGCTGCGTCGGCGACAGGCCGATGCCGCGCACGTCGGGAATGAACGAGGCTCTCACGACCCGTTTCTCCAGGTCTGCCAGGATGTAGCGACCGTCGTGCGTCCAGGCCTTATCGCCCGAGAGCAACGTCGCCTTCCAATGGGGACGAGAGAAACCGACCATCGGCTCGCCGGTCGGTCCGCGAAAGACGACGCCGTCGTCGTCGCCGCGATCGACGTGGATGTAGTCTTCGCCCGCGAAGCGCGAGGTGTAATGCTTGGCGCGGCGGTTTTCATGGTCCCGATACGTCCAGGTGACGTGCCCGCGGGCGATGTTGCGCGACTGCTCCATGGCCAGCAGCTCGCGCGGCACCTCGTGGCTCCAGCCGCCACTCTGACCGGCGATACTCAACAGAACGGGAACAACGACCGAGGCGATCATGACGTGTTCAGGCGGGCGGGGGCCCCCACGGCGGGGACGACGACGATTTGCGGTACCCCACTTCGAAACATGCACCGACCTCCATGAGAGTTGGACGTGGAGCTTCGACCTCACCCATACCTACCCCCACGGCCGGCTTTGTCAAGCGCGGAATCTGTTTTCTTTGGCCCGCGCTGACCGCGCCGACAACCGGCGGAAGTCCCAATCGAGCAGGAGCGCCGGGAGTTCAAGACGCGGACAGGAGAGTCCTGGTGCGCTTGCCCGTTGAGTCGCGAACCACGACGGTGGCTACGGGTACGGGAATGACGGCCTCTGCCCCGCACTGATACGCACGACGCCCCGATCGAGCGCCAGCGCGCTGATGCCAACCAGCAGTGTGCAGAGCACGAGCAAGCCGGCGTGCGTCGCTGCGTTTGAGTGGTCCAGCAGTATGCCGGCACATGCACAGTCAACCGCTTCGCCGCTGGCAAGAATGTACGTGTGAAAGGACGCAAACACGAGGCTGAGAAAAAGCGCTGGCGCCGCAGCGTATGGGCGCATTAGCCGAACGAACAGCCCAACGCCGATGACTATCTCACCGACTGCCAGAAGCGGTGCGAGAAGAGACGCGGTTTGGAGCGAGAAGAATACCGAGTTGAACAGTGATCGCTCGAACCGATCAAGGTCGAGCTCTTTCACTGTTCCGGCAATGACGAACACAACCGCACATCCGAGCGTCAGCCGGTCAATCAGCGCTGGGCGCATCACGCGTCAACGGCGATGGCGAAACCACGCGAAGCACGCTGCGCCGGCTGTGGCCAGGGTGGCGCCGAGCACCATGACCTGCATCGCCGCTCCGCGCCGCTCGCGCGTCGCGTCGGCCAGAATCTGCCGCTGCATGGCGTGCCCGACGGCCAGCGAGTTCGCATGCGACAAGTCGTGCCGCGACAGGACGGACCCGTCCGGGCCGTAGCGGACGGCCTCGCCGGCGAACCGATCCAGCACGTCGCCGTTCTGCCGAACAGGTGCGACAGCCAGCGTCTCGGAGGTGATGGTGTCATCGCGCTCGATGGACGTCAGCCGGAACTCCTCGATCGTGACGTGGTCCCCGAACGGCACCCAGAGCACGTACGCGAGCGTGGGAATTTCGAGTCCGTCGATCGAGGTCGACTCGGCGACGCGCATCTCGCGATAGAAGGGCTCTTGGATGTTGATGTTCGTCAACCTCAGGCGAACCGGCATCCCGCCGCGCCGCGGATCAAGCGTGCCTTCGATGGCATGCACGATGGTGAGCGGGGGGCCCAGCGACCGGAAACTGACTGCGTCCGCGGTTGCCTCCAGCGTCTCAAGCCTTCCGGCCGCGGCGAGGTCGCGGAGGAACTGACGCTGTTGCGGCAGCATGCCCGCGAACACCGTCGGTACGCTGCAGAGATCGAACAAGCCGTTGTGGCAGGTGTCGCTGATCGTCGTCGACGATTGGCCATCGGCGGACCGGCTCACTTCGGTGCATGTCCGGTCGATCCACGCGACGTTGGACTCCACGCCTGGCTCGATTTGGCCAGTGGCCTGGACAGCGAAATCAGCGCCGCGGAGGCGCAGTTCCAGGTTGCGCTCACCCTTGATGCCCGGCGGCGCCGGCGCGTCGATCCAGCGGCTCTGGTCCCAGAGGTCCGGCCCCTTCGGTGCCTGAAGCAGTCGCCAGACGATCTGGGCACGGACCGGCACGACCTGCGACGCGTATGTGGCGTACGCGTCGTTGGCGTCGGACGGTGCGATTCCCAGCAACGCGAAAGTCACCGTTGTTGCAATCGTACACATGGACTTGCTCCCGTTACTGCGCCCGGCTTGGCTTCCGGCGTGCAAGTGTGGACCTTGCAGGTTTTGAAGAGGTTAGCGTTTCCACCTTCGCATTGACCAGTTTGTGCGTTGCACGTTCCGTTTTCAACCAGATTCCCACAAGTGAAATTAGGTTCCGAACTCGCGGCGCGGCAAATCTGCGCAGCCTCGGAAGCGCAGAACCAGTCGGTTGGCGGCGACTGTTTCGTGCAGTATTTGCACGATGTCGGTTCACCGAGTCCAGTCGGCGCGATGCACCACTTGCTGGCACTGACACAGCTCTCATAGTGGCAGTGAAACTCCGGAATGTAGTCATCGCACAGCACAGCGGTCGTCGGACCGGCGAGGATCAGGATCGACACGTATGCCAACATGGACGCTCGGGCGGCTGTCGGAGTCATGGACGCACTCCCATTCTTTTAGGTGGCAACGGACCTTACCCC
>JAJVHV010000018.1 GCA_022072445.1 Phycisphaerae bacterium | reverse complement strand
TCCTTGAGCCGACCGTCGCCCGGCGGCGGCTATCTAGTTATATAACTAGATAACCGATCCGCGCAATCTCCACCAGCCGAAGCGAAATCACTTCGCGAAATCTAGAAAGGGCCAAAGTCGAGGCCCCGGCGTTTACGCCGGGGGGCCAACGGAAAGCCGGGGAGATTCGGTGACGCTGATGACGCTGAAACGCGGTTTGGAGCGTGTGCCGCGGGCGGCTAACATTGGGCTGCTCATCGCACGGCGCTCTTCGCGCCGGCTGCGGGCCGCGCGGCCCGGTTGCACGACTCGTCGTCCGGTAACTAAAACGTGTTCGATCGTCCGCCGCTCAAGCCGCTATCGCTCTCGCTCTTCTTCCCGTGCTACAACGAGGAGGCGAACGTCGAGCGCGTCACGCGGGCGGCCGTCGAGGTCGGCGGGACGATCACCGACGACTTCGAAGTGCTGATCGTCAACGACGGCAGCCGCGACCGCACCGGCGAGATCGCCGACCGGCTGGCCGGCGAGATTCCCAACGTCCGCGCCGTACACAACCAGCCGAACCGCGGCTACGGCGGGGCGCTGGCGCGCGGCTTTCGCGAGTGCCGCAAGAACTGGATTTTCTACACGGACGGCGACGGGCAGTTCGATTTCAAGGAGCTGCCGGCGCTGATCCCGCTGCTGGAGCAGTGCGACATCGTCTCGTGCTACCGGCTGAACCGGCAGGACGCGCTGCATCGCAAGCTGAACGCGCTGTGCTGGAGCACGCTGGTGAACCTGCTCTTTCGCTTCGGCCTGCGCGACGTGGATTGCGCGTTCAAGATCTATCCGCGGACGTTCATCGAGCGGATCGAGATGAAGAGCACCGGGGCGCTGATCGACACGGAGATGCTGGCCAAGGCGAAGTACATGGGGCTGCGCATCCGGCAGGTCGGCGTGCACCACTACCCGCGCACCGCGGGCCAGCAGACCGGCGCCAACTTCCGCGTCATCCTGCGTGCGTTTCGCGAGCTGTTCAAGCTCTACGGCGAAATCCGGCGCGAAGGCCGGGCGCGGTGAGCGGCGTAGGGTGCATCCCTGATGCAACACACGGTCATCGGCCGGCGGTCGTGTGCTCCCTGTCACGGCGCGCGCCGTGACAGGGAGCGCTTTGTCATGGATACACGGACTGCTCGGCCTGTTCCTTGTTCCAGGTTCCCTGTTCGCTGGCGTCCCGTTTATCTCATCCCGTCGCGCCGGTATAATGGCCGTGCGCCCGTCGTTGTCGGCCCATCATCGTTGCGGAGAAAGAACATGCGTTATCGGATCTGCGTCATCGCCCTGCTCGGCTTCACCGCCGCGACCGCCCTCGCACAGTTCGATCAGGTCGTGATCGACCTCACCGGCGTGCAGTTGAAGAACGGCACGAACCAGTCGCGCAGCAGCGCGCCAAACGCGCTCAACGCCGGGTTTGCGTATGCGTACGACATCAGCGCTCTGGTCGAGGGGCAATCGGGGCTGATGGCCCTGCTTTATCCGGACCCGGTCGACCTGGGCGAGGTGCTCGACAGCTTTCAGCCGGGCGCGTCGGAGCTGCTCACGGGCGAGGTCTATAACCCCAGCGGCACGCATCCGTTCGAGACGCTGAGTCAGCGCTTCGAGGGCACTGGCGTGATCTCCGGCATCAACGTGTTCGTCGGCGTGACGGTTTCGGCGGGTCTGAACGCCAGCGGCATAGCCTATTTTGACCTTACCGACGTGGTGATCACCCCGTCGCTGATCGTCGGCAGCATGGTCGTCACCAGCGGCACCGCGACGTTCGACCGCATCCCGGTGATTACCGGCGACATGAATTACGACGGCTCGGTGAACGGATTCGACGTCGATCCATTCGTGCAGGCGCTCTCCGACCCGGCGGGATATGTCACGGCGTTCGGCCACGATCCGCGCTTTGCGGGCGACGTGAACCGCGACGGGACGTTCAACGGTTTCGACATCGACCCGTTCGTCGATCTGCTCGCGCCCTGATCCGACAGGTCCCGCCGCAGCGGTGAGGCCATTGCGGGGGCAGGTCAGGCGATCTCGGCGATGATGGACCGATTCACCTCTGGCATGGGCAGCGAGCGCAATTCCGCCGCGCTGATCCAGCGGCACTCCGCGCAGCCCAGCGCTCGCCCCTCGCCTTCGACCCATCGGCACAAGACCGGCGTCAGTCGCACGATGCGATCGCCATAGTCCCACGTGCGCGGCTGCAATTCGCGCTCGACGGCCGCAAGAACGCCGCACTCCTCGCGCAGCTCGCGGAGCGCCGTTTCTTCGGGTGATTCTCCCGGCTCACGTTTGCCTCCCGGAAACTCCCACTGATTTCCGAGATGCGCGTGCGGATGCCGCAGCGCGACGAGCCAGAGCTCTCCTCTGCGCACCAGCGCGATCGCGACATCGATGAGCGAATTCGGCGTCGGCGCCGTCACGTGGCGCGGGGTGGGCGGCGCGGTGGATGGAGTCGCGCTGGACGCTTTTCCGTGCGCGTTCCCGGCCGCACGCTGCTGTGTTCAGGACATTTCATAACCGAAACACTCCATGATCATAACATCATTTCAGACAATATGTTATCGCGTCTGGCCCGCTGCGACGAAATTCTCCGACGACCGTGGACACTCGCGCACGCATCTGATATAGTGCGCGCAGATGTGGCCGGAAAATACCCGCCTTGGCGGACCTGATACAACGGCTGTTCTAGCCGTGGCGCGCTTCCGGGGTCAACCCTTGGGTATGACCCCGGAAGTTTTTTGCGCAGAGCACGCTGCATGATCACCATGCCCGCCGCCGCTTCGCGCTGCGCGCTGCCCGCGCGTGTGTGGGAGAACCGGTCCGTGGGGCGCGACCACTTTCATCTCGAGCTTGCCGTCGACGGACTTCCCACGTCGCGCGCCGGCCAGTTTGTGCAGATTCGCTGCGCCGACTTTGCGGATGCCGGTCCGCGCAGCACGCCCTGGCTCAGCGGAGATTGGCCGTGCGTCACGGACTGTGACTTTGGCGCTCCGACGGCCTATCTGCGGCGACCGTTCAGCGTTGCTGATCGTTGGCGTGATGCTGAGGGCGTGGATCATATTCTGATCATTCACCACGCGATCGGACCGGGCACGCGCTGGCTCTCGGCGCTTGCGCCCGGAGCCACGGTCGATCTGACGGGACCGCTCGGGCGGCCATTCGACCTGCCCGCGCCGGACCGGCCTGCGTTGCTCGTCGGCGGCGGCGTTGGGATTCCGCCTTTGCTGTATCTGGCGCGCGAGCTGGCGGCGGAGGGGCGGCGGGAGGTCCTGCTGGTAATTGGCGCCCGCTCGCGCGACCTGCTGCCGATTGAGCTTTGTGCTCCGCCCTCGAACGACGCCACCCCAACGCCGTGCGCCGTCCTGCCGTCGTGCCCGGCGCATCGTGCGGTGGTCACGACCGATGATGGCAGCGCCGGTCTGCACGGCCGCGTCACCGACGGGCTTCGCGCCTGTCTCGATCGGCAGCCCAGCGCCGAAGTGCTGGCGTGCGGCCCGGAGCCGATGCTGCGGGGCGTTGCGGCGATGGCCCGCGAGCGGTCTGTCCCGTGCCAGTTGTGCATCGAGCGCATGATGGGATGTGGTCTGGGGACGTGTCTCTCGTGCGCCGTCAAGGTCCGCGATGAGCGCTGCGCGGCGGGGTGGCGGTTTGCACTGAGCTGCCAGGAGGGCCCGGTGTTTCGCGCTGAAAATCTGTTGATCAATTCCGCCGCGCCGCCGCGGTGTCAGCCGAATGGCGGCTAGCTAGGAACCGGGCCGCATGGGGCGCGTGCTCGCCGCCGGTTGCGTGCCGAGCCAGGCGAGATACTCGCGCAGGGCGGTGGGAGACCAGCTCACGATCAGCGCGGCGTCGCTGACGACCCACGCCGGTCCGGCCAGTCCGAACTGAACGAACCAGACGCCGTCAGCGTCACGCTGCAATTCGAACGGGGCCGCGTAGCGTCCGGCTTCGCGAAGCGCGGCCAGTTCGGCGGCCCAGCCGCGGCCCAGGCGGTCGAGCGCGGCGCGCACCCGCCGGGCGTCGCCGGCGATCGGCAGCACGATCGTCATGGCGCCGGGAATCCGGAGCGGATGAGGCGGGGAATTGTGCAGGATGACCCGTGAGCCGAACTGATCGAGCAGGTCGCGCTGCACGTCGATCTGCTGCTCGGCGGTGACCTTGCGCCAGTAGCGCAGCACCGAGGCCCGCAGCTGTTCGTTGCGGGTGGCCAGGAGCGAGGTTGACAGCGCCGGCAGCAGGCGCCGGGGCGGGAGGTCGTAGATCGCGTACCGCGCAGCGTCCGGTATGAACGCCGCCGCCTCGGGCGGCGTGGAACCCGGATCGGCGAACATCCGCCGCTCGGTGCGGTCGGGCCAGCGGAGCGTCGCGGCGCTGAACAGCGCGTTGTGCTCAAAGCCCAGGGCCCAATAGGCCCGGTCCAGTTCGCTGGCGTCCCACGCCGCGAGGAACTCCGAGACGCGCCGCTCGACCGCCTCGTCGAGCCGAGCGCGGATCGACGCCAGGTCGCCGAAGATTTCGATCAGCGCGCGGCCGCGCCATTCGCCGCGCGCCGCGCGCAGCCACTCATCGGCGTCGAGCGCGGGGCGGCGCCGCGCGCTGACCGCCGCGATTCGTTGCCAGGCACCATCGCCGATGGTGACGACGAAGTGCGGGCCGATGTCGCCCCAGGCGAAGCGCGCCCAGGCCGGGAGGCGTTCGTCGCGCAGCTCCTGAAACGTGAGCCCCTCGCACTTTTCGACAGCCAGGCGGGCGGTGGAGGCGTCCACGTAGTCGTTCACGACGCGCTGAATCAGTCGGCGCAGGGGCGCCGAGTCGCCGTCGCTGCGCACGACGAGCGCCAGATCGAGGCTCTCGACGCGTGCCGAGACCTGTCCCTCGGGCCGGCTGACGCGGGCGTCGAGCAGGGCCAGCGCGAATTCGCGCCGATTCAGCTCGCCGGCCGCCTCGGCGGCCCGGACCCAGGCCAGCATCGACGCGTCGAGCGAGCGGCCGAAAACGCTGGCGCCCAGGCCGAGCAGGGCCGCGACGCTGGATTCCTGCGCCGGACGCGTGGTGGCATCGGGGTGCACGCGGGCCTGCCAGCAGAAGAGGCAGTCCGCCGGAATGAGCGTCAGTGGCTCGTCCGCGGCGGGTGGCGGCGACGCCGCCGTCGCCGCACCGCACGCGGCGCCCGTGACGAGGGCCGCCGCGACGGCCCAGTTCAGGATGATGCGCCCCATTCAGCGGCTCTTTTCCGCGATCCACGCGCAAATCGGGTCGAAACCCTCGTCGCGCAGCGCGCTGACCGACCAGACGGGGCGTTCGTCGTCGAGCGACTCGCGCAGCTCCTTGATCGTCCGGTCGGCGCCCGGCAGGTCGGCCTTGTTCACCACGAAACCGCTGGCGATCTCCATGATGCCGGCCTTGAAGAACTGCACGGCGTCGCCGGAGCCGGGCATGAGCAGCATGAGGACTTCGCCGGCGACCTTTCGCACTTCGGTGTCGCCTTGCCCGGCGCCGACGGTTTCGAGCAGCACGATCTCGTAGCCCGCGGCACCCATGAGCGTCACGACGTCGCCGCAGTGCGGCGCGATCCCGCCGGGCTGGTTTCCCGACGAGAGACTGCGGATGAAGAGCTGGTGGTCGGGCTGTGCGTCCATCATCCGGAGGCGATCGCCGAGCACGGCTCCACCCGAGACGGGGCTGCTGGGATCGACGGCAATGACGCCGACGCGCTGCTCCTTGCGGCGCAGGGCCCGCGCCAGGCGCCCGATGAACGTGCTCTTGCCGACTCCCGGCGCGCCGGTGACGCCGATGACCGTTGGCCGGCGCTTGTCCTCCGGCGTCACGGGCAGGCCGTTGTCACGGCCGGCGACGACGGCGGTGATGGCCCGCGCCAGGCCGCTGGGGGTTTGCAGGTCGGGTGGGGGTTGGCGTTCGGCGTGCGCGCGGCGCCGCGCGGCGAGGTCGCGGAGCGTCTGCGTGATTTCTTCCAGGGAGGTTCCCGGGTTGAAGACGCCCGCCAGTCCGGCCTCATACAGCCGCGGCTTGTCGGCAGCCGGGATGATGCCGCCGACGATCACAGGCGTATGGTCGAGTCCGCAGTCGCGGCAGAGCCGGACGACTTCGGGCATGATGGTCATGTGGGCCGCGGAGTGCAGACTGACGCCGAGCACGTCGACGTCTTCCTGAAGCGCGGCGTGGACGGTGGCGGCGGGCGTTTGCCAGAGTCCGGTGTAGATCACGTCCATGCCGGCGTCGCGCAGGTGCCGGACGATCAGCTTGGCGCCGCGGTCGTGGCCGTCAAGCCCGATCTTGGCGATCAGCACGCGTATGGGTCGGTTCATTTCAGCTTTCATCTGGTCGTTCGTCCGACGCGATGCACCGTCAAAACGGCGGAATGGTCCGCGGGGGCCTGGCGGTGTGCAGCGCCAGATTCGAGTCGGTCGGCACAAAGACGGACCAATCGTATCTCAGCATGGCCAGACCGTGCGTGAAGCCGTCGAATGCGATCGTGGGTGTCTCGCCGCGCAGCTCCTGCATCAGCCACAAGGGAAAGTCCGCGCCCGCCGCGATGCCCAGCGGGCAGCCGCCGCCGAAGCGCGGATTGATCTCGATGAAGCGAATCCGGCGGTCAGGGGTCACCATGCACTGAATCGTGATGACGCCGCGCAGCCCGCGTCCGAGCAGTTCGACGACTCTCTGCCCGGCGGCCATGATCTCCGGGTCTTTGACGACGACGCCCTTGGACACCTCGCCGCCGCGAACCTGCCAACGGGCCCGCGGCACGACGCAGCGCACCGCGCCGGTCAGGCCGACGTAGACGTCGAGCGTGTGCTCGACGCCCTGGACGAACTCCTGGACGATTGGCTCGGAGACGTGCTTGAGGCAGTAATTCAGGTCCTCGACACACTCGACTTTCAGTGCCAGGCGCCCGGCGCTGCCGAAGCGCGGCTTGATGAAGAGGGGATAGCTGGGCGAACCGCTCAGCGGAAGCGTCAACGTCTCGGGTGTGTCGACGCCATGGCGTCGGAAAAAGGCGTATGCCTCCAGCTTGTCGCGGCAGACGCGGACGATCTCGACGTCGGACAGGATCGGCACGCAGCCTTCGGCCTCGAACCGCGCGCGGTGCTCGCCGAGCACGATCAGATCGGTGTCGATCGTCGGCACCAGGGCGTCCACGCGGTGGCGGCGAATCGCCTCGCAAAGCGCCGGAATGTACTGTGCGTCGCGGATCGGGGGGCAGACGAGCGGCTCGTCAACGCAGTAGAGCGCCGGTGCCGTGGGCGACGAATCGGCGCCGATCAGGCGCAGATCGACCCCCAACCGCCCGGCCGCCGCGCGAAAAGCCTGCAACAGCTCCACGCGCCGGCCGACCGAGGTGAAGAGGATCGTCAGCCGGTTTCCCGGGCTGCCAGGTTGGGCAACGCCGCTCATACGTTGAATGTAAAAGCTATCGTTGAATACTGCCAGCGCCGCCGCTCAGTACCGCAGGCAGCCCTCGGCGACCGAGGCGGCCCGCCGCGGCACGCCGTTGACGCCCCGGCCCGGCGACGCGAAGATCACGCAGCGAGGCGCCGACCCGCGTTCGGGTCGGATCGGAGGGTTTTTCCGCACGGCGCGCGGATCGCACCGGCTGGCGTGTCGGTCGTTGGCCGCGGCGCGCGTGGTTGCTCTCCCGCCTGCCTGCTCGGTCGTCATCGCAGACATGCAACCGGGGCGGTCTTGCCGAGGCCCCGTTCTAGTTCGGCGAACGGTGCGAGAAGCGCGCCGTCCGTCGGGGAGTTCAAGATGCCGTTGGCGTGGAATCGACGCCCCATGGGCCGTGACCCTGCGGAGACCAAGCTCAAGGTCGAGAAGTGGCTCAAGAAACGCGGTCATCGCCTGGCGTATCAGGCTTATGACGCGTTTCACCGGGCGCGATTGCTGGCCAATCTCGCGACCTACGTCGATCTGGCAGACGGCCAGCGGCGCAAGCTCGACGTCTGCGCCTCGTACCAGCCCCGCGGCGCGGGCGGTTCCGCCGTCAATCTCATCCGGCTGGCATGCGAGTGCCGCTATTCGAAAGACGCGCCCTGGGTGCTGCTGTACGGCGCTTGCCCGGCGATGATGGCCGCGGACTGGATCTACACGCCCAAGTCCGAGTCGCTGCGCATGCTGGCCGGCCGGATCGGCGATTTTGCCGCGCGGCTCGAGGCTTCGATTCACTTCGCGCCGAACTCGAACTTCGCCTACAACATCGTCCGCGCGGACCTTGACGACAAGGAAGCCCGCCCGCCGCGCGACAACGCCTATGAGACCCTTCGCGCGCTCACCGAAGCGGCCTGGGCTCTGGCCGAGGGTGGCGCGATGCGCGGCGGAAGGCAGCGGCTGCACGCGGTGGTTATTCCGTGTCTGGTTGTGAACACGCTGATGGCCGCGCAATACAATCCGGCAGCGGGCGAGCTGGAAGTTTCCGAGGTCAACTTCGGACGGATCGCCTGGCAGGGTCTCCGCCAGCCGACGCTGGTCGACGTTGTGGCGGGGTCGTACCTGGAGCGCTACGCGCAGCGCGTCGTCGAGTCGTTCAGCATCATTTCGAACGTCATGGCCGAGTTCGCGTCCAGCAACGGACACGCCGCGGGTATCTGAGCTTCGCTGACGGACCGGCAGCGAGCGTGCCGCTTTTCGGCGCTGCGCGGGCCGCGGACGAGTGTCGGGACGCACGGCTGAGGATGGCGGCGAGGCGACTCGGGGCGTAGAATGGCACTTTCTGGGCCGACAGCATGGAACGCGAGGCAGAAATCCGCATGCAGCGCGCGGTGGAGGGCGACACGCGCGCCCTGACCGAGCTGCTGCGCGAAAGTGCCCCGCGGTTGCGCGAGCAGCTTTCGATCGACAAGCGCTGGCAGAGCGTGCTGGACGTCGACGACGTGTTGCAGGTCACGTTTCTCGAAGCGTTCCTGAAGATATCATCCTTCGTGCCGGGTGGGGCCAACTCGTTCTACGGCTGGCTTAAGCGAGTCGCGGAGAACAACCTGCGCGACGCCATCAAGGGGCTCGAAGCCGCCAAGCGGCCGCCGCCGGCCGTCTCGCTCCAGGCGCCCGCGGGGCAGGATTCGGCCGTGGTGCTGCTCGACCTGCTGGGCTACACGAGTGCGACACCCAGCCGCGACGCGGCGGCGGGCGAGGCGCGCAGCGCGGTGGATCGCGCGCTGGACGCGCTGCCCCCGGACTACGCGACCGTGATCCGACTCTACGATCTTGAGAGCCGGGCGATTGACGAGGTTGCGTCGGCGGTCGGCCGGTCGGCCGGAGCGGTGCACATGCTGCGCGCCCGGGCGCATGAGCGGCTGGCCGATGTGATCGGACCGGCGACGAATTTTTTCACGAGAACATCGTGAAGGTGCCTGGGCGGAATTCGCTCTGATCAGCAGAGCGGGCTCAATGCGGGCCCGCCTTGGCATGGAGTGCTGCCGGGCAGACGGGATTCATGAGCGAGACAACTTCATCGCGCGAGCGTGACGAACTGCTGATCAACGCCGCGGCGCGCCAGTTCGAGGCGGTTACGGCTCGGCGTCCGGGCGTGGCGCGTGGCGCGCGCGACTCGTCGCTGGACGTGCGCGACGCAAGCACGCTCGGAGCTGCGCCGGGCGAGTCGCTGAGCGGCTATGACGTGCTCGGCGAACGGCACCGCGGTGGGCAGGGCGTGGTGTATGAGGCCATCCAGCGGGGGACGAAGCGCAAAGTCGCGATCAAGGTGCTCTACGACGCGCCCGGCCCGGCGAGCACCAGTCGTCGCCGGTTTGAGCGCGAAATCGAGGTCCTGAGTCACCTGCGTCATCCAAACGTGGTGACGATTCACGACAGCGGTGAGTCGGCGGGGCGGTTTTACTACGTGATGGACCTGGTGGTCGGCATGCCGCTGGACCGCTGGATCGAGAAACAGCGTCGCGCCCGCATCGACGCCGCCGTCCGCAGCGGTTCGCGTTCCGGCCTGCGCGACGAGGTCGCCGAAATCCTGCGCGTCTTCCTGCGCATCTGCGACGCGGTCAACGCCGCACACCTGCGCGGCGTCATTCATCGCGACCTGAAGCCGGGCAACATTCTCGTGGACGAGGGTGGCGAACCGCGCGTGCTGGATTTTGGCCTGGCGAAGTTCAGCGACGCGGCCCCCGGCGAGGCCGACCCGAGCATGACGCAGACCGGTCAATTCGTCGGTTCGCTGCCCTGGTCCAGCCCGGAGCAGGCCGCCGGCACGCCCGGCGAGATCGACACGCGCACCGACGTGTACGCGCTGGGTGTGCTGCTGTACCACGCGCTGGCGGGCCAGTTTCCCTATCGCGTGACTGGTCCGCTGCCCGAAGTCGTGCAGGCGATCCGCTTTGCCGAGCCCCGCCGCATCAACGACGCACGGCGCGAGCCGTCGGTGCGGGGAACGGCGGGCGGCGTGGCGTCGGGTGTCGACGACGAGCTGGAGACGATCGTCTTCAAGTGCCTGCAGAAAGACCGGCAGCGCCGCTACCAGACGGCCGGCGACCTTGGCCGCGATCTGCAGCGCTACCTGGCCAATGAGGCGATCGAGGCCAAGCGCGACTCGTTCGGCTACGTGCTGCGCAAGCAGGTCCGCCGGCACCGCGTCGCCGTCGCCGCGTCGGGTGCCGTGCTGGCCGTGATCGTGCTGGGGCTGTGCTTCAGCCTCTATTTCTGGCGGGCGGCCGAGCGGCGGCGCGGCGAGGCGCAGACCGAGCGCGACCGCGCCGTGGCCGCCGAGCGGGATTCCGCCCGGCGGATGGAGGAGGCAGACGCGGTCGTCAAGTTGATCGAGAAGATGTTCGGGTCATCGGAGGCGTTCGAGTTTCCCGGACCCGACGCGACGATCCGCGACGTGGTGACGAAGTATGCCGACATTGTGTTCGACAATCTGAGCGACAAGCCGGAGATCGAGCTACGGCTGCGCTCCACGCTGGGGTTGGCATTCTACAACCTCTCGGACTTCGTCCGCTCGGAGCAGAACTTCGCGCGGATGGCCGAGCTGTGCCGGCAACTGCTCGGACCGCAGGCGCCGCGCGTCTCCGAAGCGCTCAACCAGATGGGCGCCGCCCGCCTGGCGCTGGGGAACTACGCCGGCGCCGAGCAGGCGTATCGCGAAGCGCTCGAGATCGACCAGGGCATGCGCGGCGATCCGCGGTGTCTGGAAGCCGACACGCTCTTCAACCTGGGAGTGGTCGTCGAAGCGCTCGGCCGGCGCGAAGAAGCCGAGGCCCGCTACCGCCAGGCGATCGAGCGCTTCGAAGCGGCGCCGCTGGAGCGGCAGCAGGGGCTCTTTGCGGCCCGAAAGCACCTGGCGAACGTGCTTCAGGTGGCCGGGAAGTGGGACGAGTCCGAATCGCTGCTGCGCGACGCGCTGTCGATGGCGCTGGAGCAGTTCGGCGACGACGACACGCGCACGGCGAGCGTGAAGAGCTCGCTGGCGTGCCTGCTCCAGCGGACCCGCCGTAGCGAGGAGGCCATCCGGCTGTTGCAGGAGGCCATCGCCAGCGAGCGGCGCTTCGCGGGCGGCGGCCCGCGGCTGGCGACGCACCTGAACAATCTGGGTGTGATCTACTTCGAGCTCGGGCGGATCGACGAGAGCCAGCCGATTTTTGAAGAGGCGCTCGCGCTGCAACGCGCCGTGTTGCCGGAGGGGCATCCGGAAATCGCCGAAAGCCTCAACTTTCTCGGGGCGGTGCTCGAGTCCCGCAAGCGGTTCGAGGAGTCGGCTCAACACCGCCGCGCCGCGCTCGACATGTTGCTGACGCACTTCGATCCCGGCCACCCCAAGGTGGTTCAGGTACGCTCCGACCTGGCGCGGACGCTGTATCTCTTCGAGCGCTACGACGACGCGGCGGTGCTCTTCGAGCAGAGTCTGCAAGTGCTCCGCGAGAAGGGCACGAGCGGGCCGGCGCTGACAGATGGGATGCAGGTGCTCGGCACCGTGCGGATCAAGCAGCGGCGTTTTGCCGAGGCGGAAGAACTGCTGCGGCCGGCGCTGGACGCCGCACAGCAAGCCCCGGTTACGTGGAAAACGCATCACACCCGAAGCCTGATGGGAGAGGTGCTGCTTGGTCTGGGACGCCTGGACGAGGCCGAGGCGCTGCTGGCGCCGGCGGCGGAGGCGTTGCGGGCCAGTCCCGACGCGCCGAAGCCCCGCGTGAACGACGCGATTGAACGGTTGGCGCGGCTGTGGGAAGCGCGCGGCGATGCAGGCCGCGCCGCGGCGATCCGCGCGGGGGAGTGAGCTGAGCGGCGAACGGCAAGCCGATCCTTCCTGGCGAGTCTAGCGTCGATCGACCGCGGCGCGCGCCCCGTCGCGCCAGGCGTCGTCGGCTGTCGCGCCGCGCAGCGCGCCGCCTGCGTCGACGACGAACACGAACGGCGTCTCATCGACGCCCCAATCAAGCATGACCTGCGCGGCCGGGCCGCGGCCGTCCTGAAGCTGTGGCCAGGCCAGGCCCAGCTCGCGGCAAGCCTGCTGCACGCGATCCGCGTCGGCGTCCCGGCTGACGCCCACCACCGCGACGTCCGGATGTGTGACGCGAAACGTCTCGATCTCGCGGATGCGCGTGCGCGAACGATCGCAGTCGACGGACCACACGACGACGATCAGCGGCCGGCCGAGCAGTGAGCGGGTATCGAGCGTCGTGCCGCCGCCGGCCAGTTCTCCGCTAATCCAGAACGGCTTTCCGACCGCGTCGCGCCGTCGCAGGCGGCCGGCGGCGCGCACCGTGGCCGGATGCGCGGGCCAGTCGCGCGTCAGCGACTCCACCGCCGCCCGCATCGCGGCATCCTCGTCGCCTGCCGCCGCCGCGTCGAAGAGCTGCTCCAGCATGCGCGGCGTGTGCCGGCTGCGCGGATGAGCCGCGGTATAGGCGCGCATCGCGGCGATGAGCTGGCGGTCGCCGGCCTGAGGCGCGGAAAGCGGCCGGCCGCGCGCCGGTGGATTCACGCCGCTACGCGAGATGGGCGCGCGATTCAAACCGCCGCAGACCAGGGACCAGTATGCAGCCTCGTGTTCGGCGGCGGGAAAGGGCGGGTGGTTGAGCATGTCGGCGACGCGCAGCTTGAATTCGGCGAACTCGCCGCCGGCGAGTGCCGCCAGCTCGAAGAGTGTGGCCAGTTCGAGTCGGCCGACGTCCTCACGTTTGTCGCCGCCGGGGTAGAGCGTCAGATAGAGCCGACAGTCGGCGGCGAGTCGCCGGCGGGTTTCGCGTTGCTCCTGGAAGGGCAGGTGCGGAGCGGCGAGCCGCGACCGGGACGCGTCGATCCGCGTCAGCAGAGCGGCGGGAGACTCCACGGCGGCCTGGTAGGGCGGGGCCGCGCAGAACCACAGTGCCAGGGTGGCCAAGCTCATCGGCATGAACACATTCTGGTGCCGGCCGGGAGCGCGGTCCAGTCGCGGCGAACGCGGCAGCCGGGCCGACGTGCCATCACCGTGCCGTCGTGCCGCGGAGGTGGTACACTACTGGACGCGGCGGAGTGGCCGCGAGGGAGTGCGGCGGATGGGTCGGAATCGGTGGAGTGCGGGCCGCTGGCTGGCGGTCGGGTCGCTGCTGGGTGCCGCGGCGCTGGGCGGCTGCATCGCGCGGGTGCAAGACGGGCTGGGCATCCTGCTCTCGCCCGACGCGTTCGACAACGCCCTGCGCCTGCCCTACTCCGCGCTGCTGCCGCTGCTGCGGATTCTGTCGCTGGGCTAGCCGGAGCTGGCACGAGGATGACGCATGGCCGAGTTGGTGGTCCGCTCGCGCGATGGCGCCGAATCCTTATTCAATCTCTCCGACCGGCCGATGAAGATCGGTCGCTCGGAGACGTGCGACGTCGTGCTGCGCAACGACGGCGAGGTGTCGCGCGAGCATGCCGAGCTGTGGCTCGTGGACGGCCAGCGCGTCATGGTCGCCGATCTGAACTCCAAGAACGGCACGCGCGTCGACAACGGCGAGCTGTTCCGCAACGCGACACGCGTCGCTTACAAGCGCGTCCACATCGGCGAGCACCTGATCGAGATACGCGGCGTCCCGGCCGGCGACGCCGGAAGCGTCATTTTCACGCCCGACGCGGCGATGGACATGGGCACGACGCGTTTCCTGCCGTCGAGCCAGCGCGCCGGCGACCTCAATCAGAAGCGTCTGAACCTGCTGATCGGCCTGGGTGAGCGGCTGAGCGGCACGCTTGACCGCAAGCAGCTTCTGGAAGAGGCACTCGACGGCTGCTGCGAGGCGCTGAAGTTCGAGCGCGGCCTGATTGCATTGAAGACCGCCCGCGGCGAACCGGAGCTGCCGGTCGTGCGCAACGTGCCGCGCGACGAGACCGGAGCGTTCAAGATCAGCCGCACGCTGATCAACCGGGCGCTGGTGGAGGGCGCCCGCGCGATCGTCAACAACCCCGCCACCGACCTGGGCGCCAACATCACCGAGAGCCTCGTGCGATTTCCCATCTGCTCGGCGCTGTGTGTGCCGATCATGCACCATGAGGAAATCCTGGGCGTGATCTACGGCGACCGCGTCACGAACGGATCGACGTACACCGAGAAGGACGTCGACTTTTTCGAGGCCATCGCGCGGCAGGTGGGCGTTGGCCTGATCAATCTGCGCATGCTGAAGGACCACGCCCGCGCGCAGAGCATCATCGCCGAACTGCAGCACGCCCGCACCATCCAGCGCATGCTGCTGCCTCCCGCCGCCATGACCAAGGGCGTCGTCACGGTCGAAGGCTACAACGAGCCGTCGTCGGCGGTCGGCGGCGACTATTTCGACTTTTTCGAGTTGGACGAGCGTCGTCTGGGCGTGATCATCGCCGACGTCACGGGGCACGGTCTGCCGGCCGCCCTGCTGATGGCCAACCTTCAGGCCGCGGTGCGCGTCGCCATGACGCTCGACGTGCCGCTGCCGAACCTGGTGCAGCGGGTCAACGGCCTGATCTGCCGGAATACGTCCCCCGACGTGTTCATCACGGCGGTTTTCGGCGTGGTGGATACGAACGAGGGGCAGGTCGAGATGGTCAGCGCCGGGCACCCGGGGCCGATCCTGGTGGGGCGCGAGGTGAGTTCCTTCTCAAGCGATGACAATTCGCTGCCGTTGGGCGTCGATCCCGACGAGCGCTTCGAGTCGCAGCGCGTCGCGTGCGGGCACGACGTGGAAGCGCTGCTTTTCTACACGGATGGTCTAAACGAAGCCGCGCCGCCCGACCGGCCCATCCTCGGACTCGACGCCGTCGTCTCGGAGCTCGCGACGACCGAGCGCCGGCAGACGCACGATCTGATCCGCGTGGCGCGCAATCTGGTCCGGCGTCATCTGGGCGGCGCCGACCTGGGCGACGACATGACGCTCCTGGCGCTGCACTTCAAGCACTGAACGCATGCAATCGGTCCTGACGGGCTTGGTCATCGCCGACGTGCTGGTGCTGTCGGGGGCCGCCGCGCTGGGCTGGTTCGGAGGCGGCGGACGCCTCTTTCCGCTGCACTTCGGACTGGGGTTGTTCGCCACGCTCTACACCGCGCTCCTGCACTCGATCGTCTACGTCTACTTCATCGTGCAGACCAAGACGATCGGCGAGGCGGTCGATCGCCGGCGGATCGACCCGGCGTTCGAGCAGCGCGCCAAACGGCTCAAGAGCCGCACGTTCCGCGTCGCGATGTCCGCCATCGCCGTCGTCATGGCCACCGCGATGACCGGCGCCTGGATCGGCGCGTCCAGCGCCACCGCGGCCGGCTTCGACACCACGCGGGCCGCGATTCCAAAAATCTGGCATTTTGTATTGGCCCTGCTCTCCATCGCGGCGCAACCTTTGGCGGCGTGGATCGAATACCGCAATATCGGCGTGCAGCAGCGGCTGACGCACGACGCGCTGGCGGCGTACGCCGGTCGCGCCGGTTCTGCCGGCGGGGGTGCTCCCGGCGGTGCGGGCGGCGCCGTGCCGCAGGAGTCGAATCGTCATGGCGTCTCAACCGCTTCGGCGGCGTCCGGCCCGACTTTTGACAACCCGGCGCGGCACCGCCGATGATCTGGTTATGAACCGCGCTCCCCGAGCACTGACGTTCTCCGGCGTCACGGTGCGCAACCTGATGCGCCAGCCGATGCGCACGATGCTGACGGCGCTGGGCGTGTCGGTCGGGGTGATCGCGGTCGTGGCGCTGGCCGCAATCTCGCGCGGCTTCTGGGACATGACGTCGATGGCCCTGCGCCTGGGCGGCTGCGACCTGCTGGTGTTTCAGACCGGCGTGGCGGCGGACATCCTCAGCTCGCTCGAGGAGAAGGCGACGCGCGCCGCCCTGGCCTCGGTCGATGCCGTCGAGGCCGTCGCCGGTGCGATCTTCACCGTTCAGCCGGTGAACGACCAGCCGTTCATGGTGGTCATCGGGGCGCGCGAGGACGATTTCTCCTATCGCCAGCTTAAACCGACGCAGGGCCGCAAGCCGCAGCGCCCCGACGAGCTGATGGTCGGTCGCGTCGCGGCTCAGACGCTGTGCGTCAAGGTCGGCGACAAGATTCGCATGGGACGCCACGAATTCACCATCTCCGGCATGTTCGAACTCGGCCTGGTCGTGGTCGACGGCGGGGTGATGATCGACCTGGACGTGCTGCAGGAGATGACCAACCGTCAGGACCAGATCACCGCCGCCCCGGTCAAGCTCAAGCCCGGCGCCGACCGCCGCGCCGCCGTCGAGGAGATCGAGAGACGTTTTCCCGAGTTCAAGGCGATCAGCGAGGTGGAGGAATACGTCAAGGTCGATCGCGGGCTGGTGATCATGCAGGCCTTGGTCTGGGGCGTATCGGGAATCGCGGTGCTGGTCGGCGGGCTGGTGGTGCTGAACACGATGTGGATGTCCGTCTTCGAGCGCACGCGCGAAATCGGGATTCTGCGCGCCCTGGGCTGGTCGCGGCGCCGCGTCGTCGGCATGATCCTGATGGAATCCGCGCTGATCAGCCTCCTGGCGGCGGCGATGGGCTCGGTGCTGGGCGTCGCCGTGGCGCAGCTTGCGACGGTGATGCACATCACCGAGCAGTTCGTGCAGCCGGTCTACGGTCCGGCGCTCTTCGGCTGGGCAACGCTGCTGGCGGTCGCCATCGGTGCGCTGGGCGGCGTGATACCGTCGTGGCGCGCGTCGACGTTCTCGCCCGTGGAGGCCCTGCGCTATGAGTAGGACCGCCGAGCTGGCCGCCGCCGCGCTCGAGGCCGCCGCGGCGCCGCGCGAGATCGCCGTGCGGGCCCGCGGGCTGGTGAAGTCGTTCGAGCGCGGCAGCATCGTGGCGCTGGATCGCGCCGACCTGACGATTCACGCCGGCGAGGCGATCGCCATCGCCGGCCCGTCGGGCTGCGGCAAATCGACGCTGCTGAACCTGATCGCCGCGCTCGATCGCCCCGACGCCGGCGAGATCGAGGTCTTCGGCACGTCGCTCCGCTCGCTGACCCGCAAGCAGGCCGACCTGTTCCGCTCCGGGACGATCGGCTTCGTCTTTCAACTGCACAATCTGTTGCCGCACCTCACCGCGCACGAAAACGTCCAGATTCCGATGGTCCGCGCCGGCATCAGCGCCGAGCAGCGCGTCAGCCGCGCCAGCATGCTGCTCGATCGCGTTGAGATGAGCCATCGCGTCAATAATCTGCCGCCGACGCTCTCCGGCGGCGAGCGGCAGCGCGTCGCGGTGGCCCGCGCCCTGGCGAACCATCCGCGGCTGATCCTGGCGGATGAGCCCACCGGCTCGCTCGACACGCGCAGCGGCTCGCAGGTGCTGGACCTGATGCGGCAAATACAACGCGAGGACGGCGTGACGCTCGTCATCGTCACGCACGACTTGCAAGTCGCGCAAAGCGCCTCGCGCGTCGTCCACATGCGCGACGGCCGGATTACCGACGCCTGACAACCGCCCGGGCGGCGCGCCGCCGCCGACGGCGCCTTCGCTTCGAGCCGAATGGAGCAGCGGCGTGAGCCCACGTCCCAGTTTCGCCGAGCGCAGCCGGGCCGCGTTGGACGACGCGGCCCTGCAGGCCGCGCTGCAGGGCGCGACCACGCACAAGGTCGCCGCCCGGGCCGAGGCGATGTCAGGCCTGCGCAACTACGAACGGCTACGGGCCGCCGCCGCCGACATCAAGCAGCATACGCTCGACCACCTCGACACGTATCTCGAGCAGTTTGTGGCCCGCGTCGAGGCCCGCGGCGGCCGCGTGCACTTCGCCGCCGACCGCCGCGCCGCCAACGAGATCATCGCCGGCATCGCCCAGCGCCGTGGCGCGAAGCTGTGCGTGAAATCCAAGTCGATGACCAGCGAGGAGACCGGCCTGAACGCGGCCCTCGCCGCCGCCGGCGTGCAGGTGGTCGAGACCGACCTGGGCGAGTTCATCGTGCAGATCGACCACGATCACCCCAGCCACATCGTCACGCCCATCATCCACAAGAACCGGCAGACGATCGCGCGGGCCTTCGTCCGCGAACTGGGTGTGCCCTATACCGAAGACCCCGAAAAACTGACCGCGATCGCGCGGGATCACCTGCGCGCCATCTTCCGACGCGCCGATCTGGGCATCACCGGCGTCAATTTCGGCGTGGCTGAGAGCGGCACGATCTGCATCTGCACGAACGAGGGCAACGGCCGATTGACGATGAGCCGCCCGCGCGTGCACGTCGCGTTGATGGGCATCGAGAAGATCGTTCCGCGGATGCGCGACTTGTCGGTCTTTCTCAAGCTCCTGGCACGCTCCAGCACCGGCCAGCCTATCACGGTCTACACGTCGCTGGTGAGCGGGCCGCGCGGCGGAGGCGACCCCGACGGGCCCGAGGAGCTGCACGTCGTCATCATGGATGCCGGCCGCAGCGACATCCTGGCCGGACCCCATCGCGACGTGCTGCGCTGCATCCGCTGCGGCGCCTGCCTGAACGCCTGCCCCGTCTACCGCCGCGTCGGTGGCCACGCTTACGGCAGCGTCTACCCCGGTCCGATCGGCAAGCTGCTGACGCCGCTCTTCGGCGGGCTGTCCGAGCACGCCGACCTGCCGCAGGCGTCGAGCCTCTGCGGGCTGTGCCACGACGTCTGCCCGGTGAAGATCGACATTCCGCACGTGCTTGTGGCGCTGCGGCGCGAGCAGACGCAGCGGCGCATCGTCAGTCGCGGACATCGCTGGACATTCGCGCTGGTCGCGTGGTTCCTGCGCTCGCGGGCGCTCTACGAGCTGGCGCAGCACGTCGGCGGCTGGTTCCTGAGACGCCTGGCGCGTGACGGCTGGATCATCCGCGCAGCGGGGCCGCTCCGCGGTGCACTCCGGCAGCGCGATCTGCGCGCCCCGGCGGAGCAGTCGTTCCGCGAACTGTGGCGATCCACGCTGCGCCGCGAGCTTTCACAGCGGGCCGCGGAGTCGGGGCGGCAAGCGGAGGCCGACCAGCGTGGCTGACGCGCGAAAGGCCGTGTTCGAACGAGTCGCCGCCGCGACGGCGCGGACGCCGTCCGACAGGCGCGCCGCGCTGCCCCGGCTGGTCGCCGACGACGTGCGCGAAGTCGCACTCGACGCCGATCACCTGGCCGTCTTCTCGGCGGCGGCCCGCGCCCAGGGCATGCACGTCAGCGTGTGCGAGGCGCCGGCTCTGTCGGCGACCATCTGCGCTGCCCTTGAAAAGCACGCGGCGCGGCGCGTCGTCCTCGAGCACGCCGTCGCGGCGCTGCCGGGCGTACGCGAGCACGTTGCTGAGGCGTTCGAGCTGTTGCCGGCGGATGCGGGCGACGAGTCGCTCTACACCGCCGACGCGGGCGTCACCACGGTGCGCGCCGGCGTCGCCGAGACCGGCAGCATCGTGGTCGTGAGCGGGGCGGGTCACTGGCGCGGGCTGAGCCTTCTGCCGCCGATCCACGTCGCCGTACTCGATGCGGCCGAAATCGTCGCCGACCTGTGGGACTTCTTCGACGGACTTGCCGGCGAGGCACACACGCCGACCGGTCTGCCGTCAAACGTCACCATCATCAGCGGACCAAGCAAGACGGCCGACATCGAGGGAATTCTCGTAAAGGGTGTACACGGACCGCGCGAAGTTGAGATTGTTGTCGTGCACCGACAAGAGCAAACCGGCGGCTGATGCGCGCCGTCGGCCATCGGCGACGTGGCGTCACGTCCGGCCGTAGTGCCGCAGTTTCCACGCCCGCCGCCGCTGCGCCGCGGCCAGCTTCCGCACCGCACCGCGCTGCGCCGCGCGCCACACGTCGCGCCACGCGCGCGGATCCGACCCGAAGCGCGCCAGAAAGCGGCGCAGAAAACGCAGCCGGTCGGTGCGCGTCAGACCCGGCACGTCGAGCAAGCTCACGTGCAGCCGGACGAGCGCGTCAAGATCCGCCGAGCGTTCAGCGCGGATGCCGTCCATGTCGATCCAGAGCAGCTTGCGCGCCGGCTCGCGCACCACCAGAATGTTCGACGCCTTGCAGTCGCGATGCGCGAATCCGCGGTCGCGCAGCCGCCGCAGGAGCAGCGCCAGTTCGTCGGCGACCTGGCGGCGATAGGCCAGCCACTGACAAGACGTCCGCCGCTCATACTCACGCCGCAGATCGGCCTCGAGATCGATCGCCCCAGGAATCGCCTCGCTGATCAGCAGGCTGTCGAGCACCATGCCGCCGATCCGGTGTTCGAGCACCGCCAGCGGCCGCGCCGTGGCCACGTCGCGGTTCAGCAGAGCGTGTCCGACGCGCCAGGCCCGCATGCTCCGCGACGTCGCCAGCCGGTTGCGGATCGCCCGCCGCCAGTTGCGCGCCAGCGGGCGCTTGACGATCACCGGCAGCGGGCCGTCCGCCGTCGCCAGCGTCAGGCGGCGCACGATTCCCGAGTGCGACCTTTTCACGTCCGTAGCGCTGTCGGACGCCGCCAGTCGCGGCGGGTCGCTGAGTTGCGTTCGCCACCAGTCCAGGTCGAACGTCAGACGCGAGGCCAGAGACTCGTCGGTCGGATGCTTGCAACGCCGCACGACCAGGGCGCGCCAGCCCGGAGCCGGCCGCAGCCGCGCGAAATAGGTTCCATCGCGGCAGACCCGCCGGTCGCGCTGCGACCAAAGCCGCCCGGCGTGTATCGCGGCCTCGCCGACCAGTGCGTCGACCAGCTGCGCGAACGAGAGGCCCAGCGGCCGGGCGTGCTCGAAGGCGTGCTCGTATTCATGGCGCCAGCGGACGTACGCCCGCAGAAAGCGCAGGCGCTCTCCCACGGTGGCGTGGCGCTGAAACCACTGATTGAGCTGCGCCAGGTTGCGAACCACCGCGTGGTCGCTGATCGGCATCGCCAGCCGCGCCGAGTGCAGATCGACGAACAACGTGCGATACGTGCGGCGCCCCAGCGTCTGCACCAGCAGGTTGGCCGCGTGCATGTCCAGGTGCTCAAAACCCGCCTGGTGCGCCCGCGCAATCATCTCGGCCAACTGGTCGAAAAGCTGCGCGGTGTCGCTCCGCAGCCGAGCGGCGTCGTCGTCGGTCCGCAAGTGCTTCCAGAACTCGTTGAGCGGCTGACTGTCGCGGACCGCACGCGTCACCAGCACCGACGTTCCGCGGCGGCCCGCCAGAATGTTGCTCGCATAGGCCACCGGCTCGACCGCCGGGATTCCCGCCCGCAGCGCGTACAGCCCGCCGTTCCACTCCGCTTCGCAGGCCTGCGGCCGGATCAGGCCGCGGAGCAGCCCGCTCAGCCGGTTCCAGGCGTAGTACTTGAGATAAAACGACTCTTCGCCCAACTCCGCGCGCCACACCGTTCGCGTGCCGTTCTGCTTGACGCGCTGCCAACCCTGACGCTGCGGGCTTCGCCACGCGTCGGCGGCGATTCGGCCCAAAAGTGCGTCGAACGCGGCGCGGTAGGTCCAGCGAATCCCGCCGAACCCGCCCGTGCGCACCGGATCAGACGGGCTGACGGATGCCTGCGGCGGAGCTTGAGGGAAGTCGACCGAGCTGTCCGGGGTGGCGATGGCCTCGATGGTCTTCATGCGTCCCAGTGGACTTTGGAGAATCGTGCTTCCGCCCGGCAGCAGCGGATTCTATCCGCTCCACAACTGTCTACCCGGCCGCAGAATACTATCGGACGTACTGCTTGAAAAGACCAACCGGATCGAAGCGTCGCGCGGGCGGCGTTATTCCGATTCGTCCGACTCCGACGCCAGAATCGCGTCGTCCAGCGGCTCGACTTCGTAGATTCCCCCGTATTCGTCTTCGACCGGGTCTTCGTCCGTAAAGCCCGCAACCACCGCACGCCGTTCGCCCATGCGAGTCAGGAATTCGTTCAACAGCGAGATGCCGTCGTCGCGGTCGCTGGCGATCAACTGCACGCAGCGCAGAATCCGCCGCGGCCCGTCACCGCCGGC
This sequence comes from Phycisphaerae bacterium, assembly GCA_022072445.1. GTDB lineage: Bacteria > Planctomycetota > Phycisphaerae > UBA1845 > Fen-1342 > JAJVHV01. Next base: position 103,315 of record JAJVHV010000018.1, on the reverse strand, counting down.
GCCGTGGCTCGTCGGGTCCGCCGGAACTTCACGTCGCCCGTTGGACTCGCGCGGCGGCGGTGAGTTCCTGCCCGCGCGGCGCGGCGCGCCGCTGCGGTCGCGCCAGCCGCCCAACTGCCCGTTGCTCCCGGGCAACTTGCCGTTATTGCCGCCTTCCGGCGGGCGCTCGACCGCGTGGCTCTTGCGGTCAATCTCGATCATGACGTTGTACCAGTAACCCTGGTCAAGGAAGCGCCCGTTGAGCTCGCGGTAGGCGGCGCACAACTCGACGGTGCACGCGTCGCGCGCGTAGGCGCGCTTCATCAGCGCTTCGCCTTCCTTGCGCTTCTGGTGCGTCACGCAGAACTCCATCGCCTGCTCGATCGCGTATGCCAGGCTGTCGCGGCCGAACTCCGCGGCGCGCTCGATCGCCTCCAGGTGCGCCGCCATCGCCGACTTCAGGTCGCCCTCGTGCTCGTGAATGAACGCCCGCAGAATGCAGGTCTGCGGTGAGCGCGGCGCCGCCGTGTCCAGCAGCGAAAGCTGCGCGTGCGCCTCTTCCATCCGGCCGGCCCGCTCGGCTGTCAGCCCCCAGTTGAATCGCAAGTCGGTCGAGTCGCGATTGATCTGCTCGGCGCGCTGGTAGCACTCAAAAGCCGACTCGTACTCGCCCAGCTCGCTGTGAACAATCGCCAGCGAGATCCACTCGAATTCGTCGTCCGGCGCCAGCGAAAGGTAACGCAGCAGCGTCTTGCGGGCCGCCGGATAATCCTCGAGCTCGCGCTGCACGGCGGCGCGGCGCTGCAGAATCCAGGCCACGTCGGCCCCGTTCTCCGCGGCCTGCTCATAGGAGCGCAGCGCCGCGTCGAGGTCGCCGGCCTGCTCATGAACGTAGCCGAGGTTCGCCAGCGCGACCGCGTCGCTCTCGTCCAGCGAAAGCGCCAGCTCCAGCGCGGCCCGCGCGTCGCCCAGGCGGTTCAGGTTGGACAGCACGATCCCGTGCGTCGTGTGCAGTCGCACCGAGTCGGGAAACTCCTCGATCAGCGGCCGGATGAGCTGCAGGGCTTCGGTGTTCTCATTGACCTGCGACAGCGCCCAGGCCCGCAGCGAAGCGTGCTCGATGCGGTCGTCCGCGTCCACCAGCGTGCCTTCCAGACCCTCCAGGCAGCGCAGGGCCTCTTCCGGCTCGCCGGCGTCCAGCAACTCGCCGGCACGCTGCAACTTGGATTGAATGTCGTCGGTGTCCATCAGGTTCCGGTTCCGGGTCCGTCTCGACCGCGGCCAGTATCATACCGCGCCGCGGCCACAACACCGCAAGCGCCCCTCAGCCGCCGCGCGCCGCCTCGTCGATCACCGCCGACAGGTAGCGCCGAAGCAGCGCCGCCACGTCCGGCCGGCCGCGCGGCCAGCGAATGACGATCTCGCGCCCGCCGCGGCGGCGCGTCGGCCGCAGTGCGGCGACGTCCTCGTGCACCACGGCGCGCGAAATGTCACTCCACGCGAATCGCCCGCCGCCGAACAGCGGCCGAATCACCAGTCCCTCCGCATCGATCCGGTAGCGCGTCGCGAAAAAGAACGCGTGCAGCGACAGACACAGCAGCGCCACTGAAAACACGGCCCAGACGCTCGATCCGGTCGCCGCGTGCACCGCCAGCCCCAGCAGAATGATCACCACGCAGGCGACCAGCGCGGCCAGCGGCCGCTCGGCCGCGGGGTGCGAGCTCCATTCGACGCAGGGTGTTTCGACGCTGGCATCGGTCGCTGGGGGCATCGCCAAATTCTATGCCCTGACCGCCCGCGTGGGGGCCATGGCCGCACGCGAGCCACGGCCGGCAGAAACCCCGCAACACGCGCAGCGGCAGCAGGCAATCCGCACAGAGCTACTACCGCCACGTCCGGTCCGAGCAGCCGTCGATCACCTGCACGCGGTTGTTCCCCGAGTCGACGATGTACGTTGCGTCATCCGACCCGACGTAGATCGCCCACGGATACGCCAGCTCGCCCGGCCGCCGCCCCGCCCGGCCCCATATGCCCAGCGAGCGGCCCTCCGCCGTGAATCGCTGCACGCGATTGTTGCCGTATTCGCATACCACCAGCGTCTGGTCGGAAAGCAGCTCGCAACCGTACGGATAGCGCAGCGCGCCGGCCGCTTCGCCCAGAACGCCGAACGACGACAGAAATCGCCCCTGCGCGTCGAAGTGACACACGCGGTGATTGCACGCGTCCGCGACCCACAAGGTGCCATCCCCGGCGAACGCCAGCGATTGCGGCCGCTCCAGCCTCAACCCCGAATCCGAGCCGTCGAAACTCATCTGATAATCGTGCGCCGCATCGAACACGCTGATGCGGTCGTTGCCGCCATACTCGGCAACGTAGATGTTTCCCTTCGCGTCGAGCGCCACGTCGGTCGGCAGCCGAAACTGCCCCGGCCCGTCGCCGTAGCTCCCGAACGTCTCCAGCGGCGTGCCGTCAAAGTCAAAAACCGACACGCGGCTGTAGTGCGTGTCGGCGGCGTAGAGCTTCCGCGCCGCGCGCTCGACGCCCAATCCGGTGGGTTTGCCAGCGCTGGTTTGCGGCATCCGCCACAGACGTTCCGGCTGCCCGTCTTCGCCCAGCCGCTGCACGCGGCCGGCCTTGTCGACCACAAACAGGCACTCTCCCGGCACGCCGGCCGCCGCCCGCGGATAATTGAACTCCCCCGGCCCCATGCCCGTCCGGCCAAAGAGCGCCCGCGGCAGCGTCAGCTCGGCGCCCGATCCGCAGCCCGTCAGGCAGACCAGCGCCAACGCCGCGCGACGGACCCTGTTCATGGCGCCCGCGACGTCGCGCCCGCGGTCCCAGCCTCGGCCTGCCGAATCGCCGCCAGAAGCTGCTCCAGGCTGAACTCGCCCTGCTGGCGGGACAGCACGCGACTCTGCTCATCGACGATCACAAACGCCGGAATGGTCTCGATGTTCCAGGCGGTCGCCAATGAGCGGTCCACGTCATAGTTCAAAATGACGCAGTTCAGCTTGCTCGTCGCCGCTCCGGCCTGCTCCGAGGCGAACACGTTGTCCTCGACGCGCGTGCACTCCACCGAATACCAAGTGCGGAAATAGACCAGTGTCAGCCTGCCCGCGGCGCGGCTCTCCGCGTGCACACGATCGAAGAAATCATAGCGCCAGCGCACGCCCGAGCTGCAACCGCTGACCAGCGCCAACGGAAGCAATGCGGTCAGCGCACGGCAGGTGGATCGGACGTCGCGCGGAATGGCTCGCAGGGGCATCGGCAGCGGGAACCGTGCGGGATTTCGAAAACGGCGCGGTGCCCGCCGCGGGACACCGCGCCGCGTGTGTCGAATGAAACGGTCCGGCGTGCTACTCGCGTTTGTACTTCACCGAGCAACCATAGGGCTGCGTGCTGCTGACCTCGACCGCCTTCCCGGCCAGCAGGCTCTCCAGCGCCTCCGAAACGTAGTTACGCGACTTCTGATCGTCGATCGCGCCGGCATAAGCCACCTTGCCGTCCTTGCCGATGATGAACATGTGCGGCGTCGTCCTGGCGCCGTAGGTGTGACCCGCCGCGCCGTCACCATCGCACAGGATGTTGTACGGCAGGCCGTTGTCCTTCACGTAAGCGTGATTGTCCTCGGCCTTGTGCCCGTGGGTGCTGTCGATCGGCAGCCAGATTACGCCCTTCGAGGCATACTTGGCCTGCGTCTCCTTCATCACCGGCAGCAGCTTCTTGCTGACCGGGCACTCGCGGTTGATCCACTCCAGCACCACGATCTTGCCCTTGTAGTCCGAGAGCTTCACGTCCTTCCCGCAGCAGTCCTTCAAGGCGAACTCCGGCGCGGGCTGACCGACCTTGACGCCAGCGCCGGCGGACTTCTCCTGCGCCATCGCCAGCGAGGCGATCAGAAATGCGGCTGAAACGGACAGTATCCGAACGCGTGTCATTCTCTTTCCTCTTTCGAAAAGTCCCAATCAGCTCGCCACTGTCGAATCATGGCCCGCCGGAGGTTGGGCGGCTTCCGGCTGAAAGCTCCGAAGATGATAGCGGCTCCGCGCCCGGCCGCCAGCAACGGCATCTCTCGGTGCCTCTGCGACTCTGCGGTTGACGTGGAGGGCTGCGCGGCGCGTGGGTGACTCTGTGGTCGACGCGGAGGTCAGCCGTAGAACACGATCTCGCCGACCGGCGGCACGAGCCCCGCCGCGGCCCCGTCCGCCAGCAGCCGGCGGACCGCCTCGCGGCCGCGCTCGCCGTAGTCCAACGTCCACTCGTTGACGTACATGCCGACGAACTGGTCGGCCATGCGCGTGTCCAGGCCGCGGCCGTACTTCAGCGCGTGCCGTACAGCCTCTTCGCGATGCTCCAGGCTGTAGCGGATGCTGGCCTTGATGATCCGCGCGATCTCGTCGCAGGCCGCGTCGCCCAGGTCGCGGCGGATCGCGTTGCCGCCCAGCGGCAGCGGCAGGCCGGTGCGCTGCATCCACCATTTTCCCAGGTCGACCACCACGTGCAATCCCTGGGTTTGGTACGTCAATTGCCCCTCGTGAATCACAAGCCCCGCGTCCGTGCGGCACTCGGCCACCTCGTCGAGGATCTGGTCGAACATGACGACGCGCGGCGTGAAACGGTCGCGGCCGAGGCAGAGCTGCAGAGCCAGGAACGCGGTGGTCATCTTTCCGGGGATGGCGATCTCGCGGCCGACCAGCTCTTCGAGGCGCAGCGGCTCGCGGGCCACGACGATCGGCCCGTAATTGTCGCCCATGCTGCTGCCGCAGGCCGTCAGCGCGTATTTGTCGCGGACGTGGGCGTAGGCGTGGATGCTGATCGCGGTCACCTCGTATTCGCCGCGGGTGGCCCGCTCATTCAGCGCCTGGATGTCTTCCAGTATGTGCTCAAAGCGGTACGGGCCAGGATCGACGGCCCCGCAAGAGAGCCCGTAGAACATGAAAGCGTCGTCGGGGTCGGGGCTGTGGGCGAGACGGATGAGCATGATCTGGCATCTCCCGGCGTCTGTATCACCACCCATCGGGGGCGTTTCTGCGCACTCACACGCGCGCAGCGTCGGATAATACGCGACCTGGCTGCGGCGTGCATGTGGCGATCGTGTACCGCGTTGACTCGACCGTGAGGCGGTCGTAGGTTGAGGCGATTGGAACCGCGCGGTTCCGTCACTTCATCACTCAACATTGGAGAGGGCACATGAACTCCTATCAACTGCGTTGTCGCGCGCACTCGACGATGCTCATCGCGGCGTTCCTGACGTTGCACTCCGAAGCGGGCGAAACTCCAGACCTGCTCGTCACCAGTTTCAACAATGACAAAGTCCTTCGATTCGGACGGATCATTCGTCGCCGAAGCGGCCGTGGGTGGAGGTCTTGACGGGCCGCAGAACGTGGGGTTCCTTTCCGACGGGTCGCTGCTCGTGGCCAGTGCATTTACTGACAGCGTCAATCGCTACGAATGGGAAACCGGCGTGTTTGTCGGGGCTTTCGTGGCCAGCGGATCCGGTGGCCTCGACAATCCGATCGGCCTGCGACTCGGGCCCGACGGAAATGTCTACGTCGGCTCGTTCATGACGCGCTCGGTCAAGCGATACAACGGACAGACCGGAGCGTACATGGGCGACTTCGTTCCTTCCGCTTCGGGCGGCCTGGACGGTCCAAACGACCTGATCTTCGGTCCTGACGGGCACTGCTACGTCACCAGCTCCGTCACGAATACCGTCAAGAGATACAACGGCGCAACCGGGGACTTTCTCGGGAACTTCGTGACCACCAATAGCGGCGGCTTGAACAGCCCTGTTTCTGTTGACTTCGGTCCGGATGGCAATCTGTACGTTGCGAGCCAGCTTACAGATGAAATCCTGCGCTATGATGGAACGACGGGCGCGTTCATCGACGAGTTTGTGACGGCGCGGCTTGGCGGTCTACGAAAGCCGGCTGGTGTCGAGTTCGGTGCGGATGGCCTAATGTACGTGGCCAGCCAGGACACCAGCCAGGTACTTCGTTACGACAGCGCAACAGGGGAGTTCGTTGACGTCTTTGCTGGGGCTGGCGCGGGCGGCCTCAGCCGGGCGGTGTGGCTGACGTTCACACCGGAGCCTTCCGCTATTCTGCTGCTCGCTGCGGGGGTTGGTGCGTTGATGCGCGTGCGCCGCGTGCGGACGGGTGAGACTTGAAGTTGACACGGTCCGCGCGTATCACTTCTGTTCGATGTGCGCGGGACTCGTGTATCGGGAATTCGGCTGATTGGTGGTCAATCTGATGATATTTGTGCCTGTCGACGTGGTCCCACACGGCAAGTGGGTGGCGTTACGCGCGCTCGTCGCCGCAGCAGTTGCTGCCGCCGCCCTCGCCGGCGCGCCGCGCATCGAGCTGACGTTCGACCCCGCCGTCTGTGATCAGCCCTACTCCGGCCGCGTCTACGTCGTCGCCAGCACGCTCGGCGGCGGTGAGCCGCGCCAGGCCGTCGGCTGGTTCAACACGCAGCCGTTTTTCGCCCTGCCGGTCGAGGGCTGGAAGCCGGGCGAGCCGCTCGCCTTCGACGCCGCGAAGTCGGACGGTTTTCCGGCGCCGCTGAGCGAGCTGCCCAAGGGAAAGTACCGCGCCCAGGCGATCATCGATCTGAACGGCGGGTCGCACGACGTGCTCAACGCCCCGGGCAACGCCTACAGCGAGGTGGTCGAGTTCGAGCACGATCCGCAGAATCCCGCCGCCGAGCCGCTCGCACTGCGCATCAGCAAGCGGATCAAGCCGCGCGAGCTGAAGGACTCCACGCGCGTCAAGTTCATCAAGTTGCGCAGCGACCTGCTCAGCCGCTTCTACGGCCGCGATACATACATGGAAGCCGCCGTCGGACTGCCCGAGGCGTACGACGCCGACGCCAACCCGCAGCGCAAGTTCCCGTCGATTTACGTCATCTCCGGTTTCGGCGGCACGATGTCGTCGGCCAAGCGCATGGTGGGCACGAAGCGCTACGCCGACCTGGGGCTCGACATCGTCGTGGTCTATATCGACGCCGACTGCCCCACCGGCCATCACGTCTTCGCCGACTCGGCCAACAACGGCCCGCGCGGCGAAGCGCTCGTCAAAGAGCTGATCCCGCACCTGGAACGCGAATTCCGCATCATCGCGGATGCCGGCGCACGCTACGTCACCGGGCACTCCTCCGGCGGCTGGAGCAGCCTGTGGTTGCAAGTCGCGTACCCAGACGTCTTCGGCGGCGTGTGGTCGACGTCGCCCGATCCGGTCGATTTCAGCGCGTTTCAGCGCGTCAACGTCTACGATCCCGCTGACAACATGTACCTCGAGCCCGACGGTTCGCCGCGGTCGTTGTCGCGCAAGGTCATGGGCATGCAGTTGATCTCGCGCAGTTTTTCCGCGATGGAGGAGGTGTTCGGCCGCGGCGGACAGCTTCAGTCGTTCGAAGCGGTCTTCAGCCCGCGCGGCGCCGACGGAAAACCGCTCAAGCTGTGGGACCGCCAGTCCGGCAAGCTCGACATGAAAGTCGCCGAAGCCTGGAAGAAATACGACATCCGCATGACTCTGGAGAACAACTGGCCCACGCTCGGCCCGAAGCTGAAGGGCAAGCTGCACCTGTTCTGCGGCGACCAGGACACGTTTCATCTGGAGCTGGCGTTCTTCAAGCTGCGCGACGCGCTGCAGCGCCTCGGCAGCGATGCGTACGTCGAAGTCGTGCCCGGCGCCGACCACGGTCTGTCGCGCGACGCTTTCGAGCGCGCCACGCGGCAGATCGCCGAGCAGTTTGAGAAGTATCGAGCGGCTCACGGCGGGTGAGCCGCGGTTTCCAGCGTCCATCCGAGCGCGGCATTGATCGAGCCCCCGCGACGACTGCTGATCGCGATACCGAACTGGGTCGGCGACGTCGTGCTCGCCGGACCAGCGCTCGCCGCTCTGCGCCGGTGCTTCCCCGCCGCGCAGATCACGTTTCTCATGCGGCGCTATGTCGCTGAGATCGTCGCCGGCTGCGGCTGGCACGACGCCGAGCTGTTCTGGAAGCAGCGCCGGTTGCGGCGAGCGATCCGCGCGGCGCGCTTCGACGCGGCCATCCTGCTGACCAACTCGTTTCGCTCGGCCCTGGCGGTCTGGATGGCGCGCGTCCCGCGACGCATCGGCTATGCCCGTGAGGGCCGCGCGCTGCTCCTCACGGAGCGCCTCAAACCCCTCCGCCAGGACGGTCAGTTCGTCCCCAGCCCGATGCTCGACTACTACGCCGCTCTGGCCGCGCACGTTGGCGGTGACGTGTCCGATCGGCGGCTGCGGCTGGGAATCACGCCGCCGCAGCAGCAGGCCACGGCCGAATTGCAGCGCCACTACGGCCTCGCCGACGGCCGTCCTTACGCTGTCGTGAACCCCGGCGCCGCCTTCGGCGCCGCGAAGTGCTGGCTGCCGGAGCGCTTCGCCGGCGTCTGCGATGGGGTCCGCGAGAAGTGGGGCCTGACGCCCGTGCTGGTCGGCGCGCCGGGTGAGGTTCCGCTGCTGCGCCGCATCGCGGCACTGGCGTCGCCGGGTGCAGGCGCCGTCTGCTGCGACGATCCGCCCACGACGCTCGGCTCGCTCAAAGGTCTGATCCGCGACGCGGCCCTGTTGGTCTGCAACGACACCGGCCCGCGCCACTATGGCAATGCCTTTGGCGTGCCGACCGTCACCGTCTTCGGCTCCACGATCCAGGAATGGACCGACACCGGCTACGCCGGCGAGATCAAACTCCAGGCTCGCGTCGAGTGCGGCCCCTGCATGCTGCGCACCTGCCCGATCGACCATCGCTGCATGACGCTGATCTCGGTGGCCCAGGTCATCGACGCCGCCGAACAGCTTCTCTCCCTCCGCGACGCCGCCGCCGCGCGCCGCGGCCAACTTGCCGTTCCGAGCTAAGTGCCATGCGCTGGATCACGAGCGACCAACTGAAGATCGACCCCGCCTATCGGGCCGAACTGGCCCGTTGCGGCCTCGGAACGGTCGACGAAATCCTGGCGCACCTCGGCGACCGCGTCGCCGCCTGGAGCCGCACCACCGACTCCATCTACGTGCGCGCGCGCGACGGCCGCCCCGGGTTCTACGTCAAACGCTACTTCTATTCCCGCTGGCGCAAGCGGTTCAGAAGCTTCTTCCGCGGCGTCTTCTTCGGCGAGCACCGCGCCGCGAACGAGTTCCGCCTGCTCCGCAGCATGCGCGACGCCGGCGTGCCCGCCGTCCGTCCGGTCGCCTGCGGCGCGCGGCGCGTGTGCCACTTCGTGTCGGCCTGCTTCCTGATCACCGAAGAAGTGCCCGACGCCGAGAATCTTACCAGCTTCGCCTCGCGCCCGCGGCCCGAAAGCCAGCGCCGCGCGTTCGGGCGCGCCCTGGCTACGCACGTCGCCGTCATGCACGCCGCCGGCGTGGTACACGGACGCCTCTTCTGGCGCAACATCCTCGTCCGCTTCGCCACGCACGCCGAGGGCGACGTCGACGTCGAATACTTCCTGCTCGACGCCCGTCCGCCGCGCCGCCACAGTCGCGCCCACGGAATTAGCGCCATCCGGCACGAGCTTTCGCGCCTGGCCGTTTCGGCCCTGCCCTTCACGACCCGAAGTGAGCGCATGCGTTTTCTGCGGCACTATGCCCGCGCCGCGCGCCTGACGCTCGACCTGCACGCCGAGTGGCGGCACATCGCGCGCCGCGCCGAGCGCCTCGCCGCGCACGAAACGCAGCGCATCCGCATGAACACGCTGTTCGATCAATGGAACCGGGCGCTGGACAGCGTCAACACCTCGGCCGCCCCCACCTGAAAGCCTCCCATCCGCTATGGTGCACGCCGTGAACGGCTGCCGACAGCAGATTTCCGACGCCTGGCGCGAATCCCTGGCCCGCGCTGGCCTGAGCGACCTCTCCACCCTGCTAAGCGCCGGCCCCCCCGCCGCGCGCGCCGTCGGCGAGTGGGAACGACTCAGCAAGCCCGGCCTGGGCGGGCGCGAACGCTGGCGCTGGCGATTCCCGCACGCCGACGGTCGCAGGACGATCTACCTCAAGCGCTACTTTTCAAGTCCGCTCCGCCGGCAGCTCGATCGCATCATGCGGCAGTCGTGCCTCCACGGCGTCGCGTGGACCGAGTACCAGCAGGCCGTCCGGCTGGAGCTGCTCCGCGTTCCCGCCGCCGCGCCGGTCGCGGTCGTCGAGCGCATGCGCGGGCCCTTCGAGGCCGTCAGCGCCGTCTTACTCGCTGAAGTCGCCGGCGAACCCTTCGACACTTTCTGCCAGCGCAGTCTCCACCAGCACGGCGGCTGGACCACGCCGCCGCCGCGCCACGATCTCGTCCGGCGGTTGGCGCGCTTTGTCTCCGCGTTTCACCAGACCGGGCTCCGCCACCGCGATCTTTACCTGTGCCACATCTTCATTCACGTGCAGGCCGATGGCCGGCCCTGGTTCGGGCTGATCGACCTGGCGCGCATCTTCCGCCCGCGCTGGCGCCGCACGCGCTGGACCGTTAAAGACCTCTCGCAGCTCGATGCCTCCGCCTCCGAGGTCGGCGCCACGCGCGCCGACCGCCTCCGATTCCTGCTGGCGTATCTCGGCGTGCAGCGCGCTTCGTCGCGCGTTCGCCGGCTGGCGCGGGCTGTCGTAGCCAAAAGCAGCCGGATCGTCCGCCGCATCCGCCGCGCCGAGGACCGATCCTGATGCGCGTCGCGCTGGTCAGCGAGCACGCCGACCCGCGCCGCGGCGGCGCCGAAACCGCCGTCTGCGAAATGCTCGCCTGCCTGGCAGCCCTGGGCGTCGAAGTGACGCTCGTGGCCGCGCCCGGCACGGCACCGGCCGCCGCGGACGTTCGCGTTCTTCCGATCGATTCCACCGCCGCCACGCGCGCCGGCCGCTCACGCGCCTTCCGCGCCGCCGTCGAACGCCGCCTCCGGGCCGAATCGTTCGACGTCGTGCACGCCCTTTCCCCCTGCGCGGGAATTGACGTCTACCAGCCGCGCGGCGGAACCACGCGCGCCACCATCGACGGAACACTGGCGCGGCACGGCCCCGTGACGCGCGCCGTCCGCCGCCTGCTCCGTCGCTTCAATGCTCGCCAGCGCTGGCTCCTCCACGCCGAAGAGCAGATGCTCGTCGGCCCCCAGCCGCCCATCGTCGCTTGCGTCTCCCAGCTCGTCCGCCGCCAGTTGCTCTCCCTCGGCGCCTCGCCAGAGCGGCTACATGTGATTTTTAACGGCGTCAGTACGGAACCAATGGCCGAGCTCCCCGCGCGCGACGCCGTCCGTCGCAGCCTCAAGCTCGACGCCGGCCCCATGCTGCTTTTCGTGGCACACAATTTCGCGCTGAAGGGGCTGGGCGAACTGATCCGAGCGCTGGCGCTGCCCGACGCTCCGCGCGACGCCCACCTGCTGGTCGCCGGCCGCGACCGCCCCGGCCCGTATCAGCGCCTCGCGCGCCGCCTCGGCCTGCCGGCTCGCGTGCACTTCCTCGGCGCGTCGCGGCCGCCCGCGGTGCTTTTCGCCGCGTCCGACGCGCTGATCCACCCCACCTGGTACGACCCGTGTAGCCGCGTCGTGCTCGAGGCACTCAGCGCCGGCCGGCCCGTCGTCACCACCACGCTCAACGGCGCCGCCGAGGCCATGACCCCGGATCGCCACGGCGTCGTCATCGCGCGGCCGTCAGACCTGAACGCGTTGGCTTGCGCCTGCGGAGCAGTTCTTGCGCCGACGTTCGCCCAAGCCTGCGCCGCCGACGCCCCGGCGCTGCGCGCCCAACTCTCCATGCAGCGCCACGCGCGCGAGCTCGTCACGCTCTACGAAGAAATCATCAGCATTCGCCGGTCGTCAGCGCCGTGACGAACGGGTCGATGTCGAAGCCGTTGACAGACCCGTCCGCGTTCGTGTCCCCGGCACACGGCGCGCACGGAATCTCGGCGCCCGAGAGCAGCGCGACGAACGAATCAACGTCGAACCCGTTCACCGATCCGTCGCAGTTGGTGTCGCACGGAATGCACGTCGCCGCGCTCACCTCAACCTGGAACGGCCGCGTCCCGGAGCCCGCGCCGCCCGTCACGTTCGTGAACGTGATCTGCCCGTTGTACGTACCAGCCGTCAGCCCGTTGGTCGCCGCGTTCGTCGCCACCGTCACGTTCGCCGTCGCCCCGACCGTCAGCGTGCCCGACGTCGGCGACGTCGTCAGATACGCCACCGCGTCGTCCGCCGTCCACGACAATGCGCCAGGTCCCAGATTCCGCAGCGCGTAGACCTTGCTCGGCGGCGTGAACGGGCCACCAGCCGGCCCACTTGTGCTGAACCCGTCGGCCGGCGTGATCTCCAGCACGCCCGGCGTCGGCTGCACGAAGACGCGAATCGGCCGCGTCGTGTTCCCGATGCCGTTCGTTGTGTTCGTGATCGTCAGATTCGTCGAATACGTGTTCGCAACCAGCGCGTTCGTCGCCGCATTCGTCTTCACCGTCACGTTCACACTCGCGCCGCCGCTCAACGCGCCCGACGGCGGCGTCGTGTCCAGCCACGGAACCGCGTCATCCGCCGTCCACGACAGTTGCGCCGCGCCCACGTTCGTCAGCGTGTACACCTTCGAATCCGGCACAAACGGCCCGCCCGGCGGGCCGAATATGTCCACGCCCTCCGCCGGCGTGACGGTCAGTTGCCCCTTCTGCAGCACGGTGACCGACAGCGCCCGCGTCGTGTTGCCCAGTCCGTTGGTCGTGTTCGTCACCGTGAACGTCCCGTTGTGCACGCCCGGCGTCAGCAGAAACGTCGCGTCATTCACCGAGACGCTCACCACCGCCGACGCGCCGCCCGCCAGCGTGCCCGACGTCGGCGAGCTGGTGATGAACGCGACGTTGTCGTCCGCCGTCCAGTTCAGCGAACTCTGCCCGGTATTGCTCAGCGTGTAATTGATGCTGACCGGCGCGAATGGCCCGCCCTCCGGTCCGATCGTGTCAAAGCCGCTCGTCGGCTGCACGTCGAGCCGCCCCTTGCTCAACACCGTCACAACCACCGGCCGCGTCGTGTTGCCCTGCCCGTTGGTCGTATTCGTGAACGTCACCGTTACGTTGTACGTTCCCGGCGTCAGATTGTTGATCTGCGTGTTCGTCGCTACCGTCACGTTCGCCGACTGGCCGGGGTTCAGGTTCCCGCTTGCCGGCGTGGTGTTGATGTAGTTCGCGTTGTCCGCCGCCGTCCACGCCACCGCAGCCTGGCCCACGTTCCGCAACGTGTACACCTTGCTCGTCGGCGAGAACGGCCCGCCCTCGGTCCCGGAGATGCCGAAGCCGTCTGTCGGCTCGACCGAGATCGCCCCGTTCTGGACGACCGTGATCGTCGCCGAGCGCGTCAACGACCCGCCCCCGTTCACCGAGCAGTCGCTGAACACGTACGTCGCGCTGTACGACCCCAGCGGCAGCGAGTTGGCCCCCGCGCTCACCGAAACTGTGCACTGCGTCGACCCGCCCGGCCCCAGCGTCCCGCTCGTCGGCGTCGCGCTCAGCCAGCTTGGCAGACCCGTCAGCACCCAGTCCACTGGCCCGGCGCCCGGATTCGTCACCGTGTAAGCCTGGCTCGCCGGCCCGAACGGCCCGCCGTATGGACCGAAGATGCTGTACGTCCCGGTGGGCGTCACAGTCAGCGTGCCGGCCGGCACCGTCGGATGCGAGCTCGCCCCGATCCACGTGCCCCACGCATTGGGGTCAGAAGTCGCATACTCACCCACGAACCAGATCCGCTCCGGCGCGCCCCAGTCCACCTGCGCTCCGAAGTAGTCGCCCCAGCGGAATCCGTTGTACTGCCCTTCGCCCGCCTTCAGCCGGCTCGAAGCCCCCAACTCCAGCCCCTCGCCGTTATCCGCCAGATCGACGTAACGCGCTTCGGCCCACTGCCCCTCGAAGTCGCCGCACCGCGCGAACACGAAGATCGCCGCCGTGTCGTTCGCCGCCACCGTCGGGAACCAATAATCCAGTCCTCCGCCCGCGCCGAACAACTCGTCGAATCGCACCGCCCCGCCCGCCGGATCGAGATCGAAAACGCGCAGCCACGCGTCATTCTGAAAGTTCTCCTGCAAGCCGGTGTACAGATGACCATTGTGAAACACCGCGTTCATCAGCCGGCAGTCGATCGTGTCCAGCGGCGCGCCGAACGGCTGCACCGCCGCCGGCGGTACGTCGTACGCCGCCACGCTCAGATCGATGTTCGTCAGCACCGGCACCTCCGCCGGGTCCGAGAGCGACCATACCGTCAGCTTGTTGCCGCCATCTCCGCGCGAATTCACAAGATACGCATCCACCGACCCGCCGCTCGTCTGCATCTCCGCGCAACGCACCGTATCGCTCGCGCTGCCGTCCGCGTTCGTCAACTCCACGAAGTCGGTCACCGTCGCCGGAAGCCCCTCATAAACTTCCGACTTCAGCAGCCCGCGGATCACCGCGTATCGAAACGTGAAATTCGAAAAGCGGAACTGGTTGCCCGCCAGATAAATCCCCTCGGCGCCGTATCCCAGGTCGTAGTAATCCGCCCAGCTCGCATCCCCGGTCCCCGCGTCCTGGATCGCCTCCGTCGGATACGCGTACGCTCCGCCCAAGCCCGGCGGCTCGCTCGAATCCGACGCAATCACGATCAGCCGCGACTCCTCCGGCGACAGGTTCAGCTTGTGCCACAGCATCAGCCAGCGGTTCGCCCACGGGTCGTACACCACCTTCGGGTCGTACAGAAACGCCGGATCGCCCAGGTAGTCCTGAATGTCGCTCTCGAACAGGGTGTGTCCGCACTTGTCAAAGACCGCAAAACGCGCGTTCACCACCTGAACGATGTGATTCGGACCGACGCCAATGTCCGGATCGGGCGGCGACAGCTCCGTCTGCGCGATCCCCGGGAAATTCTGCAACAGCAACGGCGCGCGCGGCTCGCTGAAAGCGTTCGGATCGATCGTAATCCCGGGCGTCTCATCGGCGCTCGACTCCCGCCGTACGCCGCCGACCGGCAGCCCGTGCCGCAGCGCCGCCGCTCGAACCGTGCCCGCCGGCAAGCCGATACCGCGCCCGGGCGGAATGTAGCTCGGTACCACCACCGACCGCTTCGGATCAACCGTAACCGGTTCGTGACGCCCGGCCGCAGTCGAACCAACCTGACCACCCGCCCATCCGACAACCGACAGCACGGCCAGCACCGCGCAGAAAAACCGTGTGGCTTGCACCTTCGTGCCTCCGCAGACAGGGAACTGCATGGCGTGACGCTCGCGAGTTCGCGCGTTCATTCGCCCTCCACCCACAGCCTATTTCTCGCCGAAAAGCAGGTCAAGAAGTTTCCGGGGCCCCGCTCGCTCAAACGCTGGGAATCGTGTTATCGGGCTGCTTCCGAACAATTCCGATTCGAGGAGTTGCATTTCCACCGCTAATCCTCATACTACCGCCCCTTTCGCCCCCCGGAATCCGAACGCAGCGGGCCAGCGTATCCCGGTGTAAAAGGAGCCGTGCCCCCCGGGCCGATACCCACGGGAATACCCGTCGAACGTCGACGGTTGAAAGTCATGAAGCCGAACGGTTCACTCACCCCCCAACCTCTGGAGCCTTAAACATGAGACTGTCGCATGGATTGGCGGCCCTGGCCGCCGCGCTGTTCGTTTCCGCCGCCGTCGCCCAGCACGAGTGTTGCGACAAGGCGATGGCCGCGAATGACTACTGTAAGGACTGCAAGCTCGGCTACTTCGGCGGCCTGACGGTCAAGAGCGCCAAGCTCTACGAGTCGCTGAAGGGCGCCGCCGCCCCGGCCAACGCCACGTGCGACGGCTGCAAGAAGGCGATCGCCGCCAACGCCACGTGCGATCACTGCAAGGTCTCGTTCGCGGGCGGCAAGATGTACAAATCGCCCGTCGCCCACAGTCTGGCCAGCGGTACGTATGTGAACGCCAAGGACATCAAGTGCGAGGCGTGCAAGAACGCCGCCAAGGACCACGGCTGGTGCGACAAGTGCAAGGCCGGCATGGTCGGTCCGTTCATGTACAAGGACAAGAAGCACTACGACGCGGCCGTCGCCGCGCACGAGATTCTCGTCGCTGCCAACACCGCCGCCGCCAAGTGCGAAGGCTGCGCCATCGCCATGGTGACCGACGGCACGTGCAGCACCTGCAAGACCAGCTACAAGGGCGGCAAGCCGACCAAGCCGTAATCACAGCGCCAGCGACTGAGTTGGGGCGGGTTTCCAAGCCCGCCCGGCCAAAATCGAGGGGCGGGCATCCAGCCCGCGCCCTCGACTTTGGCCTTTCTAGATTCCCGTGGCTTCAAATCTACCATCCCCGGCGGGCCGGTCGTCACGAGTCGGGGCTGCGGGCCGTGCCCCATGGAGCCATGGAAGGGCAATCGTGCGCGGGCCGGACGCATCGACGCGTGCCGGCACGAGTCGCCGCGTGCGCCGCACTCTCCCGCGATCGGGCACCATTCGCCCCCCGCCTCCCGCCTGACTTTCCGCCTTCCGCGACCTAAAATGACCCGGTGCCGGCCGCGCAGGCCGCAGGCTCGAGATCCACCCGATGCCCCCAAGCGACGACACGCTCCCCCCGCAACCCGAGCGACCGCCGCCGCCATCCATCGCCGCCGGGGCCAGCTCAACCCCGGGCAACGGACCGACCCTCGACGAACTCCGAAACCGCCTGATCGACATGCGCCAGCGCGAGGAAACCCTCAAGCGGCGCGTCCGCGAATTACAGGACCTCATCCGCGACACGCCCGACGCGGGCCTGCGCACCGAGGTCGACGCCCTGCGCCAGCGACTCGAACAGCGCAGCCGCCAGCTCGACGCGCAGGCCGTCGAACTTGTCCGGCGGCGCGACGAGCTGGAGCGCGCCGCGCGCGTGCTCGAGAAACGCCGCAACGACGCCGACGCGCAGCTTGAAGAAGCCCGCCGCCTGAAGGCCGACGCCGAGCTTGAAAGCGAGACGGCCCAGGCGATCGACGCTGAGCAGCAGCGCAAGGCGGCCGAACGAGCCGAGTTCATCCGCCAGCGCGAGCGCGAGCTGGAACAGCGCATCGTCAAGGCGCGCGACGAGATCGTGGCGCAGCGCGCCGAACTCGCCGCGAACCGCGAGGCATTCGCCCAGCAGACCCGCGGGCTCGACGCACAGCGCAAGGCCCTCGCCGCCGAACGCCGTGAGCTGGGGCTGCAGCAGGAAGAGTGGTCGCGGCGCGTCGCGGAATTCCAGCGCCGGCACGACGAACTGTCCCGCGGGGCGGTCGAGATCGAGCAGTCGCGGGCGCGCGTCGCCCAGGATCACCAGGGGGTCGACGAGGCCCACCGCGGGCTGCAAGCGCAGCGCGACGGGCTGGCCGCTGAACAGGCCGCGCTCCGCGCTCGTACCGAAACCTTGCAGCGCGACCAGGCGGGCGTCGCGCAGCAGCGCTCCGAGCTGGGTCGTCTGGCCGATCAGCTCCGCCAGCGCCGCAAGTCGCTCGACGAGCGTCACACGGCGCTGGAGGCCGAGCGCGGCGAACTGGCCGACACCGCCGCGCGGCTCGACCGCCGGCAGGCCGCGCTGGCGCAGCGCGACCGCGAATTGCAAGCCGCCGCGCACGAGCTCGATCGGCGCTCCGCCGATCTGCAGCGCGCCACCGATGAATTGGCCGCGGCGGCCCGGCAGGCCCGCCAGGAGGAGGAACAGCTCGCGGCGCGCCGCGCCGCGCTCGACGAGCTCGAAGAGCAGCTCAAGCTCCGCGATGCGGACTCCGCGCAGCGTGCCATCGCGCTGGAGGTGCAGTCCGACGAGCTCGAACGCCGCGAGGCCGTCATCGAGTTCGCCGAAGAGGAAATGACCGCGCTGCGGGCCGAGCGCGAGCAGGAGCTCGATCAGGTTCGCGCCCTGCTCGCACAGCGCTCGCTCGACCTGGAGCGCCGCGAACGCTCCTCCCTGGCCGCCCCGCGCCACTGGTGGGCCCGCGCCAGCGCCATCGCCGCGGGCGTCACCGCCATCGCCGTCTGGGCCTGGCTGCAATGGGACCTGCCACGCTACCGCGCCGTCTGCCGCCTGCACCTCGCCACCGCCGCCACCCCCGTCGAACGCGCCCTCCGCGAGCACGTCGCCGTCCTCGTTTCCGGCGGCGGCGCTTCGAGCTGGCTTCCCGATGCCTCGGCCGCACGCGACTGGGAGCTGCTCTGCCGCGCCGGGCGCGTCGAGGCCGCCTTTGAAACGTCGCCGCCCGTGGTCGAGCTGGCCGTGAATGCCTGGCGGTCCGGCGCCGCCGCCAAAATCGTCGGCACGGTCGCGTCCGCCTACTCCGCGCACACCAACGACGTCGCCGCCACTCCCGCCGTCCCCACGGCCTACGCCGACGTTCCCGCCCGCCGCGCCCAGGTCGTCTCCGCACTCGACGAGCTCACCGCCGCCCGCGCCACCGCCCAGCAGCGTCTCGCCGCATTGGCGCCCGCGGCGCAGCGCGACGAGCTGGCCGCGCGCAGCACGGCGTCCCGCACCGCGCTGGCCGCCGTCTCCGCCGACCTGGACGCGCAGCGCCGCGCGCTGGCCGAACTCGAGACAAACGCGCCGCAGCACGCCGACGTGCCCGCCGAGGCGATCGACGCCGCGCTGGCCGCCGAACCCGGATTCGCCGTCGATCGCGAGGAGTTCCGCGCCGAAGCCCAGCATTACCGGTCGGAGCTGGCCGTCGCGGTCGCCCCGCTCGCCGCGCAGTTCCAGTCACTCCAGCAGGCCGTCGCCGCCGCCGCCCGAACCATCGACGAGCAACGCGCCTCGCTCCCGCCCGAGCCCATCGCTTCCGTGCTCGAGGACTGCGCCGAACTCGCCGCCGAGTGGCAGCGCAGCGCCGCGCGGCGTGCGACCGACTGCGACCCCGTCGCACCCGAGATCGAGCGCACCGACATCAGCGGCGACATCGTCGCGCTGGTGCAGCTCCAGGCCCGCGGTGCGGAACTGTCCGACGAACAGGCCCGCGCCAACGCCGGCGCGCTCGAGCAGCTCGACGCCCTCATCGCCCGGCTGAACTCCGGCACTGGCGGCGCCACGCGCGAGCTCGTCGTCGCCGCCGCCCTGCGCAATCTCGCCGCCGGCCTCGCCCGCGTGCAGAACGAGTTCGCCTCTGCGGCCGCCAGTGTCGGCCTGGCGGGCAACTTCCGGCTCGATGCACTCGATCGCCGCATCCGCGGCTTGCGCGTCCGCCTCAGCGACCGCCGCGAGCTGGTCCGCATCCGCCTTCAGGAGGCCGCCGACCAGCAATTGGTGCAGCAGCGCGCCGCGCGCCTCGCCCAGACGCGCGAAACGCTCGCGACGCTCGACTCCCGCCGCGAACAACTGCTCAACGAGATGTTCGCCGCCATGGACGACCTCCGCCTGCTCGACGAGCAGGTCCTCGAGCGGCAGCGCATCGAAACTGTCCTCGCCCAGACCGCCGGCGAAGTCTCGCGCCTCGCCACGCAGCTCGCCTACCTCGACCGCGCCCTGGCCGAAGCCCGCCGCAGCGGGCCGCAGCCCGACCGCGTCACCGCCGTCGCGCCCGTCGTCGAAGATCAGGTTGCCGGTCTGCATCGCGAGCGCAACGCCCTCGTCGTCGGCCTGGCGTCGTTCGGCGGCGCCTGGCTGCTGTGCGTGCTGATGATCCTGAAGAACCCGCGCCGCAGGCAATCTCTCGCCGCCAGCGCTCAGCTCGCCGCGGCCCGCTGACCACGCCGGCGCGAACCGCCGCCCCTCAATCCAGCGCGAGCCTGACATCCCGCCCCTCAACCGCCACCCGCAGCGGCCGGTTGATCAGCACCGGCGACATCGGCCAGACGTGTCCGAAGTCGCGCGTCACGACGATCGGCAGCTCCGGCCGGGCGTGATAACGCAGCGTGTCAACCACCGCGGCCTGCTGGTCCGCGTCGCCTGTGTGAAAATCGCCCACCAGGACGCCCGCGAGCCGCGCAAACCACCCCGCCATCTTCAACGCGGCCAGGCAGCGATCGACGCGGTACGGCGCCTCATTCACATCCTCGATCGCCAGCCATCGCCCGCGCAGCGGCAGCCGCCGCGCCAGCGGGCTGCCGACCATCGCCGCCAGCACGCTGATGCACCCTCCCACCAGCCGGATCACTCCAGCTCGTGCGGCGCCGCGCACCAATCGGCCGCGAATCGCCACCGTGGGAAAGTCCACCGCCGCTCGCCCCACGGCCGCGTCGCAGCGCCGCGCCTCCGCCGCGCGCCCCGCCGATCGCTCCCACGCCCGCGTCCAACCCGGCAGCTTGCCGAAGAACTCAGAGAAAGCCCGCAGCCCACGCTCGCGCGGCCGAACCTTCCACGCCAGATAACCCGGGCACAGCCAGTACACCCCGCGGCCCTGCCGGTAGCTCGCCACCACGTTGACCAGCGTCGTCATCTCGCTGAAACCAAAACACCACAGCGGCGTTCGCCGTCGGGCCAGCGCACCGAAGTCAAGCCGTGGAATGATGCGGGAAAAGTACGCCCCGCCGTTCGCCGCCACGATCGCCAGCGTCTGCGGATCGCGCAGCGCTTCGTTCAGGTCGGCAGCACGCGCCTCATCGTCGTGCCGGCCGCCATGCGGCTCGTCGTCGCCGACCTCAAAGAAACGCCGCCTCGCCGTCAGCCGATACCCGTTCGGAACGCCCTCTCGCGCCAGCGCCAGCAACGCCCCCGCGCTCGGCAGGCCGAAGCGCGCGATGTCCTTCAGCGCCGAGCCGGCATGTGCAATCAGGTGAATACGTCGAGGTGCATCCAAGTCGGTCCGTGCCGGCATCGCCGGATCATACTCGACGCCCCGCCCGCCTCGACGTTCGCGGCAACGTGTCCAGCACCGCGAAGCCGCTTCAGCTCGTGCCCGCCCCAACGCCCGCCGGCATCTCGCGCGTCGCACGGCACTGCGGATACCCGCTGCATCCCAGGAACTTGCCGCGCCGCCCCTGCCGAATCACCATTGGTTTGCCGCACTCGTCACAGACAACGTCTGTCGGCTCCGGCTTGGCACGCTCCGGCGCCGGCAGCAGCTCCTCGGCCTGCTTCTTCGCCTCGCCGCGCAGGTTCGCGACGAACTTGCACTTGGGAAAACCCGTGCACGAAAAGAATGGACCGAACCGCCCGCGCCGAAGCTGCATCACGCTCCCGCACTCCGGGCAGAACAGCTCGCCCTCGCTCGGCATCGTCTCCACCACCGGCCGGCCCGTCCGAGTCATGGCATAGCCCGCGGGCGCTTCGCCCGGGTTCGTCGGTTTTGCAGCCCGCCGTCCCGCCGCCTCTCCTCCGCCCGCCGCCCCGCCGGACGCCGCTCCCGCCTTCAGCTCGTCCAGCTTCTCCAGCGGCTTGGCGTTGCGGCACTTCGGAAAGCCGCTGCACGAAATGAACTTGCCGCGCTTGCCCGTGCGGATCACCATCTCTCGCCCGCACCGCTCGCAGTTCACGCCCGCCGATTCCAGCGGCGGCGCCGGCTTGCGCTCGAGGCGCACGCCCTCGGGTAGCGGCGTCGTGTTCTTGCACTTGGGGTACTGATCGCAGCCCAGGAACGCGCGCCGCAGCTTGCGCTTGACCACCAGCGTACCAGCCCCGCACGCCTCGCACGGCTGCTTCAGCTCCTCCTCGCTCACCAGCCGCAGCGGCACGCCGTGCTCGTCGCTTTCGATCGTGTTGCGGCACTCCGGGTACCCGCTGCATCCCAGGAAATGCCCGCTCTTGCTCTGCCGCAGCACCATCGGCTTGCCGCACTTCTCGCACGCCACGTCCGACGTCTTCGGAATCACCGGCTCGCCGTCGCGATTGACGTTCAGCGTCGACTTGCACTTCGGGTACGCGCTGCACGCCAGGAACCGCCCCGTCCGGCTCCAGCGATAGACCATCGCGCTGCCGCACTGCGGACAAGTCTGGCTGCTCGGCTCGTTCCGCGCCGGCTGCATCTCTTCGCCCGCGCGGTTCAGCAGTTCGCGGAACGGATCGTAGAACTCGTGCAGCACGTGCACCCAGTCCAGGTGCGCGTCCTCGATCTTGTCCAGCTCGTCTTCCATGTACGACGTGAACTTCACGTCCATGATCTTCGGGAAGTGCTCGACCAGCTTGTCCGTCACCAGCTCGCCCAGAGACGTCGCGAAAAACTTCCGCTCTTCCTGCTCCACGTACCCGCGATCCTGGATCGTCTCGATGATCGCCGCGTACGTGCTCGGCCGCCCGATCCCCTCCGCCTCCAGCGATTTCACCAGCGACGCTTCCGTGTAACGCGCCGGCGGCGACGTCCACTGCTGCCGTGTCTCCAAGTCCAGCAGTCCCACGCGCCGCCCCTCCTCCAGCGCCGGCAGAAGCTGATCCTCGCTGCTCACCCCCGCCACCCTCATGAAGCCGTCGAACACCAGCTTCCGGCCCGACGCGCTCAGCCGCGCCGCACCCAGCGCCGTCTCGCACGTCACGCTCACCGCCGTCGAATCCCACTGCCCCGGCGTCATCTGGCACGCCACGAACCGCCGCCAGATCAGGTCATACAGCCGCCGCTGCTCGTCCGTCAGCGCGCCGCGAACCGCCTCCGGCAGCCGCTGCGGATCGGTCGGACGGATCGCCTCGTGCGCCTCCTGCGCCCGTTCGTGCCGCTTGCCGTAAAAATTCGGCGACTCCGGCAGGTACGGCGGACCGTAGCTCTTCCCGATCAGTTCGCGCACCGCGTGCAGCGACTCCTTCGACAGATTGGTCGAGTCCGTTCGCATGTACGTGATCAGGCCGACCGGCCCTTCCCCGCTCAGGTCGATACCCTCGTACAGCGCCTGCGCCACGCGCATCGTCCGCGACGCCGAGAAGCCCAATTGTGTGCTCGCCTGCTGCTGAAGTGTCGCCGTCGTGAAGGGCGCCGGCGGCTTGGTCGTCGTGCGCTTGGTCGTCACGCCGGCGATCGTCAGTGCGGGTGCACGATGCCGATTCAGCGTCCCGACAATCTCCGCCTGCTCAAGTCCCAGCCGCTTGTATTCCGCCCACGGCCGCCGCGACACGCGCTCCACTTCGATCCCCAGCGCTTCGGCCACGACGCGCGCCGCCTCGGCGTTGCCCGCCTCGAACGGATTCCCGCCCACCTCGACCAGCTCCGCCCGAAAAGCCCCATGCTCCGAAAGCCAGCGCCCGATCTCTTTCTGTGTCAGCTCCTGTCCGCTGAATTTCTTCCACGCCGCGCTCAGTCGCTCCGCCGCCGAAGCCTCGCCCGTCAGATACGCGACCACCTTCCAGCTTTCGGTCGGCACGAAGCCCCGGATTTCGCGCTCGCGCTCCACGATCAGCCGCACCGCCACCGACTGCACGCGCCCGGCCGACAACCCCTTGGCGATCTTCTTCCACAGCAGCGGACTCAGCTCATAGCCCACGATCCGGTCCAGAATCCGCCGGGCCTGCTGCGCATTGACCCGGTCCAGATTCAGATCGTGCGGATGGCCGAACGCCTCGGCGATCGCCGATTTCGTGATCTCGTTGAAAATCACCCGCTTCGCCCGCTCGGTCGGCAGCTTCAGGGCCTGCGTCAGGTGCCAGGCGATCGCCTCGCCCTCGCGGTCCATATCGGTCGCGAGATACACCTCGGGCGCCTCTTCAGACAGCTTCCGCAGCTCCGAAATCACTTTGGCCCGTGACGGAACAACCTCGTAAGTAGCTGAAAAATCATTTGTTACGTCAATCCCAAAGTCACGGCTCGGAAGATCGCGAACGTGCCCCATACTAGCTTTGACGACATAGTCGTCGCCCAGATATTTGTTGATCGTCTTCGCCTTGGCCGGTGATTCCACGATCACCAGCGATCGTCCCGAACTCTTCCGCTTGCTCATCCCGGCTTCCGCATTCTTGTCCCAACTTACCGTGAATCAGACAGTTGCGCCATTCCTGCCCTCGTGGCGCTGTTGCTTTCTATCGGCGCACTGCTTCAGATTTCCTCAAAAACCTGAGCCGATCAGCGGCATGATCCTTAGTGCCCTTCGTCAGGTCCGTCAAGTTAAAACCCAACCGGGAACGGTTCTGGGCGCAACATCTCCACCCAACCCCATTTGACCGCCGAAGCCCGGCCGGCGATAGTCTCCCCCCTGTGCACGTGACCCCACGGCGACCCGGTTCGCCCACCACCGACGCTCCCGCACCGCGCTCGCACGCCCATCCGCGCAGGCGCGAAACGCCTTACGAGCAGGCCGCCTCGTTCATCGAATTCTTCATCTGGCTGCTCATGCTCAAGACGTTTTTCGTCCCGCTCTTCATCATCCCCACCGGCTCCATGGCCGAGACGCTCCGCGGTGCGCACGGCGGACACACGTGCCCCAATTGCGGCCGTAACTACGAGGTCGGATTCGACCGCGCCCCCGGCCGACCCGCGCAGGACCCCGACCTCGTCCAGTGCCCCAATTGCCGTTTTCAGGAAATTTACGGCTCCATTCGCGACCGCCTTCAACCCACCGCCGGCGACCGCATCATCGTCCACGGCTGGAATTTCGAGTGCGCCCCGTTGCTCGGCGCGTCCTTCGGTCCGCGCCGCTGGGACGTGGTCGTCTTCAAGAATCCCAACGAGCCCGAAGGCACCGACAACAACTACATCAAGCGGCTGATCGGTCTCCCCGGCGACACGCTCGAAATCATCGACGGCGACATCTGGGTTAACGACCGCATCGCCCGCAAGCCCCACCACACTCAGGAGACGCTCTGGTGGGACTATTACGATCACGACCTGCGGCCGCGCGCCGCCGGCGCCAACGGCTACTTCCCGCACTGGGCGGCCGACGCCGATGCCGCCGGCTGGCAGTCGCTCGATTCCTCCGCCCCGCACTTCGACGGCCTC
The DNA here is from genome assembly GCA_022072445.1 of Phycisphaerae bacterium. GTDB lineage: Bacteria > Planctomycetota > Phycisphaerae > UBA1845 > Fen-1342 > JAJVHV01. The sequence goes on along the minus strand of JAJVHV010000018.1, from coordinate 78,589 downwards.
GCCCAGAACCGCGGCCAGATCCGGTTTCTCACGCAGAAGGGCGGCCGTGTGCCGGTCTGCGAGATCAACGACGTCTACGGTTACAACTGGCATTCGCGCGAGCGCGCCACCAGCCGAATCAGCGACGTCCGCCTCTCCTGCGAAGTGCAGTTCGAGCAGGGTGACGGCTTCGTCGAGCTGGCCACCACAAAAGCCGCCGACCGCTTCCTCGCCCGCGTCCATGCCGACGGGCGCGTCGTACTTGCCCGGGAGCCGCGCACCGATCCGCCCGGCACTGAGACCATCATCGGCGAGGCGCGCGTCGACCCGACCCGCCCGCTGCACGTCGCCCTGGCCGTCGTCGACTGGTCCGTCGCCGTCGAGATCGACCAGCAGGCGCTCATCGGTCCGACCTCGATCGATCTGTCAGCCGAAGACGCGCGCCGCGGAAGCACGCAACGCGCCCCGCTGGAGATCACCATCGCCGCTCAGCACGTCCGAGCCGATTTCCGCCACCTGCTCATCGAGCGCGACGTCTACTACACCAATGCCCGCTTCTACAGCGGCCAGCCGGGACACGCCACGCAGGGCAACCCGCTCACCCTCGGACCGGCCGAGTACTTCGTCATGGGCGACAACAGCCCGGAGAGCCTTGACGCCCGCCTCTGGGACGTGCATGGTCCGCACCTGCCCGGCCGCTATCGCCCCGGCACCGTACCGGCCGATCAATTGATCGGCCGTGCCTTCTTCGTCTACTGGCCGGGTTTCCTCCCCATCTGGAGCGGCCCGATCGGCAATCGATGGATCTCGGGTCCCAACATCCTGCTCAACCTGGCCGACGTCCGGTGGATTCACTGACGCCCGCAACCCCCAGCGCCGCCGACACGCGCGGAAAACCGCGAGCTTCCACGCTCGCCTATTCGCGCCGCGAAGCTGTCAACACCGTCCAGAGTCTCGTGACGGCCCTCATCCTGGCCTTCATGTTCCGCGCCTTTCTCGTCGAGGCCTTCATCATTCCCACCGGCTCCATGGCGCCCGGCCTGGTCGGCGAGCACTTCACCCACGTCTGCGACCGCTGCGGATGGGAGTTCGACGTCGGACCGGACCTCGGCGACCCCGAAGCCACCGCGTTCGTCCGGCCCGCCCTCATCCACTGCCCCAACTGCCAGCACACCATCACCGAAGCCGGCTCCACCATGCAACCCGTCAAGGCCGGCGACCGAATCCTCGTCGCCAAGTGGCCGATCGACTTCGGCGGCGCGCTCGGTCCACGCCGCTGGGACGTCATCGTCTTTCGCGACCCACTCAACCCCGCCCAGAATTACATCAAACGCCTCGTCGCCCTGCCCGGCGAGTCGGTCGAGATCGTCCGCGGCGACGTGTTCATCAACGGCCGCATCGTCCGCAAGACCCTGGCGGCCCAAGCCGCGCTCTGGACCATCGTCGCCGATCAGAATTGTCTCGCTGACGAGTTCACCGCCCCCCATCCCCGCTGGGCCGTCGATCCCCCGGCACGGCCCGATCCGCGCTGGACCGGACTCGATCAGCGCATCATCCAGTTTCACGGCAATGCCGACCCGCGGCCCGCCGCCATCGCCTTTCCCGGCGACGACCACCGCGCCTGGACCGAGGATCGGCTCGGCTTCAACGGCGGCTCGTCCGGCGCCACCGTCGAGGACTACCGCGTCGTCGCCGAGCTGACCTGCACCGCCGGCGACCCGGCCGTGGAATGGAGCATTGAGCTCGACCACCGCGCGTTCACGGTGCGGCTCTCGTCGCAAGCCGTCACGCTGACCGGCACGTTCGACGACGCCGCGCCCCCGCGGACAATCCGGCGCGACGCATCGCCGCGGCGCGGGCTGCCGCCGCAACGCCCGTGCCTCTGCGAATTCTCCCATCTCGATCGGCGTGTCGCGCTCAGCATCGACGGCGTCGAGCTGATCGCAACCGCCGATTCCGACTACCCGTCCTCGATCGAACAGCTTCGCGCCCAGCGCGACGCCCGCGCCGCGCCGGTCCCGCGCCTGACGCTGAGCATCGCGGGCGGAGACGTCACCCTGCGCGGCCTGCGCGTCGATCGCGACGTGCACTACACCGCGCGCCCCGCCCTCACACGCCGCGCCGCCGCCGGCGACCCCTTCACACTCGCGCCCGGCGAGTTCTTCGTGCTTGGCGACAACAGCGCCCACAGTCACGACAGCCGCGAGTGGTTCAGCCACGGTCCGCATCTCTGGAACTACCGTGATGGGACCGTGCGTTTCGATCAGATTGTCGGACGTGCGGCTTTCGTGTATCTTCCCGGCGTGCTCCCGCTCGACCAGCAAGGTCGTTGGCACCTTCCGGATATCGGACGTGCGCGGTTCATCCGATAGCCGCTTCCCATGCCGTGAACGTGACCGACCCATGGCCCTGGCCGGAACTTTGTCAACACCCCTGTCCAACCAACTCGGACCTCGCCGGGCATCAACCGCCGGCGCCCCCGCGATACGCGTCGTGCCAGAATGCGCTCCGGACGATCGAATCGTAACATATTATGAAATATATACTTACACATACGATCGCCGGGCGCGCCCTGTCGGTCTCGCTACGCCCGGCCTCCGTCCGCTCCCAATGAACCCGTCCCAACCCGCTCACAGACAAAGTGTTATGCACAGCTTTTCAACAGCCGGCTTGCGTAGCGCGCACGCCGAACTGCGACACCCCTGGACCCTGACCCGCGAATCCGGATGCTCCTGCACGCCCAGAATCTCCTGAAGTCCTATTCCGGCCGAACCGTCGTCGACAATGTCAGCTACTTCGTCGACGAGGGCGAGATCGTCGGCCTGCTCGGCGCCAACGGCGCGGGCAAGACCACCAGCTTCCGCATCACCGTCGGCATGATCACGCCCGAGGGCGGACGCGTCAGTTTCCTCAACCAGGAAATCACGCACCTGCCGATGTACAAACGCGCCCGCCGCGGCATCGGTTATCTCTCCCAGGAACCCAGCGTCTTCACCAAGCTCTCCGTCGAGCAGAACCTGCTCGCCATTTTTGAGACCTTGCGCATCTCGCGCCGCGAGCGCGTCGCACGCCTCGAGCGGCTTCTCGATCAATTCGGACTGCGCGTCGTCCGGAAAAGCCTGGCCAAGCAGCTCTCCGGCGGCGAGCGCCGTAAGCTCGAAATCGCGCGGGCCCTAATTACCAGTCCGAAGCTGATTCTGCTCGACGAACCGTTCAGCGGCGTCGACCCGAAAGCGGTCGAAGATCTTCGGACGGAGATCTTGCGTCTGCGGCAGGAGGGCATCGCGATTCTGCTGACCGATCACAACGTGCACGAAACGCTGCGCGTCACCGACCGCAGCTACGTGATCCACCGTGGCCGCGTCATCCGCGACGGCACACCGCACCAGCTCGTCAACGATCCGCTGGTGCGCGAGTCGTATCTGGGCAACACGTTCCGAGGCGACGAGTTTGCCGGGGCCTGACATCGGCCGGTTGCGGCTCGTCCCATCGGCGGGCGGCGTGGGCCTGACGCTCAAGGTCGTGCCCAACGCCTCGCGCACCCGCGTGCTGGGAGTATGGGACGTGGCGCTGCGCGTCGCCGTCGCGGCGCCCGCCGAGGGTGGCAAGGCCAACGACGCCGTCATCGCGTTGCTGGCCGACGCGCTGCGCGTCCGAAAAGCGGACGTCTCGATCGTCTCGGGCCGCTCGAAGCCGCTCAAGCAGGTGACGATTTCCGGTCTTGCGATTGAAGCGGTCCGCGAAAGAATCGCGGCGCGGCTCGGCAGCGCGTCCGAATAGCGACCTGGCGCGGCAAGTGGAGCGCGGCGCGGCGAACTCCGATACCGCGTGCATGAGCATGACAGGTGTGCACGATACTCCGCGGCAGCCCGCGCGTCCGATCATCCCAGGTCCGCCGGGCGGCGCCGCAGCCGCCCAAACACCGGCCGCCGAATTGCCAGCCGCGCCCGCCATGGCGCCCGCGACCAGCAACAACGACCCCGCGCTCGAACAGGGCGATGGCCAGACCCGCACAAGCGGGCAGCGCCGCGCGGGCGACGCGCCCGACGCCGGCGAGCGCCGCAGCGGCGAGCGGCGCGAGAGCGTCGATCGGCGCAGCGGTTTCGATCGCCGCCGTGGCCCCGGCATCCGGCGAACGGTTTACCGGCGGGCGGCGGAAGAAGGCGAAATGACCGAAGAGCAGTTCGCCTTCATCCGCGCGATGGACGAATACAAACGCGTCAACAACCGGCCCTACCCGACCTGGACCGAAATTCTCGACGTGGTGCTCTACCTCGGCTACCGCAAGATCGCGGAGTGCGGCGAGCACGCCCTGACGAAGGCCCGCCCGCGCTCCGACGAGATGGACGACGCGCCCGCCGGCGAGTGAGCGCGCCGCGTGCTTCGCGCCAGGCGCAAGCCTGCCGTCGCGCTCGCTTCGTTTCTGTGGGACAGGCTATCAGCCTGTCTGGACAGGCTATCAGCCTGTCTTCCGGGCTGAGGGCAGCCCGGCTCGGATTCGCTTGGCCGCCCGAAGCCTACTCGCGCTTCATGATCGCCACGACCTTGGAGCCGTGCGATTCCGTCTCGACCCGCAGCCGCGAACCCATGTCGATCAGCTCGGCGTTGTAGGTCCGCTCGTGGCCGTCCTTGCCCTTGAACGTCAGCTTGCCGTGGTCGAACGTCCAGGTCCCTTCGCGCTTCGCCGTCTTGCCCGAATACTGCGCCTCGGCGACGTACGTGTGATCGCTGTTGAGCGTGACCGAGCCGAGCTCGAACTTCTCGCGGGCCGACGAAGGCTCCACGGTGTTCGTCCGCCAGGTTCCCGTGATGCCGCAGCCGGTCAGAGCGACCAGGCAGGCTGCCATCAGTCCGCATGCAAGTGTGCGCATCGTCATGTCTCCCATCAGAAGATGAATGCACAGGCCGGCGAATTATCGCCCGCGGACTCGCGCGTGCAAGTCAGGTCGTCAGGTAATCAGGTTGGGTGGGTCTCGATCCGCCCCGCGTGGCAGCCCTCGCCGCCAGGCGCGAGCATGCTCGAGCGGAGTCCGGTCCGTCCGAACACACTTCCACTGGCGGCGAAAGCGCGCCATCCCTCACTCACTCCACGGCACGATCGATTGCAATCGTGCTGCGCGCCGCCGGACGGAGCATCACCGGACCCATCAGTCCCGAATCCAGAAGCTGCGCGTCGCGCTTCCAGTGCTTCCACGTGGTGAACGTCAGCCGCTCGCGCGTCGGGCGCGGCGTGCCATCCAGCAGCCACTGCGGCCAGCGCTTCAACGTGATACCCGTCCACTCGCAATCGTCGGGATGCTGCTCGTCGCCGATCAGCCGGTTCACCCACAGATTCGTCACGCGCACCAGCAGCCGGTTGCGCCCCGGCGTCGCGACACGCGTCACGTCGGCGACAAACGGCGGCTTCCACCACGCGCCGAGGTCGGTCCCGTTGAGCGACACCTCGGCGATGCAACCGACCTGCCCGAGATCGAGATACAGCGCGCGGCCTGCGGAGAGCAGCTCGGGCGCAACGTCAAATGTCGTTTCATACTCGGCCGTGCCTGAGAAGTAACGCACGCCCGGGTCGGCGTGCCGCGTCCACGAGTCGAGCTTGTCGAGCTGCACGCTGGCCGGCGCTCCCCAGCCTGACGGGAAGCGCAGCGTCCACGGACCGCCGAGCTCGATGGGCGCGGCGACCGAACCGACTTCCGCCACCGACCGTCCGCCGCCAGCAAACTTCAGCGTGTATCGATCCGGCTGGAACGCCGTCAGCTCAACCTTGCCGCCCGGCGCCGCGGCCAGCACGTACGTCGGCGGCGCCGGCGGAGCGGCGGCCTCGACCAGATCGAGCATCTCGTTCTCGGCCGCGGTCCGCGACAGCGGCTTGCCGTCCAGCACGTAGTCGACGCGCAGCCGCTTCACGTGCATGTACGTCGGGTCGCCAAACGTCGCGTTGTTGGCCGGAATGCTCGTCTCGCCAGCGGCGACCAGCGCCGCGACCTTGGCGGTCACATCGGAACCGCCGGCACCGTCGGTCGCCTCGTAGACCGCTTTCTGAATCTCGATCTTCGGGGCGGTGGGCCTCTCGAGCGCCAAGCGCGTCTCGACGCCCGTCAGGTGCGCAACCCCCGCCGCCGGCTTGCGGAAAACCACAAAGACCGAGCCGGCCGCCTCGAGCGGAATGTCGACCGTGGTCAATCCGCCGGTTTCGCTCCAGACCGGCGCCGGCGTGATGACGCCGCCGTCGGCCTGCCACAGCTCGGGCAGTTTGCCGCTGACGCGGAAGGTGCACTCGAACTGCTCGCCGCGCGGCTTCTGGTTCGAGACGAAGTAAACGTGCGCATCGCCGCTGACGCGGTGAATCCACGCCGTCTTCGGCGCACCCGACGAGCCGCTGATCTGGCAGTCCGGCTTCACGTTCTGCGCCGCGAGCACCTCTTCGACGCTGCGCCCGCAGATGACGCGTCCGTTGCCGAAACGGCGCTCCTTGACCGTTTGCCCGTCGCAATCAGCCCAGACTTCGTCGCCGATGGCGCGAACCTGCGCGTCGCAATCGGGAAACCCGCTCAAGCTGGGCGAACGCCGCGGCTTGGGACCCAGCACCGTCGCCCCGCCGCGCACCAGCTCGCGCACCTTCGCGGCCAGCGCAGGCGTCATGAACGGCGTGTCGGGCAGCACCAGCAACTGATAGCTCATTCCGTCGCGCAGCACGACGCGGCCGTCGCGGACCGAGGCGCGGTTCAGCAGCACGTCGGCATTGCAGGCGTCGTAGTCGTAGCCCCGGGCTTTCAGCTCTGGATGGTGCGGCGCGCCGTTGGGCGCGGCTTCACCCGCGAAGTAGCAGACGTCGGCGACGAAGCGCCCCTGCTGAAGCATGAACTGGCAACGCGCCAGATAGCGCACCCACTCCGGCCCGCCGTGACGCCACCAGGTCGTGGTGCGCTCGAAGTGCGTTCCCCACTGCCCCATGGTCATGCCGGGGTAGCGGTCGAGCCACGGCTGGTGCGCGTAGCGGTGGATGATGTAGCGGTTGATGCCGGCGCAGTACATCAGGTCGCCCACTGCCTTGAGCGACGCGGGGTGATTCAGCCACCGCCCGACGCTGGGAACCGCCGTGAACGACTCGGCTCCGACGATCGTGCGGCCGTAAGTGTGCGCGACCGACGCCGCCAGCTTGCACGAGTTGCTCTCGCCGCCACCGACCCAGAACTCGCCCATCGGAATGTCGGCGTCGCGCCCGGCGAGCAGGCACTCGAACGGGCCGTCGTAGGGCTCGATCGAGGCGCGCATGCCGTGCTTGTGGCACAGCTCGGCGAAGTACGTGTAGTAATTGTCGGCGAACAGGTCGGCGATCGTGCGGCGCAGGTCCCAGAGAAAGCGCTCGGAGACTTCGCCGCCCTCGACGACGCGGCCGGTGAACGTCGGCAGGTACGGCAGTGGGTCATAACCGCGGCGGCGCTTGAACTCCTCGCGGAAGCGCGGCGTCCAGTTCTGGCCGCCCATCTCGTAGCTGTCCACCAGGCAGTTGTTCAGCGTCTTTCCCGCCAGCGGACCCAGGTCGGCCAGGATCGGCCCCATCATGCCGGCCCAGTGCGCGTCCAGCCCGGCGCGACTCAGCTTGTCGCACTCCAGCCCCCGGCCCGACGCCGGCGCCGGCGCGCACACCGCGCCGGTCGGCGTGTGGCCGACGCGCAGAATGGTCCAGTCGCCGGCCGGCACCGCCCAGGTCAGCCGCCCGTCGTGGTCGAGTTGGTTCGTCAGATCGACGATGTCCGACGGCCGAATCACCGCCGCCGCCGGGTAGGCGTCCAATGCGGGCTGCTGGTCGTAGCGATACTCGTAGCCGGCTTTGGCCTTCACGTCCTTGATGCGCGTCGTGGCCTCGCGCGGCGACGGGAACGCAAGCACCGCGACGTCGCGGTAAAAGCCGTGCCGCGTCTCGGGCTGCGGCAGAACCGCTGAAAAGTGCGTCGGGCCGTGCGCCGCCGTTTCGCTCGTGACGACGGTCTGCATGGCGAACTCGGGCGCGACCCAGGGCCCGCCGCTGCTCGACCAGCCGGGGCAGTTGTGCATGCACAGCTCGATGCCGAGTCGGTCGGCCTCTTTGGCGGCGTGTTGCACGAGGGCGCGCCACTCGGGCGACATGATGCTGATCGGACCTTCCGGAATCGCCTCGGAGACGTTGAAAATCTGAGCGCCGCCCAGCCCGATCTGCTTCATCGCCTCCAGATCAGCCGTGATGCCCTCGCGCGTCACGTTGCCATTCATCCAGTGCCACCAGGTGTGCGGCCGCGCGACGGCGGGCGGATCGCGGAAGCCCTGCTCCAGGCCGTGCGGCGCCAGGCCGCAGCCGGCCGCCAATGCGAAAACCGGAGCCGCGACGACGAGCAGACCAAACGCTTTCGTGTTCATGGGTCGCCTCACACGAACCAGAGATTCGAACCGAACTGACTTGCGCGGCGGACGCCGGCCGCGTCGCCGCCGGCGCGATTACCAGGTGCCGCCGAGCCGGACTTTTGCGGGCGCATGTTACTCGCGGGCAGCGCCGGCGGCCACGCGGCCACGCAATGCCGCGACGCAGGCTCGACTTCGGCTCCGCGCTGTGCTAGCCTCTCGCCAGCATCGGCAACGAAACATCTCGCGAGGCCACGTCTCAGGTGAAAACGAAGCTCTACGTCATTCTGGGTCTGGTGCTGGTCATCGCTGGCGTGTTCTGGGTACCGCGCTGGCTGGCGACCGGCCCGAGAGCCGTCCCGCGCGGCTCGGTCGATGAGATGCTCAACTACCTGGCGAGCGTGATGAGCGCCGAGCAGCGCGACGCCGCGGTCCGCGCCCTCGCGAAGCGCGGCCCGGAAGTCGTCGAGCCGCTGCTGGCGCGCTACAAGACCGAGCCCGCCGCCTCGCAGATTCGCCTCAGCGCCGTCAACGTCTTCTCCCTGCTCGACCCCGCCGCCGGGATCGACGCGCTCCAGAAACTCGCGAAAATCGAGTCAGACCCGGCGGTGCGGGCGGCGATCATGGGGCAAATCGACATGCTGCGCACAGCCCAGAACCCCGCCCCGTAACGCCCCGCGCTCGTCCAAGCACGTTTGTCCAAGCTTGGGTGGCATGCTCTCGCCGTCAGGCGCAGGCATGCCGTACAGCTAGCTGACGCTGTGCGCCGGTCTCGCGAAGTCGTCTTTGATCTTCTGCTGCTGAAGCGTCCGGCCGTCGAACGTGAAGAGCATCATGTCGTCGTCGATCCGCGCCGACAGATGCACGGGCCGCTGCCACAGCATGTGGATGTTTCGCAGGCACTCGGTCGAATACTTGATGTCCAGATCGACGCCCATGTGCCGATGCGACAAGTAAAGCTCGCCCCGGTTCGCGTAGTTCCCGTCCACCACGTAAATGTACGGCCGCGCGAAGTTCGTCAGCATGAACAGCAGCTGCCGCTTGATGTGCTGATAGTCGCGGTTCACCGCCACCATCCGCCCCGTGCTCGGATCGCGCCGATACTGGTACATCTTGAACCGATCCACGAACTCCTGCGTCAGAAACTCGTCGATGAACATCACGTCGTTGTAAATCCGCCGCACTTCGAAAATCTTCTCGCGCCCCTTCTTAAGCCCGGTGTCCCAGGCGCGGCGTTTCTCCATCGAGTCGCACTCTTCGTACTCCTTGCCGAAGCGGCCCTTGTTCCAGCGCTCCTCGATGTCGCGGAACAGCTCGATCCCCAGCTTGTACGGGTTGAACTGCCCCGGCGCCGTGTACATCGTCCCGGAGTGATGATCCGCGTACGTCACCAGCTCATGGTCGCGCAGGTGATGATGCGTCATCAAATACGAATGCCAGTAGCTGGCCCACCCCTCGTTCATCACCTTCGTCATCCCCTGCGGCGCGAAGTAGTACGCCTCGTCGCGAATGATGTCCAGCACGTCCGCCTGCCAGTCCTCCAGCGGCGCGTCCTGCAGCAGAAACAGCAGCACGTCCCGCTCCGGAGCCGGCGGAAACGCCCGCCGCTCAGCCTCCATCGTCTTCAGCCCACGCTCACGCTCACGCTGCAGCGTCTCCGGCGGGTTGATGTAGCGGTCCATGTACGACTTGGCCGGATAGCGCGTCAGTTGCTGTTCGATCGACTCCCGCGGCAGCGGGCGGCCGGGCTTGGGCGGCTCGGGCATGCGCTTGATGAAAACCGAGTGCGGGTCGATCAGGTCCTCCAGCGACAGGCACACGTCGATGAACTTCTCGACCGTCTCGTGGCCGAAGCGCTCGATGTGCCGTCGCACGCGCGTCCCGTGATTGGCCATCCCGTCCATCATCTTGCGGTCCGTCTGGCTGAACCACACGTTGTGCTTGAAGAAGTCGCTGTGGCCCATCACGTGCGCCATGACCAGCTTCTGGTCCACCAGCGCGTTGTCCTCCAGCAGATACGCGTAGCACGGGTCGTTGTTGATCACCATCTCGTAGATCTTGCCGAGCCCGTACGTGTGCGTCTTGCGCAGCCGCTCGTATTCCATCCCGAAGCGCCAGTGCGGATAACGCTGCGGAAACCCGCCGAACGCCGCGATCTGGTTCATCTGGTCAAACGTCACGATCTCGAAGATCGTCTCGAACGGATCGAGGCCGAGCCGCCGCGCGCTGGCCTCGATCGCGCGGCGCTCCAGCTCCAGTTCCTGCGGAAACGCATCCAACACGTCAGCTCCTCGCACTGGCGCCGCGGCGCCGCGGTAAGAGTGTATGCCCGGCCGCCCGGCCCGAAAAGCAGCCGGTTACCCGCGTCCTCGCGGCCCGGTAGCGCCGGGCCACTGTGCCCACGCGGATGAATAGCGAATGTCGAATAGCGAATAACGAATGGCGCCGCCACGCGGATGAATTGCGAATGACGAATAGCGAATAACGAATGGCGCCGCCACGCGGATGAATAGCGAATGTCGAATAGCGAATGACGAATGGCGCCGCCGCCGCCCGTCGCCGTGCATTCGTTATTCTGAACTCGCTTCTCTCTATTCGGCAGCCGTCGCCGTTTCACTCGTTATTCTGAACTCGCTACTCGCCATTCAGCAGCCGTCGCCGTTTCACTCGCTATTTTGAACTCGCTTCTCTCTATTCGGCAGCCGTCGCCGTTTCACTCGTTATTCTGAACTCGCTACGCGCCATTCAGCAGCCGTCGCCGTTTCACTCGTTATTCTGAACTGGCTACTCGCTATTCAGCGCCGCCGCGCTTCTGCATTCTGCATTCTTCATTCTGCATTGTTAACAAAGAAGCGGGGAAGCCCCCGTGGCTTCCCCGCGGCGCGTGCGGTTCTTGTCGCTGATGATCCTCCCGCGAAAACCACCGCGGAAGGGCCCGGCTTAGAAGTTGACGGTCAGGTCCAGGTTGCTGGCGGCGATGCGGGCCTGGCTGATGTTGAGATACGGGTCTTCGCTGATCTTGGTGACGTACAGCGGCTCGTTGCCGACGATGTTGAACAGCGGGCAGAAGCCGCCGACCACGCCGTCCGCGGGAACGCGCAGCAGATGCCCGCTCCAATTGCAGATGTACGTGCCCGGGGTCGAAATCTGCTCCCACGGGAAGGTCTGGCAGCACTGAGCGGTCGTCGTGGTGGTGGTGTAGTTGCGATTCTTCTCGGTCATGCTAGCCTCTCCATCAAAAGGCATCGGTGGGGTTTTCGAACCAGTTTCCGCACGCGCCACTGGTCCGCTGATTACACGCCCCCATCTTTCGGCTTTTCCGCCCCACGGCCTTGAGAACGCACGCACCGCATTTCCACCCCATAACGCCGCGCTCACCCCACCCTCACCGCCCGCGCACCTCGCGCACACAGCCATCCAACAAGCTTCGCCGCGCATTCCTTGCGCGCCGCCCCGACAACCAAACGCCGTCGCCCCGCGCCGCCGCCCGCGTAATTTCTGCGCGGCGGCCCACCCGTTATCCGCGACTCGCCATTCGCCGATGCCGCCGCATGTGGCACAGCCGCCCTCGGCTGTGTGGGCACGATCGAGAGCAGCCCCCCTCGGCTGCACTCCCCCTCGGCCCCGTCACTCGCTGGCGCTTCGTGCTCTGATCGCATGTGGCACAGCCGCCCCCGGCTGTGTTCCCGCCATCCGAGCACGAAGCACCCCCCAGCACCACGCATGACGAAGCCCCGCCAACGGCGTCAGGTCACGCCTCCAGCCGCGCGGCCGATAAGTGCGCACCCCGCCCGGCCCGGAACTTGGGACAGATTTTCTTGACAATCTAGATTTTCCGTGTTACACTTCAGACATGAAAAACCTCAGCACCATCGCCAGCCGCTATCGTGCGACGCACCGCACACCCCCAAACCCGCCCCGCGCCCTCGCGCCCGTTCCCCAGCCCGTCCGCCAGACAGCACCCACCCCGGCGACGCCGACACGCGCGCAACCACCGTCCGCACACACCCTTGCGCGCTACCCAGCCGGCACCCGCGCCGCCCCGCCCGCGCTCGCCACGCCGCGCCCAGCACCTGCCCGTCTGGCCCAGTTTCGCCTAAAATCGCGGACTTTACCGGCGACTGACACCTGGCCCTCTTGGGACGCCCCGACACCGCTAATGACCACGACCACCGCCCCGCACAGCGAACTGCCACGACCCATCGCCGACGAGATGCGCGAGAGCTACCTCACCTACGCCATGAGCGTCATCATGGCCCGCGCCCTGCCCGACGTCCGCGACGGTCTCAAACCTTCGCAACGCCGCATCCTCGTCGCCATGAACGACCTCAACCTCAACCCGCGCGCCAAGCACCGCAAGTGCGCCAAGATCTGCGGCGACACCAGCGGCAACTATCACCCGCACGGCGAGGGCGTCATTTATCCGACGCTGGTGCGCATGGGCCAGGAATGGGCCATGCGCTACCTGCTGGTCGATCCGCAGGGCAACTTCGGCAGCATCGACGGCGACCCGCCCGCGGCGATGCGCTACACCGAAGCGCGGCTGGCCAGCGCCGCCGAACTGATGCTCGACGACATCGAGCGCGAGACAGTCGATTTCGAGGACAACTACGACGGCACGCTGAAGGAGCCGGTCGTCCTGCCGAGCAAGTTCCCGAATCTGCTGGTCAACGGCAGCGAGGGCATCGCCGTCGGCATGGCGACGCGCATCCTGCCCCACAACCTCACCGAAATCTGCAGGGCCGCGATCGCGATCATCGAGAAACCCGACATCACGCTCGACGAGCTGATGAAGATCGTCCCGGGACCCGATTTTCCCACCGGCGGCCTGATCTGCGGCAGCGAGGGCATCCGCGAGGCGTACGCGACCGGCCACGGCTCGATGATTGTCCGCGGCGTGATGCACGACGAAGAGACCAAGAGCGGCCGGCTGCAGATCGTGGTCGACGAGATTCCACCCGGCGTGCTGCTGCCGACCATCAAGGAGCGCATTTTCGACGCCGTGCAGAACGGCACGATCAAGGGCATCGACGACGTGCGCGACGAGAGCGGGCGCGAGGCGCTCGTGCGCCTGGTGATCACGCTCAAGAAGGACGCCAACATCGAGGTCATCAAGAACCAGCTCTGGAAATACACCCCGCTGCAGAGCTCGGTGAACGCGATTCACATCGCACTGGTGAACCGCGTGCCGCGCGAGCTGTCGCTCAAACAGCTCATCGAGCACTTCATCGGCCACCGCAAGGAGGTCATCCGCCGCCGGACGGCGTTCCTGCTGCGCAAGGCGCGGCAGCGGGCGCACATCCTCGAAGGGCTGATCCTCGCCGTCGCCGACATTGACGGCATCATCCGGCTGATCCGCGAGTCGCCCGACGTCGACACGGCCCGCGCGCGGCTGATGGCCCGCGCGCTGCGGCTGGCCGAAGTGGCGACCGTGACCAGGCTGCTGCCCGAGGCGTTCGTCCGCGGCGCCACGGCCCAGGATCGCTTCCTGAGCCGCACGCAGGCCGACGCCATCCTGGCCATGCAGCTCCGCCGGCTGACCGGTCTGGAGATCGAGCAGCTCGCCAAGGAGTACAGCGGCCTGGTCGCCGAGATCGCCGACTACGAGCTGATCCTGAGCGAAGAGCGGCGCGTGCTGGACATCATCGTCGAGGACATGCACGACGTGATGGCCCGCTTCCCCGCGCCGCGCCGCACGCGCATCACCGGCCCGGTCGGCTCGCTCGAGATGGAGCAGCTCATCGCGCAGGAGGACGTGATCGTCTCGATCTCGCACGAAGGCTACATCAAGCGCGTGCCGGTCGAGACCTATCGCTCGCAGGGCCGCGGCGGCAAGGGCGTGAAAGGCGCCGATAACAAGGAAGGCGATTTCATCGAGCATCTGCGCGTCGCCAGCACGCACGATTATCTGCTCTTCTTTACCAACCGCGGCCGTGTCTACTGGCTGCGAGTGTACGACATTCCCAGCCTCAGCCGCACCAGCCGCGGCCGTTCGCTGCCGAACATTCTGACCATGCAGTCCAACGAGCGCCACATGGCGGTGCTGCCGGTCAGCCAGTTCGAAGAGAAGTTCGTCTTTTTCGCGACCGAGAAGGGCGTCGTGAAGAAGACGCCGCTGGCGGCGTTCAGCAATCCGCGGCCCAGCGGCATCATCGCGCTGACGCTCGACCCGGATGACTCGCTGATCGGCGTCGGGCTGACGGGCGGCAATGACGAGATCATCATCGGCACGCGCAAAGGCATGGCCTGCCGCTTCAAGGAAGACGACGTGCGGCCGATGGGCCGCAGCGCCCGCGGCGTGCGCGGCATCGACCTGGCCGACGACGACCGGGCCGTCGACCTGGTGATCATCCAGCCGGGCATGAGCGTGCTGACGGTCTGCGAGAACGGCTTCGGCAAGAAGACCGACGTGGACGAATATCGGCTCACGAAGCGCGGCGCCAAGGGCGTGATCAACGTGCGCATCACCGAGCGGAACGGCGAGGTGACCGCGATCCGGGCCGTATCGGACGACGACCAGCTCATGCTGATCACGGCCGGCGGCACGCTGCTGCGGATGGAGGTCGGGCAGCTCCGCGACATCGGCCGCGCGACGCAGGGTGTGAAGCTGATCCGCGTGGACGAGGAGGATCGCGTGGTCGCGGTGGCGAAGATCGCGCCGGAGAAGGATGAAAGCGGCGAGAACGGCGCCGACGCCGGTCCGGCCGCGCCCGAGAACGGCGCGCCGGACGCTGGACCGAACGCCGCCGCGGGAGGGGGCGACGGCGACGAGCCTGAGGGCGACGGCAGCGCTTAGCCGGCGGCAATTCAGGAAAGCTGCATCTCGACCTTGACGATGTGCCCGCGCGAGGGGTACCAGACGTTCGGGCGATTGTCCTGTGCGGGCGTAGGTTTCAGGATGAAGAGCATATAGTATCCCGGCGGGGCCATGAAGCCGTGGGCGGGCGCGGTGACCTTGAGCCGGTCCTGGACGGTCTGGTACGTGAAGCCCAGCTCCAGGAAGCGCGTGTTCATGTCGAAGCTGTGCGTGGACCATCCGAGCCGCACCAGCGTGACGCGCGTGATCGACGACGGCGTGCCCAGCCGAGCCCCGACCGTAAGGGAGGGGTTCGACCACGGTGGATCTCGTCGCACGCACAAGCGCCCCGAACGCCTCGCGGGCAATGCTCCACGGCGCCGAGTCCCGATCATGAAGCTCAGTAGGGTGCGTCCCTCGACGCACCACACGACCCGCGTCCGAAGGCGGTGCGGTGCATCAGGGATGCACCCTACGCAACTTTCGTTCGAACCCCTCCGTTACCGTCGGGGCTCGGCTGGAGGCGCCGTGTCGCTCGACGAGGGCAACTTTCGTTCGAACCCCTCCGTTACCGTCGGGGCTCGGCTGGGCTTTCCGCGCGTCGCCAGCGCGCTTTCAACGCGCTCTCGTGCGCTTTTGCCGCAACCGGAGCCGTGCCCCCAGCCGAGCCCCGACCGTAAGGGAGGGGTTCGACCACGGTGGATCTCGTCGCACGCACAAGCGCCCCGAACGCCTTGCGGGCAATGCTTCACGGCGCCGAGTCCCGGTCATGAAGCTCAGTAGGGTGCGTCCCGCGACGCACAACACGACCCGCGTCCGTAGGCGGTGCGGTGCATCAGGGCTGCACCCGACGCAACTTTCGTTCGAACCCCTCCGTTACCGTCGGGGCTCGGCTGGAGGCGCCGTGTCGCTCGACGAGGGCAACTTTCGTTCGAACCCGTCCGTTACCGTCGGGGCTCGGCTGGGGGCGCTTCCGGGGCTCGGCTGGGGGCGCGGTGTCTCGCAAGAAAAGTTCGGCGGCCCGCGTGAGCGAGCCGCCGTGGAAGACGAGGGATGATCGTTTCGGCGCCCGGATGGCTGTCCGGCGGGGCCAGGACCTGCTGCTATCCGAGCAGGGCCAGGACCTGCTGCGGGGCGGCGTTGGCCAGCCGCAGCGTGTTGGTGGCCGACTGCACCAGAATCTGCGAGCGGGTGAGATTGCTCGTTTCTTCGGCGAAGTCGGTGTCGCGGATGGCGCTTTCGGCCGCGGTCGTGTTTTCGAGCGTGATCCGCAGGGCGTTCGAGGTCGACTCGAGCGTGTCCTTCTGGAATGCGCCGAGGCGGCCGCGGAGGCTGGAAATCTGCGTCTGAGCCGAGCGGATGATGCGCTGTGCGACGGCGTAACTGCCGGACGACAATTGGTTCGCGCCGCCGCTGGAGAGCGAAGCCAACGTGCCATTGGTCGAGTCGCCCAGGTTGCCGGTGCTAACGGCCCGCATCCCGATGCTCTCCATGCCGGAGAGCGAGACGCGTGGCGAAATCTGGAAGTCGGCCCCGCCGCCGACAATGTAGAAGGTGGACGAGCCGGGCGTGGTTCCGAAGGTCGCGGTCAGGTCGACGTCGAGGCTGAGCGTGGAGCTGCGGGCGAAGATCCGCAGACCGTCGGCGGCGACGCTGGCGCCGTTGACGGTGGCGGTGACATTACGCCCGCGGTCGGTGTAGCTGCCCGCGTCGCCGCCCGTGACCGCGAAGGTGCCCTGGAGGGTGCGGACGGTGACGAACTCGGACGTTCCGTAGCCGGTGCTTTCGAAGCGCAGCAGACCGGTCGAGGCGACGGTTGCGGTGACGCCGGTGAGGTCGCTGCTCTGATTGACGGCCGAGACGACGTTGGCGATCACAGCGTTGGCGGCGAAGCTGAGCGTTTCGGTGCCGTAGCGGCCGGTGACTTCGAGCGTGACAGCGGAGGCACCGACGGTGGTGCCGAGGTAGCTGAGCCTGGCTTTCTGGGCGGAAGCGGTGACGTCGACGACGACGGCGCGGTTGCCCTCGTTGACGATGCGGGCGCTGTTGACGCTCACGCCGGCGATGCTGGCGGTGGCGACGCTCGAGGTGGAGTAGTCGAGTTCGCCGTTGAGGAGCTTTTTGCCCTGGAATTCGGTCGAGGTTGCGATGCGGTTGATGGACTGGAGGATGGAGTCGATCTGGAGCTGGTTGGCGTTGCGTTCGTCGGCGCTGATGCCGGCCTCGTTGGAGGAGCGGTCGATCAGGCTTTCCAGCTCGGTCAGCAGGTTGCTGACCTCGTCGAGGCCGGCTTCAGCGACGGCGACGACGTTGTTGGCGCGTCCGATGTTGTAGATTGCGGCGCTGATGGCGTTTTCCTCGGCGCGCAATGCTTCGGAGGCGATCAGGCCGGCGGGGTCGTCCTTGCCGTTGTTGATCCGCATGCCCGTGCTGAGCCGGTTGAGGGAGAGGTTGAGCTTCTGGTTCTGCTGGGCCAGAACGCGGTTGGCTACGAGAGCGGGGATGTTGGTGTTAATGCGGCTCATGGAAACGCAGGCCTCCAAAGGCGACGACGCGATTCACTGGCGACAGGCGTGACTCCCGAGTCGGTCCTGCCGGTCGAATGCCGCTGCGACTCCTCGTCGGGCTCCAGCACTCGACACGAGGGTCATCGTCGCGTGTGTGGCGGGGCTTCAATAAAAAGCGGGCCGTCGACGCCGCGCCGACTCCGCGAAGTTGCTCGCGAGGCCGGAACGCGACGACGACGGTCCGAAGCGCGTCTTTATCGGGCGGTCAGGTCCGACCGCTATCCGTTCAGCAGTGCCAGCACGCTCTGTGGCGTCTGGTTGGCGAGTGCCAGGGCGCTGGTTCCGGCGCTCACCAGAATCTGATTTCGCGTCAGCCGGGAGGTTTCGGCGGCGAAATCGGCGTCGCGGATGGTGGATTCGGCGGCCATCAGGTTCTCGACGGTGATTCCCAACTGATTGATGTTGGTGTCGAGGACGTTCTTTTCGAAGGCTCCGAGGCGTCCGCGGAGGAGGGAGACCTGCCGCTGGGCCTCGCCGACGATCTTGGAGGCCTGGCGGCGGCCGGTTTCGGTGCTGAGATCGTAGGTTTCGCCGGTGACGATCTGCGAGAGGAAACCGATGGTCGAGTCGCCGAGCCGCGAGGCGGAGACGGACTGGACGCCGACGCCGACCTGCTCGTTGGCGTTGACGTGTCCGCCGAGCTGGAAGAGCGAACCGCCGCCGGTGATGGCGAAGCTGGTGGTTCCCAGGCCGAAGGTTTTGGCGATGTTGAGTTCGACGTCGAGCGCGGCCTGGCGGTAGGTGACGCGCAGGCCCTCGCCGACGGCGGAGGCGCCGTTGACTTCGGCGACGACGTCGCGTCCCTCGTCGCGGTCGACGATGGCGTTGGACTCGTCCCGAACGACGAAGCTGCCGCTGCCGGGGAGGGTGGAGACGGCGACGAACTGCTTACTGCCGTACTCGGTGCTCTGCAGGACGAAGCCCGAAGTGGGGTTTGCCGAAAGCACGGCCTCGACGCCGGTCGTGTCGCTGACGGCGTTGACGGCGGCGACGATGGCGGAGGCGGTGGTTCCGGCTCCGAAGGGCAGCGTGACGACGCCGAGGTTTCCGCGCAGCTCGATGTTGACGGAGGAAGCGACGGAGCCGGCGGCGAAGTAGAGCGTGGCGGGTTGGGCGGAGGTTGTGACCTCGACGTTGACGGGGATGTAGGGCTGCGTACCGAAGAGCGCGCCGCGTACCGAGACGTTGGTCAGGACGGACTGGTTGACGCCGCTGGTGATGTAGTCGAGCGATCCGTTGAGCAGTGCGCGGCCCGCGAAGGTGGTGGCGTTGGCGATGCGCGTGATGCTGGAGATGGCGGAATCGATCTGGAGCTGGTTGGCCTTGATTTCGTCGTCGGAGAAGGCGCCGGTGTTGGCGGCTTCGACGACGAGGGCCTGGATGCTGTTGAGCAGTGCGGCGACTTCGTTGAGCGAGCCTTCCGCGGTCGCGATGACGTTGATGGCGCGCTGCGAGTTGCGGATGCCCTGGGCGACGCCGGCGACCTCGGTGCGCAGTCTCTCGGAGACGATGAGACCGGCGGGGTCGTCGGCACCGCGGGTGATGCGCAGGCCGCTGCTGAGTTTCTGGAGCGTGGTGTTGAGCTGTCCGTAGGCGCTGTTGAGGTGTCGCTGGGCGACGATGGCGCCGACATTGGTGTTAATACGAGCCATTGGCCATCCTCCTTGAACGGTTCGTGGCTTTGCGGGTCGATGAGGGGAGAGAATCCGTTCGAGCGAACGGAACGACGATCAGCGTGCCGGTGGCGGGTTGCGCTGTTGAACGGAGAGTTCGGGGACGTCCTGGGGCTTCAACTGCGCGGCAGCACGGTTTTCGCGCTGAATCGCGTCGTACACTTCCTTGCGGTGAACGGAGACTTCGATCGGGGCCACGATGCCGAGTCGCACCTTGTCCCCGCGTATATCGACAACCGTGATCTGGATATTGTCGCCGATCATGATTGTCTCGTCTTTTTGTCGAGAGAGGACCAACATCCGCGGCTCCTTCCTTGGCCTGCAATCTGCGCACGTCGATGGGCTGCAACCGGATGCCGCGCGGCGCACTTCGTGTGGCCATGCGGGCGGCGATCGCGGCGAGCGCGCCATGCCGACCGGCGCCGCAGCGCTCCGCCCATCGAGAGGCGGTCGGGCTATTCGACAAATGGCTTTCCGTAACCATTATAACCGACCCTTGTTATTGCACATCAACCGTTCGTACCGGAGGGCGGCGCCCTGACGCTGTCGTCGCGCCGCGCTGCCGCGCGTCGTTCGCGCGGGCGGCACTGCGGCGGCCGTCATCCGGCTACTGCGACGTCAGCCGACGCGTCGGGCGGCGGCGGCCTCGAGCTTGAGCAGCCGATGCCGCGTTCCGAAGCGCTTGTCCGACAGCACCATCTGCCGGCCGATCAGCGAGTTCGCCCCGATCACGAGGGGTCCCTGAAGATTGGCCGTCAGGTGGCCGTCGCTCTTGTTGACGATCACCAGCACCTGCGAGTCCGCCAGATCGCGCAGCCGCAGCTCCTCGACGTCTTCCCGGCGAACCGGGACGCTGTAGTCGGGCACGAACGCGAGCGGGTCGCAGACGACGAACGCGAGGCTCGGATCGTCGACCGACTGCAGCCAGAAGAAGACCGGGTCCGTCCCGGTCTGGAGCAGGGCGAAGCGACGATGCTGCGGGAAGCCGAGGATTCCGTCGGCAAAGGTGATCACGCGATCACCGTCGATCTCCACGCTTCCAAAGCGACTGGTTTCGACGAGCATTCCTGTTGCTCCCAGTGGGTCTGATCCCGTTCCCTCCGGCCGAGCGGGGCCCGGCGGGGGAACCTGCGGTTGGTCGGCTTCGCGTCCCGGCACACTCGGCGCGGGAAGTCCGACTGCACGCCAAGCCGATGCGGCATCCAGCCGCGCCGTCCGCATCCTGCGGAGCGGCCCGCGCCCGCGACGATCCGATCCACCGAGGACCGCCGTGGGCCCGCACTGAGCCGCGGGCGCCGGGGTGGGCGACGTGCCGGCGGCGATCGTACAACCGCGGGCGAGGTCGGCCTGGGCGCTGCGAGTCAAAGCGGAGTTCGTGTGACGCACGATTGCTACCTCAAATAGTCGATGAGCGAGAGGCTCATGATTCGCGACGCTGTTGCGAGATTCGCCTGCAGGGCGTTCTCAAACTGCTGGAAGCGGACGACCGCTTCCGAGATATCCACGTCGCGCACGTCGCTTAGCATGACGCGTGCCGCGGTCTGCGAATTCTCGAGCCGCGCTTCGCGGTCGAGCATCGATTTGGCCAGAGAAGCCGCTTTTCCCTGCGTTTCCTGCATTTTCGCGAGAGTCTCATCGAGGCGTAGGGCCGCCGCCGCGATGCCGCGCGTGTCGTCGGCGCGAAGCGCAACGCGCAACTCGAGCAGGGCGGTAAATGCGCTCGAGACGCGCTGCGGATTCACGTCGTCGCCGCGCAGCGTGCCGCCCACGGCCGGATGGTCCAGCCCCAGGTCGCCCAGGGCCGGCGAGAGATTCAGCCGCTCAGCCCGGAGCTGGCCCGCTCCGCTGGTCAGATCGGTGATGACGATGCCATTGCCGGTCGAGGCCAGCGCGGCCGTGATCAGGCCGGCGCCGGCGGCGTTGAAGCGGTCGAGCACGTCCTGAATCGTCAGCGCGCCGTCGATGTCGACGTCGACCTGCGCGCCGCTGCGCGTCACGATGCGGATGTCGTCGCCTTCGACGGTCTGCACGCCGCGGCCGTCGTTCAAATCCGCCAGCGCGGTCGCGGAACGCAGCGAGCGAATGCCCAGGGCCGTCGCGGCCGCGCCGCCGTTCTCCTCGATACTCAGATCTCCTCCGGAGAGCCGGTTGACGACGTTCATACTGCGCCCGTCGGGCGCAATCTCGGCGCGGACGCCCATGTCGGAGGCGTTGATGACGTTGAGCACGTTCTCGAGCGTTTCGGCATCGTTGAAGCTGAGGGTGGCGCTGCGGCCCCCGTTGCGGATGACCAGACCGTTGCTGAGGTCGACGCCGAAGCCGGCCATCAGATCGAACAGGGGGGTGCGCGGCGTCAATTTCGGGTCGAGGTCGGCGGGCGTGGTGGAGGTGGTGCTGCCCGGGGTGTAGATGCCCAGGTCGCGGGCGGCCTGGCCGCCGCCGACGTCGTCGACGCTGATCGTCGTACCGCTGGCGATCGAGCTGATGATGACGCCGCGGTTGTCGATGGTGGCGACGAGGGTGGGCGGCATGTTGGCGTTGAGTTTGTCGAGAATGTCGCCGACGGTGGCGGCGCCGGAGAGATCGACCAGGCTGGTCTGCGTTCCGTCGCTGACGCTGACGGTGGCGAGGCGGATTCCAGCGCCGCTGGCGCCGCGCAAGTCGGAAAGCCTCGTGGCGAGCGAGATGGCCGGATCGAGGTCGACGAAGCCCTGTACGCCGGCGGACTCGGCGTTGAAGAACTCCAGGCCGGGGATCTTGAAGGCGTCCTGCGACAGGTCGGAGTCGACGATGGAGCGCGCGGTGCCGCCGTCGCCGCGGAAGAGCACGCCGCCCTCCTGCAGCTCGAAGGGCGAATCGCCGGTGCGGTGGCCGCTGAAGAGGAAATCGCCGACGTGCCGGCGGTTTCCGGCGTCGATCAGGCCGTCGATGATCGAGTCGATCACGACGGCAGCCGACTCGCGCTGCGCGGCGGATGAGGTCTCGCTGACGTTTTCGGACGCGAGCGCACGTGCGTTGAGCAACAGGTCGAGCGCGTCCTGCATGGCGGCTTCGGTGGCGGTGAGCGAGCTGTTGGCGGTCTGGAGGTTGGTGCTGACCTGGCTGATCTTGTCCAGCTCGTGGTCGATGGCCAGGGCGCGGGCCGCGGCGAGGGGAATCTCGCTGGGGGCGGCGAATCTCAGGCCGGTCGCGAGCTGATTCTGGACGCCAAACAGGCCGGTCTGGTTCCAGCGCACCGTCTGCAGGAGCTGGAACGACCGGAGGTTGTTGCTGACGCGGGCCAGATTGACGGAGACGACTGCCATGGGCGTTATCCCAGCAGCCCGAGCAACTCGTCCGAGAGCGACTCGAGCACGTTGATGAAGCGCGTCGACGCCTGATACGCTTTTTCGAATTTCGCCAGGTTGATCGCCTCCTCGTCCAGACTCACGCCGCTGATGGCCTCGCGCTGCGCGAGCAGGGCGGCGTGGACGGATTCGGCGGCTTCGGCATTGGTACGGGCGCTGGCGGCTTCGACCGCCAGCCCGTGAATCGTCGCCGAGTGGAAGTCGCTGGGCGACTGGTTGTCGAGCAGTTCGCTGAGCTGCTCGGTCAGCGCGGCGATGGCGCCGGCGTTTTCGCCGTCGCCCAGCTCGCCCGAGAGCGACGCCGCGATCAGCCGCACGTCCGACCGCACGGGATCGTTGACGGCGATGTCGGAGGCGTCCTGGCCTTTGAAGAAGGTGGCGACGCCCAGGGCGGCCATGGCGCCGGTGTCGTCCTCGGAGAACCAGAACTCGTATCCGCCGTCGGCCTGGAGACTGAGGCGTCCATCCGGGGTCATGCTGGCGGCGAGGTTGGGCAGGGCGTCGAGCGCCGCGGTCAGGCTCGACAGCGACGTGTCGCCGGCGCCCAGTCCGTCGAGATCGACCTCGATCTGGCGGGTGACGACCTGTCCGCTGCGCGTGTCGCGGATGTTCACCAGGAACGTTCCGTTCTTGACTGGGAACGGCAGGCCGGCGGCGGTCGAATTGAGCGCCGCGTTGACGTCGTCAACCGCGTACGTGCCCACGGCGCTGGAATAGCCGATCAGGCCGCGTCCTTCGGCGTGAACGCGATTGACTTCGTAGATGACGCCTTTGGCGAGCTGGTCGAGCCGGCGAAGCTGAGCGACGACCTGCTGATCGCGCGTCAGGGCCAGGCCGGCGAGTTCGCCGTCGCGCAGCGTCACCGGGCCGAGGTTATCGGCGAATCGGACGGAGGCGATTTCGAGCCCGTCGATTTGTTCGCGCTGGACGGTCAGGCCGCGCGAGCGGGTGTACTCGACGAGCGGTTCGCTGCCGACGTAGACGTTGACGGCGCCGCTCGCTTGTTCGCTGATCTCGATCTGCAGCAATTCGGACAGTTCGCGCAGCAGCGCGTCACGCCGGTCACGCAGTGGGGCCGATCCGTTGGCGGTCTGCGATTCGGCCAAGACGATTTCGCCGTTGAGATGGGCGACTTCGTCGGCGATTTCGCCGGCGCGGCGTGCCGCGGCTTCGGCGCTGCCGTTGAGATCTTCGACCAGATCGAGCAGTCCGCGCCGCTGCCGCTGGAGATTCTGAATCAGCGTGTCGGCGGCGGAGACGACCAGGTTGCGGTTGGTGATCTGCTCGGGCGCGCCCTGCAGTGCGGAGAAGCTGGCGAACAGTCCGTTGAGATTGGAGGAGACGTCCTGATCCGAGAGTTCGTTATAGAGCGACTCGATTTGCGAGAGCGCGGCGTGGGCGGTGGCAGAGCCCTTCATCGTCGCTAGCGCGTCGCGCAGCCGCGACTCGACGGCTTCGTCGACGTGCCGCTGGATGGCGGTCAACCGCACGCCGGCGCCGGGCGACCAGCCGCCCATTCCGGCCCCGCCGATGAGCGGCGTGAGTCGACCGGTCTGGCGGGTGTAGTCGGGGTTGCCGACGTTGGCGACGTTCTGGCCGACGATGGTGAGAGCTGCCTGGTAGGCTGCCAGCGCGCTGCGTCCGATCTGAAATGACGCGCCCATTACCGCCACGGGTGTTGCTCCGAAACCGTTGTCAGAAACCTCATGCGTTCACTCACTCATCCGACCGCGTCGACGCAGGCGTCGCGGTCGACGTGCCGCTCGTTTCCAGCCGGCCCATAGCCGAAGGACTGCCGGCAGGCCTCGTTCATGGCGGCGTAGACCGCGCGGACGTGCCCTTGCAGATCGCGTGCCACGCGGGCCGCGAGCGCGTTGTCGCGGCGCAGCGCTTCGGCCAGTTCGGCCAAAGCGTGCTTGCGGGCCACGATCGCGGAGCGGGCCGGCTCGGGAAGCAGCTCAGAAATCGTGTGCAGCGTGGCGCGCGTCAGCTCGGGCTGGCGCAGCGTCTGCGCCAGTTGCGCAACGATGATTGCGCGGCTGCGCTCGTGCAGCAGAAACGCCTCCAGCAATGCCGCCTCGCGCGAGGCGATCTGCTGAAGTCCGCCGGCGTCGGCGCGGCGCATCGCGGCGAGCTTCGCCCGGCCGGTCTCGACCAGGACGCGCAGATGCGTCTGGGTCTGCGCCAGGTGATCGAGCAACTGCCGGGCGATCTCCGCCAGGGGCTGGCCAGCCGCGGTGTGGCGCGGCGTGTCTTCGGCGGGCGGCGCGATGCGGACGTTCATGGGCGTTGTTCCTGTTGCGTCGCGCCGGCCTGCGCCGCGCCGCCGGCCTTGCTCATCCGCTCGATCTGCGTCTGGATGAACGAGGTGATGGCGGCGCCGGCGGTTTTGCCGGCCGTGTCGGCCAGGCGCTCGTCCAGCATTTCGCCAAAGACCTCTTCGCCGCGGCCGCCCGAGGAAAAGCTTTTGCCGAAGGGGAACTGGCGCAGCTCGGCCAGCAGCGGCTTGAGCAGCATTTCGGAGACGAGCTTGCCGGCGATGTCGCGCACGTCGTCGGTGGGAGCCGCGGTGCCGGCCGCGTCGCGCAGGGCGGCCAGAAATGTGCCGCGCAGCGAGCGCGGCGCGTCGTCGGCGATGCCGCCCGAAGCGGATGCGATCGCGCTGGTGGTGCTGATTGGATTGACGGCGGCGACGGCCATGGGTCGGTCCTTACTCGGTGTAGAGAAGCTGCGCGTGCAGCGTGCCGGTGCGATGAAGCTGCTCGATGGCGGTGATGAGCTGGTCGCCGGTGAGCCGGAGCTGCGCGAGGCTGGTCATGAGATCCTGAAGCTTGACGCCGCCGACCTTGCCGGTGTCGAGCGCGACGACGTCGCTCCCGCCGCCGCCCGCGGCGCCGTTGCCCCCCCCGACGTTGACGGTTCCGACGCCCGGAATCTGGAGCACGGTGGGGGAGATGGTGACGTTGCCGGTGACGGCGATGGACTTGGTGGTGCGATTGACGACGACGCGCGCCGCCTGCTGCGGCATGACGAACAGCTCGGTCTGCAGCACCTGGCTGAGGAAACGGGCCGGCCGCGCGAGTTCGTAGTCCGGAATCCGCACGCTGACACTCTTCGGGCCGGTGGCGACGGCGAAGTCCTGGTCGGCGGCGGCCGAGTCGCCGAACCCCTCGGGTCGGCCGCCGGCGACCGGGCTGGCCAGTTCCTGGTTGACGGCCGATGCGACCAGATGCGCCATCGGGAAGCCGGCCTGGGTGTCGTTGAGCACGAGCGTGATGGCGTCGTTCTCGATGAACGTGTAGAGGAAGTGCTCTTCGAGCGTGGCGCCGGCGCGGATCACGCCGCGCTTCGGGTTCTTCGGGTTGGGCAGATCGACGCGTCCGCCGGCCAGCGCCAGGATGTCGGGGATGGTGAGCGTGGCGTCCTGAAGCGGCGTGAGCAGGAGCTGTCCGCCTTCGATGGACTTGGCGTCGCCGAGCACGGAGACGACCACGTCGACGGTTTGTCCTTCGCGGGCGCCGAACTCGGGGATGTCGGCCTCGACGGTGACGAGGGCGGCGCTGTTGGCGGTCCGCAGGTCGTCGGCCGTGAGGACGGGCTGCTCGAACTTGCGATGCAGCGACATCAGCGCGCGGCGGGCGCTGGCGTATTTCGGCGTGTCGCCCGAGCCGTTCAGCCCCACCACCAGGCCGATGCCCAGCAGGCGATTGGTCCGCTGTCCCTGAAGCGTGGCGACGTCCTGAACGCGGACCTGCGCGCCGGCGGCGGGCGCGAACAGCAGCGTAGCCGCCGCGAGACTGGCGGGCAGGACGGCGGCGCGGCGTTTGGCGGAATGGATGTGCGCGGGGGGCGTACGCATCAGATCGGCCTCAGGAAGTCAAAGGCGCGCATCAGCCAGCCGCGGCGGGTGGCGTCGCGGGCAGCGCCGGTGTGCTCGATGCGGATGACCAGGTCGGCGACCTGCGTGCTCAGGACAGTATTCTGGGCGGTGACATCGCGGGCTCGGCACTCGCCGGTGAGCACCATGATCTGCCCCTCCTCGTCGGGCTCGATCTCCTTGCGGGCTTCGAGCACGAGATTGCCGTTCGGGCGGACGTCGAGCACGCGGGCGGTGATGCGCGTGATCAGCGTGTCGGCGCGGTTCACCTTTCCGGTGCCGTCGTACTCGTTCTTGAAGTCGAACTCGATGCCCGGCGCGTTCGGCCCCAGGTCCTGCCCGACCAGGCTGTCGCGCTCGTCGAGCTTGAACCACTTGTCAAAGGCCGACTGCACCTTCCACTCCTTGTCGGCCTGGAGCTTCGAGTCGGTCGTCGAGCGCTTGTCCTCGCGCACGATGATCGTCACCAGGTCGTGCACGCCGATCACCTCGGGCTTCGGCAGCTCGACGGCGATGAGCGAGGCGGCGCGGACGGCCGGATTCAGCGGGGCGCTCTGATCGGCCGCGGCGCCGCGGATGGCGGTGCGCAAGTGCGGCGAGCTGGCCGCCCGGCTGAACAGGGCCGGCTGGCTGGTCGGTGCGTGGATGGGCGGAGGCGCTGCGTCGTCGGGCGCGGCGCGGCGCGTGGCGCGGCGCAGGGAATTGCTCTGCGCGTCGGCGGAAGCGGCCAGCGCCGCGATGCAAAGCAGCGCGCCGCAGCCGCACAGCGGACGGAACTTGCTCGGTTTGTCAGCGTTGCGAAATCGCATGTCGTTCACTCACAAGCGGCCGGAATCGCCGCCATTGCTTTCCTTCCGACGCCTACGGCGTTCCGCCGGCGAGCTTCACGGTGCCGACGCCGGTGACGACGCCGCGCACGTCGCGCCGCTGCCGGGCAGAATCTCCCAGCCGGATGCGGACGGTTTCGCCGTAGCCGCCCGAATCGAGCGCGATGCCGGTGGTGCGGATGCTGACGCTGCCCAGTTCTCCGACGATGGAAATCGGGCTGGAGCGTGTGACGAGGTCGACGCGCTTGAGCTGGCGCGGCTCGATCATGCGGCCGGCGGCGAGATACTCGCCCACCTGCTGGCCGACGACGCGCTCGATGCGGTCGATGCAGCCGGTCTCGAGCGAGTCGAAGACGCGTTCTTCGAGGCCGACCGCGTTTTCCTGAACGAACGTGCCCACGTTCAGCGGGCTGAGCGCCACGACGACCTGGCGGGCCATGCGGACGCGCACGATGACGCGCGCCGTGCGGTGCACGCGCTGGTCGCGCATGATCGCCACGTTCAGCGTGCGCAGCCCCAGCCGCGCACCGTCCGACGGGCGGATGCGGAATTCCCACGGCGGCGTGGTAAGGGTCAGGAACTCCTCGCTGCCGCGCTGGAATTCGATCAGCGGGCGCCCGCCGAGCGCGGCCAGGTCGGCGGTCAGATAGCGCTCGATCTCGTGGGCGAGCGTGGCGTCGCTCGCGTCGTCGGGCGCGCGGTTGGCGCTGGGCGTGGGAGGCGGATGGCGCATGAGGGGCGCGGCGGGCTCGGCCGGCGGGGCGGGCGCCGGTTCGGCGGCGCGGTGCTCGATCTGGCAGCGTGTCGGACCGGAGAGCAGCACGCGCGCCATGTTCACGCCCAGGGCGCGCAGCCGCGCGTCGACCTGATCGCGCGTCACCTGCGCGCGGTCGCCGTCGGCGCCGTCGAAGAGCGGCTGGTCCGCGATTTCCTGGACGAGCCGCGGATCGGCTTCGGTCAGCACGAGCACGTCGCGCAGCGTGACCGGATCGCCGGCGCTGATCTGTGAGCGCAGCCGCAAGGTGCTGACTTCGGGGGCGATCAGCGCGTCGGCGCCGGCCGTCGCCGGCAGGCAGAGCAGCGCGAATGTGATCGGCCAGCGCTTCATGTTGCGTCCTCGATCGCGGGGCTGTCGGTCATTGCCGAGTCTTCCTCATGTGCCGGTCAGGGCTTACCGCCGCAGATTAGCCACGACCTGCAGGGCCTCGTCGGCGGTCTGGATCGACTGCGAGTTCATCTGAAAGACGCGCTGGGCCTTGATCAGCTCGACCAGCTCGGTGACCGCTTCGGTGGTGCTCAACTCGAGCGTTCCGGGCAGGATTGTGCCCAGGCCGTTCTCGCCGGCAGCGCCCGTGAGCGGCTCACCCGTGGCGGCGCTCTGGAGGTAGATGTTGGCTCCCTGCTGGATCAGTCCGCTGGGGTTCGTGAAGCGTGCCAACTGCAACTGGCCGAGCACCTGCGGCTGGCCGTCGGAGCCGATGCCGATCACCTGGCCGTTCTGCGAAATGCTGACCGAGTTGAAGGGGATGTCCTGTGGAATCTGCGGGGAGTCCTTCAACCGGTAGCCGATGCTGTTCCCCAGCACCAGCTCGCCGTTGGCATTCGGCACGAAGTTTCCGGCGCGGGTGTAGCCGGTTCCGCCGCCGGGTAGCTCGACCTGGAAGAAGCCGTCGCCCTGAATCATGGCGTCGAGCTTTTCGCCGGTGTTGATGGCCGAGCCCTGCTGAAACATGATCTGCGTGTTGGAGAGCGCGACGCCCAGGCCGATCTGCGTGCCGAGCGGCGCGCCGACGGTGGTGTCGGCGGTCTGCACGCCTGGCTGAGCCCGCATCTGATAGAACAGATCCTGGAAATTGGCTCGGGAAGCCTTGTAGCCGTAGGTGCCGGCGTTGGCGATGTTGTTGGCGATCACGTCGATCTTGGTCGACAGCGCCTGCATGCCGGTGGCGGCGGTGTGTAACGCGGTGATGGCCATATCCGTCTCGTCCTTCCAGGCGGGCCGTTGTCGGCCGCCATACGTCAACTGCCGCTAGACCCGGACAACTTCGTTGATCAGCCGTCCGAGCGTCTCATCCTGAAGCGACACCATCCGTGCGTTGATCTCGTACGCCCGCGCGGATTCGATCATGCCGACCATGGTCGGCACGGCGGGCACGCCCGAGCTCTCGACAAAGCCGCTCAAGAGCCGCGCGTCGGCCTCGGCGAGCCGCTCCGGCGGCGCGACGAAGCGTCCGCCGCCGGCCTTGGTCAGGGCGCGCGGGTCGTCGACGCCGACCACAGCGAGCTGCCCGACGGTCGCACCGCGCTGCGTGATGCGCCCGTCCTCGCTGACGCTCGGCTCGCCGCCGAGGGGGTTCAGCACGAGCGGCGCGCCGCCTGGGCCGAGCACCGCGGCGCCGTCCGCCGCCGAGACCAGCCGGCCGTCGGCGTTCATGATGAAGCGTCCGTCGCGGGTCAGCAGCGGCTTTCCATCGTGTTCGACCACGAAGAATCCGCGTCCCTCGATCGCCACGTCGAGCGGGTTGTCGGAGCGCGTCAGGCCGGCCTGCGAGAAGTCCGTTTCCGTGCGGCCGAGCCAGACGCCGCCGCTCAACGCGCTGAGCAGCTCGCTACTCGGATTGGTGCGCAGCCCGGCCTGGTCGGCGCGCTGCCGTTCGCTGAAGACCGCAATGTCGCGCTTGAAGCCGGGTGTGTCGGCGTTTGCCAGGTTGTTGGCGATGACACCCTGGCGATATTCGCTGGTCATCATTCCGGCGGCGGATTGGTACAGCCCGTAGATCATGAGTGCCGACCCCCTGGCCGGCGCGCACCCAGCTCGCTCTCGGCGACCGCCCTGGCCCGCGCCACGCGGAGCACCCAGCGACCCAGCACGCCCCAGTCGACGCTGCCATCACCCCATGGCGGCGTTGGATTCACGCCGCGCGGCGGTGAAGCGTGAAGGGCGGGTGCGGGCGCCGGCTGGGCGCCGGGGGGTCGTTCGTCGGTCGATGCTCGCGGCATTCGCTTCCTCCGAGCGCTGCGCGCCTGCGGGTTGAAGGCAGTGGCGCGTGGCGCGACCGCGGGCATAACAGGGTGCGTGCCAGACGGACGCGACGTGGAATGGACTGCGGGCAGCGCTTCAGCGATCAGGTCGCAAACCGGCCCAATCTCGCGAGTTACAGCCGTTTGCCTTGACGACGCCCTCCTGCGCGGTCGATTCACCGCCGCACAGCCGACGCGCAATTCGCGGTCGAGGCGTGGATCTGGATTGCGCGACGGCCGGGTTCGACGTGTGCTGCTGGGCGCCCGCTCAGTCGACCTGCGGGGTGTCGCGCCGCATCGCGATCTGGTAGATCGCGCGGCCTTCGCGCAGATATTTCACCTCGTAGTTGGTCGCGACGCGCGCTCCTTCCGCGCCGAAGTCGGCGTCCTCAAACGAGGTTTCGCGCAAGGCCGGGCAGGCCAGCAGCAGCGGCCGGATCCACTCGAAGTACTCGCGGTGGTCGGTCTGCACCGCCAGCCGACCGCCCGCGACCAGGCAGGCCGCGGCCGCTTCGACGAAGGCCGGCTGAAAGAGCCGGCGCTTGTGGTGGCGGCGTTTGGGCCACGGGTCGGGGTGATAGACGTGCAGCGCCGCGAGCGAATGGCGCGGGCACTGGTGGCGCAAGAAGTACGAGGCGTCGGTGCGCAGCAGTCGCACGTTGGCGACGCGCCAGCGCTGCATGCGATCGAGCGCGTAGCGGTAAAACTCGTTGGCCCATTCGATCCCGACGAAGTTGCGCTCCGGCCACTGCTGCGCCCTTCGCAGCAGAAACGCGCCCTTCCCGATGCCGATCTCCACCTCGACGGGCCGCTCGTTGCCGAAGACGGATGCCCAGCGCAGGCCGTCCAGCGCCGACGGATCGAGCGCGAGGTTCGGGCGGGCAGCCGTATCTATCGGACCCATCACGGATTCCATCTGCCGGGATCAAGCGCCGCCGCCGACGGACCGATGCGACAGACGGCACAACATTGCGCGGCACTGGCCACCGTATCTAAAGGATAGTCCCCCATGCGGCAAGCGTACGAAGGCCTAGAGCGGCGGAGCGAAGCGCGCTGGCCGACCGCATTTGCGTTCTGGTTTCAGCGGCCCAACTCGCGCGAGCGGTGCAGCGCGTGGATGGTTGACGTTTCGCGTGGCGGGGCGGCGTTCCTGGTTTCGCCGGAGATCGCTCCGCCGGTCGGCGAGACGCTGCGGTTGTTTGAGATGTACCTGCCGGACGAAGTCGTTGCCGGCGCGACGCCCGAGCTGCCGCGCCAGGCGCGCGTCCTGCGTGTCGAAGGCTCACCCGACGCCGCGATCCAGCGCGTCGCGGTGCGCTTCGAGCACGCTGTAAACGCGCGGCTGGCACCGCGCGAGCGTGGCAGCGCGACGGTGCTGAAGTCGCGCAGCATCCCTGGTTCGATGGAGCTGCGGATCGTGCCGACCGACCGGCTGCCGCGCGCCGACTGGCAGCTCGGATCGTACGATGTTCCCGCCCGGCCGCGTCCATGCTGACGCACTGCGACTGACCCAGCCAACCGGCGTGTGAGACGCGCTCGGATGCCGTGCTAGCGCAGCTCCTGTGCGGCGCGCTGCCGCCGGACGTCGATGAACGACTTGACGCACAGCGCGACAAAGACGCCGCAGATGGCACCCATGGTGCACTGCGAATACACCGCGGCGGGCCGGGCCACCTCTCCACCGCTGAGCAGCGCGGGCAGCTTGGGCAATCCCATGACCGCCCCGCCGAGAAATCCGAGCAGTCCGACGGCGGCGGCGGCGTGCATGGTGTGCTTGAGCGTGGCGGGTTTGACCAGGGCGATGATCCCAAGCAGGTTCAGGAGCAGTCCGAACACCGCGGGTATCAGCGCCGTGAGGCTCTGCTTTCCGGTGGCGACATAGGCGATGACACCCAGCGCGATCAGCAGATCGCCCGACACGATGGTGATCAGCGGCATCGAGTTCTCCTGCGTTTGGACAAGCGTGGTCGGTTGCGTCGCGGTCGCCAACTGCGAGCGCCGCACGTTTCGTCACGGCTCGCCGGCCGCCGCGCGGGCCGGCGAAGGCTCGGCGGCAGGGGATTGTATGCGTTGGAGCCGCGTGCGCCACGTCAGCGGGAATGGGGTTTGCGGGATGGGTGAGGGGTTCAAACGGGCGCGAAACAGGATGAGAGCGGCTGGGAATCCGTTTTGATTCGAACCGACGCGCGTCTATCATAGAAGCGCCGCGGCGACCACCTCGCGCCGCCGGCCGACGCGATGTCGGCCGATTCGAGTGTCGGGCCGCCCCCGGAGCCACACAACCATGAGCACACACGCGATTCGCGACAGCGCTTCGGCCCGCCGATCGGCCGGCAGCGATCCGACCACGATCTCCGGCCTTCCGCTGAAGCCGCTCTACACCGCGGCCGACGTGAACCGGGCGGATCACGACGTGTCGGCGGAGTCGCCGGGCAAGTTCCCGTTCACGCGCGGCATTCATCGCACGATGTATCGCGAGAAGGCCTGGACGATGCGGCAGTTCGCCGGCTTCGGCACCGCGCGGCAGACCAACGAGCGTTTCAAGTATCTGCTGGAGCACGGCCAGACCGGCCTCTCGACCGCGTTCGACCTGCCGACGCTGATGGGCCGCGACGGCGACGATCCGCTCAGCATGGGTGAAGTCGGCAAGTGCGGCGTGGCGATCAGCTCGCTGGACGACATGCGCGTGCTGTTCGACGGCATCAACCTGGGCGACGTCAGCACGAGCATGACGATCAACGCGCCGGCGGCGATCCTGCTGGCGTTCTACATCTGCGTGGCCCGCGAGCAGGGTGTGCCGCTCGACAAGCTGCGCGGCACGCTTCAGAACGACATCCTGAAGGAGTTTCACGCGCAGAACGAGTTCGTCTTTCCGCCCGAGCCGAGCGTCAAGCTCGTCATCGACACGATCGAGTATTGCACGCGGCACATGCCGCAGTGGAACACGGTCAGCGTCAGCGGCTATCACATCCGCGAGGCGGGCTCGAACGCGGTGCAGGAGATGGCGTTCACGCTGGCCGACGGCATGTGCTACGTCGAGGAATCGCTGAAGCGCGGCCTGGACGTCGACGCCTTCGCCCCGCGGC
Source organism: Phycisphaerae bacterium (assembly GCA_022072445.1). Lineage (GTDB taxonomy): Bacteria > Planctomycetota > Phycisphaerae > UBA1845 > Fen-1342 > JAJVHV01. The sequence continues at coordinate 45,040 of JAJVHV010000018.1, read as the reverse complement.
TGAGCTTCTTCTGGGACGTGCACAACGAGTTCTTCGAGGAAATCGCCAAGTTCCGCGCGGCGCGCCGCATCTGGGCGCACGTGATGCGCGACAAGTACCACGCGAAGAACGAGCGGAGCTGGCTGCTGCGCTGCCACGCGCAGACCGCCGGCGTCAGCCTGACCGAGCAGCAACCGATGAACAACGTCGTCCGTGTCGCCTATCAGGCTCTGGCGGCGGTGCTGGGCGGCACGCAGAGCCTGCACACCAACAGCATGGACGAGACGCTCGCCCTGCCCACCGAACACGCCGTCAAGGTCGCCCTGCGCACGCAGCAGGTGCTGGCGGAAGAGACCGGCGTCAAGCACGTGGTCGACCCGCTGGGCGGCAGCTACTTCGTCGAGGCGCTGACCGACGAGGTCGAGAAGCAGGCGTATGACGTCTTCCGCCAGATCGACGAGCTGGGCGGCGTCATCCCCGCCATCGAACAGGGTTATTTCCGCCGGCAGATCGCCGAGGCGTCGCTTCGCTTCAGCCGCGAGATGGAGCGTGGCGAGCGGAACATCGTGGGCGTGAACAAGTACGTGGACGACGAGCCGTCGCACATTCCGATTCTGGTGATCGACGAGAGCGTCGAGCGCGAGCAGTGCCGGCGGCTGGCCGAGCTCCGCCAGAAGCGCGCTGCGCCGCGTCACGCAGCGGCACTGCGGGCGCTGGAGCAGGCGGCGCGCGAGGGAGCGAACGTCATGCCGGCGCTGATCGAGGCGAGCGCGGCGGGCGGGACGGTGGGGGAGATGATGAACACGCTGCGGGGCGTCTACGGCACGTTCGACGGCGCGCCGGAATGGTGAGGTTGACGCGTGCTGCACAAGGCGAGAGAAAACAGGGACGTTGCGCTGTTGCTCGAAGGATGGGAGCACTTCGACGCCGTTGCGAATCGGGCGTACTATGCTGTCTACCATGCCGGCTGGGCGTTCCTGGCCCGGCGGAACCGCGGAGTTCCTGATTTCGATGGCCGCCGATACTGGCGGCACAGTCAGATCATGGACGAACTCGAAGACTCGGGAATGAGTCCATACTCCGATTGGCAGGGAGATTGGGATTTTCTCCGGCGGCAGCGTGAGAAGGCCGATTATTCGGATGACAGCGTAAGCGCCCAGGCGGCGCGCAGGCTCATGACAGCAACGGCCAGGCTGGTCAGTTGGTGCGAGAGTGAGATTGGAGACTGAGCCAGTGCGAGACGCCTTGGACGCGCTCTGCCGGAGCATTGAGGCTCGGTGGACGGGCGTCCTCTCGGCGTATTCCGGGTTCTCACGCCCCAGGATGATCCCGGAGGATACAGACGTTGTGATCGAGGTCTTTTGGGTAGATGACGAGATCGAGGAGGCCATCATCCGTGGGACTTTTGCTGACCGACGGTCGATCTATCGACGGTTCCGGATCGACGTTTCACTCGTCTGTCACGATCACACGATGTCAGCGGGTCACTACGCTGATGACGTCCGTCTCATCGTGGCAAGCCGTATCAGCGACCGGGGTTTCGCCGTCGCCGGAGCGTCAGGCTCGAACTTGCCGGCCGGTGGGTTCATGACGACCGGTCATGCGATGACCACGATTTCAGCTTCGGGAGCGCCGGCATGGGTGGATCAGGCAGCGTAGCAGTCGACTCGTTCTTGATCTGCGAGGACGTTCGCCTCGAGGCGCAGGGGCAACTGAGCCTGGTCGGCGTGTTTGGCCCCGTTCTTACCGTACCGATTCTCCCGATCTCGTTCGCAAAGCTGGCGTTATATGTTCGGGTCCGCGGAATCTCACCCGGCATCCACCCCTTCACCGCCCGCGTGTACGACGAAGCGGCTGAAACCGAGTTGATTTCTGGCACAGGAAAGCACCGCGAGCCCGAGCCAGCTTCGAGCGCATCCGACTTCCGCGTGATGTTCGCCGCGGTACAGGTATCTTCGTGGGGCCCGCTCCGGTTCGACTTCGATCTCGAGTCCGCGAGTCCATTCTCACGCAGCATGCTGCTTCAACCGCCGTCCTGGGACACGGTCTACGTTCCGTGCAAGCACTGTAAGCACCTCGTACCGTCTGGCGTCGATGTTGAGCCGGGGGCGAGAATCTCACTGCGAAACAATTTGATCCAGTGCAGCCACTGCGGTCAGCAAACGCCGTTTGACGATACGAACCTTGTTCGGCTAACCTCGCCGAAGTTCTCGTACCATGCCCCTACCTAATCCGCGCTGACGGCGCCTGACTTCCGGCTGAACGACGCTGGCGGGTTGACACAGCCGGAAATCGCCTCAATCTCGGACCTTCCCGAATCCCGAAAAAATTGATACCCGCCGTTTTGGACGATACGATTAACTGTGCCCGCGGCGGCGACGCCGTGATCCCTCCCGAGCGGCCGAGGAGATACCGGTCATGACCCAGAGCCAGCGACGAATCAACGAAGCGCGCTTCCGACTGAATCTGAACGCGTTCCTGGATGCGGCGTGCGTCGGGGTCGCGGTCGGCGCGACGGGCTGGGCGCTGGCGGTCGCGGTGGATCGAGCGTTCGCGCTCAATCTGCGGTCCGGCATGACGGTCTCCTTCGCCGCGGCCGCCGCCCTGCTCACCGCGCTGCTGCTGTGGAGTCTCCGGCGGGTCGATCGGCTGGCGGCGGCGGTGGCGCTGGATGGCGCCGCGGGGCTGAAGGAGCGGTTGAGCACCGAGCTGGTGTGCGTGACGTCGCCAGACGCGTTCGCGCGGGCCGCGTGCGGCGACGCCGACCGGTTCGCGTCGGAGCTGCGCGTCGCGGCTCACATGCCCTATCGCGCGCCGCGGTCGTGGCCTGCGCCGGCGCTGGCGGTAGTGGCGGCGGCGCTGGTGGCCGGTTTCATGCCGGTGCTGGATCTGCTATCGCGCGAGCCGCAGGCGACCGCCGAGCAGCGGACGCAGGTCGAGGCCGAGCGGCAGGCCGTGACCGCGCAGGTGAATCAGAAGATCGAGGCGGTCGCAAAGCTTGCTTCGAACAACCCGGAGCTCAAGAGTCTGGGCGAGGATCTCAAGCCGCTCGAACTGCCGACGGCGCCAAACGTGAAGCCCGACGACATCCGCAACGAGGCCGTCAAGAAGCTCGACAAGCTAAGCGACCTGCTGGCGCGGCAGAAGAACGCCGACGTCGAGGATCAGCAGAAGCAGCTCAAGCGCATGCTCGCCCAGCTCGAAGCCCGTTCCAACGAGACGCAGAAATCCGAGCTGACCGAGGCGCTGGCGAGCGGCGATTTTTCCGGCGCCAAGAAAGAGCTCGAAAACGCCCGCAAGCTGCTCGCCGAGGCCAAGAGTGGCGACGCGGAAGCCGCCAAGAAGCTCGCCGAGATGCAGAAGAAGCTGGAGGCGATCGCGGCCCAGATTGAAAAGGCGGCCGACGCCACGCAGCTTCAGAAGGAGTTGGAGAACAAGGCCGGCCTGTCGGAGCAGCAGGCCAAGGAGCTTCTCAAACATCTCTCCAAGATGGACGCCAAGCAGCTTGAGAAAGAGCTTCAGAAGCGTCTGGGCGACAAGATGGCGCAGGAGCAGCTCAAGAAGCTGGCGCAGAAGCTGGCCAACAACCAGCAGGCCCAGAAAAAGATGAACGAGCTCGGGCAGAAAATGGCCCAGGCCGCGCAGTGCATGAAAAACCAGCAGGGCGGGCAGCAGCAGCAGTCAAGCAGCGGCGGCGAGGGCGAATCCCAGCCCGACGCGGACAGCGCCCTTGAAGAAGCCGCCGACCAGCTCTCCGAAATGGAAATGAACGAACAGCAGCTTCAGGAGCTGGAGGCCAAGCTGGCCGAGATCGACGAGCTCAAGAACTGCATCGGACAGGGCAATTGCCCGAATCCCGACCCCAACCAGATCGGCGGACAAGGGCCGCAATTCGGACTCGGCCGCGGCGGCGGAAGCCCGAAGGAGAAGGTCGCGCACCAGCTCAAGGCCGAAAAGGCCAAGGTCCGTCCCGGCGCTGGGCAGATCATCGGACAGATGCTCGTCAACGGCGGACAGGTCAAGGGCGACGCGCAGGCCGAGGCCCGCGCCGCCATCACCGCCGCCGTCCGCGACGCGACCGACGCCATCAGCCGCGACGACGTGCTCCGCCAGCACGAGCGCGTCGTGCGAACGTACTTCGACCGGCTCGCCGGTCTGGCCGGCGAAACGCCGGCGCCCGCGAGCCGCGAGCCGGCGCCCGCCAGCTCGGACGACGATTGAACCGCACGCGCGCCACTCGAATGCTCCCGAGCCGCAGCCGTGTCGCGCTCGCCCGTAGATAACTGCGCTCGCCCGGAGTACAACACCGCCCGCCACCCGAGAGGATCGAATGAAGATTGCCAAACTCGCCTTGGCCGACGGAACCGTCTTCACCGGCGAGGCGTTCGGCGCCGCCGCCACGCGCCGCGGCGAGATCGTCTTCAACACGGCTCACAGCGGCTATCAGGAAGTCATCACGGACCCGTCCTACAGCGGCCAGATCGTCTGCATGACCTGCGCGCAGCTCGGCAACTACGGCGTGGCCGCCGAGGATGACGAGGCCGACCGCGTTTACGTCGAGGGCTTCATCGTCCGCGAGAACTCCGCCGTCCGAAGCAACTTCCGCAGCGAGCGGACGCTGGACGAGATGCTGCGGCACTTTGGCGTGCCGGGCATCAGCGGCGTCGACACGCGCGCCCTGACGCGCCGGCTGCGCATCCGCGGCTCGATCAACGGCGCGGTCTCGACCGAAGACGCCGAAGACGCGGCTCTCGTGGCGCTGGCGCAGTCAGCGCCGAACATGTCGGGCCAGGACCTTGTGCGTGCCGTCGCGACGGACAAGCCGTTCGCCTGGACACACGGGCACCAGAGCCGCTTCGCGATGGCCGGCCGCGGACGGCAGCCCGACCGCCACGTCGTCGCGATCGACTGCGGCATGAAGCGCAACATCCTGCGCAACCTGGTCGACATCGGATGCCGCGTCACGGTCGTACCGCCGCAGACCAGCGCTGAAGATACGCTGGCGCTGCGGCCCGACGGCATCTTTTGCAGCAACGGCCCCGGCGACCCTGAGCCGGTCGACTACGTGCAGCGCTCGCTCAAGAAGCTGGTCGGGCGCGTGCCCATCTTTGGCATCTGCCTGGGTCATCAGATGCTCGCCCTGGCGCTGGGTGCGCAGACGTTCAAGCTCAAGTTCGGGCATCACGGCTATAACCACCCGGTGAAGAACCTGCTGACCGGCCGCGTCGAGATCACCTCGCAGAATCACGGCTTCGCGGTTTCGCCCGAGAGCCTCGCCGCCGCCGGCCTTGAGCAGACGCACGTGAATCTCTACGACGGCACGAACGAGGGCTTCCGCCACCCGGCCGAGCCGGTCTTCAGCGTTCAGTATCACCCCGAAGCCGCACCCGGCCCGCACGACTCCGCGTATCTCTTCGACTGCTTCCGCCGCATGATCGACACGCGCGCCCCGCTCGCCGCCGACGACATGTCGGCGGCGCAGTCGGCACTGGCGAGTCTGATTTCGAGGCAGGCCGTCGGCGGGTGAACGAATCTCGATCGGGCGCCCGTTACCGCACTGCGCGGCACCCAGGGATGGTGTCCGCGCCGCTGCGCCTAACGTTCTGTCAATAAGAATGTTATAGATTCTCGTTTTTTTTTGACTTTGGCCCGAATCCGGCGAATACTTCTTTTCGGACCGACCCCGTCCGTCGAACAGAGGAGCACGCCCATGACCGGCCTGGCGACACTGCTGATCGCGCTGCCGTGGATTCCCGCGCCATCCGTCACACAACTGCGCGGGGTCCAGCAAGTCGATTCGTTCACGCTCGTCGAGCGCGACGTGCTCGTCGCTCCGGGTGACCTGACGATCGAGAGCCGCGGCGACATCGTCATCGACGGCCTCTTGGTCGGCCATCGCGATTCACTCCCTGGGACGCTCGATGGCGCCGATATCACGCTGCGCTCGGCGACGCGCATCATCATCCGTGGCGACGTGGTCGCCGGCTGCGGCCACGACGCGCGCGAGCCGGATTCGCCGGGCGGCAACGCGGGGAATCTGACGCTCGAAGCGCCGCTCATTCTGACGTCGCGCAGCGTCATCCGCGGCGCCGACGGCGGCAGCGGATCGCGCGGTGAGTTTGACGCCGCCGACCCGTGGGACGAAGCCGGCGTCGGCGGCGATGGAGGATCGGTCACGATCCGCGGCTCGCTTCTCACGCTCGATGGAACCACAAACGTCCTGGTCGTCGGCGGCCGCGGCGGGCGCGGCGGGCGCGGACGCGACGGCTGCAAGCAGAACACCGACGGCGGACGCGGCGGCCGAGGCGGAAGCGGCGGCTTCACCGCCATCGAGCCGTTCAATGACAACGACGATTCACAGCGCGGCGACGGGGTGGCCGGAGCACCGGGCGCTACCGGCACATCTCATACAGGCACGGCCGGGCATGATGGACCGAGCTCCAGCAACTGTGCCGCTGGTGGTAACGGAACTGTTGGAGCCAGCGGTACGGGCGGTCCCGGAGGGCAAGGCGGGGCCGGGGGCAACGGCTCCCCGCCTACCGGCAACGGTGGTGCTGGAGGACTCGGCGGAACGGGTGGCGGTGGTACCGGCGGCTCGGGCGGCAAGGGTGGAAACGCCGGCGATTGCTGCAACCCACCCAAGGAGGGAAAGAAAGGGGGTAACGGCGCGAATGGTGGTGTGGGCACCGGCGGCACCGGCGGCGCCGGCGGCACAGGCGGGACGGGTGGTGATGGCTACGGCGAAGGCGCCAGCGGCGGCCCAGGAGGCAACGGCGGCAACGGGGGCTCCGGCGGCGGCGGTAGCGGAGGTGATGGCGGTCGGGGTGGAAAAGAGAGCGGCGAAGGGGGATCAGGCGGTTCCGGAGGTGCTGGCAATCCCGGTTCTGGCGGAGAAGGCGGTGCCGGGGGGGATCCCAACGGAACGCCGGGAGTTCATGGCGCTGCCGGGGGGTACGGCAACGGTTCCGACGGGGCGCCCGGTGCACAGGGCGGCCTCTGTAACGCCGAACCCTGATTACCCGCGAAGTGCCAACACGGGCGGCAGTGCAACCGTCACCTCGCAGCCTGGTCGACATCGACTGCCGCGTCACGGCCTGACCGCCGGAGCCGAGGGCGCTGCAGGCGGATCGTGTGGCCGATCGCCATCGCAGCAACGCTTGGGCGACCGGGCCTGCCGTGATCCGGTGGCGGCCTGAGCCGTACGTCGAACTCGCCGACCGGCACCAAACTCGCCACATCACGACCGGAACAGCACCTGCTCGCGGCTGAATTGGCGGACAGCGTAGGCCACGCACGCACCGGCGAAGACGAAGCACGATAGAAACGTCGTGACGTAATACCCCCAGTGCACCGCGCCGCGCAGCAGCTCCTTCGACAAGATGCTCACGTTCACCAGCGGAATCATCGCCAGCGTCGCGTTGATTTCCATGCCCGGCAGCATCGGCGCCATTGCGGGCAGAATCAGCACGAACTGGAGCGGGGCGATGTAGTTCTGCGCTTCCTTGAACGAACGCGCGTAGATCGAAATCGCCAGGAACAATCCGGCAAAAGCGGCCGCCGGCGGGATCGCCAGCAGCGCCACCAGCAGCGCGGTGACCGGCGAGAGCTCGAGCTGGATCTCCTTGAGCAGCTCGGGCGCGTCCAGGTAGCGGACCGACGCGACGATCGAAAGCAGGCCGGCGAAGGCGGCGATCAGCGCCGTCGTCAGAATGACCAGGAACTTGCCAAAGGCGATCTCCAGCCGCGAGGCCGGTGCAAGTATCAGCGTCTCGAGCGTGTTGCGCTCCTTTTCGCCGGCCCCCAGGTCGATCGCCGGATACATTCCGCCCAGAAACGCGAAGGCGATCACGAAGTAGGGCAGGATGCCGCCGATGATCGCCATCGCGATCTGCGACTCGGTCGCCAGGTCGCTCTGGCCCTGCATGTCGAGCGGCAGAACGAAGCTGGCGTCGAGCTGGCGGGCGGCCAGCCGCAATTCCACGACGCGCTGGCCGGCCTGCTCGACGACGTACGCGACACGCTCGCCGGCCTCCTTCGAAAGCCGCAGCGTCGAATCGTGAATCAGCGTGATCAGCACCGTCGGCGAAACGGCGTCGACAATCCGCTCGGCTTCGGGCGGAATCACCAGGTAGCCGTGCAGCTCCTTGGCCCGCAGCGCCGCTTCAAAGCGCTCAAAGCCCGGTACGGCCGGTCGGCCTGGGCGACCGGCGGCGGCGACGAAACCGGGTGGCGGCGGCGCGAGCACCGCCGGGTCGATGAACTCCACCAGCCCCAGCCCCTTCAGCGCCACGCGGTAGAACTCCACCAGCTCCGTGCGAAGCGCGTCGGGAAGCTCGATCTGTGCCGCGGCGGCCGACTTGTCCGCCGGATCGTCGATGCCCTCGCGGGCGGCGCGTGCCAGCCCCTGCGTCCAGCGCTGAAACGCGGCCGGATCGTCGAAGATTTCGCCCGGCACGGTCGCACCGGCGGTCTGCTCGGGTTTGAGCAGGGCACCGAACAGCGGCGAAGCGGCCAGCCGAAACGTCTTCTGAAGCTGCGTGCCGAGAAACCACTGATGTACAAGCTGCACGTAGCGGCGCTGCGAGTCGGCGTCGGAGGCGATGCGCACGACTTCGACGGCGGTCTGCCGCTGAGCGCGCTGCACGAGCGCGTTGATGCCGGCGAACATGAGCGGTATGGCGGCCGCCGGTATCAGCAGCATGAAGACGAGCGTCTTGCGGTCGCGGAGGGTGTCGACCAGTTCCTTGCGGTAGATGGTCCAGACGCCGGCGAGCATCAGGCCGCCTCCCCGACGATCCGCACGAAGGCTTCGTCGAGGTCGGCGCCGTAGCGGCTGCGCAGCTCGTCGATCGGTCCGCAGAAGTGCAACCGGCCTTCGTGCAGCACGCCGACGCGGTCGCACAGCTTTTCGACTTCTGACATGATGTGCGTGCTGAACAGCACGGTACGCTGCTCGCGGCGGCACTCGCGGACAAACTGCACGATCGAACGGCTGGTCAGCACGTCCAGGCCCGCGGTCGGCTCGTCGAAGACCATCACCGGCGGCGCATGCAGAACGGTGCGGGCGATGTTGACCTTCTGTCGCATGCCGGTCGAAAGCTTGTCGCAGGGGCGGTCGAGGAATTCCGACATCGAAAACACGGCGCTCAGCTCGCCGATCCGCGCCCGGATGCGCTCGTCGGACAGGCCGAAGAGCCGGCCGAAATAGGTGAGCACCTCGCGGGCCGTCAGCCGGCCGTACAGCCCGGTGTTCGACGAGAGGAAGCCGATGTTGCGGCGAACGGCGGTGGCGTCGGCGACGATGTCGAATCCCATGACGCGGCCGGTGCCCGACGTGGGCCGCAGGGCGGTCGAGATGATGCGCAGGGCCGTCGTCTTGCCGGCGCCGTTCGGCCCGAGCAGGCCGAAGATCTCGCCCGGCCGGCACTCGAACGACACGTCGGCCAGGGCACGCACTGGTACGCTGCGCCGGCCCGGATAAGTCTTTCCCAGGTTGTGAATTTCGATCATGCCCGCGAGCTCCGCCGCGGGAGTATACCCGCAACGGCGCGTGCGGCGTCGGTGTCGAGCGGACCCCGCGGGCAGCGATAGGGCAGGTCGCTGCCGTTGCGACCTGTCGCCGGTTGACGGGAGGCAGGAGGCTGGGGCGGCGGCACCCCGGCGCGGATGGACATCCCCGGATCGGTGGAGGAACAAACTTCGCCCGCAGTCGCAGACGAGTCGATCGTGGGAACGCCGGTCGGGCGCTGCCGGGGCGCCAAGCCCGCAGGTGCACAACAACCCTCGGGGGGCTTAACGCGGCCGCGACCGGATTATTTCACGGCGCTGCCGAACACACCGCGACACGGCGCGTGCATGCCGTCTGTTGGCGGGGGGCGACGCCAGCGGGGGCGCAGGAGGAACGGCATGGCGATGGTGGCGCGACGTAGAGCGTAAGTGGTTGCTGAACAGCGTCGTATGGCTCGTTTCACAGGTGGATCTGAGCCATGTGTACCGGATTGTTGCACCGTTTCAGCACGGGGGCGATTACACTGGGGGTCATGGGTGCGTGCTTTTCCGCAATTCCCCGCGCAACCGCGCAGCCGGTGGCGCCGGTCTTTGAGGCGCCCGCCGTGTTCATGAACGGCCTGATCGACGGGGCCGACCCGTTCGGAATCGCGGCGGGGGACATCGACAATGACGGCGACCTCGACGTGGCGGTCGCGTATCACAACGTCGACGCCGTGCAGATTCTGTACAACACGGGGGATTGGACTCCGCCGCAGGACGGCTTCGTTTTCGATGTGAATAATCCGTATTTCGTCGACGTCTGCGGCAACGGCTTCGACCAGGATCGGCTGACGGAGGTCGCCTTCGCGCACATCGGCCTGAACGGGTCCACGCCCGACGCGTATCTCGATCTGGTTGTGCTCTCGACCGAGTGCGGCTACCTCGCGGTCGGAATCAACGACGGAACCGGGCACTTCGCAGCGCCGGAGTACTTCTTTCCTAGTCTTTACCCGATGCAGAGCTTGGTCGTGGCGGACTTCGACCTGAACGGTCGGACGGACGTCGCGATCGTCGGCGCGTTCTTCGACACGCAGGATCGGCCGGCGGTGGAGGTCTTCTGGCAGGAGCTGAGCGGCGCGACGTTCACGCCGCAGATGTATGTGTTCTCGAGCGAGACCGGCCACGGCTGGGACGGTGACGTGGAGTACTTCAACGAACTCGCGCTGCCGGGCGGCGGCGACATGCTGGCGCTGATCCTGCCGGACATCGCGCTGACGAACGACACCAACGCCCGCGTGCATATCATGATCAACCAGGGCGACCGCGACTTCCAACTGCGCAGCTTCCAGGCGGTTCCATCGTTCGGCATCAGCGTGGCGCCGCTGGACGCGGGTGCGAAGCGCGACTTGGCCATCACGCATCTCGACACGGCTCCTCTGAGCGAGACGCGCTGGCTCCAGGGTAGCGGGACGGGGAACTTCACGTTGAAGGAGCCCCCGTACGATAGCGGTCATCCGCGGCCGTACGGAATCGATGCGGGCAAGCTGAACGGCGGCGACACGCGCCTTGACCTCGCCGTTGCCAATCAGGGCGACGGTCTCACGACGCACGGGAACGTTTCGGTGTTTGTCAATACCGGCAACGCCGCGGACCTGTTCGTCGGGTACGACTTCGATGTTGGCGTTCCGTCCCCGAAGCCGTGCCAGGTGCTGCTGGCCGATCTGGACAACGACGGCCACCTGGACATCATTACCAGCAACACCTCAGCGCCCGATGCTGGTCCGTACGACAGTATCAGTGTCCTGATCAACGCGCTGCCCTGAACAGAAAGCGTGATGCTAATGGGCGCCGTCTTGTGCGTCATTTTCACTCTGCTGGCGACCGGCACCGGACCAACCGTGCTCTATCACGTGGAATCGGCCGGTGACCTGCCCGGTGGTGACAGGTGGAGCGTCGCCTATGACCTGGGTGCCGATGGCGCGATTTGTGGTGACAGCGATTCAGCGGAGAATGTGCACGGATTTGTTCGGTCAGCTGATGGAGTGGTCTTCGACGTCGGTACCCTCGCGATTCCTGAATACCCCAGCGAAGCTTGCGCGATCAACGACAGAGGCGAGGCCGCTGGCGTTAGCATGAACTGGAACTTCGACGACGAGGCCTTCCTCTGGTCTTCCGACACCGGCATGGTCGGCCTGGGCGATCTGCCCGGCAGCGAATTCTACAGTTGGGCGCGCGGCATCAACAACCGCTCGCACGTCGTCGGCATCAGCCTCTCCAGCAAGAGCGGCCAGAGCGGACAGGGCTACCGGCAGGAAGCGTTCCTCTGGACGCCCGAGGCCGGCATGACCGGCCTCGGGGATTTGCCCGGCGGGCAGTTCGTCAGCTCGGCGTATGACATCAACGACAGCGACTGGGTCATCGGCTGGAGCTGCTCCGCCCGCGGCTGCGAAGCCTTCCTGTGGACGCCGCAGAACGGCATGATCGGCCTGGGCGACCTGACCGGCGGACCGGGCGCCGACAGCGAAGCCCGAGGGATCAATGAGTCGGGCCAGGTGGTGGGCGCCGCCTGGTCGCCGGACGGCTATCGGCCGTTTCTCTGGGACCCAACGGATGGCCGCATGTTGAACCTGGGAGACTTTGGCGGCGAGCAGCCCGCAGGGGGTGCGAACAGCATCAACGACTACGAGCAGGTGGTCGGTACAGTTCGGCGCGACTCCTTCCACCCGCAGATCCCGTTTATCTGGGACCACGAACACGGCCTGCGCGATCTGAACACGCTGCTCGACGCGCATTCGCGGCACGCGTTCATCCGCCTGGCCGACGCGGTCGCGATCAACAACCGCGGCCAGATCGCCGGCCAGGGCATCATCGCGCCCGGCGCCCTGCTGCTCACGCCCTTCGTGCTGGGCGACATGAACTGCGACGCGTCGTTCGACGTCTTCGACGTCGAGCCGTTCGTGCTGGCGCTGATCGACCTCGAAGCCCACGCCGCCGCCTATCCCGATTGCCACGCCGACTGGGCCGGCGACATCAACCAGGACGGCAGCTTTAACGGCTTCGACGTCGATCCGTTCGTGGAGCTGCTGGCGGGGCCGTGAGGGGGCGGCGGAGGAGGCGAAGGGTGTCGCCGGTGGTGACGGGTGTCGCCGACGGTGACGGGTGTCGCCGGCGGCGACGGGTGTCGCCGGCGGCGAGTGGTATCGCGCCGTCTGAGCCGCGCAGCGGGATCTGAGCCGCGACCGTCAGGGAGCGGTTTCTTAGCCCCGCGCGAGAATCCTTCGACCGCAGTTCGCACTCCGGCTCGGCTGAGAAACCGCTTCCTGACGGGCGCGGCTCGGTCTGAGAAACCGCTTCCTGACGGGCGCGGCTCGGTCTGAGAAACCGCTTGCTGACGGGCGCGGCTCGGTCTGAGAAACCGCTTCCTGACGGGCGCGGCTCGGTCTGAGAAACCGCTTCCGGACAGGCGCGGCTCTGGCAGGCCATCGTCGAATCGCGGTGGGCGGCGGATAGCCCGGTCAGATAAGTCGCGGGCTCAAGCTCCTCGGTCGGACCGCCGAGAGGCAAGTGCGGGCGCGCTTGCCCCGCCGAGGAGCCGTGACGCGCGTGCCATGGAGAGCAGCCGCCCTCAGCTGCACTCCCCTCACTCGCTGGCGCTTCGTGCTCGGATGGGACGCCCATTCACGCGCTCGCATTCTGCATTCTGCATTCTGCATTCATCATTCTGCCTTGCCGCAAGAGACGGCATTGACGCTGGCTGATTCCGACGGATGATGGTGACACGCGCCGCGCCGCCGCCGCGGCGCGTATTTTTCCCGACCCACCCACCTCGATCTTCCGGGTGCGCCGGGCGGAAGACGGCGGCGGCTTGGGAGCAACCGCGAACATGCGAATCTTCGTCACCGGCGGGGCCGGGTATGTCGGCAGCCACTGCGTCAAGCGGCTGCTGGCGGCCGGGCACGAAGTCGTCGTCTATGACAGCCTGGCCAACGGCCACCGGCAGGCGGTCGACCCGCGCGCGGGGCTGGTGGTCGGCGACCTGGGCGACGCGGCGCTGCTCGGCTCGACCCTCGCCGGCGGCCGCTTCGACGCCGTCATGCACTTCGCGGCCTGGCTCGACGTCGGCGAATCGGTCCGCGAGCCGCTCAAGTATTATCGCAACAACGTCGCCCTCACCATCGGCCTGCTCGAAGCCATGCAGCGGACCGCCGTCCGCCGGATCGTGTTCAGCAGCACGTGCGCCACGTACGGCGAGCCCGACCAGCTTCCGCTCGTGGAGACCATGCGCCAGGAGCCGATCAACCCGTATGGCCGCACCAAGTTGGCCATCGAGTGGCTGCTTCGCGACTGCGGCACAGCGTGGGGCCTCGGTTCGGTGTCCCTGCGCTATTTCAACGCCAGCGGGGCCGCCGCCGACGGGAGCATCGGCGAGGACCACAAGCCGGAGACACACCTGATTCCGATCGTTTTGCAGGTCGCGCTCGGCCAGCGCTCCGGCATCAAGGTCTTCGGCAACGACTACCCCACGCCGGACGGAACCTGCGTCCGAGATTACATCCACGTGGACGATCTGGCGGAAGTGCACCTGCGGGCAGTCGAGTCGATTCAAGCGGGCGTCGCGGAGCAATTCAACGTCGGGACCGGAACCGGTCACAGCGTGATGGAGGTTATCGAGACGGCTCGCGCCGCAACCGGTCACGCGATTCCGGCGGAGGTTGTCGCCAGACGGCCGGGCGATCCGCCGGCGCTTTACGCCGACGCATCGCTCGCCAAACGGCGATTCGGTTGGGAGCCGCGTTATCGGAATCTGCGCGAAGTGATCGAGACGGCGTGGCGGTGGCACCGCGCCCATCCGGACGGTTACCGCTAAAAAATTCGGAAAATTCCGTCGTCGGGACAGATTCGGTCGAGTATTATTGGGTTGGTCGAGATCGGCATCAGAATCGATACCGATTGCGGATTCATCGATAGCTCTTATCGCAGCGTTGTTTGTAGCGATTCATTCAGCTCATCCCGCCGATTCGACCCGCGAGACAACTTAGGCTTCGTGCGCGGCCGCCGACTCTGACGTTTCGGTCCGCGCGCCTGCGTTTTCACCCCCTGTAAACGCGCGCCGAGCTGTTTCCGGGTCAACCCAACCGACATCTGAGACATAGATCAACTGGCCGGATCGGCCAGCGGACTCATTGTTTGGCTCATAGCCATTATTTCTGTCTGTGCGAAGGGAGATTGAGCGATGTTGTGGACGTTACTGGGCCGCACCAAGAAATCGCACAAGGGGTCGGGGCGCCAACGCCCCACGCTCAGCGAAGCGATGGGACCGCCGATCGCGGACGAGGAGTCCAACGGCAACCTGTCGATCCTGGAGACCTCGCTGAACCGCGACATGAAGTGCGTCGCCGGCAAGAACCAGGTTTACATCCGTTCGCTGCTGACCGGCAACGGCACCACCAAGCCCAGGATCGCGCTGAAGTGTCACCTCCGTCGCGACATCGGGCAGTCGCCGGAGGTCTTCTACGAGCACATTCGCGACGTGTGCTGCTGCAATCCGGAACAGTGTGAGGCCTATCGGGCGTTCAAGACCCGTATCGAGAAAATGTAGCGACGACCTGTCGCGGCCCGGCCGGACCGCGACGAGCAAGGGGGGAGCCTTGCAGGAAACGACACGGCAACGGCGCCGTGTCGTTTCTTTATTGGGATCGCGAGTCGCGGCCGCGCGGGCTGGCATGCGAACTTCTGGCGCGGGACATTACAGCCTACCACAGCTCCCGGCCGGTGCGCGAGCAGCACCGCTCAACGAGGACGTGCCGTGGCGGGTGCGCGAGGCGAGGCGACCATGCAGACGGTTGCATCCCAGCCGTGCTGGGTGATCGAGAACAGCAGCGTGCGTGCCGCGGTGACGCAACGGGGCGCGCACATGGCGCCGGTCACGTTCGACCGCGGAAGCGACCGGCCGATTCAGCCCTATTTCATCAGTCCCTGGCAGGATGAGCACCTGAACGTCGAACCGCCGGTGCTCGTCCCCCTGCGCGGCGACTTCTTCTGCCTGCCGTTTGGCGGAAACGGCGCCCCGTACGAGGGCCTGAAGTTCGCGCCGCACGGCGAGCCGGCCGGCGCGGCGTGGACGCTGGTTCGCACGGGCAGGCGCGGCGCGGTCACCAGGCTGGTACTCGAGCTGCGGACGAAAGTCCCCGCCGGGGGAATCACGAAGACCCTTCAGCTGGTCGATGGGCACAACGTGGTGTACAGCCAGGAGCGGCTGGAGGGATACGCGCTGGCGACGTCGCTCGGCCATCACGCCACCCTGAGTGTGCCCGAGAAGGAAGGAGCGCTGCGCGTCGCCACGAGCCCGTTTCGCTTCGGGATGACAGCACCCTACGTTTTCAGCAATCCTGCGAACCGCGAGTACCAGTCGTTCGACGTGGGCCAGCGATTCGATCGACTCAGCGAAGTGCCGTTGGCGTGGAAACACTCCGCACCGGGGGATTGCACGGCGTTCCCGGCGCGGATCGGCTACACCGACCTCATGGCTGTTTTCAGCGAACCGGCTGAGAAATTGCCCGGGCAAGTCGCCTGGACCACCGCGACAAACCGCGACGGTGAGTACCTCTGGTTCGCCCTGCGCGACCCGCGCATCCTGCCGACGACCATCTTCTGGATCGAGAATCATGGGCGGCACGGCGTGCCGTGGAACGGCCGAACCCGCTGCCTGGGCCTGGAAGACGTGTGCAGCTATTTCAGTGAAGGAATGCCGATCTCGGCCCAGCCCAACGACCTTAACGCGCAGGGCATTCCCACGGCGATCGAACTGTGCCCGGACCGTGCGACGCTCGTGAACTACATTCAGGGTATTGCGAAAGTGCCCGCGGACTTCGGGATGGTCCGCGACGTCGAATTCGGCGCGGGCGAAGTGACGTTCGTCTCCGTCACGGCGAAGCGCGTGACCGTGCCGGTCAGTTACGAGTTCGTGCTTTCGGGAAATCTGGCGGATTAGTTCGTTCGCGGATGTGCGCTCACCTGCGCGAGGTGCTCCCGGCCCTCGGGTGGCGGCGGCAAAAAAAAAGAGCCGGAGTTAGCCGGCTCAATCAGCGGATAAGTCCCGTGTCGCCGCGTGCGGTTCCGCCAGACGGCAGACGCTTCTTCGTGCCCGGTGGCACGCCCTCGGAAAGCACCTCAGGACAGCCCGGCAAACAGCGTTACGAGCCTCTTTCCGCTACCGCTGTTCGACGGAGGCGAGGTTAACAGAGATTGACCAACTTTACAAGGGCCGAAATCGCGAAGTTATCGTTCAGTGAATAGCGTAATCTGGCGCGATTACGGTGCCGGCGGCAATGTGCTCAGACTCTTCTACGCCACACGAGTATCCCTAGCTCAACCGTTCACTCGTTGATGGCGGTATTCCGTCACTCAAAGCGCTCGCCAAAGCGCTGTATCCGCCGGTTCGCCAGTTCCTTGATCTCCTCGACGCGCTCGCGATGGCAGATGAGCGTCGCGTCGGGCGAGTGGATGACGACCAGGTCATCGACGCCCAGCAGCGCCACCAGATGCGGCTGATCGCTGACCACGATGTTGTTCATGCCGCTCATCACGACGCTCTCGGCCACCAGGGCGATGTTGCCCTGCTCGTCCGGCTCGGCCATCTTCGCCACCGCCGTCCACGAACCCAGATCTAGCCACTCGCAGTTCATCTCCACCATGAGCACGTGGCGCGCTTTCTCCATCACGCCGAAGTCGATCGATATCTTCCGCAGCGATTCGAACCGCCGCGCGATCTCCTCGGCGGGCAGGCGCCCCCAGCCGTCGGCCAGCGCCGCCAACGCGTCGGCGTTCTCCGGCAGATGACGGCGCAGCTCGTCGATGATCGCCGCGACGCGCCACGCAAACATGCCGCTGTTCCACAGGTATTCGCCCGACGCCAGGTAGTTCTCGGCGACGGTCAGCGTGGGCTTCTCCTTGAATTCGGCGACGCGCTGCACGCCGGGCGACGCCGTCGCGCCGCGCCGCACGTATCCGTAGCCGGTATGCGCCGCGGTGGGTGTGATGCCGAAGGTGACGAGCGCCGCGGGGTGTGCTTCGGCGGCATCGAGCCCGGCGCGGATCGCCGCTTCGAACGGCTGCTGCGGGCGGATGATGTGGTCGGCGGTGAAGACTGCCATGGTGGCGGATGGGTCGCGCCGCGCGATCAGGTGTGCCGCCAGCCCGATCGCGTTGGCCGTGTCGCGGCCCGTCGGCTCGCCGATGAGATTCTCGCGCGGCAGGCGCGGCAGTTCATCGGCCACCAGGTCGAGATAGGCGGCCGACGTGATGATCCACGTGCGGGCCGGGTCGAACAGCGATTCGAGCCGCTTGGCCGCCATCTGCAGCGGAGATTCGCCGTCGAACAGCCGCATGAGTTGCTTGGGCCGCAGCCGGCGGCTGATCGGCCACAGCCGGGTTCCGGCGCCGCCTGCCATGATGATTGCATGTCGCACGCGCGTGACTCTCCGTGTGGCACAGCCGCCCTGCGTGGGACAGTCGCCCGGTGTGGGACAGCCGCCCTCGGCTGTTTCGCTCCATCAAACGATTACCGGCCCACGCATTGAAACGCGCGGCGCGCGGGATGTCCACGCGTGGTCCGTGAGGCGTGTCATCATGCGCGGTATGAATGGCCGACGGGCCGGTGCTCGTCCTGAGCGCCGGCCCGCTGACCAGTACACGAAAGGAGGATTCGCAACATCGGTCGACCGGGGGAACTACGCCGCTCACCAGGTCTGTTCAATCCTAGGCGCGCCGCGGCGCGAGTCAATTCGCGCCGCTCGCCGAGTCGCCCGATTTTCTAGGCGCTGGCCCGCGCCACTTCCTCGTTCATCCGCTTCGCGTAGAACTCGAGAAATTCTCGGTCCAGCTTGTTCCGCGTCCGCTCGTCCACGATGGTCACCGGCGCCGCGCCCGTCAACGCCGAGACCGCCGTCTCGATCCGCTCGGCCTCCTCGGCGGCGCGCGTCGCGAGGCCGTCGACCAGCGCCGGCAACTCGGGGGCGGCGGCGAGCATGAGCGTCGGCGAGGCCTCGCCCAGCCGCCACGACGCTTCGACCTCGGCGCTGTCGCTCTTTTTTCCGGACGTGCTGCGGACCTTTTCGATCGTAAGTTGCCACTCGCCGCCGGGATTGGGGCCGAAAACGAGTCGATGCGGGCCCTCGGCGGTGTCGAGCCAGACGCTGGACCGGAAACCGAGGCTCAGACCGACCAGGAAGTCTTCCAGGGCGCCGATCACCGCTTCGAGTTCCTCGCTGGCACGCCGGATGCGCGCTCCAGCCTCCGACAGCCGCGTCACCAGTGCTGACGAGATAATCTGGTTCATCGCCTGAATTCTCCTCGTTCGCTCGGAGCCGCGGCGCACGCGGTGTTTGACGGAGTGACGACGCGCGGGCCAAGCCTGCCGCCTCCGAGCGTTCATGAGAGACGTTATCGGCCGCAAGGCGCAAAAACCTTCAGGCATTGTGTTGGGTCGTGCGCGAATTGTCCACTGCGTCGGTACGCTTTCGGCGACGCGGTGCGGCGGCTGGCAGCGCGCGGGTGGCTGGCCATCCTGGCCGTCGGGGGATAGCATACGGCCCCAGATTTGCGCGGCCGGCGGATGGGCTGGTTGCCGGCCAGGTGTGCGCCCGAAACGAGGATGTGATACATGCCGCATGTCGTCACCGAACGATGCGTCAAGTGCCGCTATACCGACTGCTGCGCCGTCTGTCCGGTGGAGTGCTTCTACGAGGTTTCCGACCCGCCGATGCTGGTGATCGACCCGGCCACCTGCATCGACTGCGGCCTGTGCGTTCCGGCGTGCCCGATTGCCGCGATCTGGCCGGCCGACGAGCTGCCGCCCGAGTACGCGAACTGGGCCGACAAGAATCAGCAGCTCTTCGGCGGCGGCGCGAACATCAAGATCAAGAAGGACCCGCTGCCCGGGGCGCTTTCGCTGGCGCAGCTTCAGGCCCGCGAGCTGGAGCGCGGCTGGACCATCAAGGAACCGAGCGGCGCGGGATCGGGCGAGCACGCCGCTCCAGCCGCGGCACCCGCCTCCGGCGCTGCGCTGACGCCCGACGCGGTGCTGGCGGCGACCCGGCCCGGACGCTTTCAGTGGCGCAGCGCGCGCGGCATCGCGGCGGAGCTGGGTGCGACGGAGGCCGACGTGGCCGCCGTGCTCGAATCCCTGTTGGGCGATCAGAAGGTGAAGCGTTTTTCGAATACGAATCCGAAGGCGCCGGCGGTGTACGCCGCGGCGTAGTGGAGTGCCTTCGCGTGAGTGGTGCAGGTTTTTTACGTGCCACGGCCGGCGGGCTGGAAGCCCGCCTCACCCGCTTTCAACACCCGACTGTCGGAGTTCATGAGTGAGATCGCAGATCATCGTGGGCGTCGTGGTGTTTGCCGCCATCGTGCTGGGCGGTCTGGCCGCTCCGCTGCTCCGCGGCAGCAGTGCTCAGGCCGATGAGCTTGCGCGGCGGACGGCGGAGACGACACGGCGCGCCTTGGCCGACGCTGGCTCGAACGTCAGCACCGTCTCGAAATCGGACCTGGCGGCGTTGCAGAAGTCGGACGTGCAGAAGCTGGCCGAGCGGGCGAAGGCATCCGACCCGGAGCAGGCCGGTTTTGACCGTCTGGGCAGCGAATTCCGGCAGTGGGTCGATCGCGCGATCAACCGTGACCGCACGTTCGCCGGCCGCGGCATGCCGACGAGTCTGAAGGGATTCGCGGGCGGCAACTCGGGCGTGAAGTCCGCGATCGACCAGGTGGCGCGCCTGCTGAGCGACGCCGACAAGGCGCTGCTCGCGTCGGACAAAGACCTCAAGGCACTGAGCGGCGAAGCGCGCGACTTTCCGCTCGTCAGTCAGGTGCTGGGGATGGTGCACGAGCTGCGCGCGTCGCTGCTGCTGACCGATTCGCAGCACGTCCGCCGCCGGCTGGCGCTGGCACGCTCGCACCTGATCGGCCTGGGGATCGAGATGCGCGCCGCCCGGGCCGAAGCCGATCGCTACGCCGGCTTCGACGTCGCCGACACCGTGCGCGACCTGCAGAAGTCGCTCGAGGAGATTCAGCGGAAGGCGGGGGAGGCTCGCCAGCAGGTCGAGACACTGACGATGGCGGTCGCCGAGCGCGAAGCCGATCTGGCCAAGGTCCGCGAGGAGCTGCTCGCCGCGAAGAACGAACTGCTGACGCTCGAGGAGATGAGCTTCACCGCCGGCAACGACGCCGAATTCGGGGCCTACCGCGCCCGGCACACCGAGCTCTCGCACAAGGTCGAGACGCTCCAGCAGCGCGAGTCGGAGACGGCCTTCGGCGGACTGATCGGGGTCGAGTTCGCCTCGGATGAGACCCTGGACGCGGCGATCCGCGGCGGCGAAGCGCGGCTCTCGCTTGACGAGTTGAAGTGGCGGCTGGCGCAAGTGAAGGACGAGGTCGCGGGGCTCGAACGCGCCGCCGACACGTCGACGCAGCACATCGCGCACGTGCAGCAGATGGGCCAGTCGGCTACGGACGCGACCGACATGTTCGCCAAGCGGATGGACGATCTGCGGCAGAGGATCGACGAAGCCCGCAAGCAGGTCGGCGAACTGGCCGGGGACGCCTACAAGATCGAAGACGACGCGCTCAAGGCGGCGGCCGCCGCGGTCAGCGCGTTCGAGGCCTCCGAGCGCGCGTTTGCCAATCGCAAGCGGGCGGCGGAAATCACGCGGAACGACGTCGACCCCAATAAGCAGAACGAGCGCCTGAAGCGCATGGCCGGCGACGAGTTCATCGAGCGGATCGGCAGCAGCGCCCGGGCCGAGGCGCGTTTGCTCCAGGGGCGGATTCACGCGCAGCGCGCCGAGGACATCGCCGAGCACCTGGCGGTCTTCGAGCGGCTCGTCACGCTGCTGCCCGGAACGCAGTTCGAGGCCGGTCCGTTCGAGACTGCGCTGGCCACGGCCCGCACCGAAGGCAAGTCGGCGCTGGACGCGGCGTGCGAGGCGTTCAACAAACTGCTCAAGGGACCCAGCGCCGTCGCCTGGGTTCCGCAGGCCGCGCTGGGGCCGGCTTTCCACCTGCTGGCGCGCGTCGACCCGCCGAACGCCAACGCCCACCTCGCCGCGGCGCTCGACGCGGTCAGCAAGGCCGTCGACGGGCGCGAGCGCAGCCCCTATCTCTCGGCGCACGTGGTCTTCAAAGCCGCGCTCCAGAAGCGCGTCACACCGGCCGAGCCGAAGGGCGACGAAGGCGCCGAACCCGCCGAAGGCGACGCCGAGGCCAACGGGACCAAGGGCGGCGGCTGACGCCGCGCGTCCCGGGGATGGGCGTGTCGCGCCGCCGCACGAAAGCCACGCCATGAAGATCGCGCTGCTGGCCGCCGGCGCCGGGGAGATGCTGTGCGGCAGTTGCCTGCATGACAACACGCTGGCCCGCGCGCTGCGGCGGGCCGGGCACGACGCGCTGCTCATCCCGGCCTACACCCCGCTGCGAACCGACGAGCCAATCGAGAGCCATGCCGGGCTCTTCTTCGGCGGCGTGAACGTCTATCTGCAGCAGCGCGTCCCGCTCTTTCGCCACACGCCGCGCTGGCTCGATCGCTGGCTGGATTCCGGCGCGCTGCTGCGCTGGCTGACGCGGCGGGTGGGCGACACCGATCCGGCCGGCGTGGCGGACCTGACGATTTCGATGCTGTCGGGCACCGAGGGAAACCAGCGCAAGGAGCTGGCGCGGCTGTGCGCCTGGTTGCGCGACGAGCTGCGGCCCGACATCGTCCAGCTCCCGACCGAGCTGTTCCTCGGCATGGCCGCGGAAATCCGCCGGACGGTCGGCGTGCCGGTGGTGTGTGAGCTGAATGGCGCGGACATCTTCATCGACCGGATGCGTGCCGGCGACGCGATTCGTGTCAAAGCGCTGGTGCGGCAGAACGCGGTGCACGCCGACGCGCTGATCTGCCCGTCGCGCTTCTATGCCGGCTACATGGCCTCGTACTACGACCTTCCGCCGGCGCGCTTCTCGGTCGTGCCGCTGGGCATCACGCTCGAGGGCTGCCGTCCGGAACCGAGGCGCCGTGCCGCCGGCGAACCGCTGGTGATCGGATATCTGGCCCGCATCTGTCAGGAAAAAGGGCTGCACGTGCTGGCCGAGGCGGCGGGGGCGCTGCTGCACGCTGGGGCGCCGCCGTTTCGCGTCCGCGCCGCGGGCTATCTGCCGGCCGCCGGAAAGCGCTACCTTGGCGACGTGCGGCGTGTTTTCGCGCGGCACCGGTTGGCGGACCGGTTCGAGTACGCCGGCGAGCTGGATCGCGACGCGAAGCTGCGTTTTCTGCAGTCGCTCGATCTGTTCAGCGTGCCGGCGACGATGCAGGAACCGAAGGGGCTGTCGGTTCTGGAAGCGCTGGCCAACGGCGTGGCGGTGGTGCTGCCGGCGCATGGCTCGTTTCCGGAGCTGGTCGCCGAGACGGGCGCAGGCGTGCTGGCGGTGCCGAACGATCCGCGCGCGCTGGCCGCTGCGCTGCACGAGCTGCTGCGCGACGAGGATCGCCGGCTGCGACTCGCGCGGGCCGGCGCCGCCGCCGTGCACGCCGGCCGGTCGGCCGATAAGATGGCGCTTGCGACGGCGGAGGTTTATCGCGTGGCGGCCGGCGCCGCGCCGGCCGGTGAGGCGCGCGGCGAGGGGGGCGCGGGACTTCGGGCCGACCGATCGTCGCGGCGCGAGTGACGAAGCGATGGCCGTGTTTCATCACCAGGTGATCGTGGAGTTTTCGGACACCGACGCGGCCGGCGTGGTGCATTTCTCGAACTACCTGCGCTTCATGGAACGGGTGGAGCACGCTTTTTGGCGCTCATTGGGCCGCAGCGTGATCACGGAGGCGACGGATGCGCACATCAGCTTTCCGCGCGTGCGGGCCGAGTGCGATTATCTGCTGCCAGCCCGCTTCGAGGATGTGATCGACGCGGCGCTAACCGTCGAAAATATCGGCACAAAGTCGGTCAGCTTTCGGGTCGAGTTCTCGCTGCGCGGGCGGGCCATCGCGCGCGGGCGGATGGTCGCGGTCTGCTGCCGCATGCTGCCGCGCGGGAAACTCGAATCGATCGAAATCCCCGAGATGCTGCGAAAACCGATGGAACGCTTCGTCGCCGAGGCCCCGCCCGCATGAGCGCCGCCGGCCTGCTCGTGCGCGACCTGACGCGGGAATACGCGACGCGCGGCGAGCCGCTGCGCGTGCTGCGCGGCGTGAGTTTCTCGGTCGAGCCGGGCCGCTCGCTGGCGATCATGGGGCCGTCGGGCTGCGGCAAATCGACCCTGCTGCACATCGTCGGGACACTCGCCGCACCCACCAGCGGGTCGGTGCGCATCGCCGGCGGCGACCCATTCGTCCTGGCCGAGAGCGATCTGGCGCGCTTTCGAAACGCCACCATCGGCTTCGTTTTTCAGGAGCACTATCTGCTCCCGCAGTGCACGGCGCTGGAAAACGTGCTCATCCCGACACTGGCGCAGCGCGCCAGCAGCGCCCACGACGCCGAGGTCCGCGCGCGAGCGCTGCTGGCACGCGTCGGCCTGGCCGAGCGGGCCGACCATTTCCCGGCCGAGCTCTCGGGCGGCGAGCGGCAGCGCGTCGCCATCGCGCGGGCGCTGATCAATGCTCCCACGCTGCTGCTGGCCGACGAGCCGACCGGCAACCTGGACGAGGAGTTCGCATCCGAGATCGCGGCGTTGCTGATCGGCGCGGCCCGCGACGCGGGTGCCGTACTGCTGATCGTGACGCACAGCCGGGCGCTGGCGGCCCTGTGCGACGCCGTCTGCGAGCTGCGCCGCGGGCGCCTCACCGAGCCCGGGCAACGCGCCGGAGCCTGAACCGATGCGACGCCGCACGCTCATCCTCCGCAGCGTCCGCTACTACGCGCGGACGCACGCGGCCGCCGCCGCGGGCGCGCTGGTCGGCTGCGCGGCGCTGTGCGGCGCACTGCTCGTCGGCACATCCGTGTCGGCCAGCTTGCGGGCCGTCGCGCTGGAGCGACTATGCGGCCTGGAGCACGCCGTCGAGTCTTCGCGGCTCTTCGACGCCCGCCTGGCGCGCGACCTGGCCGCGCGCTGGCCGAACGCCGAGGTGGCAGCGGCGCTGCTGCTGCGCGGCGGTGCGCAGAGCGCCGCTGGTCCGCAGCGCAGCGGCAAGGTGCAGATCGTCGCGGCGGGCGCGGACTTCTGGCGGCTCGTGGGCCTGCCATCCGAGGTGACGCCGCCGTCCGACGGCGCGGTGATCAACCAGGCGCTCGCCGACGAGCTGCACGCCGCCGCGGGTGACGAAATCCTCCTGCGCGTCGCGCCGCCGGCCGTCATACCGAGCGAATCGCTCATGGGCCGTCGCGACGCGCCCATTCAGACCCTGCGTGTGCGCGTAACGGCGGTGCTGCCCGACCGCGGACCGGGAGCCTTTGAGCTTTCGCCTTCGCAGCGCCCGCCGCGCAGCGCGTTTCTCGATCTTGCGGAAATCCAGCGCCGCATCCGCCGGCCGGACCAGGTGAACACACTGGCGGTTCGCGGCGTCGCATCGGCCGAAGAGTTGCGCGGCGGGCTGCACGCCTGCGCGACACCGGCCGACCACGGGCTGCGCATCGCGCCGCATGCGCTCGCCCCGGCGGAAGGTGCGACGTTCGAGTACGCCGCGCTCGAGAGTGAGCAGATGGTGCTGCCCGCGGCCGTCGAGCGTGCGGCGCTGGAGGCCGCCCGCCAGGCTGGCGTGCCGACGTCGCGCGTGCTGACCTACCTGGCCAACACGATTCGTCGGGCTGGTGCCGCGCCCGACGCGGCCTCCGTTCCTTACTCGATCGTCTCCGCGGTCGAGACCGCGCCGCCGTTTCCGCCGATCGCACCGGGCGAGCTGCCGATCGGGCAGGCGGTGCTGAACGACTGGACGGCCGAGCGGCTCGCCGCGCGGCCGGGCGACGCGATCGAAATCACGTACTACATGCTCGACCCCGGCGGCCGGCTGCGGACCGAGACGCGCGCGCTGATCGTCGCCGCGGTCGTGCCGCTCTCCGCGGCGGCGGCGGATCGCGGCTTGACCCCCGCCTATCCCGGCATCAACGACGCGCGGCGCATGTCCGACTGGGATCCGCCCTTCCCGATCGACTATCGGCGGATCGGCTCCGACGACGAGGAATACTGGGACGCGCACGGCACCACGCCCAAACTGTTCATCTCGCTCCAGACCGGGCAGGCGTTCTGGGCCGCTGAAGAACATGGCGCGGCGCGTTTCGGCCGGCTCACGTCGATCCGGATCGCGGCCCGCGCCGGCGAGGCGCTCGCCGCCGCCGTGGCGCGCTTTGAGAAACAGTTGCTCGCCGAGCTGCCGGCCGAATCCACGGGGCTGCTCGTGCGGCCAGTGCGCGAGTCGGCGCTCGCCGGTGCGCGCGGTGCGACCGACTTCGCCGGCCTGTTCATCGGCTTCAGCATGTTTCTGATCGCCTCGGCCGCTCTGTTGCTTGTTCTGCTGCAACGGCTCTCGATCGAGCAGCGCAGCCGCGAGGTCGGGCTGCTGCTGGCGGTCGGCACGCCGCCGCGCGTCGCGCGCCGGCTGCTGCTCGCCGAGGGCGCGGCGGTGGCGGCGGTCGGATCGCTCCTGGGCGTTCCCGCGGCCGTTGGGTACGCGTGGCTGATGCTCGCCGGGCTGCGCACGCTTTGGCGCGGCGCGGTCGGTACGTCGCGGCTGGGGCTGCACGTCTCCGCCGCCGATTTGGCGTTCGGCACGGTCGCAGCGCTGGCCGTGGCGCTGCTGGCAACGCTCTGGTCGCTACGCGCCCTGCGAGCGCGCAGCACCAGCGACCTGCTGGCCGGCCGCGCGCCCGAGACCACGCTCGACCGCCACCAGCTCGCCGCACGGGCCTATCGCCGCGGGCTGTGGCGGATCGTCAGCGGCGCGGCGGCGATCGCGGCGCTGTCGGGCTCGATGCTGACCGATGGCGCGACCCGCGCCGGGCTGTTCTTCGCCGCCGGCGGCGCGCTGCTCGCCGTCCTGCTGCTGACGCTGGCGGGCCGCACGCAGCAGCGCAGCACGCTGCCATCCGGGCGCGGCGGTCTGACGCGGCTCGGATTTCGCAACGCCGCGCGGCGCCACGACCGCACCATGCTCACCACGTCGCTGATTGCCTGCGCCACGTTCCTGGTGGTCGCCGTCGGCGCCAGCCGCCACCAGCCAGGCGCCGACGCGCTGCGCCGCGATGGCGGCACCGGCGGCTTCGCGCTGCTGGCGGAAACGGACGTGCCGCTGCTTTACGACCCGTCGACGCCCGAAGGCCGCGACGAGCTGTTTCCGTCCGGGCCGGATCGCGCCGCGCTCGACAGCACGCCCATTTATGCACTCCGCCGCCGGCCGGGCGACGACGCGAGCTGCCTGAACCTCTTTCGCCCGACCGCGCCCGCGATCCTCGGCGTCCCGCCGGCGCTGATCGCGCGCGGCGGCTTTTCATTCGCGGCGACCCGCGCCACGACACCCGGGCAGCGTGCCAATCCGTGGACGCTGCTCGACAGCACGTTCGCCGACGGCGCGATTCCCGCATTCGGCGACTACAACACCGTCGTCTGGCTGCTGCACCTCGGGCTGGGCGGCGACGTGACGGTGCGCGACGACGCCGGCCGCGAAGTGCGCCTGCGGATCGTCGGCCTGCTGAGCGGCTCCATCTTCCAGAGCGAGCTTCTGGTTTCAGAGCGGAATTTCCTGACGCGCTTTCCACAGCAGCCCGGCTACAGCGTGCTGCTGATCGACGCACCCGCCGCGACGGCCGGTGCGGCCGCCGGACAACTCGAAAACGCGTTGGGGTCGTACGGCTGCGACGTCACACCCAGTCTCGACCGCATCGCCTCCTACTTGGTGGTCGAAAACACGTATCTGTCGACGTTTCAGATGCTCGGCGGGCTGGGCCTGCTGCTGGGAACGCTCGGTACCGCCGCGGTCGTGCTGCGCAACGTGCTGGAGCGGCGCGGCGAGCTGGCGCTGCTGGCCGCCTGCGGTTACACCCGCGCCGACGTGCGGCGCGTCGTCCTGAGCGAGAGCGCGCTGATGATCGTCGGCGGGCTGGCGTGTGGCGCTCTGGCGGCCGTGTTGGCGACGCTCCCCAACGCGATCAGCAACGCCCGCCACGTGCCGTGGGCCTCATTGCTGGGGCTGCTGGCGCTGGTGGCGGCCGCCGGACTCGGCGCGGCCTGGGCCGCGGCGTCGGCGGCGCTGCGCGCGCCGCTCTTGAGCGCCTTGCGGACGAATTAGCCGTGCGGGTGCGGCGACTGGAGCGGGAGGCTGGACGCTATCCGTCGTGGCCACGGAGGGCCGACGCTACGGCAATCTCGAATAGCGAGTGAAGAGTAACGAATGGGTCGGTGATCGCCGACAATTCGTTATTCGCTATTCGCTATTCGCTGCGTGGCCACGGAGGGCCGACGCTACGGAGCGCAACGCCGCGTCAGCTCGCCGTCAGCTTCTCGGCCTTGGCCGCGGCTTCCTCGATCGGGCCGACGTACATGAACGCCGCCTCGGGCAGTTGGTCCCACTTGCCGTCGCACAGCTCGCGGAAGCTCCGCAACGTGTCGCCCAGCTTGGTGTAGTTGCCGGCGAAACCGGTGAACTGCTCAGCGACGAAGAAGGGCTGGCTCAGGAAGCGCTCGATCTTGCGCGCCCGGCTGACGATGATCTTGTCTTCTTCCGAAAGCTCTTCGACACCCAGAATCGCGATGATGTCCTGCAGGCTCTTGTAGCGCTGCAGAATCTCCTGCACGCGCCGCGCGATGGCGTAGTGTTCCTCGCCCAGCACGCCCGGATCGAGAATGCGCGAGCTCGACGCGAGCGGGTCGATCGCGGGATAAATGCCCTTCTCGGCGATCGCGCGTTCGAGCACGATGAACGCGTCCAGGTGCGTGAAGGTCGTCGCCGGGGCCGGGTCGGTCAGGTCGTCGGCGGGGACGTAGATGGCCTGCACGCTGGTGACGGCGCCGCTCTTGGTCGAGGTGATGCGCTCCTGGAGCTCGCCCATCTCGGTGCCCAGCGTCGGCTGATAACCGACGGCCGACGGCATGCGGCCCAGCAGGGCCGACACTTCCGAGCCGGCCTGCGTGAAACGGAAGATGTTGTCGATGAAGAGCAGCGTGTCCTTGCCCGACTGGTCGCGGAAGTGCTCGGCCATCGTCAGCGCCGTCAGCGCCGCCCGCAGACGCGAGCCGGGCGGCTCGTTCATCTGACCGAACACCATCGCCGTCTGGTCGATCACCGACTTGCCGGTGTTGCCGATCTTGGCGTGCTGCATCTCCAGCCACAGGTCGTTGCCCTCGCGCGTCCGCTCGCCCACGCCCGCGAACACCGAGAACCCGCCGTGCTGCGTCGCGATCCGCGCGATCAGCTCCTGAATCACCACCGTCTTGCCCAGACCCGCACCGCCGAACAGCCCGATCTTCCCGCCGCGGACGAAGGGCGTCAGCAGGTCGATGACCTTGATGCCGGTTTCGAAGACTTCGGTCTTGGGCGTGAGGTCGGCAAACTCGGGCGGCTCGCGATGGATCGGGCGGCGCTCCTTGACCGCCACGGTGCCGCGGCCGTCGATCGCTTCGCCCACCAGGTTGAAGACGCGGCCGAGCGTGACCTCGCCGACGGGGACGGCGATCGGCCCGCCGGTGTCCATGACTTCCGCGCCGCGCACCAGGCCGTCGGTGCTGCCGAGTGCGACGGCCCGCACGCGTCCGCCGCCGAGATGCTGGGCGACTTCGCACCAGAGCGTCTCGTCGACCACGCGCCCGCCGACGTCGCGCCGCACGTTGACCTTCAGCGCGTTGTAGATCTTCGGCATCCCGGCTGGATCAAACTCGGCGTCGAGCGTCGAGCCGATGACCTGGGTGACACGACCGGTGGTTCCCGCAGTAGCAACCATGCTGAACTCCGCAGCAAAAATGCAGAATGAAGAATGCAGAATGCAAAAGCATCGCCCAACGCTAGGGCTTTCGTCGTGCGTTCCGCACGATCGCTGTAATCACCTTCAAGATCTCTTCTGCTTCTGATGTCAGTTCCCGAAGTCGGCTCGGGCGGACCATGTTGGAATCGCCGACGAGGCGCAGCCAGTACACCGCCTCGCGCGACTCTCTCCGGGCGATATTCATCTTCTGAATGAACTCGGCCTTCGAATGTGCGGCTTCGGCTTCTTCGACATTGGCGCCCACGCTGGTGCCGCTTCGCACAAGCTGCCGCGCAACGCACGCGGCGGCGATGTCGCTCGGCATGGCGCGAACGACCTTCAGAATGCGTAACGAGAATGCATAGGTGCGGACCGATGTCTCGCACGGCACAGCCACGTGGCTGGGCCGCCGAAGCGCGTCTTTCCTTCTGCATTCTGCACTCTTCATTCTGCATTGGCTACTTCACCGCCTCCGCCCCGCCCACGATGTCCAGCAACTCCATCGTGATCTGCGTCTGGCGAGCGCGGTTGTAGTGCCGCGTCAGGTACTTGATCGTCTCGCCCGCGGCGTCGGTCGCCGCCTTCATCGCCACCATGCGGGCCACCTGCTCGCTGACGATCGCGTCGTTGATGTACTGCATCAGCCGAATTCGCACCGTCTCGGGAATCAGCCGCGCCAGCAGCACCTCGGGCGCCGGCGAAAACTCGAAATCCGCACGCCGCGCGACATTCCCCGCGTTCGACTCCGCCGCCGGAGGCTCGATCGGCAGCAACTGCACCGCCGTCGGCCGCTGCACGCCGACGCTCACGAACCGCATGTAGACCACCTCGACCCGCGCGATCTCGCCCCGCCGATACGCCGCCATGTAGCGATCCGCCAGGCTCGCGACGCGGCTGTACTCGATCTTGTCCTCCACGTCGGTCAGCTTGAACGACACTTCCTTGCCCAGAAACCGGAAGTAGTTCACGCCCTTCTTGCCGATCATCTCGATCCGCGGCGTCACGCCCGCGGAAATCGCGCTGCGCTGCTGCTCGGTCGCCAGCCGCAGCACCGACGCGTTGTACCCGCCGCACAGGCCGCGATTCGACGTTACGGCCAGCAGGATCGAGCTCGTCACGCCCGGATTCGGCTGGAGCAGGCGGACGGCGTCGCGTGCGGCGTCATGTCCGTTGTCGCCCGACCCGGGCGCTTCGGCCGCGGGGGCCGCGAGCATCCGTCGTACCGCGTCGGTGCCCGCCAGGGCCTGCACCATGCCGGTCAGCTTGGCGGTATAGGGCTTGGTCGCGGTGGCGCGCTGCAGGCACTTCTGAAAGCGCGCCGTGGCGATGAGCTGCATCGTCTGCGTGATCTTGCGGATGTTGCGGACGGCCTTCCGCCGCTTGACGATTGCGCGTGCCTTAGCCATGGTTCACGTTCGAAGTTGCAGGTTCAAAGTTGGCGCCGGAAGCCCACGACTCGTCACTTCGTCTCCGAGAAGCGCTTCTTGAAATTCCCGACAATCTCCTTGAGCTTGGCGTCGAGCTCGTCGCTCAGCTTCCGCTCCTTGGCCAGCGCGGCCCGCACCTCTGGAAACTCGTCGCGATAGTGCTTCAGCAGCGACTCCTCGAACTCGCGCACGCGGTTCAGCGGCACATCGTCCAGAAAGCCGCGCGAGCCGGCGTGGATCGACAGAATCTGGTCGATCACGTCCATCGGCTGATACTGCGGCTGCTTGAGCAGCTCCACCATGCGCTTGCCGCGGTCGAGCTGCCGCTGCGTCACCGGGTCGAGCTCCGTGCCGAGCTGCGCAAACGCCTCCAGCGCGCGATACGCCGCCAGGTCGAGCCGCAGCGAGCCGGCGATCTTCTTCATCGCCCCGACCTGCGCGTTGCCGCCCACGCGGCTGACCGAAATACCCACGTTGATCGCGGGCCGCACGCCGGCGAAGAACAAATCGGGCTCGAGGTAGATCTGTCCGTCGGTGATTGAAATCACATTCGTCGGGATATACGCCGACACCTCGCCTTCCAGCGTCTCGATCACCGGCAGCGCCGTCAGCGATCCGCCCGACTTCTTCAGCTTCCGCGCCTCGTGCCCAGCACCCAGCGCCTTCAAGTCATGATCCAGCGCGTGCTGGTCCTGATTGCCGACGTACATCTTCCCATTAACGCCCGACTCGGCGTTCTCCGGCGTGCCCGACTTCACGATGATCCGCCGGTCGGCCAGCTTGCAGGAGCGCTCCAGCAGACGGCTGTGCAGATAGAACACGTCGCCCGGATACGCTTCGCGGCCCGGCGGCCGCCGCAGCAGCAGCGAAAGCTGCCGGTAGGCGGCCGCCTGCTTGCTCAGGTCGTCATAGATGCACAGCGTCGCCCGCCCGTGCTCGTACATGAAGTACTCGGCCATCGCGCAGCCGGCGTACGGCGCGATGTACTGCAGCGGAGCGGGGTCCGACGCCGACGCCACCACCACGATCGAGTAGTCCATCGCGTGGTACTTGCGCAGCATCTCGACCGTCGCCGCGATCGTCGATTCCTTCTGCCCGATCGCCACGTACACGCAGATCACGTCGCCGCCGCGCTGATTGATGATCGTGTCGATCGCGATCGCGGTCTTGCCCGTCTTGCGGTCGCCGATGATCAGCTCGCGCTGCCCGCGGCCGATCGGAATCATGCTGTCGATCGCCTTGACGCCCGTCTGAAGCGGCTCGGTCACGGGCTGGCGCTCTGCGATGCCCGGCGCGATGATTTCAAGCGGCCGGCGATGCGGCGTCTGGATCGCGCCCTTGCCGTCCAGCGGGCGCCCGAGCGGATCGACGACGCGCCCCACCATGGCCTCGCCCACCGGAACGCTCAGCAGCCGCCCGGTCGTGCGGACCTCGTCGCCTTCCTTGATGCCCAGGTAGTCGCCCAGCACGACCGCGCCGATCGAATTCTCCTCCAGGTTGAACACCTGCCCGATCGAGCCGTTCGAGAACTCGAGCATCTCGCTGGCCATGGCCTTCGATAGACCGTAAATCCGCGCGATGCCGTCGCCCACTTCCAGCACCTTGCCCACGTCCGAAACGTCCAGCTCGCTGCGGTAGTGACTGATTTCCTGCTTGATGATGCTCGATATCTCAGCCGCGCCAATCTTCATCGGTTCATACCCTGCGTGTTCATCCGCCAACCACCTGCCGCACTGCGCTTCCGCCCGGTTCGGTCATCGAACCAGGCCGCGCTCGCCACGCTCCGCCAGTTGCCCGCGCAACGCCTCGATCCGGCTGCGCACCGAATCGTCATAGCGCACGTCGCCGATCTGAAGCATCAGCCCGCCGATCAGCGCCGCGTCCTCGCGAAATTCCATCACCGCCGCCTTGCCCGAAAGCTGTTCCGCCAGCCGCCGGACTTCCTCGCGCTGCCCGTCGTCCAGCGCCACCGCCGTCGTCGCGCACACCTCGACCTGCCCGGCCGCCTCCTCCATCCGCACGACATAGCGCCGTGCCAGCGGTCCGACCAGGTCCGACCGGCCGTTGCGGTTCATTACTTGCAGCGCGTCCACCACCATGTCGCTTAGACGCCCGCGAAACATCTTCTCCAGGCTCGGCGCACGCCGGTCGGAGTCGATCGCGTGCGACGCCATGAACGCGGCAAACTCCCGGTCCGCCGCCTCCAGCTCGCGCAGCGACTCCAGCTCGGCCCGCACCGCCTCGACCGTGCCGCTCGCCTGCGCCAGCGAAAGCAGCACGCCGGCGTAAATGTCGGCCACCGCCTCGCGAGCTTCCAATGACTCCGGCATCGCCCTGCACCCTCATCGCCGCCAAATCCGCGGCTAACGCCCGCCGCCTCAGTTCCGCCGCGCTCCGCCCGCCGCGCTCATCCGCGAGATGCTCTCCCGCAGCAACGCCCGGTGCCCGTCCGGCGTCAGCGACCGCCGCACCTGTTCCGCCGCCGCGGCCACCGCCGCCGCCGCCGCCTCGTCATAAATCCGTTTGACCGCGTCGTCCGCCAGCAGCTCGATCTCGCGACGCGCCCGCGCCACCACCTCGGCGGCGTCGCGCCGGGCCTCGTCCTCGATCCTCCGTCGCACGGCTTCGGCGTCGCGGCGGCCTTCGTCAATGATCTCCGCCGCCGCCTCGCGCGCCCGATCGATCTGCTGCCGATACTGCGCCAGCAGCCGGTCCGCCTCGGCACGCTCGCGACGGGCGTTGTCGATCGAATCCTGAATCGCCTTGGAGCGCTCGCGCAGCGCCGCGGCGATCTTGCCGGCCGCGGTGAATCGCAGGATCAGCACC
Source organism: Phycisphaerae bacterium (assembly GCA_022072445.1). Classification (GTDB taxonomy): domain Bacteria; phylum Planctomycetota; class Phycisphaerae; order UBA1845; family Fen-1342; genus JAJVHV01. The sequence goes on along the minus strand of JAJVHV010000018.1, from coordinate 11,412 downwards.
AGGCCGGCAAACACCAGGATGGACCACAGCGCCGCGCTCGCGTATTCGCTCATATCCGAACCTCTCCCAGCACGCGCCGCGACATCTCGGCCGCCAGGTCGCCGGTCTGCGCGCGCAGCCGCTTGAGCGCGTCCGCCGCCGCCGCTTCCACTTCGCGCCGCGCTGCGGCCAGGTCCTCGCCCGCCTCGCGCTGTGCCCCGTCGAGCACGCCGCGGCGGGCGGTCTCGGCGTCGCGTCGGGCGGCGTCGACCAGCGCCGTCGCCTGCACGCGGGCCGCGTCCATCTCGGCCGTGTAGCGCTTCAGCAGCGCGTCGGCCTCGTGCCGCTCGCCGCGCGCGCCTTCGAGCGCGTCGTGAATGAACGACTCGCGCTCGCGGAGCGCGACGAGGATCGGCTCCCACGCCCGGGCCCGCAGCACGACCAGCAGCGCCAGGAAGAGCACGATCGTCCAGACCGCGTGGAACGGGTCGAGGCTCAGCAGCGGCGCCGGCGCACCTTCCGACGCCAGCAGCGGCGCGGCCTGCGCCGCACGCGCCGCACACAGCGCGACACCCACGCTCATCAGCCGTACACGCAGCGACATGCTCGCCCGTTCTCTCGAATCGCTCGCGAAGAAAACCGGCGCCGCGGCCTCACCCGGCCGCGACGCCGTCACAAACTCGATCAGTGCCCGCCGCCGCCTGCCGCCAACTTGGCGATCGAGCCGGCGATGCCGTTGCACACCACCAGCGCGAAGAACGTGAAGCCTTCGATCAGCGCCGCGGCGATGATCATGGTGATGAACACGCGGCCCTGCACCTCGGGCTGCCGGGCCATGCTCTCGACCGAGCTGCCCGCCAGATGCCCGATGCCCTTGGCCGCACCCAGCGTGATGATGCCGGCCCCGAGTCCCGCGCCGAGGGCCATCACGCCCTCGTTCGAGAACAGCGGCGCCGCCTGCGCCAGAACTTCCAACATGACGACACTCCTTCCGCTGATATCTCAGCGACGACCGATGTATCATTTCTTCCGGCGTTAAGCAGTTCAAATGGCCAGGGCGCCGGCTACCCCAACCGCGTATCGCACCAGCGCCGCTCCCGCCCGCGCACCCGCGCCGGCGATGCGCCGCCTTCCATTTCCTAGTGCTCCGGCGACACCGACATCCCGATGAACAGCGTGCTCAGGAATGTAAAGATGTACGCCTGGAGAAACGCCACGAACAACTCCAGACAGCTCAGCGCCACGCAGCCCAGCACGGCCGGCAGGCCCATCAGAAACGCGGCCAGACCCGTGATCAGCGGCGCCAATGCCAGGATCGACGCCAGCACGATGTGCCCGGCCACCATGTTCGCGAACAGACGAATCATCAGCGCGAACGGCTTGATCACCGCGCCGAGTAGCTCCAACAGGAGCAGAATCGCCCACATTACAGTATCTGCGAGGTCGCCCGGGCCGAGACCCTTCGCGAGGAACCCAGCGACCAATCCAAATGCAATCCCGACAACAAGTCCAACGGCTCCCGCCGCGTTGCCGATGATGGACTCCAAGCCTATGGCAAAGCCGTAATAGAGCAGTGCGCCCAACAAGGCCACGTAACACGGCACCATGACAAGCCGCAGTCCGGACGCGGGCACCTCACGCGGGGCGTGCGACGCGAAGACATGCGGGGCGAAATTCCAGAGGTAATTCGGCAACGCCCACACCGCAGCCTGCGTCGCGTCCATTCCGGCATGCGCGTGAGCATGCGCGGCCCCATGTGCCCCGTGACCGTGACCATGCGGCTCGGCGCCGTGACCAGCACCGTCGGCCGCCTCGTCGTGATGCTCCTCATGCCCGTGATGACCATACGTCCCCGCCACGAGATTTCGATACACCTCGCGCGTGCCGCTGATGTGAATCGTGAAGAATGCACACAGCGCCAGCCCCGCCGTCACCGCCAGGTTCCCAGTCGCGGTCCCGCCCAGATGTGTGATCGTCCCCGCCGTGATCAGCCCGAAGATCGCGTCGAGCGGGATCATCCCCAGCAGGTTGCAGAACAGGATGAAGAAGAACGTCGTCCACAGATACGGCATGAATGCGTCGGTCTTCGGCCCCAGCACCGGCTCGGCCACACCCTTGCGCACGAACTCCAGCAGCGCTTCCAGCAGGTTCTGCGCGCCGCGCGGCGCCTGCGGCGTGCCGCGCTGACCCGCGTATTGCCGCGCCAGCCACGGAAAAATCAGCCAGCACAGCCCCGCCGCCACCAGCGTCATCAGCAGGTGATTCGTAAAGTCCGAAGTCTTCTGGCCGAAGTGGATGTTCAGGATCGGGATGCTGTCCCAACCGAACGGATTGAAATTGAACGGCAGGAGCTGGAAATACTTGTGCGGGAGGACGTGATCCTCCGGCGATCCCGACGCAAGAATCCACGCACTCAGCATTCTCATCTCACGGCTTGGGCGTCGTTGCCCGGCGCTGCAAGCGCCACACGAGAATGGCGCCGCCCGCAGTCTCCGCCGCCAGCAGCACCGTGTAGAAGATCACCAGCCAGATCAGAAAGCGGTGCAGGTCGATGTCGCCGGCAAGCTGATACCCCAGCGCGACGAACATCGTCAGCAACAGCCGCACACCCGTCCCGGCGAAGACCGCGAAACCGACATTCGCCGGCCAGAGGCGAGCAACGACCGGAATCGGAAGCAGCGCCAGCGCCGCCGGAACAGCCGTCGCCACGTACGCGGCGGCCATGTCCGAAACCGATCCCGGGCCCCACCACGCAACCGTCACCGCCCGGCCAACAGGCCAGATCACGGCGATAACGATTGCCATGACAGAGAGATAAGCCCACGTCGTCCTCAAGCGTCCCTACTTGTCGATTCGCTGCGCCTCACGAATCATCCGGTACAGCCCATACGCCAGCCCGACCATCAATCCGCCAAACAAGCCCCACGGCGTCGTGCCGCGCGTCTCGTCCATTCGCCAGCCGAGGTAGCCCAGCGCGCCCAGTGCCACCAGGAACTCCAGCACGACCGCGTACTGCCGCATCCAGCTGACGGGAATTCCGCCTGTCTCGCGCCGGTCGTCGCCTGGCTTTCTGGGCATCAAAGGGAGGACTTCGTGCAAAAAGGTACAAAGTCCGGCCAAAAAAACCGGGCCACCGTGCCCGTCTTCTCTCGCCGCGCCAACCCGCGCCCAACCAGGGAGCGGGAGTCTAGCAACCCCGGTCCGCCGTCGTCAAGACGCTCAACGCTTGCCGCGCGCCGAGCGCTATCGCGCCGCCGATCGCTGCCAGCGCTCCAGCACCTCGCGGCGGAAATAATACGTCCCGGGCAGCGCCCCGCCTTCACGCACCAGCGCGCTGCCTGCGCCGATCAGCATCGGAACGAGTTCATTCCCACGACCCACCCCGAAGAAACCCTCCGGCCTCAGGAACGACTCGGGCACAATCGCACGATCCGCCGGCCGCTCGCTGCGGCGGCGCGTAGCCCGGTCGATCGCGTCCGAGAACGCGGCCCGCGAGCGGGCGTGCGTCAGGTTGACGATATTCGCCCGGCCGCCGCCAAGGTTGACGACGCCCAGCCCGTCCTGATCCAGCCGGTTGAAGGCGACAGAGATGTCCGTCTGCCCGAGCAGATCGGTCACCGCCACGTTGCGGCGGACCTGCGCTTCGTCGAGCCAGCGGCGCATCGCCTGCGTCACGGCCTGACCCGGCAACAGCCGGGCGCGCTGCCCCGAGACCTTGTTGAGCGCGTCCACCAGCCCGTAGTCGAGCAGAAAGATTTCGAAGCGCTCGCTGCCGCGGTCGTACGAGAGGCCGAAATTCCACGTGCCGCGTTTCGAGAGCGTGGCGACCGGGCTGTCGATGGTGAAATCGCTCTGCAACCCGCCCTCGGCCACGCCGGCCCGTACGGTGCCGTAGCCGACGCCCACGCGCACGCGCTTGGTCGTGGGGTTCTTGTACGCCTCGCTCAGCACCGTCAGCCCGACCGACTCGAGCACGATCACCGTGTACGGCTCTTCGTCGCCGATCTGAAGCTTGATCGACGAGCGCACGCCCGTGCGCAGCTTGGTCTGCTCGGGATAGGCGTCGCCCAGCTTGCAGGCCGTCCAGGCACGCGTCAGCATCGGCGCGTGCTGCACGTCGCCTTGCAGCTCGATCACGCGCGCCGTGATCGGCGTGGCATCGACGCCCGCCGACGACGCCGGGCGCGTCGCGGCGTCCTGCATCGACGGAGAGAACGGTATCACGAATGCCGCTTGGACCAGCAGCGTCAGCATGGCGCGGACTCCCAATCTGCTCGCGGGAAGGGCGGCGCAAGCCGCCTGGTGCGGTCACCGCAACATTCTATCGGCTCGCGTCAAGTGCGGCGGTTCACCCGGGCCGCGTCGGAAATACCGGCAGCGGCGTCCCGCGCGACTCGGCCGCCGTGCCCGCGCTCGTGTTCGGCGTTTCCGCCGCCGGCAGGGCGCCCTCGAATGACTCGCTGAAAACCTCTTCGAAGTCCGTGCCGTCGATCTCCCTCCGCAACAGCAGATACAACTGCGTGCTGCCGCAGAAATAGAAACTCAGCCCGAACGCAAAAACCGCCCCCACCAGCAGAAACACCCACACCGCGATCAGCCACGCCGCCAGTTGCTCGCTGGCGCTTAACGGCACCTGCCCGAACGCGCCCCAGAACGGCGTCGCCGACGCCGTCGGAATGAACGACAGGTCTGACCAGCCCGGCATGTGCCACATGGCGTCGAGCTTGCCGAACGTGCTCGTGCGGCTGCTCATGCGCGTGCCGAGCAGATTCATGCCCCAACCGGTCGCCATGTGCGTGCACTTCAACGTCACCAGCGCGATGAAGCGCACCACCAGCAGGCACGCGCCGCCATACACCCACAGCACGATGCTGCCAAAGCCCGTGTGCCAGAGCCGCTGGCCGACGTAACCCAGGCTGCGGCTCAGCGCGTCGGTGTAGTCGGAGCCCTCGGTGGCGATCGTCGGCCACATGAAACTGAAGCCCAGCAGAGTCGCAATCAGGAACAGCGCCAGTCCCAGCCCCAGCAGCAGCGCCACCACGTAGAAGAGCCCGGCCAGCACGACGCCAATGAACGGGATGATCGTCGCCGCGCCCGCCAGCGCCAGCAGCAGCGCCAGGCCGATCAGGATCGCCGCGGGCAGGAGCGCGCTGAGCACGAAGGCGTCCAGCTTGCCGCGCGCGAACCGAATCGTGCCCGCGATCGTCTCGCGCTCGTTCCGCGTCGCCTCCAGCGCCGCCATGCGGCAGGTCGCCCCGCCCGCGAACGCGAAGACCGCGACCGACACCAATCCGAAAACCACAAACAGACACGGCCGCTGCGTCGCCAGCCACAGCCCCCCGCGAAACGCCGACCCCAGGCTCCCCAACAGCGACGGCTCCACGTCCGAGGCCGCCCCCGAGAGCACCAGCCGTCCGGCGGCGATGCCCGCCGCCGCCGCCGAAAAGCAGCGCAGCTCGTAATTCAGCAGCCCCATCAGCGGACCCCGCGGCCGCCGCTTCTCCAGCTCGATGATCCGAAGATGCCGCCCCATCGCCGCCGAGAGCTGCTCGCGCTGCGCCGCCCGGTCCGCCTCCGTCACCCCCGGATCGGAATCCACCAGCAACGCCGCCGCCCCGTCGATTTCGTCCGGCGTAAATGACTCGTGCGGATCGTAGGCACTCAGAATCAGGCGCAGGCAGTCGGCCGCCCGCTTCAGCTTCCAGCGCCGCTCGCGGCGCTCGGCCGATGTCGCCGTCGATTGGTCCACCGCCGCCAGCCCGCCCGCCAGACGCTCGCCGATCAGCTTCTCGCACGCAACCCGGTCGTTCGGATGAGATTGCTCGACGATCTGTCGCGCGGTCCGCGTCGCCAACCGCGTCTCCGCCTCGCTCACCCCCACGCCGCACGCCTCGGCCACCGACTCGGCCGCATACGCGCGATGGTCGGCCACCACGCTGCGACGCCAGTCCGTATACGAGACCCCTGAAAGCGAGTCGAATGCCTCCATCTCGGAGATTTCGCCGTCGGCCGAGCGCGAGACGATCACGCCGCTCCCGGCACGCACCCAGATCACGTCCAGAGCCCGCGCCGCGACGTACGTGACCAGAACCCCCGCCAGGCACAACGCCACCTTGGACGGCCAGATCGCCATCGCAAACGTGCGGAACAGCCGCGTGTACGGCAGCGCCCGCGTCCAGGCAATCCCGTGAAGCTCTGCGCCGCTCTCAGGCATTGCATCCTCCACTGCGGTCCGGTGATGATGCGTCGGCGGCGCTCATCCAGGTTCGCCGACGCGCCGCGCGGTGCGGCGTCGCGCGTCGGCGGCGCCGGCCCGCGCGGCATTATAGGCCGTGAGTCGACGCTCACAAGCAATCGCGCCGCTCCGACGCACGCCGCCCGCGCCGCCGAACGTCCCGGGCGGACGACCGTACAGCACTCGTGCGGGCCCGCGCGCCGCTCAACGCCGGCCAGCGCACGTCCTGAGGATGCCATGACCGAACACACGACCGACCAGCCGGCGGCCGCCGAGGCAACCCTGCCCGCGCCCGTGCAAATCTCCTCCGGCCGCAAGCTGCTCTTCCTGCTCGTCATCTGCGCCATCGGCTACCTCGGCCTCGAGTGCGCCGTGCGCGTCCGTGACATGTTTCCACCGCGCCGCGCCGGCTTCTTCGACAATCAGCGCAGCCCCCTGCGGCGGACCCCCGACGCCGTCGTGCCCTTCCGAATCTTCGGCGTCCGGCCCTACACCACCGACGGGATGATCACCAGCCGCCACGGCGACAAATTCCCGCTGCGCAAGCCCGACGGCGTCTTCCGCATCGTCTGCCTGGGCGGCTCGACCACCGAGTGCCGCGACAGCGGCGTGCGCTATCCCGAAGAGTTGCAGCGCGTCCTCCGCCAGCGCCTCGGCCGCGACACGATCGAAGTCATCAACCTGGGCAACTCCGCCTACGCGACGCCGCACCTGCTCATCCACATGGAGCTGGACGTATTGTCCTGGGACGCCGACCTCGTCATCGTCATGGAGAACATCAACGACCTGCTCGTGAACTACTTCCCCGGCTTCAAGCCCGATTACACGAACGCCTACGGCGACCCTTACTTCTCGCTGCCCGACTTCGCCCGGCACTTCAACATCGTCTCGGCGCTCATGCAGTATTCGCAGGTCTACTGGATTCTGCTCGACCGCTACGACAAGCTGAACTTCGACGGCCGCTACACGATGCATCGCGAAAGCTGGGGCGACCGCCCGCTCCCCGCCCGCGACACGTACAAACGCAACCTCCGCAGCATCGCGCGGCTCGCCGCCGCCGACGGCGTGGGCGTGCTCTTCTCATCGCAGCCGCTCGACCCGCGCGAGGAATTCTTCGACCGGCACAACCGCTGGAAGCCGTATAACTGGAAAGTGCGCTATCCGCTGCACGCCGAGTTTCTCCAGCAGCATGCCTCGTACAACCAGGCCATGCGCGAGGCAGCCGAGGAGAGCGGCGCGCTCTTCATCGACAGCGCCGCCGCCCTGTGCGATCGCCCCGAGTTCTTCGTCGATCACGTGCACTACTCCGACGACGGCGTGCGCGCCCTGGTCCGCGGCTTCGCCGACTTCCTGATCGAGCGCGGAGTGCTGAAATGATCGCCGCCCGCGTCGGATCGCCGTCGTGAGCACGCCCGGCCGAACCCGGCTGCCGGTGGTCGTCGACGGAGCCGTCGTGCTGCACCCGCGGCCCAGCGCCGACTGGCGCGCCATGGCCGCGTTCACGCAGGCTACCGTCGCCCGCCTCCGCGACGAAATCTGCCGCCGCTCCGCCATCCCTCCCGCCCAGCACGACATCCGCACGCCGCTCCCCGCGCCCACCGCGTACGAACCGCCCGCCGACGACCCGGCCCGCTTCGCCGACGACGAGCTGCCGCTCCGCCTGCGCCACGCCTGGGGGCAGTTCGCCGGCTTCTGTTGGCTCTTCAGCCACGACGATCCCAACCAGCCGCCCGCTTTCGCCGACCTGCCCGACACCGCCCTGCGCTGCAACACGGTCATCGCCGCCAAGCTCGAGGAAGTCCGCCTGACGCTCTGGCGCGTCCGATTCGAAGAGCACCTCCGCTTTGTCGAGAACTTCCGCCTTCGCCCCGACTTCCACGAACTGCGCACCGCCGCCGCCCGCATCCCCGCATCCGTCTTCGGCGACCCGGCCCACCGCGCCCCCGAGGACGCACTCGTCCTTTACGCCTGCGAGCTGGCCGGCATCCTCGCCACGCTGCGCTGGTGCGTCGACGACCGTCTCGCCTGGGACGCGCCCGGCATCAGCGCTGTGGGGCTCGAGTGATTACGACGAGGTCGGCCCCTCTACCCCCTTCTCACTCCGTCACCATCGCCACCGCCATCACGTTCACATTCACCCCCAGCCCCGACAGATCCAGCCGCGCCGCATACGTCCCCGCCGTCGTCGACCCCAGCGACGTCGGCGTAAACGAGAACACGTCGTCGCCGCCACCCGACAACCCCGGCACCGAAAATGACCCCGTCGTCGAGAGCAGCAGCTTCCCGTCCGTCAGAATCGCCAGCGCGTCCACGTTCTCCGTCGTCGTGTCCAGCCCCACGTCGCTGCCGTCGAAGTAAAGCTGAAACGCGCCAGCGGTATTCCACCCCAGACTCGTCGCGTTGAACACCACCAGGTCCTCGTCCGACCCCGTCGCACCGTTGACGATGAACGCGTCAACCATCGAAATCACCAGCCGCCCGTCCGGCGCGATCTCGATCGCGTCAACGTCCTCGCCGCTCGCGTCAAGCCCCACGTCGGCCCCCTGAAAGTACATCTCAAACGTGCCGGCCGTGTCGGCGCCCAGCGCCGCCGGCACGAATCGCACGATGTCCGAATCATCCACCGCCCCGACGCCCGGCAGCGTCGCCGGCACGGTGAATGACAGCAGGATCGACCCGTCACCCAACACCGCCAGCCCGTCGATCGTGTACGACCCCAGACCCACGTCGCTGCCGTCGAAAACCAGCGACCAGCTCGCCGCCGATTCGTCATACGCCACGATGTCCTGCGGCCCCACCGTGCCCACGCCCGGAATCGTCGCCGCCGTCGCCAGCGTCAGCCAGACCTTCGGCACCGCCGGCGGATCGCACTCGTCGGGCACGCCGTTGCCGTTCGCGTCGCTGCTGCGGCCCGACGCGATGTCACACTCGTCGGGCACCGCGTTGCCATTGCAATCCTGGCTCGTGCCCGAGCTCAGGTCCTGCCCGTCGGGCACGCCGTTGTCGTTGCAATCCTCCGCCGGAACAACATCGCCGCCGTCGTCCGCCGCGCCGTCCCCGTCGCAGTCCAGCCCCCGATCGCCCGCCACCTCGCACTCGTCGGGGACGCCGTTGCCATTGCAGTCGCGGCTGCTGCCCAGCGCGATATCCTCGCCGTCGTTCACCCCGTTCGCGTTGCAGTCGACAAACGCCACACCCGCCGCCAGCAGCGCCGCGTGCACGTTGATCCGCCCGTAGCCATAGACCATGTCGGCCCCCGCGCCGCCCAGGTCCTCGCACGATTGCTTGACGATCGCCTCGACCGCGTCGGGCGTCAGCGCCGGATCGGCCGAGAAAACCAGCGCCGCCAGCCCCGCCGCCAGCGGACACGCAAAGCTCGTCCCGTTGACCGACGCATAGCTGCTGTTCGACGTCGAACTGGTCGTGTAGATACCCACCCCCGGCGCCGAAAAGTCCACAAACACGCCGTAGTTCGAAAAACTCGCGCGCTGATCGTTCGGGTCCGTCGCTCCGACGACGAGCAGGTCGTCGGCGTCTCGATCATTCAGCGTCAGATTGTGATTGTCGTTGCCCGCCGCCCAGAACAGCAGCCCGCCCATCGACTTGATGTACGTCGCGGTCGTCAGGTTCGACGTCGAATCCACGCCCGTGTAACTCACGTTTGCGACCCGGTCGCCGGCCTCGATCGACGTGCGAGCCGCGTGTTGCAGCACGCTCAGATTCGCCCCGCCACCCGCCAGATTGCTCACCCGCAGCATCCGGTGGCTCAGGTTCCAACCCACCCCCGCCACGCCCACCGTGTTGTTCCCGTTCGCCGCCGCGCAACCCGTCGTCTGCGTCCCATGCACGTTTACCGGCAAAATGTCGCCGCCCTGCGACTCCCACAGCCGGCTGACGGCGTTGTAACCCTCCAGCCGGTGCAGCAGCAGGTCGACGTGCGTCGTCAGCACCCCCGTGTCGCAGATGCCCACGCCGACCGTCGCGCGGCCCGTGTGTAGACTCCAGCCGTCGCACGACTGCATCCGGTTCGCCTGATGGTGCCACTGGCTCGCGAATGACGCGTCGTCCGGACAGCCCAGCGGGTACACGATCCAGTCGGGTTCGGCGTATTCGAACAGCCCGGTCGCCAGCAGCGCCTCCGCGACGATGTTCTCCGTCGAACACGGCGGAACCTGAATAATGAACTCGTCGGTCTGCGGCACATATTCCACCAGGCTGTACGCCCCAACCGCCGCCTCCACCGCCACACGCATCCCCACCAGCGGCGACGGCCGCACCAGCATGCGGCCCGAGAATTCCCGCACCTGCGGCTGCGCGACATATCGGTCCGCCCCGCCGGCCAGCGCCACCGAAGTCAGCCCCACCGCCGACACCCACGTCGCCGCCGCCACCCACGCCGCCGCCGCCACCCACGTCGCCGCCGCCGCCCACGTCGCCGCCGCCGCCACCGGCGTCATTGTGACCGCCGCGGCCGCCACCGACCTCGCCGCCGAAGCCGGCAATGCGAGCAGAGTAAACCCACCTTGCGACATGCGGTTGCTTCGCCTCCTCCGAACTCGCCCCTTCAGGCGCCATATTACTCCCCCGCCCCCCAAACTGAAGCCACTCTTCCCGATTTGTCCGAAAATCCTTCGCGCCCCTTCACGCCCGCACCCCCAGCCGAGCCCCGACCATGAGGGCGAGCGAGGAGCGAGCCCGAATGGAGGGGTCCGATCTGAGTGTGTGTTCGGCCTCGGCGTATCGCGCCCCCATCCGAGCCCCGACCGTCAGCGAGGGGTTCGACCTGAGCGTGCGTTCGGCCTGGGAGTATCGCGCCCCCATCCGAGCCCCGACCGTAAGGGAGGGGTTCGACCTGAGCGTGCGTTCGGCCTGGGAGTATCGCACCCCCATCCGAGCCCCGAGCGTCAGCGAGGGGTTCGACCTGAGCGTGCGTTCGGCCTGGGAGTATCGCACCCCCATCCGAGCCCCGAGCGTCAGCGAGGGGTTCGACCTGAGCGTGCCCCCGAACTCGGCACATCGCGCCCCCATCCGAGCCCCGAGCGTCAGCGAGGGGTTCGACCTGAGCGTGCGTTCGGCCTGGGAGTATCGCGCCCCCAGCCGAGCCCCGACCGTCAGGGAGGGGTTCGACCTGAGCGTGCGTTCGGCCTGGGAGTATCGCGCCCCCATCCGAGCCCCGAGCGTCAGCGAGGGGTTCGACC
>JAJVHV010000024.1 GCA_022072445.1 Phycisphaerae bacterium | reverse complement strand
CGCCCTTCGGGTTGCGCTCGGACACCGGAAGCCGCGCGACCAGCCAATCCAATTGTTCAGCCGTGATCTTTAGCATGCTCCATTATAGACATCCTACAAGTGTCCGGGTTATGGGATAGGTTCTACACCAACGATGCGCTCGGCCGCCGGACGGGCGTGGCGCTGAGCGGGACCGCGTTTCATCCGACGAACGATCCGGCCGTCAGCCTGAGCTATCCGTACAACGACCGCAGCGAGGTGACGGGCGCGACGCGGGTGGTGAACGGCGGCGCGACGTGGAGTTGGGCCTACGCCTACGATCCGGCCGGGAATCGCGTGCAGATGAGCGAGAACCAGGGCACGGCGCTGACGACCAGCTATCTGACCAACGGCGTCAACCAGTATCATTGGACGGATCGCCCGGCGGCGGGGACCAAGCCGCGCGTGCGGCAGAACCTGGATTATGATGGCGACGGGAACCTGGTCGAGGCGTACGTGGTGGGCGACGTGAACTGCGATGCAGCGTTTGACTCGTTCGACACCGACGCGTTCGCGCTGGCGGTCAGCGACCCACAGGAGTACGCGCAGCAATACCCGAGCTGCAACATTCTGAACGCTGACATCAACGGCGACGGCAGCGTGAACGGCTTCGACACCGACGCGTTCACCGACCTCTTGACCAGCGGCGGGAACTCGGGCGCGGTGTGGGAGGCGTACGCGTGGGACGGCGAGAACCGGCTGGTGGAGGTGCGGCCGGGGTCGGCGTCGCCGCCGAGCGGCTCGAAGAAGACCACGTTTGCGTATGATTTCGTGGGACGCCGGATTGGCAAGAAGGTCTATAACAGGACCGCCGGCGGCGTCTGGAACCTGACGCAGGACCGCCAGTACGTCTACGACGGCTGGAATCTCCTGCTCGAGCTCGACGCCACGCAGAGCGGCTCGCCGGCGGTGCGGCAGCACACCTGGGGGCTGGACCTGGCGGGGCAGAATGTGGCACAGTCGCCCTCGGCTGGCAATGTGGCCCAGTCGCCCTCGGCTGGCAATGTGGCACAGTCGCCCTCGGCTGTGACCGCCGACGCGGCCGCCGGCCTGCACGCGGCGGGCGGGGTGGGCGGCCTGCTGGCGACGCACGACGCGCCGGGCGGTCAGCCGACGCGCGACTTTGTGCACTTCTACGACGCGAACGGCAACGTCACGCAACTGATCGACCTCTCAAGCGGCGCCGCGGCGGCGAAGTACGAGTACGACGCCTTCGGCAACGAGCTCGTGCGGACGGGCACGTTCGCGGCCTCGAACCGCTTCCGCTTCAGCACCAAGTATACCGATGCCAACACCGACTTCGCGGGTGAAGGCACCGACGGCCTCTCCCACTACGGCTACCGCTACTACAGCCCGCGGCTGGGCCGCTGGATGAGCCGCGATCCGATCGGGGAATGGGGTGGGTTGAATCTGTATGGGTTTGTGGGGAATGATCCGGCCAACGCGGTCGATCCGTTGGGCGAGGAAGTTCGCAAGAAGTTTGTGCACTGTCGCGACCGCCTCGTGATCTACAACGAGTACTACGACTGGTTTGGCAACTATTGTGGCGTCGACATCTGCAAGATTCCGAAGGGGACGCGCTGTGGGCCGACCATGGCCACTGCGTGCGAGAACGCCGCGAACCGCGACTACCGGCCATGGTACGACTGCGGAATAGACTTCTCCTGCGGCTTCCTGTCGGCCGCGTTCTACACGGCAGGCGGTGCGGCGGAGGTCGTGTGTCATCCGGTGCAGACCTGCGAGTCGATCGGCGCTGCGTACGACCAGTCCTGCCAGATGTTCGAGAACGACGGCTGCTCGACGGACGAGGCCGTGGCGAGAACGCTCGCAGTCGGCTTGGCACACGCCCTCGCACTCAATGCTTGTGCGAACGTCGCCGAAGGAACGGACGCCAGCGGTAACACGCTCTCGGCCTTCGAGTACGGCGAGAATTGCTTTCAGATCGGGGCGACGTACGGACCCGCGACGGCGGCCGCGGGACGGTGCATCGCGCGCGGCGGTTCGCAAGCGCGGACGATCGAGATACTGAAAGACGTCGCTCGGCGGGCGGAACAGAAGATTCCGGGTTGCGGCGGGCGGGTTGGAACGCTGCGGCACAGTTACGCGAAACGGCTATTGGAGCGCTATCAGAGTCGACACGGAGAGATTGGCGAAGGCCTGAATTTCGAGCTATCATATCGAGGCGGAATCAGTGCGAACTACGGCAAGTGCGGCTCGGTTCGCCTATACGTCGTTGAAGGACCAATCGACTGCCCGATCGCCGTTTATGACTTCAAGTTCGGCAGTTCGTGTCTCACGGCCCTGCGGATCTCGCGCATCCGCGCTGAGACCGGTTTTCAGTGCCCGATCCTTGAGATCAAGCCCTGACCACCATGACACTGAAGCTCACAGAAGTTGCGAGGATCGCGGCAGATTATTGTGCGCATCTACCGGGTTGGGCGCCACTGGGAAAGGACGCATTGCGCCGCGTCGCATATCCCGTGATGCAGGGTATCTGTTTTGACCGAGCTTCCGACGACGTGTACCGACCGCTCTCGTTCATCGATGTTCTGGTCGGATATCCAAAAGGCACACCGGGTCTCGGGCTTGCGAAGTATTTGCGTCACAAGCGTGGCGCCCCTCAGTGGAGTGTGCGTCTGCGCGATCACGAGCGGGACTTCAATGAGGTACTGGATGCGATGGTCAGACAGTTCCGCCCGCGCGTCCTAGTGCCGCTCGATCCTTTGGAGGTCGTTAGTATCTACGAGAATGAGGAGTATCACAATACTCCCAAAGCATACGAACTGGCGTCGCTCCACGCATATTATGACCATCTCCGCGAAGCTCGAACGTGGTGCCGCCGCTTCTGGGAGATCGACGCGCAGAGACCCTACCCAGACGCGCTTCGACGGGCGCTGGTCACTCAATTGGAGACCTGGATCGAGACAGGAACGGCGCGAGAACAGGTTGACGCGATTGGTCGGGAGAATGCTTGGCGACTGAGTATCACGGTGTAACGGACTCCCCGCCCCGCGCGTGCGGCAGAACCTGGATTATGATGGTGACGGCAATCTGGTCGAGGCGTACGTGGTGGGCGACGTGAACTGCGACGGAGCGTTCGACTCCTTCGACACCGACGCCTTCGCGCTGGCGGTCAGCGACCCGCAGGAATACGCCGTGCAGTATCCGAGTTGTGACATCCTCAACGCCGACATCAACGGCGACGGCAGCGTGAACGGCTTCGACACCGACGCGTTCACCGAGCTGCTGACCAGCGGCGGGAACTCGGGCGCGGTGTGGGAGGAGTACGTCTGGGACGGCGAGAACCGGCTGGCATGATCCCGCTGTCGCATGGAATCGACCAGTTCCTCTCATCGGCCGAAGGGCTGTTCGTCACGGGTGAGATCGAGCCAACGTCGACTGAGATCGCCGCGACGTACGCCACGGGGTCACCGACCGCCGGGCGTCTGATCGATACGGGAATCGGTGTTGGCGGCACACTGCTGGCGAGCGGTGTTGCCGGATGCGGAAAGTCCTGCCGGATGGTGATCATTCCGGCTCGCATCGAAGCCGATCGAAGGCGAAACCCCTGCCCTGCTGCAAACACTGACAGAGGCATCTGATGATGTCCGTCACGTGCTTCGCGTGCCACACCCGGCCGGTCGGTTTGGAAGTGCCGCGACGCGAGCAAAGGCGGCTGAGGTCATCCGAGACCTTGAGGTTCGCGGTCTTGGCGATATCATGACGGAGGTACAATTCCGCCGGCCTGCGGCGGCTATCGAGAATCGCGGTTTGCGGATATCGTTGCGCGGAATCCAGCTACCGGTGAAGTCGAGAGCATCCAGATTGGTCGAACTACGAAAGGTGATATTCCAGTGATTCGTGAACGGCGCGCGCCTGACGACATCATCTTCTCACCCGACATTGCACAGTTTCCAGGCGCGATCATCCGATTTGTGGATGTGAATGCACCGGGCGTAATCCAGCTTCCACGGTGAGTTACTAATAGATGGGAAAACAGTGCCGTTTCTATATGGGTCAAGCGGATGAGCAACGATTTGCCGAGCTTGTGAAGTCGCACGGCGCGGTGTTTGTCGCGGGCATGTCATGGACGGCACAACTCGATCTGCTCTCCGGTCCGCAGGATATGTTGTCGCGCCGCCTGTCGAGCAACATACACATATGGAATCCGACTGTGTCAGCGGCTCCAGTCTTAACATCTGTCCCGACTCAAGGATACTATGTTGTTGATTTTCTTGCCTCTGAAGTAATCAACTACATGCCATCGTTTGTGATCGACAACGACTTGACATTGGGACGGATCCACGTTCACAATCCCGGCTCACCGCAATTTGAGAAATGGTATCGATCGCTCTGCAATTGGATTCGACGCGCATCCAGCTCGCGCATGGACGGGAATTACCTGCTGCCCGCGGCTGCGCAGCTCCAAGCGAAGGGCATCGCGCTCGTTGGTCACGCCGGTACAAGGCGTCCACGATCTGGAGATCGTCCATGTTAGCGACGGCCTGACGCTGCTGCACCGCTCGTACGTCTGGGACCGCGAGAACCGGCTGATCCGCGTGCAGCCCGCCGCGCTGGCGGCGATACGAACCAACGGTAAGTCGGCTCCCCGTGAGGAGATACCACTTGGGGCGCTGCGCGCGGGGCGTTACACTTGGGGCAATTCGCTGGCGGCGCAGGGCGATCGTTTTCGCAAGCCGGCGAAGGCAGAAAATGGGCGACGCCGTCATCACTATTCGCGGCTTGAATAAACGCTTCGGCACCAAGGAAGTGCTGCGCGGCATCGACCTGGACGTGGCGCCCGGGCAGGTACTCGGCTACCTCGGCCCGAACGGCGCCGGAAAGAGCACCACCGTCAAAATCCTGATCGGAACGCTCGACGACTTCCAGGGGCAGGTCAGCGTCTGCGGCCATGACGTGCGCGGCGACCCGCTGGCCGTCAAACGCCGCATCGGCTACGTGCCCGAATCCGCCGCGCTCTACGATGCGCTCACGCCGCGCGAGTACTTGCGATTCCTGGGCCGCATCTATGGCGTGGCCGACGCCGAGATCGAGCGCCGCACGCGCGAGATGCTGGGCCTTTTCGACCTGGCGAGCGAGCTGGACAACCGCATGACGACCTTCTCGAAGGGCATGCGGCAGAAGGTGCTGATCACCGCCGGTCTGCTGCACAATCCGGAAGTCCTGTTCCTGGACGAGCCGCTCAGCGGGCTGGACGCGAACTCGGTGGTGGTCGTGAAGGAAGTCATCACGCGCCTGGCCCGCGCCGGCAAGACGGTGTTCTACTGCTCGCACGTGATGGACGTGGTCGAGCGCGTCTGCGACCGCATCGTGATCATCAACGACGGCCACATCGTCGCAGACGGCACGTTCGAGCAGCTCCAGTCGCAGAGCAAGGCCGCCTCGCTCGAGCGCATCTTCACGCAACTCACCAGCAGCGGCGGACACGAGGCCGTCGCGGAGCGCTTCATTCACGCCTTCGGGGGCGCCTCGAGGTCGCCGTGACCGGGCTGGTCCTGGCCATCTTCGACCTGCTCTCCCCCCTGCTGCGGCTGGCAGGTGTCGATTACCCGCGCTTCCGCGCCATCCTGGAGGTCAAGCTCACGCTCGACGGCCGGCGGCAGGGGTTCATGCTGCAGCGGGCCGACGGCAAGCAGAGCAAAGCCGCGTTCGCGTTGGCGCTCGGCGTCAACGCCGTGTTCGGGCTCTTCGTCGCGGCCACGATGTTGCTCTGCGGGTCGGCGCTGGTCGGGCTGACGATCGAACTGAGCTTCGTGATGACGATGGTCGGGATGATGCTGATCGCCGACTACTCGAGCGTGCTCCTGGACACAACCGACAACCAGATTCTCCAGCCAAGGCCGGTCTCCAGCCGCACCATCCTCGCCGCGCGGCTGGCGCACATCATCGCCTACCTCTCGCTGCTCACCTTCAGCCTGGCGGCCGGGGCCTTCGTTTTCGGCACGTTCAAGTTCGGGATCGTTTTCGTGCCGTGTTTCGCGGCGGCGCTGCTGCTCGCGCTCCTGCTCGTGGTGGCCGTCGTGAACGTCGTCTATCTGCTGGCGATGCGGATGGTCGATGGCGAGAAGCTGCGCGACATGATCCTCTACTTCCAGATCGCGATGACGGTGCTGGTTACGGCCTCGTACCAGATCATGCCGCACTTGATCGACATGGCCGCCCTGAAAACGCTGGACATCAGCAACGCCGCGTGGGTTTATGCCTATCCGCCGACGTGGTTCGCCGGGGCGGTGGACTTCGCGCTCGGGCAGCACGGACCGGCGCAGCGCTGGCTCGCGTTGCTGGGCCTCCTGGGGCCGGCGGCGGCGGTGCTGCTCGTAGCACTGCTGGCTCCCATCTTCCGCACGGCCCTGGCGCGGCTCGACGTCGACAGCGCCTCAACCGCGCGGCGAGGTGCGGGGCGGGTGTCGCCCGCCTGGGGCGAGACGTTCGCGCGCCGGCTCTGCCGCCGGCCGATCGAGCGGGCGGCTTTCGCCTTTCTGTGGAGTCTGGTGGGCCGCGATCGGCAGTTCAAACTGCGCGTCTATCCGCTGGCGGTCTTCGGGCTTCTGGTCGGGGCGGCGATACTGTTTCAGAAACGCGCGTCGAACTCGTTCTCTCTGGACGCGCTGCGGCAGTCCAAGTCCTACTTGTTCCTCTTGTACGTCAATTGCATGATGCTGCCCTCCGCGCTGCTCCAGTTCCGCTACAGCGACCGTTACGAAGCCGCCTGGCTCTACGGCTTCCTGCCGCTGCCTGGTCCGGGCGATGTCCTCGTCGCGGCGCTGAAGATACTGCTCGTCCGCTTTGTCTCCCCGGCCTACGCGCTCGCGGCGATCGTGGTGCTCGCCCTGTGGGGGCCGCGCGTTCTGCCGGACATCCTCGTGGCCTACTGCGCCACGCTGTTCCTGATGACGCTCGCAGCGCTTTGTATCGGGCGGCGTCTGCCATTCTCTGAAAAGCTCGGCGTGATCGAATCTTCCGGACGGGCCGCCTTCCTGCTCGTCATGTTGCTGATCCCCGCCGCCCTGGGCGGATCGCATTTCCTGCTCGCACAGATGCTCCCACCCGCGATCTTGGCGCTCGCTCCGCTCCTGCTCGCCGGCTCCTGGGGCGCAATGACGGCCTACCGGGCGACAACCTGGCGCCACTTGCAGCTCAAGGGCTCGGAGCAAACCCAGCGTTGACCAGGCGGGCATTCTGCCTGCCCCCTCCAGGTCTCCCAACAGCGACCTGCCCTACCTGAGACCAGGGCCAAAGTCCAGGTTGCCCGCTCCACCCGAGCGACTCTGAGGCGCTGCGCGTCACAACGCACCACCCCGGCCCGGCGTTCAAGCGAAAACCGCCGGCCCAGTGCAATGGGCCGGCGGTTCGTCGTTCACCTTCGTATGAATCGCCACTCGGCGGCGGCCATCCGGCCCGCCGCTGGCGCCTACTCGTCGTCCTTCTTGAACAGCACGTCGTTGATCGCGTCCATGGCGATCTCGCCGCCGGCGTGCAGGCCGCCGCGGCGCTTCTTTTCCTTCTTGGGCTTGGCAGCGTCCGAACCGGGCTCTACCGGCTCGTCGCCCACGCCCGCCCAATCGGCGCGCTTCTTCGAAAGGCCGATCTTCCGCTCGCCGGTGTCGACCCGCAGGATCTTCACGTCGATCTCGTCGCCGATGTTGACCTCGTCCTGCGGGTTCTCGACCTTGTGGTCGGCCAGCTCGCTGACGTGCAGCAGGCCCTCGAGGTCGGGTTCGAGCTCGACGAAGACGCCGAAGTTCGTGATCTTGGTGACCTTGCCGCGGACGACCATGCCCGGCTGATAGCGGTCGGGCACGGCGCGAATCCACGGATCCTCGGTCATCTGCTTGAGGCCCAGGGCGACGCGCATCTTCTCCTGATCGACCGAGAGCACCACGCACCGCACCACGTCGCCCTTCTTGAGCACCTCGGACGGGTGGCTGACCTTCTTGGTCCAACTGATGTCGCTCACGTGCAGCAGACCGTCGATTCCCTCTTCGATCTCGATGAACGCACCGTAGCTCGCCAGGTTGCGGACCTTGCCCTCGATGACCGTGCCCGGCGGGTAGCGCTGCGCGACGGTCGTCCAGGGGTTGACCTCGGTCTGCTTCATGCCGAGCGAGATCTCTTCCTTCTCCTTGTTGATGTCGAGCACGACGACTTCGATCTTGTCGCCGACCTTCACCAGCTCCGACGGATGGTTGATCCGCCGCGTCCAGCTCATCTCGCTGATGTGCACGAGGCCCTCGACGCCCGCCTCGATCTTCACGAAGGCGCCGTAGTTCATGATGTTGACGACTTCGCCGGTGACGCGCGTTCCCGGCGGATAGAGCTGCGAGGCCTTCTCCCAGGGGTTCTGCTCTTTCTGCTTGAGGCCCAGGGCGATTTTCTCGCGCTCGCGGTCGATCGTCAGGACCTTGACCTCGACGTCCTGGTCGATCTTGAGCATCTCGCTGGGGTGGCCGATGCGGTCCCAGCTCATGTCGGTGATGTGTAGCAACCCGTCGATGCCGCCCAGATCGATGAACGCCCCGAAGTCGGCGATGTTCTTCACCACGCCCTTGCGAAGCTGACCCACAACCAGCTCGCCCATCAGCTTCTGCTTGGCCGCCGCCCGCGTCTCCTCGATCAGCTTGCGGCGCGAAATGACGATGTTCCGCCGCTCCTTGTCGATCTTGAGAATCTTGGCTTCGATCGTCTGGCCGATCAGGTCGCTCACGTCGCCCGGCCGGCGGATGTCGACCTGCGATGCCGGCAGAAAGACCGGTACGCCGATGTCGACCAGCAGGCCGCCCTTGATCTTGCGCGTCACGGCGCCCTTCACCACGTCGCCCTCGTGCGCCGTCTCGACGATCCGCTGCCAGTTCAGAATCCGGTCGGCTTTGCGCTTCGAGACGATGATCGTGCCGGTGTCCGACTCGACCGTCTCCAGCAACAGATCGACCTCGTCGCCGATGTCGATGTGGCTCGGGTCGTCCCACTCGTTGATCGCGACCACCCCCTCGCTCTTCAAACCAATATCGAGAATCACGTCGTCGCCGACGAGGTTGATCACCCGCCCCTTGATGATCGCGTTCGGCGTGAACGTTCCCACACTGCCCGCCACGGCTTGGTCATAAAGGGCGTCGCTGAACTCGCCGCCGAAGGCACTTGTGATTTCAGCGTCGATCGCCGCGTCGGAGACGTCGAGGCTGTTAATGAGGAGTCGATCTACCATGCACCCGGTTTCCTGCTGAAAGAAGTTTGCTCCGGCCCCCGCTTCGGCTGGACCCCCGCCGATGGCCGGTTGGGATTGAAAACAACCCGCGCCCTCGCGCCCGGACCGTCCGTCGCTTCGTGAAGGCGAACTGTGTTGTATACTCCCTCTCGGCAGCAGTTGCAACCGGAATTGACGATTCGCGCCGCGGTCCGGAGCAGGCATGTACGAAATCAGCGTAGACGCGTGGTTTGCGGCGGCTCACCAGCTTCGCCTGGAGTCGGGCCGGCTGGAGCCGCTGCACGGCCATAACTGGGCCGTTCGCGTGACGGTGCGCGGTCCGCAGCTCGATCGGCTGGGCATGCTGGTCGATTTCACGCGTCTGAAACCCGACGTGGAGCGCGTCGTGGCGGGAATGCACGACCGCTGTCTGAACGAATTGCCCGCCTTTCGGGACTTGAATCCCTCGGCCGAGAACGTCGCCCGACACGTCGCGGAAGCTCTCGCCCCGCTGATTGCACCGCCCGCGGGCATTTTCTGCGTGGAGGTCGAGGAGTCGCCGGGCTGCCGGGCGCGCTATTTTCCCCCGCCGCCGGCCGCCGGCCGATAAGCCGTAGCCACAGCGGGCCCCCGGCACTATACTGAGGGTTGCGCCGCGGGGACGAAACAGCGGCGAACGGCTAGCCGATACGAAACGTGTCGCCGACCCGGGCGTGGGTTCCGCGGCAGGGGTGCGAACGAAATATGGGAACCAAGCTCGACACAGCTCTGGGCGACTACCTCCGCGAGATCAAGCAGTACGATCTGCTGACCGCGGACGAGGAGCGCGAGCTTGCGCGGCGGATCCGGACGGCGACGGAGTGCGAAGAGCGGTTTGCCAACGGCGGGCTGACGCTGCGCGAGCGAGAGGAAATCGAGCTGGGGGCGGCCGAAGCGCGCGACATTCTGATCCAGGCGAATCTGCGGCTGGTGGTCAGCGCCGCCAAGCACTTCCGCAACCGCGGGCTTCCGATGGAGGACCTGGTCAACGAGGGGAACGTCGGCCTGGTGAACGCGGTCGACCGCTTCGACCCCGACGTGGGCTCGCGCTTCAGCACGTACGCGAGCTACTGGATCGAGCAGGCCATCCGCCGGGCGCTTCAGAACGCGACGCAGATCATTCACATTCCGGCCTACCTGATGGAGCAGATCGGGCACATGAAGTGCTCGCAGCGCGAGCTGGAGAAGACGCTGTCGCGCTCGCCGACGCTGGCCGAGATCGCCGAGCACATGGGCATCTCGCCGCGCAAGGCGCGCGTCCTGGCCGATGCCATCAAGGCCTGCGCCGCGCCGCTGTCGGGCATCACGCCGGACGGCTCGTCGCTGATCAGCGAGACGATCGCGGACACGCGCTCGCCGGCGCCGACGGAGGGGGTTTACTCGGAGTCTGATTCGGACTTCGTGACCAAGCTGCTCGAGGTGATCACCGAGCGCGAGGCGACGGTGCTGCGGCTGCGGTACGGGCTGCGCCCCGGCGGGAAGCGCATGACGCTCAAGGAGATCGGCCGCGAAGTGGGGCTGACGCGCGAGCGCGTCCGGCAGATCGAAACGGAAGCCAAGCGCAAGCTGATCGAGTACGTCAAGAGTTATCTCTAGCATTCCTCCGTACCGAATCGGAGCTGCGCCACCCCCATCCGAACCCGCAGCGGCAGCGAAGTCGCCCTTTCGCGCGACGGCGCCCCCAGCCGAGCCCCGACCGTGAGGGAGGGGTTCGACCTGTGCGCGCCCGAACTCGGCACGTCGCGCGCCCCCATCCGAGCCCCGAGCGTCAGTGACGGGCTGTGTCCGCCAACACGCACAACTTCGCGCGCCTGTGCCCGCGGCTGCACCCAACGGCCGCTCCTGCTTCGTCCGCACGCTTGCATTCCCGATGCGTTTGTGCACACTCTCGCGGCCATGAACCGCGCATCGCTCCTCTCGGCCCTCCTGGTCTGTCCACTCGCCACCTCGTGCAGCGCTCATCCGGCACCCGACGCGGCTGCCGCCCGTGCCCCGGCGCCTCAGGCGACACCCGCGGCGCAGCCACACGCCGCGCCACCCGCCGGCTCGGCTGCCTCGCGCACGCTGCGTCCGGAGGATTTGAGAGCACTGACCTGGCGCAGTATCGGCCCTGCCAACATGGGCGGCCGCGTCGCCGACGTCGCCATCGCACCGCACGATGCCAACACGTTCTACGTGGGCTTCGCCACCGGCGGACTGTGGAAGACGACCAATAACGGCACGACCTTCTCGCCCGTCTTCGACGACCAGGCCACCTCGTCCATCGGCGCCGTGGCCGTCGCCGACGCGCCGCCCGACTGGATCGGCTGGGAAGCCGAGCCCCCCAGCGACGCGCCGCCCACTGCGGCCGGCGAGGCCGAGTCGCTCGAAGAGCGCGGCCGCGCGAAAATCGTCTGGGTCGGCACCGGCGAGGGCAACGGCCGCAACAGTTCGTCGTGGGGCGCGGGCGTCTATCGCTCCACCGACGCCGGCGAGTCGTTCCAGTGCGTCGGACTCGCCGATTCGCACGACATTCCGCGCATCGCCGTCCATCCGAAAAACCCCGACGTCTGCCTCGTCGCCGCCCTCGGTCACCTCTGGGGTCCCAACAAGGAGCGTGGCGTTTACAAGACCAGCGACGGCGGCAAGACCTGGCGCGCCGTCCTGCAGATCGACGAAAACACCGGCGCCTGCGACGTCGTCATCGACCCGCAGAACCCCGATAACGTCTTCGCCGCCATGTACATGCGCCGCCGCTCGCCCTGGAGTTATCAGAGCGGCGGGCCGCAGGGCGGGATTTATCGCTCCCGCGACGGCGGCGAGACGTGGACCAAGCTCGCGAGCGGCCTGCCGGCGCAGACCGGCCGCATCGGTCTGGACATCTTCGCCGCCGACCCGCGCATCGTGATGGCGGTGATCGAGTCGGACCTGGGCGGCTGGGGCATCGACCCGTTCGACGATCGCAGCAAAGCCGGCGGGGTTTTCCGCTCGGAGGACGGCGGCGAGACCTGGGCGCGCGTCTTCGACCGCTCGCCGCGCGCGTTTTATTTCTCCCGCATCCGCATCGACCCGCAGGACGCGCAGCGCGTCTACCTGCTCGGCTGGGGGCTGTGCGTATCGGACGACGGCGGGCGGACGTTCCGCGCCGGCGGAGCGCGCAAGCCGCACGGCGACCTGCACGCCATGGCGATCGACCGCGATGACCCCGACCGCATCGTTCTCGGAACCGACGGTGGCGTCTACATTTCCTATGACCGCTCCGAAACGTGGGATTTCCTCAATCACCTCGCCGCCGGTCAGTTCTATAACATCGCTTTCGACATGCTCGATCCTTATCGGGTGGGCGGCGGCTTGCAGGACAACGGAAGCTGGATCGGACCCAGCGCCACGCTGCGACACGTCTCGTCCGAAGATGAGGACGAGCCGGCCGGCGGCATCACGCCGCACGACTGGATCTTCGTCAACTGGGGCGACGGGTTTCACGTCGCGTTCGACCCGCAGGACCGCAACATCGTCTACGCCGAGTCGCAGGGCGGCGACCTGATGCGCGTGCATCTCGACACGTCCCGAAGAAAACTGCTCAAGCCCGCACCCAAGGAGGGCCAGCCGCGCTTCCGCTTCAACTGGAACAGCCCCTTCTTCATCTCGCCCCACAATCCGACCACGCTCTATTTCGGCGGCAACTACGTGTTCAAGCTGACCGAGCGCGGCGAGCGTTGGGAGCGGATCAGCGAAGACCTCTCGACGCGGGTCCTGGAAAAGGTCAGCTCGGTCGGCTCGGAGGCCGAGACGCACGGGACGGCGGTGTCGCTGGCCGAGTCGCCGCTGGCCGCCGGGCTGCTCTGGGCGGGCACGGACGACGGGCTGGTACATGTGACGGCCGATGACGGCAAGACGTGGGCGAATGTGACGCCGCCGGATGGCGCCGGGCGTTATGTGACGAAGATCGAGCCGTCGCATCACGTCCGCGAGCGGGCGTATGTATCGGTCGACGGGCATCGCAACGACGACATGGCGCCGGCGGTGTTCGTGACGGATGATCTCGGACGATCGTGGCGTTCGATCGCCGGCGATCTGCCGGACGGCGCGCCGGTGAAAGTCGTGCGCGAGGACCGGAAAAACCCGAGCGTGCTCTACGTCGGCACGGAACGCGCGGCGTACGTGAGCATCGACGGCGGCGCGCACTGGATCAAGCTGAACGGCAAGTCGCTGCCGACCGTCGCGGTCGACGACCTGGGACAGCAGCCGCGCGAGATGGACCTGATCGCCGGAACGCACGGCCGCTCGATCTACATCCTTGACGACGCGTCGCCGATTTCGCAGCTTTCGCCCGAAGTGCTGAACAAAGATCTCCATGCTTTTGAGACGCTGCCGGCGCGGCCGCGGCACTTCATCGAGGCGGAGGGCTTCTGGTCGGATCGGCGATTCATCGCGGCGAACCCGCCGATGGGCGCCAAGATCCACTACTGGCTGCGAGAATACACTGGCGAGGATGTGCAGATCAGCATTGACGACGAGAAGGGCCGCACGGTGCGCGAGCTGGACGGCTCGCAGCAGCCGGGCATCAATCGGGTGGTATGGGACCTTCAGCCGGAGAAGTACGACCAGTTGGGCGATCCGCCGAACGACGCCTCGGGTCCGAAGTTCGTGCCGGCAGGGACGTATCACGTGACGATCACGTGCGGCAAGCAGAAGTCACGCACAACGGTGACGGTGCTGCCGGCGGCGGGCGAGGCTGTTCGCTGAATGCCGGCATGGGCGGCGTCAAGGGTCTCGGTCCCGGCACGGGCCGGACCCTCCTCCGCGTCGCCGAGCCAATCCAAGTTCGTCCGCCCACCGCGACACTGCCGCTCAACCGGCCGACCCCAGCCAGGGCGTCAACACCGATTGGGCGCTCACCACCGGCAGAATTTCCTTCAGATTCGGTGCCCACCCGGCCTATGATTCCTCAGAATGCATCGCTGCGAGCTGGGAAAGAAGCCCCCGGGTGGGACGGGTGCTCGCGATCGACCCCCTTCGAAACGAGGAGTCCGGAAATGTTGCAACGCTTGACAAGCGCGATCGCGCTCATGACCTTAATTCCTTTCCTGAATGGAGGTTGCGACCCGTCTGGCCTGGCTCCAGGCCTGACCGGCGAGTCGAATCTGCTGCTGGGCGGCAGCACCAGCCCCAGCATCGAAGTGACCCCCGGCGAACAGAACATCACCGATCAGGATTACGCCTTCCTGTACGCCAGTACCGCGAATCTGCCCGAGGCATCGACTGATAACGATGGCATCCACGCCGCCGCCCGAATCCGCTGGACGATCGTCAGCGGCACCGGCGGGCTCAACCTGGTCGATCCGAATTCGTCCGCCAGCTTGAACAATGCAAAGACAATCGACACCGATCCGGCCACCGATTTCGGCGGAGCGGTGCTGTACTTCCCCGATCTCGGCACCAGCGGCGAAATCGTCGTCAAGGCCGAAGTCATTCGCCCAACCGACCGCACGGTCATCAACGAATTCGGCGAGGCGTCGCAGGAGCACGAGGACATCGTGCTCGCGACCGCGCAAGCCGTGATTCACGTGAACGACGAACTGCGGCTCAGGCTCACGCCGCCGGTAACGATCTTGCCTTCGGGCGGCACGGTCTCGCTCGAGGCCGTTCTTGAAGCACTCAGCGGGACAAGCGGCCAGGATGACCTGAACTTCCGCTATGAGTGGAACATGACGGGGCTGGCCGGGGCGGGGGATTTGCAATCCTCGCCGGATTCCAAAACGGCTGTGTTCACCGCGTTCACCGAAGCGGCGACCTTCACGATAACGGTCAAGGCGATTGAGACGCTCTCGGATGGCAGGGAGCTGGTAAATGGTCCGGCCAGTGCAACGGTGCAGGTCGATCCGAAGTTGCGAACCGTGAACACCTTTGGATATTACCTCTCGCGCGACGAGAGCGCGGATTCCGACTACTACAATGTGGTCGCGCGGGTTTACATCCCCAAAGTGCAGGGCGCAATCAGCTATCGCATTGTCGGGCAGGGCATGCATGACAGTGCGTATTACGGCACCGGCTATTCGTGGAGCTTTTCCGGCAACCCGCCCACCGGCAGCATTCCGATCGTGGAGGTGGGCGGCGGGTATAGCTTTGGATTGTCCTCCGCAAGCGGATCGATCGCCTCCGGCGGGTTGGCGGGAGCGTTTGGCTGGATGGAAAGTCGCTTTGCGGGGATGCGCGTGATCGTGACGGCGACGGTGGCGAACTAAATGGGGAGTTTGGCTGCCAGCGTCCAGACGCCGCCCGGTTTCTGGAACACGTGTGCGGAACCGGTCGAAACCCCGTGATCGGCGTCGCCATAGGCTCTGACCACAGCCGATTTGCCCGAGATCGCCACGGCATTGCCGAAGGAGTCACCTGCCGCGCCGTCCGTGGCGCGGGGGTGACGATCGCATGCGGCAAGCAGAAGTCGCGCACCACGGTGACGGTGCTGCCGGCGGCGGGCGAGGCTGTTCGCTGAATGCCGGCGTGGGCGGCGTCAAGGGTCTCGGACCCGGCATGGGCCGGACCCTCGTCCGCGTCGCCGAGCCAATCCAGGTTGGCCCGCCCACCCCAACACTGCCGCTCAGCCGGCCGACCGCGTCCGCGGCGTCAACGCCGGTTCGGATCGGCATTTCGCGAATCCCCGCACCAACCGGTATGGTGAACAGCACCGAGGGCAACCCATGCTGCCCTTCGAGGTGTCGCGATGAGCGAAAAGCAGTCCGCCATTCAGGCCATCGAGAAGCTCCCCGATTCCGCCACGCTGGAGGACATCATGGCGGAGCTTTACTTCCGCCAGAAAGTGGACCGCGGCCTGCGCGACCTCCAACAGGGCCGCGTCATTTCGCACGACGAAGCCAAGCGCCGGCCCACGCGTTGGCTGCGACTTTGATCGGGTCGTCGAATGGGCATCACGCACACCACCGTCGCCGTTCAACCGGTTGCCAACGGCAAGCGGCCGTGGAAAGCAGTTATTCTCGTGGATTCGGGCGCCAGCGTCTCGCTCATCCCGCGCCGGGCGCGGAGAGGGCCGGGGTGAGGGGAATTCGTACGGCGGGTTTGTAACCCGGCCTTATCACCGGGACGTTGCTGCTCCGCCACGCCATAATCACTGTCCGACGCGCGGCGATGGTTGGATTATCGTGCGGACCAAGGGTAGCCACCGGCAGCTTCACCATCCGGCGAAGCCGGGTACGGTTACGGTCTCCGGTCATCCGAACGACGACGTGAATCCCAAGACGCTCAAGAGCGTTTGGCGGCAGGCCGGCTTGGAGGACGCGACGTGAAGACCTACGCCGTCATCTACGAACGCGGCAAGCGCAACTGGTCGGCCTACGCCCCCGACCTGCCCGGTTGCATCGCCACGGGAAAGACCCGCCGCCAGGTCGAGCGCCGCATGAAAGAAGCGATCGAATTCCACCTCGAAGGCATGCGCGAAAACGGCGAACCGCCGCCCAAACCCACCACCCACGCCGCCATGCTCTCCATCCCGGCGTGACGGAGCGTGTCGTAGTGTCCTCGTCCCTCAACGCGGAACGCACCGCACGACGCCTGCGAAGGCATTCCCTGTTCTGGAACGCCCCGCTCCTGATCGGCGCGTCAGCAGCGACCGCGTTCGCGACGCGCGAACGACGAGTCTTATTTCGGCTCCGCCTGATTGCGCGGAGCGCGGGCGACGTTGGCGCGCGGTGGCACGTCGAGCGCCTCGACGATCTTCGTCACGAGCTGGGCTTCCGCTTCGCTGGCATACGCGATGATCTGCCCGGAGGCGTCGTCGGCCAGCACGGGTACGCGGCGATTGAGCTGGGCGAAGTACTGGGCGAGCAGATTCGCGACGTTGCGGGCGTCGGCGTGCTTGAGCGCGATGAAGTGCGTCTGCTGGGCCGAGCCTGACCCCTCGACGGCGGCCGTGGCACGGGCCTCGAACTCGCGCGCCACGGCGACGAGCTTCTTGACGCCCTCGGCCGGCCCGCACAGGCAGAGCGTGTTGGAACGCTCGTCGGCCAGGGCGACGACATCGGCGTAGCCGTAGGCATGCGCGATCGGCCCGAGGTGCCTCACGACCTCATCGGCGCGGCAGAGCTTCAGCGAGACATATTCGATGACCGTTTCGTACACCGTGCCGGCGACCGACGGTTCGGCCGCTGAGGGCGGCGTCTTGTCGAGCTCTGCGACCAGGTCGCAGGCCCTGCGCAGCAGTTCGTCGTCGGAAGCACCGAGGACAATCGTACGGGTCGCGCCATCCGCGCAGATCACGACCCCGCCGCGGAAGATCGCGCTGATCACCTCCATAATCGGCTTGCAGTTGGCATTCTGCAGCCGGACGACGCGTGTCACGGTCGGCACGGCGGGGCCGCGCCGGCCGCCGCCCTGTCCGGCCTGCGGGTTGTCGGACGTTTGCGGTTCGGCGGAGCGGCCGCGGTCTTGGCCCGAGGAGCGCTCCTGCGCGGCGCGCTCTTGTGCGGGCCGATCTTGCGCGGCGCGCTCTTGTGCGGGACGATTCTGCGCGGTGCGATCCTGGTTGGCCGGCCGCGCCGGCGAATCCTGCGCCAGGGTCGCATACGCAAACAGCGCGATAAGCAGCAATGCGGCGGATCTGAGAGACTTCATGAGTGGTTCTCCGTATGTGGCAGCTTGACCCTGGCCCGTCGCGACGGGGCGGAAGGTCACAATGACCCGGTGGCGGTGCGGCCGGCCCGCGGCGTCGCCACAGGCGTCCTGGCATTGGTACCGCCCGCCGCACGCAGGGTTGCAGAATAATGGCGCACTTGCGGCGAATCCGTGCGGGCGTATTCTCTGCAGTCTCACGGGGCCGAGCCGCCCCGGATTTCAAGGCATGGAGACAACAGCGATGACGGCTTCCTTTCGATCATGGTCTGGCGTGTGGCCGTTGCTACTTGGTCTTGCAACCGCAACCGGCTGCGCGACGCACGAAATGGCCGACAGCGGAGCCCAGCCCGATGGGGCGAAGCCGCGGGCGGCAGCGGCCTCGAACGAGCGCGAGCTGATCGCGCGGAAACTGCTGTTCGGGAACCCGGACAAGACCGCGCCGCGGCTCAGTCCGGACGGCAAGCGGCTGTCGTACCTGGCGGAAGTGAACGGCGTGCTGAACGTCTGGGTCGGGCCGGTGGACAAGCCCGACGCGGCGACGCCGGTGACCAAGGACGACAAGCGCGGCATCCGGCAATATTTCTGGGCGTACAACAACGAGCAGATCATCTATCTGCAGGACAAGGGCGGCGACGAGAACTGGCGCGTGTACGTCGCCGACGTGGCCACGCAGCAGACACGCGACCTGACGCCGTTCGACAACGTGCAGGCCCGCGTGCAGCAGCTCAGCCAGCACTTTCCCGACGAGATTCTCGTCGCGCTGAACAACCGCAATCCGCAGGTGCACGACATTCATCGCGTGAATCTGCGGACTGGCGCGACGGCGCTGCTGTATGAGAACCCGGGTGCCGCGCAGATTTCGACCGACGCGCAATTCCGCGTGCGGTACGCGATGAACATCACCGCGGACGGCGGGCTCGAGTTTCTCAAGGCGGATGCCGGCGGCGCACTGAAGACGTTTGCGCAAGCCTCGCAGGCCGACTCGATGACCACGGCCATCGTCGGCCTCAGCGACGACGGGAAGACGGCCTACTGGTACGACAGCCGCGGACGCGACACGTCGGCGCTGCTCGCCGTCGATACCGCCAGCGAGAAATCGACCGTGCTGGCGGCCAGCGACGAGGTGGACGTCGACGACGTCGCCGTCCATCCCGGCACCGAAGCCCCGCAGGCGGTCGCGTTCGACCGGCTGCGGAAGGAGTGGAAGGTGCTCGACAAGTCGGTCGAGCGGGATTTTGCGTATCTCAAGAAAGTGTCGAAAGGCGACCTGTCGATCCTGAGCCGGACGCTGGACGATCAGCACTGGCTGGTGGCGTTCGAGATGGACGCCGGCCCGCAGCGCTTCTATCACTACGATCGGGCGGCAGGCAGCGCGCGGTTTCTGTTCACGGATCGCGCGCAGCTCGAAGGCAAGAACCTGGCGCGGATGCACCCGACCGCGATCAAGGCCCGCGACGGGCTCTCGCTGGTCAGCTACCTGTCGCTGCCCTGGTGGACCGACCGCGACGGAAACGGCCGGCCGAGCAAGCCGCTGCCGATGGTGCTGCTGGTGCACGGCGGGCCGTGGGGCCGCGACGACTGGGGATACTTCTCGCTGCACCAGTGGCTGGCGAACCGCGGCTACGCCGTGCTCAGCGTGAACTTCCGCGGCTCGACCGGCTTCGGAAAGAAGTTCATCAACGCGGCCGACAAGCAATGGGCCGCGGCGATGCACGACGACCTGATCGACGCGGTCGACTGGGCCGTCCGGCAGCGCGTCGCCGACGGGCAGCGCGTCGCGATCATGGGCGGAAGCTACGGCGGCTACGCGACGCTGGTGGGGCTGACGTTCACGCCCGAGAAATTCGCCTGCGGCGTGGACATCGTCGGGCCGTCGAATCTGATCACGCTGCTGGAGTCGATCCCGCCCTACTGGACGCCGCTGCTGAACATGTTCACGTCGCGCGTCGGCGATCACCGCACGGTGGAGGGGCGGGCGCTGCTGAACTCGCGCTCGCCGCTGAACCTGGTGGAGCGGATCAAGCGTCCGCTGCTGATCGGGCAGGGTGCGAACGATCCGCGCGTCAAGCAGGCGGAGTCGGATCAGATCGTGCGGGCAATGAACGAGCGGAAGATCTCCGTGACGTACGTGCTGTTCCCCGACGAGGGGCACGGCTTCGCCCGCCCGGTCAACAACAAGGCGTTCTTCGCGGTGACCGAGGCCTTTCTGGCGCAACACCTCGGCGGGCAGGCCGAGCCGATCGGCGACGACCTGGACGGATCGAGCATCACCGTGCCGAACGGGGCCGATCACGTACAGGGGCTGACCGAGGTGCTGAGCAAGCGGCATCAGTAGCAGCGGCGCGTGGCATGCTCACGCCGAAGGCGCAGGCATGCACCGGCGTCGGGTGGGGCAGGTCGCCTGCCTGGAAGCACCATAGCGGGCAGGATGCCCGCTCCACCCGTGAGAAGCGCAGCTCTCAGGGGCTCGGCGCGAACGTCGGCCCCGCCGTGTTCAGCGCGCCGCCGGGCGACAGCCCGTCCAGTTCGCAGCAGGTGACGTACTTTCCGGAACCGCCGGTCTCGCCGCTGACACGCACGCCGTCGACGCGCAGCGGCGCCGCGAACTGAAATTCGATCACCTGATAGGGCGCGGCGCTATCGAGCGCTTCGCTCGCGATCGCCCCGCCCGGCGGGTCCATCCACTGCCCGCCGATCCGCACCTGAACGGCGATGGTCTGGAACCAGCCGCCGTCGGGAAAGTGCGCGCCTTCGATGAACCGCACGGTCTGCACGTCAACCGGTTCGCCGTAATCGACGCTCAGCGACGCCGTCGCGTGAATGCCGCGCGCCGCCGGACCGGGCACGTAGGCGCGGCGAGCGGTGTCCTGCGGCTCGCGGCCGGAGTAGTCCTGCTCGAAGCCGTTGGCGAAATAGGCCGGGTCGTCGCCGTTGGGGTCGCCCGGCATGCCGGGGCCGAACGTTGCGCTGGCCGCGACGTCGAAGCCGCGCTGCCGCAGGCGGCAGTTGGCGCTGCGGCGCCACTCGCGCTGCGCCG
The DNA here is from genome assembly GCA_022072445.1 of Phycisphaerae bacterium. Lineage (GTDB taxonomy): Bacteria > Planctomycetota > Phycisphaerae > UBA1845 > Fen-1342 > JAJVHV01. The sequence goes on along the minus strand of JAJVHV010000024.1, from coordinate 119,982 downwards.
GGTTCTGGAGCAGGGGCGGGCGATGGTCGCGTGGCGGGAGTACCCAGCGGTCGTTGGCCAGATCGACGGTGCCGCCCGACTCGGCCACCACGCGGTCGATGATCGGCAGCATGCGCTGCGCGAGCATGCCGAGCGTGTCCTCGGCGAAGAAGTCTCCCGGCAGATAATCGGGCAGGTTGTCGCGCGTGCGGTCGATGTCGTAGCGGTCGGAGAGGCTGACGCCGGGGAAAGCGTTGACGATCTCGTCGTAGCCGTAGAGCAGTCCGAGCAGGCCGCCCATGGTCGCGGTGGGATTGTCGGAGTCCCAGCCGCTCAACGTGCCGATCTGCACGGTGCGCTTGTAGTCGCCTTCGCCATAGAGCAGGCACATGATACCGGTGGCGAAGTTGACCGACGACTCGTACCAGAAGATGTACTTGTAGCCATGTTGCATCGCGTCGCGGTGATAGCGCTCGTAGATGTTGTCGCGCGTCAGCTCCCAGTTGTTGACGTCCGGGTTGGCCAGATAATCGGCCACGACGAAATCCACAATCTCGGCACTCTTGGACGTGTCGGGGATGTACTGGCGCGCTTCGCGCACCAGCCAGAGCATCTGCTCGCGGCGCGGCAGCGCTTGATCCACGCACGGCGCCAGCGCGTAGAGCAGCGCGAAGTGCTGCGCGGCGTGCAGCGCGAAGCGCGACGAGGTCGTCTGCATCGGCAGCAGCCCGATCCGCAGCCCGCGGCCCGGCATCGCCGGCGCCAGCGCGCCGAAGACCTCGGTCGTCAATTGCGCGTCGATCATCAGGTAATTGCCGTTCGGAACGCCCATGCCCGTCGCCGGCGGCCGCACGCCCTGGCCCATCAATTGACGCGCCGTCGCGTTCGAGACCCAGATGAAGCGGTTGATGTGCGCGATCCAGCCGTCGGCAATTTGCTGCGGCGTCAGCCTCGTCGCTTGCAGCGTGTGCAGCAGATGCACATAGGTGTATTCGATGTCGGTGTCGTCGTCGGCGAACCACGGATTCAGATCGGTGCGGAAGTCGATCGGCCCGCGGCCGAAGTCCTGCCCCCAGTCGGCGTCGGTCAGGAACGGCGGCTGAATGAACATCCCCTCGGTGCGCAGCCCCGTCCAGTTGGCGATGCACTCGCCCAGCCACATCCCGTGCAGACGGTCGGCGTAGTCGCTGCGCGAAATGCTGGCCGGCGGCTGCTGCCCGAAGGCCGAAATCGACCCGAATAACCACAATCCCAGAAATGCCGCGGCGGACCGGACCTGGAACATGACATCACGCCTCCCGATCACCACAGGATAGCAGATTTCGGCCCATCGAGCTAAGAGCGCCCAACCGAACCCCGCACGCGAGTGCGGGGCGGCGGCCGAACCTGCCACGCGCGTGGTGGCCTCTCAACGTCGCCGGCGCCAAAGCCTGTGCGGAGCGGCCCGCCGATCGGCCGGGGTACCGCTCGGCATTCGTTCCATCCGTTTTGGCATCAAGGCGATAAGTCTACGTCGTGAAGTCGAGAAATCACTCGACCCGCGGCGCGTGTTAACTGCCGAGGGCGAAAATCCGGTTCAGGGTGAGCCGAAGCCCGTCGGTCTCCCTAGAACCACCACGCCCCCCCCGCCTTCTCCTGGATCATCACGCCGCGCAGGTACTTCACCGCCTTCTCGAACCCCTCCTGCACGCTCATGTAGCTGTCCTCATGCTCGATCGAAATCACGCCGTCGTACCCCTTGCAGCGCAGCATGCTCACAAACGGCTTCCAGAACTCGTCGCCGTGCCCGTAGCCGCAGGTGCGGAAGACCCACGAGCGGTTGTCCAGGTCGCCGTAGCTCTTGGTGTCCAGCCCGCCGTTGGTGCGCATGTTGGCCGGGTCGATGCCGCAGTCCTTGCCGTGCACGTGGTAGATGCACTTGGCGTCGCCCAGCGCGCGGGCCGCCTCGACCGGATCGATGCCCTGCCAGAAGAAGTGCGACGGGTCGAGGTTCGCGCCAAGCTGCTTGCCGCCCGCCTTGCGCAGCTTCAGGATCGTCTCGGGGTTGTAGACGCAGAAGCCCGGGTGCGCCTCGAACGCGATCTTCACGCCTTCGTCGGCCGCCTCCTTGTTCTTTTTGCTCCAATACGGAATCAGCACGTCGTCCCACTGATACTTGAGAATCTCGCCATACTCCGGCGGCCAGGCGCAGGTGACCCAGTTCGGCTGCTTGTCCTTGCTGCTGCCGCCCGGGCAGCCGCTGAAATTGATGACCACGTCGGTGCCGAGCTTCGGCGCGAGCCGGACGGCGACGTCGTGCTCCTTGTTGTGCTGGCTCGCCGTTTCGGGGTTGGGGCTGACGGGATTGCCGTGCACCGCCAATCCCATGATCTTCAGCCCGCGCTTCTTGCAGTCATCGACGATCTTCTTCTGTGCCGCCTTGTCCTTCAGCACCTCGGCGGGGTCGAAAAACGGCCGGCCGGGGTACGCACCGACTGGCAGCTCGATCGCGTCGAGCCCCACCTGCTGGCAGTAGTCCAGCGCCTTGTCCCAGCCCATGCCGCCCAGACCGGCGGCCATCACGCCTAGTTTCATCGGCTTTCTCCCAGAGACCGCGTTCGTCCACTCGGCCCCGCAATCGAGAATCTATCTTGAAGCCGCCGCCCGGGCCAGCCGCCGCCGGCTGGCCCGTGCACGGCGCTCAGCGCAATCGGGCGGCGCCGATCTGGCGGCATCCGGCGGCTCCGTTGCGGCTCGCCCGCTGCCGCGTTCGCGGGTATTCTGTCGCCCGTCCGGGGGCCGGCGCGACGGGCCGCGCCGGCAGCGCCCGGCATCAGATCACCGGAGAACCGCACATGTCTCTCACCGCCCTCTGGCTTCCGATCATCCTCTCTGCCGTTTTCGTCTTCATCGTCAGCTCGATCATTCACATGGCCCTGCCGATTCACAAAGGCGACTGCAAGAAAATGAAGGGCGAAGACGCCGTGCTCGACGCGATGCGTGCCGGCGGCGTCGAGCCGGGCATGTACATGTTTCCCGGCGCCACGTCGATGAAGGACATGTGCACGCCCGAGATGACCGCGAAAGTGCAGCGCGGGCCGGTTGGCTTCATGACGGTCGTGCCGCCGGGTGGGTTCAACATGAACGTCAGTCTGATGCAGTGGTTCGGCCTCTCGCTGCTGGTCAGCGCCCTGGTCGGCTACGTGGGCTGGCACGCGCTGGGCCCTGGGGCGGCGTATATGAAGGTGTTTCAAGTGGCCGGAACCGCCGGCATCCTGGCCTACGCCATGGGCCCTTTCCAAGACTCGATCTGGAAAGGCGCGCCGTGGGGCTCGACGTTCAAGTTCATCTTCGACGGCGTGGTCTACGGCCTGGTCACCGGCGCGACGTTCGCGTGGCTCTGGCCGGCGGCGAGCTGAACGGCGACATCCGCGTCGTCGGGCGATCCTCATCCCGCCCTGCCGACGCGAACGGCCGTCGGCAGGGCACCCGTGCGTCTCGCACTCGAAGAAAGGTGAGAACATTTCGTACAGGGCCTGCATTACCGCAGAGGGTGAGAACTGCGATCAGGAATTGAAGAATTGCTTCCGCGAAACGTACTACAAAGACACCGTTTGCAACAACTTCTGTAACATCTTCTACACCCAGACGGATGGGTGTAACCTGCCGCAGTGAAACAGGAGATCCAACATGCGCGCGGTTTCCACCCTTATCCCATTCTGCGCCCCGCTTCTGGCAAGCGGGTTCGCATCAACCTCAATCGGCCAGATCGACAGCCGCGGTCCAGAGCGGCTTTCTGAGAGCGAGGCCATCGAGGTCGTTCGGCGCGTCGCCACGCAGCAGGAGATCATGAACGCCGTGACGGCCGAGTTCGAGCTGAGCTTCGTTCTGAAGACGGCGGAGGAGTTTACTGCCAAGTACAAGTGGTTCCGATCCGGCGAGTCGGAGCGGATGGAGCGGCGATTCTTCGACACGCCGCATTGGGCCGAGCTGCACGGCTTTCAGGACCAGGTGATTGTGTCAACGTCGGATGGAATCGTCGAGTCTTTTCCTGCGACGCACCAAGGTATCCTGTCCGCGGCGGGCCATGACGTTCCCGCTGTGTTTGTTCCGCTCGACTTTCTTCGCCCCGGCACACGCCGGGACTTTGCAGAACTCGAGCGTGCTGGCGCCAAGTTCGAAGCGACGCGCCTCAGCCCGCACGTGATCGAGCTGCGGTATGCGCTGCCGGAAGCACCCGAGAAGCGGGTCTCGGTTCGCGTGGAGAATCGCGACGATAGCTACCTCGCGACCGGCTGGTCGTGTGAGGAATGCAACACGCGCTTCACGGTCGAGTATGAGAGGCAGCCCGACGGGCATTGGTTCCCCAGCGTGGCCAAGTTCGAATCCGACAGCGACGCGCGCGCCGTGCGGCGCGCGACGATGCGGACCGTGTCCGCCTCACTCAAGCGGCCTCCCCAAAGCGCGTTCACGCTCCAGTTCGCGCGAGGTACGCTCGTGACCGATCATCGCACGCTCGACAAGAACGGGAAGTCACGCGCCTTCTCTGCCGGGGAGGACGGAAAACTGGTGCCGGTCCACGTCATTCATCCAGCGCGCCCTGACAGTCCCGCACAGCGGTCGAGCATGCTCGGCGCCAGTGCGGCGTCGGCTGGACTGATCTTCGCGGTCCTGGCTGGCCGATGGATCCAACGCCGGAAGCAGGCCGCGTGAAGGGCGTCAGCGCCAGCTCCCTGCGCAGGGCGGCCGATAGTGCGGTCGCCTTCTTCTTCATTTTCGCCGGCATGTCGAAGTTGATCGCGGGCTCGGACGGCGGCGTCCAGCACCTGCTGTTCCTGACGGGCGTGTCTGACTCCAGTGTCCTGATCGCCGTCGCGTCATCGCTTCCGTACGTGGAGATCGCGCTCGGCGCGTGGGTCGTGAGCGACTGGCGGCGGGGCGCGTCCTTCCTCGCGACGGCGCTGGCGCTGCTCGCGTTCTCGATGGTGCTGACTCTCGTCGCGCTGCGGGTCGGCTGGGGCATGACCTGCGGATGCACACCGGGGATTGAAACGACCATCGGCATGGCGATCGCCCGCAACGGCGGCTTGCTCGCGCTGCTGCTTGTGCCACGCGCTCTCTGCCACTGGCGTGCTTCGGGCACGCCACGGGTTTCTCTCGCCGTATAGCCGATCCGGCGTGGTAAGTTGGGTATCCATGACAAAGCGCTCCCTGTCACGGCGCGCGCCGTGAATTTCAACTCTTCCCCCGGTGCTCTCCGGGGGGGAAGAAGCCGTTCCACGTATCCATTCGGCCTCGCGCTGCCGACGCGGGATCCTGGTCGGGCCCCCCGTGCACCCGCGGCACCCAGTGCCACGCCGGCACCGCGCGCTACGCGAACAGTTCGCGCTGGCGTGCGGCTTTCGAGCCGGGCACGTAGTGCTTGGCCGTCCACGAGGCGTCTTCCTTGAGATACGCCGCCTGGCGGGCCTTTGAGGCGGGCGCGGCGCGCAGGCGATCTTCGTGCTGGCGGAAGGCGAAGTGGTTGAACAGCCGCATGAATTCGCCCAGGTACACGTCGGCGACGCGCGTGTCGCCGCGGATCACGAGCATGTTCTCGTCGTTGTTCTTGGTCGAGGCGTCGCTGAAGTTGGCCGAGCCGGAGATGACGACCGGATCGTCGCTGGTCGGGTCGAGCAGCATGTACTTGGTGTGAATGTAGCGCACGTGCCTGTTCAGGCCAGGGTCGATCTCGCGCAGCCAGCGGTAGACCAGGTCGTCCTTGAGGAACGCCCCCACCGCGACGCTGATGTCGCGGTCGCTGGCGAACTGCTTGAAGGTCTCGCCGGGTTTTTCGAGCAGCACGTATCCCAGGAAAGGCGAGCCCGCCTGCCCCAGCACACCCGCGAGCTTCTTGTTCACGCCGAACGCCGCCGTCAGGCATACGGAATCACTCGCCGCGTTCATCCGCGTGGCATACCAGTCGAGCAGCGTCAGGTCGGGTCGCGGGCTGAAATAGCTGGTGATGCTGTTGGGCGGCGGCGCGGCCTGCGGATCGGGCGTGGCGGCGAGATTGCCGGCGCGCAGCGCGCCGGCCGCGGGATCGGCGGCGAGGCGCGTCCAGTAATCGAGGTAGGCTTGCGCGACGGTCGGCCGGCGCACGATGTGCCCGACGTTCGAATGGCCGAAGATGCCGCCCTGCGTGAAATTGGTCGAGCCGGTGAAGACCTCGATCGGCTGCCCGTTCTTGAGCAGCACGATGAACTTGTTGTGCGAGATGTACGACGGATTCTCCGTCCGCGGCGTCACCAGCGAGGCGATCTTCGCCTTCTTGATCGCGGCCAGGTTCGACTTCGCCGGCTTGCCGGCGCCGGTCTTGGCGTCATAGACGATCTTCACGTCGGCGCCGCTCTGCGCCGCCTGCTTGAGCGCCTTGAGCACCGGCATGTGCGAGAACTCATAGGCCGCGACGCGCAGCCCGAACTGCGGCCCGTTGGCCTGCGCGATGAAACGCAGGATGGCCTCCTCCAGCCCGCGCGAGAGCCACTTGAACGCGTCGGGGCCGACGTCCTTGGGTTTCCGGACGCCGAACTTCCGCGCATACGCCTGGCTGCCGGCGGCCCCGCGATTGAAGTGAATCGCGTGCTCGCCCTTGTCCTCGCTCTCGGTCGTCACCTCGATCGGCACTTCGGCGTCCGGCTTCAGGTTCCTCGGCTTGCCGCGCATCGGCACGATGAAATACGTGTACTTCCGATTCGGCTTGGCCGTGTAGTCGGCCCACAGAAAGCTCTGCACCGGATAATCGCGCGAGCTGACCAGCGCTCCTGGCGGCGGGTTGGGATAGACCGATTCAAACGTCTTGAAACCCGAAAGCCAATACTCCTCATCTTCGACCGGATCCCTGCGCCGGATCGCAAACCCGAGCAGACCGGCGGTCGCGGCCTGCGGCATGTTCAGACCAATGCTGACGACGTGCGTACCGGCGTAAGCCCGCACGTTCAGCGCGGCAGTATCGACCTTCGCTCTCATGATGATCTCCCTTCTGGTGGCCCCGCCGGGATGACATGACGCCTGTCGGGGTCGGCGCCGACATGATATCGCCGCCGCACTACGCCGCACGCTCGAGGCGCACTTGGAATGAAGGTGAACGCCTGAACTTCACGAAATCTTGGCGCCCGCGTGTTCCTCCGAAGTAGCGACGCGTTCCTACGGTACGGCAGGTCGCCAATGGCGGCGACCTGCCCACACAGGCACACAGGCTGATAGCCTGTGCCACACGGCACGCAGGCTGATAGCCTGTGCCACACAGGCACACAGGCTGATAGCCTGTGCCACACAGGCACACAGGCACACAGGCTAATAGCCTGTGCCACACCGGATAGGAGCCCGCACTGGCAGGTCGCCGACGGCGGCGACCTGCCCTACCGGCATGGCGGCAGGGCGATCACTCCTCACCCAACCTTCACGCACACGTTCTTCGTCTCGCTGAAAAAGCGCAGCGCCTCGTCGCCGCCTTCGCGCCCCACGCCGCTCTGCTTCATCCCGCCGAACGGCACGCGCAGGTCGCGCAGCAGCCAGCAGTTCACCCAGACGGTTCCGGCCTGGATGGCGTCGGCGACGCGGTGCGCGCGGTTCACGTCCCGCGTGAACACACTCGCCGACAGCCCGAATTCCGTGCCGTTGGCCAACTTGATCGCGTCGGCTTCGTTTTCAAATGGCGCGATCGTCACCACCGGGCCGAAGATCTCCTCCTGGTTCACGCGGCATTCCGGCGGGAGATCGACGATCACCGTCGGCTGGTGGAAGTAGCCATCGCGGCAGCGCGTCGGCAACTCGACGGGCGGTCCGCCACCGCTCAGCACGCGTCCGCCTTCGCGCCGCGCCAACTCGACGTACTCGCGTGTCTTCTCAAGCTGGACCCGCGACACCATGGCTCCCTGCTGCGTGGCAGGATCAAGCGGGTCTCCGACGCGCAGCCGCCGCGTCTGCTCGACGAAGCGGGCCACGAATTCGTCATACGCCGGCCGCTCGACGTAAACCCGCGAGCCGCACAGGCAGATCTGCCCCTGGTTGGCGAACGCGGCCTGAACGCTCGCGTCGACCGCCGCGCCCATGTCGGCGTCGGCGAACACCAGATTCGGGTTTTTGCCGCCCAGCTCGAGCGACAGCTTCTTGAACATCGGCGCCGCCGCCGCCGCGATCGCCCGCCCCGTCTTCGTCCCACCCGTGAATGAGATCGTCGTCACCGCGGGATGAGACACCAGTGCCGCGCCGGCCTGCGTGCCGCTGCCATGCACGATGTTCAGCACGCCCGCCGGCAGCCCGGCTTCGACGCACGCGTCGGCCAGCAGCCGGGCGGTCATGGGCGTGACTTCCGACGGCTTGGCCACCGCGGTGTTGCCGACGGCCAGCGCCGGCGCGACCTTCCACGTCAGCAGGTACAGCGGCAGGTTCCACGGCGAGATCAGCCCGCACACGCCGCGCGGCCGGCGCAGCGTGTAATTGAGCGCTTCACGGTCGACGACGTGCAGATCGCTGCGCTCGTGCAAGAGGGCCGTAGCAAAGAACCGGAAATTCTTGACGGCGCGGGGAATCTCGGCGGTGCGGGCGCGCGTCAGCGGCTTGCCGTTGTCGACGCACTCGGCCAGCGCGAATTTCTCCAGATCGCGCTCGATGATGTCGGCGACGCGGAACAGCACGCGGCAGCGCTCATCGGCCGGCGTCGCCGACCACTTCGCAAACGCCGCGTGCGCCGCTGCCACGGCGCGCTCGACGTCGCGCGCGTCGCTGTCGGCAACGCCCGAATAGACGCGTCCGACCGCCGGATCGAAGTTGTCGAGATAGCGCCCGCCGGCCGGCGCCACAAGTTCGCCGCCGATGAAATTGTCGATCTGTTGGATCATCTGACCTTCCCTGAGACCAGCGCGTGCGCTACGCCCGGCGTCGCCGCTCCGCGAGCACGGCGGCGATCTCGCGCCGAAAGCGCACAATTCCAAACGAACTGGCGTGAGCGTGCATCGCCGCCGCATCAAATCGCAGTCGCTCGCAGCGGTTGATCGCGTCCATCATACATTCGACGCTTTGCTGCTCGAACCAGACGCCGGTCTTGCCCGGAATCACCGTCTCGCGCGCCCCGCCCACGGCATACGCCACCACCGGGCAACCATGCGCCATCGCCTCGACGGGCACGATCCCGAAATCCTCTTCGCCGGCAAAGAGCAGCGCCGCCGCACGCTGGTAGTGGTCGATGATGACGTCGTCCGGCGTCCAGCCCAGAAAATGTACGTAGCGCAGGTGCTTCGCCCGAAACCGCGCCACATCGGGCCCATCCCCGATCACGACCAGCTCGCGACCCAAGCGCTCGCACGCATCGACCGCGATATCCAGCCGCTTGTAGCCGACGTGATATCCAACGCACAGGAGAAATCTCTCACGCCGCGAATCGCTGGCGGGGGCCGTCGGCAGTTCGACCGGCGGATGAACCACCACGCTGGATCGGCCGTAACAGCGGCGAATGCGCTCGGCGACGTGCTGTGAATTGGCGACAAACACGTCGACGCGCTGTGCGGCCTGTGCGTCGACCCGCCGCAACCAGGGGATCATGCTTCGCCAGGCCGGGCGCAGCCAGCGCGGCAGCGTTTGCTCGTAGACGTCGGACAGATCCCAAACGTAGCGCATCGGCGAATGGCAATAGCAGACGAGAAAGCTGTCGGCGTGCGCCGTCATCGCCTTGGCCAGAGCCGCGTCGGAGCAGAGCACCAGCTCGACCGGCGGCAGATGCATCCGCCGCGCCGCCCACGGCATGAGTGGCAGGAGCTTCGGATAGTGCCGCGCCGCGCCGGGCAGGCGTTGCAGCGCCGAGGTGCGCACGTCGGGCCAGTCGCCGGCGTCGGCGCGGCGATCGTGGACGAGCGTGTAGAGCGGCGCGTGCGGCGCAAAGCCGCGCAGTGCTTCAAGCACTTTCTCGCCGCCCCGCCGCCGAACCAGCCAGTGATGCGTCAACACAGCCGACGCCGCCACCGCCCCTCCGCCGGCCGCCGCGCTCGAGACGTCCGCAACACCGGCGTTGCTCACGTCATTCGCCTCGCCGGTCGCGCGCTGCCGCCCGCCGCGTCTCGTAGACCTCCTCGGCTTCCGGCGGGCGGATGTAGGTTGGCACGATTTCTTGCGGCAGGCAGAATCGGCCGCGTCGCGCCAGGCGGTCTCCGACGACGACGAGCTGCTCCACCCGAGGCCGCCACGCGTGCTCGGCCAGTACGATGGCGCCCGTTGCTTCCGCGGCGGCCCGATGCCGCGCAAGGCCAGTGCCCACCACCACCAGCGGCCGCGGCAGCCCCGCCAACCACGTCGCCGGATCGCGGAGTCCGGCGGTTTCGAACTCGATCAACTCGTCCGAATCCGCACCGGCCGCGATTCGATAGCACGCCGCGAAGACCTGCTCGCGTTTCGCATCCAGCATCGGCGCAACGTACGCGCCCGCTTCTCCTGGCCGTTCCGTCGCGTCGGCCGTCTGCCGCTGCTCTGTAGCGTCGGCTCTCCGCGGCCACGTCGAATCGCCGGCCGTGGCGTCGGCCCTCTGTGGCCACGCGCCCGTATCGAGCGAATTCCGCGCAATCACCTCCAGCGTCGGACATGCCACCACCTGGCACCCCACGCTCCATTGCAGCATCCGCGCCGTCGTCGCCGCCAGTCGCAGCCCGGTAAAACTCCCCGGCCCGGCCGAGAAATAGACGGACGTCAGCTCCCTCGGCGTCCAGCCCGCCGCGCTCACCAGCTCGCCAATCGCCGGCAGAAGCTGCGACGTGTGCCGCCGATCCAGCGGCAGCTCGCGCTGTGCCAGGACGCGTCCGCCCGACGCCAGCGCCACGCCGCCCTCGCCGCTGGACGTTTCAATCGCCAGGACGCACGCCGTCGGCTCGCGGGTCTCCGTCATGTTGCCACTGGCTCCAGCTATCTCGCGTGCGTCGGATGGCGCCCAGCGCCCCTGCAACGCGGGGCCGCCGTTGGGTGGCTCGCTTCGTCGTTTCGTGGCTGTCGCGAAGCACAGCCATGCCGATGGTCGAAGCAGCGCGCGACTTGGCAGATCATCGCCCACTCGCGGCCGGCATGGCTATGCTGGCGCGATAGCCATGCCACCCACACCGCCGTGACGTTCGGGGAGTACTTGGCTACAAGCCGAGTACCTTCATCACAATGCCGCGCATCTCCGGCTCGCTCAGTCCACCGTACGTGGCTCCGACATCATGCGATTGCTTCGACGGCTTCGACAATCCTCCGCGACCATCGATCCACTTGAAGTTCGACATTCGCATCTTGAGTGTCCCGACACGAATGCCGAGCTTGTGTCCAATCCCCGCCAAAGTCAGGCCGAGCTTTTCCGAGCCGTGCCGAGACAAATACATCGCCACAAGGTCTTCATTCGGTGTCCAATGATGCTCGCTCGCGGATCGCACGGGTGGTTCTCTTTGCACTCGTAAGGCTGATAGACGCTACGCCCTCCCGGCATACACGTCCATCACTTTCTTCAGCAGCGCCAGGGCCTCTTTCTTCGGCCGCTGGAAGGCGTTGCGGCCCATGATGCTGCCGAAGCCGCCGCCCGCATGGATGCCCTTGATCTCGTCCAGGATGGCCGCCTCGTCCTTGGCGGCCCCGCCCGAGAAGATCACGATCCGCCGGCCGTCGAAGCTGCTCTGCACGACGTGGCGGATGCGCTCGGCGAGCGTTCCGATCGGCACCTTGTGCTTCTCGTACACCTTCTTGGCCTCGGCCTGCTCGATGTGGGCGGCGGGCGGCTTGACCTTCACCACGTGCGCCCCGAGCTGGCAGGCGATCTGGGCGGCGTAGCAGGTCACGTCGATCGCCGTCTCGCCCTCCTTGCTCAGCCCCTCGCCGCGCGGATAGGACCAGACGATCACGGCCAGTCCGACACTCTTGGCTTCTTCGGCGAGCTGGTTGAGCTGCTCATACTGCCCCTGCGACATCGCCGAGCCCGGATAGATCGTGAAGCCGATGGCGCAGCAGCCGAGCCGCAGGGCGTGCTCGACCGAGGCGGTGATGGCCTGAGTCGGGTTCTTCGTGCCGTAGAGCGAGTCGTTGTTGTTCAGCTTGAGAATCAGCGGCAACTCGCCCGCGTAAGTCCGCGCGCCGGCTTCGAGAAATCCGAGCGGGGCGGCGTAGGCGTTGCAGCCGGCCTCCAAAGCCAGCTCGAAGTGATAGTGCGGGTTATACGCCGGCGGATTGGGCGCGAAGCTGCGGGCCGGGCCGTGCTCAAAACCCTGGTCGACCGGCAGGATCACGAGCTTACCCGTGTCGCGCAGCGTGCCGCTGCCCAGCAGCCGGCGGAGATTCGCCAGCACGCCGGCGTTGTCGGATTCGTACCAGCTCAGGATCTGCTTGACGCGATCGGACATCATGAGAGTCACGCTCCTATTGGGAGGGTCTTATCTTCGCACGCGTTTTGCCCCTCTCCCGGCCTCTCCCCACAAGGGAGAGGGGTCTGAGGCGCCGCATGTTACCGCGCCGGCCGCGGGGGACGCGAGCCGCGACGCCGCCGCGGACGCGGGGCCGCGGAGGCGCTCGGGGCGCCTACTGGAGAAGCGCCGGCGCCGGCGATAACATCCCCGCTTTCAGCGGGCACGATCGAAGCAAGGAGTCCAATCTTGAAGCACTTTCGTCTGCTGGCCGCGCTGGCGGCCATGGCCGCGGCGGTCTTGGCCCGCGCCCAGGACGCCCCGCTCGCCTTCACCGGCGCGCACCTGATCACCATCGCCGGCGACGAGGTCGACGGCGGCGTGCTGGTGGTACATAAAGGCAAGATCGTCGCCGCGGGCGCGGCTGGGGCGGTGAAAATTCCCGACGGCGCGCGGAAGATCGACGCGACGGGCAAATTCATCATGCCCGGACTGGTCGACACGCATAACCACATGGGCGGCTGGGGCGGGGCCGACGGCAGCGCCACCATCCAGCCCGACACGCGCGTCTACGACGCGCTGAACCCTTTCGACGCCGGCTTCCGCCGTGGCGTCGCCGGCGGTCTGACGACGCTGAACATCATGCCTGGCTCTGGGCACCTGATGAGCGGCCAGACGATCTACGTGAAGCTCCGCAAGGGCTGCAAGACGATCGAGGAGATGGGCATCCGCGACGCGTCGGGCTGGCTGATGGGCGGCATGAAGATGGCCAACGGCACGAACTCGATGCGCGATCCGCCCTTCTCCGGCACGCGCGGCAAGTCGGCCGCGCTGGTCCGCGAGCAGTACATCAAGGCGCAGGAGTATCGCGACAAGATTCAACGCGCCGCCGGCGACCCGGAGAAAGTGCCAGCGCGCGACATCGGCCTCGAGGCCATGGTCGAGGTGCTCGAGGGCAAGCGCATCGTGCACCATCACACGCACCGTGCCGACGACATCATCACCGTGCTGCGGCTCAGCAAGGAGTTCGGCTTCCGCGTCGTGCTGCACCACGTCAGCGAGGCGTGGAAGGTCGCCGACGAAATCGCCGCCGCCAAGGCGCCCTGCTCGGCGATCATCGTCGACAGCCCGGGCGGAAAGCTGGAGGCGGCGGAAATCTCGTTCGAGACCGGCGCCGTGCTGGAAAAGGCCGGCGTGCTGCTGGCCTATCACACTGACGACTGGATCACCGACGCGCGCTGGTTTCTCCGCAGCGCGGCGCTGGGCGTGCGCGGCGGGCTGTCGCGCAAGACGGCGCTGGCGTCGCTGACGCTGAACGGCGCCAAGATGATGGACCTCGACGCGCGGATCGGCTCGCTCGAAGCTGGAAAAGACGCGGATTTCATCATTCTGTCGGGCGACCCGCTGAGTGTGTACTCCAAGGTGCTGGAGACGTGGGTCGAGGGCGTCAAGGTGTTCGACCGCAGCGACCCGAAGGACTATCTGCACGCCGTCGGCGGCTACGGCGCCGGCAGCCCGCTGAAACCGTATCTGTGCTGCGCGGAGCAGGAGGAGGGGCAATGACGCAAGAAGAGCGACGGAGCGACGCAGCGACGAAGGGGAGCATCGGCCTCCGGCCGGTGCGTGAACGACGAGGCGCGGAGAGAGCGACGCAGCGACGAAGGGGAGCATCGGCCTCCGGCCGGTGCGTGAACGGCCCGGTGCTGAGGCAGCGACGGAGCGACGCAGCGACGAAGGGGAGCATCGGCCTCCGGCCGGTGCGTGAACGACGAGGCGCGGAGAGAGCGACGCAGCGACGAAGGGGAGCATCGGCCTCCGGCCGGTGCGTGAACGGCCCGGTGCTGAGGCAGCGACGGAGCGACGCAGCGACGAAGGGGAGCATCGGCCTCCGGCCGGTGCGTGAACGACGAGGCGCGGAGAGAGCGACGCAGCGACGAAGGGGACGCGTCGCCGCGTTCGCGGCGATCACGGCGGCGCTCGCGTCTGTCTGCGTCGCCAGCGGTCAGACGATCGCCATCAAGGGCAAGATCATTCACACGATGGGCCCCGCCGGCACGATCAAGGACGGCGCCGTGCTGATCCGCGACGGCAAGATCGCCGCCGTCGGACCGGCGGCGCAGGTGCAGATTCCCGCCGGCACGAAGACGCTCGACGCCGCGGTCGTCACGCCCGGGCTGATCGACGCGCACACGGTCGTCGGCCTCTCCGGCATCTACAACCAGAAGCACGACAGCGACCAACTCGAGCACTCCGCGCCGCTTCAGCCCGAGCTCCGCGCCATCGACGCCTACAACCCGCAGGAAAAGCTGATCGAGTGGCTGCGCGGCTTCGGCGTCACGACCGTTCACACCGGTCATGCACCCGGCGAAGTCATCTCCGGCCAGACGGCGATCCTCAAGACCACAGGCAACACGGTCGAGGAAGCCACGCTGGTCGCCGACGCGGCCGTCGTCGCGACGCTCAGCCCCTGGGCGCAGAAAGGCGACGGCAAATCGCCCGGCACGCGCAGCAAGATGGTTTCGCTCCTGCGGCAGGAGCTGATCAAGGCCCAGGAGTATCAGCAGAAGCTGGACAAGGCCGCCGAGCCTGACAAGAAGCCCGATCGCAGCCTGCGCAGCGAGATGCTCGTCCGCGTGCTGAAGCGCGAGCTGCCGCTGGTCGTCACCTGCAACCGCGCGCACGACATCGCGACCGCTCTGCGCCTCGCAAAGGAGTTCAATGTCCGCCTGATCCTCGACATGGCCGCGGAGGCGTATCTGCTGACCGACGAGATCAAGGCCGCGGGCGTGCCCGTGCTGGTGCACCCGACGATGTACCGCGCTTACGAGGACACCGAGAATCTGAGCTTCGAGACCGCCAGCAAGCTCATGAAGGCCGGCATCCCGGTCGCGATCCAGGGCGGCTACGAAGACTACGTGCCCAAGGTGCGCGTCGTGTTGTTCGAGGCGGCGATGGCCGCGTCGAACGGCCTGACGCCCGAGCAGGCGCTGGCCACGATCACGATCCAGCCGGCGAAGATTCTCGGCATCGAGCAGCGCGTCGGCTCGCTCGAAGTCGGCAAGGACGGCGACGCCGCACTGTACGACGGCGATCCGTTCGAGTTCACCACGCACTGCGTGCGAACCGTGATCAACGGCGTACAAGTCGGTACGACGAAGCGCTGATCGCGCCCTATTTCTGTAGTCCCGGCAGGTCGCCGCCGTTGGCGACCTGCCGGGACCAGACACCGTCCGGTCCAATCCGGCCTCCGGTTGGTCTCGGTGCTGGGGGACCAGCCTCCGACCGGTCTGTACGGGTTGGAAACCCGCCCCGCCAGGGGCTCAGAGCCCCTGGCCACGACCGTGCGTTCTGCCGGGCGAAAGAGGCGCGGCGCGCTTCTACGACAGCAGCTCGACGAACGGATCAACGTCGAAGCCGTTGACCGAGCCGTCGTCGTTGACGTCGGCGTTGTCGATGTCGCAGTCGGGATAATCAAGCTCGTACTGCGCCGGATTGGTCAGCGCCAGCACGAACGAGTCGATGTCGAAGCCGTCGATCGAACCGTCACAGTTCGTGTCGCCCTTCACCGGTCCGCCCACGCACTCGATGGTCGAGACCAGCACGTCGTCGATCGCCGCCTCGGTGATCGAGTTATTCGGATTGTCGGACGTGCTGAAGCGGATGCGGACGCTGTTGCTCGGCGTCACGAAATCGGCCAGGCGGAAGCTGTGCGGCGTCCATGACGGGCTGGCGCCGACCGTTTCGACCGTCACCCACGTCGTCCCGTTGCCGGTCACTTCGACGACCAGCGTGTCGTCGCCGTCGTCGTTGTAGAACCAGCGATAGTAGCTGATGGTGGGGTCCTGACCGGCGAGGGCCATGACCGGCGAGATCAGCCGCGTCGGCCCGCCATCCACGTCGGCTTCGCCGACGCTGCCGCCCACGCTGCCCTGGCCGGTGACGTAGCACATCGTGCCCGTGCCGGCGGGGTTGTCGTCTTCGGGCTGCGCCGAGGTGCCGCGCGGATCGACGCGCACCCAGCTACCCGACGTCAGGCTCGTGTCCTGCACGGTCCAGCTCAGGTTGGTCGTAAAGTTGTCGCTGAAGAACGTCGTCAGCGTGCCGACCGGAGCGCTGAAGACGCTCGTTGGCGCGTCGGACGGACTGTATGCCAGCGTGCCGCCAGTGCCTTCCGCCGTGACGTAGTACTCGGTGTCGGGCCCGCAGTTTCGCGAGGGGAAAGTGGCGTTGAAGGTGCTGCCGCTGACGTGCGTGATCGGGTAGGCCGTGTAGGCGCCGGCGCCGGTGGTGCGGACATAGAGCAGCGCGCTACTCGTGTCGACGCTTTCATTGGCGGCGACGATCTGAACCGTCATGTTCGTGGCCTGACCGGGGACGAAATTGGCCGGCTGACCGTTCGGATAGCTGATGCGCACCGGCGTCGTGGCCCAGTCGGCCTGATAGAGCAGGGCCGGGAACATCTCCTCGCACGCCGGAATGATCTGGCTGGCGGGCAGCACGAATCCGAATTCGCCGGTGTCGCGCATCTCGACCGCCATCGCCAATGCGCCCGCGATGTCGTGGCCCCAGTCCATCGACGCGCCCGCCGCCGGATAAAGCCCGCTGTACGTGTTCATCGGCTCGTAGACCAGCCCGTGCTCGGCGAGGATCAGCGAGGCCATCGCGGTGCCGACCGCGACGTACTCGGACTGATTAGCCGGCAGGCCGGATTTGTACGCGTACGGGAAGAGGATGTATTGCGAAAAACTGTGAACGTCGTTCATCGTGGCGATGTTCGGGTGCGCCAGGACGAAGTTGCTCAGCGCGGCGGTCTCGGGCTCGGAGAAGGCCGAGGGGCCGCGGTAAATATCGCTGCTGGGCGCGCTGTCCGAGCCTTCCCCGCCCCAGCCGACGCTCCAGTTGCGGTTCAGATCGACGCCGTAGACGCCCCCGCCGTTGTTGCGGCGGTTCTTGCGCCACAGGCGTTCGTTGGTCCAGGTGTAGACGTAGCCGTCGGCGTTGAAGATCGGGATGAGATAGAAGACGGCGCGGTCGACCAGTTTCTTGATACCGGGGTCGGTGTCGTACTGGTTGATGAGCTGATCGGCGAAGTACATGACCACCGGGACGGTGATCCACTCGCGGGCGTGCTCGCCGCCGAAGTAGAGCACGCCGGGCTTGTTGCCGCCGCCGGGGCCGGTGATCTGAATTCCGACGATGTTGCGGGCCTGGTGCGTCGATCCGACGACGAAGGTCTGGGCGAGATCGGGCCGCGCGGCGGCCAGCGAAGTCAGGTAGTTATTCACGTCCGCGTACTGCATGTAGTTGTCATAGGTGCCGCGGCCGGGGTTACCAAGCAGGCTCGCTTCGACCAGCGGCTGCAAGTCGGCGATCAGCACTTCAAAGCTCATACCCGACTTCTCAAGTTCGGCAAACTGCTCGGGCGTCACACGCACGTCGAGTTCGTTGTTCACGACCTCGTGGCTCCACACGTCGTCGGTGAGCGTGAGCAGCTTCGCGACGTCGGCGGGAGTAGCGACCTGAACGCGCACCACGCGATGGTCCGCGTAACTGACCAGTTGCGCGAGCAGCGCGTCGCTGACGGTGACAACAAAAAAGCACGTGAGTACGAGGCGGCGGGAAGTCGGACTCATGGTTGCCTCAGCGCAGTGAAAGAAGGACTAGGCGGATCCGAGATTTTCGGACGCAGACGCCTTACCTGACACGCCGATTCTAGCCGATCAGGGCGTCATGAGAACAGCCCCTTCGCCCGACGCCGCGCCACCCGAACTGAGCGTCGTGCTGGCGACTTATCAGCGGCGTGAACGGCTGGAGCGTTGTGTGACGCAAACGCGCGCGACGCTCAACGTCCGATATGAGTTCGTGGTTGTTGAGGGTGGGGGCACCGATGGGTCGGCGGCGTGGCTCGCGCAGCAGCGGGGCGTGCGGCTGCACGTCCAGCGTCCGCGGCGGGGCTGTTGCCGCGCGTACGATGCTGCGTTTCGCCTGGCGCGCGGCGAATTCGTGATGTGGCTGAATGACGACGCGTATGCGCTTCCGGGTTCGGTCGACGCCGCGCTGTCGTTTCTGCGAGTCCGCCGGGACGTCGGCATGGTGGCGTTCTATCACAATCACGCGCAGCCGTGGAACGAGCTGAACGGATTCGACCGCGACGGGCTTCATTTCGGAGTGCTGCACGTGCGCGGGCATCCCTATGCGAATTTCGGGCTGTTGCGGCGCGAGACGCTGGCGCGAGTCGGATTTCTCGACACTGACTATCAGTTTTGCGCCTGGGACCCGGATTTGTCGCTGAAGGTGTCGCTCGGTGCCGGGTTGCCGGTGGTCGGGTTACCCGGCGCATGCGTGTATCACGAAGAGCTGATCGATGAGCGCAAAGCGGCGGACGCGGGCGAGACGCGGACGCGCGATAACGAGCGGCTGTTCGAAAAGTGGAACCTGCCGCCCAAGGGTCGATTCCCCGACCCGCGGCCGGCGTACGCCGCGCTGCTCGAAGGGCTCGGCGTCCGTCCATCCCCAACCGGCGTCGAGCCGTAGGGGCCCGGATTGCGGACGGCGGGAGTCGAACCCGCATGGGTTTCCCCGAAGGATCCTAAATCCTTTGCGTATGCCAGTTCCGCCACGTCCGCGTGGGTGTGATGATAACGGATTGAGGGGCCGCGGGGTCGAGGGGCCAAGGGGTTGAGGGGCCAACAGGCCAAGGGTTCGAAGGGGGGACTTGCGTGCGGGGGGTTGCCGCGTAGAATCCGGCCGCGATAATTGCGTGTGCGACCGCGGGCTGGCGCCGTCGTCGCTGCTGGTTGCGCTGCCATCCGTTCGCGCAGCAGAAGGAGCTTGTTTGTGAGTACGATGACCAAAGTTTTCGTGGTCCTCAACGCCGTGCTGTCCGTGGCGCTGTCGTGCTTCTTCATTTCCGCCGCCGCCC
This sequence comes from Phycisphaerae bacterium, assembly GCA_022072445.1. GTDB lineage: Bacteria > Planctomycetota > Phycisphaerae > UBA1845 > Fen-1342 > JAJVHV01. The sequence goes on along the minus strand of JAJVHV010000024.1, from coordinate 100,713 downwards.
AGTGGGATAACTGGCGGCAGCTCGCGGTCGATTATCAGATGCAGCGCGACGCTGAAATCACGCTGCGGATGAACACGCGGGCCAGCATGGAAGCGGCCTTGGCGATGAAGGACGAGGCCCTGAACGAGCGCGGCGTGCTCATTTCGCAGCTTCAGCAGCAGATTCAGGATCAGGCCGACAAGCTGGCGAAGCTCAATAGCGAAGTCGTGCGGGCGCAGCAGGATGCGATGGCCTGCGACGCCTCGCGGACCAATCTGGAGCAGTTGCTCAAGGTCGCGACCAACGAGCGGACCGCCGCCCAGGAGCACAATCGCTCGCTGCTCGATCAGAACATCGACCTTCAGAGCCGCAACACGCGCCTCAACAGCCGCGTGCTCGAGTTGACCGCCAACGTCAGCATCCTGACCGAAGAAACGCGCAATCTTCAGGCCAAGGTCCTGGCCTGTGAACGGCAGGTCGCCGAGGCGCAGCGCGGCGGCGTGCGGACGGTGGCGGCCGAAGAGCCGGCCGCCGCGGGCGGGGCCGAGGCCGTCCGGCCGACGGTCGCGGGCCGGATCAAGGGCACCATCACCGAGATTGACGGGCAATACGCCAGCATCGACATCGGCGAGGCGGCCGGGGTGGTCGAAGGCATGCGCTTCATCATCGACCGCGGCGGCAACTACGTCGGCGACCTGGTGATCGCCTCGGTCGAGCCGAAGCAGGCCGGCGGCAAGCTGACCATGCTGAACGGGCAGGTCAGCGTCGGCGACCGCGTCGTCTACGGACTCGACAAGTAGCAGCGGCCCCGGAACGGAGACTGATCGTCATGGCTAGCACGCCTCGCGCCGCGGCACCTCGGGCCGAAAACGACATCTACACGATGCTGTCGCTCGTTTCGTTCGTTTTCCTGCTGATAGCGACGGTCTACGTCTGCTACCGAGCCACGGTGCTCTTCGGCTCGCTCCTGCCGCCAGCGGGTAGCTGACGCACCCCTCAGTCGCGCTCACCTTCGGTCAGCCCAGGCAGATTGCAGTTGCCGCACGTCGCGGATCGCGCTTACAATCCCGCCCATCGTCGACACGCCGACGGACGGATCCGCAGGAATCGGCGAACCAATAGAGCACGGAGCGCGATCACGTGTGGTGGCGGCGATTCAAGGGACTCTTCAGCACCGACATGGGAATCGACCTGGGGACCTGCAACACCCTGGTCTGCGTGCGGGGCGAGGGCATCGTCCTGAATGAGCCTTCCGTGGTGGCCGTGCGGAAGGGGACCAACCGCGTCCTGAACAACGGCAACGCGGTCGGGCTGGTTGCCAAGGAAATGCTCGGGCGTACGCCGGGGAGCATCACGGCGATTCGCCCGCTGAAGGACGGCGTGATTGCCGACTTTGACATCACCGAGGCGATGCTGGGGTATTTCATTCGCAAGGTTCATGGCAATCGGGGGTTTGCCGCGCCGCGCGTCGTGATTGCCGTCCCCTACGGCATCACGGCGGTGGAAAAACGGGCGGTCTTCAACTCAGCGGAGCGGGCTGGGGCGCGGCGGGTGTACCTGGTGGAGGAGCCGAAGGCGGCGGGGATCGGGGCGGGGCTGCCGATTCACGAGGCGACGGCGTCGATGATCGTGGACATCGGCGGCGGGACGACCGAGGTCGCCGTGATGAGCCTCTCGGACATCAGCAGTTGCGTGTCGCTGCGCGTCGCGGGCGACGAGATGGACGAGTCGATCGTCAACCACATGAAGCGGAATTACAACCTGATGATCGGACCGCAGACGGCCGAAGACATCAAGATCGAAATCGGCTCGGTGGCGCCGCTGGAGCAGGAGCTGAGCAAGGAAGTGAAGGGCCGCGACATGATCAGCGGCCTGCCGCGCAAGGCGGTCGTGAGCAGCGAGGAAATCCGCGAGGCGCTCAAGGAGCCGGTGGGGCAGATCATCGACGCGGTCCTGCACACGCTCGAACAGGTCGAGCCCGAGCTCGCGGCCGATCTGGTGGACAACGGCATTCATCTGGCCGGCGGCGGGGCGCTGCTGCGCGGGCTGGACAAGGTCATGGCCCAGGCCACCGGCATCAGCGTCAAGGTGGTCGACGACCCGCTCACCTGCGTGGCGCGCGGCACGGGCGCCTACCTCGAACACATCGACGAATGGCACCAGACCATTGAGTCGGATGACGACGAGTTCTAGGTCGCTGGCGCCGCACCGCCGGCGGCACCAGGCCGTCACGCGAACGCACGTCCTGCTCATGGTGCTGGGGCTGATCCTGGCGCTGCTTCCCACCTCCTGGACGGGTTGCCTGCGCTCGCCGATGCAGGCCCTGGTCTGGCTTCAGGCCGGTGTCGACAGCGCCGCGAACTCGGCGCGCGACGCGCTGCCCGCCGGTTCGGCCGCCCGGCTCAGCCCCGACGAGAGCGAGCGGCTGAAGCGCCGTTGCGAAGAGCTGGAGCGCCAGGTGCGGCACCAGGAGCTGCGCGTCGGCGACCTCGAAGAGCAGGTCGCCGTGCTCAGCGGGCTGCGCGGCCAGTTCAGCGACGCCGGCGCCAAGCTGGTTCTGGCGCACGTCGTCGCGGCCGACGCCGCGCCCGGCCGCGAAAGCCTGCTGATCGACCGGGGCGCGTCCTCGCGCGACGCGCCCATCGCCGTCGGACAGTGGGTGGCGGCGGGCGGGTCGGACGCCGCGGCGGACGACGGACGGACCGTGCTGATGCGCCAGTCGCTCATCGGCGTCGTCAGCGAGGTGTTCCCGTACACGAGCCGCGTGCAACTGGCCACCGACCGGCACTTCGGCCCGCGCCGCGTGCGGATGGCCGCGGCGCTGGCCGATGGCGCGCTCTCGCCGCTGGAGCGCGACTGTCTGCTGTACGGGGCGGGCGGCGGCAAGCTGCTGATCCGCGAGGCACCGGGCGATTTCTTCAAGCAGGACTATCGCTTCATCCTGGTGCCGCGCGACGCGCAACTGCCGGGTCAGTTCCTGCTGGGCGAACTCGTGGCGTCCGCGCCGGTGAAAGGCGCGCCGCTGGTCTTCAACCTGAGCGGCCGGCTGCTGGTGGATGCGGCCAGCGTGCGAGCCGTGTATGTCATCGCACCGCACTGACGCGGAGGCTTCGATCGTGCCGCAATCCCACGACTCGTCGCCCCTGCCCCTCCGCCTGCCCGCCGGCGCCCGCGTCGTCTTTGCCGGCCAGCTCAGCTCGATGACGCACAAGGACGCCTGGCGCGCCGTACGCAGCGCCGGCGGCCGCCCCGCCGGCGTCGTCAGCCGCCGCACCGACCTGCTCGTCGTCGGCCAGCACGGCTGGCCGCTCCAGTCCGACGGCAGCGTCAGCGGGAATCTGCGGCGGGCGCGCGAGCTGGACGTGCGCATCGTGCCCGAGCATGCCTTTTTGAAGCTGGTCGGCCGCGACTCGCTGGCGCCGCCGGGCAAGCCCTACACCGCGGACGTGATCTGCCGGCTGCTGAACGTCACACCCGCGGCACTGCGCGCCTGGGAGCGGCACGGCCTGGTGACGTCGCAGCATGGCTCGTACGACTACGCCGACATCGTCTCGCTGCGGGCCATCGCCGATCTGGTGGCGCGCGGCGTGCGCGCTGAGAAGATCGCCGAAAGCCTCCGCTCGCTGGCGCCGCTCTTGCCGGGTACGGAACGGCCGTTGGCGCAGCTTCGACTCGTCTCGGACAGCCCGCGGCAGATCGTCGCCGAGATCGGCGATCTGCGCGTCCGGCCGGATGGCCAGTTGCTGCTGAACTTCGACCCGCAGCGCACCGACGCCCCCGCGCCCGAGACGCTCAAGCTCCGCCACGACGACGAGAGTGCCACGGAGTGGTTCGAGCGCGCCCAGCTTCTGGAGGACGAGCAGGACTTCGACGGCGCGGTCAACGCCTATCGCCGGGCCATCGCCCTGGAGCCGCGCTTCCCCGAGGTCTACTTCAACCTCGGCAACGCGCTGCGTGGATTGGCCAAGCCCGACGCCGCGATCGAGATGTACCATCTCGCCGCCGCCCAGGATCCGACGCTGGCCGAGGCGTGGTACAACGCGGCAGACGTTCACGAAGAGCAGGGGCGGGTGGAAGAATCGATACGCTGCTTACGGGCGGCGCTGCAAGCCAGCCCGTCCTATTGCGACGCGCATTTCAACCTGGCGCTGTGCTACGAGCAAACCGGCTGCGTCGGCGAAGCGCTGACCCACTGGCGCGAGTACCTGCGCCTCGACCCTTCGAGCGACTGGTCGCGCATCGCCCGACAGCACGTCGAGCAGCTCACGCGCCGGAACGGCGGTGAGAAGGTGAGCAAGAGCTGAACGTCGAGTTGCCTCCCCAGCCGATCCGAATCGCATCCCCAGTCGAGCCGAATCGCGTCCCCAGCCGATCCGAATCGCGTCCCCAGCCGATCCGAATCGCGTCCCCAGCCGATCCGAATCGCGTCCCCAGCCGATCCGAATCGCGTCCCCAGCCGATCCGAATCGCGTCCCCAGCCGATCCGAATCGCGTCCCCAGCCGAGCCGAATCGCGTCCCCAGCCGAGCCCCGACCGTGAGGGAGGGGTTCGGACGGAGGGCGTCGACGGGCTCGGCGAGGTTCGGCGCCAAGTCCGATGGCATTTCTCCGTCGAACCCCTCCCTCACGGTCGGGGCTCGGCTGGGCGCGCTTTGGCGCTCGGCTGGGCGCGCTTTGGCGCTCGGCTGGGCGCGCTTTGGCGCTCGGCTGGGCGCGCTTTCGTGCGGAGCTACGACACCGCCAGTGCCGCGCGCGCGCAGCGCATCATCCGCAGCGACGCCCACGCACACGCCGGATCGGCCAGTGCTCCACGCAGATAGCCGCGCAAGACCTGGTGGTACAGCCGCGGCTGCGTCGCCAAATGAAACTCGACGTGCATTAGCCCGCGCTGCACCGCTTCGACGCCGAGCCGGTCGTGGCCGGCCCGCCGCGCCTCGGCGATCGCGTAGAACACCACCGCGTTGACGTCCATGATGTGCTGGTGCAGCGCGGCGCACAGCGGAAGCTGCGTCCCGCCCGGGAACTGCTGCCAGACGCGCGCGCGCAGGTAGCGCCCCAGCAGCGCGACGCCCTCGTCATCCAAGACCATCGTCGCCGGCGCGCACATGATCTCGTCCACCTGCACGTTGCGCCCCAGGAACCGGCTCGCGTACACGCCGCGCATCTTCGTTAACGCCATCAGCCGCGGCACCAGCGACAGCCGTCGGAAGAAGCCGAGGTTCGCCGTGCTGTCCGGCGGCAGCGTGTCGGGAAACAGCGTCGCCGCAAAGAGAAATCGAGAAGCAATCGGTGCCTCGGCGGCCGACGCGAACGCGAGATACAGGCTCTCGTCCAGCGACGGCGTGAAACCGGCCGCGAGGTGTTTGCTCAGTTCCGCGACGGGTGTCGCGGCCGCGTGCTGCACCAGCGCCAGCATCCGCGCCAGCCGCGCCGCGATGCCGTCACGTGCGCCGCCGGCGGTTTCATCGTCTCCGGTCGCCAGGCGCCCCAGCCGCTCACGCAGCACCGCGGCGACGACCGGCGGTATCAGCACATTCGCGGCCAGCGTGAACTGCGCATCCGGCCGCGCTGGCACGTCCGATAGCGGCACCAGCCGCCGCACCGCTTCGGCCTGGGTGCTCATCGGCGGACCGGCCTGCTCCTGGATCGCGCGGCAGCCGTAGTTCGCGGAGACATAGTCGGCGTCCCAGGCGCGTGCCGCGAAGAAGGGGAACTGCTTGCACATCCGCGGCTTGGCGTCGTAGCCGAGTGTCTTGTGAATGCGGCACAGGCCGTCGGTGTCGAGAAACACGCAGCGGTTGCCATCGCCCTTGCCCAGTTCGACGACGGTTGTGCTGCCGCGCCGCTTCCGGCGATAGAGGGTCCGCCCGGCCATGTCTGGAAACGCCGCCACCCAGTCGACGGCATCGAGCGCCGCGACCTTCTCCGGCTCGATCAACGTCAGCCAGGGCTGGTCGCAGCAGCGCGTGCAGCTCTTGCAGGCGAAATTCGCGTTGGGATCGATAACTTGCAGGCGCATGGCGGCTCCTCGGCGGGGCAAGCGCGCCCGCACTTGCCTCTCGGCGGTCCGACCGAGGAGCTTGAGCCCGCGACTTATCTGACCGGGCTATCCGCCGCCCACCGCGATTCGACGATGGCCTGCCAGAGCCGCGCGCGTCAGCAAGCGGTTTCTCAGACCGAGCCGCGCCCGTCAGGAAGCGGTTTCTCAGACCGAGCCGCGCGCGTCAGCAAGCGGTTTCTCAGACCGAGCCGCGCCCGTCAGGAAGCGGTTTCTCAGCCGAGCCGGAGTGCGAACTGCGGTCGAAGGATTCTCGCGCGGGGCTAAGAAACCGCTCCCTGACGGTCGCGGCTCAGATCCCGCTGCGCGGCTCAGATCCCGCTGCGCGGCTCAGATCCCGCTGCGCGGTTCAGACGGCGCGATACCACTCGCCGCCGGCGATACCCGTCACGACCGGCGATACCCGTCACGACCGGCGACACCCGTCACGACCGGCGACACCCTTCGAGTACCAGCGGCAACGGAGCCCGTCTCAAGACCGGCGGCAGATAAGCCGGTCTCGATGTCGAGCGGCTCATCCGCCGCCGGTCAGGATGTCTACAAACGGATCGACGTCGAAGCCGTTGATCGAGCCGTCTTCGTTCACGTCGCCGTGATCGATGTCGCAGAAGAAGTACTGCTCGATGTATTCTTCCGGGTCGGTCAGCGCCAGCACGAACGGATCGACGTCAAAGCCGTTCACCGACTCGTCGCAGTTCATGTCGCCGCGCACGCCGATGGTCGAGACCGTCACGACGTACTCAGCCTGATTGTGCAGTGCCCCGTTGCAGTTCAGCACGGCGCGGTCGCTGACGACCAGCCGCAGGGCGTAGGCGCAGCGCTGCAGCTCGGTCGTGTTCCAGTAGCCCAGCACGCCGTTGTTGACCTGCCAGGTGCCCGAGCTGATCGGGACCCAGTACGAATAGTCGCCGCCCGCGAAGTAGAGCGTCCACGAATCGAGATGCGTGTCGATCACGGTGCCGCGTACCGTGACGAGGCCGAAGACCGTCGCGCATTCGAGCGGATCGCTGATGTAGGCGACCGGCGCGGTGTTGTCGATCGTGACGACGCGCGTGTCGTCGTCGTAGTAGCCGCACATGTCGCCCGCCGTCGTGCGGATTTCGTAGCTGCCGTCGACGACCGCCCGGCTGTCCCACTCGCCCAGCGGGTCGTACAGAATGAAGGGCGCGTAGATGACGTCGAACGGGTCATAGTCGCCGCCCAACGGGCGATGCTCGATCATCAGCCAGCCGGGCCCGCAGTGATCCCAGGCCGTCCCGTCGACGCACACCGATCCGCCCAGGATGTCGCCCGGGCGCGGCGAGCGGACGGTCAGGTCGGCGAACCCGTTATTCACGTATGGCAGCACGACCGTCGAGCTGACCTCGCCGCAGATGTTCTCGGCGGTCAGGCGCAGCAGGTAGTATCCGCCGGGCAGGCCGTAGGTGAGCCACGAGCCGAGCAGGCCGTTGTAGACCGGGCTGGTGCCGGTGGCGATCGTCGTCCAGCCGCCGCCGCTGGCCGGCGCGTATTCCAGCGTGTAGCCGCGGAGCGTCCCGTCGGGGTCGTAGACGTTGCCGAGCACGTCGACGAAGTCGCAGACGCACTCCAGCCCGTCGGGATAGGTGATCTGCGTTACGGGCGGGGTCGTGTCGTTGTTGCACAGCGTGACGACGACACCCAGGCAGAGCGTGCAGCCGGCCTGGTTGTTGCCGTACGAGCCGACGCAGAACGTGTACTTCACGCCCGCCGACACAGGAAACGTGAGCAGCGAGCTGGCGCCCGAGCAGCCGTTGCCGCAGTCCGCGCCCGGCGAGTCATCCACGCACTGAATCGACGTCATCCACTCGCACTGCCCATCACCACCACTGTACGCCTCCACGACCGTGTCATACGTCGTGTTCCAGTGGCACGTGCTGAACGTGAGTGTGCCGTTGATGGTCGGCGTGATCGTGAAATAGACCGTGTGCCCGACCGTGATGCCGCAGTGCGTCTCGACGCCGGTCGCCGTCGAAACGTCCATCAGAATTTCGTAGACCCCCGGCGTTCCGGGAATCACCCGCGCCGTCGGGCACCAGTCGGCGGCCCATTCACCGCATTGCCCGAGCGCAAACGAACTCAACAGCGCGGCGGCCGCCGCGCGGAAGCAGAATCGCAGTTTCATGTTGTGTGCTCCCAGTGGGGATAGCGCGGTAGCAGCAGCGCCAGCGGCACACCGACCCCTTGCGCAGCGGGCAACCGCCGCGGGAGCGCCATTCAACCTTCCAGCTTCGAGTGATCCGACCAACCGCAAACCGACGTGTGCTTCTTGCGAGTCTCCTCTCGAGCCCGGCCGGCCCGCGTGCCGCCGCCAGACTCGTGCCACGCCCGCCCCGCTCGAAATCGAGCCCACCAGAAAAGCCTACCGCCGCGCGCACTCCTCCCTTCGAGGGTATTGCCAGTTGACGCAGCAAGCGGCGTGCCGTGCGCGGAGCGCACGGCTGTCCCATCGCCGCAGCCCCGAATTCCGCCCGCCGCCGACGGCTCTCGCCCGGACGTGGGCCCGCGGGCGGCGCCGGACGTGCCGTTTCGCGCTATGCATGTGCGAGAATCCGCAGCGAAATGCACCCGCCCGGCAAGCTCACCGCCGCCTCCAGGACCCGCTATCATCACGGCATGCTCACCGCGCCCCTCGGCTCGAACGACGCGACGCCGCGATCGGCCGGTTCAAACGCCGCCCTGGACGAGATTGCCGAGCACGTCGTGGAATCGCGCGAGGACGATGCGGCATGCCTGGCCGGCTCCACCCGGTTGCGGGTGCTCGAGACGGTCGCCAGCGCCAACGCGTGCTTCGAGCGCATCGCCGCGACCTCGCCGGATCGGGAGCGGCGTGCCTGCCGCGCCGGTTGCTCATCCTGCTGCCACATGAGCGTCTCGATGCTTCCGATCGAGGCGATCTACATTTCGGTCCGGCTGCGCGATCACCTCACGCCGGCCGAATACAGCGCCGCCTACGCGCGCATCGCCGCGACCGAACGGCGCGTCTCGCACCTGACGATCGAAGAGCGTGCCCTCGCCCGCGTCCCCTGCGCCCTGCTCGACGAACAGGGGGCCTGCTCGATCCACCCGTTCAGGCCGCTGGGCTGCCGCGGCTGGACGTCGTTCTCCAAGGCCGATTGCGACGCCGCCCTGACCACCAGCGAGTCCGGCCATTCCGGACCGCAGGATCGAATCGCCTTCTGGGCCGCCGGCTGCTCGACCGAGGGGCTCGAACGCGGTCTGCGCCGCGCAGGCCTCCACGCGCAGCAGCTCGAATTTCACAGCGCGCTGCGGCGGGCGCTCGACCACCCCGACGCGGCCGAGCGGTACGCGCGCGGCGAGCCGCTGTTCCAGAGTTGTGCGCGCGTCCGCTCCGATCGCCTCCGCCGCGCTGAAGACGCCGCGCTCGTGCCGCCGCTTCCCGCGGAAGCGCGCTGATCCTCAGCCGTCGCCCAGGATGCGCCGCGCCGCCTCGATCAGTTCGCCCCCGCGCACAATCTCCAGCGCAGCGGCGATGTCTTCCCCGAACGCCCGATCGCGATCGGCATGCGTGATTCGCGCGCGGACGATCTCGTGCGCGGCCCGCGGCCCGACGCCCGGCCGCAGCGGCGCGCGAAAGTCGATGGCCTGCGCCGCGCACATCATCTCGATCGCCAGCACCGTCTCGACGTGCTCCAGCACCTGCCGGCACTTCACCGCCGCCGTCGCCCCCATGCTGACGTGATCCTCCTGCCCCAGCGACGTCGGTATTGAGTCGACCGAAGCTGGCGACGCCAGGATCTTGCACTCGCTGACCAGTGCCGCAGCGGTGTACTGTGGCAGCATGAATCCGCTGTTGAGCCCGGTATCCGCCATGAGCAGGTTGGGCAGGCCGTCCTCGCCGCTCAGCAGCAGATAAATCCGCCGCTCGGAAATGCTCGCCAGGTCGGTCAGGGCGATCGCCAGAAAATCCAGCACCATTCCGATCGGCGCGCCGTGGAAATTGCCGCCGCTGATCGCGTCGTTCTCAAACAGCACCGGATTGTCCGTGACGCTGTTGATCTCGCGAACCACGACACCGGTGAAGTGCTCCAATGTGTCGCGGAAAGCGCCGTGCACCTGCGGCAGGCAGCGCACCGAGTATGGGTCCTGCACGCGGTCGCAGTCGCGATGCGACTCCAGCACCTCGCTGTCGGCCAGGCATCGCCGCACGTTGGCCGCCACGCGGGCCGCGCCCGGGTGCGGCCGGAGCGCGTGCAGCCGCGGATCCATCGGCCGAATGCTCCCGCGCAGCCCCTCCAGCGACATGCAGCCGATCACGTCGGCCAAATCCGCCAGCCGCGACGCCCGCACCAGAATCTCCGCGGCATACGCCGACATGAACTGCGTTCCGTTGATCAGCGCCAGCCCCTCTTTCGCCGCCAGCCGCAGCGGCGCCAACCCACACGCCGCCAGCGCCCCCGCCGCCGGAAGCACGCCGCCCGGCGTTCGCAGCGTTCCGCGCCCGATCATGGGCAGCACCAGGTGCGCCAGCGGTGCCAGGTCGCCGCTCGCCCCCAGCGACCCGCGCGTCGGGACCTCCGGCAGCAGATCGTTCGACAGCATCCCGGCCATCAGCCGCACCGTCTCGACCCGCACGCCACTATGGCCCGCCAACAGCATGTGCAGCTTGAACAGCAGCATCAGCCGCACGATCTCAGACGGCGCCGGCGGCCCGACGCCCACGGCGTGCGACACAATCAGATTCTCCTGAAGCTGCTCGATGTTCTCCGCTTCGATCCGCACGCGCCGCAACTGCCCGAAACCCGTGTTCAGCCCGTAGACCGCCCCGCCACGCTGGATCAGCGACTCCACCCAGCCCCGCGCCCGCGCCACCCGCTCCAGCGCCCGCGCCCCGATCTCGACGCGCAGCGGCTGTCCGGCGTGGCGGTCGAGCCACGCCGGGTCGATCGTCTCGCCATCCAGCATTACCGCCGGCCGGGTCACGGTTCGGCCTCGACCAGTTGCTTGACGATCTGCTGCGCATCGGCGATCAGATCGACCAGCTTCGGCAGCCCGCCGGCCAGGAAGTCGGCATCGACCGCGGCGCGAATCTCCCCTCGCGTCCGCAGCCGGTAATACCTGTCCGGCAGTGCCTCGTTGATCAGATCGACGCGCTCGACGCCGTTGTCCGCCAGGTTCACGCGATACACCTGCCCGCCGTCGCGCGGCAGCCGCGCCACGTACATCCAGCGCGGATCGCTGCGCTCATACGGCACGTTTTCCGGCACCACCGCCGGACCGGACGGCTCATCCGGCAGCGGAATCCGGCTGACGCGCTCCTCCGCCACGTCGAACCGGACCAGCCCCAGATCGGTCGTCAGCATCAGCACCGGCGTCGACTGGCTCGGCGCCGCGATGACGTCGAACACCGGCATGCGCGGGATTCCCAGCCGCTCGGCGAACCAGACCGACGACCACGCGCGGTCGGTCTCCGTGTCCAGCAGCAGCTGCGCTCCGCCGCGGATCGCCACGCTGACGAACCGCTCCTGCCCGCGGATCGGGCGGATCGAGCCCACCTCGGGCAGGTCCGGATCGGCCACGAATTCCGCGTTCGCGCGAATGTCCTCCCGGCGGAACTCGCCGTTCTCCGCCCCGTCGGCTGAGTAACCGCGCAGCGCCGCGTCCAGCAAACTGAACCGCGCCCCGGCGTAACGCTCGAAGAGCGGAATGTCCGCCACTTCGATGTTCAGCCGCAGCCCCAGCTTCTCGTCCGCCGTCAGCTCGATCACCCGCCGCCGGTCGTACGTCCACGTCCGCCCGCTCGACTCTTCCCGGCTCAGCCACGGCCAGTTCGCCGGTCCGGGAAACCAGTTGGCCGGCATCTGGACCGCCCGCCGCCGCCCATCCCGAGCCGTCACGCGCGTGATCCGCCGGTCGCTATCCAGCACCAGCCACTCCGCGCCGTCCATACCGCACGGCACCGCCAGGCGAATGTCGCGCGGCTCGATCCCTACCGGCGGCTCCAGCCGCAGCGCCGCGGTCGACCGCCACGCCGCAAACGGCCGCAGGTCCGACTGGCCGGCGAGTATCTGCAAGACGTCGCGCGGCCGATCCTCCGTCAGCAGCTTCAGAATCTCGCACTCCGTCAGCCACTGCGCCCGCAGCGGCGACGCGGGCGATCCGGCGATGATCTCGCGCGCCGCGTCGATCGCCGCGCCATTCGGCTTGTCCTGCACGTATTCCAGCAGTGCCAGCGCGCGGGCATATTCCGCTCGATGCGGAATCGTGAGCTTGTCCACCAGCCGCGTCAGATCGCGCCGCACGAGCACGTGATTGGCCGGCGTCACGCCGAAGCACATCCAGCGGGCGTAATCTCCCATCGCGCTGTAGCCCGGCCGCGCCGGATCGGTCACCGCGTCGAGCATCTCGCCGATTCGCTGTTCGTCCGGCGACTGGTACAGAAAGAACGCGACCGACGCCGCCACGTGCGGGTTGCGAATCAGCGCCGGGAACATGATGTCCTCGCGCTGCATGATGTCGCGCGCGTCGTCGTACACCTCGACCAGCGCGTCGCTGGCGCGCCCCTCCAGAAACGTCGGCCAGCAGCGCAGATGCACGCGCACCCAGGTCGCCCCCAGCAGCCGGCTCCGTGGCTCGATCAGCCGCACGCATTCCGACGTCAGCCCCATCTCGGCCAGCATCCAGCTCGCCACCGCCAGCGTGTTGCCCACCTCCGCCGAGCGGCTCCGCATCGGCTGCGCCCCGCGAAACTCGTTGAACCACATCGCGCATGCCCGCAGCGCCGCGTCCGAGTATCGCCCCGCCGGCACCAGCACGCGCTGAATCGCCAGATCGCGATCCCGCGCGCTGCTGCGCTCCCCCGACTCGGTCCGCCCACGCCAGATCAGCTCCTCCAGGTGATACGGCGCCTCGAACGGACCCGCCAGGTCCAGCGGCGACGGACTGCTCCACGCGTCCGACGACCGCCGGTTCACCGGGTTCACCACGTCCGATTCCCCGGTCAGCTCCGCCAGCGCCGCGGTCTCATGACCCGCCGTGAAGGTGATCAGCGCCCGCAGCAGGGGCGACAGCTCATCCGGCGGCACGGCGCCCGGAAGCTGCTCCAGCCGCGCGTAGGCCTCCTCGGCGTAACCCTGGTGGTAGAGCCGCACGATCTCGGCCAACGTCGGTCCGCGCGGCGCGCGATACTCGCGGCAGGTCGTCAGCATCCGCAGGTCAAAATTCGACAACTCGCGCGGACCATTCGGGCCGTGAACGCGGACGCTGTAGGTCGTCGCGCCCTCGTGCGACAGCGCCGCGAGCTCCGACGTCCGTCGAATCCGTCGGAAATTCACATGCGTGATGCAGTCGCCGGGCTGGATCGGACTCTCCAGGCTGGCCCGCACCACCAGCACGGCTTGGTCCGGCGGCAGCACCGCCTCCAGGACGAACTTCAGCCGGTGGCGGATTTCCGGGTCGCTCTCAATCCGAAACCGCGCCCCAAGTTCGTCGGCGACGCCGCTGCCGCGCGCCACGAGCTGCCACATCGCCGCTTCGCGCCGCTGATAGTCGTCATCCCCCAGCCGCGCCACCAGTGCTTCGACCGGCTGTTCCTCGATCGGCGCTTCCTCGGCGGCGACGGCGCGCGTTGCCGGCTCGAGCGGCCTCTCCTGAGCCAACGCCGGAAGGCCCGCCAACATCAGAAACATGACGCGCGTCCAGTGTCCAGTCATGGCCACTCCGCTATCGATTCGCTCCGCCGACCCGCGACATTCTACCCGGCGGCGCACCGGTCCGCCGTGTCACCACCGCACCTCGAACTCACCCGCGGCGCAGCGGACTCGGCACCCGCACCGCCTCCCGACCTTGGCACTTTGCCACCTTCCCACGTTCCCAGCCTCCAGCCGCCGGGGGTGCCTGGGGTGCCCTGCCGACGGCCGTTGCGTCGGCAGGGCTGGACGGCAGACCCACGCCCCACAACGTCGCGCTGGGGTGCCCTGCCGACGGCCGTTGCGTCGGCAGGGCTGTGGACGGCAGACCCACGCCCCACAACGTCGCGCTGGGGTGCCCTGCCGACGGCCGTTGCGTCGCCAGGGCTGGACGGCAGACCCACGCCCCACGACGACACCCGTTACACTGTCCGCTCGCGCCGCTACGTTCGAGAACCCCGTGTCTGAAACAATCGTCACACTCTTCGGCAGCTCCGCTCCACGACCCGGTCAACCCGACTACGACATCGCCCACGACCTCGGCCGACAGGTCGCAAGCCGCGATTGGACGCTCTGCAACGGCGGCTACGGCGGAACTATGGAGGCGGCCGCACGAGGCGCCGTGGAGGCCGGCGGGCACACCATCGGCGTCACGCTCCGCACGCTCGGCCGTGCCAGGGCCAACGCATACATTCGCCAGGAAGTGCCGACCTTCGACCTCTTCCATCGGCTGAACACGCTGGTGCGCCTCGGCCGCGGCTATGTCGTCCTGCCGGGCGGAACCGGCACGCTGCTCGAGTTCGCCGCCGTTTGGGAGTTGCTCAACAAGACGCTCCTGCGCCCACCCCGGCCGCTCGTCCTGCTCGGCGATTTCTGGCGGCCCGTGGTTGACCGCATCCTGACGCAGCAGCCCGACGCCGTTCCGCTGACGATCGCGCCTAGCCCGGCGGCGGCGTGCGATCAGCTCGCGGCGTATCTGGCAGCGTGATCGCGTCAACTCGTCTCAGAAATCCGCCGACACGTCGACCAGCGCATCCCCACCGCCACAAGGAGCACGCAGAGATCAGTGCACTATATGTGGTGGCTGTTACGAATGCCGTCTGACGAAAGTCCGTCAGAAGCCCTTGACCGGTGTCCCCTATGCTGTTATAACCGCGCCCGTTTCAGCGAGATCCCTCGTCGAGGCGCGGCGACGGGTGCGCCCATGTGCTCATCAGGGACCACGAGACAGTGATCGTCGATTGCCACACGCAAATCTGGGATTCGTCTGCGCAGGTTCGGCATCTCAACCTTGGCTCGTCAAACGAATTACGGGCTGACGCCGCCTGGCATCTCGCGGCCAGCGAGCCGGTCGACCGCTCGATTGTCCTGGGATTCAAGAGCCGCTACCTCGAAGCCGAGATTTCGAACACCTTCGTCGCCGACTACGTCCGCCGCCACTCGACCAAGCTGGTCGGCTTCGCCGGCATCGACCCGACCGACCCGAATTGCCTGACCGAGCTGGCTCAGGCCCAGGAAGTGCTCAAACTCAAGGGCATCACGCTCTCGCCCGGGCTTCAGGACTTCCATCCCTGCGACACGCGCGCCATGCGCGTCTATGACGAGTGTGCCCAGCGCCGCATGCCCGTGCTCTTCCAGCAGAACAACCGCAACCCCGCCAGCCGGCTGGAATACGCGCGCCCGATCCACCTCGACGAGGTCGCGACCGACTTCCCCGATCTGCGCATCGTCATCGCACACGCCGGGTATCCCTGGATCGACGAGACCATCGTCATGCTCGGCAAGCACCGCTACGTCTACGCCGAAATCTCCGGCCTGCTTTCTCAGCCCTGGATCGCCTACAACGCATTGCTGTCGGCGTATCAGTATGGCGTCATCGACCGGCTGCTCTTCGGCAGCGATTTTCCGTTCCGCTCGCCGGCCTCGTGCATCGAAACGCTCTACTCGATCAACCAGATCAGCCACGGTACGAACCTGCCCGCCATCCCGCGCGAGAATTTGCGCGGCATCGTCGAACGCGACGCCCTGGCCCTGCTCGGCATCGCCGAGCGCCGCCCCGCGCCCGCCGCCTCGACGGTCGTCGAAGACGAGTGATCGCCCCCATCTGCACTCGCCGCCTTCGGCTGCACTCCCCTCACTCGCTGGCGCTTCGTGCTCTAATGTGGCTCCCCCTCGCTCGCCCGCATTCTTCGTCCTGCGCTGCCCGTAGCGTCGGCGCTCCGTGCCCACGCTTCTGCATTCTGCTTTCTGCATTCTGCTTTGCCGTCGCGGGCTGCGCTCCGCGCAGCGAGCTGACACTCGAATCCTTCCGCGACCCGGCCTTTCCCGAACACACGACCGTCCACTTCGGCGAGTGCTATTACCGTGTCGGCGCCGACAACGACTACTACATCGTCGCCAGCGGAGCCGGCGCCGATCCGGGCGGCGATGCGGGTGAACACCTGCTCGAAATCCGGACCACCTGGCGGCCCCGGCCGGAACGCACGTTCAGCAATCCCACCACGGTCGACGCGCTCGTCAACTACGTCATCCGCCGCTCCGGTCAGACGCGCACCTACCGCGGCACCGCTTTCGTTTACCTGCGCGGAAAACCGGGCGACTCCACGCTGCGCTGCGCCGTCGAAAGCGGCACCATCCGCCCGCTCAGCCCGCAACAGCATACGAGACCCCAGGCGGGCGACACGCACGATTCTGACGACCCGCTCGGCGAGACCCGCCTGACCGGAAAGCTGCGGCCGAGTCTCAATCCGGCCCGCGCCGTCGACCTGTCCGCCCTGATCGCCCGAAGCCGGTAGGGTGAGTCGGGCGACCGCGCTGTGCGGGCAACTGCCTGTAGTGCAAACCCCTCAAAATCAAGGTGTTTGCCCGATTCGGTTCGCTTCCGATAAAAAGTCCAGCGTTGCCGGCGTCATCGTTGCGGGCCAGGCCGACGGGAAGCCGGAAATTTCTTGGCCGCCGACTTGACAATACCTAACAAATACCGTACACTTCTCGTGTTGGATTCGTCGATGCGAATGCCGCCCCGAAGTCATACGGGCTGTTCGGCCAAGGAATCGGTCGCCACGGATGGCGAGCCGCCCGTCTGCAATACGGTGAACCCCGTTCACCCGCCCGGCCCGTCAACCGCCGCCGGCACGATCGTTAACGGAGGCAGCGCCCATGTCCAACTCGTCCGTCGCCGTCCCCCGCGGCACGCAGCCCGCGCCGCAACCGGCGGATCAGACCATCCTGCGCATCATTCGCGTCTTGCCGTTCTTTTCGAGCGGCGAGCTGTCCGGCCTGGCCGACTTCCTCGACCGTCGGTTTGCATCGCGTCTCGCGCACCCTCGACGAACGCGCGAATCTCGGCCGCCGAGGCGTCTGCGTATTCGGCCTCCCAGTCGCGCAGGCGGCTGATGGCCCGCGCCCGGGCCGCGCCGTCCTCGACCATCAGCAGGAAGCCGGCCGCGCAGAACCGCGTCACCCAGTGACCCGATTCCTTGGCCTCTTCGTACAGCAGCTTCATGGCGTCGTCGACCTGAAAGTTGATCTGCGGCTTGCGTCGTGTCATCGCGGGTATCTCCAGGCGCGGCACGTCCGCCGCGCTGCGCTCTTCCTAGGAACTCTATCAGTTGAACGCCTGTTTGTCAATGCAACCAGCTTATAGGATCAGTAGAATCTGTCAACCCCCACCCGCAGCCCGCACCACCCGCCCGGTCCTCGCTCGCCGCGCGGCGGCCCGGCGCCCACCGCCCCCGCCGCGCGGCCCCTCCCGCACCGCTCCCGCCGCAGGGTCATCCCCGCGGCGCCGACAGCCACGCCGCCAGCCGATCCAACCCCTCGTCGATCGACACCCGCGGCTCATAACCCAGATCACGCCGCGCCGCCGAAAGGTCGAACCAGTGCGCCGTCGTCAGCTCCTCGACCAGAAAGCGCGTCAGTGGCGGCTCGCCCCGCAGCCGCAGCAGGCCGCAGGCCAGCTCGCAGCCGCGCGCCAGCCAGCGCGCCAGCCGCGGGTGGATCGTCCGCCGCACCGGCGGTTTCCCGCCGGCGCTCAGGATCGCGTTGATCAGCCACCAGACCGGTCGCGGGTCGCCCTGGCTGATAAAGTAGGCCCGGCCGCTGACCACCTCCGGTTTTCGGTCCAGCGCCTCGGCCGCCAGCACGTGCGCCTCCGCGGCATTGTCGACATAGGTCGAGTCCACCAGCTTGTCGGCGCGTCCGATCCGCCGCAGCCGCGCCGCCCGCGCCAGGATGCGCGGCACGAGATGATTATCGCGCGGGCCCCAGATCAGGTGCGGGCGCAGGGCGACGGTTCTCAGACGTGCGTCGGCGGCGCGGAGCACGAGGCGTTCGGCGACCGCCTTGGTGCGCGGATAGTGCGCCAGGTACTCGTCGGGATAGGGCAGCAGCTCGTCGGCGTTCTCCAGGTCGGAGCCGTTGAATACGACGCTGGGCGAACTGGTGTAGACCAGGCGCGGGACGCCGGCGGCGCGGCAGGCGTCGATGACGTGCTCCGTGCCGCGGACGTTCGCGTCGTAATAACTGGCGTACGGACCCCACAGGCCGGCCCGCGCCGCCACGTGAAAAACCACGTCGCAACCGCTGGCGGCGGAGCGGACGGCGTCGGCGTCGGCCAGGTCGGCGCGGCGCGTCTCGACGCCCATCGCGCGCAGTTCCGGATAATCGCCGCGGGACAGCGAGCGCAGCTCGTGTCCGCCGGCCAGCAGCCGTTCGGCGATGGCCCGTCCCAGAAAGCCTCCGCCGCCGGTGATCAGGGCGCGCATGTCGAATTCAGCTCCCGGCCTGCGGGTGCGGGCCGAGTCGGCGTTGGGCCCAGCGGGCGAGCTTTTCGCGGAAGATTTTGGCGTTGTGCCGGACGTCGACCGGAAAGCGCGGATGGAAGAGGACGATGCCGATTTCGCGGGTCAGCGCGTGCCCGGCGGCGATCGCGAGCAGCTCGCGGCGGATGATGCCGCGCTGCCACCAGCGCACGCCTGGCTGCACTTCGACGCACAGCACGGGCGTCTGAGCTGGCGCTGTGCCGACGCCGACGAGCGCAGTGCGCAGGACGCGCGGATGCTGATTGAAGATTTCCTCGACGCAAACCGGGAACAGCGGACCGGTTGGCGTTTCGACGCGTTGCGACTTGCGGCCGCACATCCAGAGCCGCCCCTGTTCGTCGAAGTATCCGACGTCGCCCATGCGGTGGAACAAGTCGCCAGTTGTCGCGCCAATCTTGGCTGCGGCCGTCGCCTGGGGGCGCGACCAATACTCGCGCGTGACGACGGAGCCGCGGACGGCGATTTCGCCGATCTGCCCCGGCGCGACGGTCAGCTCGTCGGACCAGGCCGGCAGCGGATCGTCGGTGACACGGATGATGCGGACGTCGACGTCACCGGCCGGCCGGCCGACACACACGCCGCCGCCGCGCGCCGTGATGGCGCGCAGCTCGCCCCCGATCTCGCGGTGATTGATCGACGCGACCGGCAGCGCCTCAGTGGCGCCGTAGGGGGTGAAGACCCGCGCTTCGGACGACAGCAGCGTGGCAAAACGCTCCAGAATCCGCGGCGAGACGGGCGCTCCGGCGGAGACGGCGCGGCGCAGCGTCGGCAGCCGGACGCCGCCAGCCTCGCCGTAGCGCCCGAGTCGGTCCAGCAGGGCGGGCGAGGCAAACATGCTGGTGACGCCCAGCTCGTGAATCGTGCGGAAGAGTTTCCGCGGGTCGGCGCGGGCCGGGCGGGTGAAGTCCATCTTGGGAATCACGCAGGTCATGCCCAGTGCCGGGTCAAAGAGCGCGAAGAGCGGAAACGTCGCCAGATCGATCTCGTCGTCGCCGAAGTCGAACAGCCCGCGCAGCGCGTCGAGCTGGGCGGCGAACGTGCGATGCCGATAGACGACGCCCTTGGCCGGGCCGGTGCTGCCGCTGGTGAAGAGAATCGCGGCGGTCTCGTCCGGAGCCGAGTCGGCGGCGGGAAACGGCGTGCGCGGCGCCGCGTTGCGAAGCCGGGCGAGGGTCGTGCCGCCCCAGCTCCAACCGCTCCCGACCGTCACGACGTGGCGAACGTCGGAGAAACGCCGCCGATACGCGATCCGCATGGCCTGCGCCAGCGGCACGCCGATGAACGCTTCGGCGCGTGCTTCGGCGAGGCAGTCGATCATTCGATTTCGCCCCATTCCGGGATCGACGACGACGGGGACGGCGCCGAGTTTGAAGAGCGCGAAGACCAGGCTGAAGAAGTCGGCGCCGGGCCGGACCATGAGGATGGTGCGCATGCCGCGCGTCAGACCGAATTCGCGCAGGCCGGCCGCGACGCGGTCGCTGTCGGCGTGCAGCTCGCGAAACGTCAGACGTTCATAGCGGCCGCGCCCGGCCGAGTCGACGCCGCGGGCGATGATGGCCGCCAGTCGCTCGGGATGACGGTCGGCCGCATCGGCGAGGGCGGCGGCGATGTTGGCGGTGCCGCGCGCCGCCGGGGCGCCGGGCCGCGTGCCGCTTGCAGCCGGCGGGGCGGTGCTCATCGGCTGACTCGCAGCGCGGGTGCATCGGCAGTGCCGGCGAGGGGCGTCGCGTCGACAAACGCGCGAACCCGCGCGACGCACTCATCAGCGGCGTCCTCGAGCACGTAGTGCCCGGCATCGGCATACGTGTGCACTTCGGCGGCAGGAAATCGCCGCTGCCATTCGGCCAGGAAGGCGTGATCGAAGACGAAATCGCGCAGACCCCAGAGGATCAGCATGGGGACGCCGCTCAGCTCGCCGAGGCGGCGCTGCGTCTGATCCAGCAGCGCGTAGCTCGGGTCGGCCGGCGAGAGCGGAATGTCCTGCACGAAGCGCAGCGTCGCGATGCGATGGGCCCAGCAGTCATACGGCGCGGTGTAGGCGCGGCGCAGCGCCGGAGAAAGCCCGCGGGCTGTCGCCATGCGCGTCGCCAGCACGGCGAATGCGTTGAAGCCCAGCACGGCGATCTCGCGGAAGACCGGCCAGTCGCGAATGACGCGCAGCCGCCAGGGCAGCCGCCGGCCCGCGGGCAGCGGAAACGCCGCCGTGTTCATGACGATCAGCCGGGCGATGCGCTGCGGCGAGCGCATGGCGGCGGCCAAGCCGATCATGCCACCCCAGTCGTGCACGACGAGCGTGATACTGCGCCGAATGTCGAGGTGCTCCAGCAAAGCGCACAGGTCGTCGACGCGCCGCGCGAGGCGATATTCATAGCGATCGTCGCCGGGCTTGTCCGACAACCCGCAACCGATGTGATCTGGGACGATGACGCGGTGGTCGCGGCGAAGCTCAAGCACGAGCCGGCGGAAGTAGAGCGACCAGGTCGGGTTGCCGTGGACGCAGACGACGGGGTCGCCGGCGCCCTCGTCGAGGTAGTGCAGGCGCAAGCCGGCCAGGTCCAGCGTGTGGCCGCTGAAGGGGTAGAACTCGACGAATCGGCTGCGGTCGATGTCCATGGGCGCCGCCGCGGCGCATTGAGAGTCCCGCCGCGATGGCGGATGATATCGGAGAGACAGGGAACTGGGATCAGGGAACAGGGAACAGGGAACAGAGAACGCGTATGAATCGGCTTGCGATCGGGCAGCAGGTGGCCAGCGACATGACCTCGGCGTCGTGGATTCGCGCCATGTTCGAGGTGGGCCAGAAGCTCAAGGCCCAGCACGGGGCGGCGAACGTGTTCGACTTTTCGCTGGGCAATCCAAACGTACCGCCGCCCGCCGCGTTCTTCGACGCATTGCGCCGACTGGCCAACGAGCCCGACCCGGCCGCGCATCGCTACATGACCAACGTCGGCTTCGCAGCGACGCGCGAGGCGCTGGCCGGCTTTCTGTCACACGAGTATCGCCTGCGCTTCGACCCGGCCGACATCGTCATGACCTGCGGCGCGGCGGGGGGGATGAACGTCGTACTGCGGACGCTGCTCGATCCCGGCGACGAGGTGATCGTCCTGTCGCCGTATTTCGTCGAATATCGCTTCTACATCCAGCAATGCCAGGGGCGGATGGTGCTGGTCGAGACCGATCGCGACTGCCAGCCGGACATTGGCGCGATCGAGGCGGCCATCAACGAGCGCACGCGGGCCATCATCGTCAACTCGCCGAACAACCCGACCGGCGTCGTCTACCCCGAGGCCCGCTGCCGGGCGCTGGGCGATCTGCTGCGACGACATGATCGCCCCGAGCGGCCGATCTACCTGATCTGCGACGACATCTATCGCCGGGTGGTTTATGACATGGAGCGCTGTCCGGCGGCGGCGGAGCACTACGCGCGCTCGATCGTCGTGTCGAGCTTCTCGAAAGACCTGAGCATCCCGGGCGAGCGGATCGGCTATATCGCGCTGCCGGACACGACACCGCAGCGCGAGCAGTTGATGGGTGCGATGGGCATGCTGAACCGCACGCTGGGCTACGTGAACGCCCCGGCGCTGATGCAGCGCGTTCTGCCCGAGTGCGTCGAAGCGCGCTGCGACACGGCGTTTTACCGCGGCAACCGCGACCTGCTGGCCGGTGGGCTGCGGCGGATGGGCTACGAGGTGCCGACGCCGGGCGGGGCGTTCTACCTTTTCCCGTTCAGTCCGATTGCTGACGACAAGCGCTTCTGCGACTTGCTGATGGAGCAGCGGATCATCGCGGTGCCGGGCCGCGGATTCGGCCGCGGCGGGCATTTCCGGCTGGCGTACGCGGTGGAGCGCGAGACGGTGGAGCGCAGCCTGGGCGGGTTCGAGGCGGCGCTGCGCGCGGCGCGGGAGCGCTAGCTGTGAAGCGATGACTGCATCCTTGCCACAAGGCGGCTCGAACAATGCTCACTTCCATCGTAATCACGGCACTCACACTCGCGACGGCTCAGACGGCGCGGCCCGCGGTGCAGCCGGCGCGCGCCGCGGACGATGCGCCGCTGCCTGAAGCGCTCCGCCGCATGCTGGAGTCGCGTGCCGCGATCAAGACGTTCGACATGCGCTTCTGGTACACGTCGCACTGGTCCGGAGCTGTAACGCCGGGCGGGGCTTGCCTTCACAGCGCGACACGCGCCGCGGACGGGGCGATTGCACACGCGATCCTGGGCCTCGATGGCGCGGTCGTCGCGACATTTCCAGATGGCTCTCCCGCCTCGGTTGTGCCGAAACGGTCGCTCTACACACCGGATGATGCCGGCGTCTACTGCCACGACGACTGGAGTCTGGGGCCGGATTACCATCCCGAACGCCGCAACAACCCGCATGGGATGGAGACTGACCTACGGGTGTTCGGTCTGAATCCGCTGCCGCTCGCCGCAGCGCATAACCGCGACGTTTCGCCGGCGGCGTTGCGGTTCGGCGCCCCCGGCGACACGTTTCGATATGAGACCGGCGTCGACGGGCCGATTCACACGGTCGTCTCCACCGCGACTTCGGGACTCAAGATGACCTGGCGGATCAACGCGGAGAAAGGCTGGAACCCGGAGTGCGTGACGTTGCTGTGGGACGGCGACGAACTGCGCCGAGAGTCCGATCTCCAAAAGTGCGGCGACGCGTGGTTCCCGGTCGCGATCCGCACGTACGAGAATGGCAAGATCACCGATGAGATCGAAGTTGAGCAAGTCAGCATCAACGCGCCGGACCACCCGCGCACGCTCACACTCAAGGACATCGGCGTCGACGCCGGAATGCTCATCCGCCGGCAGGAGGCCGGAAAGGTCGATGCGTCGAAATTTCAGGTCTGGGACCGCGAGAAGCTTGTACTACAAAGCGCGTGGCAGGCGCGGGTCGAGCGAGGCGAGGCGCGCGATGGTCCGCTGCTTGCGTTTCTGAAGGAAATGCGACTTCGTGGCGAGTACCTTCATCCCGATTCGGCCCTGCTGATTCGTAAAAACGTCGAGAAGTTGACGCGGGCGGACTACCTCTCGGAGTGGGAGCGCTACGTCCGGGCGTTCATCGAGCGGTATCGGCTCAACGACGAGCAGAGCCAGAAGGCGTTTCAGATTCTGCGCTCGTGTCAGAGCACCGCTGACGCGCTGATTCTGCGGCATCGCGATCGTGTCGGATCAAAGTCGCTTGACGAGCCGCGGGCGATCAAGGAGGCGGCGGACAGGCTGCTCCGGCCGGTTAAGGAAGTGTTCGAACGCGAGCTGAAGCCGCGGCTTGAACGCCTGCCGACTCGCGCCCAGCGGCGGGCGGCCGATGCACCGACTTCGGCGCCGGCGTCGTCGCAGCCCGCGGCGCGCTAGGCGCGGCGCGGCTCTACGCAGTCGGGGGCGGCGCGCCGCGCCGAGCCCCGAGCGCCAGCGAGGGGTTCGACCGCGGGCGAGCTACAACGCGCGCGAAGTCACGCGCGCGTCCGGCGCGCGTGCAACCGAGCCGGGCTGTCCCCAGCCCGGTTGGCGCCGCAGGCCGTTGCGGCACGCGCGGATGATCATCGTTCGCAATCAACCGGCGTGAGGACACGCCGGCTCGGAGTTCAGGCGGGGACGGGAGTGCGCCCGGGGGCGGCTGCTCTCCAACGGCTCTCCATATTCCGGTGCTTGCCAAGCCCGCGGGCATGCCGCACACTCCGCACGCCGGCCGAAATTCCCCTCCGGAGCGATCGATGCTTGTGACGTTACTGATGTTGTTTGCGTTGGAGACCGCCATGTCCAAGCCCCATCCTGATGCCGGCACCGCGCTGCGGGCCCTCTTCGACGAACACTACGCCTGGGAAATGCGCGAATTCCCCGAGACCGCCATGTCGCGCGGCGACTACTCCAACGCCCACCGCCTCACCGACGGCAGCCTGGCGGCGATTGAGCGGCGGCACGGCGAGATGCAGCGCTTTCAGGAGCGGCTGCACGCCATCGACGCCGCCGCGCTGGGCGACGCCGAGCGGCTGAACTACGAGCTGTTCGAGCTGAAGCTGAAGGAGGCGATCGAGGGGCACGCGTTTCGCACGTTTCTGATGGCGGTTGCGGCCCGCTGGGGCCCGCAGCAGGAATACCCGCAGATGCACGTGCGGGCGCGTTTCAAGGATGCGCTGGATTACGAGAATTACCTCACGCGGCTCGAGCTCGTTCCGCGCGACATCGACGACACGATCGAGAAGCTTCGCCGCGGGGTGGTCGAAAAACGGACGCCGCCGAAAGTGACCATGAAGCTCGTGCCGGACCAGTTCGCCAAGCTGGCGGCGGGCGGGCTGGACGCACTGGTCGAGCCGTTTGAGCGCCTGCCCGAGAGCGTCTCGCCGGTGCGGCGCGACGAACTGAAGCGGCGTTTTGAGGGCGTGTCGCTGCCGGCGGTGCGCGAGGCGCTGCGTCGGCTGGGCGACTACGTCACGAACGAGTACATCCCGGCCTGCCGCGAGAGCATCGCAGCGTGCGAATACCCCGACGGCGAGGCGTATTACGCGTACCAGTTGCGCACGATGACTACCACGCCGCTGACGGCGCGCGAAATCCACGAGATTGGTTTGCGCGAAGTGGCCCGCATTCGCGCGGAGATGATGCAGGTCATCCGCAAGACGGATTTCGTGCGGAAGTTTCCTGGACTGGGGCAGGCGAAGGGCGGATCGGCCGAAACGCAGCAAGCCGCGGAGGACGAGCTGTTCGCCGCGTTTCTGAAGTATCTGCGGACCGAGGCGCGCTTCTACTGCAAGACCGAAGACGAGCTGCTGACGACCTATCGCGACATCTGCAAGCGCATCGACGCCGAGCTGCCGAAGATGTTCCGCGTCCTGCCGCGGCTGCCCTATGGCGTGCGCAAGATCCCGGACTTCATGGCGGCGCACCAGACCACCGCGTATTACAGCCAGGGCGACATCCGCAACGCGCAGCCGGGTTACTTCTATGCGAACACCTTCGCGCTCGATCAGCGGCCGAAGTACGAGATGATGGCGCTTTCGCTGCACGAGGCCGTTCCGGGGCATCATTTCCAGATTTCGCTGGCGCAGGAAATGACCGACGTGCCCGAATTCCGCAAGAGCGAGTGGTTCACGGCGTACGGCGAGGGCTGGGCGCTCTACGCCGAACGGCTGGGCATCGAGATGGGCCTGTTTGAAGACCCGTATGACGATTTCGGCCGGCTGCTCTACGAGATGTGGCGCGCCTGCCGGTTGGTGGTCGATCCGGGCATGCACGCGCTGGGCTGGAGCCGCGAGCGGGCGGTGCAGTTCATGCTGGACAATACCGCGCTGAGCGAGGTGAACATCAACGCCGAAATCGACCGCTATATTGCGTGGCCGGGCCAGGCGTGTGCGTACAAGCTGGGCGAGCTGAAGATCCGCGAGCTGCGGAAACGGGCCGAGCAGGCGCTGGGTCCGCGCTTCGACGTGCGCGCGTTTCACGAGCTGCTGCTCAGCGCTGGCACGCTTCCGCTCGACGTGCTCGAGCGCCGCGTCGACGCCTGGCTCGCCGCGCCGCCGCAATCGCCCTGATCGCGCGCCCTTCGCGCCTACGGGTCAACCCACCAGCGCGTCCGCAGATACTCATGATCCGCGTTGTTGCTCGCATCGAGGTAGAACTGCTGATCGCGGCTCATGATGATGGTGCGGCGATCGACCCAGGCGTGCACGATCGCGTGGCCGTCGGAAAAACCGATCGTGCCCTTGTCGTAGTGCCACACGGTGAGCGGGTCGATCCACTCCTGCTTGTTGAGGTACATCACCCACGACCCCATGTTGATCCCGCGCGGGTCCGATTCCTCGACGAATGCAAAACTGTCGGCCGGCCGGCGAAGCTGCGTGACGCGCGCGCTGACGCGCGTCCCGCCGATCGAACTCTCCCAGCCCGCGTCGCCGCTGAGATAATTCGGCATCGAGTAGGTCCGATAGGCCAGCGCGCCGAATTCGCGCGAGAGTGTGTTGCGCCGGTCGGAGGGGCAGCGATAGACTTCGACCTGCCGCGTGTAGGGGAACAAGCGCCCGTCGCGGATGCCGCGCCACTCGGCGTTGGAGTCGGTCTGCCGGCGGATCTGGTTGTTGTTCAGGTAGCCGCCGTCCTCGCGTTTTGGCCAGTCGACCCAGCCGGTGGCATCGGTGAATGAGCTGACGATGGCGTCGCGGTATTCGTTGGCGTACTGCGCGAAGCTGAGCGCCAGCGTCCGCTGATTGGCCAGGCAGACCGTTTGCTTGGCCTGCTCGCGGGCCTGGCTCAGCACTGGCAGCAGAATCGCCATCAGCACCGCGATGATGGCCACAACCACCAGCAGCTCGATCAGCGTGAACGCGCGGACGCCGCGCCGCTGCGTCTTGACTTTCAACCGCATACGCGTGCCCTCGGAAAATCGACGATTCGGACCGGCCTCAGTCGCGATGAGATGGCAATTCCATTGTAACACAGCGTCGCTCGTTTTCAGCCCTAGTTTGTGGCACACGTAGCACAGCCGCCCCCGGCTGTGCAGCCGCGGTGCCGCCAGACGATGCCGGTCCGGCGGCAGTCGGTGAAAGCCCGGCTGACGAGGCGGCTGTGCGACATCACGTCGCACCCGCTATGCTGCCCGTATGACGCTGAATCGCGCCGAGATCATCCATCGCAATTTCCTCGCTTTTCTCGACGCCTGGGAGAAGGAGCATCCCGCCCCGCCCGAGCCGCGGCCGCTCGACGCCCCGCCCGCGGGGCTGGAGACCTCCGCCGGCGTCAACGGAACGTTGCTGTGGGAGCTGTTCGAGTCGCAGCTCGCCTGCCGGCAGCTCGACCTGGTGTCCCGCGAAATGCGGGCCCGCGACGAGGGGTTCTACACCATCGGCAGCAGCGGCCACGAGGGCAACGTCGTGCTCGGCCGGCTGGCCCGGCACACCGATCCGGCCCTGCTCCATTACCGCAGCGGGGCACTCATGGTGGAGCGCGCCCGACACGTCGCCGGAATCGACCCGATCCGCGACATCGTGCTCTCCTACGCCGCCGCCGCCGATGAGCCGATCGCCGGCGGGCGCCACAAGGTCTTCGGCAGCGTGCCGCTCTGGGTCCCGCCGCAAACCAGCACCATCGCCAGCCACGTGCCCAAGGCGGTCGGCATGGCGATCGCGCTGGGGCGGCTGCGCAAGCTGCGTGTCGAAGCACCGGTGCCGGCGGACTCCATCGTGCTGTGCAGCTTCGGCGACGCGTCGGTGAATCACAGCGTGGCACAGGGCGCGTTCAACACGGCAAGCTGGACCGCCTATCAGCGCGTGCCGGTGCCGATTCTGTTCGTGTGCGAGGACAACGGCATCGGCATTTCGGTGCACACGCCGCCCGGCTGGGTCGAGACGAGCATCCGCGGCCGGCCCGCGTTTCAATATTTTCAAGCCGACGGCCTCGATCTGGTCGACGCATACCAGGCCGCGCGCCGCGCTGTGGAGTGCTGCCGCGCGCTGCGCTGCCCGACCTTCCTCCACCTGCGCACCATCCGCATGCTCGGCCACGCCGGCAGCGACGTCGAAACCGAGTATCACACGCTCGCCGAAATCGAAGCCGTCGAGGCCCGCGACCCGCTGATCGCCAGCGCCCGGCGGCTGCTCGACGAGGGTTACGTCACGACCGCGGCGGTGCGCGAGCGCTACGATCAGCTCGGGCGGCGCGTGCGGGAGGAAGCCCGCGCCGCTGCCGCCCGGCCGAAGCTGCGCTCCGCCGCCGAAGTCATGGCCCCGCTGGCGCCCTATCACCCCAACGCCGTCGCCGCCGAAGCCGCCCTCGCCCCGCCCGACGACCGCCGCAGCGCTCACTTCGGCGGCGCGGCGCTGCTGCCGGAGAAGCGCGGGCCGCGGCACATGGCGGTCAACATCAACGCCGGCCTGCACGATCTGCTGCTGCAAAACCCGCAGGCGCTGGTCTTCGGCGAAGACGTGGCGCAGAAGGGCGGCGTTTATCACGTGACGACCGGGCTGCACAAGCGTTTCGGCGCGGCGCGGGTCTTCAACACGCTGCTCGACGAGACGTCGATTCTCGGACTGGCGATCGGCGCCGCGCACCTCGGACTGCTCCCGATCCCCGAAATCCAGTATCTGGCCTACTACCACAACGCCGAGGACCAGATTCGCGGCGAGGCCTGCTCGCTGCAGTATTTCTCCAACGCGCAGTACCGCAATCCGATGGTCGTGCGCATCGCGGGCATGGGCTATCAGAAGGGTTTCGGCGGACACTTTCACAATGACAACAGCGTCGCGGCGCTGCGCGACATCCCCGGCCTGGTCGTCGCGCTGCCGTCGCGCGGCGACGACGCCGTCCGCATGCTGCGCACCTGCCTGGCGCTGGCGAAAGTCGACGGGCGCGTGGTTGCGTTTCTCGAGCCGATCGCGCTCTACATGACCAAGGACCTGCACGAGACCGACGATCGCGGGTGGAGCTTCGACTACCCGCCGCCGGGCGAGTTCACGGCGCTGGGCGACGGCCGCGTTTACCACGACGACGCCCGCGACCTGACGATCATCACTTTCGGCAACGGCGTGTACCTCTCGCTCCGTGCCGCGCGGACGCTGGCCGAGAAGCACGGCATTCGCGCCCGCGTCGTCGATCTGCGCTGGCTCGCCCCGCTCAACGCCGAGCTGATCTGCCGCGAGGCCGCGCTGACCGGCCGCGCGCTGGTCGTCGACGAATGCCGCCGCAGCGGCGGCATGGCCGAGCCGATCATCGCGGCCTTGGTCGAAGGGTTGGGCGAGCGGGCCTGCCGCATCGGTCGTGTAACTGCCGAAGACGTCTACATACCCCTGGGCGCCGCCGCAAACCTCGTTCTGCCGAGCGAAGCCGCGATCGTCTCGGCGGCGCAAGCGCTTTGCGAGCCGTGCGCCTCGCACCAGCCGAGCGCGAAGCGCGAGCCGCGGGCGCGCCCCGGACGATCGCTGCGCGCGTCATAGCGATCGTCAGGAAGCGCCGGCTGGCGACCGACAGGGGCTGCCAGAGCCGCGACCGTCAGGGAGCGGCGGCCGGAGAAAGCGCCCCTTCGCGCAGCCTCCCGCCATCCGAACCCGGAGCGGCAGCGACGGGTCTTGTCAGCCAACGCATGCACGGGCGCGGAGGTCGCTCGACCCGACGCACAGCATGCTCAGGCCTGACGGCGAGAGCATGCCGCCCGACGTTTCATCCAAACCCGAGCGCGGTCCGGCTCACGCTTGGCGCCGAGGTCGGGGTCCGGACGGCGCTATGGCGCGTCCGGATGGCGCTACGGCCCCAACAGAAGCTCGACGAACGGATCAACGTCGAACCCGTTGATCGATCCGTCCAGATTCACGTCCGCCTTGCTGATGTCGCAGCACGGGAAGTCCAGCGCGTACTGCGCCGGCGACGAAAGCGCCAACGCAAACGGGTCGACGTCGAAACCGTTGACCGACCCGTCGCAGTTCACATCGCCGGGCGACGCGGCGAAGTTGCAGATGTAGTCCCGATACGCGCCGATCTCGGCGGCCAGCGTGTCGCTGCCGCCATACGCAATGCCGGCGTGATCGAGAATCTGCCCCTCGCTGAACAGCGGCACGCCGGCGCCGTAGCCGAAGTCGAGCGCCTCGAGCATCACGTTCGCGAAGATGCCCTGGATGTGCGTGTGCGGGTGCGTGCCGTCGTGCACAAAGGCAGCCGTCGGAATCGTGTTCGAGCTCGTGTCGGCCTGGTTCAGGTTGATGGCGACGTTGCCGATCAGCAGCGTGGACTTGGGGCTCTGGTTCGGCCCGAAGATCGCGTTGGTCAGCGCGAGCGTGTCGATATACACGATCCGCCGCGCGGCCGCCGCCGCCCGCAGATCGTCATTGAGATGCCGCAGGACGGCGGTGACGCGGTCGCGCTTGACGGCGTCGGGAAAGTTGTCGCGCACCGAAACTGTGACGCCGTAGTCCGGCAGGCCGCACAGCACCAGGTCGGCCCCGGCGGCCAGGACGGCGTCGGCGGCGGTCAGAATGTTCCCGACCACGTCCGCCACGTACGAATTGATCTGCGACTGCGACCAGTTTCCGTTGTAGATTTCGTAGTATGCGAAGAAGGGGAAGTTGATGGGGATGAAGTCGTTCGCCCCGATCAAGAGTGTGGCGTGCGTGAGCCCTTCACTGGCGACCTGCCCGGCGCAGCCGGTGTGCTGGCCCTGCGAGAGGAGCGAGCCGCTCGTCGCGCCCGCCCGCGCCCAGTTGAACTTGTAGCCCTTCCGTCGGGGCGCGCCCCAGGTCGTCATCCCCGCTTCCGCCGCCGTCGGACCGACGTCCACGCCCGCAAACTCAGACGCCTGCTGCACCCAGTTCAGCGCGTACGAATAGCTCTCCTCCAGGTACTCATCGCTCAGACTGTCGCCCATCACGCCCAGGCGGATCGGATCGGCGGCTGCGGCCGGGACGAGCGAAACGGACAGCAGTGCTGCCCCGATGCAGAAAGCAGAATGGCGGCGGGCGGCGGCAAACATGACGGGCACTCCTTTCCTCCCAACACTTTACGTCACACGCGCCCCGGCGTTCAATACCCGGCGGCCGGCAACCCGATTTCGAGGATCAGACTGTGTCCCCGCAGTTCGTGCCCATCGCTCAGCGACGCTCGCCCCTGCCCGCGATCGCGGCAACGCTACTCGCCCTGTCCGCCTGCCGGTCCGCGACGCAGCGCGACCCAAATCGCGAATCGCCCAGCGCCGCGGCCGCTGGCAGGCCGGCGGAAGTCGGCGGCGGGGTGTTCATCTACTACCAGCATCTGCTGCTGGTGCCGGCCTCGATCAACGGCGTCGACGCCGGCCTGGCGCTGCTCGACACCGGCGCGACCGCATGTGCGCTCGATCAACGCCTGGCGGAGCGGCTGGGCATCGCGATGTCGGAGACCGTGGAGGTGCACGGCACCGCCGGCACAACGCAGGCGCGGAGCGCACGATTGGGTTCGCTGGCGGTCTTCGGCCGCGCGGTGGCGGATGTGGAGACGACGGTTTATCCGCTCGCGCTGCTTCCCGGCCCCGGCGGCGAACCGGTCAACTTCATCATCGGCTATCCTTTCCTGAAGCACTTTGCCGTCGACATCGACTACGAGAACAAGCAGCTCGCGCTGCGCCAGGGAGCTCTGAAAGCCGACCGCTCCACGTCGTTCCGCCTCGACGACGGAATCCCATGCATCCGCGGCGAATTGCCGGGCGGCGTGGCCGCCGAATTCCGCATCGATACCGGCGCGTCGCTCTTCGACACGCCCGACGCCTATCTGAACATCACCTCGTCCATGCTCCAAGCACTTCGGCAGCACGGCTTCTCCGACCCGCCCGAAGCGCGCTTCTCCGGCAGCGGCGTGGGCGGCGCGGTCGAACTGCCCGTCTACCGCCTCGCCGCCGTGACGTTGGGCTCGCTCGTACTGGAGCGCCCTCTGGCGATCGTGCAGCCCCGGCAGGGCATTTTCGCAAACGACGAAACGCCCGGGTTCATCGCCAACTACACACTCGACCGCTGGAAGCGGGTTGTGATCGACTACTGCGATGAAACGCTCGATCTGCCCGACTCCCACCTGACCACCCGGCACCAAGCCCCATGATCCGCCAGACCCTCGTCGAGCACGACTTCGCCGCCACGCCGCACTTCCGCTGGCGCGGCCGCGACGTCTCGCGCATCGAAGGGCTCAGCGACGCGGTGCTCGGCTTCGCCATCACGCTCATCGTCGTCTCGCTCGAGATGCCGCGCTCGTTCGACGATCTGCTCCGCCTGATGCGCGGCGTCCCGGCGTTCGCGATCTGTTTTGCGCTGCTCTTGCAGGTCTGGTACCGCCACTACGTCTACTTCCGCCGCTACGGCCTGCACGATCTGCTGACCGTCGCGCTGAACGGGCTGCTGCTCTTCGTCATCCTGCTGTACGTCTATCCGTTGAAATTCCTGTTCACGCTCGCGATCGGGGTGTTCTCGGGTGCCGGCGACCTGCCCATCGTCCATGTCACGCAAGTGCCGCTGCTCTTCACCATCTACGGGCTCGGGTTCATCGCGATCTTCGTGACGTTCGCGCTGCTCTACCTGCGGGCGCTCGGTCGCCGCGCGGCGCTGCAACTCGATGAGCTGGAACTCTTCGAGACACGCCTGGCCATCGTCGACAACCTCCTCTACGCCTCCGTCGGCCTCATCTCGCTGCTCATCGCCAACACCGTTCCGCTCCGCTGGGTCGGCCTGGCGGGCATGACGTACGCCCTGCTGGGCGTGGTCGGCTTCTCGGTCGGCTGGCTCGGCGGCCGGGGCCGCGAGAAGATCGTCGCCCGCATCAGGGCATCGCGGCAGCCGCCCGCCGGCTGATATTGATCGTGAACGCTTTCGGCCGAAAAATCCCGGAAAATCATCCACCCGCCGCTTGACGCCTCCGAAAGTATAATGTATATCTTGATATAGAGGTATTTTAATGCTGTCCAAGACCGCCCAGTACGCCTTGCGTGCCCTCACGCACATCGCCCATCAGAACGCCGACCAGCCGGTCCTCGCGCGAGACATCGCCGCCCAGACCGGCGTGCCGCTGCAGTATCTGTCGCAGATTCTGCGCGAGGCCGTTCGCACCGGCTTGTTGGAATCGACGCGCGGCATCGGCGGCGGCTTTCGTCTGGCACGGGCGGCGTCGAAGATCCGGCTGATCGAGATACTGGGACCGTTCGACGACGTGCTGGGCTGCTCGCAGTGCCCGTTCGGCCAGCCGCATTGCAGCGATCATCACCCGTGCGGCTTTCACGAGTTCTGGAAACCGGTGGCGGCGGCGTACCGCCAATTGCTCGAAAACACGACGCTGGCCGAAGTCGGTTCCGAAGGGATGGCGCGTGCGGCGCGGCCCGGCCGGGCGCGCGTCGCCCGGCCGCGCTGATGGTTGCAGGCCAGAAAGATGATATGTGGATCATGATGTCATGTTGGAGCCCGCCATGTCGCGACGCCTTCTGATCATCGCCGCCCTCGCCCTGCCACCCGGCATCGTCGGAGCCTTCGCCGCACGCTCCGAAACACGCGCCCCGGCCCCGCAGGTAACCCCCGCACCGCAACCCGCCGCTCAGCCCGCCAACCAGCGCGGCGCTCAGCTCTTCGCCAAAAACTGCGCCATCTGCCACGGCGACGCCGGCGACGGCGGAGGAAAGTTCGCCTACCTGATGAACCCGCGGCCGAGGAATCTGCTGCTTGGCAAGTTCAAGCTCGTCAGCACGCAGAACCACGTGCCGACCAGGGAAGACCTGATCCGCACGATCTCCCGCGGCATGCCCGGCTCCGCCATGCCACCCTGGGGACATCTGCCCGTCTCCGACCTCGACGCGCTGGCGACGTTCGTCCAGCAGATTTTCGTCGACGCCACCGCCCGCAACCTCGACCAGGAGCGCGCCGCTGGCCGACTGACCTCCGAACAGGCCGCCGCCACCCTCGCCGCCCGCACCGAGCCCGGCCCGCAGGTCGTCGTCCCGCCCGAACCCGCCTTCGACGATTTCCGCTGGTTCCGCGGCCGCCGCATTTACCTCGAAGCCTGCGCGAGCTGTCACGGCGCGAACGGCCAGCCCGTGCCCGAGGCCGTCAAGTTCGACGAAGAGGGCTATCCCGTGCCGCCGCGTTCGTTCGTGAACGGCATCTTCAAAGGCGGCAGCGAAAGCGGCCAGCTCTGGGTCCGCATCGTCAAGGGCATGCCCGGCACGCCGATGCCGGCCTACGAGGGTGTCTACAGCAATGACGAACTGTGGGACCTCATTCACTACGTCCAGTCGCTGGCCCGCGACGGCGCGCAGGAACGCGCCCAGCTCCGGCAGAGCACATTCAGCGCGCCGCGCGCCGAAAAGCTGCCCAGCGGGCCGATGGAGCCGGCCTGGGACCAGGCCCGGCCGCTTTACGTCGCGCTGACGCCGCTGTGGTGGAGCGAGGATCGCATCGAGGGTGTGCTCGTCCAGGCGATCCACAATGAAACCGAGCTCGCGCTGCGGTTCGCCTGGATCGACCCTACCACCGACGACCGCGCCGTCCGCACCGACGAATTCCGCGACGCCGTCGCCGTCCAGTTCTCGCTCACCAGCGACCCGCCCTTCTACATGGGCGACCGCAGCCACAACGGCGGCGTAAACATCTGGATGTGGAAGGCCGACCGGCAGCGGAACATCCAATCCGGCTTTCAGGACGTCGCGGCCGCGTTTCCGGCGGGTGCCGTGGACATTTACCCGCAGCAGGATTTCAAGCTTCAGGACATGTCCGTCGTCGAGTGGCCGCGCGGCGAGGTTGGCGACCACTTTCCTGAGTACGTCACCGCCTGGGGCGCCGGAAACCTGGTCGCGGACCCGACGCTGAAAACACCCGTCGAATGTCTCGTCGCCCAGGGACCCGGCACGCTGGCCGGAAAACCGCCCGCCGTCCAGCTCGTGCAGGGCTCGGCGGTGTACGAGCGCGGCGTCTGGTACGTGCAGATGCAGCGGACGATGGCGTTGCCGTGCGAACACTCGGCGGCGGGCGCCGAAGGCGTCGAGGACGAGCGGGCCTTCAAGCCGGGCGATTACCTGCCGGTGTCGTTCGCCATCTGGAACGGCAGCGCGGGCGACCGTGATGGCAAGAAGAACATCAGCATCTGGCAGAAACTGGTGATCGAGTAGGCGTCGAGTCGACGCGCGATACGCGAATTGAGCAACGGCCTCCCCGAGGGCCGCGGAACGAGAGCGGAGTGCGACCATGGTGATGCGAGCCGACAACGGACCGTCGAGGCGCGAGTTCCTTCAGACCAGCGGGTTGCTCGCCGCGGGCGGAATCCTCTCCTGGCCGTTAAATGTCCTGGCGCAGCGGGCCGACATCCTGAACCCACTCGCCCACTACCCCAACCGCGACTGGGAGAAGATTTACCGCGACCAGTACGCCTACGACGGGTCGTTCAGTTGGGTCTGCTCGCCCAACGACACGCACGCCTGCCGCGTCATGGCCTACACGCGCAACGGCGTGATTGTCCGCATGGGCACGCAGTACGACTATCAGACCTACAAGGACATCTATGGCAACGCCGCCTCGCCGAACTGGAACCCGCGGCAGTGTGCCAAGGGCTACACCTTTCATCGCCTGCTCTACGGACCCTACCGCCTGAAGCACCCCATCATCCGCAAGGGCTGGAAGGAGTGGGCCGACGACGGCTTCCCGGAGCTCACCGCCGAGAACAAGACCAAGTACAAGTTCGACAGCCGCGGGACCGACGTGCACGTCAAGATCGACTGGCAAGCCGCGCTCAAGTACATCGCCAAGGGCTACGTCGCGATCGCCAGGTGCTACAGCGGCGAAGAGGGCGCCAAGCGGCTGCGCGCCCAGGGCTATCCCGAGGAGATGATCGCCGAAATGGGCGGCGCCGGAACGCGCACGTTCAAGATGCGCGGCGGGATGGGCCTGCTGGGCGTGATCGGCAAGTACGGCATGTACCGCCTGAACAACAGCATGGCCCTGCTCGACCAGCACGTCCGCAAGGTCAAGCCCGAACAGGCCAAGGCCGGCCGCAACTGGAGCAATTACACCTGGCACGGTGACCAGGCGCCAGGGCATCCGTGGGTGCACGGCTTGCAGGCCTCGGATTGCGATTTCAACGATCTGCGCTACAGCAAGCTGATCATCATGGACGGCAAGAACCTGGTGGAGAACAAGCTGCCCGATTCGCACTGGTTCATCGAGTGCATGGAGCGCGGCGCGAAGCTCGTCGTCATCGCCCCCGAATACGGCGCCCCCAGCACCAAAGCCGACTATTGGCTGCCCATCCGCCCGGCGACCGACGCGGCGCTGTGGCTCGGCGTCACGCGCCACATGATTGACCAGAAGTGGTACGACGCCAGGTTCGTCACGGAGTTCACCGACTTTCCGTTACTGGTCCGCACCGACAATCTCAAGCGGTTGCGCGCCGACGAGGTTGTGCCGAATTACAAGCCCGGCCTCGCCAAGGACGGAGCCAGCTTCAAGATTCAGGGGCTGACCGACGACCAGTACGCCAAGCTGGGCGACCGCGTCGTCTGGGACAGCAAGTCGAACAAGCCCGCGCCGCTGACGCGCGACGACGTCGGCCAGCGCCTCGCGCAGCGCGGCCTGGTCCCCGCACTGGAAGGCACATGGAAGATCAAGCTGGTCGACGGCAGCGAAGTCGA
Organism: Phycisphaerae bacterium; assembly: GCA_022072445.1. Classification (GTDB taxonomy): domain Bacteria; phylum Planctomycetota; class Phycisphaerae; order UBA1845; family Fen-1342; genus JAJVHV01. Next base: position 64,083 of record JAJVHV010000024.1, on the reverse strand, counting down.
GGTGCAGACGCTCTGGACGATGTACCAGACGCACCTGAAGGACTACGACCTCGACAGCGTCGCTGAGATCACGCACGCGCCCCGCGAGCTCATCGAGAAACTGGCCCGCGACATCTGGGAGACGACGCAGAACGGCGGCCCGGTCGCCATCCACCAGGGCGAGGGCATCAACCACTGGTTCCACGCCACCGAAGCGAACCGCGCCGCGTATTTGCCGCTCATGCTCACCGCCAACATCGGCAAACGCGGCGCCGGCTGCCACACCTGGGCCGGCAACTACAAGGCGGCGCTCTTCCAGGGCAGCGCGCTGACGGGGCCGGGCTTCAAGGGCTGGGTCGCCGAAGACCCGTTCGAGCCGAATCTCGATGAGAAGGCGCACGGCCGCGATGTGCACGCCCACGCCTACACCAAGGACGAAGAGCCGGCCTACTGGAATCACGGCGACCGCCCGCTGATCGTCGACACGCCACAGGGCCGCAAGGTCTTCACCGGCAAGACGCACATGCCGACGCCGACCAAGGCGTTGCAGTTCACGAACGTGAACCTGTTCAACAACGCCAAGCACGCCTACGACATGTTCAAAAACGTGAATCCCGGCATCGAGATGATCATCTCGCAGGACATCGTGATGACCGCCTCGGTGCAGTACGCGGACTTCGGCCTGCCGGCCAACAGTTGGGTCGAATTCAGCGACCTGGAGATGACCGCCTCCTGCTCGAACCCGTTCCTCCAGATCTGGAAGGGCGGCATCAAGCCGGTCTTCGATTCGCGCGACGACCTGTGGATTCTCGCCAACATCGCCAAAGCCGTCGGCGACGAGATCGGCGACAAGCGCTTCTCCGACTACTTCAAGTTCGAGCACGAAGGTAAGCGCCGCGTCTACATCCAGCGGCTGCTCGACTCCTGCACGACGACCGCCGGCTACCAGCTCGCCGACATCATGGCCGGCAAGTACGGCCCGCCCGGCGCCTGCCTGATGCTCTTCCGCACCTACCCGCGCATCCCGTTCTACGAGCAGGTGCACGACAGCCAGCCGTTCTTCACCGACACCGGCCGCCTGCACGCCTACAGCGACGTGCCCGACGCGATCGAGTTCGGCGAGAATTTCATCGTCCATCGCGAGGGGCCGGAAGCGACGCCCTATCTGCCGAATGTGATCGTCTCGTCCAACCCGCTCATTCGCCCCAGCGACTACGGCATCCGGCCCGACGCCGAGCACTGGGACGAGCGCACCGTCCGCAACATCCGGCTGCCCTGGCGCGAGGTGAAGCAGACCCGGAACTTCCTCTGGGAGCGCGGCTTCCGCTTCTTCTGCATCACGCCCAAGACACGGCACCGCGTGCACTCGACCTGGAGCAACGTCGACTGGCACATGGTCTACGACAGCAATTTCGGCGACCCGCACCGGCTCGACAAACGCGCCCCATACGTCGGCGAGCACCAGCTCCACATGAACCCGCAGGCCGCCCGCGACCTGGGCATCAACGACGGCGATTACGTCTACGTCGATGCGAACCCCGCCGACCGCCCCTACCGCAACGCCCGCCCCGACGACCCCTACTACAAGGTCGCCCGGCTCATGCTCCGTGCCGTCTACAACCCGGCCTATCCCTACAGCACCATCATGATGAAGCACGCGCCCTACATCGCGACCGAAAAGAGCGTCAAGGCCGCCGAAACGCGCCCCGACGGCCGCGCCCTGTGCGACGACGGCTACCAGGCCAACATGCGCTACGGCAGCCAGCAGAGCGTCACCCGTAACTGGCACATGCCCATGCACCAGACCGACACCCTCTTCCACAAGGCCAAGGTGCTCACCGGCTTCATCTTCGGCGGCGAAGCCGACAACCACGCCGTCAACACCGTGCCCAAGGAGACGCTCGTCCGCGTCGTGAAGGCCGAGGACGGCGGCCTGGGCGGCAAGGGCGTCTGGCTGCCGGCGACCAGCGGCATGAGTCCGGGCAACGAAAACGACGTGATGAAGCGCTACCTGGCCGGCGGATTCCTCGGCGCCGCGACCGACGAGGAGGAAGAAGCATGAGCGCCCCGCTCGCGCCCCATCTGGCGCAACTGCTGCACGCGCACGACGATCTCGATCGCCGTCTCGAGCGCCACCAGGAGCTGCTCGCCGCGGGTGACTTCCGCGGCGCATGCCTCGAATTCCACGAGTTCCGCGCCGCGCTCCTCGCGCACATCGATGCCGAGGAGCAGCAGGTTCTGCCGCGATACCGGACCCTCCGATCGTGGCCGTCCGGCGGCCAGCCCGAGCTCTTCGACGCCGAGCATCGCCAGATTCGGCGAATGGTCGCGCAGCTTGAGGTCGCCCTGGCGACGCTGGGTGACGGTCCGCTTTCTCCGCGCACCATCGTGCGCCTGATTGAAGACGAGCATCCGCTGAAAGGCGTGCTCGAACACCATGCCGCCCGCGAAGAGCGCTTTCTCTATCCCGCGCTGCACGTGCTGCGCCCCGCGGCCGCCAGCAACTGAGGTGACGCATGCCTTACCAGGAACCAGACGCCACCGACCCGATGACGCTCGAAGGCGTGGAGCTCGACGCCGGCAGCGCCGCCGAAGCGCGGCGCGCCAACGTCGAGATGGCCGAGTGCTTCATCGACGAGTTTATGCGGCTCGGTTTCAGCACCGACCGCATCTGGCGGCTCTTCGCCACCGCCGGCTACGCCGGCCCGCACCGGGCGCTTCAGGCCCTGGGCGAGCAGCACATCCGCGCACTGATCGAAGCGTCAACCCGGCGCTGGGGCCCGCGCGGCCCGCACGCCACGCCCGACTTCGAACCGGGCGGCCGCCTGCGGCTGCCGGTCCTTGACCCCACGCCCAATGTCCAACCGCGCAGCGCGCCTTCAATCCCGGACGGCGCCGCGGCGACTCAGCCGAAAGGAATGGTCCCATGACTTGCCGCTGCAACTGTTCACACGGCCACGCCGCCCTCAGCCCGATCGAGGCCCTCAAGGACGAGCACCGCGTCATCGAGCGCGTCCTGGACGCCGCCGAGCGCGTGCTCACCGAGCCGCGCATCGACCGGGCGTTCGTCGAAAAGCTCGTCGACTTCGTGCGCAACTTCGCCGACGGCTGCCACCACGCCAAGGAGGAAAAGCAGCTCTTCCCCATGCTGGAGCAGGCGGGTGTTCCGCGCGAAGACGGCCCGATCGGCTGCATGCTGAGCGAGCACGAGGAGGGCCGGCAGTACATCCGCGCCATTCTCCAGGACCTCGACGCCGCCGCCGCCGGCGACGCCACCGCCGGCCGCGTCGTCCGCTCCGCGATCGCCGCCTACATCGACCTCCTTCGCGAGCACATCAGCAAGGAAGACAACGTCCTGTTCGAGATGGCCGAGCGCCTGCTCGGCGACTTCGAGCAAAAGGAGCTGACCCGCGCGTTCGAGCGCGTCGAGGAAGGTCACGGCGACCGGCACCAGAAGTACCTGCGCGTCGCGGAGGAGCTTCAGCAGCGCGCCTTCGGGCCGACGCACCAGCCCGCGCGATCGTGAGTCTCACGCGCTGACACCAGACCAGCGGCCGACCGCCGGCCGCAAGCCGTACGGGAGAGTCCTATGTCGTCCGTCTACAACTGGCAACTCGGCCGAGCGATGCGCTACCCCTTCGAACAGGCCGCCCCGAAGGAGCAGTTCGCTTTCGTCATCAACATCAACCGCTGCATCGGCTGCCAGACCTGCACCATGGCCTGTAAGAGCACCTGGACCTTCTCGCGCGGCCAGGAACACATGTGGTGGACCAACGTCGAGACCAAACCCTACGGCGGCTACCCGCACCACTGGGACGTCCGCATCCTCGAACTGCTCCACCAGGCCAACCCCGCCGGTATGACCTGGCAGGGAAAGCCCAACGGCGACCCGCGCCAACCCTACGGCGCGCTGTCCGGCCGGAACATCTTCGAAGCGCCCGACCAGGTCGCGCGCGGCGCGCAGCCCAACCAGGTGCTCGGTTACCTGCCCTCCGAGGAAGAGTGGACCTCGCCCAACATGCACGAAGACGTCCCGCCCGCCCCCGCCGGAAAACCGATGGACTTTGGCGGCGGCGAGGACCTCGCCCGCGGCGGCGGCCACAAGACGTGGTTCTTCTACCTCGCCCGGCTGTGCAACCACTGCTCGTACCCGGCGTGCCTGGCGGCCTGCCCGCGCACCGCGATCTACAAGCGCCCCGAAGACGGCATCGTGCTGATCGACCAGAAGGAGTGCCGCGGCTACCGCAAGTGCGTCGAAGCCTGCCCCTATAAGAAGTCGATGTACCGCGGCACCACCCGCACCAGCGAAAAGTGCATCGCCTGCTACCCGCGCGTCGAAGGAAGCGACCCCGAATCCGACGGCGTGCCGATGGAGACGCGCTGCATGGCGGCTTGCATCGGACAGGTCCGCATGCAGGGCCTCGTCAAGGTTGACAAGGACAACGTCTGGACCGAGGACCGCTACAACCCGCTCTATTACCTCGTCCACGTCGCCAAGGTCGCCCTGCCGCTCTATCCCCAGTTCGGCACCGAGCCCAACGGCTACTACATTCCGCCGCGCTGGGTCAACGTCAAATACCTCGAGCAGATGTTCGGCCCCGGCGTCAGCCAGGCCGTTGAGCGCTACCGCACGCCCGACCGCGAGCTGCTCGCCGTCCTCCAGCTCTTCCGCCGCTCCAACCGCATCATCGCGCGTTACGAAATCAAGGAAGGTCCGAAAGTCTACGAGACGACCGTGAACGGCAAGAAGTTCGAGATGTACAACGACACGATCATCGCCTTCGACCGCAAGAACCGCGAGATGTTCCGCACCCAGGTCGAAGAGCCGCTCCACGTGCGCCCGCCGGCGCACCAGAACTCGATCTAGCCGAGGCAAGCGTCATGACCACTTCTCCCATCGCCGACGCCGACCCGCTCGCTCCGCGCCGCACGCTGGCCCGCGCCCGCCTGGCGCGCTTCCTCGCCGAGCTGCTCGCTGATGTACCGCCGACGTCGCTCGACAAACTTGCCGCGCCCGAGGTCCGCGCGGAGATCGACGACGCTTTCGCCGCGCTCGGGTTCGAAACCGCGCTGGCCGATTCGCTCTTCGATCAGCTTCGCCGTCCGGACGCGCTCGTCGCCGCTCGCGCCCGCCATCTCGGCCACACCGTGCGCTCCGCCTGCCCCGCCTACGAGCTCGAATACAGCCGGGCCGAAGTTTTCCAGCAGGCCGCTTCGCTCGCCGACCTCGCCGGCTTCTACGCCGCCTTCGGCTACGCGCCCGCCGGCCCGCTCGCCGAGCGCCCCGACCACCTGGTCGCCGAATGCGAGTTCCTCGCCGATCTCGCCCTGCGGCAGTTGCTCGCCGCGCACCGCGCCGCTCCCCAGGCCGTCGAAATCTGCCTCGCCGCGCAGCGCCGCTACCTCGCCGACCACGCCGCCCGCTGGATGCCCGCCTTCTTCGAGCGCCTCCGCCGCGCCGAGCCCGACGGGCCGCTCGCCCCCGTCGCCGCCCTCGGCCAGGCTTTGCTCGCCGACTGGTGCTCCGCGTTCGGCCTGCACCCCGGCCCCCAGTGGCTCGAACTCCGCCCCGTCGAAGCCGACGACGTCAGCATCTCCTGCGGCGTCCCGTCCGCACTCGACGACTCGCGGACCGATGCCCTCATCCCGTTCCAGCTCGGTCAGTCGCTGGCCGCGGCCCTGCACGAGGAGCGGCCGTGAACATCGTCGCCGACGCCGAACTCATGGAGCGCGTCGTCTTCGCCGCCGTCCGCGCGCGGCCCGATCTCGAGCGCCGCTACCACCGCCGCTTCGCGGCCGCCCACGCCGAGCCGCCGGAGCAGCGCGACGCGGCCTTCAGCGCACTGCACGCCGAGTGGTTTCGCGATCTCGGCTTCGACGAACGCCTCCGCGCCCTCCTCCGCGAATACCCGCTGCTGCACACGCACGTCGAGCGCCTCGTCCTGCACGAGGCCCCCACACGCCGCACGCAGGGCTGCGAGCTTTTCGGCCAAGCCGGCGACCACAGCGTCGTCGCCGCCATCCACGTCGCCACGCTGCTCGACGACGCCGCGTTTCAGTACTGGGCACGCCACGAATTCCAGCACGTCGAAGACATGCTCGATCCAGCCTTCGCCTACGACCCCGCGGATCGGCCCGACGGCCCGACCGCCGCGGCGCGAAATCTCGTCCGCGACCGCTACGCGCTGCTCTGGTCGCTCAGCGTCGACGCCCGGCTCGCGAGCCGCATGACGTTGCCCGCCGGCGTGCTGCCCCGCCGGCAGCGCGAATTCGCTGCCGCCTTCGGCCTCAGCGAACGGCGCGCCGATGAGCTCTTCGCCTCGACCTGGGCCGCGTTTCGACACAGCCGCCCCACGCACGCCGCGCTGCTGTCGCGCGCCCGCGCCGGCGCCTCGCGCGACGCGAACGAATCCAACCCGCAACCCCCCGCCGCACCGCCACCGGGCGCGCCCTGCCCGCTGTGCGCATTCCCGACCTTCGACTGGGCGCGGCCCGCCGATCTGGACGCCGCCAGCGCCGCGCAGATTCAGCTCGATTTTCCCGGCTGGTCGCCGCCCGACAGCCTGTGCGGCCGCTGCGCCGAGCTCTACCGCAGCCAGTGCCGCGTTCCGGTGCGCCATGCCTGACCTCGACCGGCGACACCCGTTGCAGCTCGCGCTCCGCGTGTTGCAGCGCGCCGCCGACTTCGACGAATTCGCCAGTCGTGTAGCGCAGCCGCCCCCGGCTGTGCCCATCCCGCCGCCCTCGACTGTCCCCGCCCAGCCGCCCACACCCGCGCCGCGACTGCCGCACCCGCAATCGCGACGGCGGCAGGACTCCGTGCACAGCGCCGCGCTCATCGACCGCTGCGGCCGGCACATCGACCACCTCCGCGTCTCCGTCACCTCCGCCTGCGACCTGCGCTGCAGCTACTGCCGGCCTTCCGTCCGCCCCCACGAATCCAACCCCGCCCTCAGCGACGCACAACGCGTCGAACTGATCGCCTGCCTCCACCAGCGCTTCGGACTGTCGCAGCTCCGACTCACCGGCGGCGAGCCGCTGCTCCATCCAGGTCTGGTCGACCTGATCGCCAATCTCCGCAGCCGGCTGCCGGACATCGGCCTGGCCATGACCACCAACGGCCAGCGCCTCGCCACGAGCGCCGCGCTGCTCCGCCGCGCCGGCCTCGACCGCCTCAATATCTCGCTCGACTCGCTCGATCCCAGGCGCTACGCGCAGATCACCGGCGGCCGGCTCGCGCCCGTCCTCGAAGGCATCGACGCCGCCCGCGCGGCCGGCTTCCCCCCGCCGCGCATCAACTGCGTCGTGCTCCGCGGTGTCAACGACTTTGAGATCGTGTCGCTGGCGGACTGGTGCCTGCGGCGCGACCTCGAAGCACGCTTTCTCGAAGCCATGCCGATCGGGCCGGCGGCCGCTGACAACATCGCCCGCTTCGTCCCCGCCTCTCAGATTCGCGCCGCCCTGGCCACGCGCTACCGGCTGACGCCGCTCACGGCCGAACCCGGCCAGACCGCCCAACGCTATCGTGCCGAGTCGCTGGTCTTCACCACGCCCGGCACGACTGCCAGAACGCCCGCCAACACGCCCGATGCCGCAAACACCGGCGTGATCGGCATCATCGCTCCCGTCTCAGAGCCGTTCTGCTCCGGCTGCCGGCGCATGCGCCTCACCGCCGACGGTCGGCTCTTCCCCTGTCTGCTCGACGCGCGGTCAACCGACCTGCGCGCCGCCTGGCTCGGCGACCGCCTCTCGCCCCGGTTGGTTGAGCAACGGGTCCTCTCGGCCGTCGAGCACAAGCAACCCGCCGGCCCGAAGCTCCAGTCCGTCAGCATGATCACGCTCGGCGGCTGATCCCGACGACGCGTGGAGGGTGGGTATCGCTCCACCCCGTCACCCAGTTCACGGCCTGCCCGGCCGCGACGGCCGCGACGTCGCGCCCGACCCCCGCGCACCCGCCGCCCCGTCACGACGCAGTTCCGCGTCGCGAATTTCCTTCAGCAACCCGACCGCCTCCGCCAGCAACTGGTTCGTCAGCCGTTGCTCGCGCAGCATCTCGCTCCGCTGCGCACCGCTGTCCGGTATCTGACCCAGCGACGCCCCCGCCGGAGCCAGCAGCACCATCAGCACGCCCAACACCCCCGCCGTCAACAGCAGCGACGAACGGGAACTCCTCACCCATCTCGACGGCGGCAGCGTCGTCATCGCGGCAATCTCCTTAATTCGCGCGGCTGCATCCGCAGCCGCGGCACATCACGGCGGCAGCGTCTGCGAAACAAACCTCGTGCCCGCGGCCACCCCCGGCGGTGTCGCGAATGGCCCGCGCTCCGTCGTCACCGACGAGCGCGCCGCGCTCGCCGACTTTCCGCGCGTCGTTTCGTGCGTCATCCCGCGCGGCGCCGCCAGCAGCTCGCGCGCCAGCGCCAGCGGATCGCCGCACAACCGCCGCAGATACGCCTGGCTGCCCACCTCGTGCATCACGCGGTCCGGCGCCGCAAACACGCGCAGCCGCGCGGGCACGTCGTTCGCCAGTAGCGCCTCCGCCACGGCCGAACCCAACCCGCCAATTCGGCTGTGCTCCTCCAGCGTGAGAATGCCGCCCGTCTCAACCGCCGCCGCGCACAGCGCGTCCACGTCCAGGGGCTTGAGCGTGTGCATGCTCAGCACCCGCCCCCGCACGCCCTCCCGCGCCAGCGCGTCCGCCGTCTCCAGCGCCAGCGACAGCACCGCCCCGCTGCCGATCAGCGTGAGGTCGTCGCCATCTCGCAGCTTCACCGCCCGCCCCAGCACGATCGCCGCCTCAGCGCCGGCATTCGGCGAACACGCGCCACCGCTCGGCGTTTCAACCGCGCCGCGGTGGACCACCGGCTCGCCCGCCTTACCCAGTCGCAAATACGCCGGTCCGCTCTGCCGCGCCAATGACCGCGTCAGTTGCCGCGCTTCGACCGGGTCGCCCGGCGCCACAACGGTCATTCCCGGCAGCGCCCGCATCGCCGCGACGTCGTGCAGCCCGTGATGCGTGAACCCCTGCGGGCCATACGAAAACCCCGCCCCCACCGACACGACCTTCACGTCCGCCTGGTGATAGCACACGTCGTTGCGGATTTGCTCCAGGCACCGCAGCGTCGGAAAATTCGCGATCGAGTACACGAACACCGTCTGCCCGCTCAGCGCCAGCCCCGCCGCCACGCCGATCATGTTCTGCTCCGCCACGCCGACGTTGACGAAGCGGTCCGGAAAACGGTCGCGGAATGGCTCCAGCACCGAGTAGCCCAGATCGCCGCACAACAGCCAGATGCGCGGCTCCTGCGCCGCCAGCTCGCACAGCTCGCTCACAAACGCGGTTCTCATCGGGCGCCGATCTCTTCCAGTGCCAAGCGAAGTTGGGACGCGTCCGGCGCGCGATAGTGCCACTCCAGCCGGTTCTCCATGAACGAAATGCCGCACCCCTTCCGCGTCCGCGCCACGATGCAGCTCGGTCTGCCGCCCTCCAGCGGCAGTGCCGCGCACGCCGCCAGAATCGCCGCCGGTTCGTGCCCGTCAATCTCGCGCACGCCCCAGCCGAACGCCCGCCACTTCTCAGCCAGCGGTTCCAGCTTCAACACCTCCTCGACCGTCCCGAAGCTCTGGATGCCGTTGCAGTCAATGATCGCCGTCAGATTGTCGAGCCGGTGATGCGCCGCCAGCAGGGCCGCCTCCCAGACCGCCCCCTCGTCGCACTCCCCATCCGAAAGCAACGCCACAGCCCGCGCCGCCCGCCCGCCGCGCCGCGCCGCCAGCGCCATCCCCACCGCCAGGCCCAACCCGTGCCCCAGCGAACCCGTCGATGCCTCCACCCCCGGCACGCCCGCGTGCTTCACGTGCCCGGCCAGCGCCGCCCCATCGCCGCAGTAACTCCCAAGCCACTCCACCGGAAAAAAGCCCCGCTCCGCCAGCACCACGTACAGGGCTGCGGCCGCATGCCCCTTGCTCAGCACAAAGCGGTCGCGCGACTCGTCCGCCGGATTCGACGGATCGACGCGCAGCACCCGCCCGTAAAGCACCGCCAGCAGATCCGCGATCGACAGGCACGAGCCCACGTGCGACGCACCCGCACCGTGCGTCATCCGCAGCACATGCGCCCGGATGCGCCGCGCCAGTTCGACCACGTCCGCGACGTCCGCGCTTCGCCCCACAGCCGCCCCTCTCCGCCCCGCGCCGCCCTCGCCACGCTCGACCTCCAACCGCCGGCCCAGAACGGCAATCTCACCGCGATACCGCAGACGCCCACGCAGCTCGCGGATGATCTCCTCCCGATACGCCAGCGCCGTCAGCACCAGCGCGTCCGGCGGCTCCGACAGCAACACCTCCGGCGACCGCACCAGCAGATGCGACACCGGCGTGTAGGCACCCTGTTTGTGCGGGTCGGAATCCACGAGCAGTGCGATACCGTTCAGCTCGGCGGCGGCCAGCACCGCAATCCCCTTCCCGCCCGCCCCCCACACGCCCACCTTCCGCCCCGCCTGCACGTGCGACCCGACGTAGGCGCGCAGCTCTCCGATCAGCCGCTGCATGCTCGCTTGCAGCCCGCCGCCGCTCAACCCGGCCATCGACGATTCCGCTGCACCACGCTGCACCCCCGCCGCGCCGCCGCATCGCACCTCCGCCACCAGAAACTCGCCGTTCATCCCCCGCTCCACGCGCAGGCAGTCAAACCCGAACCGCCGCAGCAGCGCTTCGAGCGTCTCGGCGGTGAAGTAGTTCACGTGGTCGGCAAAGAAGTCGTAGAACCGTTCACGCTCGATCGTCTGCTCGAGGCTCGGCACCTCCACCAACCCGACCGCTCCCGCCGTCAGCGACGCCCGCACGCCCGCCAGAAACCCAGCAACATCGGTCACGTGCTCGAGCACCTGCCGCGCCGCGAACGCGTCGAACGGACTGCCCGGCAGCGACAGACCCGGCTCCACGTAACACCCATGGATCGCAAACCCGCGTTCCCGCGCCAGCGCCGCAAACGGCCGCGACGGCTCAACCCCCACCGGGATCGCCCCCGCCTGCCGCAGACACCCCAGGAAGTGCCCATCCCCGCAGCCGAACTCCACCACCGTCCGCCCGCGAAGCCCGTAACGCCCCACCAGCGCCCCAGCCTGCTCCTGCTGATAACGCCGCATCTGCGGCGAGTGGCTCACCGTCATGACGTAGTCGTCGTAGTAGTGCCGCCCCGGCGACTGGTCGAGTTGCACCAACCCGCACGCCTCACACGCCCGGACCACCAGCGTCATCGACCGATCGTCGGCAAGCTGCTCGCGCCGCAGCAGCCGCTGAATGTTCCGCGGCGCGCGCGGCAACGTCAGCACGGCGTTCAGCCGGTCCGACGCGCACAGCCGGCAACGCGGCCCGCTCACGATCCCGCCCCCACTGGCAGTACGCCGCGCTCCGCCGCCAACTCCGCCCGCCGCCAGGCGATCGTCTCCACGAGCCCCTGCTCGAGCGTGACCCGCGGCAGATACCCGGTCGCCGCCCGCAGCCGCGTCACGTCGGCCACCATATGCATGATCTGGTCCGATCGATACGGCAGCGCTCCAAACCGGATCGGCCCGCTCGCATGAACCAGCTCGCGCACCGACTCGGCCACGTCCCGCACGCGCCGCGGAACTCCCGACCCCAGATTGATCACGCCCCGCGCCGCCTCCCGCTGCGCCGCCCGCGCGATGTACTCAGCCACGTCGTCGATGTGCAGATAGTCCACCCGCTGCTCGCCTGACGTCATCTCCGGCTGCTCGCCACGCAGCAGCGCGTCGATCAGGGCCGGGATCATCCACGCCGTGTTGTCCTGCGGCCCATACGCCGCAAACAGCCGCATCCACACGCCGCGAATGCCGTGCATCTCGCAATGCTTCAGCAGCAGCGTCCCCGCCGAGAGCTTCGCCGCCCCATACGCCGTCAGCGGATTCGTCGGCGCGTCCTCCGCCACCGCCGCGTCGTGCGCGCCATACTCCGCCTGCGACCCGATCCCCACGAAAACCCGGCAGCCGGCCTCCGTCGCCGCCTCCAGCAGGTGCAGCCCCGCCACCACGTTTTCCGCCTGACGCGGATCGTTTCGCTCACACGAGGCCACGCCCTCCCACGCCGCGTGAATCACCACCTGCGGCTCAAACAGCTCCAGCGCCTCCCGCACGCTGGCCGCGTCCCGCAAATCGCCACACGTGAACGTCAGCCGATCCTCCAGGTCCGCGATCCGCGCCGTCCGGCTGCCCGGCCGCATCAGCACGCCCACCTCACACTCCAGCGCGCACATCCGCCGCGCCACCGCCGACCCGACGAACCCCGACGCACCCGTGATGAATACCCGCGCGCTCCGCATCGCCAGCTCCGTCAGATCAATTCCGTCAGCGGCGTGATCAGGCCCCGATAACCGCACGCCGTCAGCCGCGCACGAATCTCGTCCAGATACCCGAATGAAAACACGATCACCTCGTCCACCGGCTCCCGCGCAACCTGCTCCGGCCCCACCACCGGCACGCGGCTCCGCGGCGTCAGCCAGCCGTGAAATCGCGCGTTCGCGTCGCACAGGTACGCCACGTCGCCCGGCCGCGCACACGCCGCCAGCGTCATCACCCCGCGCCCGCCCGCCCCATATCCGGCGATCCTTCGTCCATCGCGCCGCGCGTCGCTCAGATAACGCCGCACGCGCTCGATGCTCTCACCAATGTCGTCCGCCGCCGCCCGCAACGCCTCCAGTCCCAGCGGCTCACCCGCCGCCACGCCGCCCGGCGCCCCCGCCGCCAGGTCCGAACCCGCCGGCGTCGCGACCGCCAGCAGCGAATTGGCGCGCCGCACGGCCCGCGGCAGCAGCTTCAGCTCCAGCAGTTCAAGACCCGCCCGCGCCAACAGCCCGCGAAGCGTCGCCGCCTCGCAATAGACCGTGTGCTCATGCTCGAAAAGGCAGAACTCGCGCCGCGCGACAATCGTCGCCAGATCGTGCACCTCGATGACCACCACGCCTCGCCGCGGATCGAGCATCCCCCGCAGCGCCTGCAGCGCGCCCAGCGGCTCAGGCAGGTGATCCAGCGTGTACAGCAGCAGCGCCGCCGCCGCCCGAGCCATTCCCGCCGGCAGCCGCGCCGCGCTCCGTGCGTCGAACAATCCGACCACGCTCTCCACCCCGCGCCGCCCGGCTTCCGCCGCCAGCACGTGCGACGGCTCAAACCCCACCACGCCCATCCCGCGCCGCTGAAAGCACCCGAGCTGCGCACCGTCGCCCGAGCCGACCTCCACCACCACGTCGCCTGGCGAAAGCCCGTAGCGCCCGCACACCTCCCCCGCCAGCGCCTCCATGAACCGCTGCACGAACGGCGAAGCCGAAGAGCTGTACGCGTACGCGTCGTAATAATCCGCGACGTTGACGTCATGCTGCGTCTGACACAGCCCGCATCCGCCGCAACGATATACCCCGATCGGCGCCGCGAACTCCTCGCCGCCGCCATCCGCGCGGACAAACCCCTCGGTCAGCGGCATGTCGGAAAGGCACAGGAACTCCTTCACGTCGCGGCTTCCACACACGCGGCAGCGATCACGCGATGACACCACCACCCGCGGCGCACTCGCCAGCATCGTCATGCTCGCGGCTCCCTTCCACACGTCGCCACCTCGGCGACGCACACGTCCGCCGGCCGCTCGCTCGCCCCCCCCGCAGACCGCGCCTCGTCCACGACGCGCCGCCAGCTCGTCCAGTCCCGCCCCTCCACTCCCCCCGCCTCAACCAGCCGCGCACCCAACGTCTCATCCCGCCACGGCGTCACAAACACGAACGTCCCGCTCCATTCCTCCCGCCGCGCCGGAAGTGAAGCCCAAACCTCGCCCCCCATCCGCGCCCCGGCGTCATCGTCGAACACCTCCAGCGCCGCGCCCGCCTCCTCAACCCGCCGCCGGACGGTGGGCAAGATCGCGCTTCCGTTGCGTCCCAGCCCAAAGAGCACAACCCGCTCCAGCCCCGCAACGCCACGCCGCGCGCGATCGACCACCCGCTCCGCAATCTCCTCAAGCGACACGCAACATCGCGCCTCGCCCAGCACCTCGGCACACGCCGCAATGTCGCCGAAGCCCTCCGCGCCGCCCTCCAGCGGCGGCACGCAGAACGACCCCAGTCCATCGACCACGTCTGTAGCGTCGGCGCTCCGTGGCCACGCGCCGTAGCGTCGGCCCTCCCTGGCCACGGCCGTATCATCGTCCCCCCCTGGCCAGGGCCGTAGCGTCGGCCCTCCGTGGCCACGCACCGTAGCGTCGGCCCTCCGCAGCCACGCGCCGTAGCGTCGGCCCTCCGTGGCCACGGCTGTAGCGTCGGCCCTCGGTGGCCACGCCCCCCGCAGCCGCGCTTCTGCACTCTGCATTCTGCATTCTGCATTGCCGTTCGCCAGCGCCGCGCTCAGCTCCGCGCGCTCCGCCGACACGTCAACTCCGCACCGCGCGCGCAGCTCGAGCATCTGCCCGCAGCGCGCGTAATACATCCCCCAATCCAGCTCATACCCGCGCAGCGCCGCACACCGCTCCCGGGCCGCCAGCAACGCCTCAGCAATCCCATTCGCCGACGTCTCCTGCCGCAACGGGACCCGCGCCGTCCACCCGTCCGCCGTCGCCGTCTCGTCAACGTGCTGGCGGAACGCACCGCCGTTCGCCACCGCCGACGCGCCGATGCTCTCAGGCGCCACGCCCCCGATCATCAGCGGCGCATCCAGCCACACGTACGAATCCACCGCGCTCAGCAACAGCGCCATCGCCGAATAGTCCGGTGCCGTCGACGTAAAGATGTTGCCAAACCGGTCACACAGCGACTGATGTACGCCCCGGCGCCACGCGCTGCGGATCGCAACCGGCAGCAGCGGACGCTCGTCAAGCCGCAGCCCATACGCCGCGTGCAGCGCCTCGTCCGCCCCAACCTCGTACCATCGATTCGTGTACACGCCCCCGTCCAGCGCGTTGCGCGCCGCACCGGCCGCGCCGTGCGGGTGGTGGTAGACGACGAATGACCAGCAGACCACGTCCGCCCCGCGCGCCTCCAGCACGCGCTCGACCGCCCGCAGCGCCGCCGGATGCAGCGCGTCGTCGTCGCACAGCAGCGTCACGTACTCCCCGCGCGCCGCCCGCAACGCGAAATCCCAGTGCTCATGAACCGGCATCGGCCTCGGCGTTCGTACCACGCGCACCCTCGCGCCACCGGCGCCGCGCACCGTCGCATCGCCGTCGCGCACGCCGTGCCGACCGGAAGCCACCTCGGCCGCCCTGCATCCGAGCGGGCCTGTCCTCAAGCCGCTTGTGTGACCGAGCGGCCGACACTCGCTGACGACGCGCTCGCTCTCGTCCGTGCAGCCGTTCAGCGACACGACGACCTCGAAATCGTCATGCTCCTGCCCACACGCGCTGCGCAGCGCGTGGCGCAGAAGTTGCGCCCGATTCCGTGTCGGAATGACGATGCTGAAGCGCGGCATGTCGCATTTATCGACCTCGCCGCTCCACACGCTTGATCCCCCATGTGGCACAGCCGCCCCCGGCTGTGTGGCACAGCCGCCCTCGGCTGTGTGGACCTCGAACCGCGCCCCCCAAACGAAGCCCCGAGCTTCCGACCCACACGCCGATCCTGCGCCGCCCCCTGCGCCCCGCCGCCCCGACGATCCGATGGGCTCAACGGCTCCGTCCACCGAACGAACCCCCGATGCGCTGGCTGATCATCAACACCGACTACCCCCGTTTCCTCGTGCGGCTCTACGCCGACCCCGCGCTCGCCGACCAGCCCTTCCACCGCCAGATGCAAACCCGCTTCGACACCCTCTTCGGCCTTAACGACTTCTACTCGCGCAGCCTGCGCGCCCTCGGCCACGAAGCCACCGACCTCATCATCAACAACCGCTACACCCAGTCCGCCTGGGCGCACGAACACAACGTCAACGTCGACTGGCCCGCGCACGAACTCGCCCTCGCCGCCGGTCCAGCCCGCACCGCGGCCCCGCGCGCCCCGCGCCCCTTTCTTCCCACCGCCCGCCAGGCATCCGCCGATGAGCAGCAGCCGTTCTTCGACATCCTCACCCAGCAGGTCCGCACGCTGCAGCCCGACGTGCTCGTCGATCTCTGCCCCGAGTGGCTCACCCCCGCGCTGCTCCGCGCGCTGCGCCCCCACGTGCGCCTGATCATCGGCCAGCACCCCGCCACGCCGCTCTCCGACGTCGACTGCTGGCTCGAACACGACCTCGTCGTCTCCTCCTTCCCGCCCACCGTCGACGCCCTCCGCCACCGCGGCGTCCCGGCCGAGCGCCTCCGCCTCGCCTTCGACCCCGCCGTCCTCGACAACCTCACGCCACGCCCCGCCGCCGACCTCGTCTTCGTCGGCAGCTTTTTCGGCGTGCACCGCTCGCGCGTCGCCTGGCTCGAGACCCTCTGCCGCCGATTCGAATCGCTCGACGTCTGGAGCCCCGACGCCCACCGCCTCCCGCCCGATTCCCCCATTCACGCCCGGCATCGCGGCGAAGCCTGGGGCCGCGACATGTACAGCCTGCTCCGCAGCGCACGCATCGCGCTGAATCACCACGGCGACATCCCGCCCTTCGCCAACAACCTGCGGCTCTTCGAAGCCACCGGCGTCGGCGCGCTGCTGCTGACCGACTGGAAGGAGAATCTCGGCCAGATGTTCGATGTCGGCCGCGAAGTGGCCGCGTTCCACGACACGCAAGAGTGCGCTGCTCAGATCGAGCACTTCCTCGGCGACGAGCCGCACCGCGCCGCCGTCGCCGCCGCCGGACAAATCCGCACGTTGCGCGAGCACACCTGGCAGCATCGCATGCGCGACCTCGTCACCCTCGCCGAGCGCTACCTGTGACCCGCGGCGGCATGATCCTCCTCTATCACCGCGTCGCCGATCTGCCCAGCGACCCACAGCTCCTCGCCGTTTCGCCCGAACGCTTCGCCCAGCACCTGTCCATCCTGCGCCGCCGCGCCAACCCCATCTCCCTGGCCGAAATGCTGCAGAAAATCGGCCAGCGCCGCCGAATCGACGGCGACGTGGCGATCACGTTCGACGACGGCTACGCCGACAACCTGCTCCACGCACTGCCGATCTTGAAGCGCTACGACATCCCGGCGACCTTCTTCATCGTCTCGGGCGCGGTCGGCGGCGGCGCCGAGTTCTGGTGGGACGAAGTCGAGCGGCTCATCCTCTCGCCGCACGACGCCACCGATCCGCGTTGGAACGTCTGTGACACCGCACCGCGCACGCCGCGCCAACAGCTTTACGTGAGCCTCTGCGAGCGCATCCGGCCGCTCGACCCGCCGCGCCGCGCCGCCGCTCTGGCCATGCTTCGCGCCTGGACCCGCCAGCCCGCCGCCGCCCGCCCGACCCACCGGGCGCTCTCGCGCGGCGAACTTCGCAAGCTGGCCTCGTCACGCCACGTCGCCATCGGCGCGCACACCGTCACGCACCCGGTCCTCGCGCAGCTCGCGCCCGCCGCCCAGTACCACGAGATCGTCTCGGGCCGCCTGCAGCTCGAACGCATCATCGGCCGCCCAGTCAGCCTGTTCTCCTACCCCTACGGCACGCGCGACGCGTTCGATCGCACCAGCGTCGCCTGCCTGCGCCAGACCGGCTTCGCCGCCGCCTGCGCCAACCGGCCCGGCCCGGTCAGCCGCGCCAGCAACCGCTTCGCCCTGCCCCGCTTCGTCGTCCGCGACTGGGACGCCCAGCAGTTCGAGCGCCAGTGGCGGCGCTGGCGCCACACGCGGAGCCGCGCCTGATGCGCATCCTCTCCGTCAACCACAGCGACGCCGGCGGCGGCGCCGAACGCGTCGCCCTCAACCTGCTGCGCTCCTTCCGCGCCGCCGGGCACGACGCGTTCCTGGCCGTCGGACGCCAGCGCAGCGCCGAGCCGCACATTCTGCGCATTCGACATGAAGACGCCGGCGCGTCCTGGAGCCGCTGGTGGTGGAAACGCCACGTCGCCGTCCAGCCGCTCTACGCCCGCGGCGCCCTGGGCCGCTGGCTGTGCCGCGCCGCGCACACGCTCGCCCAGCCGCTCTCCGCGCTTGACGCCTGGGCCGGACGCGAGGACTTCCGCTACCCCGGCTCCGCCCGCATCGCCGACCTGCTCGCTCAGCCCCCGGACGTGCTTCACTTTCACAACCTGCACGTCCGCTACTTCGACCTCCGCGCCTTGCCGGCGCTCGCCGCTCAGTTTCCGGTCTTTCTCACGCTCCACGACGCCTGGCTGCTCACCGGCCATTGCGCCCACCCGCTGGAGTGCACGCGCTGGAAAACCGGCTGCGGACAGTGCCCGCACCTCGACACCTATCCCGCCGTCCGCCGCGACGCCACCGCCTTCAACTGGCAGCGCAAGCGCGAGATCTTCGCCGCCTGCCGCCTGCACGTCGCCGCGCCCTCGCACTGGCTCATGAGCGCCGTCCGCGACTCCATCCTCTGGCCCGCCGTCCGCGCGGCCCGCGTGATCCACAACGGCATCGACACCGACGTCTTTCGGCCCGCCACCCGCCGCGACGCCCGCGCCGCGCTCGGACTGCCGCTCGACGCCGACATTCTCCTCTTCGCCGCCAATCGCACGCGCACCAACGCCTTCAAGGACTTCGCCACGCTGCGGCGCGCCATTCAGCACCTCGTCTCGTGGCGCGGCCACGCGCCCGCGTCGCGCCCGCTCCTGCTGCTGGCGCTGGGAGAGGCTGCCCCGCCCGAACGGCTCGGCACGGCGCTCATCCGCTATCTGCCGTTCGAGCCCGACCCGCAGCGCATCGCCCGCTTTTGCCAGGCCGCCGACCTCTATCTGCACGCCGCGCGGGCCGACACCTTTCCCACCAGCATCCTCGAATCCCTGGCCTGCGGAACGCCCGTCGTCGCCACCGCCGTCGGCGGAATTCCCGAGCAGATCCGCCCCCATGACTTCGCCCGCGAAGGGCAAGCCGCCGACTCCACCGGCGTGCTCGTGCCGCCCGCCGATGACGAAGCGATCGCGCGGGCCGTCGAGTCGCTGCTGGCGCGCCCGCGCCTGCTCTCCGCCATGGGGCAGCGCGCCGCCGCCGACGCCCGGCGTCGCTTTTCGCTCGCGGATCAGACGGCCCGATATCTGGAATGGTTCGCGGAGTGCACCGCGCTGCCCGCGCGCACCGCCACGGCCGACGCAGGCGCCCTCGCGACGCAGTCCCCGCCGGCCGCGGTCGGCCAACCCGTCAGCGCTCTTTCGACTTGCGATGTTCCGCCGACGGTTCCGTCAGGATCATGAGCGGCATGCGCGGCGGACGCCGCGCCGAGTCGCAGTGCCGCCGCCAATCACCCGCCGCCGCACTCGCCGACTCCCACCCGAACGCCGCGGTCCAGGTGTCGTCCGGCGGCGCCGCGGCCAGTGCCAGCACGTCCCGCGTTGTGCCGCGTTTCAGCAGCAGCTCCACCAGGGCGGCGGAGCGTGCGTAGAACGCGCCCTCGTCGCCGTCGATCCGCTCGGCCGCCAGCAGCGTCGCCAGCGCGGGGCGCGGCGCGTCGAGCAGTCGGCGATACTGGAGGCGCCGCGCCGCCGGCTCTACCTGGATCGCCAGCCCTTCGTCCAGTGCCAGCCGCGGCCGCGCTGTGGCGTCCGCCGGCTCGACCGATCGCCGCGCGACCGCCTCCTGGGTGGCGGGCGCGTCGTGCAGCGAAGCGAAGCGCTCGGCGACCACGACGTGCACCAGCTCGTGCGGCAGCGTTCCGGCCAGCAGCCAGGGATCGGCCTGATAAACGTTCATCGTCCGCGATACGATTTCCGCTCCGCGCAGCTTCGTGTGCGTCACGGCCCGCGCCGCGCCCGTCGCCCCCGTGGCGCGCTCCAGCTCGTCCAGATCGCGGTAGACGCGCACCTCGCAGCGCGGCGGCGCGCCGCGGCCGGCCGCGGCGCCCAGCCACTCTTCGACCCGCGGCAGATGATGCTCCAGCGCGTCGGCGACGCGCTCGGCGATCAGCTCGCTGCGTGCGAACACGTCAAAGTGCGCGCTGCGCTTTTGTTTCCAGACGTCGCCCAGCGCCGCCGCCCACGCCCCGTCCCGCCGGTGCGGGCGTATCGCGTCGTACAGCCCGCGCGCCCGCTCCAGCGCGTCGCGCCGCAGCCGCGCCACCGCGGGCTTGCGCTGCTCCGCCGCCGGCAGCTCGAACGCCACGCCCAGCGCCTGCGCGTAGGCCCGTCCCGCCTCGACGAGCTGCCCGCCACGCTCCGCGCACAACCCGCCGATGATCTGACCCAGTACCGGCTCGTTGGTCCGGCGGAGCACGTCGATCGCGCGGGCCAGCAACCGGCCGGCGGCATCCTGCGAGAGCGGCGGATCGTCGGCCGACTCGCCCAGCGCCAGGGCCAGCGAAACGGCCCAGCGCGAGTGCACGTCGGCGCCGGCGCCCGGGTCGAGCGTCAGCAGCTTCTCGTAGAGCGCGAACGATTCGTTGAAATTCCGGGCCAGATAATGATCGTCGGCGGCGCCCAGCCAGGCCGCGCGCTCGCGTGGCCGCAGCGCCGCCGATAGATCGGGCCGCAGCGCGACGATCTCGCGTGCCAGGTCGAGGGCGGCGTCGAATAACTCGAGCCGCAGGAGTCGATCCACGTCGCCGATGCGCCCCGGCGCGTCCGCCGACGCCGACGCCAGCGCGTTCTGCAGCGCCGCGGCTCCGGCGTGCCGCGGCTCCGCCCGGCGGACGGCGTCGAGCGCCGCGCGGCACTCGGCGAACATGCGCTGATCCAGCCAGGCCCGCGCCAGCGTCATGTGCAGGTCGACGTATTCGCGGCGGACGCCCGGATCGTCGGGGTGCGCCTGAAGCTCCGACTGGACCAGGCGGACGGCCTCGGCCGTTTGACCGGACGACACCAGCCGCTCCAGCCGCCCGCGCAGCCCGTTTTCCTGGGCCGGCGGCGTTGCGACGGCGATCGCCGCGACCGCCGCGAGCAGCAGGCCCGCCTTGAGGACGCGGCGGAGCGGGGTAAGATTAGGCGAGAGCTGTTGATAGCGAGCACGACCTGCGGGGCGTCTGCCGTGCACGGGAGCAACTCCTGAACGGGTTGGACTCGACTCGAAACGAAGGATGCGTCCGATCGCCGGCATGGGCATGACCGTCGTGCTCGACCCGCCGCTGAGATTATTGTACGCACCCCGCCGCCCGCAATGGTGCCGGTGGCGGGTCATCATACCTGGACGTGCGGTCGCGGCGGGAGCCGCGGGTCGCGCGCGAATGATCATTGAACGGGGTTGAACATGCTCCTGCACGCACTGCGCGCGTTGTTTTTCCTGCTGGTGGCCGCCGTGGCGCTTTCGGCGGGCGGTTCGAGCGATGTTCCCGGCGAGGTGACGAACCTGCGTGTGCCGCTGACGATCGCCGGGTTGGGGATGGCGCTGGTGGTGGTGGCGGTGGATGTTTTCCTGCCGCGGAAGTCGCTGGCGGCACTTTCGGGCGGATTTCTGGGACTGGTAGTGGGGATGGTGATCGCCTACGGGCTGTCGCTGATCATCGACCTGCTGGTGCAGACGTACGCTCCGAGCCTGCTGGACAAGGTGAAGATCGAGAGCGCGGAGGGGACGAAGTTTGTGCCGTCGTCGGGGGAGACGGTGGTGAGCGCGTTGAAGCTGATTCTGGGCATCATCTGCTGTTATCTGACGATCACGCTGATCCTGCAGACGAAAGACGACATCCGCTTTGTGATTCCGTACGTGGAGTTCGCCAAGCAGTCGAAGGGGGCGCGGCCGCTGATTCTGGACACGTCGGTGATCATCGACGGGCGCATCGCGGACGTGTGCGACACGCGGATCGTGGACGCGCCGATCATCATTCCGCGCTTCATTCTGCAGGAATTGCAGGCGATCGCGGACAGTTCGGACAAGCTGAAGCGGAATCGCGGGCGGCGCGGGCTGGACATGCTGAACAAGCTTCAGACCAACGACAAGATCGAGATCAAGATTTCGGACGCGCGGCTGACGACGATGGAGGAGGGCGAGGCGGTCGACGAGAAGCTGGTGACGCTGGCCAAGAAGCTGGACGGGCGGCTGGTGACCAACGACTACAACCTGAACAAGATCGCGCAATTGCGCGGTGTGGACGTGATCAACATCAACGACCTGGCCAACGCGCTCAAGCCGGTGCTGCTGCACGGCGAGAACATCACGGTGAAGATCATCAAGCCGGGGGAGGAGCCGGGGCAGGGGATCGGCTATCTGGAAGATGGGACCATGATCGTGGCGGAGAACTGCCGGGACAAGATCAACGAGGACGTGGTTCTGACGGTGACGAACGTGCTGCAGACCTCGGCGGGGCGGATGGTTTTCGGGCGTCCGGAGGGAAGCGTTCCGGTGCTTGGGCCGCGGCGGCCGCGGCCGCGGGTCACGCCGGGGTGAGCGGGTGCGATAACGGCGGGCGATGGCGATCAGGTTTCTCATGCCAGTAGTGTAACACGAGAAAGCTAGAAAAGCAAGAAACACTGGCACTTTTGTGAGAACAGGGCTGCCCCTCCATTCAGGCTCGCTCCTCGCTCGCCTTCATGGTCGGGGCTCGGATGGCGGCGCGATGTGCCGAGTTCGATAGTGCACTCAGGTCGAACCCCTCCATTCAGGCTCGCTCCTCGCTCGCCTTCATGGTCGGGGCTCGGATGGGGATGCGGTTCGGGGCTCGGATGGCGGCGCGATGTGCCGAGTTCGATAGTGCACTCAGGTCGAACCCCTCCCTTACGGTCGGGGCTCGGATGGGGATGCGGTTCGGGGCTCGGATGGCGGCGCGATGTGCCGAGTTCGATAGTGCACTCAGGTCGAACCCCTCCATTCAGGCTCGCTCCTCGCTCAACTTCATGGTCGGGGCTCGGCTGGGGACGCGGTTCGGGGCTCGGATGGCGGCGCAATGTGCCGAGTTCGATAGTGCATTCAGGTCGAACCCCTCCCTTACGGTCGGGGCTCGGATGGGGACGCAATGTGCCGAGTTCGATAGTGCACTCAGGTCGAACCCCTCCATTCAGGCTCGCTCCTCGCTCGCCTTCATGGTCGGGGCTCGGATGGGAACGCGGTTCGGGGCTCGGATGGCGGCGCGATGTGCCGAGTTCGATAGTGCACTCAGGTCGAACCCCTCCATTCAGGCTCGCTCCTCGCTCGCCTTCATGGTCGGGGCTCGGCTGGGAACGCGGTTCGGGGCTCGGCTGGGGACGCGGTTCGGGGCTCGGATGGGAACGCGGTTCGGGGCTCGGCTGGGGACGCCGGTGGGCGCGGTGTTGCGTCGGCCAGGGCGCGGACGGTGGCGGCGCGGGGCTGGGTGCCCGCGACCCAGTCGCTCCAGTGCGCGCGGATGGCGGCAGTGGCGGCGGGGACTTTCGCGTAATAGCCGGCAACGTCGCCGTAATCGCGGTGCGCCGGATCGAGGCAGCGGCGGATGGTTTCGGCGGCGGCGAAGAACATGAGCGTGTGGGGCAGGTCGCGCAGCATGGGATCGGTGCGGGCGACGCCGCGCTGCTGGAGTTCGCCGCGCAGGATGTTGAGGGCGGAGGGGTGTTCGGCGCTGGCGATGTCGAGGGCGTGGATGGACTCGTGGATGACGGTTTCGCGGAGGAGCGGGCCTTCGTTTCCGCGGATGGAAACGAAGCTGACGCCGGCGCCGCGAAGGCGGTGGGTGAAGCCGCCGGGGCGTGGCGCGACGGCGACGAGGTAGACGGGGATGGGGCGCTGCGGTGGCGGTAGATCGAGGAGCCGGCAGAGGAAGTCGTAGCAGGCGGATTGGCGGCTGAGGAGTTCGTCGCACAGGCGGCGGTGCGCTTCCTCGATGGTGGCGCGGTGGGTGGGCCAGAGCTGGGCCATGAACTGCGGCTCGAACTGGCGATAGGCGTCAGCGAGGCACGTGAGATGCGCGCGCAGGCGGACGGTGCGGCCGTCGCGGGTGGTCAGGGACTCCGGAGCGTGCTGCGCGACGGCCGGCAGATCGGCCGCGCTGGCGCAGTCGCTGAGCAGACCTTCGATCAGCGGCCAGACGGCGGCGCGGTCGACGTCGGCGACGGCGGCGAGTGCCTGGTCGAGGCCGGGCAGCGCGGGGCGCGGCTCGTCGGGCGCGAGCAGGGCGCGCAGCAGGAAGTGCATGTCCGCGAGCGGGCTGATGCGCAGGTCGAGAAAGGGGCGCTGTGAATCCGACGGATGGGGCGCGGATGCCGACGGTGCCGCGGAGTACGCGGTGACCGGTGCGGGGTGTCGCTGGGCGTGCGCCGGAGTGGTGAGCAGCGCGGCGGCGAGCAGCGCGGCCACGCACAGCTCGTTGACGCGTGACGATGGTGACACGGGCGAGGGCGCGGCGAACGTGGCGAATGGTCTCATGCGGTGCATTGGCTCCTGCGGCTTTCGGTGTCCCGCCGCGCGTGATAGGATAGACGCCGCAACAGGGAACATGCTGGCGGCAAATCCGTCTCCCCGGGCGGGAGCCGGCCGCGTCGTCGAAACGCGGAGGAAAGGTCATGGGACACCTGGATGGCAAGAATGCGCTGGTCACGGGCGGGTCGCGCGGGATCGGGCGGGCGATCGCGCTGGCGCTGGCGGAGGACGGCTGCGACGTAGCGATCAACTACACGAGCAATCCCGCCGCGGCCGAGGAGACGTGCAAGGCGATCCGGCAGAAGGGTCGTCGGGCGATGTCGTTCAGGGCGAACATCGCGATCGACGAGGAGAACCACGCGATGGTCGAGCACATTCACAAGGAGCTGGGGCGCCTGTCGGTGCTGGTGAACAACGCGGGCATCACGCGCGACAAGACGTTTGCGAAGATGACGTACGAGCTGTGGAAGGAAGTGCTGGACGTTGACCTGACGGGTCCGGCGATGGTGACGCATGCGCTGCTGCCGGACATGGTGGAGCAGGGTTGGGGCCGGGTGGTTTTCATCACGTCGGTGATCGGGCAGATGGGTAACTTCGGGCAGAGCAACTACGCGGTGGCCAAGGGCGGGCTGATCTCGCTGACGCGTTCGCTGGCGCGCGAGGTGGCGCGGAAGGGCGTGACGATCAACGCGGTGGCGCCGGGGTTCATCGAGACGGACATGACGGCGATCGTGTCGGACGAGAACCTGGAGGGCATCCGCAAGAACACGCCGATCGGACGGTTGGGCAAGCCGGAGGAAGTGGCCGACGCGGTGCGTTTTCTGGCGTCGCCACAGTCGGCGTTCATCACGGGCGAGGTGATCAACGTTAACGGCGGTTTGTACATGGGGTGAGCGGGCGGCTGCAGTGGCAATGCAGGATGAAGAATGCAGAACGCACTCGCGCCATCGGGAGTGCAGCCGAGGCGGCTGCTCTCCATGACAGCCGGGGGCGGCTGCAGTGGCAATGCAGAATGAAGAATGCAGAATGCAGAACGCACTTGCGCCATCGGGAGTGCAGCCGAGGCGGCTGCTGTACATAGGCGGAGGGCGGTGAGGGAGTGCAGCCGAGGCGGCTGCTCTCCATAGGCGGAGTATGGCGGCGGGTTTGCGGGACGGCGGCGTGTCGGGTGCGTGCGGAGGCGTGGCTTGGCGGCGGTGCGGCGTGGAAACGGGAATGGATCGCGGCGACGGGCGGTGCTTTCGTATGCGCAGGCCGGGGTGGACGTGGATGCGGCCGATCGGGCGGTGGAGCGCATCCGGCCGATGGTGCGGCGGACGTTCGGGCCGCGGGTGATCGACGACTTCGGCGGTTTTGCGGGGGCATTGCGGCTGGACTACGACGATCGGCTGTTTGCGCGGAATTATCGCGAGCCGGTGCTGATTTCGTGCACGGACGGGGTGGGGAGCAAGGTGCTGGTGGCGATCGCGGCGCGGCGCTACGACACGGTGGGGATCGACCTGGTGGCGATGAACGTCAACGATCTGTTGACGTCGGGCGGCGAGCCGCTGGCGTTTCTGGACTACCTGGCGGTTCACAAGGTAGACGAGGCACAGGTCGCGGCGCTGGTCGCGGGCGTGGCGGCGGGATGCGAGCAGGCGGGTTGTGCGCTGCTGGGGGGCGAGACGGCGGAGATGCCGGACCTGTATCGGGCGGGCGACTTCGACCTGGCCGGTTTTGCGGTGGGCGTCGTGGAGCGGCGGCGGATGATCACGCGGGCGCTGGTGCGGCCGGGCGATCAACTGATCGGGCTGGCGTCGGCCGGGCTGCACTCGAACGGCTATGCGCTGGCGCGGCGGGTGCTGCTGGAGCGGGCCGGGTTGCCGCTGAATGGCGTGGTGCGCTCGCTGGGCGAGCCGCTGGTGGAGGCGTTGCTGCGGCCGACGCGGATTTACGTGCGGGCGGTGCTGGACGTGCTGCAGCGTTATGCGCGGACGGCGGTAAGCGGGATGGCGCACATCACGGGTGGCGGCATTCCGGGCAATCTGCCGCGGCTGCTGCCGGACAACTGCGACGCGGTCGTGCGGCGCGGCACGTGGCCGGTGCCGGCGGTGTTCGGGCTGATCGAGCATCACGGTGTGGCTGAGGACGAGATGTATCGTGTGTTCAACATGGGTATCGGGTTTGTGCTGGCGGTGCGGCCGAGGTCGGCCGGGGTGGTGCTGCGGGCGCTGGAGAGGGTAGGCGAGCGGGCCTTTGTGATCGGCCAGGTGCGACGCGGGCGCGGCCGACTGGAGTTTCGATGAATTGCGGAGCGGTGAGGCGGCGCGCGGTGCGGATCGGGCTGGTGCTGTCGGGCGGCGTGGTGCTGGCGGGCTGCGGCGAGCGGCGCGACGACATGTACGCGGCGCGGCGCGAGCCGGTGGCGGCGGCGATCGAGGCCTGGGACTACCGCGGGCGAGCCGGGCGGAAGGTCTCGACCGAGCATTATGACGTCTATACGACGCTGACGGACGAGTATCTGCTGAGCGCCGTGCCGGGGCTGATGGAGAGTGCGTTTGACTATTACCAGCGGCTGGTGCCGGCGGCGCGCGAGCCGCGCGAGAAGATGCAGGTGTACCTGTTTCTCGAGCGGCAGGACTGGGCGGATTTCACCAAGCGCTTCACGGGGCCGCGGGCGCCGGAGTTTCTGCGGATCACGTATGGCGGGTATTGCGAGCGCGGCGTGACGGTGATCCGCTACGTCTCGCACCCGACGACGTTTCCGCTGCTGGCGCACGAGGGGTTTCACCAGTATCTGCACCATCACGTCAATCCGTACGTCCCCGCATGGCTGAACGAGGGGATGGCGGTGATGTGCGAAGGGCAGCGCTGGAACGGCGACCGGCTGGTGCGGTTTGACCCGCAGTTTCTGCCGGCGCGGCGGAACATCCTGGCGGAGGCGGTGCTGGAGGATCGGCTGTTCGGGCTGGAGCAGCTCTTGGAGACGCACGCCGGCCGGATCATCCAGCTTTCGAATCGCGAGGTCGGGACGTATTACGCGCAGCTCTGGGCGCTGATTTTGTTCCTGCGCGAGGGGCGCGACGGGGCGTATGCTCCGGCGTTCGAGACGATGCTCGGCGAGCTGGGCGGGCTGGAGGCGCAGCGCGTCGTGCGGACGGTGGCCGATGATGGCCGCGGGGCGCGCTCGGCCGGGGAGCAGCTTTTCCGCAGCTACATCGGCGAAAACCTGGCGGACATCGAATCCGAGTATCGGGCGTTCATGAAGACGGCGATTGTGGGCGTGCCGTAGGGCGGAAACGGGCGTGCAGGGCGATGAGCTGCGGGTAGCGGAGCGACGGGCGGACGCGTTTCCTGCGCTGGTCGAGGTGACGCCGCGGGGGTTGTATTGTGCGGCGGGGGATTTCTACGTCGATCCGTGGCGGAAGGTGGAGCGGGCGGTCGTCACGCACGCGCACAGCGATCATGCCCGGCCGGGCTCGGCGCGTTATCTGTGCGCGGCCCCGGGGGTGGGAGTGCTGCGCGAGCGGCTGGGGGCGCGGGCCGCGATCGAGCCGCTGGAGTATGGCGCGGTGCTGACGCTCGGCGACGTGCGCGTGTCGCTGCATCCGGCCGGGCACGTGCTGGGATCGGCGCAGGTGCTGATCGAGAGCGGCGGTTTTCGCTGCGTCATCAGCGGCGACTACAAGCGCGACGCCGATCCGACCTGCGCGGCGTTTGAGCCGGTGCGCTGCGAGACGTTCATCACAGAGTCGACGTTCGGGCTGCCGATCTACCGCTGGCGGCCGGCGGCGGAGATTTTCGACGCGATCAACGCCTGGTGGCGGCGGAATCAGCGCGAGCGGACGACGAGCGTGGTGCTGGCGTATGCGATTGGCAAGGCGCAGCGGATTCTGGCGGGCGTCGACGCGTCGATCGGGCCGATCGTCGTGCACCGCGAGATCGGACGGTTCGTGCGGGCGTATCGCGAGGCGGGCGTTGCGCTGCCACGCGTGCGCTTCGCCGAGGATTTGGCGGTGGCGGCGGCACGGGGGCGCGGCCTGGTGATCGCGCCGCCGCAGGCCCGCGGCACGCGCTGGCTGCGGAAGTTTCGCCCGTGCGTGCTTGCGACGGCATCGGGGTGGGCGTCGACGCGGAACGGCCGGCCGCGGCTGGAGCAGGCGGGCTTTGCGCTGTCGGACCACGCCGACTGGGACGGGCTGCTCCGCACGATTCGCGAGACGGGCGCGGCGAACGTGGGTGTGACGCATGGGTATGCGGCGACGCTGGCGCGCTACCTGGGCGAGAACGGCTGGAACAGCCGGGTGATCGCGACGCGCTACGGCGACGAGGAGGCCGAGGCGGGTCCGGCGGAGGGGCTTTTGCCGGGTATCGTGTGAGATTCACGCCGCGGGTGCGTCGCGCTTGCGACGCGGCGAGCGCTGCGCTGAGTGGAGGCTTGCGCGGCGTTAGATGATACGCTTGCCGAGGGCGGAGGTGATGAGTTCGACGGCGACTTCGGCCGTTTCGTTGCGCTGGCCGAGGATGGGGTTGATCTCGACGACGTCGATGACGCGCAGCATGCCGTGGTCGGCGAGCATCTCCATGGCGAGATGTGCCTCGCGATAGCTGATGCCGCCCCAGACGGGCGTGCCGGTGCCGGGGGCTTCCTCGGGGTCGAGCACGTCCATGTCGAGCTGGAGGTGGATGCCGCTGGTTCCGTCGGAGGCGATGGCGATGGCCTCGCGCATGACGGCGGCCATGCCGCGTTCGTCGACGTCGCGGATGGTGAAGACGCGGACGCCGGCGCGGTGCAGATTCTCGCGCTCGCCGGGGTCGAGGTCGCGGATGCCGACGAGGGCGACGTTGCGCGGGTCGAGCTTGGGGCCGGGGCGGTGGAGATTGACGAGGCGCGCGTCGCCCAGTCCGAGCGAGACGGCCAGGCACATGCCGTGGATGTTGCCGCTGGGCGTGGTTTCGGGCGTGTTCATGTCGCCGTGGGCGTCGAGCCAGACGACGCCGACGCGTTGCCCGTGGCTGGCGAAATGGGCGCTGCTTCCGGCGAGGCTTCCGATGGCGATGCTGTGATCTCCGCCCAGGACGAGCGGGAGGAAGCCCTGGTCGAGGGCGGTCTGGACGGCTTGGGCGAGCTGGGCGTTGACGGCGATGACGCCCTCGATGAATCGCAGGCTTTTGGAGCCGTAGGCGACGGTTTCGGGGACGGTGACGGCGAGGTCGCCGGCGTCTTGGACGGGGATTCCGAGGCGTTCGATGGCGGGTTCGACGTCGGCGACGCGGATGGCGGAGGGTCCCATGTCGACGCCGCGTCGTCCGGCTCCCAGGTCGAGCGGCACACCGATGATGCGGACGGCACGTGGCATGATGGAGCGCCTGGGTCGCGGGTGGCTCTGGAGACCGGGTGTCAGAAGACGCGCCGCTGGCGGGCGGTGGGGATGTCGAGCTGCTGACGGTACTTGGCGATGGTGCGGCGTTTGATGCTGATGCCCTGGGCTTCGAGGCGTTCGACGATTTCGTCGTCGTTGAGCGGATGGCGCTTGTCCTCGGCGGCGACGATCTCCTGGACCTTGGCCTTGATGCTCTCCCAGCCGAGGGCCTCTCCGTCGCCGGTGTCGGCTCCGCCGGTGAAGAATCGCCGCATGGGGAAGATTCCGCGCGGGGTTTGCATGTACTTGTCGTCGACGGTTCGGCTGATGGTGGAGGGGTCGCAGCCCATTTCGGCGGCCATATCGCTCATGCGGAGGATTTTGAGGTGCTGCTCGCCGCGGTCGAGAAAGTCGCGCTGGGCGCGGACGACGGCGCGGGCGACGTCGAGCAGGCGGTCGCTGCGGAATCGTACGGCGTCGATGATTCCGCGGGCGGCGTCGAGCTTTTCTTTCAGGAACTCGCGCAGCTTGCGGTCGCCGCGGGAGGTTTCGAGCGCCTCGCGGAATTCCGGGGAGATGCGCAGCTCGCGCGAGCGGCCGCGGACCAGGCGTACGTCATAGTCGTTGGCGTGCTCGTCGAACTCGACGAGGACGTCGGGCGTGACAAGCGGGGCGCGGGCGACGGACCACTCCGCACCCGGGTGGATCGTGAGGCGGCCCAGAACGGCGAGCGCGGCCTTGACCTCTTCGAGGTCGACGCCGAGGCTCTCGGCGATGTGCGGCAGGCGGTTGCGCTGCAGGTCTTCGAAATGACTTTCGACGATGTGTGCTTCGAGGTCGTTTCGGCCGGGCAGCGCATCGATCTGCAACAGCAGGGACTCCTGGAGCGAGCGGGCGGCGACGCCGGGCGGATCGAGCTCCTGGACGAGGTAGAGCGCGTCGAGCAGTTCCTCGCGCGTGGCGGGTGGCTCGATGTGAATCTCGATTTCCTCGAGGGGAGTTTCGAGTCGGCCACTGTCGGCCAGGCTCTCAATGATGCGTACGCCGATGGCGCGGAGGCGGTCGGCGGTGTCGGTGAGGGCCCATTGGGCGAGGAGGTGTTCCTGAAGCGAGCCGCCGCGCGACGGCGCGTTGGCCATGGCCTCGAGCTTGGCGTCGCCTTCTTCCTGGAGCTGGGCCGCGGAGCGCGAGCCGCGGTATTCGGTGTCGTCGGTGGCCCAGTCGTACTCGCGGACGAGGTTTTCGAGGCGTTCGAACTCGTCGCTGGTGCGGTCGTCCGTGGGCGCGGGCGTTTCGACCGGGGCTTCGGGATCGGGGTCGCCGGCGGCGGCCTCGTCGACCGGGACGGATTCGAGGGCTGGGTTGCTGTCGAGTTCCTGGTCGATGCGGGCTTCGAGGGCCTGGACGCCAAGCTGGAGGATGTTGAGCGACTGAATCTGCTGCGGGGTCAGCCGCTGCTGCAAGTGCATCTGCTGTCGCGGGAGTTGTGAGAGTATCTGCGACATCCGAGCTTCCCGGAGCGGGCCGTGCGGAACGACGCGGGTCGGGGCCGCAGTGCCCCCACCCGACGGCGCACGCCGACTTCACGGCACATCATGGAGTATAGGATTGTGCGACCCAGCCCGCAAAGCGCGCCGCATGCAATCCGCGTGCTACAGTGGTAATTTCTTTATCGGCGGTCGGCGGCATCAAGACGCAGGGCATTTCGAGTGGTTTGCAACTCACTGAGAGCAAAGCGGTTATGTCGTCTTGCAGCAGCCGGCCCAACGGTTACGATGGGCGCCGAAATCCTCGCACTAAGGAACCCACCATGCCCAGCGCCATCACCGTACCGGCCGGAGACAAGATCACGATCAGCGGCGGTCGGCTCGACGTTCCGAACCGGCCGATCATTCCGTTCATCCGCGGCGACGGCACGGGCCGCGACATCTGGAAGGCCAGCCAGCCGGTCTTCGACGCGGCAGTGCAGAAGGCATACGGCGGGAAGCGGCAGATCGCGTGGATGGAGGTCCATGCCGGCGAGGACGCGTTCCGGCGGTTCGACAACTGGCTGCCGGACGAGACGGTGTCGGCCTTTCAGGAATACCTGGTGGGGATCAAGGGTCCGCTGACGACGCCGGTGGGCGGGGGCATCCGCTCGCTGAATGTCGCTTTGCGGCAACTGCTCGATCTGTTCGTCTGCCTGCGGCCGGTGCGCTGGTTTGCGGGCGTGCCGAGCCCGGTCTGCCGGCCCGGCGACGTGAACATGGTGATCTTTCGCGAGAACACGGAGGACATCTACGCGGGCATCGAGTACGCGGCGGGGACGGCGGAAGCGGCGAAGGTGCTGGAATTTCTGGCGAAGGAGTTTCCCAAGGAATTCAAGAAAATCAGGTTCGGGTCGCCGGCGGCGGGGCAGGGCTGGCAGAAGCAGCTTGAGGCGATCGGGGCGCCGCAGCGCGAGGTGCCGCTCCAGGTGGGCATCGGCATCAAGCCGGTGAGCTATCTGGGGACGGAGCGGCTGGTGCACAGCGCGATCGGCTACGCGCTGAAGCACAAGCGCCGCAGCCTGACGCTGGTGCACAAGGGCAACATCATGAAGTTCACGGAGGGGGCGTTTCGCGACTGGGGCTACCAGGTGGCGACGCAATTCTTCCGAGCGCAGATTGTGACGGAGCGCGAGAGCTGGATTCTGGGCAATCGCGAGGCGAACCGCGACCTGACGCCCGAGGCCAACGCGCGGATGATCGACCCTGGCTTCGCCATGATGACGCCGGAGCAGCAGAAGAAGATCGTCGCCGAGGTCGACACGGCGTTGAAGCTCTGGCCGACGCACGGCGATGGGAAGTGGAAGCGGATGCTGCTGGTGAAGGACAGCATCGCGGACATCACGCTGCAGCAGGTGCTGACGCGGCCGAAGGATTTCGACGTGATCGCGACGCTGAACCTGAACGGCGATTATCTGAGCGACGCGCTGGCGGCGCAGGTGGGCGGGATCGGCATCGCCCCTGGCGGGAACATCAACTACATCACCGGGCACGCGATCTTCGAAGCCACGCACGGCACGGCGCCGAAGTACGCCGACAAGGATCAGGTGAACCCCGGCTCGGTGATTCTGAGCGGCGTGATGATGCTGGAGCACCTGGGCTGGCAGGAGGCGGCGGACCTGATCGTGCGCGGGATGGACGGGGCGATCGCGGCGAAGCGCGTGACGTATGACTTTGCGCGGATGATGGAAGGGGCGACGCAGGTCAAATGCAGCGAGTTTGGGCAGGCGGTAGTTGAGCAGATGTAGCACGCGATGTCGGGATTCGCGGCACAGTTGGGCAGGATGGGTCCATTCACTCCCTCCAGCAGGCTGCGGAGTGGCGGTGGGCGGAGGCCACACTCCTCGAAGGGGCTGGTCGGCGCGCAGCCGCGCTTTATTGGTGCGGCTTTGCGGTTGAAATTCGCCTCACGGCGGCGCTTCTGCGGCTGACCGGGTACAGTCTCAGCGAGCCAGT
Organism: Phycisphaerae bacterium; assembly: GCA_022072445.1. Taxonomy (GTDB): domain Bacteria; phylum Planctomycetota; class Phycisphaerae; order UBA1845; family Fen-1342; genus JAJVHV01. The sequence continues at coordinate 30,974 of JAJVHV010000024.1, read as the reverse complement.
GAGCCTGGGCGCGATTGACCGGTTGCGGAAGGAGGCTCGACAGAAGAAGCTCATGACCTCCGAACCGCACGATCTGGTCGGACTCGGGCGTTACTTGCTTCACCGGCGTGGAACGCTTGGGATGAAAACGACGAGGGAGATCGCTCTGAACGTGACGGCGGCGACCCAGAGTATCTACGAGCACTGGCGACCGCGACTGCGTTACAAGGCGTTGGTGCCGACACCCCAGCAGCTTCGAGAAGTTCAGACCGCTGCAATTTGGGTCAGAGATAATTATAATTGGCTGTGGAGTTAACAATGCCCGTTATTCGCACCCGCGTGTTCGAATCGTCCACCGTGCTTGAGGATGTCCTCCGGCGGGAACTGTCGCGCGAGCTTCAGACGCAGCCGAGCGATGAACAGCCGTTGCTGCAGCCGCTCATTTTTCAGAACGAAAACTCCCAAGATGGCGGTCTGAATGTCTGGGTGGTGTGGGAGAAATGGCGGCTGCTGCCGGCCTCGCAAAGGGCCAAGATCATCTATGAAGCGTATGAAACCGCAGAGCCGGCCAAGGCGCCGAAGATCGTGACTGTGAATCCCGTGACAACGCAGGAGGCGATAGACCTCGGACTCTTGCCTTGGCGAGTGGAGTGCATCGAGCTCGATCGGGGCGACGGCCCGGGTCTTCGTGAACTGATGCGTAACGAGGGTGCGGTCGACATAGACGCTGGACTCGTCCTACGATTTCCTGACAAGCACAGCGCGGAAGCTGCTCGAGAACGACTGTCACGCCTTTCGAAGAGGCCCCGCGCCTGGTCCGTTGAAGAGGACAAGCCTCAGATTGACGGTTGACCGGACTGAGTCGGCGTTTCCCCCGCCTGAACAACTTCTGAATCTGATGCGCGATTCCCAGTGACCGAACGCCCCCCCGGGTCGGCATAAACTATCAATATCAATGAGATTGATAATTCATTGATAGTCCGAATCGTAACCCATTAAGTCACAAAATATTGCGAGCGAGAGAGCGGCGCGCCGATTGGTAGATTGGGGACGTCAGAGGTACGGGTTTGCTTGCGCCGCCAACCTCTCGATGAAGCGCTGCCGCCGCCGCGCGACGAAACCCGGTTCGTAGAGTCGCTGCGCCAGGTCGATTAAGCCGCGTTCGAGCGCTTCAACCGACATGTGCGTCGGCGCGAAATTCACGTCGAAGAGCGTGCACTTGCGCCAGTTGCGGGGTTCGAGCAGGCGCCCTTCGTGCCCCAGGCGCTCGTAGAGCGGCGTACCGGGGAAGGGCGTCAGGACGGTGATCTGCACTTCATACAGCTCCGAGCGTTCCACGAACTGATGCACGCGCTCGAAGATGCTCGCGTCGTGGCCGTCGAGTCCGAGGATGAAGCAGCCGTTGACGGTGATGCCGTGCGATTGGATTGTGCGGATCGCGGACTCATAGTCCGAGTGTTGCTTCAGCTTCCAGTTCCGCCGGAGCTCAAGCCCGTTCAACCCGTCGGGCACGGGGCTTTCCAGGCCGATGAGGACCTGGCGGCAGCGGCTGGCGCGCATCAGGTCGAGCAGCTCGGGGTCGTCGGCGATCGAGATGTCGCACTCGGTGAACCACTTGACGCGCTCCTCGCGCAGGGCGGCGAGCAGCCGCTTGTAGTGCGCCCGGGACGAGAAGCTGTTGTCGTCGGCGAATTCGATGAACGGCCGGCGGCGGAGCAACTTGAGCTGGCGGATCTCGGCGATGACGCGCTCGACGGGCTTGAGGGCGTAGCGCGGCGTCAGGAGCACCGAGCTGGCGCAGAAGTCGCACAGGTGCGGGCAGCCGCGGCTGGTCTGCACGGTGAAGCGGTTGTAGTGCGACGCGTCGAGCAGGTCGAAACGCGGCATGGGCGCATGGGCGAGGTCGAAATAGGCGCCCGGCGGCGCGTCGTAGCGCGGCTGGAGAGAGCCGGCCCGCGCGTCGGCGACGATCCGCGGCCAGAGCGGCTCGCCCTCGCCGACGGCGACCGCCGTGCAATGCTGCGCGGCTTCGTCGGGCAGGGCGCTGACGTGCAGGCCGCCCATGACCACGGGCACGCCGGCGGCGCGGTAGCGGTCGGCGATGGCGTAGGCCTCGTCGATCTGAGCGGAGAGGCTGGAGATCGCCACCAGGTCGATGTCCGTCGGAAGGGCGGACGCGGCGCGCAGATCCGCAACTTCGAAGTACTGGTACTGCACGTCGGGCAGGTTGGCGGTCGTGCCGGCGATGGTCAGCAGCGAGAGGCTGGGCAGCGACGCCACTACGCGGCTGCGCTCGACCACGCCGGGCAACGTCAGGCCGACTTTGATCAGCTCCGGGTTCTCCGCCCGGATGCCGCTCATGGCTATCAGCCCGATACGCATGCGTCCACCGGTTGATTGTACGGCCGCATCGGCGGCGGCGGCGACTCCCGCCTCACCGCGCCGCCACTTCGAGCGCCGTGAGTATGACGCCGGTCAGGAGCGTTGCGACCGGGACCACGAACGCGGGTTTGAGGGCTGGTCGCCAGGCGGTCAGACCGCAGCAGAGCGGCATGGTGATGGCGCCGACGATGAGCAGCCACGCGGCGGCGGCGATCCGCGACGGGGTGCCGCTCGCCGCCGCGGCGCCCGTGGCAAGGCAGCGCGCCGCGCTGTGCGCGAAGAGGACGTTCATCAGCCCGAGCGCGACGCAGGCGATATGCCCCAGGCGCACGAGCCGCCGGGGATAGGACTGGTACCCGCCGAGGAAGTCGGGCTTCTGAAAGTGCATTCCGAGCCAGGCACCGGCGGCGAGGCCGACTGCGACCCAGCTCCAGCCGAAGACTTCGTTGACGGCGGGCGGCGCCGACGCGCGCGTCATGCCCATGGCGGCGTACAGCCCGATCAAAGATGCGCCCGCCCACATGGCGGTAAGCTAGTCGATGCGCCAAGCGGGCAACAGGGCGGCCTACGGTCCTCACGCGGAGAAATACGTGGGTGTGTGCGTTGGCCGTAACCGGTGTCGTCCGAGAATTACTGGCCGCTTGGCAAAAGCGCACGTAGACTTCTTGAGGCGATGGCGATGCCGGTGCTGATCGACGGCGACAACCTGGTTCACGCCGCCCGCTCGGTGGAGGGGACGGGGTTGGCGATCGGCCGGGCGGCGGTTTGCGAGCGGGTGGGTCGCTGGGCGAGGCGTCGCGGCGAGCGTGTGCGGATTATTTTCGACGGGCGTGCCCCGGAAAGCGGGCTGCGGGAGCAGATTACGGGAACGGAGGTGGAAGTCCGATTCAGCGGGTCGGGCATTACTGCCGATGTTGCGATAGCGGAGGCGCTGACTGCCGATTCCGCCGCTCGGCGGCTGCTGGTGGTGAGTTCCGACCGGCAGGTGCAACGGTCGGCGCGGCGGCGGCGTGCGAAGGCGATCGGTTCGAGCGAATTCTGGGTCGGCATCCGGCGTGATCTGGAGCGGCCGGAGCGGCGACCCGGCGAGCCGCGGGAAAAGTTCTCCGGTGACCAACCTGACGCCGCCGCATCGAACGAGTGGCTTCGGATGTTCGGGTTTTCGGACGAATCGGCGGGCGAGAATCAGGAGTTGGGAGGTCTCGAATGAGCGACATGGCGGCGCCGGGCGATCGACGACACGCGACACGCTCGGACTCTCACGGGGAGATGTGGCTGATCAGCCACGAGGCGGGGACGGTGCTGCGTTGCCGGTGCGATAACGCGTCGGAGCGCGGATTGCACCTGATTGCTCCGCTGGGGTACGGCATCGCCGAGGGGCAGCAATATGAGCTGCGGGCGATTCACCCGGGAGTGATGCCGATCCCGGGTTATCAGTCGGTGTGCGGGCCGCTCGGGACGATTGTGCACACGGAAGTGATCGAGGACGCGCACGAGTCGCGGCTCGGCGTGGGGGTGGCGTTCACGGTCGGGCAGGCGTAGTGGGCTGATCGTCGTCGGGGGCGACGAGGCGGCGGAGCGTGCGCGCCAGCAGGAGCGCCAGGGGGGTTGCGACCAGCAGGATGCCGGCCAGGGCGACGACCAGGGCCGGGTTGCTGCGCCAGGCGGCGGCGACGGCGGCGGCCTGGTCGGCGACGTGCTCGTTGAGCGGGCGGCTGAGCCAGAGGGCGACGAGAAAACCAAGTCCGAGCCACGGTCCGAACGGGATCATCCCGCTGTTCTTGAAGAAAAGCGTCGCGAGAAAGCCGAGCAGCGCCAGCACGACGGCGGCGAAGAGCCCGGCGAGGGCGATGTCCCAGCCGCAAGCCGCGCCGCCTGCGGAGAGCATGTAGATATCGCCAGTGGCGAAAGCCTCTTTTCCGAGCGCGAGCGTGAAGACGAGGCGGAGAATCCAGCCGGCGAGGGCGGCGACGATCGCGCCGTGCATGGCAAACGCGGCGCCAGCGAGCGGCTGGAGCGTCGTTCCGCCGAACCACGGCACACTCCAGCCGAGCGCCGTCCGCCAACCGGCGTGGCAGGCCGGCAGCGCGGCAAACGCAATCGCGACGATGAGGGCGGCGGCGATCATGGGCACGAGCCAGAGCAGCTCGCGCAGGGCTTCGCGGCGGGCGCGCGGACTTTCGGCGGCGATGGCCTCGTCAAGCTCGTCGTCGACCGGCCGTTGACGCCCGCTGGTGATGACGAATGCGGCAAAGACGGAGAGCAGGATCGCGGCCGCCGGATAGTGGCGGAGCCTGGCCAACGACGGGTCGGGTGCGAGTGCTGCGACGCACAGCAAACCGAGGAGGGCGATCACAGCGACGGCGGCGACGTTGGGCGCGCTGAAGACCGAGGGGCTGGCCAACGCGGAGCTGTCGGGCTGGTCGGGGCGGCGGTCGTCGCGTTGGGCGGTGTCGTTCGACTCCGACTCCGGGGCGGCGTCGGCGGCTGCGTCGCCGCGGGGTGTACGGAAGAGCACCCAGGCGCTGACGAGGAAAGCGGCGCAGGCGGCGGCGGCGGCGGTGGATGCGGCGCGACTGGCGAACCCGGTGTGGGGTGCGAGCGGCCAGAGGGCATGGAGGAGTAATGCCGCGGCGAGCGCCACGTCGGTGACGCGGATGTCGATGGTGTAGCTGACGAGGTCGGTGGCGGAGCAGACGATCATCGCGGCGATGAGGACCAGCCAGGCGACGACGAGCGGGGTGTCGAGCGGCGTGACGGCGGCGACGCCGTCGCGGGCGCGGGCGACGACGAGGAGGAGGTAAGCCAGGGCGAAGAGGGCGGCGGTGAGCGCCTCGACGAGCGGATACTGCAGAGCGATTGGTCCGCCGCAGCGGCGGCAGCGTCCGCGGAGCAGGAGCCAGCTCAGGATGGGGAGGTTGTCGTAGGGCGCGATGAGCTGGTGGCAGTGGGGGCAGAAGCTGCGGCGCGGCTGGGCGACGGAGAGGCCGCGCGGCAACCGGTAGATCACGACGTTGAGGAAGCTGCCGACGCAAGCGCCGAGCATCCAGACGAAAGCGCCGAGGACGACGTGCAGGAGGCCGCTCACGCCGGGGCACTCCGCGGCCAGGATTGCCACGCTTGCAGGACGATCATGGCGACATCGTCGACGCTGCGGCCGGCGGTATCAACGGTGAAGTCGGCGAAGTCGCGGTAGACCGGCTCGCGCACGTGGAGCAGTTCGCGGAGCTCGTCGAGGCCTTGCAGCGCGGTGAGCGCGGGGCGGCGGCCGGGGCTGGCGGCGTCGGTGCGAATGCGGTCCCACAGAAATTCCGGTGCGGCGTGGAGCCAGACGCAGGGGCCGACGGTCTTGAGCAGGCGGCGATTGTCGGTGTGGAGGACGGCGCCCCCGCCGACGCTGACGATCCAACCGGGATGCGCGGCGGCGTCGGCGACGGCGCTGCGTTCGAGGTCGCGGAAGCGCGGTTCGCCGTCGCGCGCGAAGATATCGCTGACCGTGCGGCCGGTGGCGCGTTCGATGAGATCGTCGGTGTCGGCGGATGCGCGGCCGGTGAGGGCGGAGAGCGACCGGGCGACGCTGGATTTTCCGCTGCCGCGCATTCCGAAGAGGACGAGGCCGGCGTCGGTGGGCGGCTGGGCGCTCAATCGAACACCGTGTGTCGCCGCGAGGCGGCGGGGTCGTCGGAGTCGAAGAGCACGGCGTGGAGGCGCGAGAGGCCCTGACCGGGGTTGACGCAGAGCGTGGCGCCGAGGGAATCGACGTACGCGCCGGAGATGGCCGGGGACTCGTGGATGTGGCCGTGGAGCGCGACCTGGGGCTGGCGGTGCTCGATGAAGGCGCGGACGGCGCGTGAGCCGACCGGCCGGTCGACGTGCGGGAGCAGGTCGAGGGCGGTGTCGCGCGGAGGCGTGTGGCTCACGAAGATCCAGCGGCCACGGACGGCGGCTGCGGTGGCGAGGTCGCTGGCCATGGCGGGGTGCGCGCGGTAGTGCTCCTGCGCGCTGCGCGACCAGACGCGCTGCTCGCTGACGTTCCAGGCGCTGCCGCCCTGCTGCGGCAGGGCGTCGGTCGGCAGATCGAGGCGCTCGTAGTCCTTGACCCACCAGGGCGTCGGCGGGGTGTGGGAGTAGCCAAGGAAGTTCAGGCCGCCAAAGTACCAGGGCTGTTCCGTGCTGAGCAGGACGATGCTCCCCTCGCGATGGTGGCGGGCGATCTCGACTTCGGCGGGGATCCAGTCGTGGTTGCCCATGATGCAGGCGACGCGCAGGCCGTCGACGCGGGCGCGGAGCTGGCGGACGCGGGGGATGAATTGCTCGCGGACGTACCGGCACTGCGAGGCGACGGGGTCGTGCGGGTCGCCGTCGAGCAGCATGTCGCCGCCGAGGATCAGCAAGGCGGGGCGCTCGCTGCTGACGAGTCGTTCGAGCTGGTCGAAGAGCTCGGGGCTTCCGTGCAGGTCGCTGGTGAAGCAGATTCTCATCGGCGGCCCATGCGGTTCCTGTGGGACGGCTCAATAGAGCGCGTGTTCGAGGAGTCGGTCGAGCTCGTCGATGGCGGCGTTGGCATCGTTCATGAGGCCGTCGGCGCGTTGCAGGAGCGGCCGGTCGTGGGCGCGTGTGTCGCCCGGGTCGAATTCCGGGCGGTCCTGTGCCTGGCAGCCGGCGAGGCCGAGCAGCAGGCCGACCAGAAAGGCGGCCGCGGTGGCCACCCGCGGGTGCGGGCTGCTCGCAACTCCGGCGGTGCCGGCTATACTGACGCGCCGCGTGGACAGCATATAGAGAATATCGGAATCGTCGCAACGTCGTCGCAGCCGGTCGTCGCAGAAAAACGCGCATTTCCCGGGATTATGAAACGCGAGTCGCCGATTCTCGCCGAAGAGCGTCACCGTCAGATCGTGAACCGCGTGGTGTCGTCGGGCACGGTTCGTGTGACGACGCTGGCGCGTGAGCTGCAGGTGACGGAGGAGACGATTCGGCGGGACCTGGAGAAGCTGGGGAACGACGGGAAGCTGGTTCGGATTCACGGTGGGGCGATGGTGGTGGAGAACGACCGTCGCGACCTGCCCTACAGCGTGCGGGAGGCGGAGCACCTGTCGGAGAAGCGCGCGATTGCGCGGTCGGCGGCGCGGCACATCGGCGAGGGGGACGTGATCGCGCTGGACGCGAGTTCGACGGCGGTGGAGCTGGCGCACGTGATACCGGACATTGCGCTGACGGTGATTACGAATTCGCACGTGGTGGGGTCGGCGCTGGTTGACCGGACGCGGGTGCGGGTGATTCTGACGGGTGGGATTCTGGACGCGCCGTCGCTGTCGTACCTGGGGTCGATGTCGGAGCAGGCGCTGGAGCGGTTTCACATCACCAAGCTGTTTCTTTCGAGCCAGGGCGTTGATCTGAAGCGCGGGTTGAGCGTTTCGGCGGACGAGCACGCCCGGATCAAGCGGCGGATGATCGACCTGGCGGACCGGCTGTATCTGCTGGTGGACAGCAGCAAGTTCGGGCGACGGGCGGTCGAGTTTTTCGCGCAGCTTTCGGAGGTTGACCGGCTGATTACGGATGCGGGCGTCGAGCCGGCCGTGCTCGATGAGTTGCGCGAGATGGGTGTCGTCGCCGAGATTGCGGACGCATGAGCTGCTGTGGCGCGGCGGCCGCGGTGAAGTGGGGTTGGGGGCGGCTGCTCTCCATACGGCAATGCAGAATGAAGAATGCAGAATGCGGAACGCGAGCACGTGCGGCGGGAGTCGCCTCAGAGCACGAAGCGCCAGCGAGTGAAGCGCGAGTCACCTCAGAGCACGAAGCGCCAGCGAGTGAGCGGGAGTGCAGCCGAGGGCGGCTGCTCTCCATACGGCAATGCAGAATGAATGATGCAGAATGCAGAAGCGTGGCCACGGAGGGCCGACGCTACCGGCAGTGCAGATCGCAGGCGCGTGACGCGGAACACAGTTGGATGGCGGGGGCAGGACGACCAGAGAGGATGCGCGGCCGATGCAGCCGATGAACAGTCTGGACTGGTTTGTGGTGGTGGCGAGCCTGGTGGTGACGTTTCTGCCGGTGATCTTCTATGCCCGGCGGGCGGGCCGCAGCGCCAGCGAGTTCTTCGCCTCGGGGCAGGCGGCGCCCTGGTGGCTGATCGGCACGTCGATGGTGGCGACGACGTTCTCCACCGACACGCCGAACCTGGTGACGAATTTCGTGCGGACGGGCGGGATCGCGAAGAACTGGCTGTGGTGGGCGTTTCTGATCACGGGCATGACGACGGTGTTTCTGTATGCGCGGCTGTGGCGGCGGAGCGGGGTGCTGACCGACCTGGAGTTCTACGAGCTGCGGTATGACGGGGTGTCGGCGGCGTTCCTGCGCGGCTTTCGCGCGATCTACCTGGGGCTCTTTTTCAACTGCATGATCATGGCGACGGTGACGCTGGCGGCGGCCAAGATCGCGAACGTCATGCTGGGGTGGGAGCGCGAGCGCACGGTCGTGGTGTGCACGATCATCTGCGTGGTTTTCGGCAGTTTCTCCGGGCTGTGGGGCGTCCTGACGACTGACATGATCCAATTCGCGCTGGCCATGGTCGGCGTGATCGCCGCGGCCTATTACGCGCTGCAGCAGCCGCAGGTCGGCGGGCTGGGCGGGTTGATCGAGAAGCTCTCGGCCACGCACGCCGACAAGCTGACGATTTTTCCGCCGCTGACGATCACGGACGCGGCGGGCGCGGCGGTGACGAACTGGGAGGGGCTACTGCCGCTGTTTCTGCTGCCGCTGCTGGTGCAGTGGTGGAGCGTGTGGTATCCGGGTGCGGAGCCCGGGGGCGGCAGTTACATCGCGCAGCGGATGCTGGCGGCGCGGACGGAGAAGGATGCGCTGGCGGGTACGCTGTGGTTCAACCTGGCGCATTACGCCATCCGGCCGTGGCCGTGGATTATTGTGGCGCTCTGCTCGATGCTGGTTTTTCCGGAGCTGTCGGACATTCAGAAGGCATTGCCGCACGTCAGCGACGATCTGCTGGGCCACGACCTGGCCTATCCGGCGATGCTGACGCTGCTGCCGCACGGCCTGCTGGGGCTGCTGGTGGCGTCGCTGCTGGCGGCGTATGTTTCGACGATGACGACGCACATGAACTGGGGCACGTCGTACCTGGTGCTGGATTTCTACCGGCGGTTCATCGATCCGGCGGCCAGCGAGCGGGCGGTGGTGTGGCTGGGGCGGGCGGTTTCGGCGGTGCTGATGGTGCTTTCGGGGGCGCTGATGTTCGCGCTGACGACGGCGGGCGAGGCGTTCAATCTGCTGCTGTCGGTTGGGGCGGGGACGGGATTGATCTACCTGCTGCGCTGGTTCTGGTGGCGGGTGAACGCGTGGAGCGAGCTGAGCGGGATGGTCGTCTCGTTCGCGGCAGCGCTGGCGGTGTTTCTGGTGAACCGGCGATTGGCGGCGGGGGGTGATTACAGTGCGGCGGTGCTGGCCTGGAAGAACGCGGGCTGGTTGTCGCTGAACAGCAAGTCGGTGCTGGAGATTTCGAGCCACGTCGGCCTGATCGCGACGGTGGTGGCCACGACGGTGGGCTGGCTGCTGGTGACGCTGGTGACGGCTCCGACGTCGAAGGAGCGGCTGGTCGCGTTCTATCGGCTGGTGCGGCCGGCGGGGCCGGGCTGGGCGCATGTGCGGCGGGAAGCGGGCGACGTGTCGGCGGCGGATTCGATCGGAACGGCGCTGCTGGGCGTTGTGCTGGGCTGCGCGATGATCTATGGCGCGCTGTTCAGCGTCGGGCAGTTTCTGCTGGGACACAGCTTGTCCGGAACGATTCTGGCCGCGGTCTTTGTGGTCTGCGGCATCGGGCTGACGCGGCTGCTGGCGGGGATGTGGAACTCGGCGCGGCGCGCGAGCTGAGCGGCGGCGCGGCGTGCGGCTGGCGGGTCAGCGCAGCGCGTCGATGCGGAGCGGCCCGGGAGTCAGCGCGGGCATGACCTGCGCGAGACGCGCGCCGTCGAGCGAGAGGTCGGCGGGGCGGGGTTCGTCGCCGCCGACGCTGAGGCGCGAGACGGCGGTCAGTCCGGAGGTGGGCAAGCCGAGCAGCGTCGCGGCGCGGGCGATCAGGTCGAGGCGCGAGAGGCGCTGCGGTCCGGCGAGGTGGATGACGCCGGCGAGGTCGCTGCGTGCCAGGCCGATGAGGGCGCGGGCGGCGTCGCGGAGCCAGACGGGCGTGCGGAACTCGTCGTGGAAGAGCCGAAGCGGCGTTGCGGCGTGCAGGGCGTCGAGCTGCTGAGCGAAGGTGGTGCGGCGCGGGTGTCGCGGCAGGCCGTACATGAGCGGGATGCGGACGGTGAGCGCGTGAGGCGAACCGGCAAGGGCGCGTTCGCCGGCGAGCTTCGTGCGGCCGTAGACGCTGAGCGGCCGCGGCTCGTCGCCCTCGGCGTAGGGCGCGTGATCGCCGTCGAAGACCATGTCGGTCGAGGCGTAGACGAAGCGTGCGCCGCAGGCGCGGACGGCGGCGGCGAGTTCGGCGGTTGCGTCGGCGTTGACGCGCTGCGCGCGGGCGGGATCGGCGAAGGCGTCGGCGACGGAGGTGACGGCGCCGAGGTGCAGGGCGTGTGTCGGACGCAGGTCGGTGACGAGCGGGCGCAGGGTGTCGAGCTGCGCCAGGTCGCAAGCCACGACTGTGGCGCCCGCGCGTTCGGCCGGCTGGCGCGCCAAGGCGAAGACGCGCGGCCGGGCTGGGTCATGGCAGAGCTCGTGCAGTGCCCAGCCGCCGAGCTGGCCCGTGGCGCCGGTGAGCAACCATGTTTCGGCAGGCATGCGTGGCGACTTTCTCAAGCGCGGGTCGGTCGCGGCGCATGCGGCGCGCCTGGCGCGGCGCGGATGCGGTTGCGAACGCTCCGGCAACGGCTATAAATGGCGGCTCGTTCATGGAGGAGCGGCATGAAGCATGATAACGGCCGGCGGCGGGGGCTGCGTCGGCGGCGCGCCGGGCGCTGGGAAAGGGCGCGCGACGGGCAGCGGACGTGCGGCGTCGCGAGTGCCGCGGCGCTGGGGTTGCTTGGGCTGTCGCTGCTGGGCTGCCCGCCGCCACGATCGGCGGGTCCCGCGGCGCGGGTGGAGTCGGCGCCAACGTCGGCCGCGGTGGAATCGCCGCGGGTGGCGTCGCAGCCGCGGCGGACGGAGGCGCCTTCGGCGGGGGTTTCGCGTCCGGCGCCGCGGCCGATGCCGGGGCCGATTCGCGCGGTGTGGGTGGCGCGGATGCACTATGTGTTTCCGGACGACATTCGCACGATCATGCGGAATTGCCGGCGGCTGGGGTTCAACACGGTGCTGTGGCAGGTGCGGGGCAACGCGACGGTGATGTATCCGTCGGAGCTGGAGCCGTGGGCGGAGGAGTTTGACTATCGCGACCCGGGGTATGACCCACTGGCGCTGGCGGTCGAGGAGGCTCACGCGCAGGGGCTGCGGATCGAGGCGTGGGTGAACGTGCTGCCGGGCTGGCGCGGGCCGCAGCCGCCGCCGATCGAGAACCAGCTTTATCGCACCCATCCGGACTGGTTCATCCGCGACGCGCGCGGTCAGCGGCAGCCGCTGACGGATTTCTACAGCATTCTGAATCCGTGTCTGCCGGAGGTGCGCAGACACATCAGCGCGGTGATCGAGGAGCTCGCGAGTCGCTATGCGATCGACGGCGTGCACATGGACTACGTCCGATACGCCTGGGACAAGACGCCGAACGGGAAGAAGCTCTATCCGCGCGACGCCCGGACGCTGGCGCTGTTTGAATCGCACACCGGGCGGACGCCGGATGAGGACGTGGGGCGCTGGGACCAGTGGCGCGCCGCGCAACTGACGCAGCTTGTGCATGAGATTAGGCAGGCGCTGCGCAAGCATCGCCCGGGGGCGACGCTGACGGCGGCGGTGCACGGCGACGCACGGAACGCGATGAGCAACTATTTGCAGAATGGGGCGGATTGGCTGCGGCGCGGGTTGATCGACGCGGCGTATCCGATGGCGTACAGCACCGATGCGCGGGTGGTGGAGAAGGACGTGGCGTCGTATCGCCAGGCGGCGCCGCGGCGGCGGGTGGTTCCCGGCTTGGGCATCTACAGGCACGACGCGGGGCAGATGCGGCGGCAACTCGAGCTGTGCGAGAAGTGGGGCGGGAGCTACTGCGTGTTCAGTTATGCGGCGCTGCACGCGACGGCGGAGGATAGGCGGAGCGGCGTGGACGACGCGGCCCGGCGGCTGCGGCAGGAGCGGCGGGAGGTGCTGGCGGGGGGCGCCGGCGGCGCGGCGGAGTGAGCTGCGGCAGGCGGCTTACGCGCACAGCAGCTCGGGCAAACGGCGGGTGAATTCGGAGCGCGGCAGGACGAGGTCGGCGCCGGCGGCGCGGGCCTTCTGCACGAGTTCGACCTGCACGTGCGACAGGAACGCGACGACGTGGACGTCATGACGTTGGGAGCGGAGCTGCGCGAGCAGGGCCAGCGTCGCTTCGGCGTCGACGCTGAGATCGACGAGGAACCGGTCGCCGTCGGCGAGTTGTGCGAGGGCCTGGGCCGGCGTGCGGGCGGTTGTGACGGACGCCCCGAGCTGCCGCGCGGTCTCGGCGATTTTCGACTCGAAGATCAGGTCGGCGACCAGCGCCACGCAGCGCCGCACGTTCAGCGCTCCTCGGCTTCGGCGCGTCGCAGCCAGGCTTCCTCGATGGCGGCCAGCTCTTCCTTGGCGCGGGCGAACTGCTGCTGGAGGTCTTGGGCCAGTTTTGCGTCCTTGTAAGTGTCGGCGTCGCCGAAGCGCGCGCTGAGGGCCGCCAGGTCGTGTTCGCGCTGCGTGATGAGCTGCTCGAGTTCGGCGAGCGACAGCCGGGCGTAGGGGGCGAGCCGCGGGTCGGCGGCGACGGCGGCCTTGGGGCGGCGCTTGGCGCTGTCGCTGCGGGCGGTGGAGCGCCGCGCCTCGGCCTGCCGCTGCGCGGCGGCGCGCTCGCGTTCGAGCTGCTCGGTGTAGAAGGAGTAATTGCCGTTGTAGAGGGCGTGGCGGCTTTGGCGGATGACGAGGAGGCGGTCGACGACGCGGTCGAGGAAGTAGCGGTCGTGGCTGACGACGATGACGGTGCCGGGGAATTCGTCGAGTGCTTGCTCGAGCGCTTCGCGCGAGGGGATATCCAGGTGGTTGGTCGGCTCGTCGAGCACGAGCAGGTTGGGCTCGGCGAGCATGAGCTTGGCGAGCCGGACGCGCGACTGTTCGCCGCCCGAGAGCTGGCCGACGCGTTTGAAGACGTCTTCGCCGTGGAAGAGGAAGCGTCCGAGGTAGTTTCGCGCGTCCTGCTCGAGGAAGTCGGTACGGACGGCGCGGATTTCGGCCACGAGTGTGTTTTCGGGTTCGAGCTGGGCGGCGGCGTCCTGCGAGTAGTAGCCGACGGCGACTTTCGGATCGATCCGCGTCACACCCGCGTCGGCGGTCACCTCGCCGAGGACGATCTTGAGCAGCGTGGATTTTCCGGTGCCGTTGGGTCCGGTGATGCCCAGCCGCTGGCCAGCCCAGACCTGGAACGTCAGTTCGCGGAAGAGCTGCTTGTCGCCGTAGGCTTTGGACAGGCCGTCGACGTGGAGGATGGTGGCGGCGTCGGTGGTCCGTTCGGCAAAGTCGAGGCGGAGCGATTTGCGGCTGCGCGGCCCTTCGGTGATGAGTTCGCCGCGGTCGATCTGGCGCTGCAGGCGGGTCATGCGGCCGTGGGCCTGCTTGGAGCGCAGGGCGTAGTGGTAGCGGGCGTAGAATTCCTCTTCCTTCTTGATGAACGCCCGGTCTTTCTCCGCCTGGCGCTGCAGGGCCAGCAGGCGAACGTCGCGGGCTTTGACGTAGTTGGTGTAGTTCGTGGGGTAGGAGGTGGTGACGCCGTTGTCCAGCTCGATGATCCGGCCGGCGACGCGGTCGAGCAGGTAGCGGTCGTGCGAGATGATGACGGCGCCGCCCTGGTGGCCGGCGAGAAATTTCTCGAGCCAGGCGCAGGCGTCGAGGTCGAGGTGGTTGGTGGGCTCGTCGAGCAGCAGGAAGCGCTGCTCGGCAAGCAGGAGCTTGGCCAGCGCGGCGCGGCAGCGCTGCCCGCCCGAGAGGGCCGACATGGGCAGGTCGTAGTCGGCGCGGGTGAAACCCAGGCCGCCGAGCACTTCGTGCAGGCGGTGTTCGGCGGTGTATCCGCCGGCGGTTTCGAATTCGGCTCGGGCGCGGTCGTACTGGGCCATGAGTTCGGCGGCCTGCGGGTCGTCGTGGCGGGCGGCGATCTGGTCGGAGAGTTCGTGCAGGCGGGCTTCGAGAGCCCGCAGGTCGGCAAACGCCTCGGCGACCTCGTCGTGAAGGCGGCGCGACAGGGCGATCTGCGGCTCCTGCGGAAGGTAGCCGACCTCGAGGCCGCGCGAGCGCGTCACCGTGCCGGTGTCAGGCGGCAGTTGACCGGCGATGAGCCGGAAGAGCGTCGTCTTGCCGGCGCCGTTGGCTCCGACCAGGCCGGCGATCTGGCCGGTCTGCAATTCGAGCGTGACGCCCCTCAGGACGTGCTGTCCGCCGAACTGCCTGGTGGCTTCGTGCAGTGTGATGGCACCCATTCGCCCTTTTAGCGTAGCGGGCGGTGAATGGTGGGTACAAGGCGTATCGGGGGCGAGGGGGCGAGAGGCCGAGGGACTTGGTTTCTCGTCCTCTGGCCCCTCAGCCCGTCGATCCCTCGATCTCAATCGCCTCCGATCGCTTCCCTCACGGCTTCGCGCCGCCGGAGTAGCGCTGCTTGAACTCATCGGCGGCTTTTTTGCGGCGTTCTTTCTCGGCAGCGTCCATTTTTCCGATGTACCACTGGTGGTCGCTGCGGTTGAGCACCTCGTCGAGTTTCTTTTCGAGGGTTTCGGCGGCCTTGACCTTGTCGGCGTTGCCGGAGGTCTTGCCCTTTTCGATCAGCTCCTGGAGTTCGGGGATGAACCGGGTGTAGAAGTGCTTGGCGACCTCGTAGGAGCCGTGCCAGTGGGCGTAGTCGGGAGCGAACATGGAGACGCCGTGGCGTGCCCGGCGGCCTTCGTGGTGCCAGATTTCGTACCAGGACCAGTCGATGCTGTTGGCGAATTCGTCGGGTGAGGCGCGGAGCGGCTTGGCGAGGGCGTAGAGGTCGAGGCCGGGGCGGGCGAACTTCTCGTTGTACTGCTCGACGAAGGCGTCGTACTGGACGTAGAAGTTGTCGACCCAGGGCTTACTGTGGCAGTTCAGGCAGACTTCCTGCATCTTGGCGCGGCGCATCTGCCAGGGAACGTCCTTGCCGGGAAGATTCATCTTGGCGTCGGATTCTTCGGGGCGGATGGAGAGTGCCGGACGGTTGTTCCAACTGATCCGCAAGCCGATGTCATGGGTGACGGGCTGGGACTTGGTGGCTGACATGTGGCAGGTAGCGCAGGTCGGGGCGGCCCAATAGTCTTCGCCGACGATCCACTTGTTGTTGTCGAGGTTCATCTTGTCGACGTTGGCGAAGAAGAGGATGCCGTGTTTGGATTCCTCATAGATTTCCTTCTGGGGATGGTCGGGGCCGAGGTGGCACTTGCCGCAGGTGTTCGGGTGCCGCGCCTGGGCGGCGGAGAACGAGTGCCGCGTGTGGCAGGCGTTGCACGAGCCTTCCGAGCCGTCGGGGTTGAGGCGTCCGATTCCGCTGTTGGGCCAGGTGGCTGGGTCGAGCTTGCCGCCGGCGAGCACTTTGACCTCCGAGCCGTGGCACTGCCAGCAGCCGCTAACCGCCGCCGCCGAGACGCCGCCGGGAAACGCGGGTGAGATGAAGCGCCGGTCTCCCTCGACGATTTCGGCCAGGTGGTTGTCGAGCGAGCCGAGGATGCGGCCGCCCTTGGAGTGGTGCGAGCTGGCGAACTCGGCGGTTTCCCGGCTGTGGCAGCGGGCGCAGTCTTTGGGCGTGACGAGCGTCGCGATGGTGAGGCCGTAGTGCTCCATGGCGTCGGGATCGCCTTTTTCGGCGGCGTGGCATTCGTAGCAGCCGACGTTGCCGCGGAAGTGTTTGCTGTCGCCCCACTGCTGGTAGATGACCGGGTCGGTCTTGCGGTGGCAGTTGATGCACTCGGCGGAGGCTTCGCTGATGGCGGGCAGGCCGATGGCCTGTCCGGCGGCGGGCTGGATCGCGGCCGCGCCGAGGAGGGCGGCGGCGGCGGCCCGCAGCGCGGGGTGCCGTGCCGCGGGGAAAGAAACGACGAGTTGTGAGATTGGCCTCATGGTTACACCTCTTCGAGATGCGGCGCGCGGGCGGGTGAGCCGCCCGAATCGGCGTTGATGGTCAGTTGTCCGGAAAGCACGGGCACGGTGATGCGCACCATGATCGTGTAGAGCAGCAGTCCGAAGGCCCAGATTCCCAGGCAGATGAGCGTTTCGTTGGCGGTCGGGGAGTACTCGACGATCTCGCCGAGAGGCGAGGGGATGAACGCCGGCACGATCAGCCCCATGCCCTTCTCGATCCAGATTCCGACGATCATGAGCAGGCAGGCCGCGTTGAGGGATTGCAGGCTGCGGGTGAGCGGCAGGTAGAGGATGACGAGGGCGGCGGTGTTCAGGGCGACGGCGGTCCAGATCCAGGGCACCAGTGCGGCGTAGCCGTGCAGGCCGAAGTAGAGATAGACCGTCGAGGCGACGTGTGCCGAATCGGTGTAGAACTCGGTGAACAGCTCGCAGACGAGCAGAAACATGTTGATGGTCAGCGCGACGGTGACGATGTTCCGCAGCAGCAGCAGGCTGCGATCGGCGACGTGCACGCCGGCGAAGCGGCGGATGATCTGAAGCGTCAGGATGATCAGGGCCGGGCCGGCGGCGAAGGCCGAGGCGAGGAAGCGCGGCGCGATGATCGCGGTGTTCCAGAACGGCCGGCCGCCCAGACCGACGTAAAGGAACGCGGTCACGGTGTGAATGCTGATGGCCCAGGCGATGGCGATGAAGACAAACGGCACGTAGAAGTACTGGCTGGGCGGGACGCGGCGATAGGCGCAGTAGATCAGGTAGCCGCAGATGTGCAGGTTGAGCAGCAGATAGCCGTTCAGCACGATCACGTCCCAGCTCAGCATCGAGATGGGGAAATTGAACCGCCAGAAGATGTGCATGAAGCGGTCAGGCCGGCCGAGGTCGACCAGCACGAAGAGCAGGCACATGATGATGGCGGCGACGGCGAGCAGCTCGCCGAAGATCACCAGGTCGTGCAGGTCGCGGTTGCGGTAGACGTAGACCGGGATGACGAGCATGACCGCGGCGGCGGCCATGCCGACCAGGAACGTGAAGTTGGCGATGTACATTCCCCATGAGACCTGGTCGGTCATGCCGGTCATGACCAGCCCGTGGACGAGCTGGCGGCAATAGGCGTTCAAACCGAGGAGGGCGATGGCCGTCAGCACGAACATCCAGGTGTGATAGCGCCAGTCGCCGTTAAAGCTCATGCGGAAGCAGCGCCAGAGGAATGTGAGGTAGGTTTTCACGCCGGCCCCCCGCGGCCGCGGCCGGGCAGGCTTTGCGCCGCCTGTGGGTTGAGGACGGTCAGCGAGAGACCCTTGCGGTGCGCCTCGCTGCCGCGGGCGGGGGCGCTGCCGCGGTTCCGCGGGAAGTCCTCGTCGAAGTAGTAGAAGAAGCGCGGCAGGGTGTTGGCCTCCTGCTTGAGGACGAGCACGTGCTTGGTCTTGAGAATCTGCGCGACCTGGCTGTCCGGGTCGAGCAGGTTGCCGAAGTTGCGCGCTCCGACCGGGCAGACCTCCAGGCAGGCCGGCATGCGCCCGGCGCGTGTCCGCTGGAGGCAAAAGTGGCACTTCTCCATGACGCCCTTGCGCCGCGGGCGGTTCGACAGGTAGGTCATGTCGGTGTTCAGCTTCTCGCGCGGGACGGACGGTTCGGCGAAGTTGAATCGTCGGGCGAAGTAGGGACAGGCGGCTTCGCAGTAGCGGCAGCCGATGCACCAGTCGTAGTCGATGACGGTGACGCCATCGGGTTCCTGCCAGGTGGCCTCGACGGGGCAGACCTTGACGCAGGGCGGATTGGCGCACTGGTGGCACTGCACGGGCATGTAGAAGTGGTCGGGATCGGGCACCGCGGGCCGATCGTAATAATGATCGGCGCGCTCCACGTCGACGCTGCCGCGCGGCAGCTCCAGCACGCGGATGTACTGAACCTCCGGATCGCGGCTCTGGTTGTTCTCGGCGACGCAGGCGTGCACGCACCGGCGGCAGCCGATGCAGCGGCCGAGATTGAGCGCGTAGGCGAACTCGACGCCGTCCATCGCCGGCAGATCGCGCAGCTCGGGCCTGGCGGCGTATCGCCGCTCGACTTCGGCGGCGATGCGTTGCAGCGCGCGGTCCTTTTCGTCGGGGGTCATCTCCTTGTAGTGCTTCTGAAGGAAGCGTTCGAGAGTCAGCTCGTCGCGGTCGAGGTCGCGCAGCGGGCTGACGGCGGCGGCGAAGGCCGCCAGCCCCCCGGCGGTGTTGAGTGCTCCGCGCAGGACGCTTCGGCGGGTGATCTGCGGTCCGCCGGCGGCGGGCGTGCTGTCAGGGTTTTTCATGCTGCGCCCTTTCGGTGCGGTTGTTGCCGGAGAGTTGGGGGTGCAGCAGTGCGCGGCGGAGCGGGTCGCCCTCGCGCAGCTCCGGCGCGTGCGCGCCGCCGGCGGGCGGCGTTCCCATCCGCAGCGTGGCCGGACCGGGCAGCGGTTGGAGCGGGTCCATGGCGGGATGGCGCGGCTGGTGCGGGTCGTGGCATTCGATGCAGCGCAGCCTTTGCACCGGACCCAGCTCGGAGGTCCAGGCGCCGCTGACGCGTCCATGGATGCCGCGTTCCCAGTCTTCGAAGATCAGCCCGTGGCACTTCTGGCAGAGGCGCGGCGCTTCGGAATACGTCACGGCGCCGCCGTCGTAGAGCACCAGCTCGTTCATGTTTCGATAGTTGTGGCAGTTCTGGCAGCGATCGTTGATGCCGTGTTCGAGCTTGACGTGGGCGTGCTGGAGCCGGTCGCCCTCGGGGCGGGCCGCGACGTCGAAGATGCGGTGGCAATCGGTGCAGGTTCGGCGGAAGTTGTTGATGAGAATCGTGGGTGGATCGCCGACGGTGGTGCGGCGGGCCGCGGTGCTGAGCGCTGCATCGGGGACGACGGCGGGTTTTCCGACGGGTAGGCGCGTGAGTGCGGGTCCCCAGATGAACCAGGCTGCCAGGGAGGCGAAGGCGGGCCCCATGAGCGCGGCGACCCAGGCACCGCGTGTGCTCGGCTGGGCGGTGCTCATCGCGGCCTGCCTTTGGCGCGTAAGTCCGCCGGCCAGGGGGTGCGTTCGAGCAGCGCGGCCAGAGTGCAGCCGCCGAAAAGGCGCTCAATCTGCCGGCAGGCATGGTCGAGGTGTCGGTGGAGCCGGCAGAGACGTTGCTCGTGTTCCGGCAGTCCCAGCGGGCAGGTCTCGATGCGCTTGAAGGGGTCGATGGCGTTGACGACGTCGAGGACGCTGATGCGTTGCGGGTCGAGCGCCAGGCGAAACCCCCCGCCTGGTCCGGGTTGGGATTCAACCAGTCTGGCCCGCGCCAGCGTGCGCAGCACTTTGGACAGATAGCTGGCGGGGACCTGCGTGGCCCGCGCGATTTCGCGCACCTGCTGAACCGTTCCCGGGCACGAGGCGAGCCGCGCGGCAGCGCGGAGCGCATATTCGGTGGTCTGGGAGATCACGCGCGCCAACTCCAGCCGTCGAGTGCGGAATTGTGGACCGGTGAGTCCACAATTCAGCGCCAACTGCTGGAATTTCAAGCAAACGACGTACCAGCGAGATGATGGTCAAAACGGCCGAACGCTTCCGTTTTCAACCGTGACCGGACGCCGGCGCCCCCGAGGTCTGCGACGACGGTCCACCGTGCGGCGCCTCGGACTCGCCCGCCTCGCCCCCGGCCGGCGCCGCGGCTTCGGCCTCCAGCACGTGTGGAACGCCGTACATGTCGAAGTGCACGCGCATCCCGCCGATGTTCATGGTCGTCTCGGAGAAGTGCCCGAGGAGCCCGAAGAACACGGCCAGGATGATGGCGATCATCCCGAGCCAGAAGGAAACGGGTCGTTTGCGCGGGTGTCGCGCGGTGGTGCGGTCGAGGAGCGGCCAGACCAGCAGCAGGATGAACGGCACGCCGGAGACGAGGATGCCGAGGAACTTTCCGAGCGGGCCGGAGAAGTACTTGAGAAGCTGGTAGGTCGGCAGGAAGTACCACTCGGGCTTGATGCCCTCGGGCGTCTTGAGCGGGTCGGCCGGCTCGCCGATTTCCCAGGGCGAGAAGACCGAGAGCGTCAGCAGCAGGCCGAGGATGATGGCCGCGACGCACGCCTCCTTGGCCATGTGGACCGGCCAGAACGGGACGCCGGATTCGGGCGGGAACGGCTTTTCGGCGCCGACGTCTTCGAGCGTCGCCAGGTTGTGGACGCGCATCAGGATCAGGTGGGCGGCGACGAGCAGGACGATGATCCAGGGGAGGACGGCGACATGCACGACGAAGAAGCGCGAGAGAGTCTCCTGGCCGACGGCGGGCGCGCCGAGCACGACCTCTTTGAGCTGTTCGCCGACGAAGGGCACGGCGCCGACCACTTCGGTTCCGACGGTGGTGGCCCAGTAGGAGAGCTGGTTCCAGGGCAGCAGATAGCCGGTGAACCCGAAGACGAGCGTGACGACGAAGAGCAGCACACCGAGGGCCCAGGTCAGCTCGCGCGGCCGTTTGAACGACGCCATGAAATAGGTGCGGACCATGTGCAGCACGACGGCCAGCATCATCACGGTCGCACCCCAGGCGTGAATCTGGCGGAACAGCCAGCCGAACGGCACCTCGCCGGTGATGTACTGGATCGATTCGTGTGCTTCCTTGAGCGTCGGGCGGTAGTAGAGCAGAAGCAGGATGCCGGTGACGAATTGGCTGAAGAACATCAGCAGGGCGACGCTTCCGAAGACGTGGACCCAGCCGGTGTGGGGCGGCAGGCGCTTGTAGAGCTGCTTGTGGCTGAAGTCGCGGACGGTCTTGAAGCGCATCCGCTCGTGGAGGATCTCGTGCCAGCGCTTCGACTCCGGTTTCGACGCCATCTTCGATCCTCAGCCCGCGCGACTCACGATCACATCACCCTGCACCACGGCCGCGCTGAACGCCGGAAGAGGCGACGGCGGCGGACCGGCCAGGACGCGGCCGTCGGCGTCGAATTTGGCGGCGTGGCAGGGGCACTCGAACTCGCGCTGGGCGGAGTTCCAGTGCACGATGCAGCCGAGGTGCGTGCAGACCAGTGAGAACGCGCGGAAGCCCTGTTCGGTGCGGATGACGCCGACGGCTTTGCCGCCCAGCGCGACCTTGCGCATCTCCCAGACGGCCCAGCCGTCCTGCTTTCCGGCGCTGGCGCGCTCGTCGGCTCCGCCGCGCCGCCGGGCGGGGAACACGTACGCCAGCGCGGGCCAGAGCAGGGCGACGGCGGCCAGCGCGCCGAAGCCGCGCAGCGCGTTGTCGAGGAAGCGGCGTCGCGCGATGGGGGCCGGGGCGGCGGCGGCTGAGGGTGCCAGGGGCAACGCGACGGCCTGCGGCGAACCGTGCCCGCCACGGACGTACTCGGCGCGAAGGAGCAGGTACTTGCGGTACATCAGCGTGCCGAAAATCAGGATGACGATCCAGGCCGCCCCTACGACCTGATGCCGGCGCGTGAGGCCGAGCTCTTTGACGTCGAGCGCGGCGTGGACCTCGGCGCACATCGTCTCGATTTTCTTGAGCCGTTCGCGCACGCCTTCGGCGTTCATGGTGTGCAGGAAGACGTTGAGCGACATTAGCTCGCCGCGGATTTCCTCGACGCTCAGGGCCTCGTTCTTGACGAGCAGCACGCCGCGGCCGAGGCGTTCGACGCGTTCGGCGGCGCGCGCGTATTGATACTGAGCCGCCGCCGTCGCGCCGGCCAGGTCCTTGGCCTTGTCCATCGCGAAGAGGTCGTTGGAGGCGACGAGCTGGGCGTGCGGGTCGGGGCGCTTGGTGGCGTGGCAGTTGGAGCAGACGCGCTCGATCGGCAGCGAGTCGGGCATGGCGCGGACGCGGCGGGCGAACTCCGCCGGCGCGCGGGTCTCGTCGTCGCCGACCGCCGCCCTCACCTCGGCGAATGCGTTCACCAGCTCGGTGGTGGGCGGCGTGGCCTCGCCGATGCGGTGGTCGCCGCGAACGCCGTCCTTCGCGTGGCAGCCGACGCAGCGCGGGAAGAGCGGCAGGCGGGCGTGGACGCCGGTGGCGAAGTCCTGCTCGATCTGCTGATGGCACTTGCCGCAGACGTGCCCGACCTCGGCGACTCCGGGTGGAGCGGCGGCGTGGCTGCCGTGGCAGGTTGCGCAGTTGGGAGAGCCGGAGTCTGAGCGTTCGAGCAGGTTGCGGCCGTGGATGCTCTGCTTGTACTGCTCGACGATGTCGGCCGAGCGGTTGTAGGCCCGCATCAGCTCGCGATCGGCGTGGCAGTGCCCGCAGGTCGTCGGCACGTTCTGAAAATAGGTGCGGCTTTTGGGATTGTCGTGCCGCAGCACGTCGTGCGACCCGTGGCAGTCGATGCAGACCGCGACGCGTTCGTCGCCATCCTCCTTGAGCCTTCGGCCGTGGCCGCTGACCCAGTAGGAGGCGAGCTGGTCGGTCCGCAGGCCGTAGGCGTTCATGCGGCCGACGTCGGCGTGGCATGTACCGCACACCTCGGGTACGTCCTTGCGGGCGGCCTTGCCGCGGAACGACGCGCCGTGATCGAACGTTGCGGCTGGCTTCTCGCCCGCCGCCAGCCGCGCCACGTAGGCGTCGGCGGCGCCGGGTTCGAGGCGATATTCGTACGGCCCGCCGTGGCACTCCTGGCACTTCAGCCGCGGGCCGTGGATGGATTCGGCGAACTGGGTGGCCTGAGCGCGGTGGCAGTCGGCGCACTCGGTGCGCACGGGCTGAGCGTATGCGGTGGCGGAGAGGGGCAGCAGCAAGGCGGCCAGGCAGCGAATCGCGGCGGGTGGGATGGCGGCATGCGCGAGCGGAGCGAGGTCGGTCATGGCGGAATCCAGCGATGCCGTGATTACGGCGGCCGGCAGTCCGCGCCGGCGCGAGTCGGGAAAGCGAAGTGGCGCTGACGGGGGGAACCCGCCAGCGCCAAAACGCAACCCGGCCGTCGATTACATCGTTACGTGGCGCAAATTACGGGAGCCGCGCCGGAGCCGTTTCAGCATACTCGAGCGCTCGAACGAGCGCCTCGCGGACGAAATCGGGGTTGTGAACGCCGTTGCCGCCGCCCTGCACCACGTAGTAGTAGAGGTAGCGTGCCTTCTTGATCTCGTTGGGGATCTTGGCCTGACCCGATGACGCCGGGCCACCTTCGCTGGTGAACTCCCAACTGTTGGTACCCTTGCCGTCGATGTCGTTGTTCGTAGCCCACTCGTCGAGCGCTTCCAGCACGAGCTCGGCACGGAAATCGAACTCGACCTTGAGGGCATTGAACTTTGCTTCTGCGATTTCAGCCGTTCCGTGGCAATCGACGCAGCCGTCGAAATTCACTTCAAACGTGTGACCCGACACGGCCGGGGCGATGTCTTGCTCGAACGGCTTGCGAACCACGTGGCAGGTGGAGCACTGCTCGGCGGTGTTCAGGTGCACGGACGCGCGCGAGGCGACGATCGGGGTCGGATCGCTGTCGGGCAGCGGGATCTCGCCGAAGAAGACGTTGACCTGGTCGCTGGGGTGCGGCTCGCGCGACGAATCGGTCCAGACGCGGTTGCGGGCGTGGTGGCACTGGCCGCACAGGTTGAAGCGCGTTCCGTCCTGGGCGTCCGCCAGGCTGGTGCTCGGGGTGGTGTACTTGATCTGAGCAAAGCGGAGCTGATAGTCGCGGCCGTCTTCGGGAGCGGCGGCGTTTTCGGTCTTCTGGTGCGGGTCGTGGCAGACGGCGCAGGTGATCGGATTCAGCTCTTCTTCGGTTTTGCCTTCCAGGTAGTCGGCCCCAACGGTTTCGCCGTTCAGCTTCGCGACGAACACGTCGCCGGAGTGGCAGACGCCGCAGCTCGACGCGTTGGTGCCCTCTGCGAATTCCTCCACCAAAGAGGGTTGAATCTCGGCGTGTCGCGACGTGAGCCAGTCGTCGTAGTTCGGCTGATGCTCGCCCGTGTGGCAGGCGCCGCAGACGCTGGCGGCGATGCTCTTGGGCGGGCGAAGCGACTCGTCCTCGATGTTGTTGACGTGGTCCTTGCCGGGCCCGTGGCAGGCTTCGCAGCCGACGCCGGCCAGGGCGTTGGTCGTTTCGCGATCGACGAAGCCGCCTGACTGGCCATAGCCGACGGTGTGGCAAGTGATGCAGTTGGGATTCTTGTCCTGGCCGATTTCCTCGAGCGATTCGAGCGCTTTGCTGTGAAGCGTCTCGGCCCACTTGGCGTGCGTGTTGTTGTGGCACAGCGAGCAGCGCTCCGAGCCGACGTACGAGCCGGTCAGGCCGGTGTTTCCGGTCACCTTCTCATTGTCGTTGGCGTTGTCGTCCGCGTTGTCGTTCGCATTCGCATTCGCATTCGTGTTCGAATTCGAATTGAACAGATCATCGAAGAACGGACAACCGCCCATCATGACGAGTGAAAATGCTGCACAGGTGCACAGGACCGCGAACGGCTTGAGGTGAACGCTCGAACGAGACACGAACTTTCCTCCGACGTTGGACCAACGACCGAATCACACAAGACCCACCGCCCGGCGCCGCGGGCGGTGCGCGCTGACACTCGCAAGACGTGTACCCATTCCAACCCTTCGGCCAAAGGCATGCTAACCGCCCGCAACTTGCGCGCCAACCGGGCACGATATTCATCTTTTCATGCTAGTCTGACGATTTTTTTGAGCCCCACCACTGGAGCCGCTGGTATGCGGCATGCATGATGGTGCAGATTCGGTCTCGTTCCGACTCGGCCTTCGCCCAGGATTCGCTGAATGTCTCAGTCTCCCCCGCATCCGACGCCCGTCAATCCCCCTGCCCCGCCCGACGGGAGCACCACGACGCGCAAGCGACGCGGCGCCCTGCGTCGCGTGCTCACCGCCGTCGGAATCGCCCTGTTCGCTTTCGCCCTCATTGGCGCGGTCGGGCTGTGCGGAGCGGAGTATTACACCGGCCGGCCACAGTTCTGCGGCACCTGCCACGTCATGGACCCGTACTACGAATCCTGGAGCCACGACCTGCACGGCGCCAAGATCGGCGCACGCTGCATCGACTGCCACTACGCCCCGGGCGAGCGGCTCACGTTCCGCGCCAAGTTCAAGGGCCTCTCCCAGGTCGCCAGCTATTTCAGCGGCCGCTACGGCACCGGCCGGCCACGCGCGCACGTTTCCGACGAAAGCTGTCTGCGGTCGAATTGCCACGGCGATCGGGACTTCGAGAGCAAGATGTTCCTCATTGGCGAGCCTCGCACGGAAAAACGCTGGGTCGCCGACCAGGAAATCGAGGTCGTACGCACACCTACGGTGCGGTTTTTCCACGAAAAGCACCTCCAGGCGGCTAAATCACGCACGGAAACCGAGCACGCCATCGAGCAGTTGACCGAGCGTTTGCGGGCCACGGTCTCGCCGGAGGGCTTTCAGCGGTTGGAGTCGGTCGCCCGCTCGATCGCCGCGTCCGCCGATCGTGACGCTCTGCTGGCCAAGGCTGCTTCGGAACTCGCGCTCGATAACGCCTCCCGCGTCGACGCCATGCAGTGGCTCGACCTCGAACACCGCCGCATCCGCCTGGCGCAGCTCGACGGCCTGAATTGCGCTTCCTGCCACGGCTACGACCCCGGCGGCAGTCGTCATTTCGCGGTTGATCGGCAGGTCTGTTACACGTGCCACTTCACCAACGAGTCCTTCAATCACGGCACGGGCGAGTGCTTGCGTTGTCATGAAGCGCCCACCCGCTCGATCCTCGTCCATGAGCGGCCGGCGGCCGGTGCCGTGACGCCGGTGCTCATGGACCATCACGACATCGTCAAGCGCAAGGTTGACTGCGCCAGTTGCCACGCCGACGTGGTTCGCGGCGATTCGCGCGTCATGGAGCGCGATTGCACGCACTGCCACGATCAGGGCCGCTATCTGGAAGGGTTCGCGGCCCGCGACACGGCCTACGTCGAGGACCTGCACGCCAAGCACGTTCACGCGCAGCGCGCCCGTTGCACCGACTGCCACCGCGCCGTCCAGCATGGGTTGCTCGACCCGCTGCGCATGGACGACGCCAGCTTCCTTCAGCCGGTGCTGTCCGACTGTCAGCACTGTCACCCCCGGCACCACAGCGAGCAGGTTGCGTTGCTGACGGGCACCGGCGGGGCCGGCATCGAGCATCGCACGCCGAGCGCCATGATGGGTTCGCGGTTGAACTGTCGCGCGTGCCACACGCATTCCGCCCGCGATATGAAGGGCGATCTGCTTGTCCGTGCCACGCAGCGCGGCTGCGCCACGTGTCACGGCGACGAGTACATCAAGCTGTTTGATCAGTGGAAGGGCGAAATCGACGGCTACGTGCGCGAATCCGACGCACGACTCGCGAAAGTCACCGCCGCGGCGGAAGCCGCCGCCGCCGCCGGCCGCGCCCTGCCGCAGGCGCTGGCGGAACGGCTGGCCGAGGCCCGTGAGAACGTTCGCCTGGTGCGGGCGGGCGGCGGGCTGCATAACCGACACTTTGCGCTGCAATGTCTCGACGCGGCACGCGAACAGCTCGACGAGGTTGATAAGGCACTGAACGCCCAATAACTTGGGCTTTCGTTATGAACGAATTGCGCGTATTCTGGTCCGGCACTGATGTTGCATGACCGCGGCACAGAATCCGGTATGCACGCTTTTCCTCGATCGGCGTCGGCTGTCCGCGCAAATGAGCGAAGTCGCGCAGCGGTTCGCGCAGCACTTGCGGGCCTGGTCATTCTGACGGCGGCCGGTCTCGCTGGCGCGCAGGACCGCGAGAATTGCCTCTACTGCCATCAATTCGCTGGGCTGAGCCGTTTTGATAGCGCAACGGATCGCGTCCGGCTGTACTACGTCGACCCGAGCTACGTGCATGCGCTGCGCGGGCCGCATGCGCGGCTGGCATGCACGGATTGCCACGTGCGCGAAGAAGTGAGCGTCGTCCCGCACCATGAAACGACGCCGGTCGATTGCACGCGTCAGTGCCACCTGGTGACGCCGAACGGGCCGGAACGGCGCTTCAGCCATGAGAACATTGCGCGGATGCTCGCGCAAAGCGTTCACACGAGCGAGGCGTTGGGCAAGCTGGAATTCACGGGGGGGCCGCTGCTCGATCCCGGTCAGTCGCAATGCCTGTTTTGCCACGACGAGCCGGTATTCCGCAATTCCGGCCTGTTCGGGACGATTCACAACTCGAATGACCGGCTCTTTGATCGCTGCGACGTTTGTCATACGTCGCAGTTGCCGCTGGACACGCGGTATGCGTTGCGGCACGTGACGTCGCGTTTGCAGACGGCGCGGCCGACGCTGGAATTGGCGCAGGTGTGCGCCGTTTGCCACAGCGACCCGAGATTTCTTGCGACTCATGAAGTCGGAAATTCGGTCGCGAGTTATGTGCGCAGCTTCCACGGCAAGGCGGCGCTGCTGGGTCAGTCGGACACGGCGAATTGCCTGTCCTGCCACATTCGGGCGCGCGAAAACGTGCACCTGATGCTGGGGCCGGACAACCGGGCGTCGGCGGTTCACGTTTCAAACGTGGCGGACTCCTGCCGGACAACGGATTGCCATCCGGGCGCCGACCCGGGATTCAGCGCCGCGGCGGTACACCTGGATCTCACGGCGGCGAGCGGCACGGTGGAGTATCTGCTGGCGATCGCGTTCATCATCCTGACGATTCTCTCGTTCGGGCCGTCGGCGCTGATCGTTCTGCTTGAGCTGGCGCAGCTTGTGATCGGGCGCTACTACCACGCGACCGAGGAGATCGAGCGCGTCGCCGAGGAACTGATGCGTCATCCCGACGGTCACCGTCGGTTGCAGCGTTTTTCGCCGCGCTACCGCATCCAGCACTGGATTCTGACGGTTCTGTTCGTGCTACTGTGCCTGACGGGGTTTCCGCTGAAGTTCGCCGACAGCGCCTGGGCGGAGGTGGCGGTGCGGCTGTGCGGCGGGTTGACGATGGCGCGGCTGATTCACCACTGGGCGGGTGTGGCGCTGGTGGTTGGGTTCATCGCGCATCTGGGCGACATCATGCTCGGGATCATCCGCCGGGCACGCGAGCACGACGGCAACGGGCGTCCACACGGATTGGTTCGCGCGTTCTGGGGCATGCCCTTTGTCATCACGCCGACCGACGCGCGGAAGGCGGGCGAACTGCTCGGCTATTTGACTGGTCTGCGGCGGACGCGGCCGATGTTCGGGCGCTTCACGATCACGGAGAAGTTCGAGTATTTCGGCGTTGCGTGGGGCACGTCGCTGCTGGGGCTGACGGGCCTGATGCTGTGGGGCGAGCAGTTAGCCAGCCACGTGTTCGGCGGGCGGCTCTTCAACATCGCGCTGATCATCCACACGTACGAGGCGTTTCTCGCCGCGATTCACGTCGGCATCCTGCACATCTACAACGTCGTGTTGAACCCGGCGGTGTTTCCGATGTCGATGGCGACGCTGAGCGGGTATACGCCGGCGACGAAGCTGGCCGAGGAGAACGGAGAATTTGTGCTGGAAGTGGCGCAGGAGCTGGGCATGCTGCGGCCGGAGGCGGCCAGTGAGTAGCGCCAAGCCAACGCCGGGCAGGGACTCGATGCTGACGCGCGTCGGCCGATTCGCGCTGCGCGCCCTGCGCGCGGCAGGCGCCGAGCTGATCCGGCGCGGCTATGCCGCGGCGCTGATGGCCGTCATCCTGTATGCGAGCTGGCAATCGGTCTCGTATCTCATCACGCAGCTCATGACGCCGCCGCGCACGCCCGCGCAGATCGCGCAGCTTCCGCGGCGCGTCGACGAGGCCCTGCTGCACGGGCATCGCCCGGACTGGACCGGGCTGGCGGCGGTCGAGAACCCGCGCACGCCGCTGGCGCACTTCCACCGTTTCGACACCTGGCTTCAGTCCGACCCGCGGAACGACTGCACGCGGAGCGGTTGCCACGCGCCGTTGCCGCACTCCGAACGGAAGGAAGTGCGGGCCTTCCTGAACATGCACGCGACCAGCATTCAGTGCGGCGTCTGCCACGTGCAGTCCGACGCGACGCCACTCGAACTGACGTGGTATTCGGTTTCCGACGGGCGGGCGAGCGAGCCGCCGGCGCTGTTGCGTGCGATTGCGTGGCTGGACACGCATCCGACGCCCGCGGCCGCGCCGAGCTGGACGGCCGATGATCAGCGGACGTTGCTGGGGCTGGTGGGGGATGCGGTGCGGCAATCGGACGATGACCCGACGCTGGTGCGGCTCGCGGCGCACCTGGACGCGTTCCGCGCTGGAAGCAGCGGATTCGCCGACGCGGTCGAGGAAGCCCGCATCGTCGTGCGACGAGCGCTGCGCGGCGCGTATGGGACGAAGCTGGCGCTGCGCGGCGGGGCGGATCGGCCGATTCTCGGTCATCCGGGCACGGCCGGTGCCATCCGCGACTGGCTGGCCAACGGCGCGGCGGCGACCGGGCAGCAGCGCGAAAACATGCTCAGGGCCGTTCATCCGCGGAAGCGCGAGACGCCGCTCGATTGCGGCGCGTGCCATCGCGAGCAGGGTTCGCTGATCGACTTTGCGCGCCTGGGTTACCCGGAGACCCGCCGCCGCGAGCTGCACGAGCCGGCGATCTTCCGCATGATCGAGCACATTTCCAAAGGCGAACCGTTCCACTTGCCCGACATCGGCGTGGGGCCACGGCCGTAGAGCTGAGGGTTCAGGGTTCGGGGTTCAGGGTTCAGGGGTCCGAGGCTCACCGCGCGCAGTACGCGTGATCCGAACCCCGAACGGCAGTGAGGGGTCTTGTTCGCCGGAGGAGGTCCGATCGCCAGCACGTTCGCGCGAAGGTACGCATGTTGGCGGACAAGGCCCGTCGCTGACCCTCGGGGCTCGGATGGGAGCGTCACTCGCGGCTCGGATGCGGGGCTCGGCTGGGAGCACAATTCGGGGCGCGGCGGGCGCGAGACCACTCACCACCGGCGACACGATTCGTTTCCGCCGGCGTCGTCTCATGGCCCGGCCAGCGTTTCGACGAACGGTTCGATGTCGAACCCGTTGACGCTGCCGTCGCGGTTGACGTCGGCCAGCCAGGGGTCGCAGGCCAGGTGCGAGAGCTCGTAGCCTTCGAAGTCGGTCAGCACCTGCACAAACGGATCGAGGTCAAAGGCGTTCACGCTGCCGTCGCAGTTCAGGTCCGCCGGCGCGTAGCGCGACTCGAACGCCCGCAGGTATTCGCTGTTGCACGACAGCACCAGGCCGTTGTGCCCGATCACCACCGGCATCCATGTCGTTGCCGGCCCGGCGTATTCGCGCCACAGCAGATTGCCGAAGCGGTCGTAGGCCGTCAGTTGGGATTCCGAGTGGAAGAATACTGTCCCGCTGCGATCGACCGCGGTGCCGGTGATGTAGCGTCCCTGGTCCAGGATGCGGATGAGCTTTCCGGTCTGCTCGTCGACGATGTGCAGGCCACCGCCGCTGGAGACCGGGATGTAGACCTTCCCCTCAAAGACGGCCAGCGGCG
>JAJVHV010000023.1 GCA_022072445.1 Phycisphaerae bacterium | reverse complement strand
GGCGACCCGGCCTACGCCGGCGACGGCCTGACCGGCCAGCTCTACGAGACGGCCGTGATCGAGACCGACATCCCGTCCGGCGGCGGCGAAGTGCACGAGGGCGGCAAGACCCCCGGCACCGGCCGCGGCAAATAGCCGCACCGCCGGCGATGCGCCGACGGCGATCCGACGCGAATCCGACGCCGGCGCCAAGCCGACGCTGGCGCCGACGATAGCAAAGTCATGGAGAGCAGCCTTCCCCGGCTGCTCTCCTTTCTTGGCCCGTGCCGCCAGGGATTCGGATCGCGCATGCCGCCCCGCCATCCGAACCCGGAGCGCGAGCGACGGGGCTCGTCCGCCAGAGCCGCGCCCGTCAGGAAACGGCGGCCAGCGAATCGTCCCTTCGCGCGAGCGCCCGCAACGCGACCAGCGAAATCGCGTTCGGATGCTCACCGCCGCGGCGCACCGGCGGCAAACACCAGCCCGTAGCCCAGCGACGCCAGCAGCTCGTCTTCGCGCCGATGCATGCGCTGGAATCCCGCGTTGGTGTGATCGTCGTAGCCCGACAGATGCAGGATGCCGTGCACGACGTACAGCGACAGCTCGGCGCAGGCCGCGTGACGCAGCGAGCGGGCCGCGACCAGCTCGGCGCGCCCAGCGCCTGGCATGCGCGGGGCGGGCCACAGGTGGAAAGGCCTCGGTCGGCCAGGGCCGCGCAGCCTGTCCTGTGCCACCCGCCAGGCCACTTCGGCGCAGATGACGATCTCCGCCTGAACCACGCCTCGCGCGCGGTCGACGCCCAGATCGAATGTCAGCACGTCCGTCGCCCCGCCGAGTCCCGTGTGCCGCCGATGGAGCCGCGCCATTTCCGATGCGGTCACGACGGCGATGGAAAGCTCGCCGCGGCGAAAGCCCTCGGCGCGCAGCGCGGCCTGGGCGACGCGGATGAGCCGTGCCGCAAAGCGCCAGGAATTGGGTAATCGCCAGGCGAGCAGAACGCGCGGCTGGCGGGTCACGCGGACCTTTCCTGCGGGGCCGGATACGTGATGCGCCCGTGGTAGATGCCGCACAGGCTCTTCACCAGGCTTTGCTGGATACTCTCCATTTCACGAAACGTCATGTCGCAACTGTCGAGCTGCCCGTCCACCAGACGCTTCCGCACGATCTGATCCACGAGCGTCTCGATCCGCGCCGGCGTCGGATCGGCCATGGCCCGCACCGCGCCCTCCACGCCGTCGCAGAGCATCACAATCGCCGTCTCGCGCGTCTGCGGCTTGGGGCCAGGATAGCGGAACTGCGTGTCGGCGATCTCCGGATCGTCGGGTCGACGGCGGCGGTGGGCCGCGTGATAGAAATACTCCACCAGCGTCGTTCCGTGGTGCTCGGCGATGAACGGATGCAGGCTCTGAGGCAGGCCGTACTCCCGGGCGATCTCGATCCCGTCCTTCACGTGCGAGACGATAATCAGCAGGCTCATCGCCGGCGAAAGACCTTCGTGTCGATTCGTCCCGGGCGATTGGTTCTCGATGAAGTAGTCGGGCTTGTTGATCTTGCCGATGTCGTGATAGTAGGCCCCGGCGCGGGCCAGCAGACCGTTCGCCCCGATTGCGTCGGCGGCCGACTCGGCCATCGAGCCGAGCAGCAGGCTGTGGTTGTACGTGCCCGGGGCGCGCGTCGCAAGCATCCGCAGCAGCGGCTTGTTCGCGTCGCACCACTCCAGCAGCGTCATGCTCGTGCTCAGCCGCAGCAGCCGTTCGATGAACGGCATCAACCCCTCGACGACGATCGCCGCTCCCAGCACCGTCCCGCCTGCCCAACCGCCGAACCACAGCGAAAAGTGCAGCGATTCGTGGCCGACCAGACACTTGGCGACGCTCATCACGAAAGCCGCGGCACCGGCCGCAAGTCCTACGACGACGATCCGCCCGCGCGAGCGAATGTCGCTCAACCCGACCACCAGCACCGCCGCAGCCGACAGCAGCATCGCCAGAAAGCCGATGTCCTGGTCGGCGACCAGCGTTGTCAGCACGGCCACGCCGCCCGCCGCCCCGAACGCCAGCCAGCGCGGGTAGATGATCGCGATGACGGCCACAGCGAATGCGAACGCGCCCGCCGTCGCCCCGCCCGGCAACGTGTTCGTGTATACCGTCAGGACGCGCGCCAGCGCCGTCATCGCGCTCAGCACGACGACCGCGCCGCTCAGCCGTCGAAGATCGCTGCGACGGTTCTTGTCGCGCGAGACGTAGAGCACCACGCCGGCCGCGACCATGAACGCCAGCAGGCCCCGTCCGATCCACGTCGCGACCACCCGCAGGCTCAGTGCCGGGTCCTTCTCCGCCAGCGTTTCGAATGCCGCCTGCTCGGCCCGCAGCAGCTCCAGCTCCTTGTCGTCCAGCACGCCGGCGTTGGCCAGCAGGGCGTTCTCTTTGAACGTCAGAAACTGCGTCTGCACCCGCTCCTCGGCGTCGTGTGAGAGCTGCCGCGTCCGGTCTGCATCGACCCGGTAGAGAGGGCGAACCGCCCCGTCCGGCAGCACCAGCACCTGCAACGACACCGAACGCGCCAGTTCACGCAGCCCCGCCGGCGCCGTCCGCGCCGCGGCGTCGGCGGCCCGGTTCGCAACTTCCGGCGTGCGGGTCGAGAGCAGCCCTGAGATCGGGCTGGAGCGCTCCGCATCCGGACCGGCCAGCCGCGCCTCGATCGGCAGGCGATCGCGCTGCTCGGCCGTCTCGACCAGCGGAACGGTCGCAAGGCCGGCGACCACCTGGTCGAGGAATTTCTCAAATTCACCCGGGGCGACGCTGTCGCCCAGCCGTTTCAACTCGGAGACCGCCGCCGCGTCGAGCGCCGGCTCACCCTCGGCCGGCTGATTCTCCGCGACGGACTGAGCCCGCTTGAGGGCTTGCGTCAACCGCGCGCGAATCTCGTCGAGCAGCGCGTTATCGGCCTGATAGCAGGCCGGCGAACTATCCCGGGCCTGCATGCGGCGGATCGCCGTGAGCTGCTTGTCCTCAATCGAAAACGGCACACGCGACACGAATCCATGAGCGATGTACATGCCCGGCCGAAGCGGCACCGCGCCGCTGCGGAGGTTCACCAGCGCCGCCGCCACCAGCCCGAAGATCAGCGTCAACGCGATCGGCCCGGCGCCGATGCGGGCGAAGAAGCGGCGATAGAGCGGCAGACGCTGCTCGATCTTGGAGCGGTGAATCTCGCGACGACGAAGAGATCGTCTGGTGAATGGCCACATAGCGTCGGGTCAGCCGTCTGCGACCGAAGGCACGGCCGCGCGTCGGCGGCCGGGAAGCGTGCAATCAGGTCGTAAGATCGGCGTTTCGCGTGATTTCCGCGAATGCGGGGATTATAGCGAATCGGTGGGGGGTTGCCCGGCCGAGCTTGGTGAACTGGGTCGCCGGGGATTCAGCGTCCCATAACGATTGACAATTCGCTGCACCAGCGGGTGCCGAACGATATCGACATCTTCGAGCCGGATTGTCGTCACCCCGTCGCAACCCCTCAGACGCTCGATCGCGTCGGTCAGGCCCGACGGTTGTCCCGGCTCCAGGTCCACCTGTGTGTCGTCACCGGTCACGATCATCTTGCTGTCATTGCCCAACCGCGTCAGGAACATGAACATCTGCGACGGGGTCGAGTTTTGCGCTTCGTCAAGGATGATCACGGCGTGATTGAGCGTTCGCCCGCGCATAAACGCGAGCGGCACGACCTCGATCACGTCGCTGACCATGAACCGCTTGAGCTGGTCGTAGGTCATCATGTCGTGCAGGGCGTCAAACATCGGCCGCAGATACGGATTCACCTTCTGCTGCATGTCGCCCGGTAGAAACCCGAGCTTCTCGCCAGCCTCGACTGCCGGGCGGACCAGCACGATCCGGCGCGTCCGGCTCGTCTTCAGCAGGTGCACCGCCATCGCGACGGCCAGATAGGTCTTGCCCGTTCCCGCCGGTCCAACGCAGATCACCAGCGGCTGCCGACGCATCGCATCGAGGTAGGCCTGCTGGCCGGGCGTCTTGGCGCTGACGGCGGCGCCCGACGTGAACACCGACACGGCGTCGCGCCGCGCGGATTCGTCCTGCCCATCCGCCTCGTGCAGCGCGTCGGAGACCGTGTCGGCGTCGATCGCCTCGCGGCTCTTGAGCAGTCCCTGAAGCTTCTCGATCACCGCCGCCGCCCGCGCCACGTTGGCCGGCTCACCCTGGAGCTTCACGACCGCGCTGCGCGACTGAATCTCGACCTTCAACGCCTCGCGGATGCGGCGCAGATGCACGTCTCCCGGGCCGAAAAGCTCGACGCGGCGGTGCGGGGCATGCAGCGAGATGGAAAGCTCCATAGTCCATAGCGTAGCGAAAGCCGGGCGCCGACGGCAACGCCCCGCAGCGCCCGCAGCGTCGGCACCCGTAACAACGCCACGAGCGTAGGCCCCCCGTAGCCATGCGGAATCGCGAATGTCGAGAGGCGAAGAACGAATTCGGCCGCCACCGCTCCATGCGCTACTCTTTACTCGCTACTCGCTATTCAGCGCTGAGGCCTCGCCGCTGCGCCAGCAGCGCCACGATCCGCGGCAGCATCGCCCGCAGCGCCGTACCCCGGTGGCTGATCGTGTGCTTCTCCTCGGACGAGAGTTCGGCGGCCGTTCGACCCAGCGCGGGCACCAGGAAGTGCGGGTCGTAGCCGAAGCCGTTCGCGCCGCGCGGCTCATCGACGAGTCGCCCCTCGACCGAGCCGCTGCTCTCCAGCAGAACTTCGCCCGGCCGTGCCAACGCCATGGCGCACACGAATCGCGCCGTGCGCTCACGCTCCGGCACGTCGGCCAGGGCCGCCACCAGCTTGCGGTTGTTCGCCAGATCGCTGCGCGGCTCGCCGGCGTAGCGGGCCGAGTGCACGCCGGGAGCGCCGCCCAGCGCGTCGACCACCAGCCCGGAATCGTCGGCCAGCGTCCACAAACCGGTGGCACCGGCGTAGTGCAGCGCCTTCAGCCGCGCGTTTTCGTCGAATGTCGCGCCCGACTCGACCGCCTCCTCCACCGCGGGAAATTCGTCCAGCCCGCACCAGTCAAGCGCGTGCAAACGCGTCATCTCGCGGATTTCGCGGACCTTGCCGGCGTTCCGCGTGGCCAGCAGGATGACGCGGCTCATGGCAGTCCCGCGCCACCCTCGCGCGGGACCTGCACGACGAACGACTCATTCGGCAGACGCTCGACCACCTTGCCCTCGGCGTCGCGCACGATGCGGCTGACGGTGTGGCCGTTCTCCAGGCTATGGGGAAATTCCCGCTGCAGCGCGTTCAGGGCGGCGTCGACGATCTCGCTCTCGACCCGATCGCGCCCGGTGCGCGGGTCGCGCGTCTGCGCGTCGGCAACCGCCTCGCGCGGAAACAACCCGATGCACACCGAGCTCTTCGCCGGCCCGTGATGGTAGTAGGCTTCTTTGCCCTGCGAGCGCAGCAGCGCGCAGTAGTCTTCCGCCGCCTTGCGACGCCCGGTCATGCTCTGCGTGTCGTAAAAAACGGCGACGTGCAGCGTCCAGTAGCCGTTCTTTCCGGTCAGCGCCCATTCCGGATGCGCGCCCGGTGCCGCGGGCAGCAGGTCGATCATCGCCAGCCGAAACGGAGCATCGCCGCCGGCGCCGCGCAGACTGCGGATCAGCTCCAGGTCGCCGCGATAGTCCGGGCGGTAGCTGGTGCGGTCGCTGGCAACGTCGTAGGTGCGCTTGTATCGGCCGTAGTACACGCGGCTCTGCTGCCCATCCTTCACGACGCGCACACCCGCCGCCCGCAGGCCGCGCGTCCGCTTCAGCGCCTCGGCATACGACTCGGCGACACGCGGGTGGTCTGGCCCGCTCACCGCGACCGCGAGAATCGCCCACGTGTCTTCGGTCGGGTCGTCCGGCGCGGAGAAGGCCATGTCCGCGTCGCTGCATCCGCTCAGCGCGAACGCCGCGGCCAGTAACGCGGCGCTCGCCACGCGCGCGAAATGACGGGCAAGTCGCCCCCGCTGCGAAACGGCGGTGTGCATGTGGCTCACCTCCCAAGCGATGCGGACAGGGCGCGACGCTGCTCGTCCAGGAGCGCCGCGACCCCCAGCCGCGCCAGGCGCAGCAGCTCGCCAAGCTGAGCCTCGGAAAAAGCGCCGCGCTCAGCCGTCGATTGCACTTCGATGAACTCGCCCGCTCCGTTCATCACGACGTTGCAGTCCGCCTGCGCGGCCACATCTTCGCGATAGTCCAGATCGAGCAGCGCGGCGCCGTCAACGATGCCGGCGCTCACCGCGGCGACCGGCGAACGGAGCACGTCGGCGGATTGCCACAGGCCGCGGCGCTCGCCTTCGGCCAACGCATCGCACAACGCCACGAATGCCCCCGTAACGCCGGCGGTGCGTGTCCCGCCGTCGGCGTCGATCACGTCGCAGTCCAGATA
Organism: Phycisphaerae bacterium; assembly: GCA_022072445.1. Lineage (GTDB taxonomy): Bacteria > Planctomycetota > Phycisphaerae > UBA1845 > Fen-1342 > JAJVHV01. The sequence goes on along the minus strand of JAJVHV010000023.1, from coordinate 138,079 downwards.
AATCGTGTGCTGGCCGAGGCGCGCCAGGTCGATCGCCGCCCGGAGCGCGCGGCCGATCAGCCGCTGAATCTCCTGCGTGCGGCCGTCGATCTTGGCGCCGCGGTTCCGCTCGCGGCGCCGCCCGGTCGACGCAGGAAGCATGTCGTATTCAGCCGTCAGCCAGCCAGCCCCGCTGGCCGCCCGCCATTCCGGCACGCCCGGCTCGATCGATGCGTTGCACAGCACCACCGTGTTTCCCGCACGCATCAGCACCGAACCCGGCGCGAACCGCGCGAAGCCGCGCGTGATCTGGATCGGGCGAAGCTGGTCGGGCCGGCGTCCGTCGTGGCGCATGCGGAAGTCGTATCAGCCGCGGCTGCAACAATCAACTCCCGGGCGCGGGCGCCGCCAGATCCGCCATGGGGCGCATACGGCGCGTGTCCGCCAGCGCGAAGAGCGGCGTGGCCATCAGCGTCGTCACGATCGCCATCATCACCATCACGCTGAACAGCGGCGCGCGGATCACGCCGCGCTCCAGTCCGATGTTCAGGATGATCAGCTCCATCAGCCCGCGGGCATTCATCAACGCGCCCACCGCAAAAGCGTCGCGCGGCGACTGCCCGCATCGCCACGCCGCCACGCCGCACGCCGCGAGCTTTCCGACGCAGGCCGCCAGCAGCACGACGGCGGCGATCAGCCACAGTCGCGGGGAATCCACCAGGTCGATCCGCGTGTTCAGCCCCGAGTAGACGAAGAAAAGCGGCAGCAGCACGCTCGACGTCAGCGGCTCGATCCGCCGCACCAACTCGCGCGTCACGACGCCGCGCGGAACCGCGACCCCCAGGATAAACGCGCCGAAGACCGCGTAAATCCCGACCCAGTCGGTGTACCAGGAGGCGGCAAAGAGCAGGGCCAGGAGGAAGGTGAAAGCCGTCGGACTCAGCGTGCCCAGTCGATCCGAGCGCTCCCCCAGCGGCCGCAGCCAGTAACGCAGGATCGTGAGCGTGATGACCGCGTAGGCGATGCCGCCGGCAATCGCCTTCACCGCGATCCAGCCGTCTCCGCTGAAGCTCGCCAGCACCAGCGCCAGCACACACCACGCGGCCGCGTCGTCCATGCTGCCAGCCGCCAGCGCCAGCGTTCCGAGCATTGTGCCGGTCAGGCCCTGCTCATGGATGATCCGCGCCAGCATCGGAAACGCCGTGATGCTCATCGCTGCTCCCATGAAGAGCGCCGCTTCGAGCGCGCCGACGCCCGCACCGAAGAGCGACGCGTCGCCCGCCATCAGCAGCCCGAAACCCCCGCCCAGCACAAACGGCACGAGCATGCCGGAGATCGAGATGACCGCGGCGGCCCGGGCCTGACGTCCCAGCAACGCGACGTGAAACTCAGCCCCCACCAGGAACATGTACAGCACCAGCCCGAGCTGGGCGGCGCAGTAGAGCACCGTCATGGTGGGTGACTTCGGCGGAAAGAGCCACGCGTGCGCATCGGGCGCGAGATAGCCGAATAGCGACGGCCCGAGCACCACCCCGGCGATCATCTCGCCCACGACCTGCGACTGCCCGAGCCGGCGGCCGATGGTACCAACCACCCGGCACACTGTCAGAATGACGCAAAGCTGCAGGAAAACATGAATCGAAGTCTGAAAATTCGACATCGCTGTTTCGTCGTTGCGGCATCGGCGGCCGGGTGGGTTGCCGCTCCGCGTACCTCATCATGCTCGTAACACTTCGGTCGGCCCGGCCAACCGCCTCGACTCGCCGCTCGCGGTTGCCAAACACCGGCCCAGCCGCCCCGGCCCGCTGGTCGCATCAGCGTAGCCGATTTATGATCCGTCGAATACACGCCGCAGCTGCGGCACCCAGCGCCCGTAGCTCAGCAGGACAGAGCAGCGGTTTCCTAAACCGCAGGTTGGAGGTTCGAATCCTCTCGGGCGCGTCGCCACTCAGTTGCCGCCGGGCGGCCCGGCGTCCCGCCCGCCGGCGCGTCAGATCAAAACGCGAGTGCACGCACGCCCGGCCGTCGCCGGCCGAGCGCGCGTGCAAGTGTCGAAATCGCGCGATGTCAGGCAATTGCCGCCGGACCGGCCGCGCTAACCTCCAATCCGCACGATGCCGCCGCACGGGCTGACGCGCATGCCGGTGCTGATCGTGCCCGTCCAGCCTGTCGTGCCGGCCTTGATGTACAGATTCGGCAGCTCCGACGCGCCAAAGCCAGGTGCGTCGATATTGGCGATGCCCTCGGTGATCGTGTTGTACGGGTTCGAAAACGTGCCCGACTCCGACCCGCCGAACGGGAAATCGACCCAGATGTCGTACCGCGTCGCCTGAAACGCCGCGCATGTCGAGCGCCGCTCGTTGATCGTTCGCGTGTTGTCGCGGCTGGCCGTTCCGGTCGGCGTTCCGAGAAACGTCGCGTTCGGGTTGGAGAAGTAGGGAATGCGCGAACCCGGTGCGTACGCCATCACCGTGCGATATTCGTTCGAATCGTTGCCGAAAAAGCGGTGACCGAAGGAATACGAAAACGCACCGCACCCGCCGCCGTTGTCCGGGTCGTGGTCGCAACCCTGGTTGTGCCCGACTTCGTGCGGATGGCTCAAATTTCCCGCCGCACACGACCACGTCACGACCGAATACGCCGAGCTGTTACTCGCCGTGCAGTGCGCCAGGCCGCAAAACTCGCCATCGTCCACCCACAGCGTACAGAAGTCGGCGTTGATCGCGTCGCGCAGCGCGCGCACGTCGGTCCACGGCGCGCTGCCGCCGCTCGTCAGCCGGCTCAGGTGGTCGCCATAGCTGCCCACCTCGTCATAGGCGACCTCCTCGCGCCATAGCAGCCGATACCGCGCAAAGATCGGACTGTTGGCATACGACTCATTCGTCCGATCCACCGCCAGTTGTATCTCCGCATGAATCGCGTTCGTCCCGCCGGCCGCCGCCCGCGCCACGTCGGAATAGACCACCATCGCGTCAAACACCGTCTCCACGTCCGAGCAGACGGCGGTCGGCCCCTCGCCGGGCGGATCGTCGTTCTCGTCCGCCTCGGGGAAGAAGTCCTCGACCGGCATCCCCGCCGGCGGCGGAACCGACCCGCCGCAGGGCGCGTACGCCTCGTCGTTCATCTCGCAGACCAGGTGCACGCCGTTGCCCGCGTACTTGAAGCGGTAGTGCTCCTTCTGCATCGGACAGAGAATGTCCGCCGCGACCGCGTCTTCCACGACCACGAGGATGAAGCTCGATTGCGCGAGACCGTCCAGCGTCCCGAAGACCGAATATGACCTGTCCGGGTGCCGCTCGACTTTCCGGGCCCGCGCTGTGACTGGTCGCCCGGGCGCGAGGTCGAGTCGAATCGCGCTGCCCGCCTCGCAGCCCGCCAGTAGCGCACGATCCACCGTCGCCGCCATGAACGAGCGTGCCTGCGGCAGCGGATTCGCGCCGTCGGGCGCTGCCACCGGAGTCAACAGCGGGCCATGCGGCTCGGCGATCTGCGCGTGCGCCAGCGCCGACAGCGCCAGTAGTGCGGCCGGGAATAAGCACAGGATCGTGCGCTCAGATAACATGAATGTGACTCCTGTCAGATCTCTGGTCATGATTTCACCTCTCGTAGCCGCTGCCGTCGGACTGCATCAGCCTGTTCAACGCGTGACGGCGTCGTTGGCGAGCGGCGGGCACATGCCGTTGTCGAGGTTGCGGGTGAACTTGTACGAAACGCGAATCCGGATTACGTCGTCGGGCGGCGGCCGCATTGGCGACGAGCCCTGCCGACTTATTGGCCGATGCGGGCGGTCTCTCCCCGGCGGGCGCGAAATGCGGCAGCGCGATAAGTCGGTCGCTGGTACGCGGGCAAAGGGGCAAGCTGTCGTCGTTTATGAAGATGTTAACGGCGCTCGAGTTCCAGGCGTACAGTCCGGGATTCGCGAGCGCATCTTCCTCCATTTCGTCGCGCTTGTATTCATTGATGCTGAACTCTGGATGAAAGTAGGTGCTCGGCAGCGGTCGGCCGGAAGCGCCGCCGCCGATTTGGATGACCGGCTCCACCAGAACGAAGCGATAGCCGCGCCCGTGGGCGTCCATCTGCTGATTCGCCGCGTCGATGGCGGCGGCGATGTCCTCCTCATGAAAGCCCGACGGAAGCTCCTCGAATACATTCACAATGACCTTGCAGGACACGCGGATCAGTATGTGGCCGTCAGCACGGACGGATGGCGAGAATAATCCACCCGCGAACAGAACGAGCAGCGCCAGATTCTGTCTCATGCGACACCTCCGAATCCCATCGTTGTCATCCGCCGGGCCCGCAGCCTCACTCGCCCACGCGCGCGACGCCGTTCTCCGCGCTCAAGCGGACTCTTTGTGAAATACTGATCGGGTCGGGGTACGACCCGCCGCGGATTCGGATCTCCGCCCCGCTCCAGGCGAACGCCACGCCCGCGGCGAGCGTGTGGAACGGGCATGCCTGGGATCCATTCTGGCACGACGCGCCGCTCGTTGCATCGACGCGCACAGCTCGGGTGTAGTGCTTGAAGTCCACGTCGCCGGAATCGCCGATGTCAATGTCGTTGTCGGAGACGAAGACGTGGAGTTGTCCGAAGATGCCGGGGGCGCGGCCATCGTCGAGGTTCCAGATGGTCAGGCCCTCCGGCTCTTCGTACGTAGGGAAGCCGGGGTCGTAGTAGTAGTCGAAGTGCCCGAACCCGCGCGTGGAGTGCTGGACGCGGCGGTAGGTGCTGGTGTCGAGGACGTGGATGCCTTCGCGGTCTTCGAGGCCGTCTTCGTCGTCGTAGAACCCGCTGACGAGGTAGAGCAAGCCGTCGCCGGGTGAGAACTCGCCCCCCTGCATGGTGACCATTTCGAGGCAGTCGCCCAGTTCGTCGGTCGGGTGGACCTCCTGGATGAACTGAAAGTTGCCCTGCCCGGTCGTGCTGAGTGCGTCCCACTCGAAGGCGTAGTACCGCAGCCCATCCCCCTGGCATGGCGGCAGGGAAATGCGGTTACCCACGTGCTGACGCGATGACATCATGAACCCGAGGTCGTCGATGGCGACCCATCCCGCGTCGTTGCACTGACCGGGGAAGGCGGCGTGCCACACGTACGAGAGATCGCTGCACAACACGAACATCACCGCCCCAGGGAGCCCGGTGCTGCACGTGGATTCGCCGTTCTCGATCGGCACCACGAGGTAGTCGACGCCCGCGTAGGTGTACGTGTCAGGATCGCCGAAGTGGTTGTACCCGGGTATTTGCTGGATGTATTCGCCGATCGACCGCCTGATGACACCGGGGCTGAGCACGCCGGCCGTCGCCAGGTCGAGGGTCACGGGGATTTTCCAGATGAAGTGCGTGGTGGTGATGAACCAGTTGTGGTCGTCGTGAGCGAGGCCTTGAATGTCGTCGCTCCAGGGCGTCTCGCCAACGGGGTAGTTGCCCTCGTGCATGTAGTAGGACTCGAAGAGTTGGGCGCGAGCCTCGCCGCCCAGGGCGACGGCGAGCACCAGCACGATCCACCAACGAGTTGAAGGGCGCGGCTGATTGATCATGTGAAGGCTCCTGGGGCGCGCGTCGCGCCGTTCCTCACCCGCCGATCCGCGCGGTCTGGTCGCGCGGTGTTCGCAGCGTGACCGGTACGCTGATCGTCAGGTTTTCGTGGTAGACGCCGTTGCGGATCAACACGATGTCGCCGCCGCCGTTGGCGGCAGCGACGCCCTCGGCCACGCGGTCAAACGGCGCCGTGCTGCGCCCGGTCTGGGTTCCGCTCGCTCCGGCCTGAACGAACATCGTCCGGCCATCGCAGACGCCCAAATGGGTGGTACTCGCCATGTCGGCCCAGCGGTCGAGTTGGCCTTCGGTCAGGTGGAGCCCGGGAAAGCCCGTGCCGCAGAACGTCGCGCTCGTCCCGCGGTAACTCATGGCGTTCTGGATCGCCTCGTCAACCTGCCCCTGCTGTTCGGCCGTCAGGTTGTCGTACGTTGTGCCGAAGTTGTGCAGGGCGATTTCATCCTGATCCCAGCACGACAAGTCAGGGAGCGTGTCGGCGATACCGTCGCTGGTGGGCTCGTTGCACTCGCCGCAGCAATTGCAGCCGCACCCCTGCGAGTTGCACAGCCCGAAATAGTGGCCCAGGAGATGAACATAGATGTTGGATCGAAAGGTATCACCATCCCCGATCACGATGATGTCGCTCTCGGGTCGAGTGCACTCCAGGCCGGACGTCGGTTCATGGATGTACATGTTGACGGCGTTGAAGTCCCAGGCCCACAACGCGGGGTTGTTGACGGCGTCGAACTCCATGTTCGATCGCTCCACCGGGTCAGCAACGATGTTGGTGGCGAAGTAGTGGGATGGATTGGGACGCTCCGTGTCGAATCCACCGCCGATTCTGGTGCCGGCGCTCACCAGTTCCAGCCGGTAGCCGCGCCCGTATTGCTCGAACCGTGTGTTGACCGCGTTGATCATCGCCGTGATGCTCACGTCGAGGTCCGGCGGGTCCGTTCCGTCGCGACGTAGGATCACCTTCACCGACAATCGGATCTTGATCACGTCGTCCGCGAGCGCGACGGTCGGCATCAGCCCGAGCAAGAACAGCAACCCCAGGCGTGCACGTTTCATGGCGGTGTCTCCTCGTTCGAGTACCTGGCGGGTCGATGAACCTACTGGAGGTTGACGAGCACCATCACCAGACCCTGCTTGCCGGCGGGGAGCGCCTCCATCGCCTTGCCGATGACTGCGCCGTGCGAGCGCTCGCGGTCCGCAGCCTTCATCGCATGACCTGGGATGTCGGAGGTCGTAAGCAGGTCGCCGGGCTCAATTGCGCCGGCTGACGCATCACACTGGACATACACGCGCCCCGAGAGTGCGATCGACGGTGCGTTTTCATGACCGGGCAGATTGCCGAGCACCGCACCGACGGAAAAGTTGTTTGCACCGCTGACGACGCCGGCGACGCAGTGGTTGTATGCCCCGCGCGCCAGGCACAGCTTGCCCGCGTTGTTCGCGTCAATCGCGACGACCATGCCCGGTTCGAGAGTCTCGCTGGCCGGGAATTTCTCGGCCAAATCCGCGCCGGTGATTTCGAGCACGGGCACCTGCACGACGCCGCCGAACGGGTTGAGCACGATATTGCCGCCCGCCCGGGCGTTGATAATGCTGAAGTGCGGGCTGCCGGGGGTGCCGAAGCCCATCCAGGCCGTTTCCACACCGCTGGCGTTCCTGAAATCTACGTAGCCGGATTGAGTCGCATCGGGGCCGATGTCCTGCAACTGAATGACGGAGTTGAGGTCGCTGGCGATATGCACCGGAGAAGTTGGCGACGAGGTGCCAACGCCGAGGTAATCCGAGGGCAGAAAGACCGAGCCGCCGCCGCCGAGCGTGCGAAGCTCGATTTTGCCGCTGGGCCGAGCGTTGATCACCGAGAAGTGCGGGCTGCCAGGGGTGCCGTAGCCGACCCAGGCCCGCTCCACGTTGGCGTTGTCGCGGTAACTGACGTAGCCGGCCTGCTGCGACGCCGCGGCGGTGTCCTGGAGCGCGATGGTGGGGCCGACCGTCGCGACGTGGATGGTGTGTGTCGGCGCGAGAGTTCCGATGCCGACCTTGCCGCTATTGTCCACGAACAACGCATCGACCGGGCTGCCGTCCGCGGCGTTCAGCGAGTTGCCGTCGATGCCCGGAACCTTCAGGGCGTACGGCGCCGCCGTCAGCGGCTGCCGCGGCGTCAGCGTCGTGAACGTGCCGCCGCCGGCCGGACTGCGGAGCGCGATTTCCAGATAACGCTCATCGCCATTGAACGCCGCAAGACCAAAGTCCAACTCGACCGTGAACCGGCCGTCGATCACGTTCGCGCTGTTGACCGCCTGCGTCGAGCCGATCTGCGTGCCGCCGGCGAGCGCGGTGAACAAGCGGAACTGAAAATCCGCCGTGTTGTTCAGCGGCGTCCCGCCCTGCTCGACCAGTCCCTGGTAGGTGAATTCGGGCCCCAGCGCCGTCTGGGCCAGCGCCGCCAGCGCCGCCTGCGCAGCGACGATCCCCGCCAGCAGTCGCGTCACGGTCAGAGTTTTCGCTTTCATGGCAAGTTGTCTCCTGTGATACTGCTCCATCGAAATCGAGAATCGCAGGCCGACACGCGCCGGCCTCGTTTCAGAGAAGTGCGGACCGGGCGCTCGAACGCGGTCAAAAATCCGCCCGAAATGGGGCCATCTGCCTGCTGGAGGGGAGTGCGGGCGTCTCGCCCGGGCGCGAGAGGTGAAAGCACCCTGATGTGAACGCGTGCGAACGTGAGAACATGCCGCCGACGCGCGCCAGCGCGGAGCGGCGCGACGGCGTCGTTCGCGCGCGTGCCGACCGCATCACGTCCTTACGCCCGCAATCCGCCCCAAGCGGTTGCGCGTTTCACAACGGAACTTCATCCCCCCAGGCGCACCGGGCCGCGCGAGGCCAACAGCGTCAGCCGCTTGTTGATCGTCAGCGCGGGCGGATATGTGTCGCTCCCGATGATGAGACACCCGCCGCTGGCCGCCGCTTGAACACCCTCGCCGACCGTGTCATACGGAAAGAAGGCCGTGCCGGTGCCGCCGTCCGGAAAACCGCCGTCAACAAACGTCGACTGGTTGCTGGGCGCCGCGATCCGCATCAGCTCCGGTCGGAGATTGACGTTGGTCGCCAGCGCCCGGCTGCACTGCTCGCCGGTAAACGAGTTGCGGCACTCCTTGGTCGAGTACGACATCAGATTCCACGTCTGGGGGCTGTACGGGGCGTTTTCACACGGATCGAGGTCCGAGCCCGTGTAGTCGCAATCCCCGTCGACACGGTTGCTGAGCCCGGGATCGGCGGGCGTGTCGCAGACCAGATCGCCCGCGGTCCCGCAGTTCGAGCCGTTGACACACTCCGCGCCGAACCCCGTCTCGTGCGTGTGAAGCAGGTCGAAGTAATGGCCGACTTCGTGCGGCACGGTCGAGTGATTGTCCGACAGCCCCGTGCAGCCGTTTGCCAGGACGATGCCCTGAACCGCGGAGAAGGTAAACGACGAGATGCCGCACAGCCCGGAGCCGTCCACCGCGAGGTTCTGCGTGAAATAGAGATTCACGGTGCCCGCAACCACGTCAGTCTGCCGCAGTGCGTCGATCTCCTCCATCGTGTCGATGTCGAAGTAAAAACTGTCGCTGTCGATGTAACGCGTCGGGTGGGCGCGATAAAAGACCATCCCCGCCGGCGAGAAGGCCGCGTTCAGGTCGTTCAGCGCGGTCAACAGGCGCGATTCCGCAATTCCGCCGCTGCCGTTCGAGCGCCGGACGACGTGCATGCTGATCGGGATGTACCAGAATTCCACCGCTGCCAGGTCCGCGCCGTCGTACAAACCGGCGCGGGCGTTCTCCAGGACCTGTGCGATGTCATCCGGCCCCAGGACGGTCCCGCAGTCGCCGGCCGACGTGCGCAGAGGCCCCGCGGCCTGCGCCAGCACGCTGGCCGCCGTGAAAAACGTCAGCATGACGCTCAGCAGGTGACGTGAGCCGCGTCCAAAGCACATGTTCCACGCTCCTTTGGTCCGAAAACGCCCTCATCGGCTGCCCCGGGTGGCTCCACCTTTGTCTGGACGGTCAGCCTTCCGCCTGGCGCGGTGTTGCCGATGCCTCCTGCGTGTCGCCGTACGAATCTCTCTGGATTTCGATAGGGCCCGTCCGCGCCAACGAAGAGTCCGTTGAAAAAGGGGTCTGACTCCGAGCCCGAATCGGTCCGCAGCCCTTGGAGACGCCTCCAGCGAGGTGCCAGACCCCTTTTTCAGCGAGAGGTCTTGAGTACGAAGCCGCCAACGCGGCGCCGTTCCAGTGGGAAGTGCGGATCGGCGGCGCAATCGCGGTCAAAAATCCGCCGGCCCGCCCCGCGCCATCCCGCGTCAACCGCGCCATCCCGCGCCAGAAGCGCGCCATCCCGCGCCAGAGCCGCGGCCGTCATGAAGCGGCGGGCACGCGTCCCCAGCCGAGCCCCGACCACGAAGGCGAGCGAGGAGCGAGCCCGAAGGGAGGGGTTCGACCTGAGTGAGCCTCCGAACTCGGCGCATCGCGCCGCGATCCGAACACCGAAGCGCCCGCGACGGGCTCGGACGATGTGCTGCTGGACACGATAATCGTTGTGCGTAATAGTACCCGCATGCCCGACAAACGCGCCACCCTCGCCGCCGAACTCCGCAAAAATCGCCCCTTCGACCTGCCCGAGGAAGAAGCCTTCCTCAACCTCGCGCGCACCCTCGACGCCCTCGCAGCCCCGTTCGAGCACCTCTTCCGCTCCCGCGGAATCTCCGACCCACAATACAACGTGCTGCGCATCCTTTGCGGCGTCGGCGGCGACGGCTTGCCGTGCAGCGAAATCGCCGCTCGCATGGTCACACGCGATCCCGACATGACTCGCCTGGTGGATCGGCTCGAGCAGGCCGCGCTGGTCCAGCGCGTCCGCATCGCCCGCGACCGCCGCGTCATCCTGGTCCGCATCACGCCCAAAGGCCGCAAGCTGGTCGGGGAGCTGCACCGGCCCGTGATGGAGTTGCACCGCCGCCAACTCGGCCACCTCACCCGGGCCGAGCTCGCCGGCCTGAACCGCCTGCTGGTCAAGGCCCGCCACCCCGGCGGAATCCCCGCCGCCGCGGGAACAGCAAAGGACACATCGCGGTGATGTTGCTATAATAGTCGTGATAACGACTATCGAACAAAGGAATAGATGATGACGCATTCACACTCAAGCCCGCATGGAGGACGCCGCCCGGCGGCGGTGCATGTGGAGAGCAGCCGCCCAGACCGCACTCGCGTCGCGCGGGAACCGACGCGAACTCGGCCGCACCCCGCACGAAAACCCCTCCACCCCCGCGCGCGCTCGCATCAAAAGGAGCTTCCAGTGATCACCATCCGCAATCGCAACGAACGTGGCCACTTCAACCACGGCTGGCTCGACACCTACCACACCTTTTCCTTCGGCGACTACCGCGACCCGCGGCACATGGGCTTCCGCGTGCTGCGCGTCATCAACGAGGACCGCGTCGCCCCTGGCACCGGTTTCGACCTGCACCCGCACCGCGACATGGAAATCATCACTTACGTGCTCAGCGGCCGCCTCGAGCACCGCGACAGCCTCGGCAACGGCGCCGTCATCCAGCCCGGCACCGTCCAGTACATGGCCGCCGGCAGCGGCATCGTCCACGGCGAGTTCAACCCCTCGCCCGATCAGCCCGTGCACCTCATGCAGATCTGGATTCTCCCCGACCGCCGCGGCCTCCCGCCACGCTACGAGCAGCGCGACTTCCCCGCCGCCCGCGACGCCGGCCGCCTGACGCTGCTCGCTTCAGCCGACGGACGCGACGGCTCGATCCGCATCAATCAGGACGTCGCCCTCCTGGCTGCCAGGTTGCGCGACGGACAGCAGGTTTCCTACCCGCTAGGCGCCGCTCGCCACGCCTGGGTCCAGTTGCTCCGCGGCTCCGTGACGCTCGCATCGACGGCGCCGGCCAGTGCCCTTGCGCCGGCCGGCGACCTTGCGCCGGCCGGCGCGCCCGCGCCCGGCGGCACCCGCGCGCCCGGCGGCCTGACGCTCCGCGCCGGCGATGCAGCCGCGTTGAGCGACGAACCGGCCATTGACCTGAAAGCCGACGCCGATGCCGAGCTGCTGCTCTTCGATCTGCCATAATGCATCGCCGGTGTGGCACCGCCGCCCCGGTGTGGCGCCGACGCCCCGGTGCGGCACAGCCGCCCCGGCTGTGCGCCCGCCGGCCTTCCGCGCCGTCCGGGCGCCCCATAATGCATGCCAACACCGGCGCTGCGGGCGTGCGCAATCTCACGCATGCCTATAATATATATGCATCATAGATCAGAACGCGCTTTCGCGCGCCAACGTGTTTCACGTGAAACACGATGGCGCGCCGCACGCTCACGGCCCCGCCGGCTGCGTCGCCGCCAGCGCCGCTTCGAGCTGCGCCCGCCACGCCGCCACCGGCCCGTCGTGCCCGCCGTCCGGGGCGGCGGCGTGCCACGCCTCGTAAAGCTCCACCAGACACTTCAGTAGCGTAATGCGGTCGCTGTCGGTGACGGCGTCGGCCCGCGCCAAGATTCCCTGCGCCTCCGACAGATTCGCCTCCGCCGCGCCGAACGCGCCCGCCGCGGCACGCGACCGCCCCAGCGCCGTCAGATATCGGGCCAGCCGAACGGCGTTGCCGTCCGCAAACGTGCGTCTTGCCGCCGGCTCGACCCCCGCGAGCAGTTCCACCGCCTCGTCCACTTTCCCCTGCCCGCGAAGCACGGCCGCCAGATTGTCGATCACCGTCAGCGTGCTGGGATGCTCGTCGCCCAGCGTACGGCGGTACTTCTCCACCGCTTCGGCATACCAGGCTTCAGCCGCCGCCAGGTCGCCGCGGGCCTGGGCGAGCGACCCGAGATTGTTGATCGCCGTGATGGTTTCGGTGTGATCGTCGCCCTGCGTCCGCCGGCGCTTCTCGAGCACGTCGCGCATGAGCACCTCGGCCTCGTCCAGCCGGCCCTGACGCTGGAACAGACACGCCAGGTTATTGGCCGAGTTGAGCGTCTGGGCGTGCTCGTCGCCCATCCGGCGCCGCCTTCCATCCAGGGCTTCGCGATAGAACGGCTCCGCTTCGGCGAACTTTCCCTGTTCCTCCAGCACCAGCCCCATGCTGTTGAGCACAGCGAGCGTATCCGGGTCGTCGCCGCCGCGAACGCGGCGGCGCTTGTCCAGAACCTGACGGAGGTACACCTCCGCCTCGGCGAGCTGCCCCTTGGCGCGCAGCAGGAGCGCGAGCGTGTTCCGGGCTGTGATCGTGTTCTCGTGTTCGTCACCCAGCACGCGTGCCATCTGCTCCACCACTTCGCGCAGCAGCGGCTCGGCTTCCTGAAGCTTCCCCTGGCTCATCAGCACGGCGCACAGATTCTGAATCGTCACCAGCGTGTGGGGATGCAGGTCGCCCAGCACGCGGCGGAGCTCCTGCAGCGCCAAGCGATAGTACTGCTCCGCCTCCGGCAGCTTGCCGAGCGCCTGGTGAACGATTCCCATATTGCCGAGCGACACGATCGTGTCCGGGTGCGCGTCGCCGAGGACGGCGCGGCTTTTCTCCCAAACCTCGCGGTAGTAGGGCTCGGCTTCGGCGAATTTCCGCTGCTCAAAGAGCAGAATGCCCACGTTATTGATGGAATTCAGCGTGTTCGAGTCCTGGTCGCCGAGCACGCGGCGGTACTTTTCCATCGCCTCGCGGCAGTAGGGCTCGGCTTCAGCCAGCTTGCTCTGCCTCTGCAGCACGAAGCCGAGGTTGTTGATCGACGCGATCGTCTTGCGATGATCCTCACCCAGCAGCCGGCGCCGTTTCTCCAGCGCCTCCCGGTGCAACGCCTCCGCCTCCGGCAGCTTGCCCAGATCGACCAGCAGGTTGCCCATCTCGTTGATCGCGTCCAGCGTGTCAAAGTCCTCTTCGCCCAGCACGCGCCGGCTGGACTCCAGCCCCGTGCGGCAGTAGTCCTCCGCTTCCGCCGACTTGCCCTGGTCCTGAAGCAGCGCGCCCATCTCGCGGATCGACGCGAGCGTGTCGCGGTGCTCGTCGCCGAGCAGGCGCCGGCGGATTTCGAGCGCTTCGGTCTGCGGTGCCGCCGCCCGCTCGAGCAGCCCGAGCTTTCGCAGCGTGTGGGCCAGCGTCTGGAGCAATTGGGCCTTCACGAGCGGCTGGTCGCCGAATTGCCGCTCGATCGCCTCCAGTGCGGGCGCGAAGACGTTGTCGTCCAGCGCCTCCAGCGCCATGCCGGTGAAGTCGCTGCTGGCGATCAGCTTCTCCAGCTCCGCGACCCGCGCGTCGGACTCCTCGGCCGAGAGCTTGGCGCGCTCGGCACCGTCCCGCGCCTTTTCGAGCAGATCGGCGCGGAGCTTGGTGCCCATGACCTGCGCGTCAATGCCCGAGAGCTGCTCGCCCTGAAACCGCGCAACCTGAGACAGCTCGTCGGCGCGCGACTTCGCCGCGGCTTCCGCATTCTCCGCCCGGCCGAGCGCCAACACGGTGGCGGCCCGCTGCCGCGCCTCGCTCAGGCCGAACGAGAGCGAGAGGGCGGCGGCGGCGACCAGCGTCGCGGCGATCGTCGCCCCGGCGAGCACGACGGCGCGATTCCGCCGGATGAACTTACCCACTCTGTATCCGGCGCTGGGCGGCGTGGCGCGGACCGGCTGATCGTTGAGGTAGCGGGTGATGTCGTCGGCCAGCGCGCTGGCCGTCTCGTAGCGCCGGGCGCGGTCCTTCTCCAGGCACTTGAGCACGATCCAGTCCAGATCGTGCCGCAGCGTCCGCGCGAGGGTGAGCGGCTCCAAGCGGCGTTGATGGGCGATGTCGATGACGGAAGAGCCGCTCGCGCGGTGGGGGGGTGGGAAGGTGGAAACGGCGGACGGGTCTGAGGGGCGGCGCGCGTCACTTTCCGCACTCTTCGATTTTCCCGGCCTCGGGCCGGTCTCGCCCACGCGGGCACTGGGTCGCGGCGGCTCCTCCTCGCGCAGGATTCGGCGCAGTCCGTCGAAGCCGGAGCTGGCCAGGCGCTGGCGGTCGAAGGGCGTCGCGCCCGTGAGCAGTTCGTACAGCACGACGCCAAGCGAATAGACGTCGCTGCGGGTGTCGACGTCGACGGCGGGAATCTCGGCCTGCTCGGGGCTCATGTACTCGGGCGTGCCGACCAACTGGTGCAGTTCGGTCAGGGGCGCGTCGCGCAGCCGCGCCGCGGTCGCCTTGGCGATGCCGAAATCGATCACCTTCACCAGCGGCCGCCCGTCGGAGATCGTCACCAGAATGTTGGACGGCTTGAGATCGCGATGGATGATGCCCTTCTGATGCGCGTGCTGCACGGCGGCGCATACGTCGCGGAAGAGGTCGAGGCGCTGCGTAAGGTCCAGCCGGGCGGAGTCGCAATAGCGCGTCACCGGTTCGCCGCGGACGAACTCCATTACGAAATAAGGGCGTCCGCTTTCGGTGGCGCCGGCTTCGAGCACGCGGGCGATGTTGGGGTGGTCCATCAGCGCCAGCGTCTGGCGCTCGGCCTCGAAACGGGCGATCACCTGGCGCGAGTCCATGCCGGCCTTGATGATCTTCAGGGCGACCTGCCGGCGGACGGGACTCGCCTGCTCGGCCAGGAACACGGAACCGAATCCGCCTTCGCCGATCAGTTCGCGCAGGCGGTAGGGGCCGATCTGCCCGCCGGCCTGCTCGTCGCCGCGGTGTCCGGCGGACGGCGGGTCGAGGTCGCGCGCCGGCCGCGTGGCGTCGAGCGCCGGCCCGTCGACGTGGAGCGTCGGCTCGGCGAGAAAGGCGTCGTCCTTTTCGGCGGCTTCGAGAAGGGCCTCGACGCGGGCGCGCAAGTCGGCGGCGCCCGCGCAGGCCGAAGCGAGCCGGGCGGAGCGCTCGCCGCCGGTGCATTCGATCACGTCGTCAAACACGCGTTTGGCGCGCGTGTCCAGCGAATCGGGCATGGCCCGGCTCCTCGTCATGCTGCGTTTGCAGCCTCGGCCCGCGTTCTTCGAGGCGCAGCGCGCACTTTCCCGGGCGCGGCACGCACTCTTTCAGACGTAGGCTCGCGGTTTCGGCGGCCAGAAATCGGGGCGGACGGGCCGCCCGCACAGTGCGGCGCTGCGCGCCCAGTGAATTGTACCGCCGCAAGGGGCTCTTCCGTGGGAGGGCGTCGGGGCGGCGATTTGTCCGGCCGACGCTCGTCCCGAGCGCGGGTGCCCTGCCGACGGCCGTTGCGTCGGCAGGGCCGTCGCAGGGCCGTCGCGTGCGTCGCCGTCGCCGGCGACGATCTGGTTCATCTCCCAGCCGTCCTCGTTGTAGACTGTGACGTTGTCGGGGTAGTTCGCGTGTGCGGGGTCGATCACGACGGTGTCCTGCGCAACGCGGAACGGCGTGTCAGCCTTGTAGTCATACGTTGACTCGATCGACAGCACGCGGCCGTCCTTCATCCGCACGAGGTGAATACTCTGATGGGGCGGCGTGAACACGTCGCCCCATTCACCTTTTGTACCTTGCGTCTGGCCAGAAGCGACGGCAGCGAAAAGTGCCGTAAGCGAACACGAGACCGCGACTCGGAGCATGGGATTCTCCTTTCAGATCAGGACACTCGATGTGCAAGCGCGCCTTTCACGGGGCTCGCGATGCGCACAGTCCGAAAACTATTCCAATCGAGAGTGCTGCGGCCAGCAGCGTGCCAGACGTACAATGCGAAGGAGATTCTTGAGAACTTGAGGAAGCGCTATGTCAAAGCGCGCGAGCATTCTGGCCGGCGTCCTCTTGAGCGCGCTGTCTGCTCGGTCTTTCGGCCAGGGCTGGCCGATGCGCGGAGCCGACATCCAGAACCGCTGCACCTCAGCACATGTCGGGCCGCGCAACGCCGTCGTCCGCTGGCGGCTGAACGCGGGTTTCTATCGGGTTGGCTACCCGACCGTGGGCGCCGACGGCAGCATTTACGTCGCTGCGCAGTACGCGCTTCCGGACTATGACGGCTACCTCTGGAAACTCTCCGAGGATGGCGAACTGCTTTCGGGTTTGCCGCTGATCGACTCGCTGAACCGGCCCGTTCGATCCGGCGCGCCCCCGATCGTGACACCGGATGGCGTCTACGTCGGCTGGGCTTACTATTCGCCTGCGGCTTCGGTCGAGGCCGTTTCGATGTTCGCTTTTCGGCATGACGGCGCGCCGTCGTGGCGGTTCGAGCCTCAAATCCCAAAGGAGAATGGCGTTTGGGAGTGGCCAATCCTGGGGCCGGATGGGACGATCTACCAGGCGCTGGGCACCAAGATGACCGCCGGCGGCGACGAGCGCGGCTCGCTGCTGGCGCTCAACAGCGCCGACGGCACGCTCAAGTGGCGCTGGGTCTCGCCGCACCGGGATTCTTTTTTTGCCGGACCCGTGCTGGGTACCAACGGCCGACTTTACTACCAGGCCGACGCCAGCTCGTTCGGCCAGGCCTGGATGTACTGCCTCGACGCGGCGAGCGGAATATTGCTCTGGGAAAAGTATCTCAACTCCGGCCCGCAGCACGCGCCGACGCTCGACGAAGACAACAACGCCTACCTGGTCGGCTTCCCCTTCGACGGCTGGTGCACCAAAGTCGACGCCGACGGGAACGAGCTGTGGCGCTACGACACGGGCGGCAGTCGCACGGCCGCTTCGTTCGGCTACTCGAACGGCAAGGTGTACGTCCCCTGCGGCGACCCGGGAGGCGTGCACGTCCTGGACGCCGTCACCGGCCAGCTCATCCGCGTGCTCGAGGCGGGACGATACGCACGTTCGCTCGTAATCGACGACGCGGAAAGCGTCTTTTTCTGGTCGGACGACTCCGTCGTGGGGTACAACCGGATCGGTGAAAAGCTGTGGGAGTCGCCGTTCATTCAGATTTCGACGCGCAACTCGATCGCGCTGGGTCCCGCGAGCCGGCTGATTGCATCCAGCGGTGTGACGCTGAACGCGTTTGAGCCCGTCGCCCCCATCGCCGACGTGAACTGCGACGGCAGCGTGAACGGCTTCGACGTCGATCCGTTTGTGCTGGCCATCAGCGACCCGGAGCGCTTTGCCGAGGCCTACCCCGCCTGCGACATCGAGGCCGCCGACACCAACCAGGACGGCTCTATCGACGGCCACGACATCGAGCGCTTCGTGACGCGGCTGACACGCGACTGACCCGCCCGGCGGGGCAGATGGCGCCCCCTCTCTCTTGTTGGCGAGATCGTCGGATGCCGCCGACCCGCCTATCAGGTTCGGAGGGAAGGCGAACGCGGCCGACCGTTCGTTCGCTTCACCCGCATCACGGCGTCGCAGTCGCGCTGGCGCGGGTGTGCTTCGGGCGATACTTTTCGAGCAGCGTGCGCAAGCGCGGCTGGTCGGGATTGATCTCCAGGGCGGGTGCCCTGCCGACGGCCGTTGCGTCGGCAGGGCCGTCGCGTGCGTGCGCCGTGGCGCGCAGGGGCGCCCTCGAAATTCAGAACGGCGGCCGGTAGCCGCGCGGCGGGTCGGGAAGGGACTCAAAGTCAATCGAGAGCGGCTGACCCGAGCGAGTGGCGTACGCCCGGGCACTCGACCAGGCCCAGTCGGTCGGATGAGCACACAGCCCGCGCCGGACTGGGTTTGCGTGGATGTAGTCGATCTTCTCCCAGATCTCATCGGCCGAGCACTCGCTGCGATCGTACCCGCCGCCGCGCTGCCAGAAGCGGTGCGTCACGGTGCCGTGGCGATCCACGTTGGTCAGGGCGGGCAGGAACTCCGGCGCCTTCGAGCGCACGAAGGCGAGCGCGCGGTTGCTGACGGATTTCTTCAGTGTGTAGAGTATGTGCGCCAGCTGCGCAGGCTCCAGTCCCGGCCAGAGGAGCAGGTGAACATGCTCGGGCATGATCACCCAGGCCCACAGGTGGAATCCGTGTGTGCGGCGCGAGCGATCCAGGGCATCGACAAACCAGCCGCGGGCCCGGTCCTTTGAAAGAAGCGCCTGACGTCGGAAACACGAGAAGGTGAGGAATCGCGCGTCGTCAAACCCGACGTCGGCCGGGCGGCGCAAAGCGTCGGAGATGGACATTCCCTCAGTCTACGCGGTCGTCCGGCGATGTCGAAGCCCTGCCGACGCAAAGGCCGTCGGCAGGGCACCCAAGCGATGTCGCGCAAAGCGTCGGAGATGGACATTCCCTCAGTCTACGCGGTCGTCCGGCGATGTCGAAGCCCTGCCGACGCAACGGCCGTCGGCAGGGCACCCAAGCGATGTCGCGCAAAGCGTCGGAGATGGACATTCCCTCAGTCTACGCGGTCGTCCGGCGATGTCGAAGCCCTGCCGACGCAACGGCCGTCGGCAGGGCACCCGCGCGATGTCGAAGCCCTGCCGACGCAAAGGCCGTCGGCAGGGCACCCGCGCCGTCGGCAGGGCACCCGCGCACCCGCGCAATGGACGCGAAGGCCGTCGGCAGGGCACCCGCGCTACGCTTGGTGCGTTCGCGCCGACTGGATACCCCCGGGGCCGGGGGCGGGTGTGCTACGTTCAAACTGGCTCAATTCGGAAGCGGGCGGAATCGGCGACGACGCGCACCAGCGGCGTGCGCGGCTCGTGATCGATCAGCAGCAGCCAGTTCTCCGCCGCGGCGCGGCCGAGCACGCGCTTCTTGGTCGCCACGTTGTCCAGGGGGAAGAGGTCGTAGCCCATGTTGTAGGCCGGACCGACGTGGTCGCGCGTGGGCATGACGTCGCCGAGGAAGAGGAGCGACGCGTTGCGGCCGGCGATGAGGGCGGACTGGTGTCCGCGGGTATGGCCGGGGCTGGGCAGGACGGTCACGCCGGGCAGGGGTTGGGCTTCGCCGGCGTGCAGGCGCCAGAGATCGGCGTGGTCGATCGGAGCGAAGTTCTCCTCGCGATAGGTCTGCGTCATGACGCCGAAGTTGGCGCGGGCGTCGTCGAATTCGGAGCGCTGGACGTGGACTGCGGCGCGCGGGAAGGTCGGGCGCGGGTCGGTCGCCGGGTGCGTGAGGCCGCCGGCGTGGTCGAAGTGCAGATGGGTCAGGACGACGTCGGTGATGGACTCCGGGTCGATACCCGCGGCGATCAGGGCGGGGAGCAGCCAGCGTTGCGGGTCGATGGCGTAGATCTGGCATTCTTTTTCGGCGAACTTCGGTCCGTGACCGACCTCGACGATCGCGCGGCGCGGGCTGCCGTCCCACTCGACGTAGAGGCAGTTACAAGCCAACACGATGCGGTTCTGTTCGTCCGGGGAAGTGTGGCGCGACCAGAGCGCGCGGGGGATGATGCCGAACATCGCGCCGCCATCGAGCCGCAACGCACCGCCGGAGATGACGCGTATTCGGCAGCCGCCGAGATCGATCGGCGGCGTGCAGGGGGCGGCGGCGGTCATGGCCGGACGGTTTTTCGCCGTGTGCGGCGCTGGGCGCGAGGTGCGCGGGGCGCGTGGGAATCGCGCGTCGCGCGAGGTGCGCGGGAATCGCGCGGGGCGCGAGGCGGCCGCGCGGCATCAGCGGATGGGGCGGGCTGAGGCCGGAAGCGGCGTGACGGCGGCGTGGCAGGCGCGCCCGATTTCAGGGCACGCAGCTCGGCCGGGGTGAGCCGCCGGGCCGCGCCGGCCGGCAAGCCGCGCAACTCGATGGGTCCGATGCGGACGCGTGTCAGCCGGCGGACCTTGTGACCGCACATGGCGATCGCGCGGCGGATTTCGAGGCGGCGCCCGCCCTGCAGCTCGATCTCGATGACCGAGCGATTCGGTCCGCGCTGGATCACATCGACGCGGCGCGGGCGCATGTGGCCTTCAGCGACGTAGACGCCGCGCAGCAACTGGGCCGGCAAATCGTCACTCATGCGGCCGCGCAGCTCGGCGCAGTAGACCTGCTCGACGCCGTAGCGCGGGTGAGCGATGCGATTGGCGAGTTCGCCGTCGTTGGTGAGGATGAGCAGGCCCTCGGTGTCGGCCTCGAGCCGTCCGACCGGGAAAAGGCGCGGGAGTTTGGGCGGGAGGAGATCGACCGACCGCGTGCGGCCGGCGGGGTCGCGCTGCGTGCAGACGACGCCGGCCGGCTTGTGGACGATGAAGTATTCGAGCCGCTGGGCGCGCACCGGCACGCCATCGACGATGACGCGGTCGGTGCCCGGGCGGACGAAGGTGGGCAACGTGGTGACGGGCTGGTCGTTGATCAGCACGCGTCTGGCCAGGACGAGCTCTTCGGCGGCGCGGCGCGAGGCGACGCCCGCGTCGGAGAGGAATTTCTGGATGCGCTGCGGCGCGGCGCGTGCGGGGTTCATCGGCCCCCCGATGCCGCGGTCTGCGGCTCGGGCGGCGGTGCGTCGCCGCTGGCTCCCGAGTCGGCGGTGCGTTCGGCGGGCGCGTCGGCCTCGGGGCGATCGGGCGACAGGTCGGGGCCGAGCAGCTCGGTCATGCTCTTCTGCTCGATGACGAGCCGGGCGGCGATGGCATCATCGTGGCTGAGTGCGTCGAGCACCTGCAGTACCTGCGAATAGCCCAGGCCCAGGCCGCGGGTCCGGCCGGCATCGTCCTTGACGGGCGGCTCGGCCATCGCCAAGACGAGGTCGGCGACGCGCGGCGGGGCCGTGAGCGGGTCGGAGAGACGCTGCGACTTCCGCGTGCGGCAGAACAACGTCACGTCGCCGTCCGGCTCGCGCCCGTTGAGCGTGACCGAGCCGTCGGGATGCGCGTAGAACAGCGGCAGGCGGCACGCGGCGCGGCTGCCGAAGAGCGCGATGCGCGGGGTGCCGCTGCGGCGGACGTAGATGAACGGATCGCCGGCGGCGTCGATCTGGTCGAGCCAGAAGTTGGTCTGCTGCGGGTCGAGCACGTGCGGCACGCGGGTCGAATCCACGGCGGGGTGGCGCTGCTGCAACAGCGCCTCGTAGGCGATGATGCGCAGCTCCTGGTTCGTCTCGCCGAGCAACGGGATGATCGCGGTGCAGGCCTGCGGGAACTGGCAGTGTCCCAGTTCGCGAACGGCGCTCTGACGGAATGCGTGGCGCGGTTCGCCGGCGATGCGGATCATCACCTCGAGCGCGGCGGCGTCGCCGAGGCGCAGGCCGGCGCGGGCGGCGTGATAGGCGACGTCGGGGCGGTCGGAGGTGTAGAGCGGCTGGATACGCGGGATGGCAAGGCGTCCCATGCCCTCCCAGGCGAGCGAGACGTTCTCCAACGCGGTGTCGTCGCGCTCGGCTACGGCGTGCAGGTCGCCGAGGCGGCGCTCGAGAAGCGCGCCGTCATTGCGCAGGTAGAGGTGCGAGGCGAGCCGGGCGAAGTGCACGGGATCGTCCGCGTAGGCGTCGGGAGTGCGGACTTCGACGTAGCTCTGGCTCATTGCTTCAGCGATTTTCGGTGAGTTGCCGAAGCGCTCGTTGATCCGTTGCTCGATCTGCCGCGCGGTGACGTACGATGCGTTGGCCAGCACCATCCGCATGTTGCGCGGCTCACTCGTGCGGCCTCCGCCCAGCACGGTGCCGCGGCGCGGGTCGGTGACCGTCGGGGCGGCGCCGGCGGCGAAGGGGTTGGTGAAGATCGGGCCGGCGGCGCGGGCCACGGCGCGGCCGGCCAGCAACTTGTCGCCCTTGTACGAGACGTCGACGATCCGAAGCTCACACGGCCACAGCACGCCGCCCTCGAGCGAGGTCGTCTGCGTGCCCGGGTAGGCAACGACCGAAACGTCAAACGCCGCCCCCTTGGTCGCGCCGGCCGGAATGACGCCGAAGACCTCGACCACCGCCGTGTCGGGTGAATCGATCATTTTCTGGGGCGAGAACGCCTCGCGGCTTTTTCGATCGAGCTGGACGCGCACCTGTTTGGTCAGCTCGTCGATCAGGTATTCGCGGACTGGCCCGCTGACCTGCGTCGTGCCGCGATCGCCCAGGCCGATGACCAACCCGATGCCGCGAACCTGCAAGCCGCCCATGCCCGACAGCGCCGTGAGCTCGCCGATGGTGCCGGCCAGCGCCGCGGTTGGCGTCTGAACCGGTCTGGGCGGGGCCTCTTCGACGCGCGGCTTGAAAAACGCGTCCCATTTCTCCCTGAAATCGGAGCAGCCGGCGCAGAGCAGCGCCGCGACGACGGCGAACAACGCGGCGCGCTGGTGACGGCGAGGGTCGTCAGTACGGTCGGGCCGGCGAGGGAACATATTCGGACGTCCGGGGCTGGTTGGGCGCGCCATCGCGGCGGGCAGTACTCAATGTTAGCACGCCGCTCTGCGGGAGGAAACTGCCGACGCATGGGGGCATCGGCAGCGGCCTCTGGCCAGCACGAGCACGGCGTTCGCACCGGCGGGACGCCGATGCTCCCCAGATTGGGGTTAGACCCTGAACCCTGAATCCTGAACCCTGAATCCTGGACCCTGAATCCTGAATCCTGAACCCTGAATCCTGGACCCCGAACCCTCCTACGGCCCCGTCAGCAGATCGACGAAGCTGTCAACGTCGAAGCCGTTGACCGAACCGTCGCCGTTCGTGTCGCCGTTCTGGATGTCGCAATCGGGGTAGGTGGAGTTGTAGGCGGCCGGGTCGGTGAGTGCCAGGACGAAGCCGTCGACGTCGAAGCCGTCGACGACGAGGTCGCAATTCATGTCGCCCGGCAAATTCCCGACGATGATCTTGTGCGTGTAGTAGTGCTGATGGCCCTCGTGCGTGCTCATGTAGCAGGGATAGACCGCGACGCTGGCGGCGGCGATCTGCTGGTAGTCGCCGATGAACCCGTCGCCGAAGTCGGTGCCGGTGTTGAAGGAGACGCTGGTCAGGCGATGCTCTTCGAGCACCTGCGAGCCCGTGCCGAAGCCGGTGATGCGCGTGTAGTAGGCGTCGAGAAAGGCGGGCGACGCACCGTCCGACTGGGCGGTGTGGCGCGTGTCGTAGTAGAGCACGTTGACGCCGCCAAGCGCGTCGACCGCGACCCACGGGAAGAACTGGTCGGCGGTCGGCCGGATGGCCGGGTCGGGAAGCGCGACGACCGTCGGAAACGTCAGACCGCCGTCGGTGCTGCGGGCGATGCGTACGTCGACGTTGGTCGAGCCCGATGTCTTCTCCGCTGAGTAAGCGACGTAAATGGTGTCGTTGCTCGGGTCGACGGCAATGCCGGGCAGCTCGGGCGTACGGAAGGCGCCGGGGATTTCGCCGCCGTCGGGCACTCCGATCACGCCCGACACGGCCGCTGACGAGAAAGACACGCCGCCATTGGTCGAGCGCAGGACGCGAATCTCGCTGCCGAAGTTCCAGTAGGCGATGACCAGCGTTCCGTTCGAGAGCACGACCGGCGCCGAACCCTGCCCGCTGAAGCCGGTATCGACCGGCGCCAACCAGCTCGCGCCCAGCGTTGCTGAGCGGCTGACGTGAATGTTGGTCGTGGCGCCGAACCGCGTGAACGTCACATACAACATGGTTCCGCTGCCGGACGTGGTCGGGCCGGCGGCGATCAGGCACTTATCGTCGAAGACTGCGCCCGTCGGATTGTTGGTCACCACCACCGCCGGATTGAAGCTGGTTGCCCCGGCCGGCTTCCGCGCGACGTAGATACCGTTCTCGACGAAGTTGCGATTGAAGACGATGCCGCCCATCCAGAAATCGCCCGTCGCCGGGTCCCAGCAGGTCATCGGGTCGCCGTGCGCGTCGTACGTGTTCTGCGGCGGTGGCGGAACCAGCGCGCCATCGACATAGGTAGTACCGCCGTTGAGCGAGATGCCGAATCCGACTTTGACGTCTCCGCCGCGCCCGTAGTCGTTGGCACCGGCGAGGACCTCGAGCGGGCTGTTGCCGTGGACGGAGATGGTGGTTTCGTTGGCGGGTCCGGCACCGGTCACATCGACGCGCGACTGCGGGCCGACCTGAACCTGCGCGTGCGCGGCAAGCGTGAGACCGGCGACGAACACGCTGACGACGTGGATCGTAATTCGGTAGGACATATTGCACCTTTGCGGATGGTTTTGGCGTGAGAGCACGATCGGTACGTCAGGTCCGATCATAGCATCCGGCGGGGGGCCTCGGCCAGAGGATTCCGCGGGTCGGCGTGCTGGTGATCGGAGCGGCGGCATGCCGATAATGTTCACATCAACCGCGTTCGGCTCGGGTTTTGCCGGCGCGGGCCGGGTGTTATAATTCCGCGCTGGCGTCGTGCGCGGGCGAGTTCGACGGCCGACAAGCGGAGTTTCTCGAGCGTGACGCAATACGTGGTGCCAAGCATCGGGCCGGCGGGCCGTCTTCAGGCAGTCCCGTTGCGGGCGACGGCGAACTCGCCGGCGATGGGCGGCATGCTCGTGCTGCTCTGCGCGCTGGAAGCGATTCTGCTGGCGTGCAGTTTCATTTTCGGCAGCGGGTACGCGCCCCAGGTCGTGATGGGTTTCTCGCTGCTGGCCGGCGGAGTGGTGGTGGTCTATTTTTGCGCCCTGATCGGACGGCGCGAGCGGGCGAATTTCCTGGCGCCCGATCTGATCGTGGTCGGCATGCTGATCGCGTTCCACTATCCCGCGGTGCTGCTGGCGTCGATGGGGCAGGTGCACTTCCCGAGCTGGTGGTGGTGGGGCTACGCCTTTGTGAATCCTTCGCTGGTGCTGGTCACGTCGGGCGTGGTGTCGTTTCTGATCGGCTACAACATCCTCCCCAAAAGGCCGACGGCCTACATGCTCAAGCCGGTGAACACGGCGGAATACAGCGACGTGTGGATGCTGGTGGCGCGGTTCTTCTTTCTGGCCGGCGCGCTGCTGATTTTCTACTTCGGCGCCACGCAGATCGGGCTGCGCGAGCTGGCCAGCGGGCAGTACAACTTCCAGAAATTCCGCGGCGAGACGGTCGACGAGCGCACCTGGTTTGCGGGCATCATGTTCTGCCAGGTCGGCATCATGATCCACGCGACCTACAGCGCCGCGCTGCACGGCACGTGGATCAAGGGCACGGTCGAGCGCGTCGCCGTGCTCGGTTTTTACGCCTTCATCATGATCGCCGGACACCGGAACGTGATCGTGATGTCGGTGATCGCGGTCCTGATCTCGTACACGTTCCTCGGCAGGCACATGAAGATGGCGACCGTGATCGTCATCGCGCTGATCGGGTCGGTGGTGATGAGCGCCGGGCGCGTCATCCGCAATCTGAACGAAAAGTCGATTTCTCGCGTGCAGGACGCTCTGGTGCAGCAGAAAGAGGAGATCGGCCCGCTCAGCTCGCTGGTCGAGGCCGGCGGAACGATCAAGACCGTGTACCGCACGGTCGGCGTCGTGCCGTCCAAGGTGCCCTACTTCCTCGGATCGACTTATCTCGACGCCGTCCTGCGAACCGTTCCCAACGTTGGTTCAGCCGAGGGCGGCGTGTTCGTTCGTGTCCCGCCGTCGCGCTGGCTGATGATGACCACCGAGCCGAAGGCCGACCGCCGCGGACACGGCTTCGGTTTCTCGATCATTGCGGAAGCGTACATGAACTTCGGCTTGCTCGGGCCGCCGCTGGTGATGGGATTGCTGGGCTGGATCACGCGGCGGATGTTCGACCGGGCGTACTATCAGCGCAACCCGTTCCGGATGCTGCTGTTCGTGATCTGGACGGCGGGTCTGGCGAACTGGGTGCGGAACGATTCGCACGTCTTCGCCAAGCCGGTGGTGTGGTCATTCGCGCTGCTCTTCGGGATCCGGCTGTTTCTAGGCGGGCGGGCTGAAGTGCTCAAGATATGGCGGTCGGACGCCAGTGGCCGCCCATTGCCGGCGCCCGCGGCGGCGACGCCCGCGGTGGCGTAATCGGTGTCGGAGGGCGAGCTGGCTGCGGCGGGGGCTGCCGAGTCTGCCCCGACGGCGCAAAAAGTGCGCTTGCCACACGGGCGCCGCTGGCTGTTCGGGCTGGCGGCCATCGGGCTGAGCGCCGCTGTAGCGCTGTTGGCGGCGGAAGTGCTGCTGCGGGCGCTGCTGCCGGTCACCGACGTCATCAACTCGTTCTGGGATCCGGTCATCGGGGCGCGCACCGCTCCGAACCAGACCGGACGCTTCGTCCGCGGGAACGGCGCGATCAGCGCGCGGTTCGCATTCAACAGCCGCGGTTGGAATCAGCCGCGCGAATACGCCGTCGAGCGTTCGCCGGAAACGGCGCGTGTGTGCCTGATCGGCGATTCGTTCGTCGAGGCCCTGCAGGTGGACGCGAACGACGCGATGTCGATGGTGGGGCAGCGCGCCATGGTTGCGGCCGGTCACGCGGCGGAGTGGTACGCTTTCGGCTGCTCCGGCTTCGGTCTGGCGCAGTATTACCTGACGCTGCGGCACTACGTGCTCGACTACCGGCCCGACGTTGTGATCGTCCTGCTGGTTCCCAACGACGTCTACGACAGCTCGCCGTTTCTGGTTCCGCGGACAACGGCGCTGAACACGGTGCACGTCGACGCGGATGGCGCTCCGCACGTTCTGCTGGCGGCGCCGTTCGAGCCGCCGCTGCTGCGGCGGGTCGCGTATGCGTCCGCCATCGTGCGGTTCGTCAACGTGCAGCACGCACTTTTCGACCGGGATGGCGGCGTGCGCGACCTGCGGCACCCCGTTTTCCTGCGGCATGAGCGGGCCGGCCTGCTGCTGATGGGCTCGGGTCTGAGCGTCGAAGAGCGCTGGAAGCGGAGCTGGAAGCACGCGGAAGATGTTCTGCGCCTGATGCGCGACCTGTGCCGCGGCGCGGGCTCTCGACTACTGCTGGTCTACTGCGGCGAGAACCCGGCGCTGCGGGCGGCATACGCCGGCGAGACGTTCGTCGCGGCGCCGCCCGAGAGCGACCCGTACTGCATGAACGAGCGAATCTGGGAGATGGGCGTTGACTGGTTCGGGCCGATCAGCGCGAGACTTGAAGTTCCTTACATCGACCTGACCGCGGCGCTGGCCGCCGAAGTTCGCAGGACGGGCCGGCGGCACGACTTCGGCGCGATCGGCGACGACCACTATTCGGAGCTTGGGCATCGGGTGGCGGGCGAGGCGATGGCGCGGTGGGTGCTGACCCACGGCGACGGCAATGTAGAGTGAATGCAGGCCGGCCGCACTCCCCGCCACGCGCTCGTGCGGAGAGTCAATCCCTGAACCCTCAGAATGGTGGCGGTCGGACTCGAACCGACGACCTTGGGGTTATGAATCCCATGCTCTAAACCAGCTGAGCTACGCCACCGACGGTGAATAGCGAAGAGCGAGTTAAGAGTAGCGAATTGAACTGCAATGCCGGATCGGTCATTCGCTACTCGTCATTCGCTACTCGTCGTGCGCTATTCCGCGTGGCCACGGAGGGCCGACGCTACGGTGAACATTCGCTTTTCCGCGTGGCCACGGCCTACGCTACGCGCACGCCACGTGGCATTATCCGCGGTGGGGGCTTGGCGGGCAAGAAGTGCGGGGAGCGCGGGGAAATCCGCGAATTTTTCTTGACGACCTCCGAATACTGTAGTAGGATTCCTCCGACATAAGTAGTAGGTCGGGTACCGGGCCGCGTGGCGGGTCTGCGAAAGGTTGCGATGGCTGAGCGCGAACGCGAATACGAGATGGGTGACGCGGAGCTCGAAGTGCTGCGGGCCCTGTGGGAGCTGCGCAGCGCCACGGTTCGGCAGGTGCTCGACTACCTGCGGAGCCACGGCCGTCACGTCGCGTACACGACCGTGCAGACGTTCCTGACGCGCCTGGAGCAGAAGGGCGTCGCCAAGAGCGACCGCAGGGACCTGGCGTACGTCTACCGCGCGACGGTCTCGCGCGAGCGGGTCAGCCGCTCGCGGCTGCGGAGCCTGCTCACACAGCTCTACGACGGAGCGGCGGGCCCGCTCGTGCTTCAGCTCGTGCGCTCCGAAACGCTCACACCCGACGAACTGGGCGAGTTACAGAAACTGATTGACCGGCTGGATTCCAGGACCAAACGTACCAACCCCTGATTGGAGTGACGGGGAATGACCTGGGCTTCGCTCACGACGGACCTGCTATGGCGTAATGCGCTGGCCGTCGTCCCGCTGACCGTGCTCGTCGCGCTCGCCTGCCGATGGATCGCCCGGCGCCCCGCGACGCGGCATTCGCTGTGGCTGCTTGTCCTACTCTGGTTTCTCGCGCCAGTGGTGCTGCCGACTTTTCAGTGGCCGGGTGCACTGCAGGCAGGCCGGGCGTCTGAGCCGCCCGAGCCGCAGCCGGCTGCCGCCGGCCCGATGGTGCGGGTGAACGCGGGCGGCGTCGTGGCGCGCGAGGAAGCGCCACCGGCTCTGCTGCCGCCGAACGCAGCCGCGCGCGACGTTCCTCGGCATTCCGGCGCGTCGCTGGCCGCGGCAATACCCGAGCCGCGCCTCCCGCCTGACGTGTGGGTGCCGGGAGAGCCCGCGGCCGGCACGAGTGCGCCCGCGGGAGCGGCGCGCGGCGGCGGCGCGAGTAGCGGATCCTATAGCCGAAGTGCCCGCACCGAGCGGCACGTCTTGGCTCCAGCACCGAGCTCGGGCGGGCACGATTCGCACGAGATCGCGCCGACGGCGGCATACGTCTGGCAGCGTGAGGCTCGCGAGCCATCGTCCGCGGTGGGTCCGCCCGCGTGGCTGGCGCGGGCGTTCCCGCGCCTAACCCCGCGCGAAGTCATGCGTTCGACGCCGGCGCGCCGTCGCGAAACCCCGGAAACACCACTGTTGTCTTCGTCGGCCGAGGCAGTAGCGGCAACGCAGCGCGATCTTGAGCGGGTCGAAACGCTCGTCGCGAGCAGCGCCGCGGCGGCACGCGCTGAGCCCGACGTGGATGCCGGACGCCGCGGGTCGGCGACGATGCGAGGTGTGTCGGATGAGTGGCGCTCGCTTCGGGCCGCACTCGCGCAGTTTGCCGATCACTGGTTGACCGCGCTGGTGGGCGTGCGCGACGCGATCGGACGGTTGCCGGCGCTGCCGCCAGCGGTCTGGTGCGTCGGTCTGGGCGCCGTCGGGCTCGCCGTGCTGATTCAACTTGCGTCATTCCGGCGCATCCTGAAAACCGCACAGCGTGGGTCGGCGGAAACTCGCCGGCTGGTCGCCGACGTCAGCCGTGCCATGGGACTCTCGGCCGCGCCGGAGGTGTGGATGGTGCGGCGGCGCGTTCCGCCGATGATCTGGTCGGGCCGGCCGGTGCGGCTGATTCTTCCAAGTGGTTTGTGGGACTCGATGGACGAGCTGAGCCGCCGGGCGATCGTGTCGCACGAGCTGGCGCATCTGCGGCGGCGCGACCACTGGGTGCGCTGGGTTGAGCTGTTGGCTCTGAGCCTCTTCTGGTGGCATCCGGTGCTGTGGATGGTGCGCTGGCGGCTGCATGAGGAGGCGGAGTTGTGTTGTGACGCGTGGGTGATGTGGCTGCTACCGCAGGGGCGGCGATCGTACGCCGAGGCCCTGCTGCGCACGAAGGACTATCTTTCGCGACCGGCCGGCGGGCTGCCGGAGCTGGCGATTGGAATGACGTCGGGCCGGGCTCGACGCTTTGCAAGGAGACTGACCATGGTGATGACTCAGAACACGCGACCGGGATCATCCATTGCGGGGATGGCGCTCGCGATCGGCTTGATGGGAGCGGCGTGGATCGTGACGCCGGCCTGGGCGACGGGCGACGACGACAAGTGCAAGAGCACGGCGGCGGTGGCCGCGACCGAGTGCGCTCAGGCCGCCGCGCCGGTTGCGGCGCAGGAAACGGCGGCCGGACTGCCCGTTCCGATCAACGTCCGTCGAAACGTGTCGTCTCCGCCCGTCGCCATGACGCGCAGGTCGCCGGTCGTCGCGGTGACCTACGCCGGCGGCGGAGACGACGTCGAGCAGCGGTTGTCGCGTGTCGAGCGGCGGTTGGAGGAGATCGCCGAACGGCTGGAGCGCATGACCGGGCAAACGTCGTGGGGCGTGTTCGGTGGAGCGGGAGGCGGAGCGGGTCTTCGTCCGGGCAGGGCCGCCCGTTCGGCGCCGCAACCCACGCCGCCCTTCGGCCCGTTCGGCGGTATGGCTCCTGGCGCCCCGACTACGCCCGCACCGCCGGCGGCGCCCATGTTTGGGCGGACGCCATATCCGGGGGCGGCGCCGCGCGGCGGCGGCATGGCGCCGGGTGGACCGGCGATCGCTGTGCCGGAACCTGAAGGCGGCGATGGCATCATCGTGCGGTTCTATCCGCTGCCGGAAGGCAAGGCCGAGGCGCTGGGCGCGCTCATGGTTCGCGAAGACGTTCCGGTGAGAGTCGCTCCCAAGGACGACGGCATCGAGGTGCACGCCACGGAGCGGCAGCACCGCATCTTCAAGGCGTTTGTCGACATGATTCACCCGGAGGGACGGGGTGCGTCGGCCGTTGACGAGCCGAGCTCGCCCGATGTCGCCCTGCTGCCGCAAGCGGTGATCGCGGCCCCGACGCGCGAAGCCCTGGAGCTGATGGCCGAGCGGCAGCGCGATCATTCTCACGAGATGGAGAACCAGGCGCGCGACGTCCAGCGCGAGATGGAGAAGCTGCAGCGCGAGGTCGGCAAACTCAACGAGCGTGCGGCGCGCATGTTCGAGCGGGCCAACAGCGCCCGCGAGCGCGATGAAGACGCGGCACGCGCGCAGGCCGACACGCTGGAAGCGCGGGCCCGCGAGATGGAAGAGCACGCCCGGGCGCTCGAGCAGCGCGCCGCCGAGCTCGAACGCGCGGCGGAGGACTTTGAACGGCGTGCCGATGCAATGGAAGCAGACGCCGACACGATCGAAGGCGCCGCCCGCTCGCTGCGCGGCGACAGTGAGGCCGACGCGGAGCTGGCCTACGCCAACGCCCTTCTGGCGGCGCAATCTTTCCAGCTCAGCCAGGAGGCTGGCGGCCTTGAGGCGCTGCGCGCCGCCGAGCTCGCGCAGAGTTGGGAGGCAGACACGGCGGCGACGCGCGCGATGCTGGAGGCGTACAGGTGTCGCGCGGATGACGAGACGCAAAAGGCGCTTCTCGATGCGTTCCGCGCTGGGCAGGACGAGGTCTCGAAGGATTCGATTGCTGCTCTGCTTCGCAGCGTCGAACAGGGCGGGAACACCGATCAGCTTCGCGCGCTGCTGCAGGCCAGCCGTGGCGACGACCCGCAGGCGTCGGCGACGATCCTCCGCCTGCTCGCGGAGGCGGCGGCCCGCGCCGGTGGCGATCACGCTGCCGATTCGGCCGATGGCGACGATAGCGATGACGCCGATGGGGAAGAGCAGCCCGAGAAGTCCGAATCGACCGACACCGAAGTGCGTTGAGTCGGGGCGGCGCGGCCGGCCGTGGCGCGCTGGCCGCGCAGTCTCTCCATATTTCCTGACATGCACGCCGGTGCTTGGTCGTCCCGACCATCAAGCCGCGTATTGCGCTGAATCGGAGGGCGCGTGATGGATCGATGCGGGATGCTGTTCACCGTTGGTGCCGTGCTGGGCGGTCTGTGGCTGGGCGGCGTGACGGGCGGAGAGGCGTGGGCCGCGACGATTCAGGCACAGTCGGAGCCGGCGGCCGGCGAGCTGCGCGACTATCTCAGCGCCAACGGGCTGCTGCAGCGCGGTCTGTTTGAGATGGCCGCCACGGACTATCGCAAGTTTCTGGCTGCCTATCCCAAGCACGACAAGGCGCCGACGGCGCGCTACGGTCTGGGCGTCTGCCTCTATCGCATGGAGAAGCCCGCCGAGGCCGCCGAATTGCTCGCCAGCGTCGCGGGTATCGACAGGTTCGCGTTTGCGGCGGAGGCGGAGACGATTCTGGCGCAGTGCCAGGTCGCAATCGGTCGGATCGACGACGCGCAGGCGACGCTGCGGCGCGTCTTGAAACGCTTTCCGGACCATGAGCTGGCCGACGACGCCTCGGCGGCGTTGTGCGAAGCCCTGCAATCGGCCGGCAAGCACGACGAGGTCGTGCGGCTGGCGGGCGAGTTCGCGGAAAAGTGGGCTGCTAGTCCGCTGCGGCCGCGCGTGGAGTATGGCGCGGCGCTCAGCGAGGTGGCGTCTCGCCAGGATGAGGCCGCCGCCCGCCGCTTGTCTGAGCTGCTGGCTGGCTCGCCGGATGACCCCGTCGCCGAGCACGGCCGGATTCTCCTGGCGCAGTGCTATCACCGGCTGGGAAAGCCTGAAAAGGCGCTCGAAACGTACAGCGCGGCATTGAAATCGCCGGCGGCGCGTTTCGCTCCCGAGGCGCTGGTGGGTGCGGCGGGCGTGATGCAGGATTTGAAGCAGTTCAAGGAATCCGCCGCCTTGCTCGACCAGATGCTCAAGAGTCACGGCGAGCATCCGCTGGCGCGGCTGGCGCGTTTTCTGCGGGCGCGGGCCTGGTTCGAGACGGGGCAGATCGAGCGCGCCGCTGAGATGTTTGCCGCGGTGGCGCCCGACGACGTGACGCTGGCGGACGACGCCGCGTACTGGTGCGGCAAGTGCGAGCTGCGGCGCGACAACTTTGCCTTGGCCGTCGAGCTGCTGCGGGCGGCCATCCGGAAGTTCCCCGACAGCGAGCTTCAGCCCGAGATGCAGTACGACTGCGCGGTGGCGCTGAACCGCAGCGGCGCGGCGAAGGAAGCGCTCCAGGCCGTGGAGGCGTTCCTGTCGCGCTTCGGCGAGCACCGGCTGGCGGCTGACGCGCTGCAGCTTGCGATCGTCGCCGCTCACGAGCAGAAGAACGTCGACGCCGTGCAGCGCTACAGCAGCGCGCTGCTGGCGAAGAACCCGGACGGCAAGCAGGCCGCGGGTGTCGCGTTTCTCGCCGCGGAGAGTGAGTTCCTGGCCGGCCGATTTCAACCCGCGGCGGATGCGTTCCGGGCGTTTATCGAGCGTTTCAGCGACGACAGCCGCGTGCCGAGTGCACGTTTTCGTCTGGCGATGTCGCTTTATCGGTTGGAGAAGCTGGACGAGGCCCGGCCGCTGCTCGAGGCGGTGATCGAATCGACGAAGGACACGGAGTTGTCGCAGGCGGCGCAGGCGTCGCTGGGCGACGTGCTGTTCCGCCGCGGCGAGTGGAAGGCCGCGGAGGAGGTTCTGGCGCGGTACGTCCAGGCTGCGCGGTCGGTTCCGGGCGTCGATGACGCACTGCTGCGGCTGGGCCTGGTGCGGATGCGGCAGGGACGATTCGCCGAGGCGCTTCGGGCGCTGGACAAGCTCCTGGCGGACTTCGCCGACTCGCCCAACCGGCTGGCGGCGCAATTCGAGCGCGGCCAGGCGCTGCTGTCGCTGGACAAGGACGCCGAGGCCCAGGGGTGTTTCGAGCGGGTGGCGGCCGAGGCGCCCGACTCGGAATTCGCCCGGCACGCGCGCGAACATCTGGCCACGCTGGCCATGCGCCGCAAGGACTACGCGGCGGCGACGAAGATCTACGACAGCATGCTGGCGGCGGACGTCGGCGGGGAGGCGTCGGCCGACGCGCTGCTGCGTCGCGGTCAGGCGCGGCTGGGGCAGGGGCTCTTCGCCGAGGCGGCCGGCGACCTCGAACAGTTCCTCAAGCAGCATCCGACGCACAACGACGCGCCGGCGGCCGCGGTGCAGCTTGTCTCGGCGCTGGCGCGCCTCGACAAGCCGCAGGACGCGCTGAATCTCATCGCGCGCGCCGAGCGCGAGTTCGCCGGCCGGCAAAGTCCGGCGTCGGCGGCGCGGCTGTGCTACGAAAAAGCATGGTGTCTACGGAAGCTCGGCAAGAATGGCGACGCGCGGGCGGAATATCGGCGCCTGGTCGAAGCTGGCGCGGGTGGTGAATCCCTGCCGCACGCGCTGGTCGAGCTCGCCGAGCTGGAGGCACAGGCCAAGGACTACGACGCGGCGCGCCAGCTCCTGCGTCGCGTCCGCGAGCTGGCCGCGCAAGCGCCCGACGCCGTGCCGGCCAGCCTGCGCGAGACGGCGGCGTACCGGCTGGCGGTGTGCGAGTATGACGCGGGGCGCGCGGCGGAGGCGGCGCGGCAGTTCGAGACTTTCGCGAAAGAGTTTCCGAAAAGCGCGCTGCTGGGCTCCGCGCTGGCGCTGGCGGGCGAGTGCCGCTGCCGGCTGGGCCAGTTCGACGCGGCCGCCAAGCTGCTCGAGCGCGTGATCGCCGAGTTCCCGTCCGATCCAGCCCGCGCGGTCTGCCTGCTGCGGCTGGGCGAGAGTCTCGCGGGCGGGCAGAAGTGGGCGCGGAGCGAAGAGGCGTTCCGCGGCTATCTCGACGAATTCCGCGACGCTGAGCACTGGTATCAGGCGCAGTTCGGCGTGGGCTGGGCGCTGGAGAATCAGGCGCGGCACGAAGACGCGATTCAGGCGTACCGGGCCGTCGCCGAGCGGCACAAGGGTCCGACCGCGGCCCGCGCGCAGTTTCAGATCGGCGAATGCCTCTTCGCGCTGAAGCGGCACGACGAGGCGGCGCGCGAGCTGCTGAAGGTGGACATTCTGTATGCGTATCCGGAGTGGAGCGCCGCGGCGTTGTTCGAGGCCGGACGCTGCTTTGAGAAGCTCGGCAAACCGGTCGAAGCACGGACGCAGTTCAAGTCGGTGACCGAAAAGTACGCCGACACGAAGTGGGCCGCGCCGGCTCGCGAGCGGATCAGTGCGCTGTCTGCCGCGGCTCCGCCCGGGCGGGCGCCCTAGGTCGAAATCGTCCCGCGGCGTCGCCCGGCGCTCCGCCGCACCGCGCGTGCGATTGAAGCATCGAGGTTGTGAACAGAGCGGCGGAAGGGGCCGCGAGGAGTGAACGCTGCATGCTAACGCTCATGACGATAGCCGCATCCGGCATACTCGGACAGGCGCCGGCCGCCGACGCCGCGAAGTCCGCGGTGCGCGTCACCTCGGTCTGGGATTTCGTGGTCAAGGGCGGTCCGATCATGGTTCCGATCGGCATCTGCTCGCTGATCGCGCTGGCGGTGATCGTGGAGCGGGCCATCAGCCTGCGGCGGGTGCGGATCATCCCGCCGGGCTTTCTGGCCGGTCTTCGCGAGCACATGCGCGTCGACCGCCGGCGGGCGCTCGACCACTGCGAGAAGGACGGCAGTCCGATCGCGGCGATCGTGGCCGAGGGCATCCGGCGGCTGGGCGAGCCGGTGGAACTGCTCGAAAAGCACATCACCGAAGCGGGTGAACGCGAGATCTTCAAGCTGCGGCGTTATCTGCGGCTGCTCTCGGTGGTCGCGTCGGTGTCGACGCTGCTGGGTCTGCTGGGCACGATCTTGGGGATGATCACCGCGTTTCAGACCGTCGCCGCGTCGGGCGAAGCGTTGGGAAAGACCGAACTGCTCGCCAAGGGCATTTATGAAGCGCTCATCACCACGGCGGCCGGGCTGATGGTCGCCATTCCGGTCATCATCGCCTATCACGGCCTCTCCTCGCGGGTCGAGCACCTGGTGGCTGAGATGGACCGTCTGACGGTCGATTTCATCGACGAGTTTGCCCGGCCGAAGGGCGTGACGCACGAGAGCGCGACGCCGCACGACGCGCTCGTCGCGCGCCCGCTGACAGGCGAGCAGCGGGCCGAAACGCCCCCTGGTCTGCCGGTGCCGGCCTGATTGCTCTGCGAGCCCGCCATGCTACTGAAAGTACCCGCCGAAACCGACGCACTGGCGCTCGACATGACGCCGATGATCGACGCGGTGTTCAACCTGCTGATTTTCTTTCTGGTCGCGTCGAGCTTTCAGCAGATCGAGCGCGAGATGCAGATCGCGCTGCCCGAGGCGCGGGCCGCCGGCCCGCTCAGCGCGGCGCTGCGCGAGATTGTCGTCAACGTCGACGCCGACGGGCGGATCATCGTCAACAGCCGGACCCTGGCGCCCGAAGAGCTGGACGCACTCGTGCGCGAGGCGGTCGCCGCCAATCCGGAGCAGAAGGTGGCGATCCGCGGCGATCGATCGGCGGCCTACGAAAAGGTGGCCCGCGCGCTGGACATCTGCAAGCACGCCGGCGTGCAGCAGCCGTTCCTGGACACTATTCCCATCGAATGAAGAAAGCGCCCGGCGCCCGTGCTCAAGCAATACGGCAGGACGATCCTGATTCTCGCATCAGTGGCGGTCGTGGCGTCGATCGCGTGTCTGGGGCTCTGGCTTTTCTCGCCGGCGCGCCAGACGTTTTTGACCGACGCCGACACGATCAAGGTCGTCCGCCGCGAAGCGCGGGTGCGCGACGTGCTCTGGCAGCCGCCCGTCGGCCTTGCCGAGCTGATCAATTCCGCCGGCGACGCTTACGAGCCGCGGCTCTCGTGGGACGGCCTGACGCTCTACTTCGTGCGCGGCAAGGCCGGCGAAAACGCCGAGATCTTCGTCACGGCGCGGAGCTTCGCGGGCTGGTCGCAGCCCGAGCCGCTCGCGGCGCTGAACTCGGAATGTGACGAGCTCGGCCCCGAGCCCTCGGCCGACGGCCGCACACTCTACTTCTACAGCGATCGGCCGGGCGGCGCCGGCGGCTACGACATCTGGGTCAGCCGCCGCGGTCCCGACGGCTGGCAGTCGCCGCAGAATGCCGGTCCGGCCGTCAACTCCGAGTTCAACGACTATGGTCCGGCTCTGGCGCCCGACGCCCGCACGCTCTACTTCGCGTCGAACCGCCCGACGCCACAGGACGTGCGCCAGCCGAACCCCGACGCCTGGCCCGCGACGCTGCGCGAAGAGCGCTTCGTCCGCACGTACGATCTTTACAGCGCCGAGCTCGGCGAGGCCGGATTCGCGCCGGCCGCGGCGCTGCAGGCCCTCAATACGCCCTTCAACGAGGGCGCCCCGTGCATCAGTCCCGCCGGCGACTTTCTGTACTTCGGCTCGGATCGGCCCGGCGGGTTGGGCGGCTACGATCTCTACCGCACGCGGCGGCTGCGCGGCGAGCTGCGACCGCCGGAGAACCTCGGCGCGAGCATCAACACGGCGGCCAACGAGCTTGATCCGGCCCTGACGATGGGCGGATTCGGGCTGTTCTTCAGTTCGAACCGGCCGGCCGAGCGGATCGATGCGGCCCGGCCCAACCCGTACCGCGTGTTTCACACCGCATCGCGCGAGGTCTTCAGCGAGACCGAGCGGAGTCCTTTCGATTGGGCGGCATTCTGGCGACAAGCGCTGCCCTATCTTCTGCTCGCGCTGCTGGCGCTGCTGCTGCTGCTCGCGGCGCTCTTTTTCCTGCAGGCGGTGCGCGACAAGAAGCTGAGCCTGCTGGCGCGCTGCCTGCTCGCGTCGCTTCTGGCGCACGCGCTGCTCTTGCTGCTCTTCACATTCTGGGGCGTCGCGGGTGCCATCGTCGGCGCCGCGGGCCGCCGGCCGCCGATTCAGGTTAGCCTCGCGTCGGCCGGCGCGGGCGACATCGTGGCGCAAATTCGCGGCGACGTGACTGACGTGGCGCCTCCCGCGGTCGCGGCGACCATCGCCGCCGAAATGCCGCTGCCGGAGCCGGAGGCCGCGGCGCCCGAGTTGCTTGTGACGACGCCGACGATGCAGCTTCCCGATCCGGCCAGTCCGGCCGTGACGCCCAGCGTCGTCGAGTCGGCCGCACCGCCGGCCCCGCTGCTGGCGGCGGTCGCTCCGGCGCCGCCCGCGTCGCCGTCGGCTGACGTGGCGCTGCCGGCCGAGCGCGCTGCGATCGACACTGCGGAACCAGTGGCGGCGTCGCCGGCACCGATGAACGCGGTCGCCGACTATGATCGAGACCACCCCGAGGTCGCATTCTCCACGTCACAGCCGGCGGCACGCGTGGTTGCAATGGCGCCGCGCACCGCGCCACAGTCGGACGGCCCGCGCGTCGACGTGAGCTTGAGTGCCGCGGGGCCGGCCGACGCGACGCAATCGACGTCATCGCTGCTTCCCGACGCCGCGCCGACGGTGGTCAGAGCGCGTCCGTTGACGGATGCAGCGCTGCCGAGCGAGAGCGCACCGCCGCAGCCCGCGCCTCCGGAGTCTTCGCCGGCGATCGCGGCGTCGAACGACGTGGCGCTGCCACATGCCGAATCTCTGCCACGGGACAACGCTCCGACGGGTGTTCGTCTGGCCACGATCGCGCCGGCTGCTTCCGAACTTCCTGTCGTCGACACCAGGGCCGACGCAAACGCGCTCCGCGAAATCCGGCCGGCCGAGGCACGCGTCGAGTTGGCCGCGGACGTGGCGGCACCGCGCAGCGCGTCAGCCGCGGCACGCCTGCCGTCCGTGCAACCGCTCGACCGCGTGGCACTTCCGCC
This sequence comes from Phycisphaerae bacterium, assembly GCA_022072445.1. Taxonomy (GTDB): domain Bacteria; phylum Planctomycetota; class Phycisphaerae; order UBA1845; family Fen-1342; genus JAJVHV01. The sequence goes on along the minus strand of JAJVHV010000023.1, from coordinate 99,558 downwards.
CGCCGACGAGCCGAGCGCCGACGCGCCGGCAGCCACGGCGGCGTCCGAAACTGCCGAACTCGCGCTCGCGGCGCGCCCGCCCGAATCTCCGGCTGCTCCCGCGCCGGCCGCGCTGGCCGGCCGAGAGCGTCCCGGCCTGTTCGAGACGCGGCCGGAGCCGCCCGCTTCCGTGGTCGGCGTTGCGGCGGCGCTGCCGCGCGAGATCGCCCGTGTGCGCGACGCGCGCGGCGTCGAAACACGGTCGCCGTCGCCGCCCACGCCGCTCACCAAGCTCGCGCCCAGCCAACTCCCCGCCGGCCTGGCGCTGCCCAGCGAGACCACGCCGCCCGCCGGCGCGTTCGTGCAGCGTCAGCCCGAGCAGCGCGAGGGAATCCTGAAGCGTCAGGGCGGCGACGACAGGACCGAGCGGGCGGTCGCCTCCGCGCTGGCGTGGCTGGCGCGGCAGCAGCGGCCCAATGGCGGATGGGTCAGCGAGACCGGCGCCGACATCGACACCGCGCTGACCGGATTGGCGCTGCTCTGTTTTCTCGGCGCCGACCACACGCACGCCAAGGCCGGACCCTACCAGACGACCGTGAGGCGCGGGCTGGCCGCGCTGCTGGCACGGCAGGAGGCTAACGGCGACCTGCGGGGCGGCGAGACGATGTATAGCCAGGGTATCGCGACGATCGCGCTGGCCGAGGCACTGGCCATGACGCGCGACGCGCAGCTCCAAACGCCGGTCGTGCGCGCCGTGGAGTTCATTCTGGCCGGCCGGAATCAGTACGGCGGCTGGCGTTACGAACCCGGCATGTCGGGTGACACGTCCGTCTTCGGCTGGCAGGTGATGGCGCTCAAGAGCGCGCGGGTCGCGGGCGTCGACGTGCCGGACGAAGTCTTTCGCACGGCCGACGCCTGGCTCGATCGGGTCAGCAGCGAGAGCGAGCCGGGGCTGTATCGCTACCGGCCGGACCGGCGTCCGACGCCGGCCATGACGGCGGAGGGCATGTTCGCGCGGCTGCTGTGCGGCGCGCTGCGCGACGAGTCCCGCGAACGGGCCGGCACAGCGCTGCTGCTGCAGCATCCGCCGAATTGGGAAGACGAGACGAACACGTACTACTGGTACTACGCGACGCTGACGCTGTTTCATCAGCAGGGGGAGGCGTGGACGCGTTGGAACTCGCACGTGACGCGCGAGCTGCTCGCGCACCAGGAGTCCGACGGACGCGAGACCGGAAGCTGGCCACCCGACGGCGAGTGGGCCAACGTGGGTGGTCGCGTCTATCAGACCGCGCTCTGCACGCTGATGCTCGAAGTCTACTACCGCTACTTGCCGATGTACGCCGCGGGGCGCTGAGCGCAGACACACCACGCGGCGGCTTCTCTCCGCACCGGAAAGCAGCGATGCAGTTCGTTGACTGACAGTGCCGCGAAGCGTGTCAACGCCGAGCGCCACGCGCTCGACGCGCGTCGTCGAGTCGATCCATCGGAAGCCGCAACGCTGGCGGCGCTCCGGTACTTCGAGCCCGAAGTGCGACTTTTCGGGAGGCCGCGGTTTCGCACGATCCGACGTGTGCCGGAGTCACGTGCGAACGAGATGCGCCCTCGTCAGCCGATGCGTCGCGGTGCGACAAATGCCCACGGTTAATCATTCGGGACCCCGCCGGGGACGCGAGGAGCCCGTCACGCGCCGAAATGGCCACGTCAGCCGCGGCACAGCGGTCGGAAGTGTGCGATGTGCCGCAGCTATTGTTAATTATCACCGCGCGCAGCCCGGAGGCAAGAAAAATTTTCGCACGACGGTGGAATATCGCGCGGGCCGCACCTCGCGACCAGCCTGCCATCATTCCAACTTGTCGATATAGTGTCGCACGACGCCCTCGCCGGGCGACTGCGACCGTTTTCATCCGCTTGGAATGCCCCATGAACTTCGCCACGCGCGCGATTCACGTCGGTCAGGCGCCCGATCCCACCACCGGTGCTACCGTTCCCCCGATCTACGTCACCAGCACCTACACGCAGACCGCCCCCGGCGAGCACCGCGGTTACGAATACTCGCGCACGCATAACCCAACGCGCACCGGCTTGCAGGAGTGCCTCGCCGCTCTGGAGGGCGGTCAGGCGGCCGCCTGCTTCGCGTCCGGGCTGGCCGCGACCTCGGCCATCATCACTTCGCTCCTGCGGCCGGGAGAGTCGATCGTAGCCTACAACGATCTTTATGGCGGCACGTTTCGGCTCTTCGAGCGGGTCTTCAAGCCCTGGGGCCTTCAGACGCGCTACACGGGAAGCACCGACCCGGCGGCGTTGATCGGCCTGATCGACGCGACCACGCGTCTGGTCTGGATCGAGACGCCGACGAACCCCATGCTGCATCTGCTGGATATTCAGGCGATCTCCCGCGGCGTGCGTGAAGCCGAGCGACGGCTGGGGATGGGAACGCCGGCCGCGCTGAAAGCGATTGCTGCGGCACCGGGAGTGCCGCCGGCGCGTCACGACGGCATCGTGCTGGTGGTCGATAACACGTTCGCCAGTCCGGCCCTGCAGCAGCCCATCGCGCTGGGCGCCGATCTGGTGCTGCACAGCACCACGAAATATCTCGGCGGCCATTCGGACGTGGTCGGCGGCGCCGTCGTCGCCGCCAATCAGGCGGTGCTCGATCCGATCCGATTTACGCAGAATGCGGCCGGGGGCGTTCCCGGGCCGTTCGACTGCTTCCTGACGCATCGCGGCATCAAGACGCTACACATCCGCATGCGCCAGCATTGCGAGAACGCGGCGGCGGTCGCGCGCTGGGCGCTCGGCCAGAAGGCGTTTTCGCGCGTCATCTATCCCGGCCTCGAATCGCATCCGCAGCACGCGCTGGCGGCGCGGCAGATGTCGGGCTTCGGCGGCATGGTGACGTGCGTGCTCAAGGACGGGCTCCGCGCCGCGTCGCGATTCATGGCCGCGACGAGGCTTTTCGCCTGCGCCGAGAGCCTGGGTGGCGTCGAGTCGCTCGTGAATCATCCGGCCATCATGACGCACGCGTCCGTGCCGCGCGAGATCCGCGAGCAGATCGGCATCGTCGACGGGCTGGTGCGGTTGAGCGTGGGAATCGAGGACGCGAGTGACCTGATCGCCGACCTGGAACAGGCGCTCCGCGCCACCGTCGCGTAGGCCCTCTGTGGCCACGTTGTTTGCCGTAGCGTAGGCCCTCCGTGGCCACGTTGTTTGCCGTAGCGTAGGCCCTCCGTGGCCACGTTGTTTGCCGTAGCGTAGGCCCTCCGTGGCCACGTTGTTTGCCGTAGCGTAGGCCCCCCGTGGCCACGCGCGAGTAGGGCGGGTTACGGCCGTCGTTGACCCGCCGCCAAGAACGCCTGCCAGAACCCCGCACGCGAGTGGGGGGGGGGCTGAACGCACTATTCGCGCGGTTCTGTCAGCGGTTCTAAGCTACGAGCGGTTCGCGATCTTTCGAAAGCGAACCAGATAATTATCTCTCAGGTAATCCACGCCCCGCCCGTCATCCACGAGTTCAAACCCCGCGTCCTTGATCTCGCGCGTCACCACATCCTGCCCGGCGCGCACGTGCCCCATGACCCAGTCGGAGCTGACGCCGGGGATCCGCTTGAAATCGACGATCACGAGCGATCCGCCGTCGCGCAGCGCGGCGTGAATCGACGCGAGGCTGCTGCGCGGATACTCGAAATGGTGATACGTGTCGCAGACGAAGACCAGATCGACCGACTGCGGGCGAAGCTCGACCGAGCGCTCCGTGCACAGGACGGTACGCACATTGCGCAGTTTCGCGCCCGCCGCCCGCTTCTCGATGGAATCAAGGAACGCCGGCACGATGTCCACCGCGTGGACGCGTCCGGCAGGCCCGACTTTCTCGGCGAACAGCATCGTGAAAAGGCCCGTTCCGGCGCCCACGTCGGCGACGGTCATTCCCGGACGCAGATCGCAGGCCTTCGCGATCCGCTCGCGCTCCCGAAAAATCTCGCGCGACTCGCCCTCGAATCGTTCGACCCATTCCTCGACTTTCAGGTCCGGATTGCGATAGGGTTCGTTGATCCCCGGCGCGACACTGACTTCCTCGCCGCGTCCCGCGTGGCCCGACCGGCAACCTCCCAGAACGGCCAGCGCCGCCAGCAGGCCGATAATCATCCAGCCCCGTCCCGAATCTCGTGTCATGCGATTGCTCCCAGGTATGCGCCGAACCGCCGGTCGCGAACGGCCGATGACAATGCAGCGATGCAGTCACCGTGCAGGGCGCGGCGATGGTAAAACCGACGAAATACTGTGATCTCGAAGTCGTGCTCCTCAACGGGTTGCGGCTCAAAGGCCGCTTTCACGTCGACGCGTCGATCAGTTCGCTGATCCGCCCGTCGGACGCCATCCGCTCGCACCGCGAAGATTATCTGCTCATGAGCCACGTCGGGTTTTCGGACGGACAGCAATCCTACGAACGCGATTGCGTGCTGGTGAGGACGAGTAACATCACGCACATCGAGCTGACCGGGGCACGCTGGATCAGCTCGCCGGCGTGAGCCGCGCGGCGATCACAATTCGACCGGCTCGACCGTCGCCGTCGGTCCGAATTCGTCGAACGTGAAAATCAGCGCGTCGCCGCAGATGAAGTCCACGTCGTTCAGAAACAGCCCGTCGAGCAGATCGAAGCCGTCGATGAAGACGCCGGTGAACGGATCGAATTCCTCCTGGCGGATCAGCTCGACCTCGTCGAGGCACTCGTAGTCGAGCAGCAGCGTTTCGCCGTCGAAGATGAAGACCGCCTGCACGACGCCGTCGACGCTGTAGCGCACGTAGAGGTCTGCGCCGGAGAGGTTCTCGAAGGCGAGCAGCGTCAGATCGGGCAGCTCCTCGACGGTGATCTGCTCGTTAACCACCGTGATGATCTCGACGTCCTGCTGGATGATGACGGTGTTTCCACGGTCGACGGCCTCGTCGGGCAGGAGGATCAGTCGCGGATCGCTCTCCTGGATCTCGTCAAAGAGGTCTTCCAGTTCATCGCCGACTTCGTCAATCAGGTCTTCGAGCTCGTCCGCGTCGATGCAGCCCGCCGGTGCCGTGAAGATGGCCGCCAGCGCCAGCGCCATGCGCCCCGCGCGAAATATCCGCCTTCCCATCACGTGCACTCCCTTCGTCGCTTCCGCGGGCGGGCCGGCGCCGCCGCGGCAGATGTGAGTATCTTCGCCCCGGAGCCGGCGGGCAAGTGCGGCCGGCCGGGTGGCATCAATAGGCGCATCGTCATGCGTGATTTCCCTAGGCCGCCCGTGGCGCCGCGTTGATCCGCGCGCGGCGCGCGGTATACTCGCGGCGTTCGCTCGGCCCACGGCGCGGTCTGCGTTCATCCCAACCGGCGCGGTGTCCATCCGGATGGCGCATCAGCCGTTGTTCCGCGAATCACGGAGATTGGCTCATGTCCGCTCGTTTTGTTGCCGGCCTGGTCGTCGTCACGATTACCGCGGGCCTCGCGGTGCCCGCCCGGGCGCAGAGCACACCTGCCACGCCAGCCTTCCGCGGCGACCTGTCGCTCGCGCAGGAGAAGAACGGCGCCAAGAAGCCGGCCGCGGCGCAGCCGGCAGACGCCAAATCGACGGCGAAGGAGACGACCCGCACGGAGACATCCGAGGGAGAGTATCACTATCGCGAGATCAGCAGCTTCTTCAACATCCGCGAGGCCTACGCCAACGTGAAGCAGGGCGAGTGGGAAATCGAGTCCTGGTTCGAATGGGAAACCAAGTCCGACGGATCGGATGACGACTTCGGACCGGCTTTCTCGCTCAAGTACGGCATCACCGACACGATCTTCGCCGAACTCGAAGTCGAGACCATCAACCTTGGCGACGGCGGCGAGCAGGGCAACGGCGAACTCGGCCTGCAACTTTTCTGGGAGATGTGGAAAGAGGCCGAATGGTATCCCGCCATGGCCACGTTCGTCGAAATGCGCATCCCGTCGGGCCAGGGTTCGTCCGGCGTCGACGCTGAGCTGCACTTCGTCGTCACCAAGACGCTGCTGCCGAATTTCCGCGGACACTTCGAAGGCTTCATCGAGACGGCGAACGGCGCCCGTGGCGGCGAAGACGAGGATGAGCGCCGCGACTTCCAGTGGGGTGTCGGTCCGGGCTTCGATTACTCGTTCAGCGACGACACGATCGCCACGGTCAACTACCTGAACCGTTGCAGCGAGGAGTACGGCCACCACAACCAGAACATCCTGGAGTTCGGCGTGGCGCAGAAGGTGGCGGAAGGGCAGCACGTCAAGGCCGCGCTCGACGTCGGGCTGGACGGCGACGACGAGACGCCCAACTTCGCAGCCAAGATTCAGTGGGCGATCGAGTTCTGAGTCGTTGCCCGGCGGTGGCATGGACTCGCCGGTGGCGTGCCGCGATGCCACTCAGGCCACTACTCGTTCGTTAGAGCGGCTCGTCGGATTCTGCCGTGCGGCCGATGGCGATCGCCCGGCGGCCGCGCTGCTGGCCGAGCGCGCCGGCAAACTTGTTGCGGCCCTCGATCTGCACGATCAGGTCGCCGCCGACGCGTTTGTCGAGCGCCAGGATGTCACCGGCCCGCAGGGCGCGGAACTGGTTGAACGTGATGGTCGATTCGGCCAGGAACGCCGTCAGGCCGACGCGCGCCTTGACGATGTTGCGGGTCAGCTTGCGGACGTGTGTCTCAGTCGCGTCCTTGGCGCGGTAGCCGATCCACGACTGGCGGTTGAGCTGGCTGGTGACCGGTTCAATCACGTTGAACGGCATGCACAGGCTCATCGTGCCGGCGCAGTGCCCCATCTTGATTTCAAACGTCACGAAGACGACGACCTCGGTGGGCGCCACGACGTGTACGAGCTGCGGGTTGCTTTCCGTCTCGATGACCTCGAACTTCAGGTCGACCAGGCCGCGCCACGCTTCCGACAGGTGCTCCATCGCCCGGTCCGTCATCCGCTTGATCAGCCGCCACTCGATCGACGTCAGCGGGCGCGGCGGAATGAACACTTCGGCGTTCGTCCCGCCCAGCAAACGGTCGATGATCGGATAGATGATCAGCGGGCTGAGTTCCAGGCACATCTGGCCTTCGAGCGGCGGCGCCTGCACGATGACAAAACAGGTCGGGTTCGGGACCGAATTGACGAATTCGCTGTAGGTGAGCTGCTCGACGTCCACGACGCGCACGTCGATGATCGTCCGCAGGAACCCGGACAGCGTCGCGCCGAAATTGCGCGCGAAGCCCTCGTGCATCGTCCCGAGCGCTCGAATCTGGTCCTTGCTGACGCGCTCCGGGCGCTTGAAGTCGTACGCCCGCGATTCCACTGACGCGGCCGGCGCGGGGCCGCCCGCCGCCTGGGCACCATCGCCGCCGGGGGCGGCGGCGGCGGCCAGCAGGGCGTCGATTTCGGTCTGGTCGAGCACTTCGGTCATGCTTGACTCCACCCCCGGCGCGTCGAAAAAGCGGCTCCGTCCGGTTAGCTTTCACAGAACTTTTCGGCCGAATCGGTGCCGCCGGCACAGCCCGGCAGTGCGATCCTGGCGGCCGGATTTCGCGCGGTCCGCCGGCCGCCCCCAAGAACACGGAGCAGACTGATGAGTCTCGTACGTCGTCCGAAGCCCAGACCCCAACGCAAGCCCACGCGCAAGATCTGCCGGCCGGCTCGGCGCGCCCCGGCTCGACGCGGCGAGACTCTTCCGGCGTGGAACCTGGCCGATCTGTATCGCGGCGTCGACGACCCGCAGATTCGAGCCGATCTGACGGCCGCGCTCGACCGCGCTCAGTCTTTTCACGATCAGCACAGTGGCCGGCTGCTGGCGGGCGCCAATCCCGATGCGGCGGTGCTGGCCGACGCGCTGCGCGAATACGAGGCGATGCTCGAACCCGCCGCCAAGGCGATGGTCTACGCGCAACTTCTGCACGCCGCCGACATGGGCGACCCGCGGCACGGCGGGCTGGTGGCGATGGTAGCGCAGCAGTTCACCGAAATCCGCGCCCGGCTGATGTTCTTCGAGCTGGAGTGGATGGACGTCGCCGACGACGTCGCTCAGCGGTTGCTGGACGATCCGCGGCTTGCGTTTCGGCGGCACTTTCTGGCCACGACGCGCCGCTTTCGCCCGCACAAGCTGAGCGAGGCGGAAGAGCAGGTGGTCAACCAGCTTGCCAACACCGGCTCGCGCTCCTGGCAGCGCTTCTTTGAGGAGTTTACGGCGGAGCAGAAGTTCGACCTGCGGCTCAACGGTCGTGTGCGGCGGCTGGGTCAGAGCGAGACGCTGGCCCTGCTGTATGATGGGAGTCGCGCGCGGCGCAAGGCGGCGGCCGACGCGTTGACCGCCGGCCTGCGTTCCAACGCGCGCATTCTGGGCTATGTGCTCAATACGCTGCTGTGGGATCAGCAGATCGACGATCAGATGCGGCGCTATCCGCATCCGATGGCGGCCCGCAACCTCGACAATCTGATCGACGAGCGTACGGTCGAAGCGCTGCTGAGCAGCGTGGAAGAGGGCTATCCGATCGTGCAGCGCTACTACCGGCTCAAGTCGCGGCTGCTGAAGATCCGCCGGCTGGCCGACTACGACCGTTACGCGCCGATTGCCTCCAAGGCGGCGACCGCCACGTGGAGCGACGCCCGTCAGCGCGTGCTCGACTCCTTCCGCGCCTTCTCGCCCGAGCTCGAGCGCATCGCCGCGGAGTTCTTCGAGCAGCGCTGGATCGATGCCCAACTCCGGCCGAACAAGGCCGGCGGGGCGTTCTCGGCTCCGACCGTTCCGAGCGCGCACGCCTACATCCTGATGAACTACACCGGCAAGCTGCGCGACGTCATGACCCTGGCGCACGAGCTGGGCCACGGCGTGCATCAGCAGCTCTCGCGCCCGCACGGCCTGCTTCAGTCGTCGACCCCGCTGACGCTGGCCGAAACAGCCAGCGTCTTCGCCGAGATGCTGCTGTTCGAGCGTCTGATGGCCGAGCAGAGCGACCCGCGCGTGAAACTTGGCCTGTTGTGCAACAAGCTCGAAGACACGTTCGCCACCGTCTTCCGCCAGACCGCGATGACGCGCTTCGAGCAGCAGGTTCATGCGGCCCGGCGCGACGAGGGCGAGCTGCCGATCGACGAGATCAATCGCCACTGGCTCGAGACCAACCGGGCGATGTTCGCCGACACCGTCGAGCTGACCGACGGGTACGGCTGGTGGTGGAGCTACATCGGCCACTTCGTCCGCTCGCCGTTTTACTGCTACGCTTACGCCTTCGGCGAACTGCTCGTCATCGCGCTGGTGCAGATGTACCGCGAGCAGGGGGCCGCTTTCGTGCCGCGCTACGTCGCGCTGCTGAGTGCCGGCGGCAGCGGAACGCCCGACGAGCTGCTCGCCCCGCTGGGTGTCGACGTGCGCCAGCCGACGTTCTGGAAAAAGGGGCTGGCCGTGATCGACGGGATGGTCTCGCAGGCCGAGGCGCTGGCGCGAGAGCTGGGCTACCGGACGTAACGAGAGAGTAGCGAATCGCGAGTTACGAATATCGAATGTAACTGCAACCGCCGAATGAGCAGGCAAGCCGGTGTGTCCGGACGAGGCGTTCGAGCGTCGAGCCGGCAAATTCGCCGTAACATTCACGCCATCCCACGGTGACCAAGTGCGAGCGCTCGTTGTTGACGATTCGATGACCATCCGACGCGTGATCATCAAGTCGTTGGCGCTCGTCGGCATCACTGACACGGCCGAGGCGAGCAGCGGTGAGGAGGCGCTGCGCGGCTGCGCCGCCGAGCGGTTCGACGTGATCCTGATGGACTGGAACATGCCCGGAATGAGCGGGATCGACGCGTTGCGCCACCTGCGCGAGGCGGGCATCAAGACGCCCATCATCATGGTGACGACCGAGGCGGAGAAATCGCGCGTGATCGAGGCCATCCGCAGCGGGGCGACCGACTATCTGATCAAACCTTTCACGCCCGAGCAACTGGCGGCCAAGGTCAAGCGGGCGACGGGCATGACGGAGTAGCGCGCGCCGCGGCGCCGCGGGGGTGTGGGAGCGTGGCCAACCATCGCGACTCGAGCCGTGGTCCGGCGGTTGCACAGTGGTTCCCCTCGGCCGAAAATGTGGCAATATCGTCTGCCGTCGGGCGTTGATCCTGTTGATCTCGCCGCTGGGGCGAGGTTTGATGAACTGAAACGAGGAGTTTCCGATGAAGCCGAGCCGAAACGTCGCCGTCGTGGGGCTGGTCCTGATAACCGCGCTGTCTGCGAGCGCTGCCTGGGCCCAGGGCGACCCAGGTGAGATCACCCGGCACACGATCGCGGCGATGAACCGCGTCGCGCACCAGTGCTGCACCGCGCTGGAAGAGCTGTCGCATCGCGCCGCCACCGCGATCAACACGTTGCAGGACCAGGGGCTGGACGATCAGGCGGCCATGGTCGCGCGACGCGCCGCCGAAGCGGTGAATCATCGTGCGCGGCGCTGCAACGAAGAAGTTCACCGCATCGCGGCCCGTGGCATCCACGCGCTGCGCGAGATCAACGCGGGGCAGGAGTTCATCGACGCGGTCAAGGAGGGGCTGGCCCAGGCGTCTGCGCAGATCAAGCGCTGCCGGACGGCGGCGCTGGAGACGATTGAAGAGGCGCTCAACGACTAGCCGGTTGGCGGAGCCGCTGGACAGCGCGCTCGCAGGCCGTCGCGATTCCACTCACCCGGTTCGGGCGCCGTCGCCCGAGCCGGGTTTTCGCTTGCCGCCCCGCCGACCGCGCCGCTACGATCACGACCGGTTCATGCGCTGGCTGCACCTGGTAAGCGGGTGCATGCCTGCGGCGGCTCTGTTCGTGGAGGCATCGTGTCGACGGCAACCGAACCACGCGTCGAAGAGGTCGTTATCACCGCGCAGAGGCTGTTTCGGCAGCGCGGGTTTCGGGCGACTTCGGTCCGCGAAATCGCGGCGGCGATCGGGCTGAAGCCCGGCAGCCTCTACACGCACATCGCCAGCAAGGAAGAGCTGCTCTGGATCATCGCGAGCCGCGCGTCGGAGCGCTTTCTGGGAATGCTGCGGCCGATCGTCGCGTCGGACCGCGTGGTGGTCGAGAAATTGCGCGAGGCGATCCGCGGGCACGTCCGCGTCGTGACCGACGATCTCGACGCCGTCGCGGTTTACACGGCGGAGTGGCGGCACTTGTCGCCCGAGCGTCGTGCTCAGTTTGTGGCGCGGCGCGACGAGTACGAATCGCTCATGACGCGCATTGTGCAGGACGGGATCGAGCAGGGTTACTTCAACGCGGCCGACGCCCGGCTCGCGACGGTCATGATCCTCTCATCGCTGAACTGGGTCTATCAGTGGTATCGTCCCGATGGTCGCATGTCGCCTGACGAGATTGCGCTGCTCATGACCGGCTTTATTCTCGATGGGCTCAAGCGCCGCGCGGGGTGAGAATCGTGCTTCTCGGCGGGGATTCTACGGCACGCTCGGAGCCGTTCGGTGCCCGCGAGACTCGCGTTGGGGGCTCCGCTGAGAAATCGACCGCTTGTCGGCAAGGCGGCCGATGGTATGTTACGATCATTGAACAAGCGCTCGTTTGCTGTGCCGCGCAAGTGCGATAACTCGTGGGAGCAGCCGATGGTGACGACCGACAATCTCCGCCACGACAAGCCCGGCGACGCCGCCTATGTCAAGCGCCTGGTGACGTTCGAAGCGCGGATCAATCGCGGCGACAAGGTCGAGCCGGACGACTGGATGCCGCACGACTATCGCCAGCAGCTCATCCGTCTGATCCACAATCACGCCAACAGCGAGATTTGCGGTGCGCTGCCCGAGGGCGGTTGGATCCCGCATGCGCCTTCGTTCAAGCGCAAGCTGGCGCTGTGCGCCAAGGTGCAGGACGAGGTCGGCCATGCGCAGCTTCTTTATCGGGCGGCCGAGACGCTCGGCAAATCGCGCGAAGAGATGATCGAGGAGCTGCTGAGCGGCAAGGCGAAGTTCAGCAACGTCTTTCACTATCCAGCGCAGACCTGGGCCGACGTGGCGGTGATCGCGTGGCTGATCGACGCCGCCGCGATTGTGAATCAGACCATGATGGCCGAAGGGTCTTATGGGCCGTATGGCCGGGCGCTGCGGCGGATTTGCGCCGAGGAAGCGTTTCACCTGAAGCACGGCTACGACATGTGCATCACGCTGGCGACGGGGTCGAAGATTCAGCGCGAGCTGCTGCAGGACGCGCTGAACCGCTGGTGGAAGCCGATCATGATGTTCCACGGGCCGGCGGACAAAGTCAGCGTGCACACCGAGCAGCTCGTGCGCTGGAAGATCAAGCTCAAGACCAACGACGAGCAACGGCAGCAGTTCCTCAAGCAGTATGTGCCGAAGATGCTCGAGCTGGGGCTGAAGATCCCCGATCCGAATCTGCGCTACGACGAAGAGGAAGAAGTGTGGCGCTACACCGAGCCCGATTGGGACGAGTTCCTGAACGTCGTCCGCGGCAACGGACCGGTCAGCAAACAGCGCATCGAGACGCGCCGCCTGGCGCACGAGCAGGGCCGCTGGGTGCGCGAGGCGCTCGAGGCGGCGGCAAGCGGGCGCAGCGTGCCGCTGCCGCCGGCGGCGGCGGTGAATTAAGCGGCGCGGCGTAAGCGCGCGTTTAGGTAGGGGTTGGTACCATGGAGCGTTTTTTCCGCGGCGCTGAACGCCTCATGATCGCTAATGCGAGCGGACCGTGCGGGAGTAGCTACGAAACCCCTCCCTTACGGTCGGGGCTCGGTTGGCAAGCACCCTCCACCGACGTGCACCAGAAACGTCGCGGACTTCGCCCAATTGACACCGCGGACTTCGCCCAATTGACACCGCGGACTTCGCCCAATAAACACCGCGGGCTTCGCCCAATAAACACCGCGGACTTCGCCCAGCGAGCGAAGTCCGCGTTGAATCTCTAATGACGACACGCGCCCGTTTCTCTCGGGTGCGGCGGTTACTTTTCGAGGCGACTACCGTGCGCGGCGACGAATGAGGCCAACGGCGCCAGCGATCAGCAGCAGCGCGGTCGCCGGCTCCGGCACGAACTTGTAGCTGAAGTCGTCCCAGCCGATGCCGTTGCCGCTCTCATCCAGGAAACCCGAGCCGCCAGGGCCGAGAATGTCGATCTTGGTGATGTTCGGGAACGCGGAGAAATCGATCAGCACATTGCCCGCGCCGTTCAGCCCGTTCAGGTTGAACGTGGTCGTATAGACGTTGCCCTGGTAGATGTCGATCGACGCGACAATACCCGCCGCATTCGGCTCGACCGCCAGGAACGTCAGGTTGTCCACGCCCGGCGAGAACTCGACCGTCGTCGGATTCAGGCAGTTGATGTTGCCGCCAAGGTCGGCGGTGCACAGGATATTCGGCGGAGAGGTACCGCCGTTGCTGAAGGCGTGAACCTGGTTCTGCTGACCGGCGATGGTCGAAAACGTCACGCCGGCATACTGGTTGGTGATAACCGTGCCAGCGGCCTGATCGTCGAAATTGATCGTGTCGGCGCTGGCGGCGAGAAGCGTGCCGAGGACGGGCAAGATTACAGCGATGCGCCTCATGTCTTCCTCCGTGGATTGTGATCTGCGTGAATTCTAGACGGCCGAGTGCTTGCAGCATAGCACCACGTGCGACCGCGGGCAACGACATTTCCGCGTTTCGGTGAGTGGAATTCCCCAACGCGACATTCCCGCGAATTATCGGTCGTGCGTCTCGTGCCGCCGAGATCGGTTTCGGCTGGGTCGAATGTCCCTTCCGGCGGAAATCCAGCCGCGCCCGCGTGTATGCACGACCTCTTCCGTCGCTCCCAGCAGGGTGGAACGGTTCAGCCAACGGCGGCTCAGGCGAACCGGAGCCTGAAGGCTCATCGCGGCAACCTGAGGAAGAAGTAAGGCGGGGGTCGCGATTTCCTGCTTGCTTTAAGTGTGGTGCGTCGAGGGCGTAGGGTGCATCCCTGATGCACCCCACGGCCTTCGGACGCGGGCTGCGCGGTGCGTCCCTCGACGCACCGGTGCGTCGAGGGACGTACCCTACACGGATCGTGAAGGGCGAGCCCGCCGCCCACGACGGCCTGCGTGATACACCCAACCGCGGCGCTGGCTCAGTCCCAAGTTGAAGGACCTGCAAGCCGCCAAACGCTAAGGAGCTTGAGATGTATCGTCGTTCTGCGATGGTGCTGTGCGCGGGAATTTGTCTGGCGGCTGGTTCTGGGGCGTGGGGGCAGGAGCCGCCCGACACGATGTCGCTGGTGGCTCCATGCCAGTTCAGGCCGTCGCTGGGCGGCGGCACGAACGCGTCGCACATGGCGCGGATTCAAGACCGGTGTCTCTACGTGATTGGCACTGCCGCCGACACCGTGTTGGCGCTGCGGCTGAGCGCCGCCGACCCGTCGTTCCTGGAGGTCGACGTCGACAACGATGCGCAGCCGGAGTTCGCGTTCGACCGCGGCGAGTTCGACCGCATCGTCGTCAACGCGCGCGACGGAGACGACGAGATCTGGATCGACGAGATCAACGGTGTCTTCACCGACAGCGAGGCGACGCTGATCCAAGGCGGGTGCGGCGACGACACTCTGTTCGGCGGCAGCGGCGGCGAGACGTTGATGGGCGGGCCGGGAGAGGACTCCGCCTTCCTCGGCGACGGAGATGACCGCTTCATCTGGGAGCACGGCGACGGTTCGGACCTGATCGAAGGCGCCGACGGTGTGGACGTGGTGGAGGTGAACGGCAGCGGCGCGGGGGAGAGCTTCACGGTGACGGCCAATGGCACGCGCGTGCGGTTGGATCGGCTCAACCCGGGTCCGTTCAGCCTCGACATCGGAACGTGCGAGCAGCTTGTGCTGAACGCCCAGGGCGGCGACGACAGCCTGGCGTGCACGGGCAATCTCGCGGCGCTGATCCAGATCACGGCCGACGGCGGAGCGGGCGACGACGCGCTGCTGGGCAGCAACGGTGCCGACGTGCTGATGGGTGGCGACGATGACGACTTCATCGATGGTCAGCAGGGCAACGACACCGTACTGATGGGCGCTGGCGACGACACGTTCCAGTGGGATCCGGGTGACGGGAATGACACCGTCGAGGGCCAGGCCGGTCATGACCGGGTGCTGTTCCACGGCTCGAACATCGGCGAGGTGCTCGATTTCTCGGCCAACGCCGCGCGGCTGCGCTTCACGCGCAACATCGGCAGCGTGGTTCTGGACGCCGACGGCGTCGAACAGTTTGACCTGCGCACGCTGGGTGGCGCCGATACTGTCATGGTGAACGACCTGAGCGGCACCGCGATGACCCAGGTGAACGTCGATCTCGCCGGAACCATCGGCGGCAGCAGCGGCGACGGAGTCGATGATTCGGTGAATATTGTCGGAACGCCGGACGCCGACACGTTTGACATCTCGTCCGACGGGGCGTTCGTGCGAGTCGAGATGGCGGCCGAAGTGCGCGTGAGGGGCTACGAGGCCGCCGATCAGATCGTCGTCGACGGCGTCGGCGGCGACCTGGTGAACATCCATGGCTCGGACGAAGCCGACGCCGCGACGATTACAGCCAATGGCACGCAGGCGCGCGTGGACGTGAGCGGATTCTCGGCAGCGGTGGGCGTCAGTGGATCCCTGACGCTGGCGGTCCACACGCACGACGGGGCCGACATGGTGAGCTGCACGGGCAATCTGGCGGCGCTGGTGCCGATCACGATGGACGGCGGGCCGGGCGACGACACGCTGCTGGGCAGCAACGGTGCCGACGTGCTGATGGGTGGCGACGATGACGACTTTATCGATGGCCAGCAGGGCAACGACACCGTACTGATGGGCGCTGGCGACGACACGTTCCAGTGGGACCCGGGCGACGGGAATGACGCGGTCGAAGGCGACGCGGGTGTCGACGCCGTAACATTCAACGGCTCGAACATCGGCGAGGTGCTCGACTTCTCGGCCAACGCCGCGCGGCTGCGCTTCACGCGAAACGTGGGCAGCGTGGTCCTGGACGCCGACGGCGTCGAACAGTTTGACCTGCGCACGCTCGGCGGCGCCGACGTGATCACCATCAACGATCTGAGCGGCACGGCGCTCGCCGGTGCGAACATCAACCTCGCCGGGACCATCGGCGGGGGCGCGGGCGACGCGCAGCCGGACGGCGTCATCGTGAATTGCACCAACGACGCCGACGAGGTCGTCGTCGCCAACGGTATCAGCGGCACGCTCGTGACGGGTCTGTCGGTGCTCGTGCAGATTGCCGCGTCCGAGGCCGCTTTCGACCGGCTGACGGTCAACGGGCTGGACGGCGACGACGACATGCAAGCAGCCGGCCTGCCGTCCGGCGTCGTCGGATTGACGATGAATGGCGGGCCCGGTGACGACGTGCTGTTCGGCAGCGCGGGCTCCGATCAACTGAACGGCGACGGCGACAACGACACGATTGCCGGTGGTGGCAGCGACGACATTGTGCAACTTGGCTTCGGCGACGACCGCTTCATCTGGGAGCACGGCGACGGTTCGGACCTGATCGAAGGCGCCGACGGTGTGGACGTGGTGGAGGTGAACGGCAGCGGCGCGGGGGAGAGCTTCACGGTGACGGCCAATGGCACGCGCGTGCGGTTGGATCGGCTCAACCCGGGTCCGTTCAGCCTCGACATCGGAACGTGCGAGCAGCTTGTGCTGAACGCCCAGGGCGGCGACGACAGCCTGGCGTGCACGGGCAATCTCGCGGCGCTGATCCAGATCACGGCCGACGGCGGAGCGGGCGACGACGCGCTGCTGGGCAGCAACGGTGCCGACGTGCTGATGGGTGGCGACGATGACGACTTCATCGATGGTCAGCAGGGCAACGACACCGTACTGATGGGCGCTGGCGACGACACGTTCCAGTGGGATCCGGGTGACGGGAATGACACCGTCGAGGGCCAGGCCGGTCATGACCGGGTGCTGTTCCACGGCTCGAACATCGGCGAGGTGCTCGATTTCTCGGCCAACGCCGCGCGGCTGCGCTTCACGCGCAACATCGGCAGCGTGGTTCTGGACGCCGACGGCGTCGAACAGTTTGACCTGCGCACGCTGGGTGGCGCCGATACTGTCATGGTGAACGACCTGAGCGGCACCGCGATGACCCAGGTGAACGTCGATCTCGCCGGAACCATCGGCGGCAGCAGCGGCGACGCGCAACCCGACACCATCGCGGTGAACGGAACGCCGGCTCCCGACTCGATCGACCTCACCGCGAATGCCGGCGCGGTCGACGTGACCGGTCTGCCTGCTTCGGTCCGGATCATGCATTCGGAGGCGGCCAGCGACACGCTGGTGATTAACGGACTGGGCGGCGTGGATGCGACCACCGTCGGCCCGGGCGTGACCGCGCTGATCATGCTGGTCGTCAATCAGTAGGCGGCCGTAGCGACGGAGGTGGAGAATGGCGCGCTGGGCGTCACGCGCTCGCGGGTGTCGCCCGGCAGGCGCCTCGCCTCACCGCAAGGAGGCGCCGGCGATGCTCAGCAGCTCTTCGACGATCCGGTGACAGCCATCGGCCAGCGGCCCCAACCGCGTCTTCAGGCGGATGCCCTCCGCCTGCGGCGCTTCCGCACCCGCCACTGTCAGCACACGCGCCGGGGCGCGCGGACCGACCGCGCCAGCCGAGGCGTAGAGATGGGCGTGTGCGTGGCCGGCGGCGGCGTCGAACTGCCACGTCAAGCGCCGTGTCTGCCGCCAGCCGTTCGCTCCCTCGCGCTGCCGGCGGGCGAGCTGCTTCATCACAATCATCATCGCTTCGGCGGGGACGCCGCCCAGTTCGCTCGGCAGATCGATGCGGCCAGTGCGCAACACCACGTCATCGCCCGCGGCGGCGGGTCCGCGCGGCGTCGCCGGACTGCTGTCCGCCGCGAGTGAGACGCCCAGCGCCAGCGGCTCCTTGGCACCCGAGGCCCAGCGGATGGCCGTCAACGGCGCGTAGCGGCGGCAGAGCTCCGCGATGTCGCGCACCTGTCGCGGCACGCTCTCGCTGGCCGACCAGTATTGCGTCTCGTCGGGTACTTCTCCGCCCAGGTGCGCGTTCACCAACCGGCCGATGTTCTCAGTAGCGACCGGCGTTCCGAACACACCTGCGAGCAGCCACGGCAAATCGCTGGCGATGACGGCGCCCCCGTCCACCATGCACGCCAGTGAAAGCGCGCCGCGGCCGCGCGCTCCCGGCCGCACGCTGAGCAGCCGAACGATTCCCTGCCGCTCCGCGAACTGATTCCAGCCTCGCCCCCCGGTCCACGCCGGCAGGCGGAAACGCTTCGCGCCATCCACCGCCGCGCACGGCAGAGCGTCCTGCAGCGCAAACCCGCGCGTCGCCCAGTCGGCGTACTCCACCACGCATGAGCACAACCCCCGCGACGCGCGCCGCATGACGCGGCCGTCTGTTCCGCCCGTGCTGTCGCGCTCACCCGCGCCGGCGTCGCGCGCCAACACGGCGGCCAGCGCATCGAAGCTCAGCAGCACGATCGCGCCGCCCGCCCGTCGCCGCAGCTCCGCCCAGCCAATCGCCAACTGGCGCACTTCGGCCGCACCCAGCACGACGGCCGAGCCGCGCCACGCCGCACACCGTCGCAATCCCGCCGGATCGACTACCGCCGCCGGCCCGCGCACGTGCCCGGCCATGCGCGCCAGCTCCGGCGGGAGGAGCACGCGGCGCGGGGCGAACGGCGGCGCGTATCGCGACCAGCGCGGCACATTGGCCAGCGGGTGCGATTCGGCCACCGGCTCGTCTGTCTCCCGGAAATGCACGTCGGCGACGTCGCCCGCCATGTGCCGCGGCACGGCGATCGACAGATGCGTGCAGTGGTCCGGCGTGGTGACGCACGCCAGGCGGCGCTCTCCCGGACCGATCCCGACGCGATGCCACGCGTTCTCGCCATTTCGCAAGAGGAAGTGGCAGACCAGCTCGCACGCGGCGCCATTGCGCGTGCTGGCCTGCACCACGTAGCTCTGGTCGCCCCCGCAGCGCAACGGCCGCGACGCGACCGCGCCGTTGTCGATCCACCGCCAACGGCGGACGCGGCCCCCCGGCCCGATCAAGCCGCCCTGCGGCGCGGCGGGCATCGTGCGCGGCTGCCCGTCAGGAACGTTCGGAGCCATCAGACCGGAACCAGTTGCCGGGCGGGACGCCGCACCGGGCGATAAAACGTGTCGCGCTCCACCGGCTCGCAACCGGCTTCACGGATCAGCCAACAAATCTGTTCGACGCTCAGCTCCTGCCGGTTCGTTCCGCGCCCCTCACGCTTGGTGATGTCATACCAGACGACGGTGCCGTCGAAGTCGTCGACGCCCCAGTTCAGCGACACCTGCGCCAGCTTCGGCGTCTGCATGATCCAGAACGCCTTGACGTGCGGCACGTTGTCGAGCATCAGCCGCGCGATCGCCAGCGTGCGTAGATCGTCGAGCCCGGTCGGGCCGGGCAGCTGCTCCAGAGCGCTGCCTTCGGGAATGAACGAGAGCGGGATGCAGCATTGGAAGGCGGCGACGGAGCGACCGAGCGACGGAGCGACCGAGGTTACGGCAGTCCGGCCTTCGTCGCTGTGTGGCTTCGTCGCGTCGTCGCACTTGGCCAGCGACTGGTCCTGATGCGCGCGCAACTTGAGCAGGTGCGTCACACGCTCCTCCACACTCTCCACGTGTCCGTAGAGCATCGTCGCGTTGCTCGGAATCCCCAGGTCGTGCGCCGCGCGATGCACGTCGAACCAATGCTTCTCGCCCA
Source organism: Phycisphaerae bacterium (assembly GCA_022072445.1). GTDB lineage: Bacteria > Planctomycetota > Phycisphaerae > UBA1845 > Fen-1342 > JAJVHV01. The sequence continues at coordinate 79,890 of JAJVHV010000023.1, read as the reverse complement.
CTTTCGCCTTGAACGCTTCCGCGTGCACGCGCGGATCGAAAATCTCGGCGCCCCCGCCCGGCAGGCTGTCCAGACCCGCGTCGCGCAGCGCGATCAGCACCTCCTCGATGCTCAGCCGCGGCCGGCTGACCCGCGTGAAGTGCACGATCTCGATCGCCGTGAACGCCTTGATGTGCAGCCCGGGACAACGCTCGCGGATCGCCCGGCACATGTCCGTGTAGAACGAAAACGGCAGCGTCGGGTGCAGCCCGCCGACGATGTGCACCTCGGTCGCGCCCTGGTCGGCGGCTTCCCGCGCGATCCGCACGATCTCGTCGAGCGAGTACAGATAACCCGGTCCGTTGGACACCTCGGTCGGGCCGCTGCGGCCGTCCGTCGACCGATAAAACGAGCAGAACTTGCAGCGCAACACGCAGAAGTTGGTGTAGTTGATGTGCCGGTTGACGTTGTAATACGCCCGTCGGCCGTGCCGCCGCTCACGCACGATGTTCGCCAACTCGCCGAGCGTAAAGATGTCGCGCGTCCGGAAAAGCGCCACCCCGTCGGCGTGCGAGAGCCGCTCACCGGCCAGCACTTTCTCGCAGATCGCCGCCAGCGTGCTATCCTGCGGCCGCGCCCGTTGCTCCGCCATTTCACCCGACTCCGTTCACGCGCGTCGCTGGTTATCGCTCGCGAAGAAAGCACCTACCGTCTGCAAGTTCAGCGAGTCTACGGGATTGTAACCGTCGGGAACAGTTCTGGCAGGCCCGCGGATTGGCCGATAGAATGCTGGATTGACGCGAGCTGGGCCGTCCGAAAAACCTGGAGATTCCCAACCATGATGCGAGCGATTCTCACGCTGTCCGTCGCCTTCGGCTTGTCTTATTCCGCGTTGGCGCAAGGCAAGTCACCTACCGTCGGCGGAAAGGCACCTGCCTTCGAAGCCAGCACCGTCGCCGGCAAGGCGCTCAAGTTCCCGGACGCCTACAAGGGCAAGATCGTGCTGGTCGACTTCTGGGCCACGTGGTGCCCGCCCTGCCGCCGGGAAGTGCCGCATCTGGTCGAGACTGCCGAAAAGCTCAAAGGGCAGCCTTTTGCGATTCTGAGCGTTTCGCTCGATCAGCCCAAGAACATCCCGCTCGAAAAGGTGCAGAGCTACGTGCAGGACAACAAGATGACCTGGGATCACGTCTACGAGGGCGTGGGCAGCATCGCTTCCAGCTATGGCGTCAGCTCCATCCCCGCGCCGTTTCTCATTGATGGCGACACCGGCGTCGTTCTCGCCGCCGGTCCGGAACTTCGCGGCGAGGGTCTCACCGACGCGATCAAGAAGCACCTCGACACCAAGCGCAGCGGCAAGAAGCCCTGACCTCGAACAGCGACGAGCTTCGTTGACCGCGCGAAACTGACTTGCTGACGCCGCACGCCGCTGAGGCCGTGCGGCGTTCTGCTTTTCCGAGCGGGTGTTTCCAGGATCGCATGCTCACGCCTGGCGGCGAGAGCATGCCATAGGGCCCCCGAGGATCGCGTGCTTACGCCTGCCGGCGAGAACATGCCACCATGCCGGCGAGGCCAGAAGATGCGACACACCCTCGGGTGGCATGCTTCCGCCGAAGGCGTAAGCATGCAATTTTGCGATCTCAATGAGCCCGAGGACGTGCCTGCGCAGCCCAATGCGCTACGCCGATTCCTTCCGCCGTCGCGCCGACTGGAACAGGTTCGCCTCGCCGCGCACCACCTCGGGCGTCACGACAAACGGACCCGTGTCCTTCACTTCCGGCAGATCGAACATGTAGGGAATCATGAACTCTTCGACGATCGAGCGCAGCGCCCGGGCGCCCGTGTCGCGCGCCATGGCGCGCCGCGCGATCTCCTCCAGCGATTCGGGCGTGAACTCCAGCCGCGCGCCTTCCATCTCGAAGAGCTTCTGATATTGCCGGATCAGCGCGTTGCGCGGCTCGCTCAGAATCTTCACCATCGCGTCGACGTTCAGCGGGTGCAGCGGGCAGAGCACCGGCAGGCGGCCGACGAATTCCGGAATCATTCCGAACTCGATGAGGTCGTCCGGCGTCACCTGCTCGAGCACGCCGCGCAGATCGGCCAGGTCGTCGGTCACGTGCTGCGACGTCTCGAAACCGATCTTCTTGCGGCCCAGCCGCTTGCGGATGATCTTGTCGAGCCCCACAAACGTGCCGCCGCAGATGAACAGGATGTTGCTGGTGTCCATCTGGATGTACTGCTGCTCGGGGTGCTTGCGGCCGCCCTGCGGCGGGATGTTGCTGACGGTGCCTTCGAGCATCTTCAGCAGGGCCTGCTGCACGCCCTCGCCGCTGACGTCGCGGGTGATGCTGACGTTATTCCAGGTCTTGCCGATCTTGTCGATCTCGTCGAGGTAAATGATGCCGCGCTGCGCCGCCTCGAGGTCGAAATCGGCGTTCTGCAGCAACCGCAGCAGGATGTTCTCGACGTCCTCGCCGACATAGCCCGCTTCGGTCAGCGTCGTCGCGTCGCCGATGGCGAAAGGCACGTTCAGCACGCGGGCCAGCGAGCGGGCCAGCAGCGTCTTGCCGCTGCCGGTCGGGCCGATCAGGAGAATGTTGCTCTTTTCGATCTCGACTTCGGCGTCGTCCATCGCGTCGCCGTGCAGCAGCCGCTTGTAGTGGTTGTGCACCGCGACCGAGATCGTCTTCTTGACGTGGTCCTGCCCGACGACGTATTGGTCCAGGAAGGTGGCGATCTCGCGCGGCCGTGGGATCTTTTCCTTGAAAAGCGGCCGGCTGGTCGTGCGGCGGCGTTCTTCGCGGATCAGGTTGTGGCACTGCTCGATGCACGCCGAGCAGATGAAGACGTCGTTGGCCCCCTCGACCATCGGACCGACGTCGCGGTGGCTCTTGCCGCAGAAGCTGCAAGCGCAGTTCTTCTTGCCGCGACCGGAATTTCCGCTCCCACCGCCCGTTACGTTCCGGCCGTTGCTCATGCCGCGTCCATGCTCCTGTACAGACCTTCTTTTCGTACTTTCTGCGTCTCTAACCTGACTGATTTTAACGTCCGCCCCCCGTCGTTGCGATCCGCAGGCCGCGCGACCCCCGATTTTGTCGCCGGATCGCTACGCCCCGCCGGCGTCGCGGCGTGAGCCGCCCTCCTCCAACCCCCCGGAATCCGGACCGGGCGCATCGACCGACGCGCTGCGGATCACACCTCGCCGGAGCACTTCGTATTCCGCCTCGCTGATCCTCCCATCGGCCCTCATGGCCCGCAGGTCGTGCAGTGTGAACGTGGCGGCGGGCTCCGCCGCGCGCATCCACCGCCGCATCCAGGCGACCACGTATCCGCCGGCAACGGAGAGTACGACGGCGGCCGCGATCCAGCCGAAGGTCGTCAGGCTGTCGGCCGCAAGCAGCGCTGGGGTCGCCACCGGGTCGAACTCCGCGTGCTCCGGCCTCATTCTTCGCGGATCGGACCGCCGAGCATCTGATGGACCTGGATGCTCGCGCGGACGATGATCTGCGAGCGGAGCGGGATGATCGTCCCGGTTCCGCCATTGGTCGCCCAGGAATTCGGCTCGACGGTGCTGGTGATGACGCTGATCAGCTCGGCCATGTCGCGCGACACGCCGGGCTGATTTTCGTCCTGGTCGCGATCCTGGTCGCTCTCTTCCTGTTCGAAGAGATTCCCGCCGCCGCCGCCGCCGCCCGTGAACCCGCCCTGACCGGCCTGGTTAAGAGCCTCGGCGGGATTCAGTTGCGCGGCGTTGGTGAAACGCGGGACGCGCAACAGCAGATCTCCCACGTCGTAGACGCGCGTGATCATGTCCTTGCCGAGGTCTTCGTCGGTGGAAAAGATGATCAGGTTCGCCGTGGCGCGGTAGGCCAGCTTGATGTCGGGCTCGGTCGCGGCTCCCATGATGAGCGACATCACGTAGGACAGTCGCAGGTTCTTCGCCTTGACGGTGATCGGCTTGGTCTTCTCGATGCCCACCAGTTCGAGCTGCTGCCAGCGCACCACAATGTTCACGCCGGTCAGCTCCTCCAGCCACTCCATCACGTCCTGCATCGGAACGGCCTCGAAGCGCACTTCAGGCACGCGCATGTTGAGCAGTTCCATCGTCGTGGCCGCGCGGTGCTGCACCCGCGCCGGCTGCTTGTTCTGAGCCGCGCACGGCATCACCAGCACGCCCGCCGCCATCACCGCAACGATCAGTCGTTTCATCGCTGTCTCCTCAGGGTGTCCGGCGCCGCCACCACCGGTCACCCCTCCCCCAAGTGGATTCTACGCATCGGCGGGGCGTCTGACCAATCTTTCTGGTGCTCCCCGGCGTTATCGGCCGAAACCGGCTCACGGGCGCGCCGAATTGGACGCACCGCCGTCCGGCGCGGTTCCCGAAAGCGGTTGCCCGGGCATGGAGCGGCGGCCGAGTTCGTCGGCGGCCAGCCCGGCCGCGGCGTCGCCCCAGAGCGCCGCCACGTCGCCGCTGCGCCGCGTTTCGAACTCGCGGACGGCGATGGAATCGGGCCGCGCGGTCAGTTTTCCGCGAACGAAGGCCCCGTCGGCGGTCTCGACGTCGAGCTGGATCGTGCGCGAGCGCCCGCCCAGCAAGGGCGATTTCAGGATGATCGTGCCGCGGGCGAGCATGGTCTTGCCGCGGAGCGCGCCGGTTGCCTGGATGAGGAATCCTCGGGCGTCCGACCCGGCCGTGCCGACGCGCCAGGTGCCGTCGGCCCGCGGAACGTCCAGATAAACCACGAAATCATCGGGACCGTCGCGCGCTCCCGGCAGCGGAAACGCCAGCAGCGCCACCATCCGATCGTCGCCACGCAACTCGAATTGTCGCGCCCCGTGCCGCAGCTCCAGGACGCGCTGCGCCGGCGGCGCAAAGGGCTGCATGATCGTGAGATCGGCCGACGCCCGGCAGCCGGCTCCGAGCGGCAGCGCCACACTGATCAGCAGCATGACGACGCGTGTCACCCGCATGCCGCTCAGGATACGCGCGGACCGCGCCGGAAACCAGCCGGACGCACCAGCACGGCGGCGATCGCCGCCAGCAGCATCAGGTAGAGCGCCGTGGCCACCACCGCGTCGTTTCGCCCGTAGTGGATCATGTTCAGCATCGTCTGCGACAGGCTCGGCACGCCCGGCGGCTGCACAAGGGCCGATGCGCCGACCTCGGTCATCGTCAGCAGCGCCGCCAGCAAACTCGTCACGGTCAGTGCCCCCGTACAGCGCGGCAGAACCACGCGCAGGTAGGCCGTCGTCCGGTCGGCGCCGTCGAGCGCCGCCATGCCCACGGATTGCGGTCCGACCGCGGCGGTCGCGATCCGCAGCCCGACGATGGGCAGGATGGCGTAGCGGGCCGCGCCGACCAGAACGACGATCGGCCAGTGGTCCGCCAGCCAGGCTGGCCAGCGGCCGGCGGCGGCGAACGCGTCTCCCACTAGCGCGGGCGGTGCAACCGCCGCGACCAGCGCCGCGAGCGTGACGACGTCGGCAAACGTCCTGCCGGCGCGGCCGCGCCGGTCGCGCGGTGTCGCGACCAGCCGAAGAAGCTCGATGCCGACCGCCAGCAGTGCACCGGCCGCGCCGGCACCCAGGGCGCAGCCCGCGCCGCTCAGCCACGCGTCGCCGAACGCCCGCCAGCCGGTGAGCAGCGCGGCGGGGTCGCGGAATTCGCGCGCCAGCACCAGCCAAGGCGACAGCAGGGCGACGTACGCAAGCAGCGCCAGGCCGCGGCGGCGCGCGGCCGGCAGCGCACGAGGCCAAAGCGAACGGCGGGACAAGAGCGAATGGCGAGTAGCGGATTTCGAATGGCGCTCTTTGCGTAACTCCGTGGCTTCGTGACTTCGTGGCTTCGTCGCCGCCTGGTCGCTTCGTGACTCGCGTCCGTCAGCATCGTCATCGAATCGGGCCAGCTCTCGCAGCGCTTCCGCGGCGCGGCCCCGGAGCAGCATCAGCGGAAGCGCGAGTGCCGCCACCATCGCCAGCAGCGGCCAGGCGAGCACGATGCCGCTGCCCGGCCGGGCGATGATCTGAAGTTCGGCCAGAATTTCGGTGTTCCAGGTCATGACGCGGCAGAGGTGGCAGACCGAGAACTCGGTGAGCGCCAGGGTCGCGGTCAACAGGAGGGACCCGGCGATCCAGGGCCACATCGCGGGGAGCACGGCGCGTCCGAAGACGCGCGCACCCGTCGCATCGAGCGCCGCGAGCGCGGCCGCCGGCCGCCCGTGGGTCCGCCAGCCGCACGCCAGTACAACCGCAGCCAGGGGCGTCAGCCAGCATCCCAGGCACCAGACGGCGCGGCCGGTCGTCGCCAGCCACGCGATCACGGGTGAAGCCAGCGGCGCCGACGAGGCAATTCCGGCCGGCAGCAGCGGCAGGCTCCAGGCGTAGGCGTAGATATAAGGCGGCGTGAGCAGTACGCTGGCCCCGACCCACGCGGCCAGACGCCGCCCGCCGCGGCGCCGGTCGTTCAGCGCGGATGCCAGTGCCGCGCCCAGGAGCTGCGCCAGCGCCGCCGCCGCGGCCGCTACGCCCGCGCCGCGCAAAAGAAGCTCGACCCGGCGTGCGGAGAGCCCGGCGCCGCTCCAGACTTCCGGCTGAAAGACCGCCCGCAACACGCCGCTCGCCGGCCAGGCGAACACCCACGCGGCCACGACGCCCGCGCCGCCGACCAGTGCGACTCGCAGGCCGGCCGTCATCAGCGCGCGAGCTTCCGGGAAAATGGAACCGCACGGCGCAACGTGAGCGCCGGCTGTGGTGAACTAGTGCAGTGCCTCAGGAATATCGCAACATGTGGACGGGGAGCATCGGCCTCTGGCCGGTGTGAAATCCACGACCGCACCGGCCAGAGGCCGATGCTCCCCACGCTGGATACGGTGGCACGCTTGCGAGGCAGTACACTAGGGATACGTCTCGGCCGGCACGCCCGCACGTCGGACGCGCTGCGCGATCGATTCCAGCTCATCGGCCGACAGCCGCTCGACGTAGTCCACGGCCGTCCGCCGAGCGATCGTGTAAACCTGAACCAGCGAGAGCCGCGCGCCTTGCGCCACCAGGACTTCGATCCGGCGGGCGTACGCGTCGAGTTCGGCGGGAGGCGGTGCTTCGCCCCGGATGCGCATGAAGATCGACTGGATGACCAGCGGGCGTATGCGGGCGGCAAAGAGGATGTTCTCAAGCACGTGCTCAAGCGGGTGACTCGGACGATTGACGAGTTCATAGTACGCCTGCGTGCCGGCGTCCAGCTTGGCCCAGATTTCGCCGCGATGCCCGTCGAGAAACGCCAGCGTGTCGGCGACCGCCGGCCGCTTGAGGAAGCAGGCGTCGGTGATGGTGATGATCTTGGCGTCGAGCAGTCCGAGCTCCGCGCGGACGCGGACCGCGACTTCCGCGGCGCGACGGAATTCCGGCGAAGCGGTTGGTTCGCCGTCGCCCGAGAAGGCGATGTCGTTTATCCGTCGGAATTCGGCCGGTATCTCGCGGAATTCTGGTTCCGAATATAGTTCGCCCGCCAGCGCCGCCCGTGCCAGCGCGCGCAGCTCCTCCTCCAGCACCGCCAGATCAACGGTGCGCACCGCCGGCGGCGTCAGACGATCCACGCAGCAATAAATGCAGTCGAAGTTGCACGCCGTATCCGGGTTCAGGTTGACGCCCAGACTCAATCCGCGGCTGCGGCGTGAGACGACGGGGTAGCAATATCGGTATGAGCGCCATTGGCGCGAGTGGTTCGAGAACGCGACCTTGAGCGGATTGGACATTTTTCGAGGTGCCGGCGGCGTCGAGAATTCAGCCCGTTTTGAAAAATGATATCTGAATTTTTTCGGGAGTTGACGGAATATTCGCGTGGCACCGTCAGTTATCGAGTGGGTGCACGAAATTCTCCACACGGGTGGAGAAGGTTGGCAGGATGTTTTCGGCTCGCCCTTCTTGCCAATCAGTGACTCGGCCCGTTCTCTGGTCGGAGGGAACGGGCCACTTTCTTTTTTCACCCGCGCGTGAAAATCCCGCCGCCATCGGGGACATGGATGGGCTACCTCTTCTCCGGCCCTACTGCATCTTGAGGTTCAAATCCTTGGGGCCCTGCCCGCGCTGATTCTCAACGCCGTTGATCGTCACGCCCGGCGGGACGAGAAAGAGCAATCCGAGGACGGCATCGTCGCGAGCGGTCAGCTCGCTGGGTTTGATTTCCTTGAAATCGAGCATGCCGCGGAACGCCGGCCCTTCCACTTCGCTGTCGCCGACGTAATACACCTCGACATAATCGCGATCGCCACGCTTCACGATGGCAAAGTAGCCCGCGAGCGGGTGCTTCCCGCCGTTGCTATCAACCGCCGAATACTGGTTCACCGTGCGGGCCACGTAGTTGAACACCTGGCCGGCGGTGGTCATCGCTTTCTTCGGGCTGTAGCGAATCTGGCACAGCCGCTTGCCCTCCGGCAGCTTGAACCGCTCGACCTTCGGGCCCTCGCCGGACAGCGCGTCGACGTCGCCGAAAACGCGGCCCGACTTCAGCGCGTCGCCGTCCACTTCCGTGTCCGCACTGCGCACGCGCTCGGCCAGCAGCGGCAGCGGCAGGCGATCGATGTCGCCGCTGTTATTGAGGTCGACGGAATCGACGAATCGGAACAGGCCGGTGCCGCGGCCGCTGGCGGTGTTGGCCGGCGGCTTGCTGGCGTCGGCGGCCTCGCCTTCCTTCGGCGTCGCGCTAGCCTGCGGCGCGTCGGGGGCGGTCTTGGAGAAATTCGCCTCGCTCAGCGGCGCCCGCGCGAAGCGGCGATACTCGACGAAATGGGGGCGAAAGTCGGTATCCACCTCGAAATACGCGTCGGCCGTCACCTTCTCGCTGGCCGACACGTTCAGGTTGTTGTCCAGGTCGACGATCCGCGGTTTGCCGCCCAGCTTCGCGTGTCCGTCCAGGCCGGTCAGCACGGACGGGACGTACTGCCGCGGCGAGCCGTTCGACTCGCCCACGACGCGAATCTGCGTCGGCCGCAGCCGATGATCCACGTCGCGTTCGCCGCGGTCGCCCGAGGCCCGCTCCATCGCCAGGCGCACGCCGATGAGCTTCATCCCCGCGGCCGGCTTGTACTGCTCATCTTTGTAATTCGGCTCGGGCGCCATCTTGTCGGGCATGTTTGTGCGATAGGCCGCTTCGACTGGCTGCTTCTGGTCCCACCACTTGACGGCGGCCAGCGCTTTGTTGCCGTCGCCATTCTTGTCGCGGGCCGGCGCCGTGAGCGACTCGGACTGGACGGTGTTTCCTGACCAGAACACCCACTCGGGGAAGTCCGGATAGACGCTCGCGAACGTCGTCGTTCCGTTGCTCAGGCTGCCCGCGCTCAGCATGCTCACCAGCCCGCAGGTGAATCCGTCGGGATTCAGCCACAGGTTGCTACGCTTGAACGAAGCCCGCGGCGTGCCGGCGTCCTTGTCGCGTGCATAGCGCTGATACATTCCCGCCTTGCCGCCGAAGGGCAGCATCAGAAAACTCAGGACCAGCACGCCCATGCAGATCTGGCCGGTGATGAACCCGCAGACCGCCCCGCCGGCGAAATCGACGTAGGATGGGACGCGGATGTTCCCGCGGATCAGGTTGTCCGCCAGCGTGCGCAACACAATCACCGAGACGAAGTAGATCAGCAGCAGGCAGGCCGGCGCCGTGTAGCTGGGGTGCGTGATGATGCCCGACGACGCGTCGGTCGCCCACTCGAACATCCCCAGCGCCAGGCACGCCGAGATCACGCAGCAGAACGCGGTGATCAGCCCGCTGAACAGTCCCCACACCGACTGCACCAGCGTGATCGCCAGAATCAGCGCCAGAACTGCTAGCTGAAGCACCATGCCCGTCGCCCTCGAATCCTGCCTCCGCGACGCCTGACGACGCTTCCGGCCTGTCGGAATCTGACGAGCGCCCGCGGAGATGCGCCGCAGCTTCCGACGCCGGAATAGACTAGACGATCCGAGGCCGCCGGGCTACGCCGGCCGCGTCCGGATCACAGCTCCTCTTCGAGCCTGGCACGGAGCGGATCGCCGCGGTCGGCGTCGAGAATGCGTTCCTTGATCTGCCCGTCGGCCGGCTCCAGATACACCATCAGCAGCGTCGGCTTGGGACGATAGGTGAAATCCGTCTTGCTCTGCGGCACACGCAGCTCGACCGCCTCGTCGAACCGCAGGTCGAGCACGACCGCGCCCGTCGAGAAGTCGACGTCCTCGGTGACCTGCTTGTCCTTCTCGTCATACTCCTCGAGCTTGGTCTTCTTGACGCCGCCGATCACGTCGCCGACGCCGACGTCGAACGTGTTCTTCACCCACGACCCGTTCCGCCACTTGTAGACCTCGACGGTCGCCTGAGCGCGGTCCTTTTTCTCCGAGGTCAGGAAGAAGTACGTGCTCGGCGTGACTGAGACCGGCTCGCTCGGATCGGACCAGGCACCGTGAACGACCGCCTGCCGCGCACCCGCCGGGTCGCGCACCAGCCGGTTCTGGCCGACGTAGCGGTTCCAGAGGTTTACGCGCACGCGATAGCGGTACGTCTTACCCGGCTCGACCGTGTCGTCGTGCGCCCACGCCACCACCTGGCTGCCGCGCTCCGGATGCGTGATCAGCGGCGGACCGCCGCCGCCGCTGCCGCTCAGCCGCGTGATGATGCTGGACTTGTCCTTGCCCGAGATCTTCTTCTCGATGTCCTTGATGAGCGACTCGGCCTGGCGCTTCATGGCGGTGGTCGCGTCGGGGTTGTTCTTGACGCTGTTGGCGCGGTCCATCGCCTTGCCGTAGTCCTTGTCGCGCATCAGGGCCATCTTGGCTTCCTTCAGCGCGTTCTGCATGAGCTTCTTGGCCTCGGCCTTGGCCCGCCCTTCGGTGTTCACCTGGCCCGCACCCTGGTAGAACTCGCCCGGACCCTCGCCCATCACACCGCCGCCACGGCCGGGACGGCCGCCGCCGCCACCTTCGCCGCCGCCGGCGATTGGCGGCATCCGCCGCCCTTCGGGCGGCGGTTGCTGCGTCGGCTTGGGCTTCGGCTTGCGTTCCTTCGGCTTCGGCTCGGTCGGCGCGTTGGCCGTATCATCGGCGTCGGTCTCCTCCCAGCCCGGCAAGGGCGGTAGATCCCAGATGTCGCCGACCTCGACGTTGTAGAACGGCGGCTGGAGGATCGCCTGTTGCATCGCTTTGATCTGGCTGTAGGCCCGCTCGATGTCCGCCTTGTTGGTCAGCGTGCTGCTGCGCTCGTCGAACGCCGGCTCGGGAATCTTCAGGTCCAGCGCCGCCTTGCTGTGCGGCACGTCCTGCCATTCGGAGTATTCGCCGTTGGACTGCACCTCCTGCCGCTGTGCGTCGACGCCCGCCACGTAGACCTTGCGGCGGTAGCTGGCGTAGCGGGCCTTCTCCATCTCGCCGGCCTGCGCCAGCTTGTCGAAATAGACCGCCACCGAGACCCAGGGGAACTCCGAGGACTCGACCTTGGTCGCGTCCTTGGGCTGGTTCGGCGAGGGCGACTCCGACGTCAGCACGACGGTCGGCGCACGCACCGCGACGCTTCGCCCCGTCCGGACTTTGGGGATGGAGGGCTTGAGCGGCGTGACCAGGTCGACCACGCCCGACTCGGCCTGCTCCTCGAGCCCCTCGATCTTGATTTCCCTGCCGAACTCGCCCGCCAGCCGCAGCACCGGCTCCACGGGCATTCCGGCGCCACCCGCCAGGATGCCCTTGTCCTGCAGGCTGCGCACTTCCTCGCGGAAGGAGGGCACCTCGATCTTGGGCGGCTCGGCCCGCTTGCGCTTCTCGTCCATGCGCTGCGCCGCGGTCAGAATCCGCTCGTCCAGCTCGCGCGGCCCGACCTTCTCGCCGTTGAACTCGATCACGTTCGGCGAGCTGATGATGAACATCCAGAGCATCGCCAGCGCGAACGCGCCGCCGACGCCCAGCACGAGTTTCTCCGCGTGAAGCTCGAAGAAGTTGAAAGTTCCCTTAGCCATGATGTTCACTCCCGGCGGCTGTCCGCCGCCCGCGACGTCTCAATCTCTGCCGCTGCCGACCGGCGACCATCAACCTCCACTACCTTCCAGCGTGATGCCCAGCGCCTTGCGCACCTCTTCGGGCATCAGCGTCGCGAACACCGCCCGCGACATGTAGCCCTCGAAATCCAGCGTCACCTGCGTCACCGGCGCCGTGCCGTACATGAAGCCCACCTTGGCGTCTTCCGGCGACAGCGGCGCGTAGCGCACGCCGACGCACTTGTAGAAGTTCTGCCGGCAGACGCGGTCGATCACCCTGGTCACCTCGCGCTGGTCGACCACCATCGTCACCGTGAACCGCAGCACGTCGAACTGCGCGTCCGACTTGCGGTCGGTGAACGACTTGGCCGGGCCCGCCACGTCGCTCGACCCGGTCGCGCCCGAAGCCATCGGGAACAGCAGCGGTTTCTCCGCGCCCGTGTAGCCGAAAATCCGCGCCGACACGATCCGCTTGACGGGCGAATGCTCGACGTAGGGATCGCCGTCCTGCACGGCGGCCGCCGCCTCGTTGTTCACTTCCGCGACCGCCTTGGCGACGTCCTGTTGCAGCCACAGGCCGACCTGCGCCTTCCACAGATCCTCCGGGCTGGGCGCAAGCTGGCTCTCGACGATCGGGCTGACGTGCCAGGAGCGGACGTCGGCGTAGCAGCGGATGCTCTTGGCCTTGTTCACCGCCGCACGGTACTCCTTGTTGTACTTCTGTTGGTCGGCCGGAATCGTGACGTTCACGCTCGGTACGTTCATGCCGGCCATCATTGCCCCGCGGCCCGGGCCGAACTCGCCGCCGCCACGCCCCGGCCGGCGGCCAGCGAATTCGCCGCCTTCGGCGCCGTAGTACTCCTCGGGACTGGGCGGATAGCGCCGCCCGCCGGCGAACTCCTCGCCGCCGATCGGGCGGCCGGGAATCGTCGGCGTCTGGGGCTGTTGCAGGCCGGGCTTCATGCTGGGGTTGGGCGTGTCTTCGGTCTTCGATTCGGCTTCCTGCTGCGCCAGGTCGATGATGTTCTGCTCCTCCTCGGCGATGTCGGCGGCGGTGGGCGGGCCGTCGGCCATCAAATCGGCGCGCATCTGCTCGAGCGAGCCCTTGTACTTGTTGACGAACTCGAACTTCACCGCCTGGTTTTGAGCCGTCGGAAACAGTCCGGGCACGAGCGGCTCGCGTTTGTTGATGCTGTGCGCCACTTCGAGCGTCGCCTCGAACTCCTTCTGAAACAGCTCGCCGCGCCGCTTCTCGGCGTCGATCTTCGCGTCGTTGATGGCGCTGCTTTCGAAGCGCTTGATCTCGCCCGCGGCCGAGACGCGCTCCTGCATGCGGTTCTTGACCGAGTCGAGCGACATTCCCCACAGCGTGGCGCCCACGAAGACCAGCGCCGCCACCCCGCACAGCAGCGAGATCAGATGCGTCTTGACGAACGATACGATGTTGTTCCACATGGTTCACCTCGAGCGACCCGCGTTGGGCCGCGGAAGCCGTCACACGCCCGTCGTTTCCCGGCGACTCCTTCGCGGCCGCCGCCGGGCCGGACTTCTCAGCCTTTGTTTTCCGTCTTCTCGCCTTCCTTGACGGGCTTCTCACCCAGCTTGACCTTGAAGTTGATCTCGAATTTCCAGTCGCTGGCCATGTCCTCGCCCGTCAGCGGGTCCTCGACCTTCGGACCCTGCTGCGTGGGCTGCTCACGTGAAAGGAAGTTGGGCGTCGACGATTGGTAATAGGACCGCACGATCGGGATGAGAATCCGCTGCTCGGCGGCCTTCGGGTCGTCATCCACCACGTAGAACCCCAGCCCCTTGGTCGCGCCCATCTGCTTGAGCCGCGGCAGCCATTCGCTTTCCAGGAAGCCGATCGCGTCGCCTTGCGTACGGCCGAAGAGCAGTCGCCCCTCGACGTGCACGAACAGCTCCCCGGCGCTGCTCTCGCCGCCCGCGGTCGTGCCCGGAGAGGATTCCTGCTGCGAGGCTTCCGGCGGCGGCATGCCGCGGGAATATCGAAAGCGCGCCCCGCCTTCGGCGAATTCACCCGGCCCTTCGCCCTCGCCGCCGCCGGCGTAGGGCGTCGCCCCGCCGCCGCCCGTCGCCGAGTAGCCGGCCGCGTTTCCGATGTAGAGGCTTTCGATGATCATCTGGCGACGGTTCGCGCGCGCGAAACGCTCCTTGTCGGTCTCGATGACCTTCTTGAGCTGTTCGCCGGTCTTGGCGGACGCGATTTCAGGCGCCACGTCGGGCAGGCTGGCATGCACGAAGGAGAGCACGGACGGCACGTAGCGGCTATCCTTCTGCAGCTCCAGGTACTTGGTGATCTTCTCTTCCTTGCCACCGGTGTCGGTCTTGACTTCGTTGAAGCGCGCCTCGACCGCCTTGGCTTCAGAGATGATCGTCTGGGTTCGGCTTCGCAGGTCGACGCCGGCCTTCAGCGCGCCGTCGTCCATGAACTGCCGCGCCCAGACGAACGACGCCGCCATGCCGACGCACGCGGCGGCGAGCCCGAAATAAGCCCGCTTCTTCTGCCACAAAGCGACCCGCGCCAACTCCTTGGGCAGCAGGCTGGCCGAGATGGCCGACATCTCCAGGCCCTGAAGCGCCAAGCCGTACGCCACGCCGAAGCCCAGCACGTTGTCGGCGAACTGCGGGGCATTGACGTTGGCTGACGGCACGATCTGGTTCAGCTTCTCGAGCTTCAGCACCCCGCCCGAGATCGTCAGGTTGTTCTCCAGGTACTTCTGCAGACCGGGCAGGCGAAACGCATTGCCCAGCCCCAGCACGCGCGCCAGTTGCACGTCGCGATGTGTCGACGAGTAGAAGCCGATCGAGCGCTGAATCTCGGCCACCAGGTCCGCGAACACCGGCCGCATGGCCTGGAAAATCTGCCGCGCATACTTGCTGGTCGCCGCCGTCTTTTTCAGACTCTCCGCCTTGGCAAACGAGAGCTTGAACGACTTCACCAGCGCGTCGGTGAAGTTATTGCCCCCCAGCGGGATGTTGCGCGACCAGGCGCTGTTCGGCTCGGCGATGACCAGGTCGGTGTTCTGCGCCCCGATGTCGACGATCACCGTGGCACCGCCCTCGGCGGCCGGCTGATCGAACTTCGCGAAGTTGTAGAGCGCGCACGGGCTCGTCTGCACCGCCAGCGGGGCGATTCCCACCGCCGTGTAATAGTCGATCTGCTTTCGAATCAGGTCCTTCTTGATCGCGAAGATGCCGACCTCGACGTCGGGCGAGTCGGGACTCGAAAACACCTGGTAGTCCCAGATCACCTCGTCGATGTCGAAGGGGATCTGCTGGCTGGCTTCAAACTTCACGATATCGGGAATCTTCTTCTGATCGACCGGCGGCAGCTTGCAGAACCGGGCGAACGTCTGCTGCCCGGGCACGCCGATAACGAACCGGTCGCCCTGCCAGTCGTTCCGCGAGACGAACTTTTCGAGGGCCGCCTTGATCAGCTCGTCGGCGTCCGCGTCGGGTTGCGAGAGGATTTTCGGATGTTCGATGACGTCAAACGCCACCAGCTCGACCTTGTCGCCGGCGGCCCGCAGTTTGATCGCCTTCAGGGCGCACTGCCCGACTTCGATACCCCAGATCGCATTGGATGCCATGTGCAAGCTCCTCTACGCGGACGTTCGTCCCGCCACACACCGCGCGCGCTCGCTCGCACGCGGGCACGTGGACGCGTTGCCCACCCGGTCGCGAGCGGGAAAAGGGTCGCGAGCCAGGTGCCGGCCGGATTCAACTCGATGAAGTTCGATGAAAGTCCGGAAACCGCTTGAGCGGCTTCCATCTTCGTTGCTGCGGGGCATTCACCTTTGCAGCGTCGTCGGCAGGTATGGATTTATGAGTGCGGTTTGCGTCGCCGACGCCGGGTGTCCGCCTGCACGTCTCTGCCCTAAAAACTTAGCTCAAGATTAGCGGATGTCAAATCGTTCGTGCTGAAAATCTGACGACTGCTCGTCGCCCGATGTTCCCACGTATTTGTTTGACGAATTTCCGTCACCATGGTCAATCGGTCGGCGTATTTGGAACGCTTCTGTAATCGCCGCCACTCGCCGAGCGGCCGATCCTGACGTGCGTCCAGTCGGGCTGGGCGGCGTCCGCTAACTGTTTGCGGGGGAGATTGCGATGGCAAGTTTCGAAGATTGGCGGGGCTCATTTCTGAAGAACCTGGAGTCGGCGAAGGGCAAGTGGGTCCGGGAATTCGAAGACGCGATGGACTCGACGGCGGCGTCGGTGTTTGAGGAGTTCGCGAGCTTTCTATCGGAGCACGGATTTCAGTGTCAGCGGCCGCGGTCGGCGGCTGGGCGGCGCGCGTTCAAGCTCGAGATGTCCGAGAATGCATACGTGCTGCTGACGTTCTTCCACGAAGGTCTGACGGACGTGCGGATGAAGTGCGAGTTCTTCACGCCGCCCGGCAGCACCAGCGAATCGGAATCGCGGCACAGCCTGTCCGATCTGAATCGCGGCTGGTTCAGCGAGCGCTTCCAGCAGGCGCTCGATCGGTTTGTGGGCTCGTTCGGCGGCGCTCGAATGAACAATCCGCGCGACGCCGAATTGCTGAGCGTTTAGGCTGCACGCGACTACGGCCGGACACTCTCCAGGCCATTGCCCGGAGCGCGCGGAGTCCCGGCCAGACCATTCCAGCGGCGAGACTCTCCCCCTGACCCTCGTTTGAGGAGACGGGGGTTTCGCGCTTCGGCGGGCGCGGCACGGAGCTTGCTTCACGGCCCCTCGGCGGATTAGAATGACTGCACAAGTCGTGTCTTGCGCTGGACATCGAGATGGGATCGCCGGAAGCCAAGCTTCAGCAGCAGGCTGTTGACGCCACCGCGCCACAGGTGCGTCGCCGCGCGCCGGCGACGCCGGGCGAACTGCTGCAAGATGTGGACACGCTGCTGATGCTGCAAGTCGGGGCGGGCGACGCGGAGGCTGCGACGACGCTGGTGCGGCGAAACTTCTCGCGTGTGCTTCGCTACGTTGGGCGGATCGTGCGGAACCCGTCGGCGGCGGAGGACCTGACGCAGGACGTGTTCCTGCAGATTCTGACACACGCGCGCGACTATCAGCCGCGGGCGCGCTTTTCGACGTGGCTTTACCGGGTGGCGACCAACCGCACGATGAGCTATCTGCGGCAGCACCAGGCGAAGCGGGCCGCGTCGGCGCAGACCGGCGAGAACGTCAGCCGGATCGCGGATGGGCGCGAGCCTGGGCCCGACTCGCCGATCAACCTGCGCGAGCTTCAGCAGCACGTCGCCGCCGCTCTGGCGCGGCTGCCGATCAACCAGCGTGTGGCGCTGACGCTGTTTGAGTTCGAGGATCTGTCGTACGAGCAGATTGCGGCGATCCTGGAAGTGACCGCGGAGGCGGTGCGGTGCCTGCTGTCGCGGGCGCGGGCCGCGCTGCGGCAGCAACTGTCGGCGTTCTCGCCCTGAGCGTCGGCGTTGCGACGGTCTCGCCGGCCTTTGGCGAGAGAGTCATCATGTTCCATCTCGACGACGAACTGGCGCGTGGATACCTGCGTGGAGAGCTGGATGCGGCGGCGTCGCAACGGGTCAGCGAGCACGTGGCGCAATGCGCGGCGTGCGCCGCGATGCTCGACGAGGCGCGGTCGCTGGCGGCGGTGCTGAAGCTTGACCAGCCGGCCGCGGCCGCGGTCGGCCCCAGCGCCGCCAACGACCAGGCCGCGCTGGTCCGGTTGCTGGAGCGCGTCAAGACGGAGACGGCGTCGTCGGTGGGGCGGCGGCGGTGGCGGGGGATGGCGTTGGGCGCGGCGTATGTGAGCCTCGCGGTGGCGGGCATTGTGCTCTGGGTGCTGCGGCCGACGGGCGCTGTGGGCAGCCCGGCGGAGCTGGCGAGGGTCACGGGCGTCAGCGAGAGTTTGCAGGCCAAGGTCGTCGCCAGCCTCGACGCGCTGGCAGCGCTGCGCGCCGACGCGTGGGTGGCAGACGATTACGACAGCGCGGTCGAGTTCCGCCGGCTGCTCGACGAAAGGCCGTGATCCGGTGTCGCGCGTGCATCACAGTCTGGCGTTGCTGACGGGTGTGGCGCTGCTGGCGGTGGCGTGGATGGCGCGGCTGGGATCGTGGGAGCGCCTTGGCACGGGGGCGCCGGATGCTCACGAGCAGCGCTGGGACGTGTGGCGTGGAATGGGCGTGCAGGAACGGCAGACGGCGGTGCGCGAGTTTCAGGAGATTTCGCGCCGCGTCGACGCGGATGACGTGTGGCGGCGGGCCGAGGCGTTTCGAAGGGCGGACGGGGCGACGCGCGAACGACTGCGCGAAGCCTACATCCGGCTGGAAGGGGCGATTGAGAGTCGCCCGCCGGCGGAGCGGCGGTGGCTGCGATCGCTGCAGGGTGCGGCGCGGGCGCGGGCGGCGTTTCAGCACGTGGCGCCGCGCGGGGCGTCGAAGGCACAGGGGGTGTTGCCGGAGCGGGGTTAGAATTGAGGCGGCGGAGCAGTCGACGCTTCGGGCTCAGACCGGCCGACGCGAACGGCCGTCGGCCGGGCACCCGTGCTTCGGGCTCAGACCGGCCGACGCGAACGGCCGTCGGCCGGGCCGGGCACCCGTGCTTCGGGCTCAGACCGGCCGACGCGAACGGCCGTCGGCCGGGCACCCGTGCGAACGGCCGTCGGCCGGGCACCCGTGCCGGGCACCCGTGCTTCGGGCTCAGACCGGCCGACGCGAACGGCCGTCGGCCGGGCACCCGTGCCGGGCACCCGTGCGAGCGGCGGCGTATCCAAGTGCGAGCATGCTCACGCCTGGCGGCGAGCGCATGCCACCGGGCGGAGCGTGTCACTCAAGCCACCATGCCACGCCAAGTGGCAAGTGGCGCGTGAAATGCGACCGGTGGAAAAGAGCTGGGAACGGACTATGATCAACGAGCGGACGGACGCGTCCGTCCGCTAAATGAGAGTAACCGAATCGCCATGGCAGTCGCGCGCGTCAGACGCCGAACCGCAGTGGCCCCTCGGGGTGGGGTGCGGGGGCGGCCACAACAGGCCGAGCTGGCCGACAAACGCCGGGAGCAGATTCTTGAAGCGGCGACCCGGCATTTTGCGCGGGACGGGTTTCACGAGACCGACGTGCAAGTTCTGGCGGACGAGCTGCAACTTGGAAAAGGCACCATCTATCGCTACTTCCAAAACAAAGAGGACCTGTTCCTGTGCGCCGTCGATCGCGTGATGGCTCGCCTGCGAAGGCGGATCGACGCGCTTGAACCGCGCAGCGGCGATCCGCTGGACTTGATTGCGTCGGCGATGATCGAATACCTGACTTTCTTCGACGCGCACCCGGAGTTCGTCGAACTGCTGATTCTCGAGCGAGCGGTGTTTCGCGAGCGGAAGAAGCCGACGTACTTCGAGTATCGCGAACGCAACGTGGCGCGGTGGCGGGCGATCTACCGCGATCTGATCCAGCGCGGCCGCGTGCGGCCGATGCCGCCGGCGGCGATCACGGACGTGGTGAGCAGCGCGCTGTACGGGGCGATGTTCACGAATTTTTTCGCCGGGCGGAAGAAGTCGCTGGAGGCTCAGGCGGCGGAGCTGGTGGACGTGCTGTTCCGGGGGATTCTGTCGGACAAGGAACGGGCGGCACTCGCGCGGCGCGCGGGGAACGCCGGCCACGGAGGGAGAGCATGAGACGAGTTAGCGCCGCGGCCGGCGTCGTTCTGCTGTCGTGCGCGACGGGGGCGTCGCTTTGTGGTTGTGAATCGTCGGTGGCGGCGCCCGAGACGAAGCCGCCGGCGGCGGCGGTTCCGGTTCGCGTGGCGCGGGCGGTGCGGGAGGACTTTGAAGTGCCGGTGGGGGCCATTGGCTGGGTGGAGGCGTTTGCGACGGTGACCGTCAAGCCGCAGGTGGATGGGCAGATTCAGGAGATTCACTTCCGGGAAGGGGACGAGCTGAGGGCGGGCCAGCCGCTCTTTACGATCGATCCGCGGCCGTTTGAAGCGGCGTTGCGGCTGGCGAAGGCGACACTGGTGCGTGACCAGGCGCTGGCGGAGGACGCGCGGCTGGAAGCGCAGCGCGTGCTGCGGCTGTTCGAGAACGAGGAGGCATCAGAGCGCGAGCGGGACGAGACGCGCTACGCGGCGGAGTCGAAAATCGGGCAGGTGGAGGCGGATCAGGCGATGGTGGACAGCGCGACTCTGGACCTGGAGTACTGCACGATTCGCGCACCGTTCGACGGCCGGGCGGGCAGTTACATGGTGCATCGCGGGACGATCGTCAAGCGGAACGAGACCGAACTGGTGATGGTGAATCAGATCGCGCCGATCTACGTGGCGTTTTCGGCGGTGGAGCATTTCATGCCGGACATTCGGCTGGCGCTGGCGCGCGGCGAGGTACCGGTGCGGGCGCGGTTCGACGAGGAGGGCGGCGGCGAGGAGTGGGGTCGGCTGAGCTTTGTCGACAACGAGGTTGACCGAAGCACGGGCATGATCCGGCTGAAGGCGACATTTGAGAACCAGAGCCGGCGTCTGTGGCCCGGGCGGTTCATGCGGGTGACGATGCCGACGCGCACGCTGCCGCAGGTGGTCGTGATTCCGGCGGCGGCGGTGCAGCCGAGCCAGCGCGGATCGGTGGTGTACGTCGTGAATGCCGACGACACGGTCGAGACGCGGGCCGTCACGGCCGGCCCGACCGTCACGGGTCGGACGGCGGTCACGGAGGGGCTGTACGGCGACGAGACGGTGGTCACCGACGGCCACCTGCGACTGACGCCAGGGGCGACGATTGAGCGAGGGGTTTCCGCGACGAGCCAGCCGACGACCCGCAGCGCGTCGGGCGAGAGCGGGGCGGCAGCAGGTGAGCGTCGCTCATGAATCTGACGGGACTCTTCATTCATCGACCGGTGATGACCAGCCTGGTGATGGCGGCGATGGCCATCTTCGGGGTGATGGCCTATCGACGTCTGCCGGTCAGCGATCTGCCGAACGTGGACTTTCCGACGATTCAGGTGACGGCGGCGCTGCCGGGTGCCAGTCCGGAGACGATGGCGTCATCGGTGGCGACGCCGCTGGAGCGCGAGTTTTCGACCATCGCGGGCGTGGATTCGATGACGTCGACGAATTTTCAGGGGGCGAGTCAGATCACGCTTCAGTTCGCGCTGTCGCGCGACATTGACGCGGCGGCGCAGGACGTGCAGGCGGCGATCGCCCGCGCGCAGGCCCGGCTGCCGCGCGACATGCCGACGCCGCCCTCGTACCGGAAGGTGAATCCGGCGGACCAGCCGGTGCTGTACGTGGCGGTGACGTCGCGCAGCCTGCCGATGTACACGGTCAACGATTACGCGGACACGGTGATGGCGCAGCGCATCTCGACGATCGAAGGCGTGGCGCAGGTGCTGGTCAACGGGGCGCAGAAGTACGCGGTGCGCGTGCAGGTTGATCCGGACATGCTTGCGGCGCGCGGCATCGGCATCGACGAAGTGGCGGAGGCGGTGCGGGCGGCGAACGTGAATCTGCCGCTGGGGCTGCTGGACGGGCCGCAGCAGGCCTTCACGGTGGAGAGCAGCGGGCAGTTGCTGGATGCGGCGGCGTATCGCGACGTGATCGTGGCCTACCGCAACGGCAATCCGGTGCGGCTGCACCAACTGGGCCGGGTGCTGAACAGCGTCGAGAACGACAAGGTGGCGGCCTGGCTGGTGGGGACGCGCGCGGTGGTGTTGCAGATACAGAAGCAGCCCGGCCACAACACCGTGGAGGTGGTCGACCGCGTCAGGCGACTTCTGCCGCAGTTTCGATCGCAACTGCCGGCGGCGATGGACATCCAGGTGCTGTTCGACCGTTCGGAGTCGATCCGGGCGTCGGTGCGAGACGTCAAGTTCACGCTGTGGCTGACGCTGGGGCTGGTCGTGCTGGTCATCTTCCTGTTCCTGCGGAACGTGTCCGCGACGCTGATACCCGCCGTCGCCATCCCGATGTCGCTGGTGGGCACATTCGCGGTCATGTACCAACTGGGCTACAGCCTGGACAACCTGTCGCTGATGGCGCTGACGCTGTCGGTGGGTTTTGTGGTGGATGACGCGATCGTGGTGCTCGAGAACATCGTGCGGCACATGGAGCGCGGCAAGCCGGCGATGCAGGCGGCGCTGGACGGTTCGCGGGAGATCGTCTTCACGGTCATCTCGATGACGATTTCGCTGGCGGCCGTGTTCATCCCCTTTGTGTTCATGGGCGGCATTCTGGGCCGGCTGCTGAGCGAGTTCGCCGTCACGATCGGTCTGGCGATTCTGATTTCCGGAATCGTGTCGTTGACGCTGACGCCGATGATGTGCAGCCGGTTCATCCGCTCGCATCACGGCGTGTCGCACGGGCGGCTGTACCGGGCGACCGAAGTCGTCTTCAACGGGCTGCTGTGGCTGTACGACGTGACGCTGCGGGCTGTTCTGCGGCATCCGGCCGCCACGCTGACCGTGACGGCGGGCGTGCTGGCGGCGACGGTGTATCTCTATCAGCGTATCCCGAAGGGGTTTCTGCCCAATGAGGACACGGGCCGCATTCTGGCCCAGACCGAGGCGCTGGAGGGCGTTTCGTTCGAGGCGATGGTGGCCAAGCAGCAGACTTTGGCCGCGATCCTGGCGAACGACCCGCGGGTCGAGTCGTTCATGTCGAGTGTCGGGCAGCGCGGCGGCAGCTCGGCGACCACGAACACGGGCACGCTGTTCATGAAGCTGGTGCCGCGCGAAGGGCGCGCGTCGGCGGAGAAGATTATTCAGGAGCTGCGGCCGAAGCTCGCCGCCGTGCCGGGCATGCGCGTCTTTATGCAGCAGATTCCGCCGATCCGCATCGGCGGGCAACTGACCAAGAGCCAGTATCAGTACACGCTGACCGGTCTGGACACCGAGGCGCTCTACGACGCCGTGCCGGCGCTGGTCGATCGTCTGCGGGAGACGGCGGGATTTCAGGACGTGACGGCGGACTTGCAGCTTCGCAACCCGCAACTGAGCGTTCAGATCGACCGCGACAAGTGCTCGGCGCTGGGGATCAGCGCGGAGCAGATCGAGATTGCCCTGGGGAGCGCGTACGGCTCGAAGCAGATTTCGACGATCTACGGCTCGAACAATCAGTACCAGGTGATTCTGCAGGTGTTGCCGGAATTTCAGAGCGACGCGGGTGACTTGCCGGAGCTGCACGTGCGGTCGGCGACGACCGGCCGGCTGGTGCCGATCGACGCTTTGGCGAAAGTCGAGCGCAGCGTCGGGCCGCTGGCGGTGAATCACCTGGGGCAGCTCGCGGCCGCCACGGTATCGTTCAACCTGGCGCCCGGCGTGTCCCTGGGGCCGGCGGTGGAGCAGGTGGAGAGGCTGGCGCGTGAGGTCCTGCCGGCGAGCGTCAGTGGGTCGTTTCAGGGCACGGCGCAGGCGTTTCAGTCGTCGCAGCGGGGGTTGGAGCTGCTGCTGAGCCTGGCCGTGCTGGTCATTTATCTCGTGCTGGGGATTTTGTACGAAAGCTACGCGCACCCGCTCACGATTCTCTCGGCGGTGCCGCTGGCTGGGTTCGGGGCGCTGCTGACGTTGCTGTGGTTCGGCACGGACCTGAACCTGTACGCGTTCGTCGGCGTGATCATGCTGGTGGGGCTGGTGAAGAAGAATGGCATCATGATGATCGACTTTGCGCTGGAGGCGCAGCGCGCGCAGGGACTTTCAGCGCGCGACGCGATCCATCAGGCCTGCATCGTGCGATTCCGGCCCATCACGATGACGACGATGGCGGCGCTGATGGGGACGCTGCCGATCTCACTGGGGTATGGCGCCGGGGCGGAGTCGCGACAGCCGCTGGGGCTGGCGGTGGTCGGTGGGCTGGTGTTCTCGCAATCGCTGACCTTGTACGTGACGCCGGTGTTCTACGTCGTGATGGAGGGGCTGTTGCGGCTGCTGCGGCGCGGATCGCACCAGGTGGTCGTCGCGCCACTGGCACCGGCGAAGTGAGCAGTTCAGCCGCCGAGATACTGCCTGCGGCAGCGTCGAAACCTACGGATTCTGCGAGCCTGTGCTCGTCGGCGGCGGCGGCGCGAAGCGCGCCTGCCAGGTGGCGGCTTTCTGCTCGTATCCGCCGGTGGGGTCGGCGGCGTGCCAGGCGGTGTAGAGGCTGAGCAGCGCGTCGCGCACGAGTTTCTTCAAGCGGGGTGGCGCGTACGATCGGGCGAGGAGCCGGTCCGCGGCGTCGGTGAGCAGGGGTTCGGCCTCGGCGAAGCGCTGCAGGCGTACGAACACTTCGCCGAGGCGACGCTTGCCCTGGATGATCTCGGTGTGATCGGCCGGGTAGAGGCGCTGGCGGATGGCGAGCGCTTCTTCGAACAACGGCAGGGCGTCCTGCGGGTGTCCGGACTGGTCGATGCAGTCGGCGAGGTTGTGCAGCCCGATGCCGATGCTGACGTGATCGCCCTGATACAGCCGGCGGTTCATGGCGAGGGCGGCTTCGTGCTGGGCGCGCGACTCGTCGTAGCGCTTCAGCACCATGAGCGCCGATCCGACGTTGGCGAGGCTGATGGCGACGTCGGGATGGTCGCTGGTGTGGATGGACTGCCGGATTTCGAGCGCCCGTTGGTAGTTCTCGAGCGCCTGCTCGCCGTTCCCGAGGTTGAAGTGGCACACGCCCAAGCTGTTGAGGGCTTTGGCGACCTCGGGGTGGTCCTCGGGGAAAACGCGGCGGTACATTTCGAGCGCTTCTTCGTGCAGCGGAAGCGCCTCGGACGCGCGGCCGAGGTCGCGGAGACATGCGGCGACGTTGTTGATGGTGTTGGCGACGCGTGGATCGTCATCGGGCGTGAGGCGGCGGCGCATCGCGAGCGATTCCTGGAACTTGGGAAGTGCCTCGTTGGCACGCCCCAGGGCGCGCAGGCATCCGGCCTGGTTTCCCAGCGCGATGGCGATGAGCGGGTGGTCGCCGCGATACAGGTTGTGGTACATCGCGAGGGCCTGCTCCTGAACGTGCAGCGCTTCGTCGAGCCGGGAGTTGAGCTGCAGGCACTGGGCCACGTTGGTCAACACGTCGGCGGTCTGCTGGTGGTCGCCGGCGAAGAGGCGCCGCGACATGGCGAGCGCCTCCTGAAAGCGCGCGAGCGCTTCGGCGTAACGGCCGAGTTTCTCCAGGGCCGAGCCGACGCGGGCGATGCTGGTGACGACGTCGGAATGGTCGCCGGGGCAGAGGCGCTGCCGCATGGCGAGCGCGTCTTCGAAGAGCGCGAGGGCCGCGGCGGCATCGCCGCTGTCGAGCCGCAACCAGCCGAGGTATCCCAGCGCGGCGGCCTTGTCGGGATGATCGGACTGGTCGGTTCGGTCGGCCAGGTCGATGGCTGGTTCGAGGACCGCGGCCGCGTCGTCGAAGTAGCTCAGCTCGCGGAGCGTATTTCCGATCGTGAGCCGCAGGCGCAGCTCGGCCTCGGGCGCGCCGGCGAGTTCGCCGCCGGCGATTCGCCTGACCGCGGCGTCGAGCATGTCCTTGAGCAGCCTGGTGTCGCGGCCGAGCGCGACGAAGGGAGACGCGGAACCGAGCACTTCTTCGGTGAAGCCGGCCACCTGCTCGGCTTCGACGCGCTGCCGGGCTTCGCGTGCCAGTGCGTCCTGCGCCTTCAACATGCCGTATCCGGTGCCGATCACGCCGAGCAGCAGGGCGACAAATGTGGTCAGGACGCCCGCGACCAGCGCGGTGTGCCGGCGCGCGAAGCGGTGCAACTGGTAAACGGCGCTGGCCGGCCGGGCCGCGATGGGTTCGTGGCGGAGGTGGCGGCGGATGTCGTCGGCCAGCGCCGCGACCGACGCGTAGCGCCGGTCCGGATCTTTCTCCAGCGCCGTGTTCAGGATGATCTCAACGTCGCCGCGCAGCGCCCGATTAAACGATCCGGCGGGCCGCGGCGGCTGCTCGCAGATGACGCGTGCCGCCGCGGGAATCGGCAGGTCGGCCAGTGCGTAGGGCAGGCCGCCGCTGAGAAGTTGATAGATGATGACGCCCAGCGCGTAGACGTCCGAACGGACGTCGACCTGCTCGACGCGGCCGGAGACCTGCTCGGGGCTCATGTAGGGCACGGTGCCCATAAGCTGGCCGGATTGAGTCTGCACACTGACGGTCGCGACGTCGGCCGCTGTGGCGCGAGCCACGCCGAAGTCGACGATCTTCGGAGCCGCAACCGCGCGACGCAGCGACGAAGCGACGGAGAGAGCCGACCCGCGGCCGGGGGCGTGGCTGGAGTCGGCCGGGCACTCCGCGACTTCCTCGGTGACCAGGATATTGGCCGGTTTGAGATCGCGGTGGATGACGCCGCGCTGGTGAGCGTGGCTGACGGCGTCGCAGATGCGCGTGGCCAGCTCCAGGCGCGCGGCGAGCGGGGGCGCGGCGGAACGGACGTATTCGTTGAGCGGCAGGCCACGGACCAGCTCCATGGCGACAAAGGGGAGCTCGCCCCGCGCGCCGCTGTCGTCGACGACTTCGCCCGTCCCGGCTTCGTAGACCTGGGCGATGCCCGGATGGCGGAGCTGACCGAGCACCTCGGCTTCGAGCTTGAAACGCCGCAGCAGCTCACGGCTGGGCAGCGCGGAGCGGATGAGCTTCAACGCGACGGTGCGGCGCGGGTGATGCTGCTCGGCCTCGTAGACGACGCCCATGCCGCCTTCGCCGATCTTGGTGAGGATGCGGTAATGACCGACACGGACGGGGCGGCGCGGCTCGGCGGAAATAAGCGGCACGCGGAGCGGGCCGTCCGGAGTCTGCCGGTCGTGCCTCAGCAGCCGCTCCACCAAGGCGCGCAACTGGAGGTCGGAGCCGCACAGCCGGCTGAGCTCGGCGGCGTGGTGCTCGGCCGGCAGGTCGGCGACGGCTGAGAAGACCGTTTCGGCGCGACGAACGCGATCATCGTCGAGGGGAATCATTTCATTGGTTCGTACGCAGAAACCGGATGTCGGGCCCTCACAAGTCGGTCGGGTCGCGGTCGGCGAGCCGTTCGCTCAGCAGGGCGCGTGTGAAGCGCCACTCGCGCTCGATGGTCGAGAGCGAGACTTCCAGGGCGGCGGCAACGTCGGCGAGCGACAGCCCGGCAAAGACGTGCAGCATGGCGATGCGCGCCTTGCGCGGGTCGCTGCGTTCCAGCTCATCCAGCGCTTCGTCGAGCGCCAGGATGTCGTCGGACGGCGCATCGAACGCGGGCTCCACGTCGTCGAGCCCCACGGCCCGCCGGCCCCCGCCGCGCTTCTGGCTGCCGCGGCGTCGGGCCTGGTCGACCAAGATGTTGCGCATGGCTCTGGCGGCGGCGGCGAAGAAGTGTCCGCGGCTGTTCCAGGTGGTGCCCTGGCCGGCGAAGAGCCGCATGTAAGCTTCGTGAACCAGCGCCGTGGGCTGAAGGGTCTGGCCGCCGCCGGCGCCGCGCATCTGGGCGCGGGCCAGCATCTGAAGCTCGTCGTAAATCATTTCCAACAGACGACTTGCGGCTGCCGGGTCGCCGGCACTGGCCGAGTTGAGCAGGCTGGTGACAGGATCCGATCCGCGTTCCATTCGAGAGATGACCCGATTCGCTGACGGGTTGACGGCGCCGGACACGTACGAATCGCTGTAAGCCGTCATCGATTCGGCGGTGGCTGCCGAAGCCCGCACGCTCATGGTATCCGATCGAGTCGCGCGCGGCACGTTCACAACAAAAACGCAACGGAGACGATGGTCATGTCCGCAAAAACGATGTTGATTCTCGCCCTGCTGCCTCTGTCCCTGTGCCTGCCGGCCAGCGGCCTGGGCCAGACGCCCCTGCAGCCCACGTGGACCTATCAGGGCAGCCTGACCGACGGCTCGCAGCCGGCCGACGGCGCCTACGACCTTCAGTTCACGCTCTGGGACGCGCCCGGCAGCGGCGAGCCGCCGACCGGCGGAAACCCGATCGGCGGCGTCGTGAGCAAGCCGGGCACGACGGTCGCCGGTGGTCTGTTCAGCGTGCAACTCAACGAAGCCGACGAATTCGGCCCGGGTGCATTCAATGGCGAGGCACGCTGGCTGCAAATCGAAGTCAATGGCACCGCACTCGCGCCGCGCCAGCCGCTCACGCCGGCGCCGTTCGCCCTGTTCGCCTTGAACGCGGCGGCCGGCGGCCCGTGGGCGGTCAATGGCACGGGCATCTACAACACCAACGCCGGCAACGTGGGTGTGGGCACCCCCACGCCCGGCGTGCAGCTCGACGTCAACGGCGACCTGCGCGCCAATGCGCGTGTCGCGTTCGGCAACGCGGGTATCTTCGGCACCGACACGGTCCGCGAGCGAATCTTCGATTTCTCGCATCGCCTCACCGACCTGACGACGCCGGCGTTCTTCTGGACCGGGCTGACCTCGCACCTCGAGCTCGACCCGTCGGAGGACGCCAGCAAGCCGGTGCTCGGCCAGTTCTTCCACACGACCGTGCCCGCCACCAATACGCGGAATATCTCGACGCTCCTGGGCTGCGACATCACGTGCGACTACGTCGGCACGGGCACGCTGGACACGCTGCGCGGCGCCGCCGTCTTCGCCGGCGGCACCGGCGTCGTCGATCAGCAGACCGGCCTGGTGGTGTCCAGCGACGGCCGCGGCGACGCCGTGATCGCCGATAATCGGGCCATCGAAATCTACAGCGGCCACCGCACCTCGGGAGGCTCAGTCACCGATGACCACGGTCTGTATGTCCACACGCCCAGCCGCAACAGCCCGCTGACGAATCACTACGGCATCTACCTGGAAAACCAGGGAGACCCAACGGCGTTCCCGACCAGCTACGCGATTTACGCCGACGGCGGGCAGAGCTTCTTCGGTGACGCGGTGGGCATTGGAATTTCCTCGCCGGCCGTGCCGCTGCACGTGACGGGCGGGCTGGACGCCGCGCTCGGCTCGGGGGGCTTCATCGTGACGGGCGCCGTGGGGGGGTTGAACATCGCGCTCGACGACAACGAGATCATGGCTCGTGACAACGGATCGGCCAGTGACCTGTACCTCAACCACAACGGGGGCGACGTTTTGATCGCGGGGGCCGGCCTGGGCGGACGCGTCGGCGTCGGCGTCACGGCACCCGCGGCCTCGGTCGACGTGGCCAACTCCGGATCAGTCGGCGGCATCCGCGCGACCACAAGCAACATTGGCATCCGCGGCATCAAGACCGGCTCCGGGACCTTTCCCGGTGTGCAGGGCGAAACGGACTCCACCAGCAGCAGCGCCAGCGGCGTCCGCGGCTTTGTCAACAGCACGGCGCCCGGCGGATACTCCGCTGCCGTTCGCGGCGTCAATAACGGCACGGCTGGAAATGGCATCGGCGTCCATGGTTCGCAGGCGGGCAGCGGCTGGGGCGTGTACGGAACCACCCCCGACGGCGTCGGCGTCTACGCCGACTCCAACACCGGGTACGGCGTCTACGCCGTGTGGTTGGGAAATTCCAACAGCACGCCCTATGCATACATGGCGGGTCCCGGCGCCGGGGTCTACGGCTTCAACCGGCCGTATCAGTTCGAACCGGACAAGACGACGACCGGCTACCTCGCGGGCGACAGCTACGGCGTCTACGGAGCTGTCTCCTCCACGCACACCTCCGGCTACGCCGGCTATTTCTCGGGCCGCGTGCGCGTGAATGGCGACCTGACTGCGACGGGAGTCAAGCCGTTCACCATCGATCACCCGCTCGACCCCGAGGACAAGCTGTTGCGGCACTTCTCCATGGAAAGCCCCGAGGTGCTGAATGTCTACAGCGGCAACGTTCTCACCGATGGTGACGGCCTGGCAACGGTCACGCTTCCCGACTACTTCGAGGCCATCAACCGCGACTTCCGCTATCAGCTCACCGTCATCGGCCAGTTTGCCCAGGCAATCGTCGCCGAGGAGATCAGCGGCAACAGCTTCGCGATTCGCACAAACAAGCCCGGCGTCAAGGTCTCGTGGCAGGTGAGCGCACTTCGCAACGACCCATACATGCGGGCCAATCCGCAACCCGCGGAAATCGAGAAAGAGCCGCACGAGCGCGGCAAGTACCTGCAGCCGGAGTTGTACGGCCAGCCGCCGTCGCGCGGCGTCGATTCCCTGGGTGATGCGCCGGAGCCGAGCATGGCGCCCGCGCAGTCGGTTGACACACGCGACTAGAGATGCACCGCCGCGCTCGGCGTGTCTGCCGCATCACACTGCCGAGCGGCGCTTCGGATGGTTACCGCATGACGGAAATGAACCCAACGGGTCAAGGGAGTACTACCATGCAAAACCACATCGCAAGACCGCGCCACGCCGCAGCACTGCTCGTTGCCCTAAGCCTTCTCGCCGCGACCATCGTCCGCGCCGCGCCACCCGGCACGCAGTTGACCTATCAGGGAATGCTCCAGGACGGCAGTACAGCCGCGGCGGGCAACTACGACATGCGATTCACACTCTACGACGCCGCAACCGGCGGCGGCACGGTCGGCCCGACGCTGGTGTTCGACGGCGCCGGTCCGAATCCGCCGCCGGTCGCTGTGAGCGACGGGCTGTTCACCGTCGAGTTGGACTTCGGTCCGGTGTTCATGGACGCCGCGCTGTGGCTTGAGATCGATGTCCGGCCATCGGGCGGCGGGGCCTACACGACGCTCGCGCCGCGCCAGCGACTGACGGCGGCGCCGTTTTCGCTGCAGACACGCGGCATCGTGGTTGACGCGGCGAATGACGTGGGAATTGGGACGTCGACGCCGGAGCATCTGCTGCACGTGGCGGGCGATTTTCGCACGGAGACGCGCACGGCGCAGGGCAATGACGCTAATTTCGGGCTGGGCGGCGGTCCGTGGCCGCAGTTCGACCGCGTGCACGACTTCTCGCACGTCATCACCGATTTCAGCAGCTCCGAGTTCTGGGCGCCGCTGTTGGCGACGGTGTCGCTCGATCCCGACCTCGACCTGACCGGGGTAAACACCAAGCAGGTCTACGCCAACGGCTTTGAGTGCCACATCAGCGCGAACTCGGACAAGACGCTTGATTTCGTGAACGGCCTGTATGGTGCCAGCAGCCATCGCGGCAGCGGGCACGTCTACAACAACCTCGGTAACCTGCTGGGCGGCGTACTTGAGGGGCCGGGCACGATTACCTGGAACTTCGGCATCGCCGCGACCGCCGGCTGCGGCTGGGGCTCGACCGGCCACATCGAAAACAACTATGGCATCAGCATCGGCACCGGCATCTGGGATCAAGGAACCGGCATCGACAACAACACCGGGCTGTACGTGCAATCACCCTTCACAAACAACCCCATCGGCGTGAACTACGGCATCTACCTGGAAGACCAGAATGTCGCCACCACGGCCAACTACGCCATCTACTCAGCGGGCGGCGACGCGTACCTGAACGGCGATCTTGAAGTGACCGGAAACATGTCCAAGGGCGGCGGCTCGTTCAAGATCGATCACCCGCTCGATCCCGAGAACAAGTATCTCTATCACTCGTTCGTCGAGTCGCCGGAGATGATGAACATCTATAACGGCAACATCGTGACCGACGAACGCGGCTACGCGACCATCACGCTGCCCGACTGGTTCGAAGCGCTCAATCGCGACTTCCGCTACCAGCTCACCGTGCTCGACGACGCCGACGGCGATGCGTTCGTTCAGGCCAAAATCACCGCCCGGATCACCGGCAATCGCTTCACGATCCGCACGAGCGCGCCGCGGACCGAAGTTTCGTGGCAGGTGACCGGCGTGCGGCACGACGCGTTCGCGAATCAGAATCGCATTCCGCTCGAAGTCGACAAGCCCGTCGCCGAGCGCGGCCGCTATCTGCACCCGGCCGCGTTTGGCGTTCCGGCTGACCGGATGATCAAGGCTGCTCCGCTGCCCAAGCCGCCGCCGCCGTCCGAGATGATGAAGCGCGTGACCGCGGGGTTCCGCGGGCCGACCGAAACCGCGGCGGCTGCGCGGCCCGCGGCGGTCGGAGCGAGCAACTAGAAGGCACAGTTCGACGAGGAGCGTTGCCCATGACGCGATTTACGCTGCTGCAACTTGTGACCGCAATCGGCGCGGCCGTCCCGTTCGCCACCGCGCAGGCCAATGTTCGACTGTTCGCTGCTGACAACGCGCTTGGCAACCTGCTTGAGATCAATCCCCAGACGGGGGCCGGCACGATCATCGGACCGTTCAGCCATCCGTTTGTGGCGTCGCTGGCCTGGGACTCGTCGCAACGCGTGCTATACGCGACAACGAGCGATTCGATGACGTCGCTGCTCCTGCGCGTCGATCCTGGCACGGGAGCCACGACGAGCATTGGACCGCTCGGCACGTTCTTCTTCCACGGACTGGAGTATGACCCGGACGACGACACGCTCTACGGCGTTGCCAGCGGCAGTGGTTCGCCGAAACTCTACCGCGTCAGCCGGACCACAGGTGCGGCCGCGGTCATCGCCACGATCACCGGGGTGACGGGCATCCTCGACATCGCGTACGACTCGACGAACGGCGTGATGTACCTCGCGGAGATTGGAGCACAGCGGCTGCATCGCCTTGACCTGTCGAACGGTGCGACCACGCTCGTCGGGCCGTTCGGAGCGCCGGGCATGCCATTTCCGCACGTTGGCGTCGGGATGGCGTTTGATCCGGTGCTGGGGCTTCTCGCCACCGATAACACGGGTTCTCCGGGCAACGACAACCCGCTCTACCGCGTCGACACTTCGACGGGTCATGCGACGCTGATCGGATTCACCGGTTCGACCAACGTACTCG
The DNA here is from genome assembly GCA_022072445.1 of Phycisphaerae bacterium. Taxonomy (GTDB): domain Bacteria; phylum Planctomycetota; class Phycisphaerae; order UBA1845; family Fen-1342; genus JAJVHV01. The sequence goes on along the minus strand of JAJVHV010000023.1, from coordinate 47,258 downwards.
GCCTGGCGTTCGTGCCGGCGTGCCTGCCATGCGACGCGAACTGCGACGGGTCGGTCAACGGCTTCGACGTCGATCCATTCGTTGAGCTGCTGACCGGCGCCGCAGCGCCGTGCTCACCATGCGCCGGCGACATGAACGGCGACGGCAGCGTCAACGGGTTTGACATCGATGCGTTTACGGCCGCGCTCACGGCCGGCGGCTGCTGAAGCTAGTGTACTGCCTCGCAAGCGTGCCACCGTATCCAGCGTGGGGAGCATCGGCCTCTGGCCGGTGCGGTCGTGGATTTCACACCGGCCAGAGGCCGATGCTCCCCGTCCACACGTTGGGACATTCCTGAGGCACTGCACTAGACCGGGTGCGCCGCGTACAGCCCCTGAAAGAGCGGGCAGCGCTCCAGCAGCTCGGTCTGCGTGCCGGCGTCGACGATCTGGCCTTCGTCCATCACGACGATCCGATCGGCCATGTCCATCACTGTGTGCCGATGGGCGATCAGAAACGTCGTCTTGCCGCGCCGCAGCTCGTCGAGTGCGGCGTGGATTCTGCGCTCGCTCTCGGCGTCGACCTCGCTGGTGGCCTCGTCGAAGATGAGAATCGACGCCGGCTTCAGCAGCGCTCGCGCGATCGCGATCCGCTGACGTTGTCCGCCCGAGACGCTCGTGCCGAACTCGCCGAGCACGGTCTCGTAGCCGTTCGGCCACTGCTCGATGAAATCGGCGGCGTAGGCGCGGCGGGCCGCGTCGCGCACTTCGTCGAGCGTCGCATCGGGCTTGCCGTAGGCGATGTTCTCGCGGACGCTGCGGGCGAAGATGACGGGCGACTGCGCGACGATCGCGACGTGCTCGCGCAGGCTGCGCAGATTCAGTTCGGCGACGTGGAGCCCGTCGATCAGCACCGCTCCGGCCTGCGGCTCCAGGAACCGCGGCAGCAGCTTGAGCAGTGTTGATTTGCCGCTGCCGTTCGGCCCGACAATCGCGACGCACTCGCCCGGCGACACGGTCAGCGTCACGTCGTTCACCGCCGGCGGTGCGCTCGGGCTGTAGCGGAAGGTCACGCCGGCGAAACGCACCTCGTGCGCCTGGGCGGGCAGACGCGGCCCGTCGCGCACCGGGTCTTCCTCCGGCCAGTCGAGGAACTCGAAGATGCGATGCGCCGCCGCCCCGGAACGCTGCACCATGTTATAGACGTTCGCGATCTTGCGGACCGGGTCGAGCATCGCCGACAGCAGCACCACCATGGTGATGAAGCGCGACGGGTCGATCTCGCCCGCGAACGTCCGCGCGCCCAGCCAGACGATTCCCGCCGCCGCCGCCAGCACGCCGCAGATCTCAATCAGCGGCGAGCTGATCGACTCGATCCAGGCCAGGCGGAGCTGATGTTTGAACATGCGGCGTTCGAGCTGCCACATGCGGCGGCGTTCGTGTCCCTGGCGGGCGTAGGCTTTCACGACGGCGACGCCCTGAAGCGATTCTTCCAGCGAGCCGAGCATAAGCCCATATCCGCTGAGCAACCGCACCGTCGCCTTGCGCACTTTGCGGCCGAAGTACCACAGAAAGCCGATCGCGATGGGAGCAATCGAGAGGGCCACGACCGTCAGCCGCCAATCCATCGCCAGCGCGACGATCAGCACGCACACGGCCTTCAGCGGCTCGCGGGCCACCTTGCCGAAGAGCGTGACAATGCCCAGAAACACCTCGCGCACGTCCGACATGAACTGGCTGACGGTGTTCGAAACGTTGTCGGCGATCGAGGTGAGCGGAAGGTGCAGGGCCTTGGCGTACATCCGGCGGCGAAGGTCCATCACGACGCGATTCGACGCGTACAACACAAGATATTGCGAGCAGCAGCGCAGCACGTTGCCCAGCAGGTTGATGCCCACAAGCACGCCGACGAGCACGAGCAGCGAGTTCATCCGCGCGTGGGGCGCGTCCGCCGCGGGAAACCAGCCGGCCAGCGACGTGAGCAGAGGTGAATACCATCCGGCGTGCCGCTCGGCCTGACCGGTCAACCAGGCGCCAACGCCCTGATTCTCGACGACGACCTTCATCACCGGCAGGATGCCACCCAGGCTGGCGGCGTACGTCGCGGCCACGCCCAGCCCGAGCAGCACGCCCCAGATCATCGGACGCCGGTGCGGAACCACCAGCCGCAGCATGCGCCAGAACGAGCGCGCCATCGCGGCGCGGTCCGGCAGACGGTCGCGGCGCTGCGCCAGCAGCCCACCGGCCGAAGGTTCGCTATTTTGCGGCTCGATGCTCATCGCGTCGGAGTGTATCGGAAACGGCGCAGTCGGGCGAATTCGGCCGCCCGTGCGACCGTCGCCACGCGAGCCGCTCTCACCAGTCCTTGTCTACAGGCTGGTACCTGGCAGCCTCACGCCGTTGCAGCTCCAGGCGCCGCTTGCGCTCCGCTTCGCGCACGCGCTGCAAGAGCTGCTCGACTTCTTCGCGCGTCAGCTTCACGCCCGGCGGCGGTTCAAACTGCTCTTCCGGCGACGGCTGGCTGTCGGCGGGCTGCGATTGCGGTTGCTGAGGTTGCTGCTCGTCAGCCGACGAGTTGTCGTTGGACGATTCGTCCTGCGGCTCGGACTCCGGTTCCTGCGACGGCTGCGACTCGCTCGGTTGCGATGACTGCTGCTGCGAATCGTCCTGCTGCCCGCCCTCGCCCGACTGATCCGAACTCGGCTGGCTCTGCGACGACGGTTGCGACGAGGGCTGCGACTGCTGGCCGTCCCCCTGCGACGACGGCTGCGATTGCGACTGCGGCTGCGTCGTCGACTGCTGCTTGAGCTGCTCGACAAGCTGATGCGCCAGCTCCAGGTTGGCCCGCGCGTTGTCGAGCGCCGGGTCGATCCGCAATGCGTCGCGGTAGCGGGCCGCCGCGCGATTCAGCCGCTCGATCGCGCCCGGCACGTCGCCGCTCTGCGCCCCGGCCAGCGCTTCGGCGTAGTCGCAGTTTCCAAGGTTGTACGTGCACTGCGCCTCGAACCGCGGATCGCGCATCGCCGCGGCCCGCACCCACAGCTCGCGCGCGTCGGGCACGCGGCCCAGCTTGAAGAGCGTCGCGGCGCGGTTGTGCAGCAGGTCGGCGTCATCCTCGCGCCGCCCGCTCTCGGGCACCTTTTCGAGGATTTCCGCCGCCTCAGCGTAACGCCCCGCGGCATAGGCCTCGGCGGCGCGGCGCATGGCGTCGCGCGGCGTCTCGCCGGCGTGCGCCGGCGCGGCGGAAAGCAGGAGACCCAGCGCCGCGAGGCGCGGCGCGGCTCGGAACACGGCTCGCCAGACATGGGGGGCGCTCATGCCACGCGCCTCCGCCGAATGACAAGCTGCAACTGCGCCCGGCCGAGGCGGCCCTCGCGCAGGAACGAGTCGATCGCCAGCAGCACCAGTGCCAGCACGGCGAAGCGATGATACTGCGACGGTTGCTGCACCTGTTCGCTGCCGACCAGCTCCCTGTAGCGGATCGCAGGCACGATCCGCGAACGGTAAATTTCTCCCAGATTGAAGTCGCGCGTTCCGACCGGAATGAACGCCCGCAGGTCGGAGATGTCGGCGATGCGCCGTAACTGGCCGAAGTCGGCCTTGCTCCAGACGGTCTGACCGCCGTGCTCGACGAATTTCTGCCCAGCCGCGTCGGCCGGAATGCGCGCCCCGTCGCGCTCGTCGCCCAGCGCGACGCACACCACCGGGATCTTCTGCTCCTGCCAGAGCGCCCGCGCCGCCTCCTCGGGATAGCTCTCCTGATCCTCGCCGTCGGTGATCAGCAGGACGACGCGGTGCGTGTCGAGCTGATCGTCGAAGCACTTGCTCGCCTTGCGGATCGCGTCGCCGATCAGCGTCCCGCCGCGCGGCGAACTGCCGGTGCTGACTTCATCCAGCGCCAGGCGGAAGAAGCCGTAGTCGCTGGTGAGCGGACACTTGAGCGCGGCGACGCCAGCGAAGGCGATCAGGCCGATGCGGTCGCCGGCCAGCGCCGGCAGCAGGTCGTCGCGGATCGAGAGCTTGGCGCGCTCCAGCCGGTTCGGCGCGATGTCGCGCGCCAGCATCGAGCGCGAAACGTCCAGCAGCACCAGCACGTCAATCCCGCGCTTGACCACCTTCTCCTGGCTTTCTCCCCAGCGCGGCCCCATGATCGCCGCCGTCGTCGTCAGCAGACACAGCGTCACCAGCCCCAGCCGCAGCAGCGGCCGGAACCAGCCGGTCGGCGGGGCGATGTGCTCCAGCAGGCGAAGCGACGCGAACAAACGCAACGCCCGCCGCCGCTGCCACACGCCGTAGACGCCCAGGGCGAGCAGTCCGGCGACGACCCAGACGAGGTGAATCCAGCCGAAGGCGTCGAAGGTCACGTTGCTCACGGGATTTTCCTCAGCAGCGTGGCGTCGAGCAGCGTCTGCAACGCCAGGGCCGCGAAGGCGGCCAGCAGCCACGGCAGCGACTCTTCCGACCAGCGTACGTGGGAGCGCTCCTCGACGCGCGAGCGCTCGAGTGTGTCGATCTGCTCGTACACGCTGGTCAGCGCGTCGGCACTTTGCGCTCGAAAAGACCGCCCGCCGGTCTTGGCAGCGATTCCGCGCAGGACGCTGTCGTCGACCGGGATGCGCCGCCCGATCACGGTCTGCGCGCCCGTGCCCGCCAGGATCGTGTACACGCGTATGCCGCACGTCGCCGCCATGTCGCCGGCCTGCTCGGGTGCGACCATCCCGGCGTTGTTCTCGCCGTCGCTCAGCAGAATGATCACCTTGCTCTTGATGGTCAGTTGTTCGCCGCTGCCCACCGTCCGCCGCAAGTCCTTCAGCCGTTCGACGCCCAGCGCCAGCCCGTCGCCGATCGCGGTCGCGTTCCCTTCCTCGCCCGGCGTCACCTCGGTCTTGTTGACGATGTCGATCAGGCTCTGATGGTCGAGCGTCAGCGGGCAGACGCTGTCGGCGTACTTGGCGAAGCGGATCATGCCGATCAGGTCGTTCGGGCGGCCGGGAAGCTTGTCGTCGCCGAGCACAAATTTCGTGAAGATCTCCTTGACGACGGCGAGGCGCGAGACGCGCTCGCCGCGCGGCGACAAGTCGAAGTCGCGCATGCTGCCGGACGTGTCGAGCACCATCTGGATGGCGATGCCCTCGGCGAACAGCCGGCTGGAGGCGTCGGCCATTCGCGGCCGCGCGACGGCGACGATCAGGGCGGCCAGCGCGATCGTCCGCAGCACGGGCAGGATCAGCCGGCCGCGGCCGCGCGCGCCGCCGGCGACGCGGAGCGCCGCCAGCGACGAGTATCGGATCGCGGGCCGCGCGCCGCGCCGCAGCCACAGGTGCCAGTAAAGCGGCAGCAGCAGCAGTGCCAGCAGTACCAGCGGATACGCAAACGAGAAGCGCGTCATGCCGCCCGTCCTCCGGTCGCGGGCTCGGCGGCGCGCGCAGCGGCCGTTGCCGCCGCCGCGGTCGAACGCACGAAGGAGCGCGCCGTTGCCAGCGCTCCATCCGCGTCTTCGCTCGTGGGCGCGAACGCCGCGTACTTGACGATGTCGCAGGCTTCGAGAAAGCCGCGCAGCTTCGACGCGTCGTAGGGCACGCTGCCGCGCGCCCGCGAAAGCTCGTTGAGGAATTCCTCGGTTGTCATCTCCGGCGCCGCCAGCCCGAATTGCCGCTCGACGTACGCGCGGACAATCTCCGTCAGACGATAGTAGTATTCCTTGTATCCATAGCGCTCCAGCCAGCCCGCATCGGCCAGCGCCGACAGCGCCCGCAGCGCCCACACGTCGGCCGGCACCGGTGGTGCCGGCCGCATCAACTGCCGCCGAATCAGCCAGACCAGAATCAGCACGGCCGTCGCGAGCACCGCCGCCCCGCCCAGCAGCAGCGCCCAGGTCGACGCGCTCATCCGCCAGGGGGGCACGCGCGTGCCGGTGACGTCGCGCGGCGCTGCAACGCTGTCCTGCGTCGTCAGCACGGAGCGAACCTCGACCTTGAGTGTGTCGCTGACCAGCTCGCCCTCCGTGAGCACACCCGAGCCGTCGGCGGCGCGCCGCGTGTACCTGACCGCCAGCGGGGGGATTTCGAGCACGCCCGCCGCCGTCGGATCGATGCCGACTTCCTGCGACCATTCCAGACCTGACGCGGCGCCCGGCCGCGGGTCGGCAGGCGCGCCCAGCGTTACCGGCAGCGCGCCCCAGGCTTCGGCCGCCGGAAACGTGACGGCGTGATCCTCGGGAGTGGTCATCAGCAAGCGCACGATAATCGTGTCGCCGACGCGAGCCTGCGCCGGGCGTGCTGCCACCGTGAGCCGCAGCGGACCGCGCTCCGCCACGCTGCTGACGGTTTCCGCGGGAATCGCCGCGGGGCGCGTGCTGCAACCGGCCAGCGCGAGTAGCGCGCCGGCCGCGCCCCAAGCCCATCGCCGCCATCGGCGTCGCCGCTCAGCCCGCCACCTCACCGCCGCGCCCCTCGCTTTCGGAAAAAGCGCGTCAGCGGCTCGACGAAGGACTCTCCCGTGGCGATCTCGATGGTGTCCATGCCGCTGCGGCGGAACTCGCCCAGCAGGTTTCCGCGGCGCTCCGCGGCCAGGCGCGTGAATCGAGCACGAAGCGCGCGTGAGTGGGTGTTCACGATGAGCTGTTCGCCCGTTTCGGGGTCGAACAGTTCGACGTATCGGACGGGCGGCAGGAGGGCTTCGCGCTCGTCGGCAACCGCCACCGGGATCAGATCGTGCCGCCGGCTGACGATCCGCAGCGGGCGTTCGAACGCGGCGGTCTGAAAATCGCTGATGAGGAAAACCACGGAACGGCGGTTGAGCACGCGGTCGACGTATTCGAGCGACGACGCCACGTCGGTACCGCGGCCGGCGGGCTGGTGATAGAGCAGCTCGCGGATGACGCGCAGCACGTGGCGCTTGCCCTTCCGGGCCGGTACGAAGCGTTCGATGCGATCGGTGAACAGGATCATCCCCACCTTGTCGTTGTTCTGAATCGCCGACAGCGCCAGCGTGGCGCCCAGCTCCGCCACCAGCTCGCTCTTGAGCTGCTGGTGCGTGCCGAATTCGTGCGACGCGCTCACGTCGACGACCAGCATGACCGTCAGCTCGCGCTCCTCGCGGAAGCTCTTGACGAACGGCCGCCCGGATCGCGCCGTCACGTTCCAGTCGATCGTACGCACGTCGTCGCCCGGCTGGTATTCGCGCACTTCCTCGAACTCCATGCCGCGGCCCTTGAAGGCGGAGTGATACTGCCCGGCGAAGACGTCGTTGACGATCGCCGTGGTCAGAATCTGAATCCGACGCACCTTTTTCAGTATTTCTGTCGGGATCATCTGCCTGCCAAACTCACCCTCGGCCGCCGGCCGATCGGCATCCATCCTTCTGCCGCGCGACGTCACGCGTCGGCGGCGCGCGGTTTGCCCTTCGGCCCGTGCGGCATTCTAATGGACGGCGCCGGCCGTCGGGCTACCTCACGAAATCCGGCCCCGCGCCGGCCGCTTGTGCGGGGGAGGCCGACGCGCCGCCAGGGACCGCAACGCATGGACATCCGCGACTTTCAGACGCTGATCGACACGATGTATTCGGCCCGCGACCGCGAGCGCGGCGCCGCCAAGACGTTTCTCTGGCTCGCCGAGGAGGTCGGCGAGCTGGCCAGCGCCATTGCCGAGCGCCAGCCGCAGGCCGACAAGGCCGCCGAGTTCGCCGACGTGTTCGCCTGGCTGGTGACGCTGGCGAACGTGGAGGGTGTCGATCTGGAGGACGCGATCGCGGTCAAGTACGGGCGCGGCTGTCCGGGCTGCGGGCGGATGGTGTGCAACTGCGACGAAAAGCTGTGAGGCGGGCGCGCCGCACGCGCCTCCGCGAGCAAGCATGCTTGTGACTGACGTGGGTGGCATGGCGTCACGCGCAGCGGGTCGCCGTGCGGGAAGGATGGGCGAGCATGCTCACGCCTACGGCGAGGGCATGCCACCGGAGAGCATGTATGCTGATCGTATTCGAGGCGACAGTCGATCGGTCATGGGTCGGACATAGGCGGCGATGCGCGGCGACACGAACATCGGCGGCGATCAATCCGAATTTCCGCTGACGCAGCCGTCGGCGGTGCAGGAGGCGGGCAGCGCGGACCCCGCCGTCCGGCAGCGCGGCCTGGACCAGATCGTCGCCAGCTACTGGAAGCCGATCTACAAGTACATCCGCCTGAAGTGGAACGCCGACAACGAGGACGCCAAGGACCTGACGCAGGCGTTCTTTTCCGATTGCATCGAGCGCAGCCTGATCGAGCGCTACGACGCCGGCCGGGCCGCGTTTCGCACCTACCTGCGCATGTGCGTCGACGGCTTCGTCTCCAACCAGCGAAAGGCCGCCGGGCGGTTGAAGCGCGGCGGAGACCGCCGCTTCGTCTCGCTCGACTTCGAGCGGGCCGACGAGGAGTACAAGCGCCACGCGGCGGAGTCGGCCGCGGGCGGCGGCGCGTCGCCCGAGGAATACTTCCATCGCGAGTGGCTGCGCGGACTGTTCGCCCGCTGCGTCGAGGAGCTGCGCGCGGCGTGCGAGCGCTCGGGCCGCTCGGTGCACTTCCGGCTCTTCGAGCGCTACGATCTGGACGCGGCGGTACGGCAGCAGACGTCGTACGCGGCGCTCGCGCAGGAGTTCGATCTTCCGGTGACGCAGGTGAACAACTTCCTCTCGCTGATGCGGCGCGAATTCCGCCGCATCGTGCTCGCCGCGCTGCGGGCCACGACCGGCAACGCGGCTGAATTCGAGGCTGAGGTGCGCTCGCTGCTGGGGACGGGCGCGGAATGAACTGGCTGTCGGACGAGGCGCTGTCGCACCTGTCGCGGATCGTGGGCCTGCCGGACCTGGGGAATGCGCGGTACCAGTTGGGGCGGCCGATCGGCGAGGGCGGGATGGGCGTGGTCTTCGAGGCGCACGACCGCGAGCTTGACCGGAGCGTGGCGGTCAAGATCGTGCGCGAGGCCATCGGCCCGGACGGCGCCGAGCGGCTGCTGCGCGAAGCGCGGATCATCGCGCGGCTCGAGCACCCGGGGATTGTCCCGGTTCACGACGTCGGCCGGCTGGACGACGGCCGGATTTACTACGTCATGAAGCGGGTGCGCGGCCAGCGGCTGGACCAGCGCCGCGCGGAGATGACGCTCGGCGAGCGCCTGGCCGCGTTTGAGCGCGTCTGCGAGACGGTTGCGTTCGCTCATGCCCACGGCGTCATTCACCGCGATCTCAAGCCGCAAAACATCATGCTGGGCGAATTCGGCGAAGTGCTGGTGCTGGACTGGGGCGTGGCGCGCATCCTGCGCGACGTGCGCGGCGCAAGCGTCGACGTCACCGCGAACGCAGTCACTGACGCGACCGCGGCGGCGAGTGCGGCAGAGGCGGAAACGCTGCCGGCGGTGCGAACCCGGGCGGGCGCGGTGATCGGCACGCCGGCGTTCATGGCGCCCGAGCAGGCCCGCGGCCAGATCGAGCGCGTCAACGAGCGCAGCGACGTCTATGCTCTGGGAGCGATTCTCCATTTCCTGTTGACCGGCCAGCCGCCGGCGACGCGAGGCGGCGGTGCGCCGGGCGAGGCGTCCGTGGCGGCGCCGCGCTCGGCGCGCGTCCGAACGCCGCGTGCCCTGCAAGCGATCTGTGACCGGTCCATGCAGGTAGAGCCGGCGGAGCGATATCCGGACGCGAGCAGCTTGGCCGAGGATGTGCGCCGGTTCGCACGCGGGCAACGCGTCAGCGCGCATGCCGAGACGCCGGCGGAGCGCGTGGCGCGCCTGGCCTGGAATTTCCGCACGCCGATCGTGCTGGTTGCCGCCTACCTGGCGATGCGGGCGTTGCTGGCCTTCTGGGCCAAGGCCTGATTTCGCCGGCCCCGGCCAAAAACTGCTCTCGCGGCGCTGAATGATTCGTGGTACGGAAGCAGAGTACGGACGACTCACGCGGAGGAACGCATCGTGAACAAACCCATGCTGGGGCTGCTGCTCGGAACCGTTCTGGGACTGATTGACGGCATTTCCGCACCCTGGGGGCTGAACGACCCCGAATTGTGGGACGGGCTGCTCGGAATCGTGATCGGCTCGACGTTCAAGGGGCTGGTGGCGGGCATCCTGATCGGCGCGGTGGCGCGGGTGTCCGATTCGATTCCCATCACGGTCGTGTTCGGCATCCTCGTCAGCAGCGCGTTCGCGTTTCTCGTGGCCTACTTGAACGGCAAGTACTACTTGCGCATCACGCTGCCGGGCGCGATCCTGGGGGCCATGGTCGGTTATGTGACGCAGAAGTATGGCCTCGGACCGCGGCGGCGAGCGGCGTAAGTCCGGTGTTGCGGGGGCGCGAGGGGGTCGTGAGGGCGGGGTTCAAACGCGAGCTGCCCTCGCCGAGCGCGACGGCGCACTGCGGCCGTTGACGGCCGTCGAGGTGTCGCGAGATTGCGTCGCCAGGGACTCGAACCCCGGACCCGCTGATTAAGAGTCAGCTGCTCTACCAACTGAGCTAGCGACGCGCAACGGGCTCATTCGCCCGATTGCGTATCATAGCCGAGCGGGCCGGATTGACAAGCGGGCGCCGGAGGTGACGGGCGCGCGGGGCTTTCGCAGGCGGCGTCCGCTGCGACGGCAATGCAGAATGAAGCATGCAGAGTGTCAGCATCGGGGAGTGCAGCCGTGCGCGGCTGCTCTTGATCGAAGTGCAGCCTTGGGCGACCGCTCTTCACGTCTCCGGGACTCTGCGACACTATGATCTGGCCATGATCGAGTATCGGGCCGTGGATCCACAGACCATTGTCCCTGCCGTGCGGACGGTGCTGGCGGACGGGGCGCCGCAGGTGATCGACGAGACGGCGGCGCGCGGGTATCTGCTGCAACTGGAGTGCGCCGGAGCGAAGTGGCGCGGCACGAGCGGGCGGCGCGACGGCGCGACCGTGGGCGTGGCGATCTCGTTGCTTCCGCCGGGACGCATCGCCATGCTGCTGCTTCCGCCGGGACCGCTGTCGAACGGGACACTCGACGATCAGCGGGAAGTACTGCTGCACGAGCTGAGCGAGTTGCACGGATTGCGATTGCACTATGTACAGCTTCTGATCGATCCGGCGTGTGCATACCGGCGGTTGCTGGCGGAGTGCTGCGGGTTCTGGCGGCTGGCTGGATTGCAGTACATGGAGCGCGATCCACGGTTTCCGTGGCATGACGCCCCCGAGAGTGAGGTGGAATGGCTCGGGTACGAGGCTGGGACGCACGCGGCGTTCGCGCAGTGCATCGAGGCGACGTACCGCGAGAGCCTTGATTGCCCGCGGCTGACCGGCCTTCGCGGCGTGGAAGACGTGATCGCGGGGCACAAGTGCGGGCCGGCGTTCGTGCCGCATCTGTGGCAGTTGGCGCGCGTCGACGGCCTGCCCGCGGGCTGCCTGCTGATGACGGTTCAGACGGAGGAGTGCGTCGAACTGTCGTACATGGGCGTGACGCCGGAGTTTCGCGGGCGCGGGCTGGGCGCGGTTCTGCTGCGGCGGGGTCTGGAGCTGGCGCGCGAGGGCGGATTCCGGCGGATTGCGCTGGCGGTCGACGCCGGCAATGCGCGAGCGCTGGGGCTGTACCGGCGGTTCGCGTTTCGCGACGTGAGTGCGCGTGAGGCTTACCTGCACACGTGGTGACAGAATCGCGCACGGCGGTGCGCAGGTGGGGCGTTGCTCGCGGACAGCATGTTGATAACTCGTGAACGAAAGAAAAATTTTCGGCGCTCAGCGCTTGGCGCAACAGCCTTTGCGCAATGTGAACTCTTTTTGCCCATTCTTGAATATTGTCCGCTTTCGCGGCGCCGGGTATGATCCCACTCGCTCATGAACGAATCAGGGAATAACTTTTCGCCATAATCATCTGATCTTCGCCTCTATATCGGGACTCTAGCGGGCGGATGCACCGCCTGAGGTGAAACCGTGGACTACACGGCGACGGAGACGGTCTGCGCGCTTCGCGAGGGGATTGCGGAGCGCATCGGGGTTCAGCGGTTCAAGACGTGGTTCGGAGAGTCGACCCGGTTTGTTCTATCTGACGAGAGTCTGCACGTTCTGGTCGGCAATGAGTTCGTCGGCGACTGGATTTCCTCGAACTACCGCGGCGCGATCGAAGATGCGACGCGCAACATCTGCGGCCGTGAGTTGAAGGTCGAGATTGCCGTCGGCGGCGAGAACGGCGGTGTGTCGGTGCCGGCGGGTGTCGCGCGGCGGGCGGCGCGGCAGGAAGCGGCCGCCGCCGCGATGCTGCCGCGCGGGGACCTGGAATCGTTTGTGGTTGGGCCGACGAACGCGCTGGCGCACGCCGCGGCGCTGACGGTGGCCCGGGCGCTGGCCAACACTTTTCGGCCGCTGGTGCTGCATGGCGGCTGCGGGCTGGGCAAGACGCATCTGCTGCAGGGGCTGTACAACGCGGCCCGGCGGCTGCACCCGACCGCGGCGTGCCGCTACACGTCGGGCGAGGAATTCACGAACGAGTTCGTCTCGGCCGTGAAGTTCGGCCGGCTGGACGCGTTTCGCGCCCGGCTGCGCACGCTCGACCTGCTTCTGATCGACGACATTCACTTTCTGGCGAACAAGCGGGCGACGCAGGAGGAGTTCCTGCACACGTTCAATGCGATCGACAGCTACGGCAAGCAGATCGTCATGACGTGCGACACGCATCCGCGCGGGATGTCGCTTTCCGACGCGCTCGTCAGCCGCCTCGTCGCCGGCATGGTCGTCAAGATCGACCCGCCCGACTTTGCCACGCGGCGCGAGATTCTGGTGCGGCGGGCGGCCGGGATGGGACGGACGGCGCCGAACGACGTGTTGGAATTCATCGCGCGGCACGTGACGTCGAACGTCCGCGAGCTGGAAGGCGCGCTGTTCAAGCTCTTCGCGGTGGCGTCGCTGAATCGGACGCAGCCGACGGTGGGACTGGCGCGGGCCGTGCTCGACGAATATCTGGAGTCGGTGGATAGCGGGCCGAGCCGCGCGGTCGAGATCGAGCGCATCGTGGCGGCGTACTTCGGCTGCACGCGTGAGATGCTGCACTCGGAGATGCGCGGCCGCACGATCACGGTAGCGCGGTCGATCGCGATGTATCTGATCCGCAAGCACACCCAGCTCAGCTTCCCGGAGATCGGCCGGCTGATGGGCAACAAGAACCACTCGACCGTGCTGATGGCGGCGCGGCGCGTCGACAACCTGCTGGTCGCCAACGGCAGCGTGACGTGGCTGGCTCTGGGCGGCAAGCAGGAGCAGGCCGTCTGCGAGGTGCTCTGCGCCCTCGAGCAGCGGCTGGGCAGCGCCCGGGCGTAGGAGGCGGCGGATCGGGCCGCGGGCCAGGCGGCGCTTCAGGGCGCGGCACTGGGGGCAGTGCGGCGCGGCAGCTCCTGGCCGCAGCGCGGGCACATCACGACCCGCTCCCCGGGACCGGAGGGAGCATAGTGCCGCTTGCAGAGCGGGCAGCGCAACGCGCGTTGCGTCTGCGTCTTTCCACACTTCGGACAGGCCAGCGGCTCGCCCGGATGCTGGCGGTAGAACTCACCCAACTCGGCGACGCTCCTGACAAAATCCGCCCCGCAGCCGTCGGCGGCGCAGAGCCAGAATGTCCCGTCGGGAAAGTCGTCGCTCTCGGCCCGCACGGCGCGCTGCCCGCGGAGCGCGATCAGGACCGCGGTCCCAAGCACAGCGATCGCCAACGCGCCCAGCAGCGCCTGCCGTCGGTTCACGTGAGTCGCCCTCGCCGCGGCGCGGTGCTCACCAGTACTCCCGATGAGGCTGGTGATCGTTGTTCCAGCGGCGTCGCGTCCATTCGGTGGGCTCGATGATCAGCTTCTGCAAGAAGCGCTCGACGTGCCCGTCGGCGAAGAGGAACTCGGCCCCGCCCAGGTGTCGCTTGCTGGGCCACTCCCAGTCGTTGAAGTCGGCCGGGTCGATCGCCGTGTCCCAGTTGTAATCGGACTGGCTGTCGGCGATGGCGATCATGTCGGCCGGCACGGCGACACGCTTGTCGGCGACCTCGCCGCAATGCTGGCAGCCGCCGTCGTCGACATGGCCGCCGAGGCCGAGGTGCGGGTCGACGAACTCGCGCACGCCCCAGTCGTTGTAGCCATAGCTGAACCCCGAGTTGCTCCGCAACGGGATCTCACCGGGATAGTAGCCGTACTTCGCGGCCTGGCGTGCGAGACTGGCGCCCATCGATCCGTACTGCGGCTGCCAGTGGAAGGCCTTGTCGACCGACGGACAACCGAAGATGTTGACCTGGTCGCTCAGATACCTGCGCAGGCGCGGGGGCCAGACGATCACGATCGGACCGACGGCGTGATGCCCGGGATAGTGCCCATGCTCTTGCAGGTACATCGTAAGCGACACGCCAATGTCACGCAGGTGAGAACCGCAGACCGTGGCCTTGGCCTGCTCGCGGGCGCGCTGCAGGCTCGGCAGCAGAATACTGATCAGCAGGGCGATGATGGCGACGACGACCAGCAGCTCGATCAGCGTGAATCCTCGGCGCGGGCGGATCATCCGGGCGACTCCTGGGAACGGACCGGAGTGATTGTACCACGGTTGACGCCTGCGGCGGCGAATCAGGCCGATTCTGCGCGTTTGGGCCGGCTCCGCGATGGGTAGACGGGACGGTCTGTAGCGTTCGCGCACGTGCCGCGCTTCGGGCGAAGATGATCCTCAAGTGCCTCAATCGGCGGCTCGAAATGGAAGAAGGGAGCCGTTCCGGCGCGGGATCGGGCGGTGGGGCCAGGCCGCACGGCGACGATCGCCGGCGAACGTCGCGAAAGGCTCGCACATCGACGAGGAGACAACATGATTCGCACGACGCTTGCACAGCCCCGCCCGACGCTGGTGGCTTTCGCCATCGCCCTGCTGACTGGCGCGGGGATCATGGCGGGATGTCCGACGGAATCAACCCAGACGGACGACAACCAGAATTCGGGCCAGAGCACGTCAAACGCCAACGACAACGGACAGGACGACGCGCAGAACGACAACGACGCGGCACAGAATGACACTGACGACGCGCAAGACGACACGTCCAGCGCGCTGACCGTCCGCATGCGGGCCGAGTTCGACGGGTCGAGCCTCACCGGCAAGCGCGAGCCGCGGCAGGACGCCTGCCCGCAAAGCGGCGAACAGCAGGATGGTCCACACCTGGCCGCCGGCCTGGACTGCGACGGCAACGGCGGCGCCGTGCAGTACATCACGCCCTCGACCTTCAAGGTGGCGTTGAAGCGGCTGACGTTCATCGCCGCGGACAATACGGCCATTGACGTCGTGCCGGACACCGGCTTGCTGGCCAATGCCCAGGTCGTGGATCTGACCGGCGAGGTGACGCTGGCCGAGCTGGGTCTGGCGCCGGGCAGTTACCCGACGTACGAGGCCGAGATCTACTATTTCGAGCTGACCATGCCGCTGTACGACGCGAACACCGACGTCACGATTCGCGTGTACATGAGCGATGACGACTTCGCCAGCGAGGGCAACCTCGGTCATCATCAGGGCGACATCACGATCGTCGGTTCGAACGGAACGGAACTCGGATTCGTCGTTGACGGGCAGCGCTGGGAAGAAGCGGCGCTGCAAGCGACGCGCGGCACGATCAACGGCGCCGCCGGCAGCGACACCGAAAGCGGACACCTGCGCGGCCTTTTCGGCGACGCGGCCTTCTGGAACCAGAGCGAGTTGGCGCAGGGCGCGACGCGCGATGTGTTCATCTGGCAGCGTCCGCTCGAGCTCGAGCTCGCCGCGGACGCGCTGAACGTCACGTTCTCCTTCGACGTGCGCGACACCTGGTTCTTCGAGGATTTCGACAGCAACCAGCTTTTCAACCCGTGCGACGACCTGGACGGCTGCGGCGGGGCGTGGGCACCGCTCTTCGCCGAGCCGGAGGTCGTGATTCAGTAGCGGCGGGGACGGCTCAGTCGATCTCGCTGGTGCGGACGTCGACGCGGTCGTCGGCGCGGCGGACGTCGACGTGCCGCGCCCAATCGGCGCTGGTCTCCGCAAAGTCGGAGCGGAAATGCACACCGCGCGATTCGGTCCGCGTGGCGGCGCTGAGAGCGATGAGGTAGGCGACCGTGAGCATGTTCTGCGTTTCCCAGGCCGGGACGTCGTCGAAGACCTTGTCCATCACGTAGCGCGCCCAGAACTCGATGATCTCAAGCGTTTCGCGGAGGCGGTCGGCCGAGCGCTCGATGCCGACGTTGCGCGACATGAGGCTACGCAAGCTGTGCACGACGTCCTGAAGGTCGAGCTCGGTGCGCGACGAGTGCGGTACGCGATGCGCGATGTCGTACGCGTGATCAATGCGGCCGAAAGCCGAGGCACTCTCGGCGGCGGCCCGTCCGGTCCGCTGCCCCAGCACCAGCCCTTCCAGCAGCGAGTTGCTCGCCAGCCGGTTCGCCCCGTGCAGCCCGCTGGAAGCCGCCTCGCCGCAGGCCAAGAGGCGGCGGACGCTGGTGCGGCCGTCGAGATCGACGGCGACGCCGCCGACACAATAGTGTGCGGCCGGACGGACGGGGATGAGATCGCGCTGCGGGTCGAGGTCGAAATCGCGGCAGAGGCGGTCGATGTTCGGAAATCGGGCGGCGAAGCGGCCGGGCGGCAGGTGGCGCACGTCGAGAAAAACGTGCGTGCCGCGCTCGCGCTTCATTTCCTCGACGATCCCGCGGCTGACGACGTCGCGCGGAGCCAGTTCGGCGCGCTCGTCGTAACGTGGCATGAAGCGCTCGCCGGCGCGATTCAGCAGCCGCCCGCCTTCGCCGCGAACGGCCTCGCTGATCAGGGCGCGGGCGGCGCCGGCCACGTAGAGCGTGGTGGGGTGGAACTGAACCATCTCCATGTCGCGCAGCGTGGCGCCGGCCCGGAAGGCCATCGCCATGCCGTCGCCGGTCGCCAGGGCCGGGTTCGTCGTTTCGCGGAAGATGCGCCCGCAGCCGCCGCTGGCCACGACCGTGGCGCCGGCCCAGAACATCTGATGACCGTACTTCGGATGGTGCGTCACGGCGCCGGCGACCTGGCCCTCGTGCGTCAGCAGGTCGATCGCGTGGCACTGCTCGAACATACGCAGGCGCGCGGTCCGGCGGGCCTGATCCAGCAGCGCCCGGCTGATCTCGCGGCCCGTCGCGTCGCCGTCCGCGTGGATGATCCGCGCGGCGCTGTGCCCACCCTCCAGGCCCGCGGCCAGCACGCCGCCCGTGAGATCAAAGCGCGCACCGGCGGCGGTGAGCGCGGCAATGCGCCCGGGTCCCTCGCGTGTGACGAGTTCGACGACGGCGTTGCGCGCCAGTCCGCAGGCCGTCTCGAGTGTGTCGCGGGCGTGCAGCTCCGGGCTGTCGGGCGGGTTGATGGCCGCCGCCACGCCGCCCTGCGCATAGCGCGTGGTCGACTCCTCGCAGCCGGACTTGGTCACCAGCAGCACGTCGCACGAGTGCGCCGCTTCGATCGCCGCACACAGACCCGCGACGCCCGAGCCGATCACCAGCACGTCGGTGAACAGGTGCGGCACGCGGTGCGGCTCGAAATTCGTCAGATAGCGGCGCTGGGCGATGAGCGAACTCATGTTGCGGGCTCCGGCGGGAAGCGACGGATGCAGCGGTGTGTGACGAGCATTTGGACGCGGACGTCGTGCGGGCTGCTGGGGACGTGCGCGACGAGCTGTTCTTCCAGCGCCATCCCGGCCGACACGCCGCGTAGCTCGGGCTGCGCCAGAAAGCGGTCGTAGAAGCCGCGGCCGCGCCCCAGCCGCGCGCCACGCGCGTCAAAAGCCAGCCCCGGAACGACGACCAAGTTGATCTCGGGCAGCGGAATCTCCTGATCGCCGGCGGGCTCGGGAATGCCGCCGGCCCCCGGTCGGACGTCGGCCAGCGATGGCATCAGGACCGGCACAAGCCGCAGCTCGTCCCAAAGCACGCGCGGAGCGGCGACGCGCACGCCGCGCTGCCAGCAGATTTCGCCCAGCGGCGCCGTGTCGATCTCGCCGGCCATCGACAAAAAAAGCATGATCGTCCGCGCGGCAGTGAATTCCGGTGTGGCGGCCAGCAGTTCCGCCGCCGCGACGCCGCACTCGTGGAGTTCGCGCGGCTCGACCCGCGCCACGAGTAAACGCATCTGCCGCCGCAGTTCCTGTTTCATCCGCGACCCGCCAATGGGTCGCGCTGCTGAGCGGCCGCGGCGGCCCGCAGCCGGCGGAACTCCTCCAGTCGCGCCGCCAGCGCGGCCTCAGCCCCGCGGTCGGTGGGGCGGTAATAGACGCGCGGCTGATCCATGTGCGCCTGCCCCGAGACGCCGCCCGGCGCCTCGTGCGCATACACGTAGCCCGCCCCGTGGCCGCGGCGCGCCGCACCGGGATAGCTGGCGTCGCGCAAGTGAATCGGCACCGGCTGAACCGGCCGCTCGCGCACCTCGCGCCGCGCTTCGCTGATCGCCAGCGCCACGGCATTGGACTTGGGCGCACACGCGATGTGAACGGCGGCCTGCGCCAAAGCGTATTCACACTCTGGAACGCCGACGAGCTCGGTCACCTGGACGGCGGCCGCGGCGACGAGCACCGCGGTGGGATCGGCGCAGCCCACGTCTTCGGACGCGCAGATCGCGACGCGCCGCGCGATGAAACGCGGATCTTCGCCGGCCTCGAGCATCCGCGCCAGCCAGTAGATCGCGGCGTCGGGGTCGCTGCCGCGCATGCTCTTGATGAAGGCCGACGTTACGTCGTAGTGCAAGTCCCCGCTGGCGTCATACGAGATGATCTTGCGCTGCATCGAGTCTGCCGCGATCGCGAGCGTGACGTGCGGCGGCTGGCCGGCGGCAAGCTGCGAGGCGACGGCGATCTCCAGCGCGTTGAGCGCGCGGCGCGCGTCGCCCTCGGCCTGCTCGGCCAGCCAGAGCAGCGCGTCGTCGTCACAAGTCGCGGATTGCGCCGCCAGACCGCGCTCGCTGTCGGCCAGCGCCCGCCGGCAGAGCGCGGCGATCTGGTCCGCCGAGAGCGCCCGCAGTGCGAAGATGGTGCTGCGCGAGAGCAGCGGCCCATTGACGCTGAAGTAGGGATTCTCGGTCGTCGCGCCGATCAGCGTCAGCACACCCTCCTCGACGTCCGCCAGCAACGCGTCCTGCTGCCCGCGGTTAAAGCGGTGGATCTCGTCGATGAACAACACGGTGCGCTGCCGCGTGCTGGTCAGGCGCTGCCGGGCGGCCTCGCCGATGGCGCGCACGTCTTTCACGCCGGCCGACGTGGCATTGAGCCACTCGAAGCGGGCCTGCGATTTCTCAGCCACCAGCCGCGCCAGCGTCGTCTTTCCACAGCCCGGCGGGCCGCACAGGATCGCGGTG
This sequence comes from Phycisphaerae bacterium, assembly GCA_022072445.1. Taxonomy (GTDB): domain Bacteria; phylum Planctomycetota; class Phycisphaerae; order UBA1845; family Fen-1342; genus JAJVHV01. The sequence goes on along the minus strand of JAJVHV010000023.1, from coordinate 27,965 downwards.
CGCAGCCGGTCGGCGTCGAGCATGCGCCGCAGCAGGCGGCCGGACGCGAGGATGTGCTCCTGGCCGACGAACTCGTCGAGGGTACGCGGGCGCATGCGCGTCGCCAGCGGGGCGTTGCGCGCCAGGGCAGCGCGCTCCTGCTCGGAGAAGAGGTCCATCGCGGAGATTATAGGGCGGCGCGGCTGAGCGGAACCGCGCGCGTCACCGGGCTGGGGACAGGGTGGAGAGCCGCGCCCCGGCTGCACTCCGCCTCACGCACTTGCGTTCTGAAGTCTTCATTCCGCATCGCCGTTGGAGAGCAGTCGCCCTAGCTGAACTCCCATTCACACGCTTGCGTTCTGCATTCTTCATTCTGCATTGCCCTTGCCGTGCAGGTGTACGGATTTCGCGCACCGCTCGTATAATCGCCGCTGTGAGGGTTGAAGACTGTCACGATGTCCTGGGGATTGAGCCGGGCGCGACGGCCACCGACATCCGCCGCGCGTACCGCCGGCTGGCGCTGCGCTACCATCCCGATCACAACAACCATGACCCGGCTGCTCATCAGCGCTTCGCGCTGATCGCCAACGCGTATCGCATTCTGATCGACCTGGTCGAGGCCGATCTTCCGCCGCAGCGCTGCCACTGCGAGCTGTGCGGGGCGGCAGGTCGCGTGTATGAGCACACGGATGGACGCATCTGCTGCGCCGTGTGTCTGCTCGGGCGCCGCCGCCTGCTCCTGCCGCTGCCCATCTTCCGGCTGGTGCGTTTCCATGGCGTCCTGGCGCTGTGGGTTTTTTCGGTGGCGGCGGCGGCGCGCGGCGTCGGCGCGGACCGGGCGGAGTGGCTGGCGGCCGCGTGGATCGGCGCGATCAGCGGACTGGTCTGGCTCGCGGCCGTGACGACGCTCGTGAACCTGGTCGAAGATCCGGCCACCGAGAGGCTGCGCCGCCGACAGACGGCGCGGCGGCGCTGATGGCGAAGGCGGAGACGGGGATTCCGCATGAGCATTCGTGGGCGGGCCGGAACGTCCTGAGTCGGAACGTCCCATGGTAGCTTTGCACTGCGCAGAGCGTAGGGTGCGTCCCTTCACGTCCCTTGACGCACCACACCGTTTCGGGCCGATGACCGTGTGATGCATCAGGGATGCACTCTAGGCCTACTTCGGCCGCTGGCGGAGTACGCCAAACAGATCCGGTCGCCGGCAAGTAGTCCGTTGATCGTAACGGAGGGCAGCCGGGAATTCGTGTAAACTCACCGGCATGACCACCACCCTCGCCGTCGCCATCACACTACAGGCTCTTACTGTGCCGCAGTCCGTCGCACAGGAACCGCCGGCGATCGCGGTGATCCCGCGACCCGCGGAGCTGCGCGCCGCGCCCGGCACCTTCCGGCTCACGGCGCCCATCGTCGTGGCTCATCCTGCCGGCGCCGAAGCGGTGCGCGCGACCGCGACATTGCTGGCGGAACAGCTCGCTCTGCTGACCGGCTTGGACGCACGCGCACAGATCGCTGCCGGCGCGTCCGCACCGGCGACGATCAGCTTGCGCCTTGACACCCGCGAGCACGCCGCCGGCGCTTCCGAGCGCTATGAACTGAGCATCGGTCCCGAAGGAATCGTGATCTCCAGCGACGACCCGGCGGGAACTTCGCGCGGCGGCCAGACGCTCGTGCAGATCGTGATGCAACACCTGCCGGACCGAAGCACGCCGCACGTGCCGGACAAGGGCGCCGAGCGCCCAACGGCGATCGAGCTGCCCAGCGTCGTCGTCCGCGATCAGCCGCGCTATCGCTGGCGCGGCATGCTGCTCGATTGCGGTCGACACTTCGTGCCCAAGGAGCTGATCAAGCGCTACATCGATCTGCTCGCGCTGCACCGCATGAACGTCCTGCATTGGCACCTGACCGAGGACCAGGGCTGGCGGATCGAGATCAAGGCCTATCCGCGCTTGACCGAGATCGGCGCGTGGCGCCGTGCCACACGCGACTCCGAGCAGCCGCGCGACAGCCAGGGCCGCTACGGCGGCTTCTACACGCAGGACGACGTGCGCGAGGTCGTCGCCTACGCCGCCGAGCGCTTTATCACGGTCGTGCCCGAGATCGAGATGCCGGGGCATTCGCAGGCCGCGCTGGCGGCGTATCCGCAGTTCTCGTGCACCGGCGGGCCGTTCGAGGTTCAGACCGCGTGGGGCGTCGAAGACGACGTGTATTGCGCCGGCAACGACGAGACGTTTCAATTCCTCGAAGCCGTGTTGAGCGAAGTCATCGAGCTGTTTCCGTCACGCTACATTCACGTCGGCGGCGACGAATGCCCCAAGCAGCGCTGGAAGCAGTGCGACAAATGCCAGGCGCGCATGAAAGCCGAAGGGCTCAAGGACGAGCACGAGCTGCAAAGCTACTTCATCCGCCGCATCGAGCGCGTCCTCGAGCGCCGCGGCCGGCGGCTGATCGGCTGGGATGAGATTCTCGAAGGCGGCCTGGCGCCCAACGCGACCGTGCAATCGTGGCGCGGGATGGACGGCGCGATCGCGGCGGCCCGCAGCGGCCACGACGTGATCTCCTCGCCGACCAGCCACTGCTACCTGGACTACGCCCAGGGCAAAGGTGCGGGAGAGCCGACGAACATGGGCTTTCTGCCGCTGGAGCGCTGCTACGAGTTCGAGCCGACACCGGCCGACTTGACGCCGGAGCAGGCGCGGCACGTGCTCGGGCTCGAAGGGAACATGTGGACCGAGCACGCTCCGCCCGATCGGCTCGACTGGCAGCTCTTCCCGCGACTCTGCGCGCTGGCCGAAGTGAGCTGGGCGCCGAAGGAAGTTCGCGACTGGGCCGGCTTTCAGCAGCGGCTGACGGTGCACTTGAAGCGGCTGGAGCGGCTCGGCGTGCGCTACTACCAGCCGCAGCCGGATGCGAAACGCGAGTAGCGCGGGCATTGCGGAAGACGCATCCGGGCGCGATGATGGCGGCTCAACCGCGACAGGAGATCGCTTCATGACACCGCGCTTCAACACCTCATTCGCCTCCATGGCCGCCGCCCTGCTGGGCGGGATGTGCGCCTCAACCGTTACCGCCCAGGACGCGACCAAGATGCCCGTCTCGATCAACCAACTGACCGACGCCGAGAAGAAAGCCGGCTGGAAGCTGCTGTTCGACGGCCACACCACCAAAGGCTGGCACAACTTCAAGCAGAAGACTATCGCCGACGGCTGGAAAGTCGCCGACGGATGTCTGACGATGGCCGGCAATGGCGGCGACATCGTCAGCGACGACGAGTTCGAGAGCTTCGAATTGTCGCTCGAGTGGAAAATCTGCCCGGGCGGCAACAGCGGCATCTTCTTCCACGTGCAGGATCGCGAGCCCTACAAGTACGTCTGGGAAACGGCGCCCGAGATGCAGGTGCTGGATAACGCCAAGCACGCCGACGGCAAGAACCCGCTCACTTCAGCCGGCTCGAACTACGCTCTGCACAAGCCCGAAAAAGACGCCACGCGACCGGTCGGCGAATTTAATCACGTGCGTATCATCGCGGACGGCGACCACGTCGAGCACTGGCTGAACGGCGAAAAGCTGCTCGAATACGACCTGGGCAACGCCGACTGGAAAAAACTTGTCGAGAACAGCAAGTTCAAGGCCATGCCCGACTACGGCAAATTTCGCAAGGGCCACATCGCGCTGCAGGACCATGGCGATCTGGTCTGCTATCGGAACATCAAGATCCGGCCGATCAAGAAGCACTAGCCGCCGACCAAGCGCCATCGCCGCCTGACGGATGCTGAACGGAGCCGCCGCGCCGCTGCACCCGTCTTTGCGAATGATCCACGGCCGAAAACACGCGAACACATGAACGACACGATCCTGGTACGTGCCGCCGTCGCGACCGACGCCGACGCCATCACGGCATTCAACATCGCGCTCGCCCGCGAAAGCGAAGCGCGCACGCTCGACGCGACGACCGTCCGTGCCGGTGTCGTCGCACTCCTTGCCGATCCCGCGCGCGGCCGATATTTCATCGCCGACGCCGATCGCCGCATCGTCGGCCAGACCATGGTCACCGCCGAGTGGAGCGACTGGCGCAACGGCTGGTTCTGGTGGATTCAAAGCGTCTACGTCACGCCCGAATACCGCCGCACGGGCGTCTACCGGCGGCTGCACGCGTTCATCCGCGCGGCGGCGTTGCAGGCCGGCGACGTGCGCGGCCTGCGGCTCTACGTCGAGCACGAGAACCGCGGCGCTCAACAGACCTACGCGCGGCTGGGGATGCGTCGCACGAGTTATCAGCTCTTCGAGGAGGACTGGACGGCGGAATTGGCGACTCGCAAATAAACGGGGAGCGTCGGCGTCCCGCCGGCAAACGTGGGGAGCGTCGGCGTCCCGCCGGCAATTGCGTCCCGCCGGCAAATGGCGTCCCGCCTTCAAACGTGGGGAGCGTCGGCGTCCCGCCGGCAAATGGCGTCCCGCCGGCAAACGGCGTCCCGCCGGCAAATGGCGTCCCGCCGGCAAATGGCGTCCCGCCGGCAAACGGCGTCCCGCCTTCAAACGTGGGGAGCGTCGGCGTCCCGCCGGCAAATGGCGTCCGGCCGGCAAATGGCGTCCCGCCGGCAAATGGCGTCCCGCCTTCAAACGTGGGGAGCGTCGGCGTCCCGCCGGCAAATGGCGTCCCGCCGGCAAATGGCGTCCCGCCGGCAAATGGCGTCCCGCCGGCAAATGGCGTCCCGCCGGCAAAATCGTCCCGCCGGCGCGACGAACGGAAAACGCGTCGCCGTTCAATTCGTTATTCGCTATTCGTCATTCGTTATTCACCGCCATACCATTCCCCGTCTTGAGAGAAACGGGAGCCAAAGCCATGCGGGTCTTATCCGGCATTCAGTCATCCGGCGTGCTGCACCTGGGCAATTATTTCGGGGCCATGAAGCAGCACATCGAGGATCAGGAGCGCCACGAGTGCTTCTTCTTCATCGCCAATTATCACTCCCTCACGACCGTCCACGACGCCGCCCGCTTGCGGCAGCTCACCGTCGACGTCGCGCTCGACTACCTGGCGATGGGTCTCGACCCGGCGAAGGCGACATTGTTCCGCCAGAGCGACGTGCCCGAAGTGACCGAGCTGGCCTGGATTCTCTCGACCGTCACCGGCAAGGGGCTGCTCGAACGGGCGACATCCTATAAAGACAAGATCGCCAAGGGCATCGAGCCGAGCATGGGCCTGTTCTGCTACCCGATCCTGATGGCCGCCGACATCCTCATCTATCGGCCGCAGCTCGTCCCGGTCGGAAAGGACCAGCTCCAGCACGTCGAAATGACGCAGGACATGGCCGGCTACTTCAATAACACCTACGGCCGCGAGGTGTTCGTCCGCCCCGAGGCCAAGCTCAACGAAGCCGCCATCGTGCCCGGCGTCGACGGCCAGAAGATGAGCAAGAGCTACGGCAACACGATCGATCTCTTCGGCGAGCCCAAGGCGATGAAGAAGCGCATCATGGCCATCGTCACCGACAGCACGCCGGTCGATGCCCCCAAAGACCCGGAGAACTGCAACGTTTTCGCCCTGCTCAAGCTGCTCGCGCCGCCCGAAGAGACCGCGCAATGGGCCGAGCGCTATCGCGCCGGCGGCATGGGCTATGGCGAAGCCAAGAAGCGCGTCGCCGAGCTGTACGAAGACTTTTTCGGCCCGAAGCGCGAACGCCGCGCCGCCCTGGCTGCCCGGCCCGACGAATTGGAGAACATCCTCCGCGACGGCGGCCGCCGGGCGCGGTCGGTGGCGCAGAGTGTGATGGCGGATGTGCGCGATGCCTGCGGAATCATGACGGCGCGGAGCTGAGCTTGTGGCCGTGTCCGTGTGGCCGTGTCCGTGTGGAACAGCCGGAAGCACCGCCATGCTTGCCGGCCACGAATGGCGTGCGTGGCGCGATGGCTCACACACTGACCACGGCGCTGATGCCGGGCACCCTTTCTCGAATGCGGCGTTCGATCCCCAGGTTGAGCGTCATGAAACTGGCCGGACAGCCGACGCAGGCACCCTTCATCCGCACGCGAACGACGCCGCGCTCGTCCACGTCCACCAGCTCGATCTCGCCGCCGTCGGCCCGGATGAAGGGGCGGAACTCATCGATGACCGCCTCGACCTGCCCGCGCAGCGCGCGCCGCTCCGGCGACTCTTCGGCCGCCGAGATCACGCGTCTGCGTTGTCCGAATGGCCACATGGTCAGGTCCCGCGGCTCGAAGCGCGCGTCGCGCCCTCGCTGGGGCATCACGCTCTGATGTGAGTATAGCCCCATCCGAGCACTGAAGAACGGTGTGGTGCGTCAAGGCACGTCAAGGGACGCACCCTGCGCTCTCACTGCCGCCGGAACGACCAGGTCCACGTGCGGTGATCCTCGGCCGTGCTGCCCTCGATGTGCGCACCGTCGGGCGTCACGAAGAACTGGCCGTAATCGGTAATCGCGGGAATCCAGACGCCGTCCGCCGACGTGCTGAACGCGTAGTCGCCGCAGTTTTCCGCGCAGCGCACGGTCGGCCCGTTGGTGAAGCCGTGCATGGTGTACGTCGGCGGCGAGGTGGTCGTGTCGATGATGATCTCGCCGTCCTCGGGCTGAATGGGCACTTCGATCGGACCCGCGGAATAGGAGCAATCGCCGTCCAGAAAGCGCGACACCGTCCCCGTGCGGCTCCAGTACATCGTCCCGCCGGTGACCTTCAAGCGCTTGGTCGGCTTGCCGATGGAGTGCTCCGTCTGTTGCAACGTCACTACCGCCGACACGTTCACCACGCCGCCGCCGCCGAGAATGATCTGCAGGCTGCTCGTGGCTTCTCCGGTCCAGGTTTCCGGTCCTTGTTCCGCCGTCAGGTTGGTGGTCAGCGTGTGTTCGCTCGTGCCGCCCTCGGGCAAACGCACTTCAGCCCGCATCTCGACCGTCTGCTCGGGCGCCACGTCGACGTACTCGATCTCGCCGCGCACGCGATACTCGCGCGGGCCGGCGCGCTCGCCGGAGGAGACCGCGATGGGGTCAGAGTCGTGCCCTTCGACGGTCGCGACGACGGTCGCAAACTCGGCCTCCCACTCCTCGATGCCCTCGACGAGCACCTGGAACGGCACACGATCCACCTTGCCGTCGAGGGCCTCGCCGATCACCCGCACCTGCGCGTCGGAGGTCAGATCGCCGCCGCCTGGATATTCGAGCGTGATCACTTCGCGCGCCCGCAGGTCGCCGTCCGCCGGTCGATCCAGCAGCAGCCACGCTTCCACCGCTTCGCCATTCTTGCGCGTGTAGCGATCGATGGCGCGATCGCCGAGCTGATCCAAAGCCGACCACGCGGTCACGCCCTGGTCCGCGAGGCTCTGAAACAGCGAGACCGAGGCGCTGTAGGCCACGTCGGCGTGCACGACCTCGCTCCAGCCCAGATAGACGCTGCCCGGTCCGAGCAGCGCGTTGCTCAGGCTGCCGCCGTCGTTGGGCCCCGCGCCGTACGACTTGCAGGCATTGAAGAAGATGATCGTGTTTTCGAGTCCGGCGCCGTAGTGATGGCGGAAGAAATCCGGGCTCAGCGCGAGCTGGCCGCGGTCCACGCCCGCGATGTGGATGGTGTTCACGCCCGGATCGGTGATGCCGGCCAGCTCCGCGGCGCTGGTGTACGTATCGCCGGTGAGGATGACGTTCATGCAGTAGCCGTCGACGCACATGCTGGACCCATGTCCGGTCACGAGCACGACGTCGTAGGCGTCCCAGCCTTTGAACTGCTCGATGCCGACCGTTTTCGCGTCCTTCGAGCTGTTCTCCAGATACGTCACGCGCCCTTCATACCCGCGCGTCGCTTCGAGTATCCGCGCCACCGCGGCGCCGTCGTCATGCACGCGGAACTGATATTCGAACGGCGCGAGGATCAGCGCGCTCTTCGCCTCGGGATCGTCGCCGACGACACGGGCGGCGGAGGTCTTCCGTCCGTCGCCCGATGCGTCGCGCGCGGAATCCGCGACCCGCCCGCGGGGCATCGGCACCGCCGGCGGTTGCGCCGACTTCTGCACCGCGGGCAGCGCAACCTCGCTCTTTTCCGCGGGCAGCGCCGCAAAATCGATCCCCAGCGCCTCCGGCGCCAACACCCAGCAATCCCGCCCGCCCGCGAGCCGGAAGCGCACCGCCAGCTCGCTCGCCGCCGCCTCGGCCACGCCGTCCTGCCCCGCGACGAACGCCAGCGCATCCGCCGCCGATGCCCCGCCCTCCAGCATCGTGCGCATCGCGACGCTCAAGTCCTCGCCGCGCTGCAGGACGTCGCCCGCGACATTCATGAGCGCACACGGATTCCCCGGCGCGCCGCAGCCCGGCGTCTGGGCCGGAACGTCTTTGGCCTCCTCTGCCGGGCAGCCGCCGAGCAGCAGGAGCAAGGGGATGGCGAGAAGCGGAGTTATTCGGAACATGGGACTGATCCTCTCGGCGATGTAATTTCGGTTGCCCGTTCGTCGCGCGACGCGCGGACCGGCCGTGCCGTCTCGCCCCGTCTGGCTTCGAGGGCACTAACCGGCGCGCGGCTCGTAGGACACAGCCGCTTCGGCGGTGAAATCCCTTGGAAAAAGAACCGGCGTTCGGCGAAAAACTCGTGTATCCATGACAAAGCGCTCCCTGTCACGGCGCGCGCCGTGACAGGGAGCGCTTTGTCATGGATACACGAACTCGGCGCGACGCCGAAGCCTAACGCCGTCGCCGCTTCTTCTTATCCCGCTTGCGCGGGTCATAAAACGTCGACCCCTTCTTCACCTTCGGGATATTCCCCTCCAGCATGCCGCCCTGCGCAAGCTGCTGCGTCATCTTCAGCCGCTGGCCCATGCCCATCCCCGCCATCATCTTCATCATCCCGCGCATCTGCGTGAACTGCTTCACCAGCCCGCTCACGTCCTGCGGCTCAACCCCCGCGCCGCGCGCGATCCGCCGCCGCCGCGAAGCCTCAATCACGTCCGGGTCGGCCCGCTCGCGCGGCGTCATGCTGTGGATGATGCCCTTCACGCGGTTCAGCTCCTCCTCGGGCATGTCCATTTCGCCCATCGCCTGGCTCATGCCGGGGATCATCTTGAGAATCTGCTTCATCGGCCCCATCTTGCGAAAGCTCTCGAGCTGCGTCAGAAAGTCGTCGAGCCCGAGCGTGCCCTTGGCCATCTTCTCCTGCGCCTTGGCGGCAGCCTCGGCGTCCATGGCCTGATGCGCTTTTTCCACCAGCGAGACGACGTCGCCCATGCCCAAAATGCGCTGCGCGATGCGCTCCGGGTGAAACTCCTCCAGCGCGTCGAGCTTCTCCCCCACCCCGATGAACTTGATCGGCTTGCCGGTGACGTGCTTGACGGAGAGCGCCGCGCCGCCGCGCGTGTCCGAGTCGAACTTCGTGAGGATCACGCCGTCGAGCTCGAGCCGTTCGTCGAAGTGCTTGGCGGTGCTGACGGCGTCCTGCCCGGTCATGGCGTCGAGGACGAGATAAATCTGGTGCGGCTGCGTCGATTGCGCGACCTGCGAGATTTCGGTCATCAGCTCGTCGTCGATCGCCAGCCTGCCGGCCGTGTCGAGGATGACCACGTCGCGATCGAGCTTGCGGCAATCGCGCACCGCCGCCTTGCAGACGCGGACGGGGTTCTGATGGTCGCGCTCCGCGAAGACGGGAATGCTGAGCTGCTGTCCGAGCACTTCGAGCTGATCGACGGCCGCCGGACGCTTCAGGTCGGCGGCCACCAGCAGCGGCTTCTTGCCGCGCAGCATGCAATAGCGCGCCAGCTTGGCGCACGTGGTCGTCTTGCCCGAGCCCTGCAAGCCCGCCATCAGGATGATGGTCGGCGGCTGGCTGACGAAGGGGATGCGCGTCTCGATCGGGCCCATGAAGCCGACCAGCTCGTCGAAGACGACCTTGACGAGCACCTGCTCGGGCCGCAGCGTCTCGATCACCTTCTGCCCGAGCGCTTTCTCGAGGCACTGGTCGCAGAACGTGCGGGCCACCTGCACGTTCACGTCGGCTTCGAGCAATGCCGTGCGGATGTCGCGCATCGCGTCGCGGACATTTGATTCGGTAATCCGCCCGCGCCCGCGCACGCTGCGGAAGACGTCGCTGAGTTTCTGGCTGAGAGCGTCGAACATGCCGGGAGTGTACCGGCTGCCCCCAAAACCCGTCACCCCCGTGTTCGCTCCGTCACTCCTGCGTTCGCTCCGTCATCCTCCGCCGGTCAAGGCGATTACGAGCCCATCGATGTCGAAGCTGTTCACGCTGCCGTCCGCGTTAACGTCGCCGGCGCACGGTGAGCACGGCGTTCCGCCGCCGGTGAGGAGCTCGACGAAGGGGTCGATGTCGAAGCCGTTGACGCTTCCGTCGCAGTTGACGTCGCTGGGCTGGCACGGCGGCAGGGCTTCGACTCCCAGACTGTGATGCTTGCCCGCCGCGACCGCCACGAACCTGTGATGGGTCGCCGGCACGTTGCACTGGCCGTACCCGCTGTATCCCCAAGCCACAATCGAGCCGTCGGACTTCAGACCCAGGCTGTGTGTATTGCCGGCCGCTACGGCGACGAAGCCGGCGTTGGGCGCAGGCACGTCGCATTGTCCGTAAGCGTTCCAGCCCCAGGCCACGACCGAGCCGTCTGATTTCACACCCAGGCTGTGCTCTCGGCCGCCGGCGGCGGCCACGAAGCCGCTGTTGGGCGTGGGCACGTCGCATTGCCCCTTGCCGTTGTCGCCCCACGCCACGATTGAGCCATCGGACTTCACCCCCAGGCTGTGATACCAGCCTCCGGCGACAGCCACAAAGCCGCTGTTGGGCTCGGGCACGTCGCACTGGCCGAAGTCGTTGTATCCCCACGCTACAATCGAACCGTCGGACTTCGCTCCCAGGGCGTGAAATCGGCCCGCCGCGACCGCCACGAAGCCGTTATTGCGCACCGGCACGTCGCACTGGCCGTACTCGTTCAATCCCCAGGCCATAATCGAGCCGGTGTCTTTCAACCCCAGGCTGAAGTGCTCACCCGCGGCGACGGCCACGAAGCCGCTGTTGGGCGCTGGCACGTTGCATGCGCCAACGCCATTGTACCCCCACGCCACGATCGAGCCATTGGGTTTCAGACCCAGGCTGTGATTCAAGCCCCCGGCGACGGCCACGAAACCGTTGTTTGGGGCGGGCACGTTGCATTGGGAATAAATGTTGTTCCCCCACGCCACCGACTCGCCGTCGAACTTCACCGCCAGGCTGTGATATCGGCCCCCGGCGACGGCCACGAAGCCGCTGTTGGGCGCAGGCACGTTGCATTGCCCAGCGCTGTTGTCTCCCCACGCCACGATCGAGCCGTCGGATTTCACGCCCAGGCTGTGTTCGTAGCCCCCCGCGACGGACACGAATCCGCTGTTGGGCTCAGGGACGTCGCATTGCCCCGCGCCGTTCGCAGTCCACGCCACGATCGAGCCGTCGGACTTCAAGCCCAGGCTGTGAAAATCACCCGCGGCGACGGCCACGAAGTCGGTGTTGGGCTCGGGCACGTTGCATTGGCCGTAGACGTTGTGTCCCCACGCCACAATTGAGCCGTCAGCCTTGAGCCCGAGGCTGTGATACTCGCCCGCGGCGACCGCCACGAAGCCCGTGTTGGGCGACGGCACGTCGCACTGGCCGAAGTCGTTGTACCCCCAGGCGACGATCGAGCCGTCGGCTTTCAGGCCCAGACTGTAATACGCGCCGGCGGCGACGGCCACGAACTCGCTATTAGGCTCAGGCACGTCGCATTGGCCAAAAACGCTGCAATCTCCCCAGGCCACGATCGAGCCGTCGGACTTCAGCCCCACGTTGTGAACTCGGCCCGCGGCGACCGCCACGAAGCTGATCTTGGACTCCGGCACTTCGCATTGGTGGTTGTCGTTCCGCCCCCACGCCACGATCGAGCCGTCGGGTTTCAATCCGAGGCTGTGGTACTGGCCCGCGGCGACGCCCACGAGGTTCAGGTCGGACTGCGGCACGACGACTTGCAAGCCCCAGGCGCGAATGGAGCCCTCCTGGGCGTTTGCGTCGCGCGCGGCGACGATCGTGAAGGCGGCGCACACCGACAGGACGTTTGCAATCCGGTTTGAAACACGCATTGACCTGGCTCCTCGAAAAGGACCCCGAGAATCGCGTTCGCCGTGAGGCGGTTCGCAGTGCCGCGAACGGACATCCCACGTCGCTGACCACGCACAACCGGCCGCTCACGGGAGTTCAGCGCGCGCAGTCCACCAGCTATGGCGACTATCGGCCGACTCCTGGCCAGAATCCAGTCGAGCCCGCGCGGCGAGGAGTGTGGGTGGACGGTGGGTCGCGGCCAGCGCCAGCGACCGCAGCGCGGCTGCTGGTTCCGTCTTTTCCGCGTATGCCGCGTAGGCTGGACTGAGTCCGTGAAACCCAGCAAGCTGGCTTAGCCTACGGCCCTGCCCGCAGGGCCTCGATCAGGACGGGCGGGTCAATGATGACGCCGAGCACCACGCGGCCGGTCTGGGTCGGCCAGTCCAACGGTCGGCCGGTCTTGAACGCCAGCATCAGGAACTCGTCGGGCGTGATCTCGGGCTTCACTTGTGCCGCCAGCGCATAGACGCCCGCGAGATAGGGCGTGATCCAGCTCCAGCCCCCTTGGCGGTAGAAGGCGTAGTCCTGCCTGCCGTTAGGGGCGGCGGTGGAGCGCGAATCCATCGGAATCAACAGCGCATCGTGCGGCAGCGCGGGATTGTCCGGGTTCTTCGCCCAGAACATCCCGGGCGTGTACGAATCGAAGCGGTCAGGATCGGCCAGCGGCGCGCGGCCCAGACCGTTGATGGGCCGCCCATGAATCCGCTCGAAGTTTGATGACGTGATGAGCAGCCCCGCGTCCTTCGCCGCCAGCACGGCCTGTTGCATTTCGTCGTAGCCAGCCTCCGACGCGTTCCAGCCGGCACTCAACGAGATGGCGCGAATCCGGCCGCCGGGCGGCAGTTGCTGGTTGACTTCGAGAATGCGGCGAATCGCCTGCGCGTACCAGCGGAAATCGCGCGTGTCGGACCGCGGCTTGGCTTTCGTGTCGAAGACGAAAGCCGCGATGTAGTAGATGTCCGCCCCAGGCGCAACGCCCACCGTCTTGCCCGCGGCGATGGATGCCACCGCCGGTCCGTGCATCTGCGCCGGCGTGTCCGACGTGATGTTGATCTCCTCGTAGAGCCGGATGCGGGCGCCGAATTCCTCGTGGTCGACGATCAACGGCTGATCCACGATCGCGATGGCCACCCCACGGCCGGTGACGCCGCGTGCGTGTAGACTCCGCAGTCCGAGTCCGGGATTCTTGCCCAGCTCCGTGATCCGGGCGGCGTCAAAATCCGCCGGCAGGCGCCCGGCCGCCGGCCAACGCGTCCGCGTGTCGAACGTGGCGAGCAACAGGTCCTTTCCGGCCTGACGCAGGTCGAGGCCGGACAGATCGGTCGAGCGCAGATCCATCTGAAACGGATCGTTCGAGCGGGCGTCGAAGCTGGGCAGCGTGGTCGGCTTGCCGTACATCCTGGTGTAATCCGCGGGCGGCGGTCGGCGGTCGATCTTGGGCGGCGCGCTGCGCGCTTGAGCAAAGCCAGTGCAACTGGAAGCCAAGACGATCACAAACGGTACAAGACGCCGTTGGAGCAGGCCGCGCCTCTCTCGCGCAGCATGGTGATCACTCCCGTGCCTCGAGCGCGCCGGGATCGACTGGCTCATCGATGTCTCCCGCCAAGGTCCCCCGGGCCTCTCAGCCGCAGCGTAGGCCGGCCGCGGTTCGCCGGCAAGAGCTGACTGTGCGTGGCATGGGTGGCATGGCGCCACGCGCAGCGGGTCGCCATGCTTCCGCGAGCGGAAAGCATGCTTGCGCCTGACGGCCAAATCCGCCGCCACTCGCCATAACTTCCCACCCGCCCGCCACTTGCGGAAAATCCCGGCCGCCGGACTTGACAATCTAGAAATCCTACGTTAGACTCCACGTATGCAGAATCACGAACTTCGATCATCCCGACCGCGCGTGCCGCCCGGCCTTACCAGCCGACAGGCAGCTCAAACCCACGCTGGCCCAGACCCGCCGGCACCACGGTGCCGCGGCGGGAACACCCGCGAATATTCCGCCAGCCCGGCCGAATACCGGGCAGCAACGTCCGGATCGCGCGACGATATGATGAACGCACATACGGTACGAACGGGTCGACCATCGGCGGCGGCGGGGCCGCCTGGCACGTTGCGAACGAGCAACCCAGGGTGAACACATGAGACTATCGCTGAATCGCATGCGACACGCCGCGCGCTCCGCGGCCCTGTTATTGGCCGTCGCGGCCCTCGCTCTGGCCCCGTGGCCGGCAACACTCGCCCAGTCGGACGCTGCCAGCGCAAAACCCACCGCCGCTCCAGCCGTGCAGACCACGCCGCCCGCGGCACGATCCGTTGCACCCGCGGCGCAGCTCATTCCCGACAACGCGCTGCTCGTCGTCGGCCTGCGCGACGGCTATCGGGCGGTTGACGACTTTCGCGGCGGCGACCTTTTCAAGCGGATTCTCGCCAGCGACGCGTACAAGTCGCTGGAGAAGCAGTCCGAGTACATGAAAGCCAAGGGCGGACTGATGATGTTTGCCGGCGCCGCGGGGCTCGACCCGTGGGCCGCCGTCCAGCAAGTCGCCGGCCGCGACCTGTTGCTGGCGCTGCTCCCGCCGCCGAAAGAGGGCAACCACGACAAGCCCGACGTCCTGATCGTGCTGACGCCGCAGGACGCGGCGGCGACGCGCTCGCTGCTGAACAGCATTCTGGTGATGTCGGGCGCGATCGTGGACGGGGAGCCGGTCGAGGCTCGTAGCCGGCTGGTGGACGGCGTGCGCGGCTACTCGATCAGCGACGATCTCTACGTGGCTGAGTTCGACGAGCACATGGTGTTCGCCAACCGCGCCAAGCTGCTCGAGGGCGTGATTCGCGAGCGGCGGAGCGGCGAGAAGAAGCTGGCGACCAACGAGCACTTCACGCGCGCGGCGCGCGACCTGCCTCGCGAGGCGCTGCTCTGGGCCTTCGCCGACGTGCGCCAATTCAAGAGCATGACCGGCGACGCGTTCAACAAAAAACTGGACAACGGCCTGGCGGGCTTGCTCTTCGGCGGCGCGGTGGAGGCGTTCCGCAGCGCGGACTACGCCAGCGCGTGGCTGCGGACCGAAGCGGACGGCGTCGTGCTCGACGGACGCGCGTTTGGCGAGGGCGGCGGTGCGGAGTGGCTCAAGACGTTCGCGGTGAACTCGGAGGAGTCGCGCGACTGGTCGAAGCTCGACTTGCCGGGGCTGATGTCGCAGGTCGCGCTGGCCCGCGACTGGGTGGGTATCTGGGAGGCGCGCGAGTCGATCATCGACGCCGACGGCCTGCGCGGTTTGACGGAATTCGCCAACACGCTGACGACGCTGATGGGCGGGATGGACTTTCACTCGCAGTTTCTGACCGAGCTGAAGCCGACGCTGCGTTTCCTGGCGGCGCGGCAGAAGCTGGCCGAAGGCGCCGCGCCGACGCCGGAATTGCCGGGGTTCGCGCTGGTGATGCACCTCAAGAACGCGCAGCAGGTCGCGCCGCGGCTGGAAAACGCGGCGCTGATGACCATGAGCATCATCAACGTCGACATGGGCCAGAAGATGCAGCCGCAGTTCCAGCTCACGCCGCGCGATTATCACGGGGCGCGCATGCTGGTGGGCAAGTATCCGGAAAAGACCGACCCCGGTCCGCGCGGGATTCGCTACAACTTCGAGCCGGCGATCAGCGTGTTTGGCGATCGCTTCGTGATCTGCACGTCTGAGAAGATGCTCGAAAACCTGATCGACGCGGTGGAGAAGCTGCCGGCGGCGGCGGGGAAGGCCGGCGAGCTGGCGTCCGACACGCTGCACGTGGACCTGGGCGAGCTGTCGCGGCTGCTGGATGCGAACCGCGAAGTGTTCATCGCCAATCAGATGCTGGAGCAGGACTTCTCGCGCGAGCGGGCCACGGCGCGCGTCGGCATGCTGCTCGAGGCGGCCCGCATGCTCGGGCAGTTGTCGATGCGCGTCGGACCGGTCAGCGACGGACTGAACTTCAGCCTGCGGATCGGGTTGGCACGTTAGATGCGCGGCGTGAAACGATTGGGAGCACAGCCGGGGCGGCTGTGCCACACTCTGCGGCTCGGCGCCGCCGATGATGTGATTGGGAGTAACAGTCATGTTGCTTGACGCGTATCGACCGGGCACCGACGGACCGTGGGACCGCCGAACCGCCTCGCACCTGCTGCGCCGGGCCGGATTCGCTCCGGCGCCGGCCGACGTCGACGACGCGTTGAAGGAGGGTCTGGCGCGCACGGTGGACATTCTCGTCTCCAATGCACAGGACGCGCCGCGGCACGGCGAGCTCGACGTGCTGGGCGAGCGGATCGCGGCGGGTGGCGGCGGGATCGAGAAGCTGGCCGGCTGGTGGATGCAGCGGCTGCTGCACACGCATCGTCCGCTGCACGCCCGCATGACGCTGTTCTGGCACAATCACTTCGCGACCGGTAACCAGAAGGTCGGCTCGCCAGCGATGATGCTGCGGCAACTGCGTACGCTCGAGGCGCACGCGCTGGGCCGGTTCGACGAGCTGCTGCTGGCCGTCTCGCGCGATCCGGCCATGATCGTGTGGCTCGACGGAGACTCGAACCGCAAAGGCAAGCCCAACGAGAATTACGCCCGTGAGCTGTTCGAGCTGTTCAGCCTCGGTCCAGGAAACTACTCCGAGGCCGATATCAAGGAAGCCGCGCGGGCCTTCAGCGGCTGGCACCAGCGGGCCGGCGAGTTCTGCTTCAACCCGGTCCTGCACGACGACGGAAGCAAGACCATCTTCGGCAAGACGGGCGACTTCGACGGGACCGACGTCGTCCGCATGTCGGTGGCCCATCCCGCGTGCGCGACGTTCATGGCCCGCAAGCTGCTTCGCGAGTTTGTCTGCGAGCAACTCGACGCGGCGCTGGTCGACGAGCTGGCGGATTGCCTGCGGGCCGAGGGCTTCCACGTGGCGCCGGTGCTGCGGCGCCTGCTCTCCAGCCGGGCGTTCTTCGACGCGCGGCACTTTCGCGCCCGCATCAAGTCGCCGGTCGAGTTTTGCGTTGGCCTGGCGCGCTCGCTGGAGATGCGCGCCCCCGGACAGGCCCTGCATCGCGCCGCATCGCAGATGGGCCAGCGGCTGTTCGAGCCGCCCACCGTCAAAGGCTGGGAGGGCCACCGCCGCTGGATCAACTCGTCCACCATGCTCGTGCGGATCAACACGGCGACGGTCGCGTCGGCCGGGCGCGGCGAATTCGGGCTCGACGCCGACGCGTGGGTGGCGCGCGCCGCGCTGGAAAACGGCGCCGCGGCGACGCGCTTCGCGATCGACGCGATGCTCGATGGCGCGGTGGACGATGAACTGCACGCCGCACTGCGCGAGGCCGAGGCTCAGCCGCCGGCCGCGGCGCTACGCACCGCGGTCGCGGTGATCGCGGCGAGTCCGGACTATCAGCTTGCCTGACGCTGGAGCCGCCGGTTGGCCGGCAGGCCCATCACTGAGGAGCGATGATCGTGACGCTGAATCGACGCGATTTCATGCTGCGGAGCGGTGCGTCGCTGGCCGCGGGCCTGACGCTGCCGCGCGTGCTGGTCCGTACGGCGGCCGCGCTGGGCCAGTCCGACCCGCGCGAGCGCATTCTGGTTCTGCTGCAACTGAGCGGCGGAAACGACGGCCTCAACACGGTCGTGCCCTACCGTGACGACGCGTACTACCGGCTGCGTCCGACGCTGGCGATTAAGCCCGACACGGCCTTGAAGCTCGACGACCACGTCGGGCTTCATCCGCAGCTTGACGGGTTGCGGCGGCTCTATGACGACGGCTGGCTGTCAGTGGTGCAGGGTGTCGGATATCCGAATCCGAACCGCTCGCACTTCGAGTCGATGGACATCTGGCACAGCGCCGACCCGACGCTCGAACATCGCGAGACCGGCTGGCTGGGGCGGGTGCTGGAGCGCGAGAAGGCGATGCAGGCGCTGCATCTGGCCGACGAGCCGCTGCCGCTGGCGCTGCGGGCCGAGGGCGTCGACGTGCCCAGCGTTCACACCATCGATTCGTTCCGGCTGAATGCCGACGACGGCGGCGCCGCCCGCCGGGCGATCTTCACGCTGCTGGATCGGCCGGATGAGAACTGCGAATCGCACGCCGGCCACGCTGGCACGCCGCCGGGCGGCAGCGGCTCCGAGGCCGATTTCGTCCGCCGCACGGCCGCCGCCGCCTGTGCCAACGCCCGGCGGCTCGAGGCACTGCCGCCGGATGCGTCGGGGAGCTACCCGCAATTCGGGCTGGCGCGGCGGCTGCACGAGATCGCGCGGCTGATCGCGGCCGATTTCGGACCGCGGATTTACTACACGTCGCTGGGCGGATTCGACACCCACGCCCGGCAGAACACCGTCCATCCAAACTTGATGGCGGAAATCGGGCAGTCGGTGCACGCGTTCTACGCCGATCTGAAGGCGCGCGGCGTCGCCGATCGCGTCCTGCTGGTCACGTTCAGCGAGTTCGGCCGCCGAGCGGCCGAGAACGCCAGTCTGGGCACGGATCACGGCATCGCGGCGCCGCTCTTCGCAGCCGGACCGGGAGTGCGCGGCGGCGTGATCGGTCCGTCGCCCAACCTGTCGGCACTGGTCGATGGCGACGTTCCGCACGCGATTGATTTTCGGGCAGTCTACGCGGCGATTCTGGAGCGCTGGTTGAAGGTCTCCGCGCGGGCGGTGCTGGGGGCAGGTTTCCGGCCGGTCGAGATTCTGTGAGGCGGAATCATCGGCGTGACGGCGTGGGGACGTGAAAAACAAAGGTGTGAAAAAGCGATCACGGCATCATTGCCGGGCTGCTCCCAGCCCGGTTCGCGCGCGGGTGACGCCTGAGTCGCGCTCACGATGGGATGTGCGACGGATCGTCGTTCGAAAACTACCGGCGTGAGACCGCGCCGGATCGAATCGCCCCGCGCCGCGCCCCCTCGTCGCTCCGTCTCTTCGTCGGCGTCAGGTGGTCGCCATCGCCGCCTCGCCGCGCGACGACTCGACCACCGCGGCCGCCTCGGCGACCGCGTTTGCCTTCGCCGCGCGGGCCTCCGACGCGGCCTTGCGTGCTTCGGCGGAAATGCGGCGCTCGCGCAGCTTGCGGGCCTTGCCGACGCGCTCGCGGAGGAAATACAGCTTGCAGCGCCGAACCTTTCCGCTGCGCACCACCTTCACGGTCGCCACCTTCGGCGAGTGCAGCGGGAAGCAGCGCTCGACACCCTCGTTACCCACCAGCCGGCGGACGATAAACGTCTCGCTCGTGCCGCGCCCGCGCCGCGCGATGACCGTGCCGATGAAGTCCTGGAGACGCTCCTTGTCGCCCTCGATGATGCGCATGGTCACTGCGACGGTGTCGCCGATTTCGAAACTCAGGGCGTTGGACCGCTGGTATTTCTGCTCAGCGGCGTCGAGTAGCGGATGTCTCATCGAAAGCCTCTCTTTCTTCAGTTCAACGCATGTTTCGTGATCGTCGCTTCGCCGCGCGCTGCCGCGCCGCAGGCGGAGTGGACGCGCCGCGGGCGGACTTCGCGCGTCGCGCGGGGGAGTTCGGTGCGGTTTTCAGTCGAACGCCGCGCGTCAACGATTCGCGCGGCGGAGTTGGGTTCGGTCGAAGTCAGGTCGGGCCGGCGGTCGGCGGTGCGCCGCGCGGCCTCCTGCTGTCGCCAGCGGGCGACTTCGCCGTGATGACCGCTCAGCAGAACTTCGGGAACGGGGTGCTGCTCGAAGACGCGCGGGCGGGTGTATTGCGGGTATTCAAGCCCCGCGCCCTCGAACGACTCGTCCCCCGCCGAGGCTTCGCAGCCCAGCGCTCCAGGCAGAAGCCGCACCACGCTGTCGATCACCGCCAGCGCCGGAATCTCGCCACCCGTCAGAACAAAGTCGCCGATGCTCAGCTCGTCGGGCTGAAGGACATCGGCGATCCGCTCGTCATAGCCTTCGTAATGGCCGCAGATGAGCAGCAGCCGCGGCAGCCGCGCGTACTGCCGCGCGACCGCCTGGGTAAACAAACGGCCCTGCGGCGTCAGTAGCACTCGCAGGGCCTTGCGCTCATCCTGGGCTTCGATCGCCCGGACGGCGTCGACGACCGGCTGACACATCAGCACCATGCCGGGGCCGCCGCCAAACGGGCGATCGTCTACTTTCTTGTGCGGATCGGTGGAATAGTCGCGAAGCTGATGGAGGTGATATTCAACGACGCCGGCCGCCGCGGCGCGCGCCATGATGCTGGCCGACAGATACGGCGCGACGCATTCCGGGAATAGTGACACAACGTCGATACGCATCGTTGAATTCAGGCATAGCCCGAAAGAAAGACCTCATGAAGCCGAGATACCGTTCTTGGCCAGCAGCTCACGAACCGTATCGGACGGAACCGCACCCACCCCCAGCCAATACTTGATCCGTTCGCCGTTCAAACGCACCTGCGCGTCCGCTTTCTTGCTGCACGGCTCGTAAATGCCGAGCTCCTCGATGACGCGACCGTCACGCGGCGTCCGCGAGTCCACCGCCGTGACGCGGAAATACGAACGATGACGCCGCCCCATGCGCTTCAGCCGGATCTTCACAGCCATGCCACGCTCCACACGTTCACGCCGGGCACGTGCCGCCGGCGACGGGTCTCGCCATTCGTCAAGGCAAGTCCCGCATTATATGAGCATTTCAAATCGCTGCAACCCCGGAAATTGCCGCCCCATACTGTCGCCTCCGCCGCGCAGTTTTTCTCAGACCCCACCGCGCTGTCGTGCGCGGTTTCCGGCCCCTCGTGCCGAAGATGCCAGGTTCGCTCATAATGCCCCCATGCTCGACACCTCAACCAACGCACACGAGTTCAAGCACCACGCGCGGACACACTTTGAAAAATGGGCCCTCTCCTATGATCGCTCGCTCCTCAACGAGCTTGTGTTCTTTCCGTCCATCCGGCGTTGCCAGGAAGAGCTCCAACGCTGGCGGCGCCGGACCGGCGCCGAGCAATACCGGGCCCTCGACGTCGGCTGCGGAACCGGCACGCTGCTCACACTGCTCAGCGCTGACCCGGCCGCCGAACGATTGATCGGACTCGACTATTCCGCGAATATGGTCGCGGCTTTGCGCGCAAAAATTACCGGCCGCGCGTTGACCGATCGGGTGCACATCATTCGCGCCGATTCGGAACACCTTCCCCTGGCCGATCACGCCGTCGACGTGCTGACGTGTTGCAACTCGTTTCACCATTATCCCCATCAGCAACAGGTGTTGGGCGAGTTCCGTCGCGTTCTGCGACCCGGCGGATTGATGGTGCTGATTGACGGCTTCCGCGACAACGTCATCGGATGGCTCGTCTTCGACGTGGCGGTGGCAGGCGTGGAGAAGCACGTGCATCACGCGTCATGGTCCGAGGTCAGGGCGATGTGCGAACGTGCGGGGTTTTCGGACGTTCGGCAGTCGAAGATGAACGTTTTGGCACCGATGCTTGTAACATCTTGTATTAGATGATGTTATGTCAATCCAACTGGCGGTCCGGCCTTTCGACTTGCATTTAGATATTTATGTGATATCATTTATATACCTCTGTCAGGAGAAACAACGATGTCCGCTGAAGTCAGTCGTCGCCCGATCAATGGCTGGGCCATGTTGCCGCTGCTGCTCGTCGGTCTCTTGGCGGCTGCCGCCACCACCGTGTGGACGGTCTATCGAGCCGCCGTCCTACTCCGCGACGCGTCCGGCTGGGTCACCGCGCCGCCGATTCTCGGCGCCACGCTGGCGACCCTGGTGCTGTTAGTCCTGCTTTGCGGATTTTTCACGCTTCAGCCGAATCAGTCGGCGGTGCTGCTGCTGTTCGGGCACTACTACGGCACGGCGCGGCGTGAGGGCTTCAACTGGGCGAATCCGTTCTTTCGGAAGATCAAGATCTCGCTGCGGACGCGCAACTTCAACTCGGAGACCGTGAAGGTCAACGACCAGCGCGGCAATCCGATTGACATCGCGGCGGTCGTGGTGTGGCGGGTGGAGAACACGGCGCAGGCGTGCTTCGACGTGGATGACTATCAGGACTATGTGCACATCCAGAGCGAAGCGGCGATCCGCCACCTGGCGAGCGAGTATCCCTACGACAGCGGCGACGCGAACGAGCAATCGCTGCGCGGCAACCTGGACCAGGTATCCAAGACCCTGCAGGGCGAGCTGCAACTGCGCTTGAGCAAGGCGGGTGTCGTTGTCGAGGAGGCGCGGCTGAGCCACCTGGCGTACGCGCCGGAGATCGCCGGCGCGATGCTCCGGCGGCAACAGGCCGAAGCGGTCGTCGCGGCGCGGACGCGAATCGTGGAAGGCGCCGTGGGCATGGTCGAGCTGGCTCTGGCCCGGCTGGATCAGCATAAGACGGTGCAGCTCGACGACGAGCGCAAGGCGGCCATGGTGACGAACCTGCTGGTGGTGCTGTGTGGCGAGCAGGCCGCGCAGCCAGTCGTGAACTCCGGAACGCTGTACACCTGATCGCGGGCAATGCCATGGCCGACAAACGCAAGGCCATTCTGCTGCGCATCCCGCGGGACGTGTGGGAAGGGCTGGCAACGTGGGCCCGCGACGAACTCCGCAGCGTCAACGCGCAGATCGAATTCGCACTGCGCGAGGCGCTGCGGCGGCGCGGCGTGCGGATCGCGCCGGAAGTGCCGGACGATCAGGCCGCGCCGCGGCGATCGGCGGCGGATGCGCGCGACGGGGACGCCGGCGTGGGGACGTGAGAACGTGAAAACGTGAGATCGTGACAACGCGGCTTGGCAGGCGCAGGCGGCATTTTGCGGGCCAGCCGGGCTGGGGACATGTGATGGCGTTTCCACGGCCACGTTCGCACGGCGCTTACGCTCCAATGGGCCCGTGACTGCCCGGCTCGGATGGTGATCGCGGGCGTGCGCCATGCGTGTATTTCCGCAGCAGGGGGACTACAATCGCCCCGGCGGCATTAGCAGTTCCCAACCGCCGCCGCGAGGAGCTGGACCCCATGCGCGATTTTCGCACTTTCGTGAGACTGACTGCGGTTTCGATGGCGGCGCTGGTCTGGCCGGCGCTGGTGGCCGCTGGCGGGATCGACGACTTCAAGCTGTCGCGCGCCATTCCGGCCGACGTCTTCATGGTGACGCACGCGCGCACGCACGACGGGCGGGCCTTCCTCGACAAGCAATATGAGAAGGTGTGGAAGGCACTGGAGGAGGCGCACCTCGAACGGGACATCAAGCGGCTGATCAAAGGCAGCCTGACGGAGGAGGCTGACCAGCAGCAGTTTGAGCAGCGTTGGCGCGACGTCAACGACCTGCTGGCGGTGGTGACGTGGGGCGACTTGGCGGGTGCCGAGCAGGCGATCGCGATGCGGGTCGAATTCCCGGTGCCGCAGTTCATCATGCTCTGCACGCCGAAGGCCGACACATTCGCGAAGAACTTCGAGGGGCTCGGCGGGATGATGAAGGCTGTGGCCGACGCGGCCAAGGAAGAGATCTCGCTCAGTAGCGAGGGCAGCGGCGAGCAGATCGTCCATAAGCTGGCGCTGGCGAACAATCCGTTCCCCATCGGCGTGACGCTGGCGCGGCACAAGGAGGTGCTGCTGTTCGGGTTCGGCACGACGCTGCCCGAGCAGGCGCTGGCTCTGCTCGAAGGCGGCGGCAGCGGCGCGAACCTGGCCTCGACGCCGCGCTTCAAGAGCGCGCTTGCGGGTCTGCCGGCGGCGGACGACAGCGTCGCGTTTGTCGACATGGCGCGGCTCATGACGCAGCTGCGCGCCTACGTGTCGGGGGCGGTGGGGATGCACACGACCGCGCAGGGCGAGCCCGATCCGAAGCTGGCTGCGATTCCCGACAAGCTCATCACGGCGTTCGACCTGGTGGACTACATCGTCTCGGTGTCGAGCACCCACGGCATGAAGACCAGCGGGCAGGAGGTCGTGGCCTTCAAGCCTGGCGCCGCCGACAAGCCGCTCTACAAGGTCTTCATGGGCAACGGCAGCATCAAGGAGCCGCTGCGCTACGTGCCGGCGGCGGCGAAAGACGTGATGGTCAGCAGCGGCATCGATCTCGCGGCGCTGTACGAATTTGTCACCGGTTTCATTACCACCGAGATTCCGGACGGCGCCGAAAAGATCGCGATGTTCAAGGCGTTTCAGGAGCAGATGAAGTTCGACCTGGAGAAGGACGTGCTCTCCTGGCTGACGGGCGGCGTGATTTCGTTCTCGGTCCGCGGCCGGACGTCATTCAGTCCTGACGAGTGGGTCTTCATGCTGGCGGCCAGCGACGAGGCGAAAGCGCGCGCATTGCTCGACCGCATGGTGGAGGAACTGACGCCGGTGCTCTCGCAGCAGAGCGGGCAGTTCGCCGATGCGGTCGTCGAAGGCGCCGAGGGCTTCCGCGTGGTCATTCATCCACTGCTGAAAAACCTGCCGATCGGAAAGCCGACGTTCGGCGTGGCGGACGGGCAACTGATCGTCGGCAGCAGCCCGAAGATCATCGAGCAGGCGCTCCTGGTTGCGGCGGGCAAGGCGGATTCGTTCGCCAAGAACGAGCGTTTTATCGCGGAGGGCGTGCTGCCGTCGGGTCCGGTGCTGAGCGTGAGCTTCACCGATCTGTCGCGCTGGGGCGAGGATTTCGGGCAGTCGCTGAAGATGGCCGGGGCGTTGGAGCTGCTGACGGGCGGCGCGAACAGCCCGTTCGCCAATCCGCCGATGCGGGCTGCTCTTGGAATCGTGTCGAAGCTTGGTCCGGTGATTCAGAGAATCGACTTCTACATGTCGGCCTCGTCGTGCAGCACGCTGGTCGATGGGCGGGTGGTGACGCGAACGGTGATGAACTACCGCGAGCCGCCGACGACCACGCCGGCGTCGAGCCCCTCTCCGGGCGCGGGCGCTTCGAAAAAGTAGGACGGCGGCGCCGCCGCTCAGGCGCGCAACCCGCTTTGGAGGCGTGAGTTGTGTTGGTGTCGCCGCATGCCGGCGCGACGACGTTTTGTTCTCGTTTGACGTAGCCGGAGCGTTGCGTACAATGCTCGGCTCGGTCTGGCAGGCCAGGCCGGCAATCTCGGATGGCACGATGAAGACTGCAAACAAGTCGTATCTGGCGACACGCGAGACGGCTGACCGCAAATGGTTCGTGGTCGACGCGCGCGACAAGGTCTTGGGCCGGCTCGCCAGCCGCATCGCGACCGTGCTGATGGGCAAGCACAAGGTTACCTACACGCCGCACGTCGACACGGGCGATTTCGTCATTGTGTTGAACGCGGGCGACATCCGCGTGCAGGGCACGAACAAGAAGCAGCAGCAGGTGTATCAAAGCTACTCCGGCTATCCGGGTGGCCACAAGATCGTTCCGCTGGAGCGGATGCTCGCACGGCATCCGGACCGCGTGCTGCGCGAGGCCGTCCGCCGCATGCTTCCCAAGAACGCACTGGCGCGGCACATGCTGCTGAAGCTGAAACTCTACAATGGCGATTCGCATCCTCACCAGGCACAGCAGCCGGCGCCTCTGCCGCTGTGAGCCGGCGACGTGAAACGGGAAACTGACCAGTGGCCGACATGACCAATCAGAGTGAACTGACCGCGCCGGCGCAGCCGACGCAATCCGCCGAAGAAGTCGCGGCCTCCGTTCCGCCGCCGCCGCCGGGAACGCACTTTCTGGGAACCGGGCGGCGCAAGTCGTCGGTGGCGCGCGTGCGGCTGGTAGCCGGCACGGGCCGCGTGCTGATCAACAAGCGTCCGCTCGACGCATACTTCACTGAAATCCTGGATCGCAACGACGTGGATGCCCCGTTCGAAGCGACGCGCTCGCGCGGCCGCTGGGACGCGCACGTGAACGTGTATGGCGGCGGGCACACGGGCCAGGCGGGAGCGATCCGGCTGGGCATCGCGCGGGCTCTGGTCCGCTTCAACGAAAAGTACGAACCGGCGCTGCGCAGCGCGGGCTATCTGACGCGCGACAGCCGCGAGGTCGAGCGCAAGAAGTACGGCCAGCGCAAGGCCCGGCGGCGCTTCCAGTTCTCGAAGCGTTAGACGGCGCGCCGTCGTCCTGGATTCCGCAAGGCTCCGTCCCGCCTGGGACCGGGGCCTTTTTTTCATGTTTCGCGGGCGCCGCGCTTCTGGTTGTCACCGCCGGTCCGCGGCACGGTGCGTGTCGAAATGATCTACCCAGTCGCGTCGGACACGATCGTCGCGATTTCCAGCGCGTGGCAGCCGGCGGCACTCGGGGTCGTGCGGCTCTCGGGCGAGGACGCCGCGCCGCTGGCCGCGGGCGTGGTCGAGGCTCTTCCCGCGGCGGGCGCGCGGAGCCGGCCGACGTTTTTGGAAACGCGTTTGCGGCTGCCGGAGGGGTACTGCCCGCCGGCGACGGTGTTTCGTTTCGTCGCGCCGCGCAGTTACACCGGTCAGGATGTGATCGAGATTCACACGGTCGGCGCGCTGCCGCTGCTGCGCGCGCTGTGCGACACGCTCATGGCGGCGGGTGCCCGAAGGGCCTTGCCGGGAGAGTTCTCGGCGCGTGCCTTTGTGGCCGGGCGGATTTCGCGCGAGCAGGTGTGCGGCGTTCTGGGGCTGATTGCGGCCGGCGATGCGGCGGGGGCGCGGCGTGCGGCGCGGGCCGCGTTGGGGTCATCCGATGCGCTTCGCGCGCAGATCGCGGAGCGGTTGACGGAGCTCCTGGCGCGCGTCGAGGCGGGCATCGACTTCGCGGACGAGGAAGACGTGCGATTCGTCGGCGAGCGCGAGCTGCGCGCCGAACTCGAGGGTATCCTGGCGAAGCTCGACGAGCTGGTCGGGCGCCCGCAGCGCGACCCAGCCAGCCTGCGACCGCACGTCGCGCTGGCCGGCCTGCCGAACGCCGGCAAGAGCACGCTGTTCAACGCGCTGCTCGGCGCCGGCCGCGCCATCGTCTCACCCGCGATCGGTACGACGCGCGACGTGCTGTCGGCAGCGATTCAGGTGGCCGGAGTGGAGTTTGTCCTTCAGGATTGCGCCGGACTCGCCGCGACGGCCGACGACCTTGAGCTGGCGGCGCACCACGCCGCGGAGCGCGCCGCCGACCTGGCCGATCTCGTGCTCTGGGTTCACGAGGCGGGCACCGGATGGAGCACGGCAGAGCTGGCGGCGTGGGGGCGAATCGACCCGGATCGTCGGCTGCTCGTGATCAGCAAGATCGACCTGCACGACACGGCGGACCGAACGCGCGGCGACGAAGCGGGGATTCTCGTGTCGGCCCGCGCCGACTCCGGGGTCGAGCGTCTGAAGTCCGAAATCGCATCTCGGCTCACCCACGGTGCGTTTTCGGCCGATCCGGGCGGTTGGAACATTGAGACCGTATCCGCTGCCCTCCGCCGAGCGTGTGAGGAGTCCCTGGACAGAAATCCAGAGCTGGTGGCTGGCGAGATTCGACTTGGGCTGGATGGGTTGACGGGTCGGGGGGTGGCGATTGACGATGTTTTGGGTCGAATCTTTGCGCGATTCTGCGTTGGGAAGTAGTTTCGTTATCGTTCCCGGGACCAAAGTCCGAAAAAAAAGTGAAGGGCGCGGGCGTGATTCTCGCATGAAATCGAACGTAAGATTTTTGTTGTCAAATAGTTAAAGCGATGATTGCGGCGTCAAAAAGAATTCCGGATGGTCCTTGAATTTTTCTGAATATCCGATAAGTTTCTGCCGATGAGTATTTGAAGTGCCGCAGGCGGGAATCCGAGAATAACGTGCCTGTGGCTGGACTTGTTGGTAGTACCGCGGAATAATCAGTCGGAGGTTCATATTACAGGGCGTTGTGAAGCCCTGCGACGTACAACGGCTTCTTTCCCCTCCGGAGAGCACCGGACCGCCTTAGCCCAACCTTCGCAGTTCGCCAGTGCGAACGGCCCTGGCGCCCGCGCCAGGGCCGTTTTCAGCCCAAAGGTCTGCACTACAAATCGGCGAAGGTAAGCGTCATTCCGGCGGGTTACGGGGCGGCCGGC
>JAJVHV010000031.1 GCA_022072445.1 Phycisphaerae bacterium | reverse complement strand
AGAAGACCGCAGAAAAATCAAGCCCATTTCGAATGCGAATCTGCCCATAGCCAGCAGAAAGGAACCCAAACCCCAGCACCGAAAGCGTGTTACGGCGCCGATCCACCTGCCGATGCGGAACTGCTGGCAAATCCGCAAAAGCCCAGTCGGCTGCTACCCGAACGCGAGAATATCAGACGCACGGCGGCTGAAATCCACGCGTCCCCTGTCCGCGGTTCAAAACCGGTGACTGGGCGGATTACAGCAGGTTGGCCGCCAATTCGGCCAACTGGCTGCGCTCGCCCTTCCGAAGTTCGACATGCGCCGCGACGGCTTGCGATCGGAAGCGGTTGACCAGATAGGTGAATCCGTTGCTGTTCGCGTCGATATAGGGGTTGTCGATCTGGTAGGGATCGCCGGTCAACGCGATCTTGGCCTCCTGACCCATGCGGGTGATAACGGTCTTGACTTCGAGCGGGGTGAGATTCTGGGCCTCGTCGATGACGACGAATCGGTTGGCGATGCTGCGTCCGCGAATGTATGTGAGCGGTTGCACCTCGATCAGGCCGCTGCGCATCAGCTCGGCACAGTCGGCGTGTCCCTTGATCCCGCCGGCGCTGTCGAGCAGGAACTCGATCGTGTCAACGATGGGCTTCATCCAAGGGTCGAGCTTCTGACCGACATCGCCCGGGAGATAACCGATGTCGCGCCCCATCGGGAAGATCGGACGTCCGACCAACACACCGCGGAAGCGCTTCTTGCGGATGGTGAGATACATGGCGGCGGCGATGGCCAGGAGCGTCTTGCCGGTGCCGGCTTTGCCCATCAGCGTCACGAGTCGGACGTGGTCGTCGAGCAACGCGTCGATCGCGAAGTACTGCTCCTTGTTCCGCGGCCGGACGCCCCACATGCCGTCGTCGGGCTGCTTGAGCGCCAGCAGCGTGCGGCCGTCGGCATCGAGGCGGCCCAGCGCGCTGCTGCGACCGCCGTCGGAGCTGCGCAGCAGGCAGTATTCGTTGGGGCACTGACCCGGGCTGTGCTCCAGCTCGACGCGGCCGTGCGCCAGGAAATGCTGGATCAGCTCGGGCTCGACGGCGCGTTCGAAGTGGCCGCTGTAGAGCTCGGACAGCGGCACCTGATCGGATTCGTAATCCTCCGCGCGCAGGCCCGCCGCGTCGGCACGGATGCGCAGGTTGATGTCCTTGGTAACGATGATGACCGGCACGTCCGGTTCGGCTTCCTGGATCAGCCGTGCCACGCGCAGGATCTCGATGTCGGCGTGACCGTTCGAACCGGCCAGCAGGCGGTCGGCCTCGCAATAAACGCGGAGCATGCCGCCCTTCGGCAGAGAGACTCCCTGCGACAGGCTGCGTTCGCTCCGCAGACTGTCGAGCAGGCGGACGACGGCGCGGGCGTTGTAGCCGCGGTCGGTCATCTCCTTCTTGAAGCGGTCGATCTCGGTGATGACGCCGACCGGGATGATGATCGTGTTATCGGCGAAGTGAAAAATCGAGTCGGGATCGTGGATCAGCACATTCGCGTCGAGGACGTAATTCTTCCGCATGCGCGGAAGTGTAGCACGAACGCGAACGCCACGCCCGCCGAAGCGGCCGCGGCGTGCGGCCGGACGGAACGGTGCGACGGCCTAGAACTGGAAGTCGCGGTCGGTGAGGTTGCGGTTCAGCCGGACGCGGATCATCAGGTAGCTGCCGAGCAATTGCCGCTCGTCGCGATCGGCATACGAATAGACTGCGACCGGCAGGAGCCACTCCTGATCGAGGTGCAGCACCATCCGCGCGTCCGGATAACCGCTGCGCGGGCCATCGTAGGGCAGGTTCCGCACCAGCTTGAACGTCGGCCGGCCGTCAACCACGCCGGCGCCGGCGAAGCTGAAATCGAGCTGCCCGCGCGATTCGGCCAGCTTGTTGTAGTTGTAAAGCAGGTCGAGCGTCGACTTGAAGCCGAATTCGTCGATTGTCCGGCGGCTGGCCTTGCGCGACTGCGCGCCGTGGATGGGAACGAGCGTCTTGCTGACGAAAAGCCGCGCGATGCAACCGGCGGGCTCGACCCAGGCCTGCTCCTGGCCGCTGCGATCAAGGTTCTGTCCGCGGATGTAGAGCGCTCGGCGGCACTGGTCCTCGTTCTTGATCCACTTCATCAAAACGCTGTGCGGTTCACGCCGGAAGAGCACCTCGATTTCCTGGACGGGAGTCAGTCTTCCATCGATGCGCTCCTGCTTCACGAACACGCAGGAGTAATCACGGATTTCGCGGTCGTAACGATCGCGTGCCAGGTTCGCCAGCGACATCGGATCCCGCCGCGCCATCGCTTCGAATTCGGCCGCGGTGCTGGCAACGCGGGCGACGGACGAGTTGATCGGTGCGCCAAGGGCGTTTGGCAACGGGGAGTCGGCCAGCGACGGCACAAGAGCCAGGGCGACGACGGCGTGCAGCGGGAGCATTGTCACTCACAGTTCAGCGCGGAGCGGTGCTTCCTTGCCCCGGCGTCGCCGCTCCCGCACGAGCCGGTCCTGCTGCGCCTATCGACAACGCACGATCCCGAAGTTTACGCGCTTCGGCAAGCCCACGACGACCGTCGCGGCTGATTATACACCTGCTTTTACCGCCCCCTCAAGCTCCGGTTGCGGGAATTGTCGCCCTTTCCGCCGAGGGCACGCTGGACAGCGAGCGTGCCCACGTCAGCCACGCGGCGTCAATCCGCTCTCGTTCGGCGTCGAATTCGAGCGTGTGGTGCGCCTTTGTGAATTCCGTCACAAGGGTCTGTGGCGCGACCATTCCAACCCAATCTCGTGTTCCGTCATTTCGAATAATACGATCTTCTCCGGCCAGCGCGAGCCAAATCGGCATCGGCAGCGCGTTTTTGTCGGCCTTCGCCAGAAACCGATCCAGCCGTCGCGACTCGTAAAGAAACCGGCCGGTAACGTGTGTCAGCTTCAGCGCGTCCTGCTCGATCCAGCGTTGCGCCGCGGTGTCGGAGGTGAAGAGTCGTGGATCCTGCAGCGGGATCGCGAACCGAGCTTCCGGCTCGGAGATCAGCGACCAGCCGACTCGGAGACGCTCGACGATACCAATGTCCACTTGCGGAAACAGACCCGGCGCGATCAGGGCGAGGCTCGCGCAGCGCTGCGGATGTTGCATGGCCCAGACACAGGCGGGCTTGCCGCCCCAACTGACGCCGACCAGTGCGACCTGCTGGCAGCGCGCGGCGGCCGTCACCCCGTCGGCAAGCTCGCTCAGGTCGTCGAGCCAACGCTGCATGGCCGGCGTGTCGCCCCGCGGCGGCGGGTTCAAGCCGCTGCCGCGACGGTCGGGCATGAGCACGGGCAGCCCCGTCGAAGCCAGCAGCGACGCGGAACGCTGATACCAGCCGCCGTGGGACTGGATGCCGTGCAGGTAGATGACGACGACGCGCTGCCCGTCCGACCCCGGCCACCAGCGGCCCTGAATCTCGTAGCCGTCGCTCATCCGCCAAGCGCGCTGCTGCGGCGGGGTGAGGGGCGGGAGCATCAACTCAGCTCGGTGTGATCAAAGACGCGGAACTTCCGACCGGCCAGCACGCTGGCGGCCAACGTCGCGTCGTCGACTTTGATGGCGAGCATCGGCGTCGACTCGGCGTGAACGAGGAGCGGGTAGGTGTAGTGGATGTTGACCTCGCCCGAAATCAGGGCCTGGCAGATGGTCAGAATGGCGCGGTTGCCGGGCGGAAGCGCGACGACGAGGATTTCCGATTCCACCACGGCAAAGCCGGAGTCGGACAGCAGCTCGCGGGCGCTGTCGACCTGATCCACCAGCAGACGGACGATGGCGCAATCGATCGCCCCTTCCACCATGAGCGCGAGGATGCGGATCTCCGTTCCATCCAGCAACCGTGTGAGGCGCAGCAACTGGCCGACGCGGTTGTCGAGGAAGACTGAGATCTGCCGGCAGAGCGGATACGTACCGCCATGCGCGGTTTCGAGCGGCTCGATGCTCATCGCGCGATCTCCGAACGGCTTCCCGTAGTGCAGCGGACGGCGGATAACGTATAGTCGTCGAACGCTGAAGTACAGCGCGACACGGAGCAAGACACGCATGCTGACGCTGCTCTACCCCGGGATGCTGCTCGGCACCGCGGCGGTGGGCATCCCGTGGTTGATACATCTGCTGCTGCGCCCCCGCCCGCGGCGCGTGATCTTCCCGGCGTTGCGTTTCGCGCGGCCGGCACTGAGCGCTGGACGCCGCGCCGGCCGCCTTCGCGAGCTGGCGCTGCTGGCGCTGCGCGGGCTGGCGCTGGCGGCGGCAATCCTCGCGCTGGCCGGCCCCACGTGCCGACTGTCAGCGAATTCGACCGGCGAGCTATTGCACGAAGTCATCCTGCTCGACGACTCGCTCAGCACGGCCTATCTGCTCGAGCAACGCAGCGCATTCGACGAGCTTCGGGGGCGAGCGTCAGCGCGCCTCAGAGCGGCCCTGCCCAAGGGTTTTTCGCGCACCCTCATTCTTGCCTCAGCCAGCGGCAGCGACGACGGCGACGATCCGCTCAGCCGGCTCTCGTCGGCGTCGCCGCGCGGCGTCAACGCCCTGGGGGCGAGCCTACGGCGGGCGGGCGACGTTCTGGCACGCCGCGACGGGCGCCGCCGGCTGGTGATTCTGACCGATCTGGCCGCGCACGCCCTGCGCGACGTTGACGCGAGCTGGGCGCCGCCGGCGCTTCGAGCGGAGCTGGCCGTCGACGTTGTCGTGGCGCGCGACTCGGCGCCCGCCAATACGTTTGCCGCGATGATGGGCAATCCCGGGAGATTCCGCGCGGATGCTGCGTTCGAGCTGCAACTCGACGTGCGGACCGCGTCTGTGCCGTCGGGGGCGTCCATCGCACTACAGGCGGGTGAGCGCGCCATCGGACGCAGTGGGCATAGAGTTTTCGCCAAGCCGCGCGAATCCTTGACGCTGAACTGTGAACCGCTGCCCGCCGGCCTGCACGCGCTCTTGCTCGTCGTTGAGCCGAACGACCGCCTGATGCATGACCAGGAGCGGTACGTGGCCATCGAGACGGGCTCGCCGCCGCGAGCGCGCCTCATCGCGCCCGAGCAACCGACGCTGACCGCTCGCATCCTTGAGAACCTTCTGGCCCCGACCGGCATCCCCACCGAAGCGCTCGGCTGGCAGTTTGAGCGTGTCACGGCGCCGCTCGCCGGCATCGGCGTCGACCAGTCCGGACTGATCGTGCTGATCGAACCGGCCCAACTCGGTGCCGACGACATTTCCACGCTGCGCGCCGAAGCGGCGCTCGGCTCCCACGTGCTGATCGTCCCACCTGCGCCGGACGCCGAGCCTGGCGAACGCACACCGAACGTCGCGTGGAGTGCGCTGGCGCGGGAGTTTTTCGGCGGCGAGCCCGAGCTGCTTGAAGCGGAGCTATCGTGCTCGTGGAGAGCAACCAGCCGCCTGCCGTTCGCCGATCCAGGATTCGATGAGCTGGCGCGCTGTCGAATACGGCGCGCCTGGCAGGTCGTGCCCGCGCCGGCGGCGGGGACGGAGGCGACGTTGAGCAATGGTGCGCCGCTGCTGCTGAGTCTGCGGCGCGGCCGCGGAGCGACGTGGCTGCTGACGACCTCTCCGGCACCCGCGTGGAGCGACCTTGGCTCGCGCGCCGCCCCGCTGCTGAGCGTCCTGCACACACTGGGTGATTTCAGCCGACGGGCCGCCGCCCGGACGGCGGAGTTTGAGGTGCAACGATCCGACCGGCGCACATTTCCGGGCCTTCCAGCCGACGGCCTCGTGAGCGTTGCACGCGTGATGCCTGAGCCGGCACAACCCCAATGGGTGCGCATTGCAGGCGGTGTTCCCGAGCGCGACTGGCCCTCCGATGAGCCGGGCGCCTACGAAGTCCGAACCGCTGCGGCCGACCCGGTTGCGGCGCTCTACGCCGTCAACTGGCCGGCCGAAGAGTCCGACCTTACCCCCCTCGATCACGCCGAGGTCTCGACCCGACTCGGCGTCGAAGGCGTCCGTGTGCTGACGGTGTCGGACGACGGCGCGGCATCCATGTCGGCAGAGAAACCCTTCGCGGCGATGGAGCCAGGTCAGGTCGTCGCCGCCGCACTGCTTGTGCTGCTCGTGCTCGAATCGATTCTGGCCGGTGCTCGGACGCACGCCCGGGCGCTGTCATCGCCATGAATCCATCGTCGCGCGGCGCGGCGCCGACCGACATGGTATTGCTGCACGGCGGTGCGCTGGGCGACCTGGCGTTGGCGATCCAGATGTGCCTGTCGATCAAGATCGGCGCGCGACCAGGCCGCGAGATGACACTCTTATCGCGCGTCTCGCTGCACGGCCTTGGCGACGCGCG
Source organism: Phycisphaerae bacterium (assembly GCA_022072445.1). Classification (GTDB taxonomy): domain Bacteria; phylum Planctomycetota; class Phycisphaerae; order UBA1845; family Fen-1342; genus JAJVHV01. Next base: position 139,348 of record JAJVHV010000031.1, on the reverse strand, counting down.
GCCGGCGATCGCTTCCCTCGCGGCCGATTCGGCCGGCGTCGCCTGGCTCTATCGAACCGACGACGCCCCAGCACCGACCGCCCTCGAGCAGCGCATCGCCGGCCGCATCGTCGTCAATGCGCTGGCGGACGATACGCACGCGGTACACGCACGACTCATGCGGCTCTCGCCGCGGTGGCTGCTCAGCTTCGACCCGCGGCCGCGCGAACCGCCGCTGACGCACATCACCGATCAATGGCGCCGCGACCTGGCGGCGCAGGGGGCCAGTTTCGTGTCGTGCCTGCGCCAGCGGTACGCTTGCCGAGCGATCCGCCCGGCCCGGCCGCGCGAGCCGGAATCGAATCCGTCATCCGTGCGGAGCGCCGAGCGCCCGCCCATCCTGGTCCACCCCGGCAGCGGCGGGACGGCGAAGTGCTGGCCGCTCGCGGCGTTTACGGCCGTTGCGGACCGGTTGGTGGAAATCGGGCACCGCGTCGAATTCCTGATCGGGCCGGTGGAGGCCGAACGATGGCCGCCACAGGCGCTCGAACGCATCCGGCGGGAGGGCCGGTTGATCGAGTCATTCTCGTCGGGAGTGCTGGTCGGAGCCCTTCGCCGTGCTGCGCTGCTGCTGTGCAACGACGCCGGACCTGGGCACGTGGCCGCGCTGCTGGGAGTGCCCGTCGTGTCTTTGTTTGGTCCGACGCGCGCCCGGCGATGGCGACCGCTCGGGCCGCGCTGTGCCGCGCTTCAGGGCGAGGTCACGACTCCCGACGGCCGCTGGGGCATCAAACCCGACGCCGTTGTTGAGCGTGTTCGCGCGTTGCTGGACACGGCGCCGCACTGATGCGCGCGAGCCATCGAAGGTGCGGACGTTGGCCCGATGACGCCGTCGCGCCGTCAGTTATTCGCAAGTCGCGTGCGGATAAGCGCGGCGCGGACGACGCTGCGCTGCTCGCCGTTGAGCCGCGAGCCGTGCAGTTTCTGCAAGTGGGCCGGCTGAGTTTGAAGGAACAGCTCGTTGACGGTCTGAAGGTCGACGTTGGTCAGTCGCCCGATGTGCACCCCCATGCGCAGGTGCGAGAGGCACTCCAGGGCTTCGTCGGAGCTCATCAGCCGGGCGTTGCGCAGCACGCCCATCGCCCGCCAGATCTTGTCGTCGAGCGAGTGCAGGCGCTCGCGGACCAGCGCGGCCCGCGCGTGCCGCTCGTACTCGACGATCTTCGGGATGATCTTCGCGTGAAACTCGTCAATGATCTCGCTCTCGGCCCGGCCGAGCGTGGTCTGGTTCGAGATCTGGTAGAAATCGCCCAGCGCCTGGGTGCCCTCGCCGAAGAGCCCGCGAACGGCCAGCTTGAGTCCCTTGGCGGCGCGGAACACTTTTTCAATTTCTCCCGACAGTTTCAGGGCCGGAAGGTGAAGCATGACCGAGACGCGAATCCCCGTGCCCACGTTGGTGGGGCAGGCCGTCAGATAGCCATAGCGCTCGTGAAAGGCGAATTCGAGCTTCTCCTCGAGCGCGTCGTCGATCCGGTTGATGTGCTCCCACGCCTCGTGAAGCTGAAAGCCGCTGCGCATCACCTGAAGCCGCAGATGATCCTCCTCGTTGATCATCAGCGAGGACTGCTCATCGGACTGAAACGCGACCAGCCGCGCGCCTTCGCTCTCGGCGTGCTGCCGGCTGATCAGGTGGCGCTCGACCAGCAGCATGCGGTCCAGCTCGTCCAGACCGTCGATCCGGACGCATTCGTATTTCGCCAATCCGGCCGCCGACCGGATCGCGGCCTGAATATCGTCGGCGACCTGCTGCCGCTGTTTGGCGTCGGCGCGGGTCAGAAAGGGATACCCCCGCAGATTGCGCGCCAGCCGCACGCGCGTCGAAATCACGATCTCGTGCAGCGGCCCAACGCCGCGAAGCCACTCCCCCGGCTGCCGGGCAACCTCGTCCATGCGGTTGCTCATTCGCCTTCAACCTCGCGTATGCGATCGCGCAGCTCCGCCGCACGCTCGTAGTCTTCCGCCGCGACTGCCTCCGCCAGAAGCTTCTTGAGCTTGCGGCGGTCGGCGGCCGGGGTGGCCGCCCCGCCGCGCCTCCGGGGTGCCTTTCCGGTGTGTTGCGTGGCGCCATCCTGCGCCCGCTCGATCATCGGTTCGAGCGACTCGCGAAAGACGTCGTAATCCTGGGGGCAGCCGAGCAGCCCGTTCTGGCGGAACTCGAGGAACGACATGCCGCACTCATCGCACACCAGATCGCTCAGCTTGGCGCCGGCCGCCTTGCTCGCCATCAGGTTGGCCAGCAATTCCTCCACCTGCGCGGTGGCGGCCTTTGGAATGAACCCCTCCTCGACCGCGCACGACTCGCAGAGGTGCGTCTCGACCTTCTCGCCGGTGGACGGCTTGATGTTGGTCAGGTGAAACGTGGCTTGCGCTTTCTTGCAGCGCTCGCACGGGATCATATAAGCTCTCTGGCCGTGGATCTTCGCAAGATGCTAGGAACACCTACATACATCGTCAAGGCACCGGGGGCGACATGAGCGTGGCTCGGCTGGACACATTCCACGAAGCGCCCCGGCTCGCGTCCCGCCCTTCCCGCCCGAAGTGCACCCGACTTCGGCCGTGGACGGCGGTCCTGCTGGCCGGACTGCTGGCGCCGTTCTGCCCGGCGCGGCAGACGAGTGCCGATCCGCCGCAAGGTCTATTTCTCGACCAGTGGGAGATCGTGCTTATTAACGGCCAGCGGGCCGGCCACACACATCGGGTCCGGACGCGGACGGGCGAGCGGGTCGAGAGCACGGAAACATCGACGATGCGGATCGCCCGGGCCGGCACCGAAGTACGCATTACGACGCGCGACCGCCACCTCGAGGCGCTCGACGGCACGCCGCTGAGCTACTCGCATGAAGAGGAATCAGGCGGCGAAGTCGTCCGCAGGACCGGCACGATCCGCGACGGCCGCGTCGCGTGGGTCACCGCACAAGGACGCTCGGAGACGCGCGGCGAAGCCCCCTGGCCGCGGGAGATGTTGCTGAGCTGGGGCATCGAGTGTCAGGAGCGGCGGCATCCGCTCACGGCCGGCACCGCGTACGAACTCGTCGCGTTCGAACCGCAGTTCGGGCCTGAAAAGCCGCTGCGGCATCGTTGCCGGGTCGCCGGGCCGGAAAAGACGCGGCTGCCGGACGGCACCGAAATCGACACCGTCCGGGTCGACACGACCGTCGATGCCGGCGGCGCGGAGTTCACGGTGCACGACTGGATCGACGGGCAGCGCCAGGTCGCCCGCGGCATTACCGAATTGGCCGGGATGAAGATCGAGACGCTGCGGAGCACGCGCGAGGAAGCGGAGCGCGACAACGGAGCGGCCGAGGTTTTCCTCGACACGCTGATTGCCGTGCGGCGCTCCATCGACGCCGGCCGGACGCGGACTCTCGTGCTCGACATCACGCTTCCCCGCGGCGAGCAGCTCGAATTCCCGCGCACCGAAATGCAGTCGGTCGATCGCCGCAACGACTCGTACCGTCTCACGATCCGCCGCATCCCCGCGACCGATCTGCGCGACGCGACCGCCACGCGCGACGGTGCCGAGGCCCGCCGCGGACTCGCGCCTTCGGTCTACGCCGACGGGGCGGACGCGGCCATCCGCGCCCTGGCCGACGAAGCGCTCGGCGGCGGCGCCGCGCGAAGCGACTACCAGACTGTGGACACACTCCGGCGGTTCGTCTCGCGCGCCATTCGAACCAAGTCCCTGGGAGTCGGTTTCGGCTCGGCCAGCGACGTGGCCCGCTCGCGCGAGGGAGACTGCACCGAGCACGCCGTGCTGCTGGCGGCCCTGTGCCGGGCGCGAGACATTCCGGCGCGCGGCGTTCTGGGAATCGTCTACGTACCCGCCTTTCAGGGCCGCAAGGACGTGTTCGGGTTCCACATGTGGACGCAGGTGCTGCTGGCGAACCGCTGGATCGACGTCGACGCGGCTCTGAATCAGACCGAAGTCGATCCGACGCACGTGGCGCTGGCGATCACCGCGCTCGACGACCAGTCGACGCTCGGACCCGCCATGCTCCAGCTTCTCAAGGCCATGGGCGGCATGAAGATCGAGATCGTCGCCGCCGAGTAGCGGCTAGGCGCGGCGGGCGCGCTGTACGAGGAATTCGATCAGCGCCCGGTCGAAGGGCGTGGCCGTGTCAAGCGGCACATAGTCGATCCGCTGTGCCATGAGCGACTCGCGCAGGTCGTCGCGCCAGCGTCCGATCATGCCCAGGTACGCGTCACGGACCGATTCGGCCCGCACCGTCAGCGCTTCGCCGCTCTCGGGGTCTTCGAGCCGAATCTCCGCGTCAAACGCGAAATCCAGCTCGGCCGCGGCCAGAATGTGCATGACCACGACGTCGTGCCCGCGCTGGCGGAGCTGCACCAGCGCGTTGCGCGTCGCGCCCTCGTCGCTCAGCAAGTCGCTCAAGACAATGATCAGTCCGCGATGCGCGATGCGCCGCCCGGCTTCAAGCAGGCCGCCGGGCAGGCCGGTGACGCCGGACGGACGCAGCGCGGCCAGCGTGGCGAGCAGTTCTGCCAGGTGCGCGCGGCGCGTGCGGGCCGGAAGCAGCGACTCCAGACCGTCGCGAATGGTGCCGACACCGATCGCGTCCTGCTGGTGTGTCACGAGGTAGCCGATCGCCGCCGCAATGTGGATCGCGTAGTCGAGCTTGCTCATGTGCGCGGGCTGCGGCACGGGCCCGCGCGGCGGCCTCGAAAGCGCGTCGGCGTAGCCGACCAGGCCCATGCTGGCGGACGCGTCGATCAGCAGGTGGCAGGCCAGGTGCGTCTCGGCCTGGCGTTTGCGGACGAAGAGCCGGTCCGTGCGGGCGAACACGTTCCAGTCGATGCTGCGCGGGTCGTCGCCGCAGACATATTTGCGATGCTCCGCGAATTCCAGCGAAAGTCCCTGGAAAGGCGAGCGGTGCAGGCCCGCCAGGAAACCCTCGACAATCAACCGGGCGCGCAGGTCGAGCCGTTCGATCTGCTGGATGACGGCTGGGTCCAGCCAGCGCGCCAGCGGGTTCATCGCGCGCCGTGCGCGGCGCCGGCGGCGCGGCTATTGCTTCGCGGCCGCATTGCCGGGCGCCGGCGAATCGGCCTGCACGTGCGCGATGGCGCTGCGCGCGAAGCGGATCTTGACGTTGTTGGCCTCGTCCACCTTGACGACGATCTCGTCGTCGCGAACCTCGACCACCGTCCCGCGCACTCCGCCGATCGTCTGCACCCGGTCGTTGCGCTTGACGTTCTTGAGCATGTCGTCGCGTTTCCGCTGGTCGCGCTTCGAGCCGCGCATCACGATGAAGAAGTAAAGCCCCATTACCAGGATCAGCGGGATGAACAGGTCAACGAGCGGGCCGCGCCCCGCCGGCGTGCTGGTCGGCTGACTGGCCTGCGCCAGGCAGGCCCACAGGTTGGTCATCACGGTTCCTCAGGGTCGTCGCGGACCGGCCGCGACAGAAACTCACTGCTCCAGCGGTCGAACTGCCCGGTCTCGATCGCCGTCCGCATCCGCTTCATCAGCGCCTGATAATACGAGAGATTGTGAATCGACACGAGCGTGCCGCCGAGCAGTTCGCGGCTCATGAACAGATGCCGCAGGTACGCGCGGCTGAAGCCGCGGCAGCATTCGCACGCACAGCCCGGATCGAGTGGACCAGGATCGCGCTTGAAGCGGCTGTTTTGAAGGCGCAGTACGCCCGTGCTGGTGAACGCGTAGCCCTTGCGTCCGTTGCGCGTCGGCAGCACGCAGTCGAACTGGTCGATTCCGGAGCCCACGGCTCTCACCAGGTCCGCCGGCGTGCCGACGCCCATCAGGTAGCGCGGGCGTTCTTCCGGCATCTCAGGCACGAACTCGGCCAGCAACCGCGCCATTTCCTCCGGCGCCTCGCCGACCGACAGTCCTCCAACCGCGTATCCAGGAAAATCGAGCTCGACCAGGCTCCGCAGGCACGACCGCCGCAACGCGACGTCCAGGCCGCCCTGCACGATGCCATACAGCGCCTGGCGGCTGTGGTGGTGACACGCGACGCAGCGCGCCGCCCACGTGACCGTTCGGCGTACGGCGCGCTCCAGGTCTTCGCGCGGCGCCGGCAGCGGAGGACATTCGTCAAACGCCATGATGATGTCGGCACCCAGCTCGTTCTGGATGCGGATCGACGATTCGGGATCGAGCCGCATCGTCGCACCGTCGACGTGCGAGCGAAACGTCACGCCGTCGTCGTCGATCCGCCGCAGCTCGGCCAGCGAAAACACCTGGTAGCCGCCGCTGTCGGTCAGGATCGGCCGGTCCCAGCCCATGAAGCGGTGCAAGCCGCCCAGCGCTGCGACCGTCGGCGAACCGGGCCGCAACATCAGGTGATACGTGTTCGCCAGCAGAATCTGGGCCCCGCATTCGACCACCTGCCGTGGCGTCAGGCACTTGACCGTCGCAGCCGTGCCGACCGGCATGAAGGCCGGCGTGTCGATCAAGCCGTGCGGCGTCAGAATCTTTCCGCGGCGTGCGTGGCCTTGCCGCACGAGGATGGAGAAGTGAAACGCACGTTCGTCCACGCCTAATACGCCCGTTCGAGGCTGGAGCCTGGGTAGTAGAAGCTCAGGATCTGCGACGTGCTGCGGCCGGCCAGCGCCAGCCCCTGCGCTCCATACTGGCAGAGTCCGACGCCGTGGCCATACCCTCGGCCGCCGGTGAAGACGAATTCGTTACCGCGGCGGGCGATCTCGCACCAGGCGCTTTTGAGCATGCGCCCGCCCAGCGCGACGCGCAGCTCCTCCGGCCGCAGCATCCGCTCGCGCCCGCTGTCGCCGACCAGCCGCAGCAGCGCCGGGCGGTCGCCGGCCGTCCGCTCGACGACGTCGATTCGCGCGATCGGCCCCAACGGTTCGAGCGAGGGGAATGAGTTCACCAGTCGCCGCGTCAGCTCGCCGCGCGCGATCTTCACCTCCGGCCAGGTAAGAAACGGCGAACCCGCCGCGCCGCAATAGCTGCACGAGATCCCCCCCTCGAGCGCCCCGGGCGCCGGCCGCCCGGTCAGCAGCCGCGCAGGCTGCGTCGTCCCGCCACACGTGCAGCAGTAGAACGTCTCGAAAATCCGTCGCGGCGAGGCGAAGGCATCGACCAGGACCAGGCCGCTGGTCGCGGCGACGATCTTCCGCGCTGGCGCGTCCTCGCCGCGCAGCCCGCGGTAAACCTGCGAGCGCTCGTCGGCAAGCACGTGATACTCGACGTCGGAGGGCAGCACGGCGATCTGATAGAGCGCGTAGGTCCGCGCCGCGATCGCCAGCGCCGCCTGGGCCGCGTCGGCGAAGCGCTTCGGCAACTCGCCGCGCAGCACGCCCGCCAGATACTGCTCCAGCGCGACCGCGTTGACGAAAACAAGCTCGCGCGCCCCCCGTTCTGCCTCGCGGACGTAGAGCCGCAGCGTGCCGCGGTACGGCACGCCGTCGATGCTGAATTGCTGCTCGGTCGCCACGATCTCGACCCACCACGTGCCGAGGTCGCGGCCGCTCCACGCGATCGAATCGTCGTCGCGACGCGTCGCCGCGGCGGAAACACCGACAGGGGATTCCCAGAGAACGCGCCTGGCGCGGTCGAGAACCTGGAACGACCCGTTGACCGCCACCGTCCGCGACGCGCCTTGCGGCACGGTGTCCAGCAGCACGCGAATCTGCGGGGCCGCCGTCGCCCCGAGCAGCTCGCGCGGCGCGGCCGATGGGCAGCCCGCCAGACCGGTCAGAATCCCGGCCGCGAGCAGCGCGGCGCACACGCCGTATCGGGCCGAGCGGCTACGTCCGGCTTGCGCCGGCAAGCTGGAGACCCAGGTCTGCCAGGCGGAGTTTGATCTCATTGAGCGAGGTGACGCCGAAGTTCCGGATCGCCAGCAACTCGGCCTCCGTCTTGAGGATGAGCTCGCCGACCGTGCCGATGTTCAGACGCTGCAAGCACTTGCGGGCGCGAACGGACAATTCCATCTCCGAAACGGGCTTCCGCAGATTGCCCTCCGCGCCGGGCGGAACATGCACCGGTGGGGCGACCGGCGCCGGCCGCGGAACTTCTGCCTCCGGAACTCCCTGCCCCAGCCGCAGTCCGCGCGTTGCCAGAAGAGCGTGAATTTCGGCCAGCGACGTCTCGCCAAAGTTCTTATAGGCCAGCAGCTCGGCCTCGCCGGTGCGCAGCAGATCACCCAGCGTCACGATGTTCATTTTCTTCAGGCAATTTCGGCTCCGCACCGAGAGCTCGAACTCGGTGATGGGCGTATCGAGCAGCTTGCTCTGCGTCTCGATGCGCTTCGACCGATCGTCATCCACGTGCATGTGCGCGCTGCTCTCCACGTCGCGCAGGAAGAGCCGCGCCCGCAGGTGATTCGGGTGCGTCGCCAGGACGCGCACCAGGCAACGCATCGCATCCGGATAGCGCGCCCGATCCTCGTAAAGAACGGCGAGATTGATCAGGGCGTTGACATATGCCGCCGGGTGCAGGCTGAGCCGTTCGTACAGCTCGATCGCCTGGGCATCGAGGCCGTGAAGGTCGTAGAGAAACGCGGCGCGGAACATGAGCTGAGGGTCGTCCGGGTCGAGCTCCATGGCCCGTTCGAGCGCTTCGATCGCGCGGTCATGCTCGCCCGCGCTCTCCAGCATCTGCCCCGAGGCGAAGTGCCACTCCGCACGATCCTTGCCGGCCCTGGCATGCCGGTCGAGCAGCTTCTGCGCGCCGGGGAGGTTACCGGCCCGCAGGCAGGCGCCGGCGGCCTGCATGTCGGCCTGTAGCGCGTCCCATCCCTTGTTCGACGCCCGCTCGAATTCGGCGATCGCCTCCTCGTACCGCCCCAGTCCAACGTTGGCCAGACCGGCAAAATATCGGCGGATCTTGTTGTCGGTGCCGGAAGCCAGCATCTCGATCGCCTCGCTCAGCCGGCCCAGCAGCAGCAAACCGAGACCCGTCGCCAGCGAAGTGCTGCCCGTCGACGCCTTCGCGTGCTGCGTGTCGGTCAGCTCGCGAAACTGCTGGATGGTCCGCGGCGACGCATAGACGCGGTCGGCCCATTCATGGAAAGCGGCGTGCGTGTAATCCGTCTCGGAAAAGAACGCTTCCAGCTCCACCTGTTGCGCGGTCATCGCTCTGGTTTGCTCCTCGGATCGTCGGGTAGGCGCGCCGCATCGTCGCGCGCAACACGTAGTTTATCTTCCCCGGCGAGCTTGACAAGCACACGGCATCGGGCGATCGGGCGGTAGTGTCGCGGTCTGGGGGACCAATCTCCGTCTCAGTCTGGCGGACCGGTCTCCGCCCGGCCTTCCCTTGGTCGAGCCGTCTGGGTGACCGGTCCCCCATGCGCAAACCGAGACACGACCCATCGGGCGACCGGGAGCGGTTGTTGCGGCCGGCTATCCCGCCCCGCTCCTCCCCCAACACGCCGCCGTCGCCGCGCCGCGTAAATCCACACACGACCTCGTCTCGGCGTCGCTCGATCGTCAGCGCCCGTCCGTCGGCAGAGTCTCGCACGCCTGTGCAATCGCGCGCCACGCGACCCGCTCCTCCGGCCGGTCCCACTCGGCGTAGACATCGGCCAGGCTGCGCGCCAGAAGCTGCGGCACCCATTCCGGCGCATCGGCGGCCTCACGCGCCCGCTGAAACTCATTCAATCCGATCTGTTCCGCAAGCTCGTGGCGCCCGAGCTGTGCCAGACAGCGAAGGTAACCGCAGATCGCGTTGATCCGCACCATCTCCCACCGCGGCAAGCGCCGATCGGCCTCGCCGATCGCGCGTTCGAACATCAGCGCCGCTTCCTCCTCGCGAGCGAGCGACGTCAGGAGGATCGCCAGGTTGACACGTGGCTGAATGGCGTCGCCGCTCAACGTCCCTGCCCGCTCGTGCAGCGCGATGGCGGCGCGGTACGCCGGCTCGGCACTAGGAAGATCTCCGACCCGGTGCCGCACCAGGGCGAGGTTGTTGGCGGCGTTGGCCACAAACGCGGGATGGTCTTCACGCCACGGCTGGCAGAGCTCGTATAGGTACTCCACGCCCTCCAACGCCTCGGCCTGCCGACCCACGTCATTCAGACGCATCCACAGCCGGTTGAGCGCCGCGATGACCGACGGATGGTTGTCGCCGCGCAGGCGCCGCAGGTCAATGACGCCCAGCCGCAGAACGCACTCGGCCGCCAAGGCGCGGCCTGCCGCGAGTTCGCTTTGATAGATCGCGATCTCGGCGTTTGCCAGATTCTCAGCAAGCTGGTGAGCCCTGAAGATGACCGCCGCCCGGCGCTGCATCGCGGCGGCTTCGTCCAGCCGCCGCTGCCTCGTCAGCAAGCCGGCGCACGCAAGCAAGCTCTCGGCGGTCTTCGGATCCGAAGCGCCGTACGTACGCTCATTGGCCGCTACGATCTCGCGCAGCAGCCCCTCGCTCTCGCCCAGCCGGCCGAGTTTTTCCAACTGGCCTGCCAGATTGCGGGCGAACCAGCAGACGCGCGGATGGTCGCGTCCCAGCGAGCTGCGGGCGATCTCGAGCGCGTCGCGCAGCAGCGCGGCGGATTCCTGCGAATCCCCGAGCGCGTCGTACGTGCCGACCAGGTTGTTAATCGCGTCGGCGATGCCCGGATGATCGGCCCGCGCGTGCGCGCGCCGAATCGTGAGCACTTCCTCGAAATACTGGCGTGCCGCGAACGCGTCACCCGACTGCAGCAGCACGCCTCCAAGGTTGGTGAGCGCGCCGCAGAGCGCGGCCTCGTCACACGTGTTCGAACCGCGGCACAGCGCCAGCGCCTCGCGCAACCATGCTTCGGCCTCCAGCAACCGGCCGCGCTCACGCAGAAAATCGCCATAATCCGACGCGAGCCGCACCAACGGTGTTTCGCTCTCACGCCTGCCCCGTCGGGCCGCGGCCAGCGCATCGCTAAACAGCCCGGCGGCTTCGGCGTGATCGCCGGCCCGCGCCAGGAAGATTGCCAGCAGCCCTTTCCGCTCGAGCAGTTCTGCGTCCTCAGCGGCTGTGGGCGCACCGCAAATCTCGATGGCGCGGCGCATCGACTCCGCCGCCGCCTGCGGCGCGCCGCGATCCGCCGCCAGCCGCGCCAGCGACTCGAGCACCGGGACCAGTTGCCGGTGCGCGGAGCCGTACTGCGCGGTCCGCAGCTCCAACGCGCGCCGCAGATGGACCTCGGCCTCTTCAAACCGCCCGAGTTGCCGGAATACGTCGCCGATCGTGAGCCGCAGCGCTGCGTGAACGTCGGGCTGCGATTGCAGCGCGCCTTCTTCGAGCCGCTCGGCCGCCAACGCGAGCGCGTCGCGCAGCGTCGCCTGCTGCCCCAGTCTGCTATCCGGGTCGGCGCCCGCGAACAGCTCCTGCAGAAACTGATTCACGGCCTCGGCGATCTGCCGCTGCCGCCGTTCGTCGACGCGCGCCACGCGCGCCTCGTTGCGTTCGCGCACCGCGCGGCGCCAGAAGGTCAGCGTCGTGAAAAAACCCACCGTCACCACCACCACGAACGCCGCCGCTATCACCGCCGGTACCCTGTGCCGGCGGAGGAACTTGCGCACCACGTACGCCAGCGAGTCGCGCCGCGCGTCGAGCGGTTCGCCGGCCTGGTAGTGATCCACGTCGACCAGCAGCGCCGCCGCGGACTGGTAGCGCCGCTCAGGATCCTTGCTGAGCGCCTTGAGCACGATCGTGTCCAGCTCGCCATCGACGCGCGGGTTCAGCACCGACGGCCGCGGCGGCTCCAGCTCGATGATGTTGCGCACCACGGTCGAAAGCGGGCCGTCGGTCGGATAGGGCGCGCGGCCCGTCAGCATCTGGTAGGCGATCACGCCCAGCGCATAAACGTCGGTGCGGGTGTCGACGTCGCCGTGCTGGCCGCGCACCTGCTCCGGCGCCGCGTAGGCGATCGTGCCCATGAATTCGCCGGAGCGCGTCAGCTCGCGCTGGCTCGCGTCACCGAGCGCTTTGGCCAATCCGAAGTCCAGTATGTGCGGCTGATGATGTGCGTCGACCAGGATGTTCGAGGGCTTCAAGTCGCGGTGAATCACGCCGCGCTGATGCGCGTAACTGACGGCGTCGCAGGTCGCGCGGAACAGCGTCATGAGCGTTCCGCCGCGAAGCGCCGCCGGCCGGCGCGCCGCGGAATCGCGGCCTTCCGCCCGCTGCTGTGCGATCCACTCATCGAGCGGGCGCCCGTCGACGTACTCCATGGTGAACCCCACCCGCCCACCAGCCAGCGACCCGCTCTCATAAATCGTCACGATGTTCGGGTGCCGCAGCGTGCCGACGATTTCGATCTCGCGCTCAAACCGCGCCCGCTGCATTGGCGTCGCGAATCCGCCCGCGGCCAGCATCTTGATCGCGACGGTGCGCTTGGTGGCGGCCTGAATCGCCTTGTACACGACGCCCTGGCCGCCGCGAAAAATCTCCTCCAGGACGCGATAGCCCGGCACGTCGTCGGTCGGCAGGATGACCCCGTGCGTCGAGTCTCGCTGCCGCCACCACGGGCCGAATTCGCGCAGAAACTCCGCGTTCGCGCTGATCTCGCGATGCAGCGCCTGACAGGCGCCGCACCCCGCCAGGTGCCCCGCCACCTCGGGCGCCGCCGACGGATCGGCGGCGTGCGCCTCCAGCCGCTGCGGCGTCGGGCAGCCCGACGCGCCTCGATCGAATGCGTCAGTCGTCTTCGGCGTAGGCGGCGTTGAGTTCATCGACGATCTCGCGCAGTCGCTTGGTGATGCGGTTCTTGATCCGGTACACCTCGGCGACGTTCGTCTGACTCAGCTCGGCGACGGCTTGCGGATCCGCACCGAGCAGCGCCACCTGCTCAAAGATGTGCAGCGTCATGGGCGTGGTCCGCGTCTGCTCGCGCAGCAGTCGCAGCGCGTTCTCAAACACCTCGCGCCGCTGCTCCTCCTCCCAGAACGCCGTGAGACGGGCTTCGTCCGGCACCTCGACGTTGTCGTACGATATCTGCCGCTCGCGCCGCCGCGCCTGCTGCCGCTGCAAGTCGACGATGCGATGCCGCGCGATGCCGATGATCCAGGCCCGCAGCCGGCCGCGCTCCCGGTCGTAGCGGCCTGCCTGGTAATCACGCACAAACTGTGCCAGCGTCTGTTGCGCCACGTCATCCGCGTCCTCGTCCTGCAAGCCCAACCGGCGCGCAAAACCGACCAGGATGCCGCGGTAGCGGCGGTCGACCTCCCGCCAGGCGTCGCCGTCCGACCCGCGCAGTGCGGCCAACAGAAACGAACTGGTTGTCGTCGGACCGGCGTTCGACATGTGCACATCCTAAGCGAATCTGCGTTTGATTGAATCGTGACCGGCTGCTCAACGTCGTAACGGATTGCTGCCACGTGGCTTACGGGCATTGGCGCCTGCACCCGAGATTCTTGCGCATTTTTTCCGCAATCTCCTGCGAGATTTCGCCTCGTGCCAACGCACTGCGTCCGTACACCGCGAATCCCCGGCTCGACCGTTCGGTCGGAGCGGTGGCTCGCGCCGTCTGTGCGTATCGGCCCGTGGTACCGCGTCGGAATGACGACGCATGCTCATCCAAAGTCGGGCTCAACGTGCCGGGCGATCCCGGCGGCGAATTGGGCGGCGTGAGACCTCCCTCGGGTTTCACGCCGCTCACGCTCAAATCCCGAACGCACCTGTCCCCGTTTCGCGCCCCGCCCGCCATAATCTCCGCATGCGCGTCTGCCACGTCATCACACGCCTGATCGTCGGCGGTGCCCAGGAAAACACGATTCTGAGCTGCGAGGGGCTCCAGCAGCGCGGCCACGACGTGACGCTCGTCAGCGGCCCGACCGCAGGCCCCGAGGGCAGCCTGCTTGATCGCGTTCGAGCCGCGGGCTATCGGTACGTCGAAGTCCCCGATCTCGTGCGGGCCGTGCGGCCCTGGCGCGAACTGCGCGCCTGGCGCGAGCTCCGCGCCCTGTTTCGCACGCTTCAGCCCGACCTCGTGCATACGCACAGCAGCAAGGCCGGAATCCTCGGCCGACTCGCCGCCCGCGACGCCGCAACGCCCGTGATCGTCCACACCGTCCACGGCATGAGCTTCAACCGCACGCAGCCCTGGCCAGTCCGCACCGCGTACGCCAGGCTCGAGCGGCATTGCGCGCGGTTCACACACCGGATCGTCACGGTCGCCGATGCCCTCATCGCGCAGAGCGTCGCCGCGCGGATCTGTCCGCCCGATCGAATGGAGACCATCTACTCAGGAATGGAGACCGAACAGTTCGACCCTTCCGCACACGACCGCCGCCAGGTCCGCGCCGCTTGGGGTGTCGGCGAGGACGAGATCGTCGTGGGCACCGTCGCGCGGCTGTTCCGCAGGAAAGGCTACGAGCAATTGCTGCCTGTCATGGCGCGCGCGGCAGTGCAGAATCCGCGCTTACGCTTCGTCTGGGTCGGCGACGGAGCGCAGCGCGGCGTGTATGAGGACGAATTGCGGCGTCTGGGCCTCGCGCAATGCACGCGGATGACCGGCCTGGTTCCGCCCGCCAACGTGCCACGACTGCTGGCCGGATTCGACATTCTGGCCCATACGTCGCAGTGGGAGGGCCTGCCGCGTGTCGCGGTGCAATCGCTCCTGATGGCTGTCCCGGTCGTCGCGTTCGACATCGACGGCACACCGGAGGTCGTGCGCGACGGCCTGACCGGCCGGCTGATCCGCCTGAACAGGCTCGACGACTTCGCGGCCGCCTTGCTCGCGCTCGCGGCCGACCGCGACTTGCGATGCCGCATGGGAGCGGCCGGACGTGAATTCTGCCAGCAACGGTTCGACTGGCGCGAGATGGTCTCGCGCCTGGAAGCGCTTTACGGCCGCCTGCTGAGGACGATGCACTCGCCGCGCTAAGCTGGTGCGCAGACTTCAAGCCGCCCCGAACAGCGAGCTATTCGCGCGACGACTCCAGCAGCGTTTTGAAGCCTGTCCGGTGCTTCTCCAGCGTCGCCTGCGGCCCGATCGCCTTGAAGAACCACGGCCCGCCACTCGTCTCCACCACTGCGGCCAGCATCCGGAACTTGTCGCGCGGCGTCGTGTCAGCCCCGCCCGCCATCGGCGCCGGTGCGTATTGGCCCGAAATGTCGAGCCACGTCACCTTCAGGCCATTGGCTTCAAACGATTCTTCGCGCACGGCGTCGTCCGCCACGCGTTTGCCGTCGGGGCCGTGAAACATCCCCTTCCAGCGTTCGAGATTGTCGCGCACACCCCCACCCTCGCCCGGCCCAAAGTAATACACGATCAGCTCGCCGTCGAGTTCATCGCCCTCGACGCGCGGCAGCACGTATTGCGCCTTGCGCATCGCGCTCGGCGGCGGAACTGAACGCCACTCGGCGGGTGGATCAAACTTCAGCACGCTCGGGCTGCCCTGCCCAGAGCGCGCCGCGGGCACCGCTCCGGCCGCATTGGTCGGCGGGTGACCCGCGGGAAGCTGCGGGCCGTTCGGCGGCGCGGGCGGCGGCGCGCCGCCTTCGACCGGCGGATGACCCGGCGGCAACTGCGGATTGGCCGCGGTGCCCCGCCTGGACTTCTGATCCGCGAACTGCCGCATCGCCTCAACATCCGACTTCGGCGTTCCGGTGGCCGCCGGTGCGGCCGGCGGCGCTGGCGCCGGCGGCTTCTCGCAGGCCGACAGCATCGACACCAGCATCAGCGCCGCCGTGACGCAAAGGACTCGTTCCATTCGCAACCGTGCATTCATGACGAAGCACCTCCTGCTGGTACGTCCTGTGGACCCGACGCGACGGGAAAGCCACGCTTCGCGTCCGGGTCGGTCAGACCCGCGCGCCACGCCAGCAGAGCCGTCGCAGCGCACACACCCAGATAGACAAAAACCGCGTGCCACGTGCGGATCAGAATCACGAGCGTGCCGATCGCCGCGAACAGCGTCGCCGCCAGATAGCAGATCGCCACCGTCTGCCGCACCGAAAAGCCGCGCTGAACGAGCTGATCGTAGAAGTGGCTGCGGTCGCCCTCGAAGATCGACCGCCCGCTCCGCCAGCGGCGGAACATCGCCAGCGCCGTGTCGAAGATCGGCACCGCAAACATCATCAGCGCGCCGATCACCCAGCGGATCGGCCCGCGCTCGGCGAACAGCAGGATGATCATCCCGCAGTTGAAGCCTAGCAGGATACTCCCGGCGTCTCCCATGAAAATCTTCGCCGGGTTGAAATTCCACGGCAGGAAACCCAGCGCCGCCCCCAGCATCGCGATCGCCAGCGTCAACCGCACGGGGTCGCCGGCCCGGCTGTAGTCGTACATCGCCAGATACGCCGCCAGCAGGAAAAACCCGAACGAGATGATCCCCGTCACGCCGCTGCACAATCCGTCCAATCCGTCGATCAGATTGGTCGAGTTGCACGCCCCCAGCACTATGACGAGGCTGATCAGCAGCGACAGCGGCCGCGCCACAATTCCGGGAGGATCGACCCCGAATGGCCCGAGGACGGCGTCAACCAGCCCCAGGCCGGCGCGGGTCGCCAGAATCACGATCACGATCACCACGCTCGTCGCCGCCAGCCGCACTTTCACCGGCACATTGCGGATGTCATCGACCACGCCGATCAGCGTCATCAGCACCCCGCCGATGAGCACCGGCAGCAGCAGCTTCGCATCCGCCTGGCCCGTCACGATCGCCACGACCAGTGCCGCCGCCCACCCCGCCAGAATCGCCAGCCCGCCCAGATACGGAATCGGCCGCGCGTGTGGCTTGAGTTTGGTGTCGGGAATATCGAGGACGCCGGTCTTCCAGGCAACGCGCACGGCAATCGGCGTGGCGATCAGGCTGACCACGAGCGCCAGCAGCCCGAACCACTGATATTTCTGGACGATTTCCAGCAGCCGATCCATGTTCGCCGGGGAATATACGTCATGCCGCCGTTCTCGTGTAGGCAATCGCCGACTGCCGAGCGCATTCAGGCTTGTTCGCTACTCGAACCAACGCGCATCACCGCGACGACGCCCCCGTCATCCCCTGGCAAGCGCCCGGCGGCGAACGGCCTCGGCCCCGACACGCGACGCCACAAGACCCACAACTCCAACAGCAGCCAGCCGGCGGCGGCCGGGATGCTGGCCCAGCCATAAGGGTCCAGATACCGGGCGGTAAATGCCGCCACGCCCTTCTGCACGTTCTGCTTGTAGAGCCCGCGGACCACGCCGATCAGCGGGTGCGGCCGCAGCAGCCGCGCGTTCCCGCTCCGCAGCCACGCCACGCCACGCTCGCCTTTCCGCGAGGCGATCAGCAGCGCGTCGTCGGCCGCGCCCGTGGCCCGTTTCACAAGCCGCACACCTTCGCCGCCGGTGACGTGCAGCGCAAAGGCACCCTGCGGATGCCGCTTCACGAAAGCGGCGACGCGCTCCAGCTCCGCCGGATCGTCAAGATGCTGCACGACGCGGGCCGCCCCGGCGGGAGAGAGCCGCACCGTCAGTTCGCCCACGTCGTCGGCCAGCCGCACCAGCTCGCCGGTCGGGCCGCCGGTCGCCGCGCGCCGGCAGATGCGGACGATCGCCTCGGACATTCGTTCGGTCAGTCGTCCCGCCTTTCGCACAATCTTCAGAAAGCTGGGCACCCAGTCGAGATCAGGACGCAGCGTGGTAAGGATGCCGACGCTCGAGAGTGCGACCAGCACCGGATCAGCACGACCATCGAGCGCCAACCGCCCGGCTTGGATCACCAGGTCCCGCACGTCCCCGACGACGAAGAAGTCAGCCGTCACGGCACCCGCAAGTTCTTCCAGCGACTGACCGGTGCCGAAGAGCGCCCCGCGTCCGAAAACCGCGGCACGCCGCACATAGCTGTCGCGCTGCGCGACCGTCGTCGCCCGTGCGTCCTCGATCTGTGCCAATTGTGCCGCATCGTCGTTCGCTTCGGCCGCCGCACGGGCCGCGTCGAGCACGACCAGGGCCTCGCCGTACCGCGCCGTCTCACCCAGCCGCCGCGCCTCGCCGAGATAGTCGTAGTCCGGCAAGCCCGCGAGCTGGAGCCGCGCGAGACGTGCCGGGTTGTCGTGGACCAGTACGAGCAGCAGGCTGGCAGCCACCGTCGCCCGCGCCAGGCTCCAACGCGCCGCCCACATTGCCCCCGGCAGCCCGATCGCATGCTTGAGCAAGCCCGCCGTCCTCATGGCAGCCCCTCGTCGAACACGACCTCGACACGGGCATCCGGCCCGACGATGTTCTGCACCAGCTCGCGGAGGCGCTCGCCGCTTTCGTCGCGGATGCGCTCCAGCGTCTCGCCGGGAAGCACGGTCTGTCGGGCCTCTTCATACAGCCCGACGCGCGACAACCCCAGGTAATACTCCCCTGAGCGCGACCGCAGCCGCAGCCCGCTCACCGACACGTTCTCCGCCCGCTGGTTCATGTCGACCTCGACCGCCAGCCGCCGCGGCGCCGGAACCCGCAGCACGTACGTCCGCGTCAACGGACCGAATTGCACGTCCTCCGCCCGCAAGTTCGCGAGATCGACGCCATACAGATACGTCACCGGCGCGGCGACGTCCGCATAGGTCCGGCCGCGCCAGACGTCGCTCTCGATCGACTTGTGCACCCTTGTCTGAATCCGCGTCGTCACGAGGTCCATCGCCTTGACGGCGCTGACGACCTCGGCGATCGGACGCAGCCGGCCCGTCGGCGTCACCTGATCGGCGATCACACGGCCGGACACCAGCGCCTCCTGCTGACGATGCAGCAGCGCGCCCAGGGCGATCACCAGCCCGGCCAGGACCATCAGTGGTACGATTCGCGACATCGGTTTCTCGGGATTGCCGCGGCGGCGGGTCGTACGCGTTTGCTCGCCTCCGGCATCCGTTCCATCGGCATATTCGTGCCCCGCGCGGGATTATACCGGCCATCCGCCGTCCGGATGCGTCCCGACGCCCCGCCACGCGTTACAAAACAGCGCGGAATTCGGACTCGCCGACAGCAGCGCCAAGCACCGCTACCCGCGAAGCGCGACACGCCCGCTCCACGTTCGCCAATCGCCGCCCGGCGCGATACGCTGTAACCACGCTCGGGTCGAAGAGGAGATGCATCATGGCGACCGGACTGGAGCACGTTCATTCCCGCGGCGTAGCCAGGGCCATTGCCTCGGCGATCTCAATCCTCGCCGCTTCCTGGAGCGAAGCGGCGGCCCCCCAGGAACGGGACACCACCGCCGCGCCGCGCCCCGCCGTGCCGCAGGCGACTGACCCGCTTCGAATCGACGCGTGGGGCCACGAGCCCTACTCGGTTGCGTCGCCACTCGACGTCGCCGTCTCCCCGCTCGACGGGACAGTCCTCGTGGTCGACGCCGAGGCCGGGCGCCTGGTGAAACTGGACCGCCACCTCAAACCATTTGAGGGAGTCATCGCTCTCGCGGGCGTCACCGCCGTCGACGTCGCCGCCGATGGCCGATTCGCCGTCGCCACCGCGGGTCGCACGTCCTCCGTCATCCTCTTCGAAAAGAGCGGCGAGCCGATGCAGACCATCGGGCGTTCAGGCGCTGGCGACGGCGAGCTGAACGGCCCCTGCGGCGTGCTCTTCTCGCCCGACGGCAAGCACGTCCTGGTCTTCGACACGCTCAACAGCCGTGTGCAGGTGTTCGACACCGCCGGCCGATTTCAGTTCGCGTTTTCCGAGTACACCTGGGACCGTGCCTACGACAGCGAGGCGCAGCACAAACGGATTGAAGAGCGGGTGACCGATCATCTTTACCGCCCCGTTCGCGGCGCTTTCCTGCCCAATGGCCGCCTGATCGTCGCCGACTATGACGGCCCGGTGATCAACCCGGAGCGCAACGAGCGTTCCGGCAAGTTCACCGTCTGGCAACTGGACTTCGCCGCGAAAACGGCCGAGTTCGAGCAGTTCGCCATCGGCAGCGACGGCTTCGTCGACTTCAAGGCCGCCGACGTCTGCGTCGATCCGCGCAGCGGACAGATTTTCTACGCCGAGGGCGACTTTCCGCTCACCGACCACGATTTCATTCGCGTCAGCCCGAACGTAAGCGAGATGCCGCGCGTCGGCGTGAAGTTCTTCCCTTATCGATTTCTGACGCACCCGCGGGCCGTCGCCCTGACGCCCGACGGACACGTGCTCGTGGCCGACGCCGACAAGAGACAGGTGCTCCGCGTTCCGCGCAAGTACTTCGAGCTGCCGGCGGGCGAGATCAACCCGCTCGAATGGCCCAAGCTCATCCGCACTCCGGTCTGCGAACCGACGCGCGTCGTCATCGAGTACACCACGCCGGAGCCAACCTTTACCGAGGTCGAGTGTGCCGCCCTGCCGATGGTCGCGAAGGACGATCAGCCGCCGCCGGGCGGACCGTGGCGCCCCGACGGCCTGCATTACCTCGGCTGGTACGAGTATCCCGAGCAGCCCCCCGTGAAGGGCCGTGAAACCTTCTCGGCCGCTGCGCTGGACGATCAGTGGCAACCCAAGCAAAAGACCGAGCCCGGCGCCAACCATCGCATCGAGCTGACCGGTTTGCAGCCCGGCACGCGCTACGCCTGGCGCTTCCTGGTGTCGAACGAAGCCTATCCGCTGCCGCTCTGGTCCGAGACGTTCGTTTTCTCCACCGCCCCGCCACCCGCCAAAACGCAATATACCGACGCCGAGGTGCTCGTCCTGCTCTTCACCAATCTGCTGACAAAGCCGGATAGCCCGGCCTTGAAACCCGAGCCACCCGACCCCGGCCCGATGTCGCCCGAGGAGATCGAGGGCGTCAAGCAGCGGCTCGAGCTGGCCCGCCGCTTCTACTGGATCAATTCCCGCGCCCGTTTCAATCTGCGATTCACCTACGTCCTCGACGACGAACGCTTCGAACAGGCGCCGGTGCCCAACTGGGGTTACTGGAATAACGCCGACCATCGCCGCATCGATGAGATCCTCGCGCGGCACGGCGTCAAGCACGCCGACACCGCCGGCCTCGTCGCCATCTACGGCTATCGGCATTGGGACGAGCATCAGAAGAAGTGGCTTCTGAGCGGCAGCGGCGGTAACACCTGGGGCTCGGTGCATGACGGCAGCGGTATCACCACCATCAATGCCGGCGGCGACACGTGCTGGCTCTTCGTGCACGAATACGGCCACCAGATGGGCATCAACTACGAGTACAGCGGCCAGGCGTTCCACTTCAATCATTTTCACTGGAACTACCTGCCCACCGACTACGCGGCGCATTACGACGGCATGGCCGCCATGCTCCGCGAGTTCAGCGACGCGGCCTACTGGACGCTCAAGTACGGCCGCCTGCACGTGGTCGACGACGCGGACGGCGACGGATTGCCCGACGACGATCCGCTCTGCCCGCTCGATGAAAAGCGCTTCGGCAGCGATCTGGCCAAGCGCGACACCGACGGCGACGGATTGGACGATCTCGAAGAACTGATGAGCACGCAGGGCCTGGCGCGCTACGCCGGAGCCTTCGACATGCGCCAGATCGAACCCGTCTTCGAGCCCGATCCGCGCAAGCCCGACTCCGACGGCGACGGCACGCCCGACGGCGACGACCGCTACCCGCTCTATCCGACCGACCCGTCCGTCTACCGGGCCAACGTCGTCGTCGACGGCCGCCTCGGCCCCGCCGAGTGGCCCGCGTTCGCCGCCGATCAGCCCCGCGTCGCTCAGGCGGTCGGCACCGGCTCGCTTGTCATCCAACGCGGCGGCCCGAAAGGCTTCTGTAGATCAATGCGCGACGCCGACATCAATGGCGAGCTGCGCCTCGCCTGGAACGAAAAGGCGCTCTTCATCGGCCTCACGCAGAAAGTGCAGGCCCAGAACGGCGTCGGCGAACCCATCCCGCCGCAGATTTACATGGAGCTCGACGCCAACAACGACGGCTTCACGGTCGGCGGCGACAACATCGAGTTGCGCTTCGAGCCGCAGCCGGACGGCAGCGTGCACATCGCACCGCGGCACAACGACACGGTCATTCGCATGAAGCCGATCTGGCGCGACAACATCCTGCCCAGCCCGCACGATTGTGCGGCGCGCTGGTCGCGCGTCGACGACGAACTGCACCTGGAGATCGCCATCCCGCAGACCAAGGACGCCGGCCTCGACCTGACGCGTTTCGAGCAGCTCGGCGTGATGTTCGAATTCTGGTCGCCGGCCTGGAAGCAGCGCCTGCGGCTGTTCGAACCCCAGTCGCACTTCGACGTTACGCTGCGCTGACGTTGGAGTTTGGATTGAGCCATTGCAGACTGGGGCGATCCAACGTGAGGTGAGTCAAGCGCAGCGCGACCTGCCCGCTACTTGCTCGATACGGTGATTGACTGGCCGGCGTGTGGTGCGGCATCGTGCGAGTAGGGCTCTACGCCATCCGCGGCACGAACGCGAGACGATTCACGGGGGATCGGGGCTATCCGCAGCGATGTTGTATTTCTCAACAAGCTGCTCATCTACCCGTCGGATAAGTGAGCGCCCCGCCAATCCGTAACGATGGACGAGCCCAGCCGAGAGCCGAATGACGGCACCGGCGTTGAACGCATCATTCATGTTCGCGAGTTCGTTGTTCGCCAAGCTCCCGTTGTGCGTAATCAGATTCCGAACGATGCTCCCCTCCTTGGCCACGGCCCGATCATCTCCTGAGAGTACGCCGATCTTGAGCTGGTCAGCCAAATAATCAAGCATGCCCTCGATTGCCGAGTGCGTGAACTCCAAGAGCTCCTTTTCGATCAGTCCGTCGACGAGCGACGAAAGGTCCTCCGATTTCACAACGCACTCCCAACTCACGTGCTTCTGTCGCGAAGCGAGTATTCTCGGCTGCCGCCGTAGCACCTCACGAAGGGCGTCGGCGAAATACGCCTCCGCGTACGATACGCCCAACAGAAGGGCGGACTGGAGCACCAATTGTTCGTACGCATCGAAGGATGCCGGCGGTTCCACGGTCCCAGCGGGCACCGGCAGGCCACTCCACCGGTCGATCAACTGCCGGAAGAACAATTCCTCGCGCAGACCCATGAAAACCACGAGGTCATCGAGTTGTCGGATCACTCGTCTGCAAAGCAACGAGGGCATGGAAGATTCTCCTATCGGACAGGTCGGCCTGGCCGAACCGACAGCGATTGTCGCGACTGTGCACGAATTCAGCCATCCTCGCGTCAGGTGACGCTTCGCGCACTTCAAGCCATACGTCAACGGCCTGCCGGAAATGCGGCTCGCGGGCGGGGACGCCGTTCGCGGGCCAGAGGCCCACGCTACCCACCCACGCCGCCGTGAACGTGCGGCACGGGACCGACTTCTATCAGCTCGACGGCGGCGAGACGATCCAGCCCGAGGTGATCAACATGTGCCGCTGGATTCTGTCGTGGTTCGGCGGCGATTGCCGCAGCGGTAATCACTCACTGCCGTCGCGACCAGCACCCTTACAATCGGACTTCGCCATCGATCACACAACCGGCGATGCCCACCGTCAGCAGCTCCTCGGTCGCCACCGACGCCGGATCGCGCTCCCACAGCGTCAGGTCCGCCGCCGCGCCCGGCGAGATAACGCCGAACCGCGGCCACGCCCCCACCGAGCGCGCCGCCCCCGCGGTGAATCCCTCCAGCACCTCCATCACGCTCAGCCGCTCTTTCGGAAACCACCCGCCCTTCGGCTCCCCCGCCTCGTCGGTTCGCGCGACGCCGCCAAACAGGCTCCGCCGCGGGTCGATCGACTCGATCGGCACGTCCGAGCCCATCGCCAGCGTCACACCCGCCCGCAGCATCCGCCGAAACGGGTACGCGTCACGCCGCGCCACCGGCCAGTGCCGGTCCGCTGTGGCGATGTCGCCCAGGATGTGACACGGCTGCATCGACGCCACGATGCCGGCGCGTGCCATCCGCCGCACGTCCGCCGCCCGCGCACACTGCGCGTGCTCGACCCGCGGCGGCATCCACGCGGAATCATCCGCCCCGCGCGCGGAATCATCCGCCCCGCGCGTCGCGCCCCGCGCGCGGCGCCGCGCCGCGCGCGGCAACGGCTGCGCCGCCGCCAGCGCCGCCACCGTCTCGCTCACCGCCCGATCCCCGATCGCATGCACCCACGACACCCAGCCGTCGCGCGCCGCTCCGGCAACCGCTTCGCGCAACTCAGCACCCGCGATGTTCGCCACGCCGCAGTCGCCCCGCTCCGGGTAGGGCTCGAACATATACGCCGTCTGCGACCCCAACGCGCCATCCGAAAATATCTTCACCCCCCCGATTCGCAGCCAGTCGTCGCCCACTCCCGAACGAAGTCCCAGCGCCCGGGCGTGCCCCAGATTCGCCAGCGGGATCGCATGAACAGCCCGCACACCGAGCGCGCCCGCCGCGCGCTGCCGTTTCAGGTGCCACAACGACGCGGCATCGTCCATGCTGTGCACGCCGACAATGCCGTGCCGCCACGCCTCCGCATACGCCGCCTCCAGCGCGCGGTCGATCACGCCCAGCGACCGCGCGTCCCGCGCCGCCGCCAGCTCCGCCAGCGGGTTCGGCAACAGGTCGACCGCCGTCTCCTGCGCGATCCCCGTCGGCCTCCCGTGAGCGTCACGCAGATAACGCCCCCCTTTCGGATCGGGCGTCCCGGCCGCGACGCCCGCGCGCCGCATGCCCGCGCTGTTCAACCAAGCGCTGTGCCCGTCGCGGCTGCGAATCATCGCCGGCACATCCGCCAGCACCGCGTCCAGGTCGGCGGCACTCGGAAATCCGCCTCCCCACCGATTCTGATCAAACCCGCGCCCGCAAACCCACGCCCCCACGCGCCGCCTCCGCGCCCCCCGCCGCAGCAGCTCCAGCGCGTCCGCCCGCGACGCCGCCGCGCTCACGTCGATCACCAGCGCCCGCGACAACGCCCAGTAGAAAAAATGCGTGTGTGAATCCACGAGCCCCGGCGTAATGGCCCCGCCGCTCAGGTCGATCACACGTGTGCCGCGCCCGCGCAATCGCGACAAGCCGCGCCGCGTGCCCATCGCCACAATCGTCCCGCCCCGGATCGCCACGCCCTGCGCACCGCGCCCGCCATCCGTCATCGTGTGGCACGCGTCCGCCGTGACGATCAGATCGACGCCGCTGGATCGGCGCACGGCCACTCCCTTCCCTCGTCGATCAGCACGTGTGCACCCGTCGCGATCGTCGGCGGCTCCGGCAGTTGCCGCGCCAGGTCATCGGCATCCATCGCGAACGTCGGCGAAATCTCGAGCACGGCCGCCGGCTCGCCGTCCGCCGCCCGCGGAATCCGCGCACCGCAGCGCTCCAGCCACGCCGCCGCCCGACGGATCATGTCGCGCCGCGCCGTGTGCACCGAATCGACACCCTCGGCATTCTTGACCGGGCTGAATTCCTCTCCGCGATCCGTGTACATCACCATCGCACTCCGCGCCAACGGAATCGCGTCGAACACGAACATCTCCAGCTTCACGCCGTTCGGCGCCGCCGGCTGCACCGGCCGCCCGTGCTCATCCACGGTCGAGACCTTCTTATCCGCCCGATGCCACGGCAACTGCCCGCCCAGGCGGCCCTCCGTCACACGTTCGGCGAAGCCCCGCTCGAGGATGTGAATCGCG
Organism: Phycisphaerae bacterium; assembly: GCA_022072445.1. Taxonomy (GTDB): domain Bacteria; phylum Planctomycetota; class Phycisphaerae; order UBA1845; family Fen-1342; genus JAJVHV01. The sequence continues at coordinate 113,862 of JAJVHV010000031.1, read as the reverse complement.
ATACTCCCCGCATCAAATCGGCGCGTCCCATCCGCGTTCCGCTGCCGCGCCAGCTCGTCCGGCAAGTCGCTGTACTCGATCACGCTCAGCTTGCCGTCCGCCAGGCAGAAGTTCCCCACCCGCTCCAGGTCGTCCGCCTTCCGAACCGCCTTGCTGCTCATCTCCGAGCCACGCCGCACGTGTAGCCCGATGAACAGCGGATCGATCACCGCGACCAGCGGATTATCAACCTGAAAATAACTGATCTGCTCCACCCCGCGCCGCCGCATGTCCGCCAGCGCCCCGCTCGTCGCCAGCGCCCGCAGGCTGCCGCCATGCCCGTTCGGCGAGAGCGCCACGCGGTGCCGCTCCGAAAGCAGCATCCGCCCGTCCGGCCTGAACGCCGGCATCTGCCCCTGCTGAAAGAAGATCACATCGGCCGGCCGCAGCCCGAAAAACGCGTGCGCGTCGAAAAACGCCCGCGTCTCAGCATGATTCTGCGGACTGGTCATGATGTACCACGCCGGTGTCACTCCCCAGCGCAGCCCCACGCGCCGTAGCCCCTCCGCGAATAGCTGAAACAGCGGCGCACCGCGAATCGGGCTGATTCGAAACGCGCCCTTGGGACCCTCGAATCCCAGTCGCGTCCCCTGCCCCCCTGCCACCGTAAACGCCGCCACACGCCCGCCGCGAATCGCCTCCTCCCCCACCCGCCGCGCTGCGTCGTACTCGCCATCCCGCGGCCCCTCCCCGCGACGCGGCAAGATCGCCGCCGCCTCGATCCTCTCCGGCAGCGGAATCACCGGCTTACGCCGCACGAATTCGTCCAACAGCGACGCGCACAGCTCAAAGTCGATCTCGGCCACGTCCGCCAGCAGCTCGGCTCGCTGCACTTCGTCAAGCTGCGGCCAGAATTGAAAAAGGTGCCCCTGCCCGTGCCGCTCCGCGATCGCCCGCAGTCCCTCGTAGTTGTGCGTAGTCCCGACCATGAGCCTCGTGCGCGCTTCAACATCTCCTCGGCGGCCAGCCGATAACGTTACCGGGCTCGCGCCGATCGTGCGGCCCGGAGAATAGAAGTGCGCTCCCAACGCGTCAACGCTCCTCAGACCGCCGACCTCTCCCGCCCCACTCGTCGCGACCTCCTCGGCTATGCCGCCGCGGTGTCCCTCGGCTCCGTCGCCCCAACGCTCGCCGGCGACGACCCCGAGCCGACCGCGTACCAGCCCTGGTGGGTCCAACGCTTCCCGAACCGTTCCACCGCCATCAACGTCCGCTCAGCCAACGTCCTCGGCGGCGGAAACGTACGGACCAGCGTGCTTTCGCAGATGCTCGCCATCTCCATCCAGCGCCTCACGCAGACCACACAGACCGCCGACGCCTGGCGCGCCATCCTCGGCGACGCTCGCCGTATCGTGGTCAAATTCAATTCCGTCGACGCGGACCGGATGAAAACCAGCGACGCGATGGCCGAAGTCATCACCGCCGGGTTGCTGCATGCCGACTACCCGCCGAGCGCTATCGCCTTGGTCGAATGCCCGCGCCCGGCTGCCGTCCGCGAGCGATTCCGCCGCGTTCTGTCCGGCTGGGGCTCACCGATCCCCATCGGGGACGACGGCGCAACCGAGGAACTCGCGAACTACGTGCTCGAAGCCGACGCGATCATCAATGTCGGTTTTCTGAAGGCACACCATCTCGCCGGCATGTCCGCCTGCATGAAGAACCTGGCATTCGCCGCGATCCGCCGGCCCGCCCGCTACCACGACAACGGTTGCTCGCCCTACGTGGCACGGGTTATCGGCGCCGAGCCGGTCTCGACGCGACTGCGACTATGCATCGTCAACGCGCTCCGCGTTCGCGCCGCCCACGCCGCCGAGCTCGTTCCGAACGCGTTTCGCGATTTCGGCGAGTTGCTCGTGGGCTTCGATCCGGTCGCGGTCGATTCCGTCGCACACAGCGCAATATCGGACCTTCGCCGAACTGCAGGAGTCGAGGCCGAATTGAACGTCCCCTACCTCGCAGCCGCCGGTCACTTGGGCGTCGGCCGCACCCGACCGAACGAAATTGAGAGATTGGTTGTCGATAATGCGGGTTGATAATCGCACAGTTTTCCGCAGATTTTCATTGACAGCCCGCCAAAGCCGAAATAATTTAGATGAAGCAGCAGTTTGCTGAACCTTGACATATGGATCGAGCGGCAGGACGAGGCGTCATAAATCGTTATTGATTCTTCGCTTTCATTCAAAGTCATTCGCATCGTCGTCGTAGGTCGTTCTATCTCATTCGGCCCGCCATTCGATCGACAGCCCGTTCCGCAGCATCGTCTCCGCTTTCGGTGCGCGCTGTCGTAACCACTTCGATCTGGTAGAACCTTGGCGTCAGACGCCATTGCGATACGTCTGCGCGCCGCCCGGGCTTTCCATGCGGGCGGCGGCGGGTGTCGGCTTCGAAATCGTTCGGAGCGACCTGCACAGCGGCTGTCGAGCGGCGGCTACCCGATTCACCGTGGGCGTCCGGCGAGTGCCGGCGTCGATATGCCATCATGCGTCGTTCCTGATGGTGGTTCGGGAGCAACCGACAGTGAGTCTCATGGAAATGTCCGATCGCAGGAGGACAATTGTGAAGAAAAGAAACGCGTTCACTCTCATTGAGCTGCTCGTGGTGGTGGCGATCATCGCGCTGCTGATCGCCATTCTGCTGCCCAGCCTTTCACGCGCTCGCGAGCTGGCCAAGCGCGCTGTCTGCTCGGCCAACCTGCGCGGTATCGGCCAGAGCATGCACATCTACAGCAACGACAACGCCGAAGCGTTCCCGATGGATTACTTCAAGGAGATCACCGCCAGCACCGCCGACGGCAAGTGCGAGGTGAACTATGTCGGGAACATGGGCATCAGCACCAACCAGCGCATCACCGCGACCTTCAACTCGGACAAGACTTCGCCCAGCCGCAGCCTCTTCCTGCTGATCGTTCAGGGCAGCTCGACGCCCAAGCAGTTCATCTGCCCCAGCTCGGGCGATCAGGAAGACGATCTGCGTAACACGGGCGGCTCCGGCGGCGACACGGCGGCCCAGCCGGGCATCAACCGTTTCGACTTCAAAGGCTACGGCAACATGAGCTACGGCTACCAGCTCATGTACGGCAAGCGCGCCCGTCCGAATCAGTCGCTCGACGTTCGCGCGGCGCTCAGCTCCGACAAGGGCCCGTTCTTTGAAGGCACCGGGACCGACAAGGCCAGCGGCATCACTTGGCCGCCGACCAACCTCGGCTCCGACGCCGACCAAATCCTCAAGGCCGACAACGATCGGTGGCGTCCGTACAACAGCCGCAACCACAACGGCGAAGGCCAGAACGTCCTGTTTGTCGACGACCACGTCGAATTCGTCCGCAAGCCGATCGTCGGCGTCAACAACGACAACATCTTCACCGTTCAGGACAGCTCCTACACGCTGAAGGGCTCGCTGCTTGGCGACCGCCCGTCGACTGGCAAGGAAGCGCCCCGCACGGGTACCGACTCGGTGATCGTGCCGTAACGACTACGTAGCCTCGACTCTTCCCGTTCAACGCGACGCCGGCCGGGTGGCGACACTCGGCCGGCTTCGTCGTCTCATCGTGTGGAGACAGGCTATCATCGTGTGGAGACAGGCTGTCATTGTGTGGAGACAGGCTATCATTGTGTGGAGACAGGCTATCAGCCTGTCGTCAGCCTGTCGTTGCCGACTCCCAGTGTGGAGACAGGCTATCTTCCTTGTGTGGAGGCAGGCGATCTTCCTTGTGTTTTTGGAGACAGGCTATCTTCCTTGTGTGGAGACAGGCTTCAGCCTGTCTGCCGCATTCTGACCTGCCCGGCCTGTCTGCCGCATTCTGACCTGCCGCGCGAGGCAGGCTATCTTCCTTGTGTGGAGACAGGCTTCAGCCTGTCTGCCGCATTCTGACCTGCCGCGCGAGGCAGGCTATCGTCCTTGTGTGGAGACAGGCGATCTTCCTTGTGTGGAGACAGGCTTCAGCCTGTCTGCCGCATTCTGACCTGCCGCGCGTCTGACCACTCGCCGCTCGCCTACAATGTCGCCCCATGCCGCCGACCCGCATCCTCGGAATCGAAACCTCCTGTGACGAAACCTCCGCTGCCGTCCTCAGCGGCGCAACCGACGTCCGCTGCAATCTTGTCAGCTCCCAGATCGACCTGCATCGAAGGTATGGCGGCGTCGTCCCGGAGATTGCTTCGCGCGCCCACATCGAGCGCATCCAACCGATCATCGCCGAGGCATTGTCGATGGCAGACGTCGCACCCGCCGATCTGAGCGCTATCGCCGTCACCGACGGCCCCGGCCTGATCGGCTCACTGATGGTCGGAGTCATGGCCGCCAAAACGCTCGCGTGGTCTTGGGACCTGCCGCTCGTCGCCGTCGACCACATCGAGGCGCACGCCACCAGCGCCGCCCTCGCCTGCCCAGACCCACCCTGGCCGGCTGTCGCCCTGGTCGTCTCCGGCGGACACACCTCGCTCTATCTCGTGCGCAGCTTCCTGGAGATCGACCTGCTGGGCGAGACGATCGACGATGCGGCGGGCGAGGCCTTCGACAAGGTCGCGGCCATCCTCGAGCTCGGCTATCCCGGTGGGCCGCTCATCGACAAGCTGGCCGAGCGCGGCGACCCGCGGGCCATCGACTTTCCACGCACCTGGCTGGGGCGGGAGAGCCTGGATTTCTCCTACAGCGGCCTCAAGACCGCCGTCCTCTATCACGTCTACGGCGCGGGCCGCAAGTACGGCACTGTCGCCCATCTCTCGCCTCAACAGGTGGCCGACATCGCCGCCAGCTTCCAGGTCGCGCTGGTCGACGTCCTCGTCCGCAAGACGACGCTGGCGGCGCGCCTCTGCGCTGTGTCGAACGTCGTCGTCGGCGGTGGCGTCGCCGCAAACTCGGCCCTGCGCCGCGAGCTCGCGATTGCCTGTGACTCCCAGGGCCTCAAGCTGCACCTCACGCCGATGAAATACTGCACCGACAACGCGGCGATGATCGCGGCGCTGGGCTTGCAGCGGCTGCGCGGCGGACGCATCGCCGATCTATCACTCGAACCACGCGCGGGGCTGCTGCGCACGCGGCGTCGGCCTTGAATGGGTGGCTGGATTTCGCGCAGTTTGGCGGCGTCCGGGGTATTGCGGAAGTCCGATCTTCTGCACGTCACATCTGTGCTTCTGCCTCCAGCCCGACGGCAAGCATCGATCCTGACAATTCCCGAACGAGACTTGCTGTGCCCAGGCCCGCGTGGTAGCCTTTTTGGTCGTATGGCCACAGACCCGGGCGACTCGCTGCGCGGCGATTCGATAGCGGAAGCGACACAGTGACGCACACGGCGCAACAACTGGAACCGACGGCGACCGATTTGCTCGGCGTCGCCGTCGCGCTTCAGCGCCGACACGCAACACAAACCTCGGTTCACCGGCGTAAGAAACTCGGCCAGTTTTTCACGCCGAGCAGCGTCGCATCGTTTATGGCCGGACTTCTCTCCACGCCGTCCGGACGTATCAGAATCCTCGATGCTGGCGCTGGAACGGGGATTCTGTCGGCTGCGCTCTGCGATCGCCTCGTTCGCCTCCGCGCGCCTCGGTCGGCAGACTTCGTTCTCGTCGAGACCGACGCGGCCGTCGTGCCACTGCTCGACGAGCAGATGAAGTACTGCCGCCGCGCCTTGCGCGATGCCGGTCACGAGATGAGCTACACCATCGACCAGACCGATTTTGTCCTCAGCAACCAGTCGACGTTCGGGCAAAAGCTGCTGTTCGGCAACGGAGACGGTTCCAGTGAGTTCGACGCGGTTCTCATGAATCCACCCTACTTTAAGTTAACCAGCGAGTCGCCACACGCACGCGCGTTTCAGCGCATCATTCGCGGCCACCCCAACATCTATGCGCTTTTCATGGCGACGGCGGCCGCCCTGCTTCGCCCCGGAGGCGAGCTTGTTGCCATCACACCGCGGAGCTTCTGCAGCGGCCTGTACTTCCGCGAGTTTCGTCGTTGGTTATTCGAGCGCATGACACTCAAACATATCCACCTCTTCGACTCGCGCAGCGACACTTTCGAAGGGTCGGACGTGCTTCAGGAGAACGTGATCACACTCTGCCAGAAAGGCGCGATTGCAGCTGCAACGGTCACAGTCAGCACGAGCCACGGGGCGGACTTGGATGGCGTGGATAGGCAAACCCGCTTTCGCCGATCCTGCGTCATCGACGATGCGTGCGGCGATCATCTGATTCGCATTCCACGGAGTAGGGCCGATGCGAGAATCATCGCCGCCGTCGAATCCTGGCCAGCCCGCTTCGTCGAGCACGGATTGCAAATCTCCACTGGCCCCGTCGTCACGTTTCGCGCGAAGCGGTATCTTTTGCACGCTGCCGATCACGCCTATTCCGTACCCTTGATTCTGCCGCACAACATTCGCCCGTTTGAGACGCGGTGGCCGGCTAGCAAGAATGGAAAGCCCTTGGCCTTTCGTGCGTGCGGCGGATCCGAAAAGCTCCTTCTCGCCGCGCGGAACTACGTCCTACTCCGGCGCTTCAGCGCGAAGGAGGAACACCGCCGGCTCACAGCCAGTTGTTTCCTTCCAAGTCACGGGCGCTGGCCGCTCCAGATCGCGATTGAGAATCATGTGAATTATGTTTATCACTCCCGGCGAGAACTCACCGAATCCGAGACCCTCGGACTAGCAGCACTCTTCAATTCGTCGCTTCTCGATCGCTACTTCCGCATGCTGAGCGGCAATACGCAGGTAAACGCGACCGAGATTCGTACCATGCCGTTTCCCGACCTGGGAGTCGTCCGTCAAATCGGCTCCGCAGTCCGCGAAGCCGACAGGTTCAATCCCGACGTTGTGGAATCCTTGGTGCTGGCCGTGCTTGGGATTGATGGCCCCATTGCTCACGACCTCTTGGGGACGTCGCGTTGAGCAAGAGAAGAATCAACGAGGCGATCAGATTCCTCGCTGCGCTTGGGCTTCCGGCGGCGCAGAGAAATGAGCGGTCCGCCCTTACGCTGCTGGCGCTTGCCCGAATCGGGCCGAGAACCGCGTGGGGCAGTGCCGAGCAACCACATCTTCGAATCGTGGACATCATGGAGTTCATGCGCGCGGCGTACGGAAAACAGTACGCACCCAATACGCGCGAGACTGTCCGCCGCCAAACGATCCACCAGTTCGAGCAGGCGCGCGTCGTCGATCGCAACCCTGACGATCCCTCGCGACCGACGAATAGTGGCAAGACTGTCTACCGGCTGACAGACCACGTCACGGCCGTCATACGTGCCTATGGAGATGATCGTGAGTTTCGCGACCAGCTTGCTCGTTTTCTTGAACAGTTCGGCTCACTCCAGGCCGCGTATTCACGCGCCCGCGACGCGAACCGCGTCCCGCTGCGCCTTCCCGACGGAAGAACTCTCTACCTGTCTCCGGGGAGGCACAACAAGCTTCAAGTCGCCATCATCGAGGAATTCGGCCCTCGATTTGCGCCCGGTGCCGAAGTGCTCTACGTGGGTGACACCGCTGACAAGCAAATTACACTCGAAGCTGCCGCCCTCGCCGCATTGAGCGTCGTCGCATCCGAGCATCAAAAGCTCCCCGACATCATCTTGTATCAACGCGAGAAGAACTGGCTCTACATTGTCGAAGCCGTCACATCGCACGGTCCGATTTCACCGAAGCGCCAGCGTGAGCTGAAGCAAGTGCTCGCGCAATGTCCGGCCGATACGATCTACGTAACCGCTTTCCCTTCGACCGCCGAGTTTCGCAAGTATGCTGCCCAAATCGCCTGGGAGACCGAGGTCTGGATAGCCGACAATCCGGACCACATGATCCACTTCAATGGGCCCAAGTTCTTGGGCCCGTACCGCTCCGGGCCAACTGCCTGACCAATGCTCGCGCTGTCCCTCCGTCACCATGTTCTCGCCATGGACTACGCAGCTCCACCCCGTCGCCGCATCCAGCGCAGCACAAACGGTATCGCCAGCTCGTCCAGCCGGCTCCGCATGACGGCCGCGCCACGTTGCAGCTCGTCGAGCGCCGCGTCGAGCTGCTCCAGCCGCCGTTCGAGCGTCCGCTGCTGCTGGGCGACTTCGGCCTGCGCGGCCTGCGCCTGCTGCACGAGGTGGTTCTGCCGCTCGAGCTCGGCCAGCCGTTCGTCGCGCTGCGCGTTGGCCTGCGTCAGGTCCGTCCACGACAGATTCTTCGCATGGTTCTCGGCCCCCAGCGCCTCCAGCGCCGCCGCCAACCCGTCCAGCCGCCGGGCCAGCGCGTCAAGCGATTCGCGCGTCAGGTGGTTTTGCTGTGCCAGTTGGCCGACGGACTGCGCGATGGATTCGACGCGGCGATTCAGCTCGCCAAACGACAGCCCGTGGCGGTGATTCTGCTCGAGCAGCGCGGCAAGCTCCGACTCGAGGCGCCGATCGATCCGCTGAAGCGTGAGCCCCTTCAGGTGGTTCTCGTGCTTCAGCGTGCTGATCTGCGCCTGTCCCATCGACACGCCGCACTGCGCCACCAGCTCCGCGAGCCGCGCCGGCCGCCGCTCGAACCACTCCGCCGCCGCCGCCACGCTCAGCCCCGACAGCTCGCGCGCCAGCGCCACGTGAAATCCCGCCTCCAGCAGCATGTCTTGCGGAATCGAATAGTGATTAACCAGGCGATGCAGAAACGCGCCCGCCTGCCTTCGCCGCTGTGGCGACCAGTATTCGTTACGCCGCACCTGCTGAACAAACGCCGCAATGTCCGCCGCTCCGTTCGCCGCCCGTGTTCCGCAGTCATAGAAGCCGGCCGAAAACGTCAGCACCGGAACGCCGCAGGCCAGCGCCTCGAATCCCGCCGCGGAGTTCAACGTCAGCAGGCAGTCGTAGTTCAGCAGCGACTGATAGAAGTCGCGCGAGCCGTCATCCACGTGCACGCGCGCGAAGCGCTCGGCCACCAGCGGACGATAGTCCTCCAGCCCCGCCGGGTGCGGCCGCAGCGTCACCTGTACGCCGTCACACGCCGTCAGCGACGCGAGCGTCTGCTCGACGAACTCACGCATGCTCCCGAATGACGGCCAAAGCAGGAAATTGACGTCGTCCTCTTTCTGAAGCAGCACGCACACCCGCAGCCGGCCCGCGGACGCTGCCCCGCCGTCCGGCACAAACGATTCCACCACGTCCCGATGCAGATGCCGGCCAGCCCACTCCCAGCCGCTCTCCGCGTCGGCGTCGTTCGCCTCGAAGGGCGTCGTCGCCAGCGCCGACTCGGGGCCGAATCCGCCCGGGTCGACCGAAATGCGAAATCCCGACGGCGCACGACACCCGCCATATTCGAAGGTGATCACCGGCGCGCCCGCGCGGCGACAACCTTCGACGAACGAGCTGTTCTTGTTCCAGGCATACGCCAACGTCGGCCGAAACTCACGCACCGCCTGCCGGTAGAAGTCGCTCCAGCCCGCGACCGACTCGTCGCGCAGCATCCGCACCCACTTCTCCTGCCAGTCGCGCTCCGGCGCCTCGTCAACACCGAATGCCGCCGGCGTCAGAAACCGCACCGGCGGACCCGGACGCGCCTGCTGCGCCGTGCTGCAGATCAGCGCCGTCTCGACGCCCGGATTCATCCCCAGCGTCGCCGCCAGCCGCCGAAACAGCTCGAACGGTGTCCGGAAATCGTCCGGCCCGGACCGAACGCAGTACGGCTCGACAAACAGCAGAATCCGAATCTCGCGTCCCATGCCGACCGGCCCTTGCTGAGTGCGCCGCGCGCTGTTCTACGCCCGGCTGTGCTTCGTGGCTACGCCTCGCGCATCTGAATCACGTACGGCTCCGCGATCAGTCCCGCTGTGAACCCGTCGATCGCCGCCTTCGGCCCGCTCACCCGAAGGTGAAAAGAGTACCCGCTTTCGACTTTCGACGCGTAGCGCATCCGCAGCTCCACGCCGCACGTCCGGCTGTACGCCATCAGGCGTTCGCTGTCCGCGGCGGCCTGCGTCAGCACTTCGAGGTGGTCGGTCGTGCGCCACCGCGCAATCCGCTGCTCCACGCGGCTCAGTCCGAAGAGAATCCCGCACGCGATGGCCGTCGCCACGGCTCCGAGACCGAATCGCCCCGCCCCGAACGCCAGTCCGATACTCGCCACCGTCCAGATCGTCGCCGCCGTCGTCAGTCCCAGTACCGCGCCCCCCCGCGCCTGGATGATCGCCCCGGCTCCCAGAAATCCGACGCCCGTCACCACCTGCGCGGCGATGCGCGCCGGGTCGCCGCTCGCGCCGTCGACGCCCGCCGAGAACCGTATCGAGACGATCGCGAAAAGCGCCGCGCCGAGGCAGATCATGACGTTGGTCCGCAAACCGGCCGGCTTGTCGTGTACCTCGCGCTCGAACCCGATAATCCCGCCGGCCACGCACGCCGCCAGCAATCGTAACAAGTCGTTCATGAGACCTTCTCGCCAGGACCGAGAATTCGCCGCGTGGATTCCGCGCATTTCCCGTTGAAAGCCGCAACTGACACGGCCATAATAGGATACATGCGTGCCCGGCAACGGGCGATCTGGGATGCTGGCGACGGTGCGTTTTCGGGCCTGCCCCTTCTTGCACCCACCCGGCTCACGAATTCACACCACACAAAAGGAGGCATGACGCATGCGACGTTTCCTGGTGAGCCTTGTGGCATTGGCGGCGGTGAGCGCGTTCGCGCAGCAGCCGGCGCCGGAGGTCATCGACCTGACCGAGCCCGGCGCGGTCGCGTCGAGCACCGCCGAGGCCGAGATTATCGACACGCGGATTTTCAACCCGCAAATCCGTGATCCCAATCCGTACACCGGTCCGGTCACCATCGTCCGCGATCACCTGCCCATTCACTGGCGCGACCGCACCAAACCCGTCGGTACGCCCAACGACATGATCGCCGGCGAGCTGACCGACGAAGTCCGCACCACGCCGGGCATGCTGTTCCCCGGCATTTCTCAGTCGCCCTGGAGCCCGCCCGATCCGACGCTGGCGGTCGGTCAGGACCACATTGTCGAAACCGTCAACATGGAGATCGCCTTTTTCAACAAGGCGACCGGCGTGAAGACGTTCCAGCAGCGCCTCGATAACTCGGGCAGCCCTGGCTTCTTCGAATCGGTCGGCGCGGGCAACTTCACGTTCGATCCGAAGTGCTACTACGACCACTACACCGGTCGCTTCGTCGTGGTCGCGCTCGAAGTCTACGGCAGTACGCAAGCCTGGATCTGCATCGCCGTTTCCGACGATGGCGACCCGAACGGCACCTGGTTCAAGTATCGCACGAACGCCGTCGTCACCGTCGGCGCGAACACGTATTGGGTCGACTACCCCGGCTTCGGCTACGACGGTACGGCCTACTACGTCACCGGCAACCTGTTCGGCCTGAACAACGGCGGGTTCGGCGGCGTCCTGTTCCGCTGCTTCGACAAGACCCCCCTGCTCAGCGGCGGCGCCGCGAGCATCAAGGACGTGCGCGACGGCGGGGCCGCGTCGGTTCAGGCGACGGCGCACTACGGCACGGCCAACGCGGCGTTCTTCGTCTCCGAGGCGGATACCACGCATCTGACCATTCACGCCATTCGAAACCCCACCACGACGCCCGTGCTGAACAGCACCTCGGTCGCCGTCTCTTCGTTCGCCTATCCGACCGGTGGCGCCCCCAACTCCGGCGGCGGTAACATCGACGTGCTCGACGGCCGCATCATCAACTGCTTCTGGCGCGGCGGAAAACTGCTCGCCGGCCATGGCGTGCGCCTCAGCAGCAAGAACCAGGCCCGCTGGTACGAGTTGAACACCAACAACTGGCCGATCAGCGGCTCCGTGACGGTCGCGCAGCAGGGCAACATCGACGCCGGCAGCGACAGCGGCAACGCCGTCCACACCTGGTTCCCGGCCTTGGCCAAGAACGTGAAGAACGACATCGGTATCGTCGTCGCCGCCAGCAGCGCCAACCGTTTCGCCAGCGTGCGCCACACCGGCCGCAAGGTCGGCGACGCCGCCGGCACGATGGGCGCCCTGACGCAGGACAAGATCGGCACGGCGACCGCCAGCGGCCGCTGGGGCGACTACTTCGATCTGCGGCTCGACCCGACCAACGACACGGTCTTCTGGCTGATCGGCGAATTCCAGGATGCCGGCGGTTGGAGCACCTGGATCAGCAGCTTCTGCATCTCGTTCCCGCCCGGCGACATGAACTGCGACTGCGCGGTGGACGGCTTCGACATCGAGCACTTCGTGCAGGCTCTGACCGATCCGGCCGGGTACACCGCCGACCATCCCGGCTGCGACATCGACAACGGCGATCTGAACGGCGACGGCAACGTCGACGGCTTCGACATCGACCTCTTTGTCGCGCTGCTGACGTAGCGGAGCGTATTCCGTCAATCACCTGACAACCGTCAGGTCTCACTCGACGCAACGAGCGCCGATCCTCGCGGGTCGGCGCTCATCATTTCTGCCGCACAACGCCACGGGATTTCGGATTGCTTTTTCCAGCCGAGCCCCGACCGTGAGGGGGCCCGGAGCGGCGACACGTGTTGACGTCTCGGTGAAGGCTGCCGGCGTCATCCGGGCGCGTCGCGCGATGAAACCGGGTTCGAAGTCCGCTCGCTATCAATCTCGCCATTCCGGCGCGCACCTCGCTCGCCGGAATGGTCGGGGCTCGGCCGGCAACCCGTTCCGAGTCACTCACCCACAATCTGAACGACGAGCTCACGCTGCCGCGGACGCGTGTCGAAGTCGATGAGCACGATCTGCTGCCAGGTGCCCAGAGGCAGTCGGCCGGCGACGATCGGCAGCGCGACCGACGGACCAAGCGACGAGGCACGCACGTGGGCGTGGCCGTTGTCGTCGTTCCAGGTCGACTCGTGTGCGTACTCGGCGTCGTCCGGCGCGATGCGGTCGTAGAAAGCTTTCAAGTCCCGGTTCATCAAGCCGGGTTCCGCCTCCGTTGTCGTGATCGCAGCCGTCGAGCCCACCACGAAGACGACCGCGATGCCGTCGCGTATGCCGGACTTCGCGACGATGTCGCTGACGGTGCGCGTAATGTCGAGCACCTGCGTGTCGCCGCGCGTCGAGACCTGAAACCGGCTGGAACTGGTCATCACGCCGGAAACGCGCGGCACTGCGCGTCGAGCCACTTCCACTGCTCGTCGATCCCCGCACGAATCGTCGCCGCGTCGATCGCCGCCGACGTGTAGCGCCGCTGGCACGACGTGTATTGCTCCAGTGTCGCACCCCCGGGCCGAACGTTGATGCGGTAGCGCATCCCGTCAAACACCTCGAACAGCGGAAACAGGCCGCAGCCCACCGCACGCCGCACCAGTTCCACGCTCTCATCCGGTTCCGACTTCCAGCCCGTCGGGCACGGCGAGAGCAGCAGCAGAAATCGAAAGCCGGTCAGACTGCGGGCAGTACGAACCTTTCGCAGGAAGTCGTCGCGATGCGCCACCGAAAGCGTCGCAGCATAGGGTATGCCGTGCGCCGCCATGATGCGCATGATGTCCTTCTTGCGCTCGGGCTTGCCGCGCGGCGTGGTGCTGGTGGCGACGCCCTGCGGCGTGGCGCTGCTGCGCTGGCCGCCGGTGTTGCCGTAGATTTCGTTGTCGTAGCAGATGTAGATGATGTCGTCGTTGCGTTCGGCGGCGGCGGAGATGGTGGCCATGCCGATGTCGTAGGTCCCGCCGTCGCCGGCCCAGCAGATAACGGGGTGGTCGTCGCCGTTCTGCCGCAGCACGGTGCTGATCCCGCACGCCACTGCCGCGGCGCTGGCAAACGTGCTGGCTGCGACCGGTGCGCCGTAGGCGCTGGTGGGAAACGCGCCGGCGGTGACGATCCCGCAGCAGGCCGGGATCGACATGTAGGGCGTTTCGTCGCCGAGCGCCTGCTTCAGAAGCTGCAAGCCGAGCGACATCCCGCACCCAGCGCAGTTCGTGTTTCCCGGCCGCAGAATCAGCTCGGTCGGAATGTGAAGCTCGTCCGCAGACGGCTGCACTACCACAGCCGGAGGCGGCTCGGCCACATCGAGATGCTCGCAAGGCGTGACGCGGCCGGTAGAGGAAACGGTGCGGCTCACAGGGCCACCTCCCGCCAGACCGGCGCCGCGGCGTGATTGCGGCGCCGTAGATCATCGACAACCTCGTTCAGCACGGCGGGCGTCACGTCCCCGCCCCCGAGCCCCACGATGTAGTCCTGAATGACACGTCCGTCGCGCTGTGCCGTTCCGCCAAACGTCGCCGCCACTTCCTGCCAGAAGACGCCGCCCGAGCCCGGCGAGTGATTCCGGTCCAGCACGCCGACGCGCGTGGCCTGTCCGATCGAGTCGAGCAGCGCCTGGCGCGGGAAGGGGCGAAACAGCTTGCAGTTGATCATGCCGACCTTTTCGCCGGCTTCGCGCCGTGCGCGGATCACGTCGCGCAGCGTGCGCGACATCGTGTTGCACGAGATCAGCACGGTCTCGGCATCCTCGGTCTGCGTCTCGGCCAGGGCGCCGCTTGGCCGGCGGCCGAAACAACGCTCGAACGCGTCAAGCGCCTCTTCCAGCACCGCCGGCACGCGCTCCATCGCCTCCTGAATCTCACGCCGATGATGGGCCGTCTCGGCCGGCCACGTCAGCCCGCCCACGGTCGCCGGATGATCCGCGCGCAAGGCGTGCGGAACACGGCACGGCGGGAGGAATGCGTCGACCTGCTCCTGCGTCGGCAGATCGACGACCATCTGCGTATGCGAGACGACGAATCCGTCCAGCGCCACCATCGCCGGCAGCAGCACGCGCGCGTCTTCCGCAACGCGAAACGCCAGCAGGATCGTGTCGACCAGGTCCTGATGCGCCTCGGTGTAGAACTGCAGCCAGGCCGCGTCGCGCAGCGCCAGGCTGTCGCCCTGGTCGACCCAGATGTTCCACGGCGGGCCCAGCGTGCGGTTCACGGCAATCATCACGATCGGTAGACGGTAATAGCCGGCGGCGAAAACATTCTCGGTCATGTACGACAGGCCGTTGGCGCTGCTCGCCGTGAACGCACGCGCGCCGGCCAGCGCCGCCCCGATGCACACGGCCATCGCGCTGTGCTCGCTTTCAACCGGAACGATGCGGCCTCTTGTGAAATTCACGCCGCGCAGATACTCGATGATCTCCGTCTGCGGCGTGATGGGGTAGGCACCGCCGCAGCAGCCGCGAGCGGCGCGGTTGGCCTCGCCGGCCAGGGCGAGGACTCGGCCGGCGGCGTGGTTTCCGGTCAGGAGCGTGCGAGGCATATCAGTCCTCCGGGCCCGCGGCGCCTACAACTCCGCCATGTGGATCACGCCGCGCGGACACTGCGACGCGCACACACCGCAGCCCTTGCAGTAGTCGAAGTCGAAACGGAAGCAATCGCCGTCGCGCCGCAAGACGCCCTCGGGGCAGTGCTCGATGCATTGATCGCACAGGTTGCACACGCCGCAACTCAGGCAGCGCGCCGCTTCTTCCGCCGCGACATTGTGCCCCGGCTCGTCGCTGAGACTCTGGCGAACCTCGACAAAACTCCGGCGTCGCTGGACCGGCGGCGCGTGCGGAGCATGGTGCGCGCTGCTGTGATCGAACTGCGACCAGTGCACGTACTCAGCGCTGGCGACCGGCTGGAGCGGCGGCGGAAACAAGTCTTCTCCGGTCAGCGCCAGGTGAATGTGCCAGGCGGCACGACGTCCCGATCCGAGCGCCGCGGCGACGGTCCCGTCGTTGGTGGCGAAATCGCCGCCGAAATAGAGCGGCGCGCCGGCCCAGCCGGCCAGCGCGCCGTTCATACGAACCTCTGCGCCCTCCGGTAGCAGGGAAATGTCTCTTCCCTGCCCCATCGCGAGGATGACCCGATCGCAGCGGATGTCGAACTGCGCGTCCTCGCTCGTCAGCGGAATCGGACGCGGACGACCGGTCTGGTCGGGTTCACCCAGTGCCAAGCGGGCACACGTCAAAACAGCCTCCCCGTTGTCGGGACGCAGCGCGAGCGGCGCGACGAGCTCCTGAAGCTCGACGCCCTCCGCCAGCGCCTCGTCGATCTCCTCGCCGATCGCAGGCATTTCCGCGCGCGTGCGGCGATAGAAGATGCGGACGGGATGCGCGCCGAGCCGCAGCGCCGAACGGGCCGCGTCGACGGCCGTGTTGCCGCCGCCGATCACCACGACCCGCTCGCCGCGTACGGCAATGTCGAATCCTCGCGCGCGGTCGAGAAAGTCGACGCCCTGCATGACGAATCCGTCGGCGCGTGGGCCGAGGTCGAGGCCGCGCAGCTCCTGCAGGCCGGTCGCCACGAATACGGCGTCGTGCCGACGCGACAACTCCAGCAGCGTGGCTCTGTCAACTTGATAGCCCAGATGTGCCTTGACGCCGTGCCGGAGGATGTGACTGATTTCCTCGTCGAGCACGTCGCGCGGGAGGCGGTAGGCCGGGATGCCGGTCCGCAGCAGACCGCCCAGCTCGTCACGCGACTCGTACAGCGAGACGCAATGACCGAGGCGCGCCAGGTGGTACGTCGCGCTCAGCCCGGCAGGGCCTGAGCCCACCACCGCGACTCGTGACGCGCGCCACGGCTGTGTCGGCGCCGGCCTGCGACCGTGCTCCGCGGCATACCGTTCCAGCTCCCGAACCTGAACGGATTCGTCGAACGGGTTGCGATTGCAACGCTGCATGCAGGGCGCCGGGCAAACCCGTCCACAAACTCCCGGCAACGGGGAAGTCTCCAACAGAATGCAAAGCGCGCCGTCGACGTTGTTCTTGCCCAGTTCCGCCACAAAGGAACGCACGTCGTTTCCCGCCGGACAGGCGGCGACGCACGGCGGCGTGAGCTGTTCACGGTGGGGCCGGCGCGTGGCCCACGCACCGGTTCGAATGGTCGGCGGCGCGCCGACGTTCTCATCAAAAAGGCTGGCCGGTGCGGCCGTGGATTTCGCGCAGGCCGCGGCGGCGCGAACCCCCGGTAGCAACGCCATCCGCACCGCCTCGTAAGCAGTTCGGGCGGCGGCCAGGTTGGCCTCGCTGAAACGCGCCGACTGAAGGGCACCGACGATCTGCTCCCAGTCGAAGGTCAACACGCGCGCGACGGCGCCGAGCATCGTCGTGTTCACGATCGGAACCGCGCGCGTGCCGAGCTTGTTGGCAACCGCGATCGCGGTGGCGTCCACCGTCGCCACGTGCCAGCCCGAGAAGATCGACGACAGCTCGTCGGGCGATTCCGCCGTATTGACGATGATCCAGCCGTCGGGCTTCAGCCCGGCCAGCACCTGCGGTCCGACCAGCGTCCGGTCCAGCACGATGACGTGGTCCGGCTGCCGCACCTGGTTGTGGTTCGTGATCTCGCGGTCGTCGATCCGCACGTAGGCCGCCAGCGGCGCGCCGGAGCGCTCCGCGGCATATACGCCGAACGCCTGGCTGTACTGCCCGCGCTGAAACGCCGCCGTGGCGATCAGTTTGGCCAGCGTCACGCCGCCCTGTCCGCCACGTCCACAGATAGTCAGCTCGGTCATCGGCGTCCCTTCGCGTGCGGCTGCGAGCTGTTCGTCGGCCGGCGTCGCGCCCGGCGGCGCGCGATCCGGCTACCGAATATTGGCCTGCAATCTGCGTTCCGCCGCCCCCTCCACCGCCGCGGATTTTCCGCCGCCGACCCGCACCGCCCGCTCAGGCGTCGCTTGCCCGCGAATTTGCCGACCTGCGCCGTCTGAGCCGCGTGCGCGGTATCGCGCAGTGCGTGCGTCATCTGACGTCCCACCCCGGCCGGCTGCCGGATAATCCCCCCAACCGCCCCAAGCGCTCCGCGCCGCCGATTCCATCCTGTCCCGCCCGGGACGCAAGCCCGCCCGCGCAGCTCGCGCCGCCGGCCGAACCGCGCCGCGGCCGGCGACGGGCGCCCCGCACCGCACATAGGGTATCTCGCAAATCTACGTTTGATGGGCCAGACGGGACTCGAACCCGCACTGCCAGGTTTTTAAAACCTGTGCCTCTGCCAGTTGGGCTACTGGCCCAGTGCCGCACCGGACCACGCCGGGCCCGGCGTAGCGGCGACTATTTATCGTACCCGCCGGCCGGCTCGGCGGCTTCTCCACGTCACGCTCGTTCGCTACACTGGAGAATCGAAGCCGGGGCCGATAGAAGGGTCCAGTTCCGGAGATGCCGCCGGTGGTTCATTTCACCGCTGCTCAACGACCGAACCGCGCGCCCGTCGGCGTCGCACGCGCTGGCGCCAGCCGGATTTGCGCAGCCCTTGCATGTACCGCTGTGGTGGCCGTCATGCCCGCCCCGGCTGACCAGCCCCCTGCCAGACCCGTCGACCCCGCTCCCGGCACGTCGCAGCGCGCCATCCAACTGCTCGGTCGCCGCTGCTTCCCGTGCCACACCGGCGATACGCCCGAGGGACGCCTGCGCCTCGACGATGAAGCCGGCGCCGTGAGCGGTGGCCGCTCCGGATTTCCGGCGGTTGTTCCGGGGAATGCGGACGAAAGCCCGCTGATTCAGCGCGTGTCCAGCCCCGAGGCGGCCCGCCGCATGCCGCCCAAGGGCGAGCCGCTGGAGGAGGCCGAAATTGCGCTCCTGCGAAGCTGGGTCGAGCAGGGCGCGATCTACCCGGATCGCGCCGGGGGCAAACACTGGCACTGGGCCTATCGCACTCCGCAGCCGGCTTCCCCACCGGAAGTGCGTGATAACGCGTGGGCGCATAACGACATCGACCGCTTCATCCTGGCGCGGCTTGACGAAGCCGGCTTGCGGCCCGCGCCTCCCGCCGACCGCAGCACGCTGCTGCGGCGCGTCAGCCTCGACCTGATCGGCCTGCCTCCCACGATCGCCGAGCTCGACGCCTTCGAGCAGGACCGCGCACCCGATGCCTACGAGAAAGTCGTCGAGCGCCTGCTGTCGTCGCCGCACTATGGGGAACGTTGGGCGCGGGTCTGGCTCGATCTGGCGCGCTACGCCGACACCAACGGCTACCAGGTGGACAACCGCCGCTCGATGTGGCCCTACCGCGACTGGGTGATCGCGGCGTTGAACGACGACATGCCGTTCGACCAGTTCACGATTCGGCAGATCGCCGGCGACCTGCTGCCCGGCGCGACGGTCGACGACCAGATCGCGACCGGCTTTCTGCGCAACACGATGACGAACGAAGAGGGCGGGATCGACGCGGAGGAGTTCCGCGTCGAGGCGATCATCGACCGCGTCAACACGATCGGCACCGTCTGGCTCGGCACGACCATCGCCTGCGCCCAGTGCCACGATCACAAATTCGATCCGTTCACGCAGCGCGATTACTATCGCCTGTTCGCCTTCTTCAACAACGACGAGCCTGAATTCGAGGTGAACACATTCGGTGCCACGCCCGGCGGACCGATGACCACGACATCGCTGCGGTCGCAGCGCCGCGAGTATGAGCGCTTGCAGCACGAGATCTCCGACGCCGAAAAGACGCTCGTCACCCCGACGCCGGAGCTCGCCGCCGCGCAGGCCGCCTGGGAGACCGACTATCAACGTACCCGGCCCGTCTGGGCGCCGCTGCCGGCGGCGCAGGTCGAATCGCTGGGCGGGGCCGCGCTGCTGGCGCTGCCCGACGGCTCGTGGCAGGCAGCCGGACTGTTGCCCGAGTCGGATACGTACGTCTGCGAGTCGGCCGGTCCGCTCGCCGGGCTCACCGCCCTGCGGCTCGACGTGCTGACCGGCGGAACTGGAAACGTCGGCCGGACGTCGCACGGCAATTTCGTCCTGTCCGACTTCTGGGTCGACATCGCGCCGCCCGACGGATTCTGCGGGCCACCCGCGCCCGTGCGGCTCGCGCGCGGCACGGAGGACTATCAGCAGGGCGCGCACTATCGCAACGGCGAGACCTGGCCGGCCGCCGCCGCCCTCGACGGCGACCCGCGCAGCGGCTGGGCGGTCGGTCCGCAGGCCAAATTGCCGCACTGCGCTGTCTTCGCCGCCGCCGCGCCGATCGAAGTTCCGGCCGGCGGTGTTTTGCGCGTTCGCCTCGGTCAGACCTACGGCCATCAGCACGTCATCGCTCGTTTTCGCCTGTCGAGCACGACGGCACCGTCTCCCGCCGACTCACCGCCGCTCTCGCCGGCGCTGGAAGAAGCGCTCGCCCGGCCAGCGACGGAGCGCTCGGCCGACGAGCAGCAGCAGCTCGCCGCCTATTACCGTCGGGTCGCGCCGCTCCTCGACCCGCTCCGTGTGCGGCTGGCCGAGCTGCGCGCCAACCTGGCGAAGCTGACGGTAGGCTCAACCCTGGTCATGAAAACCCGCCCCGAACCGCGCGAGACCTTCGTTCACGTCCGCGGCAACTTCCTCGACCATGGCGAGAGAGTGACGCCCGGCGTTCCGGCGGTACTGCACGAACTGCCGGCGGCCGAGCGGCCCGACCGCCTGGCGCTGGGGCGCTGGCTGGTCTGCCCGGAGAACGCGCTCGTGGCGCGTGTCACGGTCAACCGCTACTGGGAGGCGTTCTTCGGCCGCGGGCTCGTCGAGACCGTCGAGGACCTCGGCACGCAGGGCGACAGCCCTACGCACCCGGAGTTGCTCGACGCGCTGGCGCTCGAATTCGTCCGCGGCGGCTGGAGCAGCAAGGCCATCCACCGGATGATCGTCCTGTCAGCCACGTATCAGCAGGCCGCCAGCTTCGACCCCGCCCTTCGCCAGCGCGACCCGTACAACCGCCTGCTGGCCAGCGGACCGCGCTTTCGCCTGGAGGCCGAGACCATCCGCGATAGCGCCCTGGCCGCCAGCGGCCTGCTGACCCAACGCGTCGGCGGCCCCAGCGTCTTCCCGCCGCAGCCCGACGGCGTCTGGACCATGATCTACAGCAACGACCGCTGGGAAAACAGCGCCGGCGAGGACCGCTATCGCCGCGGGCTGTACACATTCTGGCGGCGGACCGCCCCGTACCCGTCGTTCGTCTCGTTCGACGCGCCGAGCCGCGAAGTCGCCTGTGCCCGGCGCCCGCGTACCAACACGCCGCTCCAGGCCCTGACGACGCTGAACGACCCCGCATTTGTCGAGGCGGCGGCGGCGCTGGCGCGGCGCGTGATCGACGAGGGCGGACCAGAAACGGCCGCGCGGCTGGCGCTGGCGTTTCGCCTGACGGTGGCCCGGCGGCCGACGCCAATGGAAACCGAGCGGCTGACGCAACTGCTGGAGTCGCAGCGCGGCTACTATGAACGTGACGCCGCGGCTGCCACAGCGCTGATCGCAAGCGGCATGGTCGGGCCGCCCGAGCCCGCGCTGCCCGAGGTGGCGGCCTGGACCGTGGTGGCCAACGTGCTGCTGAATCTGGATGAGTTCATTACCAAGAGCTGAGGGACGGGACCGGACCTCATGATGCCGCCTGAAGAACGACTGCTCCGAACGACGCGCCGGCAGTTCTTCCGCGACTGCGGCGTGGGGCTCGGCTCGCTGGCGCTGTCGTCGCTGCTGGACGAGCGCGTGCTGGCCGGCGGAAGCACGTCGGTGGCGCGGTTGCCGCACCACACGCCGAAGGCCCGCAGCATTATTTACCTCTTCATGAACGGCGCGCCGTCGCAGCTCGATCTTTTCGATCACAAGCCCACGCTGGCGCGCTTCAACATGCAGCCCTGCCCCGAGCAGTATCTCAAGGGCGAGCGTTTCGCGTTCATCAAGGGCGTGCCCAAGCTGCTCGGCTCGCCCTACAAGTTCGCGCGGCACGGCCGCTCGGGCGCCGAGATTTCCGAGCTGCTGCCGCACACTGCCGCGATCGCCGACGACCTCGCGATCGTCAAGACCGTCCGCACCGACGCGTTCAACCACGCTCCGGCCGAGTTGTTTCTCAACACCGGCCTGGCGCGGATCGGCCGCCCCAGCATGGGCAGTTGGCTCACCTACGGCCTCGGCAGCGAGTGCAGCGACCTGCCCGGTTTCGTCGTCATGCTCTCGGGCGGCGGCCAGCCCAGCGGCGGACACGCCTGCTGGAGCAGCGGCTTTCTCCCCACCCAGCATCAGGGCGTCGTCTTCCGCTCGCAGGGCGAGCCCGTCCTGTTCGTCAAGAACCCCGCCGGAATGTCCGGCGACACGCGCCGCGCGTCGCTCGACGCCCTGCGCGACTTGAATCAGCAGCGGCTCGACCTCGTCGGCGACCCCGAGATCGCCACGCGCATCGCCTCGTTCGAAATGGCTTATCGCATGCAGTCCAGCGTGCCGGGGCTGATGGACATCTCCGACGAACCCGAATCAACGCTCCAGATGTACGGCGTCGAGCCGGGCAAGGCGTCGTTCGCGAATAACTGTCTGCTCGCCAGGCGGCTGGTCGAGCGCGGCGTGCGCTTCGTGCAGCTCTATCATCGCGGCTGGGACAGCCACGGCACCGGCACCGACGACGACCTCGTCCATTCGCTGCCCAAGCTGTGCAGGGAGACCGACCAGGCGTCCGCGGCGCTGGTGACCGATCTGCGGCGGCGCGGCCTGCTCGACAACACGCTGGTGATCTGGGGCGGCGAGTTCGGCCGCACGCCGATGAACGAAGCCCGCGCCGGATCGACCTATCTCGGCCGCGATCATCACCCGCGGGCGTTCACCATGTGGTTCGCGGGCGGCGGCGTGCGGCGCGGCGTGACGATCGGCGAGACCGACGACCTGGGCTACAACGTCGTTCGCGATCCGCTGCACGTGCACGACCTTCAGGCCACGATGCTGCACCTGATGGGCATCGACCACAAACGCCTGACGTATCGCTTCCAGGGCCGCGACTTCCGCCTCACCGACGTACACGGCGAACTCTTCGCGCCGCTGCTGGCGTAGGCGGTGTGTAGCACACCATCCGAGCCGGCGTGTCCTCACGCCGGCTGTGTAGCACAGCCGCCCGTGTGGCACAGCCGCCGCCGGCTGTGCACTCGACTGTGACCCTCTTTCTAACGCGTGTTGCTGCAGAACTGGGCAGTTACGGGGTGGGGTCCGATCGTCCCGAAGGGACGACGGAATGTAGCCACGGGTGCAGCGAGGCCCGTCAGGGCCGAGCGGAACCCGTGGATGGAGAGTGATCCTCGCTATTCTGCCCCGCGAGGGGCAGAGGAACATGCGCGTGACACCCGCGCAGCTCCTCCGCCCCTGCCGGGGCGGGTCTCAATCGCGCGCCGTGTTCCACGGGTTGCGCTACGCCCGCCTTGTGGCGGGCTGCGCTCCACCCGTGGCCACAGCCCTGCGCCCCTACCGGGGCGAAAGGCGGGACGGGTCGGTTCGACGTGGTGCTGGCGTCGTTCTCGCCGAGCTGGAGGTTGTTGTCATAGTCGATCACCAGCGTTCCGCCCGACTGCACGTCGAGGATTTTCACCACCTGGTTCGCGTCGGCGATGTTGCACGTCTTGCCGTTCGGGATGATCGCCGTGTCGCCGGAGCCCGGCTTGCCGTTGGGTGACCAGTTGTTGTTGTCGTTCCAGTCACCGCTGGTGGGCTGGAAGGTGTACGTCGTTGCGTGTGCGGCGGCCGCCAGCGCCACGGTCAGCAGCACGAGTGTCGATGCGCGTATCATTGGTAGCTCCTTCATTCCTGGTCGAGAAGCGCCTGAACAAATGAGTCGACGTCATAGCCGTTCACCGAACCATCCCGATTGACGTCTGCCAGTGTCCGATCACAAACCGGATACAAGACTCCGTACAGATCGGGATCGCTGAGTGCGACCACGAAGCCTTCGACATCGAATCCATTGATCGAGCCGTCGCAGTTCATATCGCCATCGCGAAACCGTCGCAGCAGACGAACGTCGTACGGACCGGCGGGTGCGCCACAACGCCAGACGATCTCGCCACGGGCGTTGACGTCGCCGTCAGTGCTCCAGAGCGGATCGTCCGTAAGTTGGTAGTAACGACAGTCGCGATAGAGCCAGCCCTGCCATCCGCCCGGCTCGTGCCAGCGAATGAAGTAGATGTGACCGAGGTCATTCAGATAAGCATTCCGGCCGTCGCACAACGGTAACACGTGTCCAGCATGCCATAACTGAATCGCCTGATTCGTGGTCCCGGTATTGTAGAACCAGACCACATCTCCCAGGTTGTTGATGTCGGGCACTTGAGGCTCGAAGGCGCCGGGTGGGCTGATCGTTCGAGTCTGGTCGTTGTCGTACAGGCGGATTTCTGACTCCCACGGATTGACGAAGAAGTCGTAGCGCGTCCAGACGATCTGACCGACGTCGTTAATCCGCGGACCCTGATTGCTTGCATTCGCCGCGAGTCCGTCGGCTGTGACTTGGGTCACCACGCCGTCCTGGTACATGAAGATGTCCGATCGGTCCACGCTGTCGCCCTGGTAGCGATACCAGACGATCTGCCCTTGGCTGTTGATGCGCGGCACGCGATCCTCGAGTGAGTTATCCGTGATCTGAACAGTTAGGCCATTGCGACGCATGAAGATCTCTCCCGTGGGACCGTACGGGCCATCCGGACCACAGAAGCGTGTCCAGACGACGGTCCCCTCGTCGTTGATGTCCGGGAATGCGTCGCGAACGGCGTCACTCGTGAGTCGGACCAACTCTCCATTGTCGTACAGCACGATCTCAGCGCTGTGGTCGACGCCAATCTCCCACTCGTCCCAGACGATCTGGCCACGGTTGTTCATCCGCGGCATCTGATTGCTCAAGTCGTCGCGCGTGATCCAGACCAGCTCGTACCCCGGCGGGATCTCCTGCCCACCCAGCGCGGCCGGCAACGCCACGCCAACCGCCACGCCGAGCGGCAAAACCCATCGTAACATGAGATGCTCCTTGTGCGTGCGTGGGCACGGCCGCGCCACACCACGATGGGCGCAGGCGGCGCACGTATCACGCGAGTGGGTTGTCAGGTGGGCGCGTTCGTCAGCGTCGCGCCGCCGATCGTCAGCGTCACGTCGCCGTTGCTCGCATCGACCACCAGAACGTCGACTTCCAGGTTGGGCGTGCCGCCAGCGCTGCCGAAATCCACGTTCCCGCCGATCGTCAGCCGGCCGATGCTCTCATTGATGGCGAGCCCGTGCTATCCGGACGACGCCGGCGACAACGGCCGCCGCCGGCGCCTGTCGACGCCTCCGCCGACAGCGGCGGACGGCGAGCCGCACGACACTCCCCATCGGACCCCCGGCGCGCACGCCGCGCCGCAAGATTGTGGACATGCAATTTCCGGACCATGCGGAGATCGACGTTTCCCGGCGTGATCATCCCCCGGCCCGCGGGGCGGAGCACATGCCGTCACGGCGCTGCGCCAGAACGAGCAGTGCGTGCGCCGTTTTCACACCTGGCCGACGAAACGGGTGGCGGACCCCATTTCCCGCTTATAATGTCCGGCATGCGCGTCCGGCGTGCCTTCACGCTTATCGAGCTGCTCGTCGTCATCAGCATCATTGCCCTGCTGATCGCCATCCTGCTGCCCGCACTGTCGCGGGCTCGCGAGCAGGGCCGCGCCGTCGTCTGCATGTCGAACGTCAAGCAGGTTGCCACGGCGTTTTTCACGTACTCCATCGAGAACGGCATGATTCCCGGCACCTACTGGCAGGGGCCGATCAATCTCGACTGGAGCGGCCGCATGAACGCCGAGTACATCAACAACCCCGGCAAGTACAAACACCCGCTGGAGACCTCGGTCCTGCGGAAGTATCTGGCCGAAATCGACCGCATCCTCGAATGCCCGACCTCGAAGCGCGAACCCAACGCCATCTTCGATTACACCGCGGTCATCCGCATGGCCGGCGCTCGCACCGACCTGCCCTGGGAAATGACATTTCCCGAGGATCCGACCCGCCGACTCGAGACCGAACGCCGCTTCCCGGCGCTGCCCATCCTCATCGAAGAACACAGCCGCTTCTACAACGCCCCCTACGACGACGGCTCGTGGGCCAACGTCGACCAGATCACCGCGCGGCACGCCGGCGGCGCGAACCTCGGATACCTCGACGGCTCCGCCAGCCGCTTCAAGACGCCGCACGGCTCGGCTGACGAAGCCGAGGAGTCGCTTGATCTGGTGGCGCGCGACCTGCGGCTGCTGACCAAGTCCGGGAAATTCCCCGTCTGGCGCTCGAACGCGTCCGAATTCGGCTGGGCCAACCAGCCACGTTGAATATCGAATTGCGAGTTAAGAATAACGAGTGGTGAAGCCGTTTGTGGTTCAATTCGTTATTCTGAACTCGCTATTCGCCATTCAGTTCTCAGACCCTGCCCGGCGAGAGCCCACCGCCGCCCGAATGAACGTCTCAAAAAAACCGGCCCCCAACGCCTCGCGCCCACGCAATCGTTCGATTCGCGGACGGCCGGCCTCGGCGTTTCACGCGCGCCCGCTGCTGGCCGATGCATCCTTCAGGCTGTGGGTCTCCGCTCGCTCGAGCGGACAGCCTTTCTTTCGGGGTCCGAGTAACGGCGAGCTCGGACCCTCTTTTTTTAGGGCGTCACGTCGCAGACATTCCGCTTCCGTACGTCAGCTTCCGCCAGCACCACTCGAGCGGTCCGAAACGGAACCGCCACATCCACAAATTTGCAAATGCCACGTTGACGGCCCACACACCAGCGACCACGCCCCAGAGCTCCAGGCGCGTCATCCGCCCGAACGCGCCGAGTCCATAGGCGTAGAACACGAACGCGCACAGCACCGATTGCAGGATGTATCCGGACAGCGCTGTCCGCCCGACCGCCGCCAGCCCGCGCGCCAGCCGGCCGTCGCGCCCCCGCGCGTACAGCTCGGCCACCAGCCACATGTAGACCGCGCTCAGCCCGATGCTGCCGGCGTAGTGCAGCGCTTCGGCGAAGAGGTTCTGCGCCAGCGCCTCGTGCCGCGAGCTGATCAGCGCGGCACTGACAAGTTCCATCGCCAAACCGAGCGGCCCAGCGCTGAGCGCCAGATTGCGAAACCGGCCAATGCCCTGCCGCGGATCGACGAACCAGCCGGCCTTGAGCAGCGCGACGCCGATCATGAACAGCCCGAGAATGCGCCAGCCGACGAACAGCACGAACACCGGCAGCAACGTCAGCCACGTGACGAACTGCAGGGCTGTGATGCGGCCGTAGGAGCCTTGCGCGTAGATCAGCCGCTCCAGCTCCGGCCCCAAATACTGAAGTTGATCAAGAAACGGCATGGTCGCCAGCGCCCCGGGCTGGGTGGTCGCGACCGCCTCCGATGCCCGCAATGCGTCGGCGATCGACTCGCGCACGCCGGCGGGCCCGACCGGCGACACCAGCAGCGCCAGCCCGACCATCAGCACCACCGGCACACAGAAGAGCGCGATTCCGGCACGTCGCAGGGCGCGCGCCGACCACCGCGCCGTCCACATCACGACGAATCCGCCCAGCGCGTAGTAGAACAGAATGTCGCCACACCACAGCAGCCACGCATGCGCCAGGCCGATCGCTGCCAGCACGCCGATCCGCCGCAGATACAGCCCGCGAAATGCGCGCCCCGACTGCGCGCAGCGCTGCTGGATCAGTGCCAGCCCGACGCCGAAGAGCAGCGAAAAGATGCTCAGGAACTTATAGTCGCCCAGCAGGCGCGTCACGTAAAACGGGACGACATTCGTCCAGCGCGGGTCGGCCAGGGCGATCGACGGCTCGCCACTGCTGCTTGGCAGCGCGAAATACGGGATGTTCTCGGGCAGAATACCCAGCAGCGCCACGCCGCGCAGCAGGTCGAGAAAAACGTAGCGCTCGCGCGCCGGCCCGAGTGCCGGCGTGCGCGCCGCCCCGTCGATCCCGCCAGTCGCGATGCTCTGCTCCACCCGGCGTCTCCGTCCTTGGCCGCTTCGCGGCTAGCCCGCCAGCCCGTTCGTGCCCAGTTCGCCGAACAGATCCAGCGACTGCTGAATCAGCGAGACAATGCCCGGGAACAGCAGCAGGAAGACGATCCCATAAAGCAGATAGTTGATGTACGAACCCATTGCACCACTCCTTTCAATCTCATTGCACGAAGCGCAGCGTCGCGACGGCACGCACGCACGATCATCCGCGCGGCCACCAGTCAAGCACGCACAATCCGGGCATGAAGCGCCGGCAAGTGCCCGTTGTCACTTTGGTCCCTCATCCCCTTCGTCCCTTCTCTAATCCGCATACACCTCCCAATCATCCGCGTACCGCAGCACCTCGTCGCCCTTCACCGCGAACCGCCGGTGCTGCTTCGACATGTGTTCCAGCCCGACCAGCGACGGCTCAAACAGCTTGCCGCGATAACCGCCGCGCTTAAGCAGCACGAACTCGTCATGTGCCGAATCCACGAGCTCCGGCGCCGCCTGGTTGCTCCCGCCCAGATCAAACACCACCAGCCGCCGCATGCCCTTGAGCGGCCCGTGCCGCACCAGGGTTTCACGGTCGAGCCGGTAGCTGCCCAGCTCCAGCAGGTTTGAGATCGCCTCCAGAAACGCGTCGCCGTAGGCCTCCTGAATTCGCATCAGGTGCGCCGCGACGTCACGCCGCACCGACCGCAGCTCTTCGGGCGTCAGGTCGAAGATTCGCGTCGGCCCCAGGAATTCCGGCTCGGCCCGCGCCAGGTACTTCTCGGCGTACGCGTCGGTCACGATCTCATGGCCGATCTCGTCCAGCATTTCGACCAGGTTGTTCAGAGCGAACCGGCCGGGAGTGTTCGACAGGGCCACGACGATCCGATCCGGATTGTTCCACTCCGTCAGGTTCCGCAGCGCGACATTGGGCGCGTCGAAAAAGTCCGGGTCGTACTCCAGCAGCGACCGCACCGCGACGATGAAGCGCGCCACGCAATCGCGGGCGATGGCCCTGTCGCGGTGCGGCGAGTCGGCGATGATCTTACGGCACATCAGCATGCGCGTCGTCGCCGCCTCCCACGTCTCGCGCGGGACACTGCCCGGAAAGCGGTTGGGGTTGAAGATGGTGGCCGGCCGCTTGATGCGGTCGGCCTGCAGTGTCTCGAACATCAGCCCGACGCGCAGCTTCGCCAGCCGCTCGAGCGGGTGCTCCGAGCTCGACAGCAGCGGCAGCTCGACGTCGCTGGTCGCGTCCTTGCCGTGCGGTAGCTCGAAATAGCCCAGGTGCCGCCCTTCGGTCAGGTCGCGCTTCTCGCGTTCCGCGGTCGGAAAGCGCGCCCGGATCACCAGGTGCGTCATCGCCTTGGTCTGATCCGTCCGCTCGCCCTGCGCCGTGCCCGCCAAGGCCGTCTCGCCCACCGCCGAGCTGCCGCTCTTGGTCATGAACGACGAGATCGGCGTCACCATGTTCGGCCGCAGCACCGTCGTGAACGACGTCAGGTCGTTCGCCGAGCCCAGTTGCGTCGAGCCCGGCTGCTGCACGATGTTGCCCTGGCTGGAAAAGAAGTTGAGCGTGATCGCCGAGTTGCGCTCCTTCTTCTCGATCGCCGCGTCTTCGCCCGTCTCCCGGGTGCGTTCGTCGAAAACCATGCGATAGGTCTTCGACTCGCGCGAGTCGCGGATGGGCCGGTCGGACACGTGTTTGTAGTACTCGTCCATCATGTCGTGCAGGTCGTCGCGCGTCCGCGTCCGCAGCAGCTCCTGCTTGAACTTCACGTCCACGGCCGGGTCGCGCAGCAGCACCGTCAGCAGCACCTTCATCCCCAGCTCGTCGCGCTCCTCCTCGGTCAGCGTCGTCGACGAGCCGGGAATGGGCGTGATCTCGAAATCGTCGATCACCAGCCACGTGCCGGCCGTCGCGCTGATCTGGCTGATCGCGCCCGTGCCCGTCGCCACGATCAACTGCTGGTCTTCCTGCGAGATCAGCGCTGCGATGCCGTCGTACGTCTTGGTCTGCGGACCGACCGGCACGGTGAACTTCGTCTTGGTCTCGGTCTTCTTGATCTTGTGGACGATCAGGTTCCGCTCGATCCGGTCCCAGAACTTCCGCAGGCTGTCCACCACGTCCAGACCGAGCCGGTGCTCGATGCCGTCCGGCGTCACGTAGCTGAAGCCGTACGACTGCTGCCGGCCGTCGAAGAAGATGTCGTCCGCCCCCACCGAAAAATTGCTGCCGATGAGCGTCGAACGCGGGTCGAACCGCGCCGGCGGAAGCGAGGGCTGCGCGATCACCACCGGCGACACCCCGTCCGGGAACGCACCCGACGCCACGTTCTGAAGCGTGCTGACTTGCAATTGTTGATTGGCCACGGCGATCAGCGCGTTGAGTCCCAGCTCGCGCACCACGTTCTGGCTGGCGAAGCGGTCGATGTCGTGCACGCCCTGCACCTGCGCGCTCAGCCGCGCCGCCAGCGCGCCGGTCACGATGTCACGATCCGTCAGCCGCACCGCCTCGATGCTGATGATGAAATCCTCCGCCATGCGCTGCTCGATGGCGTCGGCCACCTCCAGAAACGACTTCACCATCGCCTTGGGCAGCACCACCTCCACGTCCTTGATGTCCGGATCAAACGTGATGCCCGGCGTATCCAGCGCGCTGGGCGGCGGGAAGCCCGCCAGCTTCATCTCGCGGTTGATGCCTTCCACCAGCGGCCGCAGCCGCTCGACGAATTTGCCATCCTTGATGATGTACGAGAAGCGGCGCGACTCCTTCAGCCACTTCGGCTCGCCTTCCGCCTTGCCGGTCGCCGCGTCGTACTTCAGTCCCAGCGCTTCGGCGACGCGCTGCCGCGCCGCGACCCGTGCCAGACTCTCCTCCTGCATCGCCGCAAACTCGCGCTCGGCGATCAGCTTCAAGTGATCGGGCGCCGAGCGGTCGTAAAGCGGGTCGCCCGTGTCCAGCATCCGTCGCGCTGTCTGCATGAAGCGCACGGCGACGCTGACATACTCATCGTCCCTCAGTCCGTGAATCAGCACGCCCACGACTTCGGTCTTCGGACCGCGGTAGCGGAGCCCCGGCTGGCTGCCCAGCTCGAGCGTTACCTGCTGCGATTCGGGCACGGGCACCGAGATCAGGTCGGCCGTGCCGTCGAACCGGCCCTTGAACTCAGTCGTCAGCAGCGGCGTCAACTCGGCCACCAGGGCGCCCACGTCGATCCGATCCAGAGCCGCCGACAGAGCCTCGCGCTCCGCGTTGACCCGCAGCGGCGGCGGCAGCAGGTCCGATTGCTCGGTCAGAAGGGAGCGCAGCTCCGCCGCCGACAGCCGCGCGGTGAACCCCGGCGCGGCCGGCGGGGGCGGAGGCGGGGGCGGCGCGGGCTTCGCAGGCAGCAGTTGAATCGTCACCTGATCGGCCTTGGGAGGCGGGCTGTCCTGCGACGCACGCGCCGCGGCGGCCAGCAAGCCAGCGGCGATCGCCAGCACGCCGAAGACGACGCATCTCGCAACGCATTGTCGGGCCGAAACGATCCGAGGGCAGTCCGGGTGAGCGTGGTTCGTGGTGTGCATGGGGACTCCTCCAATCCGACCGTGTCTTCACCGCGCCATTGAGAACGTCCGCCGCACTGTAGGCGGCTCGCACAGGATCGGGCAAGCACGGCGCTGACCAGTCCTGCGCTGCCAGCCGCGGCTTTCGCTCCGCAGCGGGTCCTTTGCCGACGCGCCGCTCATCCTCGTACAATGCCCCCCAAAGGAGCCGCCGTGAAGATCATCCGCGAACCCTGCATCTACCTTGTTTCCCGCCAGACGCTCGACGGCGACGAGGTGCAGCGCTTTCTGGCCGAGCACGACCTGAAATGGAGCACCGACACCGAAGTCGGCGCCGAAGAGCTCTGTGAAATGGCCGGCCGCGTCTGCTACATGTCGTTCGGACTCGGCCGCAAGACCAATGAGGAATACCTCGGCAACATCATCGGCGTGAAACACGGCTCGGTCCTGGAGCACGCCGTCTGGAACTTCCTGATCACCGGGGTCTCGCGCTCCTTCACGCACGAGCTGGTTCGGCATCGCGCCGGCTGGGCCTACTCGCAGCTCTCGCAGCGCTACGTCGACGAGAGCACCGCCGATTACGTCGAGCCCGACTGCATCGCCGACGACCCGGAGCTGCACGCCGTCTGGCTGGAGTCCATCCGCCAGTCGCACGAGACCTATTGCCGGCTGGTCGAGGGGCTGGCGCGCAAGTTCTCGCCGGAGCCGTCGGCAACGCTGCGCCGCAAGCTGGCGCGGCAGGCCGCCCGCAGCGTGCTTCCCAACGCCACGGAAACCAAGATTTTTGTCACGGCCAACGCCCGTGCTCTGCGGCACTTCGTCGAGCTGCGGGCCAACGAGCACGCCGACGTCGAAATCCGCGCCGTCGCCGTCCGCATGCTGCGATTGCTTCGCGAGGAAGCCCCGAATATCTTTGGCGACTATGAAATCGTCTCCCTGGCCGATGGTACGGAGATCGCCCGCACGCCGCACACCAAGGTCTGACACGGCAACGTTGCGCGCCGCGCCATCCGGGCACGGCGCGCCAGCGCGTCCGACGTCCGCCGGTGCCGCCCGCCCGACGCGATTGACTCCGCTCGTCGCTGTCCTCGCCCTGGCACTGGCGGCCCTCGACGCGCGGGCCGAGGAAGCCGACGTCATCCTCAAGAGCGGCCGGAAATACCACGGCGACGTCACTCAGACCGAGACGCACGTCGTCATCACGACGCCGGCCGGAGCGCTGCGCGTCGAAAAGTCCGAAGTTCTGTCGATCGTGCCGCGCGTCACCGACGACGACGAATATCGCCAGCGCGTCGCCAAGCTCGACGCCCGCGATCTCGACGGCCACTTCGCCGTGGCCGAATGGGCCCGCAGCCGGCAGCGCTGGGACCTCGTCACGCGCCAATGCCGCTACATCCTCTCGCTGGACGCCAACCACCGGAAAGCCAAGATCCTGCTCGAAGAGGCGCTCGCCAAAGCGGTCGACCAGGAAGCCGCTCGCGCCGGCGATAGCGAGGCCGATGGCGCCGAGTCCGGCGCCTCCGACGTCCCACTGCTCACCGAACGCGAAATCACCCGGCTCAAGATGCTCGAGCTGTCGGCGGACCGCGTCGAGGAGCAGCTTCGCGTGCGCTTCATCCAGAAACGCGGCCAGAAGGGCGCTGAAGAGCAGTACGTCGGCGACATGCGCGCCAGCAAGGATGAAGCCTTCGACGCCGAGAGTGAACGAACCTTCTCTAAGAAACCCCCACAGGAAAAACTGGCCGACATCGCCCGCAAAACCGGCAGCCGTTACGCCGACCTGATCGAAATCAGCGGCGATCCCGAGGTCTTCGCCACCTTCCGCCGGAAGATCCTGCCGCTCATCTCGCGCGGCTGCTCGCGCTCCGGCTGCCACGGCAGTCAGCCTTCCGGCGAGTTCCGCTTTCCCGCCGGCTCGCGGCAGAACGAGGCCGTCGCTTACACCGTGTTTGCCGTGCTCGACCGGACGCGCACCGCGGCCGGACCGCTGCTCAACCGCGACGACCCGTCGAACAGCGTCCTGCTCGACTTCATGCTGCCGCCCAAGGAGGCGAACCGGCCGCATCCCGACGTTGGTCCCGGTCGCAAGCTGACGCCGATCGTCAAGTCAACGTCGGACCGCAACTATCAGATGGTGCTCGACTGGATCAACAGCCTGCGCGTTCCGCACCCGGACTATCAGCTTGCCGGCGCGGCGCACGCACCGCCCGCGTCCCAGCCGCACTCTCAACCCGCGTCCGCCCCGCGACCCTGATCCCATGAACACGCGCGGCGCTCGCCAGACCGACCCTTCCGTGCAAGGAGACAACCCGTGACCCGCTGCCTGATCGCCCTGCTTGCCCTGCTTTCCGTCCCCGCGCTCGCCCAGGACAACAAGTCCGCCGCCGACGAGCAGAAGGAAGGATTCGTCCCGCTCTTCAACGGCAAGGATCTCGCCGGCTGGACCGTCGTCGGCCAGAAGAAAGACGCCTTCCAGGTCGAAGCCGACGGCGTTCTGTCCTGCACCGGCGGCGGAGGCGGCTGGCTCCGCACCAACGACGAGTACAAGGACTTCGTCCTCAAACTCGACTACAAGATCAGCCCCAGCGGCAACAGCGGCGTCTTCGTCCGCGCGACCAAAGACGGCGACCCGGCCTTCACCGGCATGGAAGTGCAGATCATGGACGACGCCGGCAAGGACGCCTCGCCCCAGGGCAACGGCGCGCTGTATGACGAAGTCGCCCCCGCCAAGAACATGTCCAAACCCGCCGGCGAGTGGAACAGCTACGAGATCATGTGCTTCGGCAACGAGCTGCGCGTCGCGCTCAACGGCGAGCAGCTTTATCACATCAATCTCGACACCAATGCCGACAAGCACCACAAGCGCGAGAAACTCTCGATGCGCGCCGCCACCGGCTTCATCGGGCTCCAGGACCACGGCAACCCGGTCTGGTTCCGCAACATCCGCATCAAGCCGCTCGATCGCGGCAAGTACCCCGGCAACACCGCCGGCTGGATCTCCCTCTTCGACGGCAAGTCGCTCGACGGCTGGAAGTCCGTCGGACCCGCCAAGTGGGAAGTCCGCGATGGTTCGCTCGTCACCTCCGGCGGCCGCGGCTACCTGCACACCACCGGCACCTATCGCGACGTCGAGTTTCGCGCCAAGGTCCGCGTCAGCAAGGGCGGAAACAGCGGCGTCTTCATCCGCGCGCGGCACCCGGACCCGAACAAGCCCGACCCCAATCGCGCCTTCCCCTGGCCGGTCGGCCCCGAAGCGCAGATCAACAACAACGACCGCGAAAACCCCACCGGCAGCATCTACAATAAGCACCGCGCCGCCGAGATCATCTCTTCCGACGGACAGTGGTTCGACTTCTACGTCCTCGCCCGCGACGATTGGTGGCAGGTCCGCGTCAACGGCCGCGCCATCCTCGACGTTCGCGACAGCAGCGCCATGGACCCCGGCTTTATCGCCCTGCAGGCCCACGACGCCGACAGCGTCATCGAGTTCCGCGACATTCAGATTCGGCCGCTCGACGGCGCCAAGCAGTAACCGCGCCGTCGTCCGCCCGCGCGAAAATATTCGGACATGCGCTCGATCGCTGTCATCAATCAAAAGGGCGGCGTCGGCAAGACGACCACTTCCGTCAACGTCGCCGCCGCCCTCGCCCTCGCCGGCCAGCGCGTTCTGCTGATCGACCTCGATCCTCAAGCGCATACCACCCTGCACCTCGGCGTCGAGCCCGCCGACGACGACAGCACCGTCTATGACGTCCTCATCCGCGCCGCACCGCTCACGCAGGCCCGCCGCACCGTCCGCGAAAATCTCGCACTCATCCCCGCGCATCTCGACCTCGTCGCCACTGAAATCGAGCTCGCCGAACGTCCCGGTCGCGAGCTGATCCTGCGCGACGCGCTCCGCACCGTCCGCGGCGAATACGACCTCGCCATCGTCGACTGCCCGCCCTCGCTCGGCCTGCTGACCGTCAACGCGCTGGCCGCCGCCGACGAGGTCGTCATCCCGCTCCAGCCGCACTTTCTCGGACTCCAGGGGCTCGGCAAGCTGCTCGAAACCGTCTCGATGGTCCGCGGCGTGCTCGCGCCGACGCTGCGCGTCAGCGGCGTCGTGCTGTGCATGTACGAGAGCGGCACGCGCCTCGCCCAGGAAGTCGTCGAGGACATTCGTCGCTTTATCGCTTCCGCCGCCCCGACCGATCCGTGGTCCGGCGCGTGTGTTTTTCGCTCCTGCATTCGCAAGAACATCAAGCTGGCCGAGAGTCCGAGTTTCGGTCAGACGATTTTCGACTACGCCCCGCAGAGCCACGGTGCCGAAGACTATCGGTCGCTCGCCGCGGAGCTGCTGGCGCTTTCATCCGCTGCCGCCCCGCCCAAACCCGGCGCGCCGCCGCCCGCGTCCGAGTCCGACGCGTCGATGACCGATGCGCCATCGGCGGCCGCGTCCTGATCGAACTCGGACGCACGAAAGGTGATCGCGGGTGTTCGACGAGCGACGGCGTCTGGTCTGGCAGCACTGGTACCGCCGGGCCGCGCCCGCCTACTTCGTCTTTCTCTGCTGCGTCACCCATTTCCCGAAGCTGAGCCTTGATCTCGGCGTGCGCGAGAGCGACAAAATCGCGCACCTGGTCGCATTCGGCGTTCTCGCGTTCATGGGCTGGCGATTCTGGGAGACGTTTGGTCCGATCCGCCAATCGCGCCCGTTCTGGATGCTCCTGGTCGGCCTAAGTGCGTACGCCGCGTTGGATGAGTATTTGCAGAGTTTCGTCGGGCGCAGCGCGGACGTGGGCGACTGGTTATTCGACGTGTCGGGGATCGTCGTGGTGCTGGCCGGTCTGGAGGTTATCAGACGCAAATCCCGCACGCCGCGTGCAAGTGCGGCGTCGGGTCCGTAGGATCATGTGGCGAATATCGAGTGGCGAATAACGAATTGGGTGGCGAATTACGAATTGGGCCGCCGCTGTCCGTCGCAGGTCAATTCGCTATTCTCCTTGCTATTCTCCGTAGCGTCGGCCCTCCGTGGCCACGCACCGTCGCGTCGGCCCTCCGTGGCCACGCGAGACCGCTGCCTGGATTCGATCGATGCTCTACCAACTGCCGCTACCGGCACGATTCGGCAAACTCGCTGAGCCGGACATGTGCGCCCGCATCGCGGCGCTCAAGCAGCAGCTCGGACGCCGGCTGGTCATCCTCGGGCATCACTACCAGCAGGACGAGGTCATCCAGTTCGCCGACTTCACCGGCGACAGCCTGAAGCTCTCGCAGCTTGCCGCCGAGCAGACTGACGCCGAGTTCATCGTCTTCTGCGGCGTGCACTTCATGGCGGAGTCCGCCGACATTCTGACCAGTGAGCGGCAGAAGGTCATCCTGCCCGATCTGTCGGCGGGTTGCAGCATGGCCGACATGGCGCACGTCGACCAGGTCGAGGAAAGCTGGCCGCTGCTCGCAGCGTGGGCCGGGGCGCCGCTCGTACCCATCACGTACGTGAATTCGTCGGCGGCGGTCAAGGCGTTTGTCGGCCGGCACGGCGGCGCCTGCTGCACCAGCTCGAATGCGCGGATGGTGTTGGAGTGGGCGCTGGATGAAGCAGCCACGAAGCCACGAAGCCACGAAGCCACGGAGGGGAAAAGAGGCACGGAGGCACGAAGCTACGAAGCCACGAGGCGGGCGGACGCCGCTGAGGAAGGCAAGGTCATGTTCCTGCCGGATCAGCACCTGGGGCGGAACACGGCGTACGCGCTGGGCTGGCCGCTGGAGAGCATGGTCGTGTACGACCCGAAGCTGCCGGAAGGCGGCCTGACGCCCGACGAGGTGCGCGCCGCGCAGTTCATTCTGTGGAAGGGACACTGCTCGGTGCACCAGCTCTTCAACGTCCAGCAGGTGGAAGCGCTGCGCGCCGCGCCCGAGCCGTGGACGATCCTCGTGCATCCCGAGTGCTCGTGGGACGTCGTGCAGCAGGCGGACCTGTGCGGCAGCACGGAGTACATCATCCGCACGGTGCGCGACGCCGCGCCGGGCACACACTGGGCAATCGGCACCGAGGTGCATCTCATCAATCGCCTTGCCGGGCAGAACCCCGATAAGCACGTTCGTTCGCTGGCCGGCATCCAGTGCCTGTGCACCACGATGTACCGCATCGACCTGCGGCACCTGCTGTGGACGCTGGAGCAGCTCGCGGCCGGCCAAATCGTCAACCAGATTCGCGTCGACGCCGAGACGCGGCACTGGTCGCGCATCGCGCTGGATCGGATGTTGTCGCTGCGGCCGGCGCAGCCCGTGTCGGCGAAGTAAGCGCAATCCCGACACGGGCGACGATCCCTCGTGCGGTTCGCGGCGCGGCCGGGTAACCTGTGCGCCCTGTTGACCCGCACGAGGAATCGACGGAGGCGCACGCGAATAACACAGGCTGATCTCACGCCAGGAGGCCGCGCGCTGCCGCGCTGCATGCAGTGGAGCGCACCGGGCCGCGTGCTGGTCTTCACGCTCGCCGCCACTTCGATCTGGTGCCTCCTGGCCGAGATGTACGGCCTGTGCGACATGCGCACGTTCACCCATTTCATCCTGGCAACGCTCGCGCAAGGCTCCCGCCGAACCACGCCCGCCACCCGAACCTGGAGCGGCAGCGACGGACCCCGACCGCGAATGAGCGTTCCCAGCCGAGCCCCGACCGTGAGGGAGGGGTTCGGAGCGGGAGGCGTCTTCATTGCCTCGCTCGCGATGTTCCCGCGTTATTGTGGTTTCACTGCTTACCCCAGCCCCCGTTGTCGCGGCGAGCGCTCCAGCTTATTCGAGCCTGTCGGGTCAAGTCGGGCGCAATGCTCCCCAAGTCCGCGGGCGAACTCCCGTCGAACCCCTCCCTCACGGTCGGGGCTCGGTTGGGGACTCCGCTGCGCACCCCTCGCTCGAATCCGTTTTCCCGCTGCCGCGCAATGGTCGCCATCAGAGTTTCTCCATCACGGCCCGCTCCGACACGGGGTCCGCTGTGAAAAGGAGGGAGACGCCGCTGGCGCGAAGGCCGACGCTCGCATCAACCAACGGCGCGTCATGGATGACGCCGTGCCGGGCCTAATCCGCGAAGTCGTCCAGGATCGCCTTGGCGAGGTTGGACAATTTCACGGTGCTCACGTCTGCGTTCGCCAGCACGCACGCCGCCGAATCCGATTCGGGCCGCAGCACAAAACCGGTCGCGTATCCCGGACGCGCGCCGCCATGCCCAACCTGAATCACCGGGTTGCCCGGCAGCGTGTCGGTGAAGAACCCGACGCCGTAATACCGTTCGTAAGGGCAGTTGGGGTAGCAGCCCAGATCGGAGGTCGCCCACCAGAGCTGCCGAATTCCGGCAGGGGAAACTGGGCCGCCGCGCCCGTGATAGCTGTCCAGCAGCGCCTCGGCAAAATGCGCCAGGTCGATGGCCGAGGCGATCACGCCGCCCGCCGGGTCGCGCGCTTCGGACGCCGCCTCGTCGATGTGAAAGACCTGCCACGCGTACGAATCCCCTGGCAGGTCGTCGCTGCTGTAGAAATTGTCCGCGCAGCGATTGTCGAACTGGCTGTAGTAGTTGACGTACGGACCGACGTGCATCGTGGCCGTTTCGGAAACGCCCCAGACGTTGCCCATCGGCGTGTGCATGGCCCGTGCCCCGTCCAGCATGGCGGTGCACATGCCCGTCGAGTCGAAGACACGCTTCTGCAAGACGGTCGCAAAGGGCGATGCGGCGCGGTTCGCCAGGTAGGCGCCGGCCAGGGAGTAGTTGAAGGCTGAGTACGAATACCCGCCACCCAGATTCCCGTATGGCGCGCTGTCGTAGTGCGGGCTGACGACGTCATCCCCCTCCATCCAGAACGCGCGCAGATCGCCCGGATAACAGAAGAGGTGTATGGCGCCGTAGTCGGTGAGGAACGCGCCCTGGTGCGTGAGCAGATGCAGCAGCGTCCGCTGCGGGTTCACGAGTTCCTGCGAGCCGTCTTCGTCGCTGACAAAGTCGTTCAGCGAAAGCTCGCCACCCTCCTCCAGCGCCTTGGCTGCGACCGCGACGACCGACTTGCTCGTCGAGCCAACGCGGTAGAGCCGCTTGATGCCCTTGGGATTGTGCACAAACTGACCCTGGCCGACGTATTCAAACGCGTCGGCGAAGTGCAGCACGCCGGCCTTGACGACGGCGAACGACATGTGGGTGACGAACGTTTCGTCCGTGACGAGAACTTGGGCGACGCGCTCCCGTGCCCGGCATTCCGGCAGCGAGTCGTTGTTGGGATTCAGATCCATCGGGGCGCAGGCGTCCCAATCGAACCCGGGCGCGTAACTGACACGCGGGCAGTCGTCGCTCGAATCGGGCAGCCCGTCATTGTCGGAATCAAGCTCGATGCGGATGGCCGGGCTGAACACGGCCGGCTCGCGCTGAGCCCAGGCCTGCGCCCAGCCCGCGACGACCAGCAGCCATCCGAACGTGCGAACGACTGAGCGGCGGTTCATGGCGACTCCATCTTGATGCGCGGCGCGGCCCCTGCTCGCCGGATGGATCGCGCGGCGCGCCAACGGCCGGCCGACTCGCTTCATGATACCGAAACTGACGCGGTACTGGCACGGTGCACTGTCACGGTGCGCTGACGCGCCGCGCTTGGCCGTTCGTAAGCTTGACGACCGCCTTGTTCGGGATCGGGACCGCGCCGAAGTCGCCCCCGCTGCCGAGCAGCGTCATCTGCCCGCCGAGCACTTCGAGCCGGCCGGTGAAGTTGAGGTTGGGGACGGCCTCGCGTTCCAGGACCAGGTCGCCGGCGCTGACGCGGAGCGTCCCGCCGCCCTCGATGTCGCGCTGCGTGCCGTTGTCCTCAATTCGCATCTCGTCGGCCGCGTCGTCCACCAGCAGCAGGCCGCCGCTCTCGATCACCAGTTTCGCGATCCGCAGCGTCAGCGTTCCCTGGAGCGTAATGCCGTTGCTAACCGTCAAGGTATCGGTGTCCGAGAGGTTCTCCAGCAACCCGCCGTGCCCGTTGCCCCCGTCGGCCAGCGCCGTGCCGCTGCCCGTGATGTGAAAGCTGCCATTATAGCTGATCACGCCGCGCTCGCTGGCGGCGATCTCAAAACGCAGTGTGCCATCGAGCGCGATGCCGAGATGCTGGCTGGTTCCGATGTTCTCTTGCATCAGCAGCGTCTTGCCGGCGATGGTGAGCGTCGCGCCGCTGGCGATTTCGACGACCTCGGCGGCCTCGTCGCTGTCCACCAGACACGTCTTGCCATTGGGGATGATGGCCTTGTCGCCAGCGCCGGGTTTTCCGGTCGGCGGGTCCCAGTTTCCCGGAAGTGCCCATCGGCTGTTCTGGTTTCCGGTAAATGTATAGACCGTTGCATGTGCAAGCGACGAACTAATCGCAAAGCAGATCAGCAATAATGTACTCCTGCATTCACTTCGGGTCGGCACGTCAACCTCCTTCGATTAGAGCATGAACAAACGAGTCGATATCGAAACCGTCAAAAGAACCGTCTGCGTTTGTGTCTCCCAGCATTGGGTCACACGATGGGTACACACTCAAGTATTCCGTGCGGCTCGTGAGCGCCAGAGTAAAGGCGTCAATGTCGAAGCCATTGACGGAGCCGTCACAGTTCAGGTCGCCGGCCATGAATCGCCGAACGAATCGAATGCCGGACGCAAACGTTGGCCCCGACGCCCAGACAACCTCTCCGTTGTTGTTGATATCCCCATCTCGATTCCAGAACGGATCGTCCGACAGTTGCCAGAAGCGTTCATCCCGATAGAGCCATTGCTGCCAAGTGCTGTTGGCATCATGCCAGCGGATGAACGCAATGTGACCGAGGTCATTCAGAACCGGCCCTGTCCCCCAGTCTGTCAGGTCCGTCGTCACGCCCGATTGCCAGACTTGGAGCGCGTGCTGACCCGGCAGAGGCCGGTGAAACCAGCCCACCAGCGCACTATTGTTGATTGTGGGTGACGCGGGCTCAAACTGGTCCGTGGTCAGCTTCGTGGAGACGGCCTGATCCCACATCCAAATCTCCGACTCCCATGGATCGGGACAGAAATCGTATTTCGCCCACACGATCTGGTCGAAGTCGTTGATGGCGGGAGATTGGTTCAGCAACAGACTGGAGACTCCGTCCTCGGTAATGGCCTCAATGGATTGCCCGTCATAAAAGAAAAGGTCCGCGCCAAACCCGGCGCAACCACCGTAGGCGGTCTCCGCCTCCCAGACCATGTGGGCGGCGCTGTTAATGGCAGGCGGATAATCCGTGAACGCGTTGTCCGTGATCCGCGTGATTTGACCGTCCGGCGTGCGAACCATGATCTCAAGCCCCGGCTCCTGCGTATCCGGGTCGGTCGGTCCGATGCCGCGGCTCCAGGCGATCACGCCGTCGTCATTGATCAC
Source organism: Phycisphaerae bacterium (assembly GCA_022072445.1). GTDB lineage: Bacteria > Planctomycetota > Phycisphaerae > UBA1845 > Fen-1342 > JAJVHV01. Next base: position 72,295 of record JAJVHV010000031.1, on the reverse strand, counting down.
CGCCCCCACGTCCTGAATGTTGTCGTTCGTCAACTGGATGAGCCCGCCCTGGGCCGGATCGTAGAGGAAAATCTCCTCGGTCGAGCGGTCGTTCGTGTCGTACCAGCGCGTGAAGACGATCTGACCGTGATTGTTGATCTTCGGCCCGAAGTCGTAGTAGGTCCCGTCCGTGATCTGGATCACCTCATACCCCGGCGGAATCTGGGCCAGCGCCACCGACACGAGCCAGCCGACGCAGACGCCCGACATGATTCTCAACGTGCGCATGACGTGCTCCTACCGCGCCCAGACCAACCCCCGGCCCCCTGCCGCCATCATACCAGAAGAGTCCGCACTCCCAGCCGCGTTCGACGCGCAGGATGCCGTCGGTGAGCTTAACGACAACCTTGTTCGGGATCGGGACGCCGCCGAAGTCGCCGCACTGTCGCCGAAGTGAGGGAGAACCGACACCGAGCCACAACGCCGCGAGTCGTTCGCCGCAGCTTCTCACCCGTGATCGAACCGGTCCAGGTTCATCACCTTGCTCCAGGCCGCGACGAAGTCATGGACGAATTTCCTGGCCGCGTCCGAGCTCGCGTAGACTTCGGCCAGAGCCCGCAATTGGGAGTTCGAACCGAAGATCAGATCGACGCGCGTGCCGCTCCACCTGCGCTCGCCCGTGGCGCGATCGCGTCCCTCGAACACGTCAGCGTCCTTCGACGTCGCCTTCCACTCCGTACCCATGTCGAGCAGGTTCACGAAGTAGTCGTTCGTCAGCGTCCCGGGCCGGCTGGTAAAGACGCCGTGTGGAGACTTTCCGACGTTGGCGTTCAGGACGCGCAGACCGCCGACCAGGACCGTCATCTCCGGCGCGGTGAGCGTCAACAACTGGGCCTTGTCGACCAGCAGGTGCTCGGCGGGCACGGAGTACTTCGTCTTGATGTAATTGCGGAAACCGTCGGCGACAGGTTCGAGCACGCCAAAGGAGGCGGCGTCGGTCTGCTCCTGTGAGGCGTCCGTGCGACCCGGCGCGAAGGGCACGAGCACGTCCACGCCGGCGCTCTTTGCGGCCTTCTCAACCGCGGCGCAGCCGCCCAGGACGATCAGATCGGCCAGCGAGACCTTCTTTCCGCCGGTTGCGGCGCTGTTAAACGTGCTCTGAATTCCCTGCAGCGTCTTGAGCACCTTGCTCAACTGAGCCGGCTGGTTGACTTCCCAGTCCTTCTGCGGCGCCAGTCGAATGCGGGCGCCGTTCGCGCCGCCGCGCTTGTCGGAGCCGCGAAACGTGGAGGCCGAAGCCCAGGCGGTCGAGACGAGCTCGGAGACCGACAGGCCGGAAGCGAGGATGTTGGCCTTGAGGGCCGCGACGTCCTTCTCATCAATCAGCTTGTGATCGACTTTTGGAATCGGGTCTTGCCAGATGAGGTCTTCGGGGGGCACTTCCGGCCCGAGATAGCGGACGCGCGGACCCATGTCGCGGTGCGTGAGCTTGAACCATGCGCGGGCGAACGCGTCCGCGAACTGGTCCGGATTCTCCATGAAGCGCCGCGAAATCTTCTCGTAAGCCGGGTCGAACCGCAGCGAGAGATCGGTGGTCAGCATGGCCGGCGCGTGACGCCTGGACGGGTCGTGCGCGTCGGGTATGGTGCCGGCGCCGGCGCTCCCCTTCGGCTTCCACTGGTGCGCACCGGCCGGGCTCCTGGTCAGCTCCCATTCGTAGCCGAACAGGTTCCAGAAGAAGTTGCTGCTCCACTTCGTGGGGGTGGTCGTCCAGGTGACTTCCAGCCCGCTCGTGATCGCGTCGCCGCCCTTGCCGCTGCCGAAGCTGCTCTTCCAGCCCAACCCCTGCTGCTCGATTCCGGCCGCTTCCGGCTCCGGCCCAACCAGCTTCGCGTCGCCGGCGCCGTGGGTTTTGCCGAAAGTGTGGCCGCCGGCGATCAGCGCGACCGTCTCCTCGTCGTTCATCGCCATGCGGGCGAACGTCTCACGGATGTCCCGCGCCGCGGCGATCGGATCGGGGTTGCCGTTCGGACCCTCAGGGTTCACGTAGATCAGCCCCATCTGCACCGCGGCGAGCGGGTTTTCGAGCTCCCGGTCGCCGGTGTAGCGTTTGTCAGCCAGCCACTTGTCTTCCGAGCCCCAATAGATGTCCTCCTCGGGCTCCCAGATGTCCTCGCGCCCGCCGCCGAAGCCGAATGTCTTGAATCCCATCGACTCCAGGGCGACGTTTCCGGCCAGGATCATCAGGTCGGCCCAGGAGATTTTCCGGCCGTACTTTTGCTTGATCGGCCAGAGCAGCCGGCGGGCCTTGTCGAGGTTGACGTTGTCGGGCCAACTGTTGAGCGGAGCGAAGCGCTGGCTGCCGCTGCCTGCTCCGCCACGGCCGTCGCCGACGCGATACGTGCCGGCGCTGTGCCATGCCATGCGGATGAAGAGCGGACCATAGTGGCCGAAGTCCGCAGGCCACCAGGCCTGCGAGTCGGTCATGAGCGCGTGCAGGTCCTTCTTGAGGGCCTTGAAGTCGAGGGTCTTGAACTCATGGGCATAGTCGAAGTCCGTGCCCATCGGATCGGGCTTGGATGAGCGCTGATGCAGGATCCGCAGGTTCAGCTGATTCGGCCACCAGTCGCGGTTCGAAGCGCCGCCACTCGTCGCGTGCCTGAACGGGCATCGGGTGTCGGTTGCCATGTGTCGCCTCCTTTGTTCGGTCACACCCGGCCGGCGTCATCCGCCGGACACCGGCCGGCGGCCAATCGTCGGCCACCGTGGCGCAGCTTAGCTCGTGATGCCCATCGCGGACAGCGCAAGGGGCGCTCGGGGCAGTCGAACCGCTCGAGCGCGGCTGCGAAACCCCTCCCTGACGGTCGGGGTTCGGCTCGGAGCGCATGTGCGCCGGATGCGGAGCGCGATGAAATACAGGCCGGCCGACTTGCTCATGCGGACCGGCGCTGAACGCGCCGGGAGGAATACGCATGGGCGGATGTTCTAGAACGTCTACGTGGGCCCAGCAGGATTCGAACCTGCGACCAACGGATTATGAGTCCGCCGCTCTAACCGCTGAGCTATGGGCCCGCTGGCGACGACGGTCTGGTCGACGTTCACTATATCGAAATCGCGCCGTGAGAGCACTCCGACGCGGACGGAGCGACGCGGGCCACCGATCGTCGCCTGGCGGGCGAGCCGCAAACCGGAGCCGGCCAGTGACCGAGCCGCGCGCGTCAGCAAGCGGTTTCCCAGCCCCGCGCGTTTGCGCTCGGCGACGGGTGCCGTCGAGCGCGGCGAGGAAAGCGCTCCCTTGCGGTCGCGGCTCGGATCCGGCGAGCGCGCCTTGGTCGAGCGCGGCCGGAAAGCGCTCCCTTACGGTCGCGGCTCGGTCGAGACGGGGCCGCATTCCCGCCCGACACGCCGAGACCTATTGCGACGCCGCGCAATTGCTGCACGGGGGGTCGCGTGCGACGACGGACTTCCGCGACCACCAGCACCGTTCCGCTCCAGCCGGGTCCGGCGATCTGACGATTGAGACTTGTCGGCGAATCTGCGCTTCCCGCCGGAGCCCGCCACGGAGGAACGCTGCTTGGCCGCACTTCTCGCAACTCAATCGGCTACCACGTTCGACTCCGGCAGCACGGCGTGGATGCTGGCCAGCTCGGCGCTTGTGCTGCTCATGGTGCCTGGGTTGGCTCTGTTTTACGGCGGCATGGTCCGCCAGAAGAACGTCCTGACCACGATGATGCACAGCTTCGTCGCGATGGCGGTGATCGGCGTGCAGTGGATCGCGATCGGATATTGTCTGGCCTTCGGCCAGAGCGTCGGCGGCTGGATCGGCTGGAGCTGGGACTATGTGCTCCTTCAGAATCTGCGGCACACCGCCGACTACGCCGACAAGGCGATTCCCGAACTTGTGTTCGTCATGTTCCAGGGGAAGTTCGCAATCATCACTCCCGCGCTGATCAGCGGCGCGATCGCCGAACGCGTGAAATTTTCCGGCTACGTCGTCTTCATCCTGCTCTGGTCCACGCTGGTATATGACCCGCTGGCACACTGGGTCTGGGCGCCGGAAGGCTGGCTTTTCAAATACGGCGTGCTCGATTTTGCCGGCGGAACGGTCGTGCACATCGCCGCGGGCGTTTCAGCGCTGATCCTGGCCGCTTTGCTCGGCCCACGGCGCGACTATCCCGCCGGGGCAATTTTGCCCAGCAACCTGGTTCTCACGCTGACCGGCGCCGGGCTGCTCTGGTTCGGCTGGTTCGGATTCAACGCGGGCAGCGCCGTCGCGGCGGAGATGCCCGTCGCCGGCCACATCGCCGGGCTGGCCTTCACGACCACGCAAACCGCCGCCGCCTCGGCCGCCCTGGTCTGGATGCTGATCGAGTGGTGGCATCACGGCAAGCCGACCAGTCTGGGAATGGCGTCCGGCATTGTCGCCGGACTCGTCGCCATTACACCCGCGGCCGGCCACGTCGCCCCGTGCTGGGCCATCGTCGTCGGTAGCGTGGCGTCGCTGGCCTGCTACGCCGCCGTCCGGCTCAAGAGTCGGCTGGGCTACGATGACTCGCTGGATGCATTTGGCGTGCACGGCGTCGGCGGGCTATGGGGCGCGCTGGCGACGGGCATCTTCTGCATGATCCCGGTCGTCGGGCTGATTCACGGCGACGCGGCGCAGCTTGTCAAGCAGCTTGTGGGAGCGGCAGCGACGATCGTCTATTGCTCCATCGGCACGCTCGTTATCGGGCTGGCGGTCAAGCACACGATCGGTCTGCGCTGCGATGATGAGCAGGAGCGTGACGGGTTGGACCTCACCGTCCACGGCGAGCGCGGGTATCATTTCGATCTGTAAGACCTTGCGAGCGGACCCGCCATGAAACTCGTGATCGCGATCATTCGTCCCGATCGGCTCGACGCCGTGCAGAGCAAGCTCCAGGCCGTCCTGGACGAGGGCGATAATTTCCGTCTGACGGTCCAGCCGGTGGAGGGGCACGGGCGCCTGCACGGCGAGGTCGAGTACGTCCGCGGTGTGGAGGTCAAACCGCGGATGGTCCGCCGGACGCAAATCACGATCGCGGTTAACGACCCGTACGTGGAGCGCGCGGTTCAGGCAATCGTCGAAGGCGCGCGAAGCGGGGGAACGGGGGCGGTGGGCGACGGCAAGATTTTCGTTCTGCCGATCGACGACTGCGTCCGGATACGCACGGGCGAACGGGGTAATTCCGCTATCTAACTTCGCATTTCTTCACAAAATATGCGCCCCCCGCTGAGAGGTCGCCGGGCGACGGACGCATCATTGGGTGGACGGCCACGTTCGCTCGGGCGTTGGTGGCCGAAGAAGTGCGTCCGAATCCTCGGAGAACCCACCGTGTCAGCGCGAATCGCGACCCTAGTGTCGCTCCTGCTCGTCTCCTCGTGGCAAATCTGCGCGGCCGACGGACCGCAGCTTCAGCCCGCGCCGGCCGGCGTGCGCGTCTCGCCCATCGCTGTCGCCGGGATCGCACCCGATCGGCGGCTTACCACGCCCTGGATTCCGGTGGGCGACGGGGCGATTGGCTCGCTGTGCACCGACCTGCTCTGTTTTGACAATTACGAGCCGCAGCGCGTCGCGATGCCAGCGGCTCCGGTGGAGACCTATTGCCCGGATTGCGGGCAGGGTGGCAGCCGCTGGTTCTTCGGGCCAGGCGGGATCGACGGCGTGTACACCTGCAACGACATGGTGCTGGGCTGTCCGAATTGCCACGGCTCAATCTCCGAGCGGATCGAGTTTGCGTGGTACTGGGGTCCCTGCCCGGTCGCGGGCGGATCGCAGAATTGCATGGTCGCCGTCTTCACGTTGGAAGATTGGATTGACTGCAGTTGGTTCGGCTCGGGTTCGACGTACAGCGGCGTGGTGTACAACTTCGGCGTCCTGCCGTGCAATCCAGGCGGCTACTACTTCGCCGACATCGATCTCTGCCCAAGCGGGCTGTTCCACCAACTGCCGGTGGACGGCTCCGGCGGGTACTGCATGGTCCTGTCGCAGGGCTTCAGCGCCGGCGGCCAGATGCTGCTCGCCGAGGGCGGCCAACCGATGCTCTGGGGGACAAAGAACCCGTCGAATCCGGATTCGCAAAACAAGGATGTCTGGGTCGATGACAATCCGCGCGACGGTTCGTTCAATCCCATGGAGTGCTACGACTTCGGCTTCGGGCTCTGCCCCGACCCGCTCGGGCCGATGATCGGCTTCTACGGCAACACATCGCAGAACGGGCACTACTCCGGCTCGGCGGTCTGTACGCCCACGCTCTGCCCCCCTGCCGGCGCGCCGACGACGAAGGTCTACAAGATCACCGGCAATGCGAACAACATCAACTGGTCTTGGCGGATCGAATCGGCCACCGGCGTGTTCACCGACATCGTCGATAACAACACGCCCGGCTCGACCACGACCTGCGGCATCGCGACCAATTTCCGAAACAGCATCAACGCGGCGGGCGCTGTGAACGGATGTGCGTCGAACCAGCTCATCTCGGGGCGCCTGTGCTTCTTTGGTTTGCGGCTCCTCGTCATCAAGGCCGGTGCACCGTTCACGCTTTACGTCGGACCCGCCGGCGGTCCGGCCTGCTGCCCGGTCGTGTTCACGCTGCCCGCATGCGGCTTCAATCCCGACATTGAGGAGATTCAGCTTCCCGGGAATGACTGCAATGGCAACGGCGAGGATGACTGGGTCGATATTGCGTTCGGCACGAGCCTGGACGCGAATGAGAACGGCATCCCCGACGAGTGCGAGAGCTTTTCGCCCTGCGACACGAATTGCGACGGCTCGGTGAACGGATTTGATGTCGACTCGTTTGTCGATCTGCTGACCGGCGTGGGCACGCCCTGCCACTCGGGCGCCGGCGACGTCAACGCCGACGGGTTCGTCAACGGCTTCGACGTCGACGGGTTTGTCGCGGCGCTCAGCGGCGGCGGCTGCTGAGCGGCGGAATCGAAGCGCTGGCAGTGTCGGCGCCGCGCCGCCCGGACGGGCGCCGAACGGGATCAGCACCGGCGCCGTCGCGCGCCGGTGCTGGTTCGTCGCATGGCGGCCAGTCCCAGCATGGTCAGCGGGGCTGTGCTGACGGCGCCTGCACCGCAGAAGTCGAGATTGAAGTCGATGTCGTCGCCGAGTTGTTCGACGAGCTGCTCCTGGGTGATCAGCGTGCCCTCCTCGACGGTCGGACACGGCACAAGCCACGCGCGAATGGGTGCCGAGAACGACTGCTCGCTGACCTGCGGCGCACCGGTTTCGTCGTAGGTCGTGAAGCGCGTGAGAAGCGTGTACGTCGCATCGAAGTATTCGTCCGGTTCGTTCGCCGAGAAGTGCGCGTCGGTGAATGAGAAGTAGTAGCCGGTCTTCGAGGTCAGCGCCCCGTTCGAATCGCGGCTTCCCATCTCGACGTGGAACTCGGCGTGAAATGCCGTCTGGTCGGCGGACAGTTCCACCACCTCGTCGAGCGACTCGATCGCGTCCTGAATCGGCGTCGCGTTGGGTGCGGCAAACCGGAACACCTCGGTGAACACTTCGACGTCAGGTTGTCCGTCATGCCCTTCCTCGACGTTGGAGAAGTGGACGCTCAGCACGCCGCCTTCCTGGTCAAACCGGACCAGCAGCGTCCCGGGGCTTCCATCCGCCGCGCTGGTCTCGAAGCGCCAGCAGCCCGACAGGCGATTGCACGGCGCGTTCTGAGCACGTTCGACGTAGACGTGTACGGCGTTCCACGGGACGAGCCGCTGCTCCAGCGGCAGCAGCGGATGCGTCTCGCCCAACAGCGGATTCGACGAGCCCAGGCATCCCGGTGTGCCGCACACGGCCAGCTCCAGCGCCACGCCGTTGGCCAGGTTGCGGAAGTTGTTCACGTTGGAGAGCGGCCACCAGATCAGATTCGTGTAGTCGATGGCCGCCAGCTCGCGCGAGAGACTGTTCGGGACGAACGCGTTTCGAAGCTGCCAGATGCCGTCCTTCTTCTCCACGATCGCCGAGTGCGCCACCAGGCCGTAGAACTGCCGCGCGCCGCTGCGCGCCGCGATCCGGTCCTTCCCGAAAATGAACACCACGTGACGCCCCTGCTCGGCGTACTGCGCCAGTTGCTGCAACTGCTCCTCCGGAATGTCGACGCCTCCGTCCCAGCCGCCGAAGTCGTCGAAAAACGTGTCAAGCACGCACTGAATCACGTCGGCGTTGATCTTGTCGCACGCCTCGAATACGAGCCCCGGGTATCGCCCCACCACGCGCGCCTGCCACGTGTCCTGGGCGCAGCCGCGGGTGGCGAACGAGGACGCGAGAAATTCCCGTACTCCCTCATGGCAGTTGTTCGCGCAGATTCGGCCGCTGAAGTGCGTGATCTCGAACAGCGCCGTCGTCCGGTCGTCCGACAGGCTCACCAGCGCGCCAGTCGGAACGGCCAGGCCCGGTGAATCGCCTTTGAAAAACAGCTCCACAGGCGGGCTGTCGCTCGACCACGGAGCCGGCAGCGGCACCCGCAGCGTCGCGGGAGCGCTGAGCGTCAGGCCGTCCGGCTCGAGGATAACGCCAGCCACGAATGCGCCGTCGACCGCCGTCAGCGCCGCACTCGACAACGTCGTTACCTTGATCTCCGTGTCCGCCAGAAGGGCTCCCGCCGGAATGTCCAGCGAGACGCCGTCGGACGTCACGATTGTCCCGCCGGCGGCGGCGACGATCGTCTGTGTCGTGATCGCCCCTTGTTCGGTCGCGGGACAGCCAGCCAGCAGCACGCATCCGGCGACGCTTGTGAGACTGAGGCGGATGGTGTGGAACTTGATCTTGCTCATGGGTGACTCCCGGGCGGCGCCCGGACCGCGCCGGTCCCGAGTCGCACGCGCTGATTGCTACGTCGATTATCGGAAGCCCCGTTGTCAGCTCCGCCCGGCGATCACCCGCCGCGCAACTGCTGCGCGTCGGGCTGTGCGCTGCGCCGACGGCGGGACCGATTTCCGGTCGGAACGAATCGCCGTATGATGCCTCACTTGGCCGAATCTGGCGAAGGTTGAGGGTCACGATGTCGGACAATGTGCGTACCAGACACTTCATCCACGAGCTGGTCGACGAGGACATTCGCAAGGGCCGCTGGGGCACGTGGTCGGCGGCCGACGGAGCGGAGCGCGCCGGCCGGCCGCGCGTCCACACGCGCTTCCCGCCCGAGCCCAACGGCTACCTGCATATCGGCCACGCCAAGAGCATCTGCCTGAACTACGGGCTGGCGGCAGAGTATGGCGGCAAATTCAACCTGCGCTTCGACGACACCAACCCGGTCAAAGAGGAGCAGGAGTACGTCGATTCGATCATTGCGGACGTGCGCTGGCTGGGGGCCAAGTGGCCCGGCATGGCTGCGGGGGCAGCGCCGCCGCCACCGGCTGTGGCTGTGGCACAGCCGCCCTCGGCTGTGCACCTGTCGCTTGCCGGCGTGCTCTTCGGCAGCGACTACTTTCCGCAGATGTATGCCTGGGCCATCGAGCTGATCCGCAAGGGCAGAGCCTTTGTCTGCGACTGCACCGCCGACGAGGTGCGCCGGCTGCGCGGCTCGCTGACGCGCCCGGGAACCGAGTGCCCGCATCGCCGCCGCGACGTCGCCGAGAATCTTGAGCTGGCCGAGCGCATGAAGCGCGGCGAGTTTCCCGACGGCTCGCGTACGATCCGCGCCAGGATCGACGTGACGCACGCCAACCTGAACCTGCGCGACCCGGTGTTGTACCGCATCCTGCACGCCGAGCATCATCGCACCGGCAACGCCTGGTGCGTCTACCCGATGTACGACTGGGCGCACGGTTTCGAGGACTCGATCGAGGGCATCACGCACAGCATCTGCACGCTGGAGTTTGAGAATCACCGTCCGCTCTACGACTGGTTCATCGACGCGGTCAACGAAGGACGGACTGACGACGGCAGCGGACCGTGGGGCCGGAAGATCCACCACCCGCAGCAGATCGAATTCGCCCGGCTGAACCTGACCTACACCGTCATGAGCAAGCGCAAGCTGCTGCACCTGGTCAAGCGCGGCCACGTCCGCGGATGGGACGACCCGCGCATGCCGACGCTTTCCGGCCTGCGGCGGCGCGGCTACACGCCCGAGGCCATCCGCGCGTTCTGCGCCGACGTCGGCGTGGCGAAGTTCGACAGCGTGATCGACATGGTCCGCCTCGAAAACGCGCTACGCGAAGACCTGAATCGCCGCGCGCCGCGCGTCATGGGCGTGCTGCGGCCGCTGAAGCTGGTCATCGAGAATTGGCCGGGCGAAGAGGGCACGGAGATGAGGGCGTCCGGGCAGGGCGCTCGGACGGACCACGAAGGCACGCAGGGGTCGGGGCACGTGGATTGGCTGGAGGCGATCAACAATCCCGAGGACCCCGCCGCCGGCACGCGGAAGGTGCCGTTCTCGCGCGAGCTCTACATTGAGCGCGAGGATTTCATGGAGACGCCGCCGCCGAAATTCTGGCGGCTCTATCCCGGCAACGAGGTGCGGCTGCGCTACGCATACTTCGTGAAATGCACCGGGTTCACAAAAGACCCGACCACCGGCGAAGTCACCGAAGTCCGCTGCACGTACGACCCGGCGACGCGCGGCGGCGACGCACCCGACGGCCGCAAAGTCAAGAGCACGCTGCACTGGGTCAGCGCTGCGCACGCCGTCGAAGCCGAGGTGCGGCTCTACACCCATCTCTTCACGACCCCAAACCCCGAGGACGTTTCCGAGGCGGCGGCCGAAGCCGACCAGATCGGCGACGCCGGCCGGCTCGCCGTCGATGCCAGCAGCGCGGCGCGCCCGGCGGCTGGCGGACCCGGTGCGGCCAGCGATGAGCCATGGTTGGCGAACCTGAACCCGAATTCGCTTGAGATTGTCCGCGCGATGATCGAGCCGAGCGTGGCCGATGCCGCAAGCGGCGCGAAGTTCCAGTTCGAGCGGCATGGATACTTCTGCGTCGATCCGGACTCGGAGGAGCCACGAAGCCACGAAGCCACGAAGCCGCGCAGGTTGGTGTTCAACCGCGCGGTGTCGCTGCGCGATTCGTGGGCCAAAGAGAAATTGCGCTAATCGCGGGAACCGAGCCGCGACCGTCAGGGAGCGCTTTCTTAGCCCTGCGGGGGGCGTGAGTACGGTCGGTTTTTTGGGTGGGCTACGAACCCGCTTCCTAGTGACGGTCGGTTTTTTGCGTGGACTACAAACCCGCTTCCTAGTGACGGTCGATTCTTTGGGTGGGCTACGAACCCGCTTCCTTACGGGCGCGGCTCCGATCCGGCGGGCGCGGCTCCGATCCGGCGGGCGCGGGTCTCGCCGATTGCGCCCTCAGCGAAGCCGACTCAGGTCACGTTAAACGTCATCACGTCGCCGGCCGCTCTCTTCACCAGCCGCGGCACCACCGCGTCCGCCGCCGGATACCCCACCGGTATCAGCAGAAACGGCTTCTCGCCCGTCGGCCGCTTGAGGATCGTGCTCAGAAAGCCCATCGGGCTGGGCGTGTGCGTCAGCGTCGCCAGGCCGGCGTACGTGCAGGCCGCCAGAAACAGCCCGGCAGCGATACCGCACGACTCCGGCGCGTAATAGGACTTCAGCTTTGTCCCGCCGGCACGCGGCTCCCAGTCGACGCGAAAGACCACCACCAGATACGGCGCCGTCTCCAGGAACGGCTTGCGCCAGTCCGTCCCGATCGGGTGCAGCGCCTCGAGCCACTCGTCCGGCATGCGCTGCTCGTAGCTGACGCGCTCCTCTTCCTCGGCCGCCCTCCGGATTTCGTGCTTTAACACCGCGTCGTCCACGATCACAAAACGCCACGGCTGGCGGTTCGCCCCGCTCGGTGCGAGATTGGCGGCGTCGACGCACGCGACGATCAGCTCGCGCGGCACGGGCTCGTCGCTGAAGAAGCGGCAACTGCGCCGCGTCGCCATCACGTCGCGGAACGCGGCCACCCGCCGCGCCGCCTCCTCCGCCGCGTAGCGCGGCAACGAAAACGGCTGATCGACGTGCGGCGGACGGTTGGGTGCGTGCGGTGACTCGTCCACGCTTATTTCTTCGCCGCCGTCCCGGTGATCAGCACGCGAACCTGCACGTCCTCCGCGACCACGACGCCGTCCATGTCGTTCTTGATGCCGAAGTCCTTGCGCTTGATCGAGAATTCGGCCCGCAGCAGCAGCAGGTCCCCGTCGCCGCGCATGCGGCTCTTCAGCTTGCCCGGCAGGTAACTGACGCGCACCGGCACCGCGAGCTGTTTTGTGACGCCGCGGCAGGTGAAATCGCCGGCGACGAGCAGCTCTCGCGCGCCGTTCTTCGCGTCGCGCACCTCGCGAATCTGCTTGAATTCAAACTCGATCGTCGAAAACTGCTCGACGTCCATCCACTCGGCGCTGTGCAGCACTTCGTTCATGCGCTCGTTGGGCGTGTGCAGCGTGCGCGCGTCGACCACGATCTTGCCGCTGGTCTTCTTCGGGTCGGCCGGGTCGTAGCTCAGCTTGCCGCTGATGCCCGCCGCGACACCCATGATCGGTTCGACTTCCGAATCGAGCAGGAACTGGGCCGAGTTCACGCCCTTGGGGTCCTTGAAGTCGAACTCAGTCGCCTGCCCACTGGCGTGCGGCACAGCGTGCAGCAGCCACGTAGCCACGGCGCAGACACATGCACTCGAAATTCGCTGCGACATTGTGAATCCCTTTTTGATGGAAGCGCGTTTGTGCCGGCGGCTCGGCCTGCGCCGGTCGAATGTCGAGCCTAATCGAGATGTATGTCCGAAAAAAGGGGGTGCGACGAGCGGCCTTCAGGCGACCGAAATCTTCGGCGCCTGGCCCCAGCTGCGGTCGTAGATCAGTTCCCACTCCGCTTCCGACGCGTGCTCGTCAAACGACGTGAAATCGCAGCCTTCCTGCGCATAGCGCACGCCGCGCCAGTGAATCGCCGCTCCGGCCGACTTCTCGATCGCGCGGTGGGTCTTCACGCGCCAGACGCCCGCGTCGTGCGTCAGCAGCACGAGTTGCTGACGATCGGCCCAGATCACGACTCCCAACCCATCCGAGGCAACCCATCGATCGACGGACGGTTTCAACGTCGTGTCGCTGAGCTTCATCGACATGCGCACGTCTCCAGAAAATCCCCTCTGGAACTCATCTGCGCACGCTACGCGTCTTTACTGATTGCGTCAAGACTTTTCCGATTCAGCAAAGATTCCGTGAGCGAGACCGTGCGCAACAGGCGAACGCATCACCACCAACCACAGCACGACCAGCGCCGCACCGACCGAAATCGCGGCACCGCTCGCCAGCCCGGGCGTCTGATATCGCAGCAGGATCGGCGCGTCGCCCGGCGCTTCGAGCGATAACAGGTGCCCCGGATTGCCGAGCAGCGGCACCGATCGCTCGCCACTCCGCGCGCTCCATCCGTTCAGCGCCAGACGGCTGATAATCACGCGTGTTCCCGCGCGGGCGCGGAGCGCGATTTCGTCACCGCGATCCTCGATCAACACAAGGTCCGACTCGCCATCAGCGTCGAACGCCAGCCCGCGCGCGTTGCGATATCGGAACACGCGCCATCCCTCGGCCGTGTGTGCCAGAAGTTCGCCATCCGTCGGCGGCGGCAGCGCCGGATCGCACACCAGCACCCAGCCGACGTCGAACGTGCTCATCCACCCCGAGTCCGCGAGAAGCGTGCGATCCATCTCGCTGGCGCCCCACGGGGCGAAGAGAAACAGCTCCCGGAGCACGCGCGGCTGAAGCGGCCCATAATCGGTCAGGCTGGTCACGCCGTAGAGAATGTTCGTATTCGCGGCGAGCTTCCGCGCTGGTTGCGAGTAGACGCCCCGCGTGTCGGCGACAACCCACAGCCGATGAGGAGAAGATCGGACGTGCCGCAGCCAGGCGGCGTCGCGCGCCGGGTACACCAGATCGGCCAGCGTCGCCCGCCGCGGAACGTCGAGCGACCAGCCCGCGTGCGCCAGGTCGAGCAGCATGGCGGCGGCGGGCACGAGCCAGAGGGCGCGATACTGCCAGCGGGTGGCGGCGAGCCGCAGGGCTGCGCCGCTCAGTACGGCGATCAACACCGGCAGCCACAGGGCCGGATTCGACGGCACCAGTGCCGCGGCCGCTCGCCTGCGGGCTGCGGAATCGCCGGCCAGCAGAGCCACGCCGATGCACAACACCGCCAGCAGCAGCGCCGCGGCGCCCATCCGCCAGGGTGCCCGGAGCATGCCCGCCAGCATCGCCCGGGTGCGGACGACGCGCGGCGAGAGCGAACCGGCAAGATCGTTCAGCGCGATTGCCGCCAGGCCCGCAACCGCGAGATTCGCCAGCAGCATGGCGCGGGCCGGAACGCGAAACAGGGCGCTGCCCGGAAGGTAGTAGAGCAGCGGGCAAACCGGGCCGAACTTCCCGAGCGCCAATGCCGCACCGACCAGCCCGAACAGCATGAGCCCGCGGCCCGTGCGGCGGCTCCACCCACCGGCGCGCATCGCGGCCAGCGTGAGCAACAGCGTTGTGAGGCCGGCGTATGCGAACTGTTCGCACTGATGCGACGGACCCCACCAGCGGTCGCCCAGCGCGTTCGGCGTGCGCTGGCCGTAGAGGAAAGGCGCGACGAGCGTGAGCGCCGCGGCCGGATCCCAACTGTTCTGCGTGAAATCCCAGTACGTGTGCTGGAGCCGCGTGCAGTCGCGCACGTACAGCAGCGTCGGCACGGCCTGAACGCCGCAGAGCAGCGCGGCGACGAGTGCGGCGGCGGCGCAGCGCAGGATGTTGCGGATGCGGAGGTGGCCGGCGCCGATGAGATACGCCGGCGCGGCCAGAGCAGTCATGGCGGCGATCTGGGCGTGTCCGGCGAGAATCTGAAGCGCGACGGCCAGCGCGGCCGAGCCGAGCCGCCTGCCCGGCGCGCGTGGCGCCGCGCAGAGGCGCTCGAGCCGCCAGAGTACCCAGGGCGTCCAGGCGGCGGCGTGCTGCATGGTGAAGTGCGCACGGTGCGCGAGCATGAAGCCGCTGAAAGCGAAGCTCAGGCCGCCGGCCAGCGCCGGGCCGCGTGCCACGGCGGCGGCCCGCAGCAGGCGATACATGCCCCACGCCGCCAGCGAATAGTGCAGCCAGAGCGACGCGCCATACGCCGGCAGCGGTTCAACCAGCGCGAAAAGCCAGGTGAACGGGTACCAGACCGCGGCTTGCGGGTCGGCCAGAAACGGGCGGCCCAGGCCCGTGTGCGGGTTGATCTGCGGCAGACGGCCGGCCGAAACGGCCTCGTGAAAGAAGCTGCGCGACGGCAGGTAATAGAGGATGTCGTCTTCGTCGGGGCCGAGCCCGGCCAGCGGCCAGACCGGCGTCATCATCACGCCGGGCGCCAGCAGCAGCGAGGCGGCGATGAGCATGCGCCAGCGGAGGCGACCGCGGTCCATCGCGGCATGATAGAAAAACCAGCGGCGGCGCGCAAGGGTGCGCGCCGCCGCGGATACGCAGGTCAGGCGTCGAGGCCGTCAGGGCGCCAGGCCGATGATCTCCTCGAGCAGGCGCGGCGCGTTCTGGTTGCCGATCTGCCCGTTGTACTCCTCGGTGGAGCGCAGCGGCGAGTTGCGTAGACGCAGAGCCGGACTGGTGGGGTCGTTCAATTCGCCGCTGTTCATCAATTCGTCGGTACCCTCGGTATGGCGCAAGCCGAGCAGGTGTCCGGTCTCATGCGCGGCGATGCGCCCAATCGCTTGCCCCAGCTCGTCCACGGTGATGACGTCCAGCGGTGGGAACTCACCCAACTGGTCCGTAAAGATGATTCCGGTCCCCGTCAGCGTGTCGTTCCGCGGGTCGATGTAGTCCGCGACGCCGTACACGCCAAACCCGAACGCCCCAAAGTGCATCACCAGCGCGGGCTGGACGATTTCAGTCGAGGGATCGTCGACGCGCACAAACTCGATGTCGAACGGCTCGTCGTCTTCGTCGACATACAGTGCTTCGATGGTTTCGACGATGCGGTTCTTGAGCGTGTCGGTATCGGCGGCGGTCAGACCCGTTCGCACATCCGCGGCGTCAAACTCGCCGAAAGACACGGGGGCGAAGCCACCGATTTTTACGTTACTGCTGCCGGCGAAATTCAGATAAACCCGCTGGGCGCGCTTGGTGACGCCGAAATCCGGCACCTTGCGAATCAGCAGACTGACGCCGTCGAACCGCGAGAAGGTGCCCTGGATGCCGTCGATGACGACGTAGTACGTGCCGTCGTGGCCAATCACGGTCCGCGTGTTGGCATTGAAGAGGACGAAGCCAAGCTGATACCAGGCGAACATCTCGGGCACGAGCGTCGACGGATCGTTCGGATCGGTGCTGTTGTCGAGAATCAGCACGCTGTAGGGATCGCTCAGGTCGTGGAAACCGTTATAACCCGGAACGCCCAGCAGGCTGACGATCAGCCGATCGCCCTCTTGAAGCTCACCCAGACTGAATATCTGCCGGTCGGTGGTCGGCGCGACCACGACGGCGGCCGAGTTGTTCTCGTCGAAGATGATTTCGGGCGTGGCGTCTTCGATCGTCGCGGTGAAGGCCGGAATCACGTTTACGTCGACGTTGGAGTACGTCCGGGCCGGGTCGGTGCGGTCGGTGTCGACCTCGGCCCACAGGAAGTAGGCCTGGTTGGCCGGGACGTCGCTCAGGTCCAGCGGAACTGGCACGGTGATGTTCAGGTCGCCGCCGTTGGGCTGGTCCACGGCGTCGAGCTGAATACTGTTCCGCGCCGCGATGCCCAGCGCGACTCGCCCGCCGTCGGGAGCGTAGACGACCGACGCGACGGTCGAGACGCAGGGTTTCAACGAACGCGTCTGCGCGCCGGTCGCGCGGCTCCACTGCCGCGCCGTACCGTCCGCGCCGCCGCTCAGCACTTCGGCACCATCCGGCGAAAACGCGACGCTGGTGACGCGGTCGGAGTGGCCCGACAGCGTCTGGAGCAGCGTCCCCCCGGCCGCGTCCCACACGCGAATCGTCAGGTCGCTGCTGGCGGTCGCGATAACCGTCAGGTTGTCCGCCGAGAACGTCGCGACGGCGTTGACCGTGTTGGTGTGGCCGGAGAGCGTCAGCAGAAGCGTTCCGCTGGCGGCGTCCCACAGGCGGGCCGAACGATCGACGCTGCCGGTGACGACGGTGCCGCCGTCGGACGTGAACGCCACGCTTGTGACGCGGGCCGTGTGGCCGACGAACTGGGCGCGCTGCGCCCCAGTCGAGGCGTTCCAGAGGACCGCGAGCGCCTGCTGCGCCGCGTCGACGCCGTTGTTGGCCGGCTCGGCACCGGTCAGGACCGAAGCGCCGTCGGGCGAAAACGCGACGGCGCTGACGGCGCCGCTGGCTGTCAGCGTGCGCACCGCGGCACCGCTGTTGACGTCGTGGATGATGGCCGTGCCGTCCGCGCTGCCGGTCACCACCTGCGTGCCGTCCGGCGAGTAGGCGACGGCGTTGACCGCGTCGGTGTGCCCGCCGAACTGCCGCACGAGCACGCCCGTGAGCGTGTCGAAGAGATACGCGGTCCGATCCTGGCTGCCGATCAGCAACAGCCCGCTGTCGGGCGAGAACGCCAGCGACGTGACCGGTTGCTCCGGACCCGTGAGTTGCGAGAGCTGCTCGCCGCCGGTGCTGGCGAAGATCGTCGCGTTGGCGTCGCACGGATCGCGGTCCAGATCGAGCCCGGCCCGCCGCACGTGCGGCACGCCCGGCTCGACGTTCACTTTCGCATAAACCCACAGCGGCGAATCCGGCGACACGACGATGTTCGTGATGTCCGGCGGCGGCGTCAGAAAACTGATCGAAGGCTGCGGAATGCCGACTTCGATAACCGTTTCGGCGATTCCGGTCACGCCGGTGTTATCCGTCACCGTCAGCCGCACGCGGTACGCACCCGGCCGCGCGTACGTGTGAGGCACCACCGGCAGCACCTCGCCCGAGCCGTCGCCGAAGCTCCACTGATAGCTGGCGATCGTGCCGTCCGGGTCGCTGGAGGCGGAGGCGTCGAAATTGAACAGCGCCGGAGCGGTCGGCGCACTCGTGCGGTCAACCACCAGGCTCGCGATCGGCGCGATCGTGACCGAAATGACCACCGAGCGCGTCGTCGACGCGCCTTCGTCGTCAGTCACCGTCAGCCGGACCGTGTACTCTCCCGTGTTGACGAACGTGTGCCGCGGGGCGATCTCGCGGCTCGACTGATCGTCGCCGAAATCCCACTCGCGCCGCACAATCAGGCCGTCATCCGTTGACGCGCCCGAATTGAACTGGACGGTCAAAGGTGCAATTCCGCGCACCAGGTCGGCCGACAGCACGACCACGGGTGGGAGATTGAACACGAACCCCCCGCCACCCGTCGGTACCCCCCCACCCGGGCAGCCGCCCATAAAAATTCCCGTCGCGAAGAGCAGAATGGCCGTGCCGGCCGCCGACAACTGATGCGGTCGCCGCATGTTGCACTCCTGGGTCAATTCGGCGTCGGCGCATCCTGCGCCGCACGACATGGAAGTATCGTCGGGGCAAGGAGTCGCATCAAGGGGTTGCCCGCTTCGGGTAGAATGGGCCATCGAGTGGTTTCGGGCCGTAGCGTCTCCGGGAGGCGGGCAGAAACATGGGCAGTCGCGGGTCTGAAGCATCGGTTGGCTCACTGGATCGGACGACGGCCGCCGCCGTTCGCTCGGCGGCACGGGCGGTTGGCATGCTCCTGGCGGCGTTGAGCCTGGCGCTGGCGGCTGGCTGCCCCGCCGGCACCACCGGCGACCCGACCGGGCTCGTGGGCGACTCCCAGCAGAACTTGCCCGCCGGCGACAACACGACTGACGTTTTGGGCCAGCAATTCGCCGGCTGCGACGTTCCCGCCGAAGCCGAATCCTGGCGGGCGACGATTCTGCTGCTGGTCAATCAGGAGCGCTCGCGGCGCGGCCTCAGCACCGTCGCCTACAGCGAAGCGCTCGAAGCTCAGGCCGAGCAGTACGCCTGCGAGATGATCTCGTACGACTTCTTCGCGCACGAGAACCCCGTCACCGGCACCACGCTGCCCGACCGCGCCCTGGAGTTCGGATACGACTACCAGATCATCGGCGAGAACCTCGCGGCCGGTCAGCCCACGCCCGACCGCGCCATGCAGGACTGGATGAACAGCCCCGGACACGCCGCCAACGTTTTGCACCCGGACTTCGCCGAGCTGGGGATCGGCATTCGCACCGGCGGCGAGTACGGCATCTACTGGGTGCAGGAGTTTGGCCGTCGGCGCGAATCGGCGCGCATTCTGGTGAGCCCGCGCCGAACGCCCTGAGCCGTCCGGCAGCGCAGCCGCCCTCGGTTGTGTGGTGCGGAAAGCAGCCGCCCCCGGCGGCACTTCCCGCGGCGCTCCGCGTACTCGGTTCGGCCAGGGGAGTTGTGGGGTCGGACGGAGCGAGTGTGCGATCGACGACGACAACTGCCGGTCGGACCCCTCGATACGGGATCGCTCCGCGCTGGCCTTCCTGGTCGGGGTCGGCTGGAATGGTGTCTGCGCTCGACGCACGTCCGGCGAGGTCGAACCCCTCCCTTACGGTCGGGGCTCGGCTGGGCGCGCGTCACGGGGCTCGGCTGGGCGCGCGTCACGGGGCTCGGCTGGGCGCGCGTCGCGGGGCTCGGCTGGGCGCGCGTCGTGGGGCTCGGCTGCAACACCTAAACCCCGAACCATCGCCCCCCCACCCTTTGCTCTGAACCCCGGACCGTTGCGCCCACCTGAACCCCGAACCCTGAACCCTTAACCCCGAACCCTTAACCCCGCACCCTGAACTCCGCCACCCCCCGCGGTTGCACCTTCGCGCACCGTGACATACGCTGACCAGCGGCTGGCTCGACAGAATGGAGGCGAACGAACATGCCGCGTCGCACACATGCACTTCCCGCACTGCTGCTGCTCACCGCTGCCACGGCGCGCTCCGAAGACTGGCCGAACTTCCTCGGCCCGCGACACGACGCCACCAGCCGCGAAACCGGCCTGAAAACCGATTGGAAAGAACAGATCCCCAAGCTCTGGGAACACACGCTCGGCTCCGGCTTCAGCTCCTTCGCCTGCGTCGGCGACCGGGTCTACACGGCCGGCACGCACGAAGGCCGCCAGACCGTCTACTGCCTCGCCGCCGACGACGGAAAGGTCGTCTGGCAGCACCCGTTTGAAGACGCCTATCAGGAGAGCATGGGCGGCGACGGCCCGCGGGCCACGCCCACGGTCAGCGACGGCCGCGTCTACATGCTGGGCGCCCGCGGCAAACTGCTGTGCCTCGACGCCAACTCCGGCAACGAAGTCTGGTCCAAGCAGTACAAGCACGTGCCCACCTGGGGCTACAGCGGTTCGGTACTCGTCGAGGGCGACCTGGCCATCTCGTCGGGTGGAAAGGACCAGGGTGCGCTGGTCGCGTACAACAAGGCCACCGGCGCAGAGGTCTGGAAGGCCGGCGACGATCCGCCCGGCTACGCCACGCCCTACCCCTTCGATTTCGAGGGCACGCGCTACGTGGTCGGCTTCAGCGGCAAGTCGGCCATCATCGCCGAGCTCAAGACCGGAAAACTCGTCTGGCGCCAGCCTTGGCAGACCGACTACGACGTGAACGCCGCCGCCCCGATCTTCTCCAACGGCGTCCTGTTCCTGACGTCCGGCTATAAGACCGGCTGCGCGCTCTACAAGTTGGAGAAGGCCGGCGACAAGCTGAATGGGAAAGAAGTCTGGCGCAGCAAGGTGCTTCTCAATAAGTTTCAGTCCTGCGTCCTGCACGAGGGGAATCTGTACACCAGCGACCAGAAGGCGCTCGTCTGCGTCGAATTCCAGACCGGCAAGGAGCTCTGGCGCGTACCGCGTGTCAAGGACAGCACGCTGCTGCTGGCCGACGGCTGCCTCTTCCTGCTCACCGAAAGCGGGCAGCTTCAGATCGCCCGCCCCGATCCGAAGGGCTGGTCCCCCATCGCCAGCGTCGACATCCTGAACGACCGCTGCTGGACCATCCCCGTCATCCACAACGGCCGGCTCTATGCCAGAAACCTCGAGCACATGGTCTGCCTGAATCTGAAGGGCGCCGGGCAGGGCTGAGCGCCGCCGCGGTCGCGCGGGTTGCCAGAGACGATCGGAGTCTGCCAGACATGCTCAAGACGTCGCTTAACGAATTCCACCGCGAGTGCGGCGCCAAACTCGTCGACTTCGCCGGCTGGGAAATGCCCGTCATGTACCGCGGCATCATCGACGAGCATCTGTGTACCCGCCAGGCCGCCTCGCTCTTCGACGTCTCCCACATGGGACGCCTCGAAATCCGTGGTGACGCCGCCGAACGCTTTCTCCAGCGGCTTTGCACGCGCAACGTCACCGGCATGAAAGTCGGCCTGTCGCGCTACAGCCACCTCTGCAACGAATCCGGCGGAATCCTCGACGACATCATCGTCTCGCGCTTCGCATCCCACTTCCTCATCGTCTGCAACGCCTCCAACCGCGACAAGGTGATTGCGTGGCTGCGACGGCACGCCGGCGACTTCGGCGTCAGCATCGACGACCGGACGCTCGAAACCGCGATGGTCGCCATCCAGGGACCGCAGGCCATTCCCACGCTCAAGTCGATGCTTCCGCTGCCGATCGACGAGCTGAAGCGCTATCACTTCCTCAGCGGCGAGCTCATGGACGCGCCCTATGCGGTGTTTCGCAGCGGCTATAGCGGCGAGGACGGCGTCGAAGTCGTGATGCCCGCGGCGCTGGCTCCCTCCGCCGTTCGCCTGCTGCTGGCGCGCGCCGAAGCCGCGGGTTCGCCGATCAAACCCGCCGGGCTCGGCGCCCGCGACACGCTGCGGCTCGAAGCCGCGATGCCGCTCTACGGGCACGAGCTGACCGAAGCGTGGGATTCGATCACGGCTGGCCAGGCCTGGTGCGTCGATCTCACGCAACCATTTATCGGGCAGCCGGTGTTGAAACAGATTCAGGAGCGCGGCCCGGCCCGCAAACTCGCGGGCTTCGAACTCGCCGGCCGCCGCATCGCGCGCCAGGGCTGCCGGATTCTCCAGGCCGGGCGCGAGGTTGGCGTGGTCACCAGCGGCACGCAGAGCCCCACGCTCGGCAAGGTCATCGCCATGGGCCTGATCGAAGCCGCGCTGGCCGGGCCGGGGCAGGCCGTCGAGATGGACGTGTCTGGCACGGCCGCGCCCGCGACCGTCGTCCCGCTGCCGTTCTACAAACGGCAGCGCGCCTGAGCGTCGAACGCCCGAAAACTCACCACGCGCCTGAACCGTTCACGCCTTGCGTTGAACCGATTCCGCTCCACCGCTAGAATCCTTGTCGGAGTCTGGCGCGCGTCGGTCGCCCGCCAGACGCTCCGGAGACGGACTGAGCATGATCACCGACTCGCCCGCACTATCCGCCAGCGTGCTCGTGCTGAATCGCCTTTACATGGCGATTCGTGTGATCAGCGTGCGCCGCGCCATCTCCATGCTCTACCGCGAGCTGGCCGAGGTCGTCTCGGTCGAGCAGGGCGAATACCTCTCGTACGACTTCGATTCCTGGGTTGAGGTCAGCGACGCCCGCAGCCGCTTCGAGCCCGAGCTCCACGATTGGATTCGCACCGTTCGCTTCCAGATCGCCGTGCCGCGCATCGTCCGCCTCCTCGGCTACGAGAAGCTGCCGCGCGTCCACGTCAAGTTCAACCGCCGGAATCTCTACGCCCGCGATCAGAACCGCTGTCAGTATTGCGGGCGGCGTCACGCCACCAACGAGCTCAGCCTCGATCACGTTGTGCCGCGCTCGCAGGGCGGCCTGACCAATTGGGAGAACGTCGTCTGCGCCTGTCTGGCCTGCAACGTCCGCAAGGGCGGCCGTACGCCCGAGCAGGCCCACATGCGCCTGATCACCCGGCCGCAGCGCCCCGTCCGCTCGCCCGTTCTGACGATCAAGCTCTCCAACAGCAAGTACGCGAGCTGGAAGCAGTTCCTCGACTACGCCTACTGGAACGTCGAGCTGCGCTAACTCGTCCCGTACCCACCCGTGCGACGCCGGTAAAAAGCTACGCCACAGCCTGGATTTTGCAGAGTCGGCGGGCCTGGTGCGTCTTCTTCGCAGCGGCGCTGTCTGCGCGCCGCCAACGGGTGAGAAACATGCACGACGAGCGACCGACGCACTCCCTACCGCTGAGGGCCCCCACGAACGAGCACACGTGCCGCAATATGCCAACGCCGCGGCGAACGCTCCGACGGCCGGCACGCGCCGCGCTGGCGATCCTGCTGCTGGTTGCGGCGGTTCGGCCGGCATCCGCCGACGAACCCGATCGCGACAAGGATGGCCTGCCCGACTTCCAGGAGATTCACAAGTATTGCACCGACCCCGGCAGCGCCGACAGCGACGGCGACGGAACGCCGGACGGCGATTGGTCGGAGAGGCGCGAGTACACCTACAGTGTTCGCACGATTCTCCGTGTCCTGCCGCCGATCAACGCGGCGACGCTCTGCGACGACTATCAGGACGGGCGTGTGGTTGCTCAAACGGCGCGGTACGTCGAGCTGGAGCTGATTCACTACCCGCTGAACACGGCCGGGTCGGCCATCGGCGAGAATCGCGCGTGGCGGAGCGGGGCGGGATTGCCGGCGGAGCAGCTTCGGGCCGGCGTCACGACGAACTGGGACGACGCGATGCGGCGCGACCTGCTGGCGCAACTGCGCGACGACGGCATCGACGTCGACCTGTTGAGCGATCGCGCCACCGTCGAACAGGTTTCGCGCTGGGCGTTGCGGCGGGTGCCGTCGCGCAAGATGTTCAACGCGTTTCACGTCCACTATCCAGACGGCGTGCCGTCGGTCGTGCCCGGCCGCGAACAGAGCGTGCTCAGCGACCGCGGCGACCCGAGCTGGAGCCTTCAGGAGCAGATCGAGCATGAGCTTCTCGGCCGCCAGATGTACTACCACCGGACGCGCGGGACGTGCACGTCGACCGCCGTCCTGCTGACGACCGTGCTGCGGGCCGTCGGCATTCCGACGCGCATGATTCTCTGCACGCCGCTGGTCGACGCGTCGGGCGGCGACAACCTGTCGCTGGTGGAGCGCGGGCTGACGCATCACGGCGTGCGGAGCACGGTGCTGCGCGCACTGGCGGCGCTGCACGGCTCGAACGCGTCGCACACGTTTAACGAGGTGTTCGTCGACGGGCGCTGGCGGCGGCTGAACGCCGACCGGCTCGGCCAGAACACGCTCGACGCCGGCCTGTTCGGGCTGATCTCGCACGTGCACACGTTTGACGACCTGAGCGCGGCTGGACTCGACGCGTGGGGCGGGCGAAAAGCGGACGACGTGTTCCGATATCAGAACACCTACACGGCGACGCACGTATCGGACCTGTTCGGCGCGCACGCGAATATTTCCAATCCGCCGGTCGAAGAGCTCAAGGCGCTGCGAATCAGCAAGATACGCTGGCTGAGCGACACGTCGCTTCCGCGGCGCGTCCGCGACGGCACGTTTCAGCAGGATGGCTCGGGTCATCTTTTCCTGCACGCCGACGATCCGGGCGGCGACACGGCCGGCGACGACTACCGGACGTTCTATGAGTCGGTCTCGAAAAAGTTCCGGCTCACCGCCGAGAAACAGCCGCCCGTGCTGCTGGAGGCGGAGCGCGGCTACTGGCTGGCACCGGACGAGGACTGTCGCGAGTTTTACGTCCGCATACCGCCGGCACAGCTCAAGAAGTTGAAGGCAGGTGTCGCATATCGGCTGGAGTGCGTCGGGCTGAAGGAGGGCGCGCCGCGCTGGGACATCGCGGCGGATGTGCGGATCGAGTTTCAGGCCGCCGCCGCGAAGCTGGTCGCAGGGAAGCGCGTCTTGAAGATCAGCGCGGTCCGCTGGCTGGCGTCAGAAGATCTGCCGCAGCGCGTCCGCGACAGTGATTTTCCGGACGACGGGTCGGGTCATCTTTTCCTGCATGCCGATAAGCCGGCGTGGGAGGAGGACGCGAGCTCCTACAACGCGTTCTATGAGTGGGTGGACAAGGAATTCGAGCTGGTAGCCGAGGGGCAGGTGGCGGTGAAGGCCCGGGCGGAACGTGGTTTCTGGATCGACGTGGGTTCGGACTGCCGCGAGTTTTACGTGCGCGTGCCGGCCGAGGAGATGAGCAAGCTTCGAGCGGGAGTGAAGTACCGGCTGCGGCCGCGGGACGCGAATGCGTCGTGGCGCATTTCGGAGTCGGCGACGATTCAGAAATGACGCCCGCGGGCCGTGAATATTCTTGCCGTGAGCGGTATTGGCCCGTCCCAAACTTGCCGCGCGCGAAAACACGAGCGATAATTTAGATTAGGTGATGGTCCGGCGCATTTCCGGACTCCACGGAAACTGCATCAAGACGGCAGCGCACGAGCGCTGCCCCAACACTTCGTTGAATCGGGCCGAGGGGACGGCAAATCGGGGGGCTGCCACATGGCAGAAAGGAGCCCTCATGAACCGATTCCGAATTCTTCCGCGCGGGCAGCCGTTTTGCTGCGCGGCCGCCCTGCTCGGCCTGCTCGTCGGGCCGGCCGCGCTGGGCGACGACATCCCGCCGATCGACACGTTGAGCGCGTCGGGCCTTCCCTGCGGCGGCGCCGAGATGAGCTGGCAAACGCCGTTCTTTGAGGTCGGCCAGGGCAGCCAACCGTCGGCGACCTACGCATTCCGCTATGCGTCGATCCCGATTACCGAGGGCAACTGGGCCGGCGCGACAGTATTCAGCGGCGACGTTCCGCCGGTGGGTGTGGCGTTTGGCGCGACGATCACACTCGACCTGTGGGTGATGGCCTACAGCGACGGGACGACGATCTACTGGGATCGGGCGTATCTGCGCGGGTGGCTGACGGTGCAGCTCGAGACGCAGCGTCTGCTGCCTGTCGGCTACGGCTTGCGCAACGAGCCGATTCAGTTCTCGATCTACCGCAAGAGCGACAACCAGTACATGGAGGGCGGCACGAGTTACACGAATTCGTACGGCATGGCTGAGTACACGTCGGGCGACCTGACCGACCTGGTCGAGTGCGAGATGTTCACGTTCAAGGCCTATTGGGCGGGGCACAGCATCGGCCTGTCGCAGGGTTCGATCATGGTCTCGACCGGCGACCGCGAGGACAGCCGCGACATGTACCTGTGCGAGGGCACGCAGCCTGTGCTGACCAACATGTGGAATCACTGGGGCGGCATGTACGCGGGCACACTGCCGTCGACGCAGGGCGCCGTGCAATTTCAGTTCACCGTGCCGACCGAAGCGCTGGCCACTGACACGACGGTGATGCTCCAGCCGGCGGCGTCGGTGCCGGGAAACACGGGCATGAACCCGGGCGTGCCGGGGGCGTCGTTCGCGTTTCAGCTCGAGCCACTCGTCTATCCGCTGCAACGCCCGATCGCGATCTCAATGCTCTATCCGCCGGGGCTGATGTCGTCGCCGTACGGCGTGGGCGAGTCGTCGCTGCGTGGCTACTGGTACAACCCGGCGTTGATGCGCTGGGAGCTGCTGGATATCGGTCCGCGGAAGCTGAGCCGTGAGGCTCACGTGATCACGTTCCAGACGGACCGGTTCGGGCTGTTTGCGATCGCGGCCGAGTCGGATCCGGACCACGACGGGCTGGGGCTGATTGAGGAAGCCGAGCTCGGCACGCATCCGAGCGTGGACGACACGGACGGCGACACGGTTTCGGACGGCGACGAGCTGTGGTTCACGCGCGGCGATCCGCTCGACGCACTCAAGATGAGCGAGGCCGACCAGCACGGCACGGGCCAGGGCCTGCCGGGCGGCAGCATCTACATCGCCTGCAAGATCATCGAGCCGACGCGCGAATCGCCGGTGTCGAACTCGGTCAACATCGAGATCGAGCCGATGGCGCTGGGCGACTTGAACTGCGATTGCAGCATCAACGGATTCGACATCGAGCCGTTTGTCTTCGCCCTTTTGCGCGGCGAGGAGGATTATCAGCAGGAATATCCGGACTGCGACTTCTGGCTGGCGGACTGCAACGTGGACGGATCGGTCAACGGCTTTGACATCGACAAGTTCGTGCAAATCCTGATCGGCGGATAGTCGGGGAGAGGGCGCGCGTCGGGCGCACACAATACGTGCGTGCGGCCGGCGCCGCGCCAAAGTTTGTAACCGCCCGCCGCGCGGCCGCTCACGCATTGCTCCAGGCTGCGCGACGGGCGGACGTGCTTGGATGGTTGGTGGGCGCGGCGCGTTTCGAGGAGGACGGCGGCGAGGTGACTTTCACCGGAGCCGGTGGCTGGTTCGAGGAACGCACGTAAACCGCGACGCTGCCGAGCTTCGACGATCACCAGTCGCAGCAACGTCCATGCGCGCGCCTTCGACTCTCGAGCGAAGGCCATCAAGATCGCCCGCCGCGCGGCCGCTCACGCATTGCTCCAGGCTGCGCGACGGGCGGACCGTCAGGGCGTCGAGGAGGCGCGGCTGAACTCGGCCCGCCAGGCGGCAGCGCGTTCGGCGTGGCCGGCATCCGGTTCGACGGCGTCCCAGGTTTCGTAGAGCGTGACGATGCGTTCCAGCGCTTCGCGCGCCGGGCGCGCGGCCGAGGCCTGACGCAAATTCTGATAGGCTTCGATCAGAAGCGGCTCCGCTTCGCGGAAGCTCTCTACGGCGGGCGCGCTGGTCGGGCGGGTCGAGCGCGTCATTTCGACACGCCGCTGCTCGACCAGCGTCCATCCCAGCAGGCCCATGGCCGCCGTGGCCTCTGCGCCCGCGGGCGCAGCGTGGCGCCAGATCGCGAGGCTGTCGCGGAGCAGGGCTTCGGCGTCCTGCAGGCGTCCGCCGCGCAGAGCGAGGGTGGCCTTGAGATCGAGCGTGCGTGCCAGGTGGGGGTGCTGTTCTCCCAGCGTGCGCTCGCACACGTCGAGCGCCTGGTTCAGGACTTCCTCGGCTTCGCGGTCGCGGCCGTGCTCGGAGAAGACGGTGGCTTGACCGATCAGGAACGAGAACCGGTCGAGCTGCAGGGCCTGCTGGCTCAGGCGCATCACGTGGCTGGCGCGTTCGAAGTACTCGCGGACAAGCTCGGGCGGAATCACATCCAGGCGCGGAGGGATGCCGCGCACGATCTCGGCGATGGCGTGGCTGTCGTTCTCGGCCAGCAGCGTGTCGACCTGGGCCGCAACCGAGAAATACTGTTCGCGGGCCGCGCTCATCTGGCCTGACTGGGCCAGGGCCGTCCCCCAATCGGTCTGGGCGCGCAGCGTGCGGCCGTCTCTTTCGCCCAGAATCTGCCGGCGAACGACGACGACCTTCGCGAACGCTTCGGCCGCCTCCGCGTAGCGCTGCAAGTCGTACAACGTGCCGGCGAGTTGTTCGAGCGCGTCCGCCACGGAGGCGTCGTCGCCCGCCGCGACCGCCGAATACGCCTCGAGCGCTTCGCGCAGAAGAGCCTCAGCGTCGGAAAGCTGGCCGAGCTCGCGCTTGATCGCGCCCAAGCTGTGCAGGCAGGCGGCCAGATCGGCGGTGGGCGCGGGGTTGGCGCGGTGCACGTCGATGGCGGCGCGGAATTGTGCTTCCGCCGCCGGAATCAGCCCGATTCCCCAATACGATTCGGCGAGCATGGCGTGAACGAGGGCCCGCGTCTCGGGTTCAGCATGCAGGGCGCCGGATTGAAGCTGGACGGCGGCGCGGTCGAGCACGTCGCGCACCTTGACGTCGGGGTCGCCGTCGGCGTCGAACGGATTCGGGGCGGCGAACATGGCCTGCAGAAACTGCTGCGCTTCGCCGCGCTTGCGCGCTTCGAGCGCGGCGTGATGGGCGTTGGCGTCGGCCCGCGTTCGCTCGCGGGTCTGCTCACGCTCGGCGCGGACTGCGCGGTCGCGCTCGCCGAGCGCCCAGACCATGCCGGCGGTCGTACCGACCACGCCCAGCAGCAGCACCGCGGCCACCAGGCCGGCGCCGAGGACCATGGCGCGGTTGCGGCGGACGAATTTTCTGACGCGGTAGGCGGCGCTCGGCGGCGCGGCCGACACCGGTTCGCCCGCCAGGTAACGGCCGACATCCTGTGCCAATCCGCTGGCGGTTTCGTACCGCCGCTGGCGGTCTTTTTCGAGGCATTTCATGACGATCCAGTCGAGATCACCAGACAGGGCCCGCGACAGCTTCAGCGGATCGGTCGCCCGCTGCTGGGCGATCGTCTGAACTGAGTACGGGCCGCGCGCGGCAGAGCGAGAGCGCGCAACGGCGGAGGCGCGGGGATGGGCGGCGGCTCGTCCGACGAACGGCGCACCGACCGATGGTTCGGAACCCGGGGCAGCCGAGCAATCGCGCGGGTCCGGACTTTGCGACTGCGGTGAGTTCCCGCTCGCGCCGACGCGCGTGCTGGGCCGCGGCGGCTCTTCTTCACGGATGATGCGGCGCAGCTCGTCGTAATCGGCACTGCGGAGCCGAGCGCTGTCGAAAGGCGTGGATCCGGTCAGAAGCTCGTACAGCAGCACCCCCAACGAATACACGTCGCTGCGCGTGTCGACGTCCAGGTCGGACATGCCGGCCTGCTCGGGGCTCATGTAGGCCGGCGTGCCGATGAGCTGCCGAAATTCGGTAAACAGCGTCCGATCGGTCAGCTTTCCGGAAATCGCCTTGGCGACGCCGAAGTCGATCACCTTCACCACGGGCTTGTCGTCGTGCCGGCTGACCAGCACATTGGACGGCTTCACGTCGCGGTGGATGATTCCCTTGGTGTGCGCGTGCTGCACGGCGTGACAGACGTCGGCAAACAAATCGAGCCGTTGCCACAACGTCAGCCGTTGCTCATCGCAGTACCCGGTGATCGGCCGGCCGCGCACCAGCTCCATGACGAAGTAGGGCCGGCCGCTGTCGGTCGCGCCGGCGTCGAAGACGCGGGCGATGTGCGGATGGTCCATCATCGCCAGGGCCTGGCGCTCGGCCTCGAAACGCGCGATCACCTGCCGCGTGTCCATGCCGAGTTTGATGATCTTCAGGGCCACGCGGCGTTGAACCGGCTGCTCCTGCTCGGCCATGTACACGGTGCCGAAGCCCCCTTCGCCAATCTGCTCGAGCAGCCTGTACGGTCCGAGCCGGGAGCCTGGTTGCTCGGCGCCGGTCGCGCGGGTCTCGCGAGTCAAGTCGGTATCGCACGCCGCCTGCGTTGGTGAAGCGCTCGAACCACCGCCGTCGCGGTCGTGCGCCGCGAGCAGCGTGGCCACTTCGGCTCGAAGCTTCTCGTCGCCGCCACAGGCCTCGAGCACAAAACGCTCGCGCCGATCCGCAGGCAACTCCAGGGCAGCCTCAAACACCGCGGCGACACGCGGCAGACCCTTCGATTCGGGCATGGCTCTCAGTCTCCCGGCTGGGCAGGGCGCTGCGCGCTGAGCAGCAGCGCGCACCAGCGCTCCGCGGAGAACTCGCCCACCGCGTCGCCGGTGAGTCCCGCGAGGTGATCGGCGATCTCGCGCCAGCGATCGGCCGGCGTGTCGGCGGCGGAGAGCAAGGCGCAGCCCTCCTCAAACGACTCGGCCGCCTCATTCCAACGCTGCTGCCCGGCCAGCGCCACGCCGAGCAACATCCGGTCGTATCCGCGGCGCCAGCGCGGCAGGCTCTCGGCGGAATGCAGCTCGATGCAAGCCCGCAAGGATTGCTCCGCGGCGACGAAGTCGCACGCTGCCAGCTCGTTGCGGCCGAGCAGCCGCCGGACTTCGAGGTGGTCGGCCGGCCGAGGCTGCTTGGCGAGTTCGAGCCACTGGTGACAGAGTTGGCGGCTCTCGGCGAACCGCTCGCGCCGCGCGACGACGTTGGCGAGGCTGCGGAGCGAGCTGAGTGCCTCGGGGTGCGCGGCAGTCAGGTGCTCACGGCGGATGGCGAGCGCCTCGACGAACTCGGCCTCGGCCTGCTCCAGACGTCCCTGGTGCTCGTGATTGCGGGCCAGGTTGTGCAGCGTGGCGGCCACCTTCGGGTGACGATCGCCAAAAAGTCCGCGCTCGATCTCGCACGCCTCGTTGAGCAGCGTTTCGGCCTCGTCGAACTGCTTGCGGTCGATCAGCAACACGCCCAGGTTGTTGAGGCAGGTGGCGGTGCGCGAGTGCCGCTCGCCGAAGACGGTGCGGGCCGTGTCGAGCGCCTCGCGCCAGAGCGGCTCGGCCTCGTCGAGCCGGCCGCGCTGCCACAAGACCGCGGCCAGGTTGCCGACGCTTTCGGCGATCTCCGGATGCCCGGGCGGATGGACGATCCTGCGAACGCGCAGCGACTCGCGGAGTTCGGCTTCGGCCTCGTCGAAGCGGCCGGCGGCGTAGAGCAGCGTGCCGAGGTTGTTGCGCGTCTGGGCGACGTGGGCATGGTCGTCGCCCAGGAGCTTGCGGCCGATCGCCAGAGCTTCTCGAAACAGTTGCTCGGCCTCGGCGAGCTGATGTCGCGTCTGGAGGAGGTTGGCCAGCGCGCTCAGCACGGTCGCGAGGCGCTGGTGCTCCGGGCCGAGCCGCGCGCGGTAGGTCGCGACTGTCTCGCGCAGCAGGGGCTCGGCGGCGGCGTAGCGGCCACGCTGAACCAGCACCTGCGCGTACTGGCCGGCGGCCAGGGCGACGTCGAGGTCGTCAGCGGGGAGAATTCGCCGGCGAATCTCGAGCGACTCCCGGAGGAGCGCCTCGGCCTCGGCCAGCTTGCCGTGCCGCAAGAGGAATGAACCCAAATTGTTCATCGGGACGGTCAGGTCGCGCTGGTCGCCGGTGAACAAGCGGCGGGCCAAAGCCAGCGATTCGCGAAGCAATGGCTCGGACGTCGCCGGGTCGCCGCGATCCGCCGCGAGCAGTCCCAGGTCGCCGATGTTCATCATGGTGTCGCGGCTTAATTCCGGGAGGGTCCGGCGGCGGAGGTCGAGCGCGGCGCGCATGTGCCAGGTGGCTTCGTCGTTCATCCCCAGCGCGCGGTAGACGGCGCCGAGCGTGTCGCGCACGCCGATTTCGACCTGCGGCTCGTCGCGCAGCGCGCCGTCGTCAAGATCGCGGGCCGCCAGCTCGACCAGTTCGCGAACCGTCACGTCGGGTCGGCCGCCTTGCTCGGCGCGATTCGCGGCCGCCAGCATATCGGTCAGAAATTTGTTCACGCGCTGAGCCTGAAGCAGGGCGACTTGCTCGTCGGCCCGCGCCGCGGTCAGCTCGGACAGCCGCGTCTGGCCGTCGCGCTCGGCTGCGACGGCTCGATCGCGCTGGGTTCGGACTTCGCCCAGCAGGCGCGACTCGCGCGCGTAGGAAAAGCTGAGAATCGCGGTGGCCACCGCCAGGAGCAGGACGAACGCCGCCGCGGCGGAGAACGCGAGCCGATGCCGAACGATCGCTTTTCGCAGCACGTACCAGCCGCTGTCGCGCTTGGCCTCGATCGGCTCGCCCGCGAGATAGCGGCGCACCTCGCGGGCCACTTCGCCGGCGCTCTGGTAGCGGCGGTCGCGCTCTTTGGCGAGGCACTTGAGGACGATGGTGTCGACGTCGTCGTCGATCGTGCCGGCGACGAAGCTGGGCGGCGCCAGACCGCGCGAGACGCGGCTCGGCGGCGGCGGCTCGGCGTTGGCGATGCGGTCGAGCACGTCGCCCAACGAGCCGCCGACGTCGTAGGGAAATCGGCCCGTCAGCATGTGGAACGCGAGCACACCCAGCGAGTACACGTCGGTTCGCAAATCGATTCTGCCTGGCAAGCCAGCCGCCTGCTCCGGCGACGCCCAGGGAACGCTGCCGACGAACTGGCCGGTGGCGGTCATGGGCGCAGCAGCCAGCGGGGCATCGGCCGGCGCGGCGGCGCGCGGGCGCGGCGCGAGGCGCTGCCCCAGCGGAGCGGGGGAGTCGTCGCGAGCGGGCGCGCCAGCCTCCCTGGCGCTCATCTCCGCGATCTTCGCCAATCCAAAGTCGAGGATGTGCGGCTGGCCGGCCTGGTCGACGCGGATGTTTCCGGGCTTGAGGTCGCGGTGGGCGATGCCGCGTACATGCGCCGCGTTCACCGCTTCGCAGATGGTCGCGAACAAGGCGAGCGTCTCGCGCAGCGCGCGGCGCCGGGCCGCCATGTACACGTCCAGCGGCTGGCCCGCGATGTAGTCCATGACGAAGTAGAAGTGACCCGCGGTCGAGCCGCTGTCGTGGATGGCGACGATGTTGGGATGCCGCAACTGGCCGAGAACGTGAACTTCGCGCTCGAAGCGCGCCAGATCGCGCGGGCCGGCGAACGGGCCTTCGCGCATGACCTTCAGCGCTACGATCCGGCCGGTTGACTGCTGAAGCGCCTCATAGACGACGCCCTGCCCACCGCGGTGAATCTCGCTCACAAGCTCGTAGCCGGCGATCAAGTCCGGCGGCAGCACGCCCGGCTCGTGACGGTCAACATGCGCTCCGGCGCCATCCGAATGATGGGTCTTGTGCAGCGACAGCAGCGCGTCGACCTCGGCCCGAAGCCGCGGATCGCCGGCACAGGCCTGATCGAGAAACCGCCCGCGCTCCGAGCGATCCAGCTCGTGCACTTCCTCGAAGATCGCCGCCACGCGTTTCAGGTCGACGGCACCGGACATGCGTTCAGCCCTGGTCAGTGGGCGCCAATTCTCGCCGCAGCCACGCCTTGGCAAAGGCGAGCTGACGCCGGATGGTGCGTTCGCTCGCACCGCGTGCCACGGCAATCTCGGCGGGCGCCATGCCGCCAAAGAACCGCATCTCTACGGCCTGAGCGTGCTCCGGCAACTCGACCGCAAGGCGATCCAACGCATCATTCAACGCAAGAACGCCGTCATTCCGGTCAAGCGACTCGATGAAATCATCGGAAAGCTGAAGGCGGGTGTAGTCCCCTCCCCGCTTGACCGCTTTGCGGGCGCGAAAGTGGTCGATGAGAATCTGCCGCATGGCCTTCGAGGCGACTGCAAGAAAGTGTGCCTCGTCCCGCCACTCGGTCGCGCTGGCCCCGATCAGACGAAGGTAGACCTCATGCACCAGGGCGGTTGTCTCGAGGGTGTGGTCGCGTCGCCCGCGGCTGAGTAGCCGGCGGGCAACCGACCGCAATTCGTCGTACAGAAGCGGTAACAACCGGTTGGCAGCATCTCCGTCGCCGGCGCGCATGGCGGCCAGCAGATGCGTCACGTTCTCTGGGTGGCGCGATTCCACGAGTTTTTGGTGGCCGATTCGGACCCGACCTTACGTGTCCATTAGTGTACCGCACGGGCCGGCCGAATGAAACCTGTTGCGCTGGACGTACTGGACGTGGCAAGTCCGCCGCCGCCGTGGCCTGGCATTGAGAGCCGCGTGCTGACCTGGAGACCTCTATGAAACGCGTCACCCCCCTCGCTGTCGCCATGCTTTACACCGCCCCCCTGCTCCTCGCCGCATACGCCGCCGATCGCTGGACGTATCAGGGCGCGCTGCGGCAAAACGGCGAACCGGCGCCGGACGGCCTCTACGCGATGGAGTTTGCCGCATACGACGTGCTGAGCGGCGGATCGCCGCTGGCGACCGACTCGCAGACGGTGCAGGTGACCGACGGGCTGTTCACGGTGCCGCTCGATTTCGGCGTCGCGACGCCAACGGTCTTCAACGGCGCGCCGCGCTGGCTGGAGATCAGCGTGGAGGGAACGCCTCTCGTCCCGCGCCAGGAGTTGACCGCCTCGCCGCTGGCGATCTGGAGCAGCGCGACGCGCGGCATCAGCGTAGACGGGTCGCTCAACGTCGGCGTCGGGACATCATCTCCGGGCGCGAAGCTGGACGTCGCGGGTGATCTGCGCGTATCGCAGCGTGCGGCGTTGGGCAATGCGTCGGTAATCGGTCCGGAAGGGTACTACGATAAGCTCGTCGACCTGTCACTGCTGGTGACCGATCTGCCCGACGCATTGGCCTGGACGCCGCTCCGCGCCTTCGTGACGTTCAATCCCGCCCTGGCGGCGTTCAACTTCTCCATGTATGGAGCAGACTTCGAGCTGATCGTCCCGGAAGGAAACGCGACCGACTTTGGCTTTCTCAACGGTCAGTATTTCGGAACGTTTCACTATGGCAGCGGAACGGTCGACACGATGGTCGGCGGCGGCTTCATCGCACAGACGCTGCGCGAGGGCAGCGTCGACTTTCAGCAGGCCGGAGCCGCAATCTCGCTGGGCAGCGGGTCGGGCACCATTCTCGAAAACCGCGGATTCTACGTCCGCTCCGGTCAGGAGGACGCCGCCGGCTCAACCACGCTGAACACCAGTATCTACGTCGATTCGCCCGACCACGTCGGCGCGATGGCGACGAACTACGGCATCTATCTGGCCGACCAGGATTTCGCGAGCGAGGTCAACTACGCGATCTACTCCGCGGGCGGAAACTGCTACTTCGAGGACGACGTGGAGGTGAACGGCACGCTGTCGAAAGGCGGCGGCTCGTTCAAGATCGACCACCCACTCGACCCGCAGAACAAGTACCTCTACCACTCGTTTGTCGAATCGCCCGACATGATGAACATCTACAACGGCAACGTGGTGCTCGACGAGCGCGGCGAGGCGACCGTCACGCTGCCCGACTGGTTCGAGGCGCTCAACCGCGACTTCCGCTATCAACTCACGTGCATCGGCGGCTTCGCGCCGGTTTACGTCGCCGAGAAGGTCACGGCGAACCAGTTTCGCATCGCCGGCGGCACGCCGAAACTCGAGGTCTCGTGGCAGATCACGGGCGTGCGGCAGGACGCCTTCGCCAACGCACATCGCATTCCCATCGAGCAGGACAAACCCGCCGCGCTGCGCGGCAGCTACCTGCATCCCGACGCGTTCGGGCAGCCGGAGAGCCGCGGCATCAATGCCGTACGCACCGGCGCGCGGACAGACGCGTCGTGCGCGCTCGACAGAATGATCCGGCAGTAGCCATCGGCGTGCTGCTGCGCCACCAACCATCTCTGTACACCAAGGAGATTCTCGTGAAACGTTTCACCACGGTGCTCATTTCGCTGCTCGTCGTTCCCGGCGTGGTTGCACAGACGCCGTTGACGGACATTTTCACCTATCAAGGCCGGCTCGACGACAATGGCAGCCCCGCCAACGGCATCTACGACATCCGCGTCAACTTCTACCGTGCTGCGAGCGGCGGGGCCAGCATCGACTTTGAATGCGTCAACGACGTTAACGTCGTCGATGGGCTCTTCACCGTCACGCTCGACCCGGAAAGCAACGTGCTGAATGGGAACCGGGTGTATCTCGAAATCTCGATCAGACCCGATCCTGGCCAGAGCCAGAATTGCCAGGGCATCGGCGGCTTCACGCAGCTCGCCGGGCGCCAGGAACTGACCATCTCGCCGCACGCCGGCTACGCGCTGAAGGCCCCTTGGAGCGGCCTGACCGGCGTTCCGGCGGGGCTGGACGGTCATTCGCTCGACGCGGCTGACGGCAGCCCGGCCGACGCGCTCTTCGTCGACAACGACGGCAACGTGGGCATCGGCACGAGCGCGCCGACCTCGAAGCTGCAAGTACAGGGCGGCGGACTGAACGTGTACGACGACGCGGCGGCAGGCGTTTATTTCACGACCCACATGTTGCTTCTTTCCGCCTCCAACGAAGACCCGGCCTATCGCTTCGACGGCGCTGCGTCGACGCACACGTTCTATACGTTCGGCGGCCCGAAGCTAACCATCGCCGCCGACGGAAAGGTCGGCATCGGGACGACCACGCCGAATGCGAAGCTGCACGTCGGCGGGACCGCCGGCGTCGACGGCATCCGATTTCCGGACGGCACGCTTCAAACTACCGCCGCGGGTAATTCGCTCTGGACTGCCGACGCCGACGACATCTACAACTCGAATCTCGGCAACACGGGCATCGGAACGCGCTTTCCCGACTTCAAGCTACACCTCGACAATGGCACCAATGCGAATCTAGCCGGCGGGGGCTACCTCGTTATCGGGCCGACCACGTCGCCGCACCTGGCGTTCGACACCACCGACGTCATGGCGCGGCGCGGCGACGGCACAGCCAGCACGCTGAATCTGAACCGCGGCGGCGGCAGCGTTTTGCTCTTCCCCAACGACGACAGCGGCGTGTCGCGCGTCGGAATCGGTCGCAGCGCCCCTGAGAGCCTGCTGCACATCTCCAGTGAGGACGGCATCGACCTGATCGTCGACGCCGACACCAACAACGCCGGCGGCGAAGACCAGAACGCGCGCCTCGTCCTGCGCCAGGACGGCGGGCAGGTCACCGCCAAGCTCGGTTACCGCAGCGGCGAAAACGTCCTCGAGATCATGAATGACTATCCCGCGGACATGATCCTCGGCACCGGCGGCCACGATCAGATGATCATCAAGAACGCGGGCCAGGTCTTCATCGGCGCCGACATTGACGACCCGACGTCATTCCGCCTGAAAGTGGAGGATCCGACCAGCGATGGCGCGATCTACGGTTACTCCGAGGACTGGTACGGTGTCTCCGGCGGCTCCGGGTCGCAGATCGGCGTGCACGGGCTGACGTTTAGCGGTCTTGCCGCGGTCAAGGGCGAGGTGTTCGACTTTTCCGAGACGGGCACGAGCTACGGCGTCTGGGGCACCACCACCAGCGTCAACGGCCTGGCAGGCTATTTTGAGAACACGGGCGGCGGCGTGGCGCTGAAAACCAGAGTGAACGACATCGGGCTCCCGGCCAGCGCCCTGTCGAACGAGGACGTCGTCGTCGAGGATGACGACGCCGTGATCGGCATCTACAGCAGCGAAACTGGCTCGCGCGGCTCGGCGATCAGCCTGGGCGAAATCACTGGTGGCGATCTGGTCGATAAGTGGACGATGGTGCGCAACACCTCCGGCTCGGGCGGCCAGTTGATCTTCAAGTACGGCACCGACCCGAACTACTCGAACAACACCACCATGTTGCTCATCGAACCGGGCGGCGACGTGGGTATCGGCACGTCTTCGCCCGACGCACGGCTCGAAGTCGCCGGCGACATCAAGTGCACCGTGCTTGAAATCACCGGCGGCGCGGACCTGTCCGAAGGGTTTGCGATCAGCGCCGGCGACGGCGCGGCGGCTGGCGATCGGGCGTCGGCTGACACCCCGATTGCGCCGGGCATGGTCGTCGTGATCGACCCGCAACGACCAGGGCAGCTCAAGCTCTCCGAGCACGCGTACGACGCGAAGGTCGCCGGCGTGATCAGCGGGGCCGGCGGCGTCAGTCCGGGCATGGTCATGGGGCAGCGCGGCACCGCCGCCGACGGCAAGCACCCCGTCGCGCTCACCGGCCGCGTGTACTGCTGGTGTGACGCGTCGGATGGGGCGATCCAGCCCGGCGATCTGCTGACCACGTCCGGCACGCCCGGCCACGCGATGAAAGCGACCGATCGCGAACAGCGCGACGGGGCCGTGATCGGCAAGGCCATGACGGCGTTGGAAAGCGGACGGGGCCTGGTGCTCGTGCTGGTCAACCTGCAGTAACGCCAGTCATGCGCAAGGGAACAACCCTGTGAGGACCACCGTCATGCCTCGCGCCAACATCCTTCGTGCGTGCACGGCGTTGCTGCTCTCGCTGCTCAGCGCCGGCCGGTCCGCCGCGGAGTTCCAGGTCATCATTCCGCCCGGATCCGGCATCGTACGCACCGGCCTGCTGCCGAACGGGCCGTCTTGGATCGAACATTATCCGCTCGAGAACCACGTGTCGTTCGACGTGATCTTCAGCACGCCGGCCATGGAGCTGACGTGCACCGGCGGCCAGGTGGAGTTCTTCGACGCACAGGGCAACCCGGTCGAGCCGCCAACGTTTTTCACACCCGCCGTCCTCGAGCAGTTTGCGCGCGAGCTGCGCGACGGCGACGACCCGCAGCAGCCTGATCCGCCCGAGGAAATCTGGATCGACGGCGACGGAAACGCCGTCATTCCCATCCACTCGCGCATTCTGCTGCCGTGCCCCGACGAAGTCCTGGGCCACAACGTCCTTGCGGCGAGTGCCCGGATCGATCTGTTCCTCGACGGGTTTGCAACGCCGCTCAGCTTTCTGGGTATCGAGATCGTCGAGTATCGGCCGCCGGCGGGCGACACGTACCTGTTTGGCCTGGGTGAGCCGTTGGTTGCCGGCGGCGTGTACAGAGTCGGGAATGCGCACGATCTTGGCAGTGCGCATCGTACGGCTTTCAACCAGCGCTACGCGTACGACGTTGGCATCCGAGTCGACGGCGACGGTTGCGACCCATGCGATGAGAATGACGGGCACTTCATCTATGGTCAGCCGGTGATCGCGCTCGCCGCCGGCTCGATCGTCGTCAACGAGACCGGTCACCCGGAAAACAGCCCACCCGGCACCAAGCAGCCCGGAATCGGCGACTGCCTGCCGGAGCGCTGCGACGGGACCACCAGCGATCCGTGCGTCGTACCGTCGGACGGCATCCCCGGCGGGGGAAACATGGTGTGCATCGAGCACGACAACGGCGAATGGTCGTTCTACGCCCACTTCATCACCGGCTCGAACGACTTTCGAACGTGCAACGAGAACGTCGTTCAGGGCGACGCCATCGGCGAGGCCGGCAACTCCGGCAGCTCAGGTGGCCCGCACCTGCACTTTCAGACTGTGGACCACCCCAGTCCTGACGACTCGGGGGCACAGGCGCTCCCGATCTACTTCACGAACGTCAGTTTCACCAGCCCGGGACAGCTCTTCCCGCGCCGCCAGCTCGAGGTTGGCATCACGTCCGGTTCGACCTTTACCGTCCTGCCCGCTTTCGATCCGCCGCCGCCGAACGAGGCTGTTGATGGCGACGAAGTCGAACCCAACCACACGCTCGCGCTGCACAACTCGCTCAGCCTTCCGGCCAGCGTCGGCGCCACGCTGGAGCACGCCATCGTGGGCGATCTCGCGATCCGCGGCGATGGAATTGAAGACGTGTTCCGCTTCGAGTTGCCGGGGCCCGACGAGGTGCGCATCGAGCTGTCCTGTTTCTCCGGCGGGCAGAACCTCGACGTTTACGTCCTGACCGAAGACCTGCGCGTCCTGAATCCGACTGGCGGCGGAACCACGCCGATCGCGGGCGCCCGTGAGCGGCTATGGCTCAACCTCGACGGCGGCGCCTACTTCATCGCCGTGACCAACGTCGATTCGACGCGCAGTGCCGCGACCGACTACCGCCTGACCGTCGCGCGGGCCGCCGACTTCGTCTACGTCGACCAGGCCAACAGCGGCTGCGAGGACGGCACGTTTGAGCACCCGTTCAACACGGTGCAAGAAGGGCTCGCCGTGCTTCGCGACGACTCGATTCTCTCGATCGAAGCCGCCGATTACGACGAGAGCGGCACGACGCGCTTCGACAAGCGCGGCTGGGTCGTCGCGACCAACGGCACCGTTCGGATTCACTGATCGCCGATGCGCCGCGCTCGCCACGCGTCAGGCGGCGAGCAGCGCGAAGGATGACTGCCAACGTTTACCCATGAGGTCATACACATGCACGCATCGAAGTCGACGCGCCGGCCCGCGGCAACCTGCCTGTACGCCATGCTCATCGTCGCCGCGCTCGGCGGCTGCCGCGCACAGACGCAGCGCGCGACCGTTGAGCGCCACGCACATGCGCCGGCAGATTCAGTGACGATCGCGCCGGCCCGCATCGGCGGCGCCGGCGAGCCCACGCCCGGCCGTGAAGCCACCGGCGGTCGGCTCGCGCTCGACTACCGCCGCAGCCGCAGGCTCGACGACGATGGGACGATCCGCAGCGACGCGCTGCAACGCGCCTGGCGCGAGATGCAGGCCGTTCCGGAGCTGCACGCCGACGCGCTCGACGGCGGCGAGGGCGGCATTGCCGACGGCGGAATCTGGAGCTGGGAATACCTCGGCCCCGGAAACGTCGGCGGACGCGTCCGCAGCATCGTCTTTCTCGACGACGACTCGCTGCTCATCGGAAGCGTCTCCGGCGGCGTGTGGCGCTCCGACGACGCCGGATTCTCCTGGACACCCGTCAACGACTTCCTGCCCAGCCTGGCCATCGGCTGCATGATTCAGGACCCGACCGACCCCGACGTGATCTACGCCGGAACGGGCGAAGGACACTGGTGGAACGGTCTGCCGGGCGCCGGCCTGTTCCGCTCGGAGGATCGCGGCGTCACCTGGGCGCTGGTTCCCGGCACCGAGCTGATCGTCCCCGGCCCCGGCGACGGTTTCGCCTTCATCCAGCGCGTCGCCGTCAGTCCGACCAACGGAAACGTCATCCTGATGGCCACCAAGACCGGCATCTGGCGCAGCGCCGATCGAGGCGAGACGTTCGACCAGATGACTACTGACAATTGCTCCGACGTGAAATTTCATCCCACAAGCGGCTCGCGGGCGATCGCGGGCCGCTGGAACGGCGACATCCTCTACTCCAGCGACGGCGGCCTGACGTGGTCAACGTCGGCCTTTTCCGGCACGCTGTTCTCTACCACCGTCCGCGTCGCGACGTCGGCCGACGGCAACGCCGACGACGACACCCTGCACGTCTTCGACACCGGCGGATGCGTTGCCGGCGACAGCATCCGCGTCGGGAGCGGCGGCAACGCTGAGACGGTGAGCGTGGCTGAAGTCGTCGACGCCGACACGCTCAAGGTCTCGGACCTCGCGAACAGCCATGCCAAGAACGAAGCAGCCGCGCTGCTGCGGGGCGGCCGCGTCGAAGTCACCTGGGGCATCGGCACCACCGCGTGGGCCTCGATGGACGCGGGCGGCGGCGCGATCTGGCGCTCCACTGACTACGGCGCGTCGTTCACCATTCGCAATAACACCAAGTCCACGCCTGACTATCTCGGGACCCAGGGCGGCTACGACAACATCATCTGGGCCGCGCCGGATGACGCGAACCTGGTCGTCGTCGGCGGCATCGAACTGTGGCGCAGCGCCGACGCCGGCGTCACGATCACACAGATCAGCGATCGGACCGAGTATCTCTCCGGCGTGTCGATCCACCCCGATCATCACATGATCGTCGAAATCCCCAGCTACGGTCCGGGCAATCGCCGCGTCTACTTCGGCTGCGACGGCGGCGTGTACATGACCCCCGACATCTATACCGTCAGCCTGACCAGCGGTTGGGGCAATCTCAATCGCGGCCTCGGCATCACCCAGTTCTATGCCGGCGCCACGGAACCAACCGGCACGTTCATGCTCGGCGGCACGCAGGACAACAGCTCGCCGCGCTACTGGGCCGAGGAGGGCGCCGATGCCTGGCACATCGCGTTCCGCGGCGACGGAGGCTGGGCCGCGATCAACCATGAGAATCCCGCCATCCAGTACGCCGAGATTCAGTACCTTGCGATCAAGAAAAGCACCAACTTCGGCCAGACCTTCACGGATTGCAGCGAGGGCTTCGGCCTCGGCGACGCGGGCGACAAGACCCGAGCCGACTTCATCCCTCCCTTCTCAATGGACCCCAACAACCCGAACCGGCTTATCGCCGGCGGATCGAGCATCTGGCTCACGGTCGACGCCGCGTCCTCCTGGTTCTCGATCCGCCCACCGGTCAGCGGCGATCCGTTCTGCTCGGCGATCGACATTGCAAAAGGCCACTCCAATACCATCTGGGTGGGTTACAAGGACGGCCGTATCTCGCGCACCGACGGCGGAAGCGTCTTCTCGTGGGTCGACGTCGACGCCAACGGCCCGCTGCCCAACCGCGTCGTAACCGACATCGCCATCAACCCCCAGGATCCGGACCAGGTGTTTGTCACGCTGGGCGGATACCAGTACGACACCGTCTGGTTCACCGACGACGCCGGCGCAACGTGGCAGCAGCGCACCGGCAGCGGCGAGAACACGTTGCCCGCGATTCACGTGGGTTCGATCCGCTTTCACCCGCTGAACGACAATCTCATCTACATCGGGACCGACCTGGGTGTGCTGGTCTCCGAGGACAAAGGGCTGAACTGGAACCGTACCCCGCGTTTCGGAAACGTCGACAACGACGGACCGGTGAACGTCGAGGTGTCTGAGCTGTTCTGGCAGGGCGACGAAACGCTCGTCGCGGCGACCTTCGGCCGCGGCATGTACCGCACGCGCACGCGCGGTGCGGTCTACATCGACAAGGCCAACAATGGCGCCGAGGACGGCACGCAACCCAACCCCTTCAACACCGTCAGCGAGGGAATCAGCGCCGCGGGCCACGGCACGCTGCTGTCGATCGAGTCCGCCGACTACGACGAGAGCGGCACCACGCGCTTCTTCAAGCGCGGCCGCGTCGTGGCCACCGGCGGCGCCGTGCGGATTCACTGAGCTTGGCCGTGCATGCAGCCCCTGCGGAGTCGATTGCTTCGACCTTCCCGGCTTCAGCGCTGGATGACGATGCCGGGAGCACTCAACTGCATCGGATGAGTCAGCACGACTCCACCGGAACCGACTGAGAACGTCGTGTTGGCACGCAGAATCAGCTCCGTACCCGCGGGCGCGTCATGCTCCGCAGCG
Source organism: Phycisphaerae bacterium (assembly GCA_022072445.1). GTDB lineage: Bacteria > Planctomycetota > Phycisphaerae > UBA1845 > Fen-1342 > JAJVHV01. The sequence goes on along the minus strand of JAJVHV010000031.1, from coordinate 29,032 downwards.
ACGAGCGAGTTATACGGCGCATCCGGCGTCCCATCGCCCGCGAACTGGCCGTTGCCCACGAAGCGGACCACGTCGCGCGGCGCGATGCCGGTGATCTGCCCCTCGGGCCAGCCCTTGAACACGTCGTCGAGCAGGTGCCAGCCGTTGCGGATCGAGTCGCCGGGCTTATCCCCCCAGCCGAGGTTCATCAGATACTGAATCTCCTCACCGCCGGTGCAGAAGCCGTGCACCACGCAGATGTGGGCCGGCGAGAGCCCTGACGCAATCACGGGCCGCCCGAAGCGCAGCTCCTCAGTGACATCGCTGTCGAACCACAGGCCCCAGCTCTCGTCGTTGTCGTAGCGGAAGAAGTCCTGCATCGCTCCGCTGACGTCGCCGATCAGCGTGGACGATTCATCCACGCCCCAGTCCATTTCGATCGCCACGCCCAGGTGATGGCAGAGTTTGGCGACTTCCCGGCGGCCGGCGGTCTCGCTCGGGTCGTTCGGATCGACAAACTCGTCGCGCATGAGCGCCCAGTTGTACGTCTGCCGCGAAAAGTCGATCTCGTCGCATTCGGAGTATTCGTCCAGCTCATCCCACAGCTCGAACAGCGCGAGATGAAACGCGTGGTTCGGGTCATACAACTCGCATCCGACCGTGTACGGCTCATTGCAGATACCACTGTCGTGAATCTTGTGCGCCTCCTTGAGCAGGCTGTCGTCCCAGAAGCCCTTCATCTCGAGGCAGCGCGTGCCCGCGTTGTAGCGCAGCCGGTCGGTCCACGGATCGCCGGACAGCCCGCCCGGGTCGCTCGCCAGCGGCACGCTGACCCAGTTCCACGACCAGCGAAACTCGTAGCAGTGTTCCTGCTCATCCTCGCCCTGTGGCGGCCACTGCCAGTAGTACATGACCTGCGCCGCCGCGGTCGCGCCGCACCCGACCTTGACGCGGTCAGCACCCAGCAACGGACACTGGTCGTGGTAGGGCGAGTTCTGGTGCCAGTTGCTGGTCAGCGGCAGCACGACCCTTTCCGGAGCGCTGACCCTCGACTGACCGTCGTCGCCGTCGCCGCCGGCGATCAGGTCGGCCCAGCGCACTGCCCGTCGGGCGAGCGCGTCGGTCTGCCCCGCCACGATGCGGCGCGACAGGTCGCCGGATCTCAAGGCGATCGCCCGTCCGGCGACTTCGTCGAGCAGGAAACGGCACATTTCGTTGTCGGCGTCGTACGTTCCTTCCGGAGCGTAGAAATAGACAGGCAAGAGGCGATCGTCGGCGCCGCACAGGCAGAATCCGCCACCGCCCAGGTGCGCGATGTACGCCACGACCCGGTCGCCCACGACGTACGGCTCCATCATCTCGATCCGGGCGTCGGGACGCGGTACGGCCGCCTCACGACGGACCCAGGTCTCCACCGCCGACCGGACTTCCGCTTCGCTCCGATCGCCCGCGTACGAAGTGGCTGCCAGCACCAACACAGTTCCCACTGCCAGCCGTACAGAAGTCGATCGTTGAATAATCGTGCCGAGCATGTGCGGTCTCCTTGCGTGGAGGCGGGCTCCACGTCGCTCGAAAGCGTGGGTTATTGCAGATTGACCAGGACCAGGACCATGCCGCGCTGCCCGCTGGAAAGGGCGCTCATCGCCTTGCCGATGATCGCACCCTGCGCCGCCATCATGTCATCCACACGCATCGCGTGACCGGGGATGGCGGAGGTCGTCAGCATGTCGCCGGCCTCGATCGCCCCATGGGTGCTGTCGCATCGGACCCAGACGCGGCCGCTGAGCGCGACCGGGTGCTGCCCGTCGGCGATGCTGCCCTGCTGCCCCATCACCATGCCGGGCTTGATGCCGTCGGCCCCGCTGATGATGCCCGCAACCTTGCGGTCATACGCCTGGCGGCTGACGACCAGCTTGCCGGCCCGGGCCGGGTCAATCGACACAACCATGCCGGGCTCGACGCCGGCGTCGCCCGCGCTGGAAACGTCAAACTGCTCCGACAGGTCGCTCCCGCCGCGGATTTCCAGCACGTCGCACTTGACGCGGCCGGCGACGTCAAGTGTCGCGGTCGGATTCGTCGTGCCGATACCGACGTTGTTGCCGACCGCGTTCAGGCAGAGCGCGCCGCCATAGCTCTGAATCCACTTGTAGTTCGCCGTCCCCGCTGAACCCAGCAGCAGCCCGTTGTCGGTCGCGTTCAGCCAGCTTGGTGGACCAGAACTGCCCGTCAGGTGCAGCGCGGCCGCGGTGCTCGGCGTGCCGATGCCCACGCCCACGCGCCCTTTGACCACCAGTTCGTTCTTCCCCGGGTTCGCGAACGCATAGCTGTCCGCCACCAGCACGCCGCCGGCCTTCAGACCCGAGGCCGATGCCGCGCTGGGGCTGTTCAGAAGCTGCAAGTAGCGATTCAGTTCGCCCGTTCCGCGACCGGTGAAGAACCGCGGATGATCGCCGGCGTCGACGATCAGGTGACCGCGCAGATCGAGTCTCGCCTCGGGCGTCGCCGTGCCGACGCCCACGTTGCCGGCGGCGTCGATCCGCACACGTTCCGACGAGTTCGTCGTAAACGTCAGCGCGTTCTGCCCGCTGTACTTGATGCTCCCAACCGGGCTGGCGGCCGCATTGAGAAAATTCACCGACCCGAGCAGCGCTGGCGACGCGGTGTTATTGCGCAGGTCGAGCGACGAGCCATTCACGCGGGCCGTGCTCGTGACGTTGATGATCCCCTGCGCATGCTGGATGTGCAGCGAATAGCTCGGGAGCATGATCCCGAAACTGCCGATCCCCACGTTGCTCTCAACGCACAAGCCGCCGTTGCCCAAACCGCCATTCCCAAGAATGCTCACCATCCCCGCGTCCGCCGTGATGGTTCGGCCCCGGCCGGCGCCCCCGGTGTCGTACGCCTGGTCCAGCGTAACCTGACCCGACGCACCCGCCGCCCCAGTCAGCACGGCGAACAGTCCGATCCTGCAAAACCCGCTTCGACCCATGATCCGATTCCTCGCCTGTCATGCGTTTGCGTGGCGCCCCCGGCGTTTCAGCGCCGCTCTGGAACCACAAGCCTCCAAACGCAGGAGCACGCCGCCGCTCACGAATTTTTCCCGGTTTCGGCAAAATCGCCCGCGGCGGCGGCATGGCCTTTCTATCCGCTACAATCCTCACCGGCGCACCGACCGCGTCGCTGAGGAACGTGCATGAACTATCGTCGTCTCGGATCGGCCGGTATCCGGCTCTCGGAAATCGGCCTGGGAAGCTGGCTCACGTTTGGCTCGGGCGTTGACGACACGGTGGCGCGGGCCTGCATCCGCCGCGCGTTCGAGCTGGGCGTGAATTTCTTCGATACGGCGGACGTGTATGCGCGCGGCGCATCGGAGACGACCTGCGGGCGCGAGTTGAAGGAGTTTCGCCGCAGCGAACTGGTCATCGCGACCAAGTGCTACTTTCCGATGAGCGACGCGCCGAACGATCGCGGGCTGTCGCGCAAGCACGTGGTCGAAAGCGTCCATGCGTCGCTCACGCGGCTCCAGACGGAATACATCGACCTGTATCAGTGCCACCGCTTCGACCCGGACGTCGAGATGTTCGAGCTCGTCCGCGCCATGGACGACCTGATCCGCCAGGGCAAGATTCTCTACTGGGGCGTCAGCGAGTGGCCAGCCGAGGCCATCCGCCAGGCATGCGCCGTCGCCGCCCGGTTGGGCGCGTGCCCCCCCTGCTCCAATCAGCCCGAATACAGCATCGCCGCCCGGCGCGTCGAGACCAACGGCGTTCGGCAGGCCTGTCAGGAAGCCGGCCTCGGCCTGGTCGTGTGGAGCCCGCTGAAGCAGGGCCTGCTGACCGGCAAGTACGCGGCGGGCAAGCCGCGCGACAGCCGCGCCAGCCACGACAAGATGAACGCGTTTCTGAAGGAGCTCGACGCGCGAATCGTCGAGCGCACCGAGCAGCTTCGTCCGCTCGCACAGCGTCACGGCATGACACTGGCTCAGTTCGCCATTGCCTGGCTGCTCCGGCGACCGGCGCTCACCAGCGTGATCATCGGCGCCTCGCGCGTCGCGCAGGTCGAGGAAAACGTCGCCGCCGCCGGATTCAGCATCACCGCTGAAGACGAAGCCCGCGTCGATCAGCTCTTTCCGGCCGACCAGTTTGCGTAACGCCGCATCGGCGCCCGACCAGCACTGTGCGGCGCGCGAACACACTCCCAGCCGGAAATCGCCGTTCGCATCAACCGCGCATCCGCTTCAGCTGCGCAGCGGTTCGGGCTTCGATGGATCGATGCCAAGTGTCTTCTGCGCGGCGGTCAGGTCGCCGCGGTCGAATTCGCCACGCCGCGCCAACTCGAACAGCGCCGCGTGCGCGATGTGCTCGGCGTCGACCTCGAAGAAGCGCCGCAGGCCCTCGCGCGTGTCGCTGCGGCCGAAACCGTCGGTGCCCAGGGCGCGCAGCCCCGCGGGCGCATACGGCGCCAGCCGCGCCGGTACAGCCTTGACGTAGTCTGAGACCGCCACGACCGGCCAGGCCTCGGCCGCGAGCGCCTGGGAGAGATACGGCACGCGCGGCTTCTCCGCCGGGTGCAGCAGGTTCCAGCGATCGGCCGCGGTCGCGTCGCGATAAAGCTCGTTGTAGCTGGTGGCGCTCCAGACGTCGGCCGCGACGTTGAAGCTGGCGTCGAGGATCTCCTGAGCACGAAGCGCCTCCGGCAGCAGTGATCCGGCGCCAAACAGGTGCACGCGCGGACGGCCGCGCGTCTTGGCCGCGGCGCGATACTTGTACAACCCGCGCAGCACGCCTTCCTCGACGCCGGCCGGCATCGCCGGCTGGGCATACGTCTCGTTGTGCACCGTGATGTAGTAGAAGACGCTCTCACCCTCCTGGTACATCCGGCGGATGCCGTCCTGGATGATGATCGCCAGCTCGTAGGCGAACGCCGGATCGTACGTCACCAGACTCGGCACGACGCTGGCAAGCAGTTGGCTGTTGCCGTCCTGATGCTGGAGCCCCTCGCCGTTCAGCGTCGTACGGCCGGCGGTTCCGCCGACCAGGAAGCCCCTGCCGCGCATGTCGGCGCAGGCCCAGATGCTGTCGCCGATCCGCTGGAAACCGAACATCGAGTAGTAGATGAAAAACGGAATCATGTTCACGCCATGCGTGGCGTAGGCCGTGCCGGCGGCGGTGAAGGAGGCCATCGAGCCCGCTTCCGTGATGCCCTCTTCGAGAATCTGCCCGTTCTTGGCCTCGCGGTAGGAAAGCAGCAAGTGCGAATCGACCGGCTCGTAGAGCTGGCCCGAGTGCGCGTAGATGCCGTACGTCCGGAACAGCGCCTCCATGCCGAAGGTGCGGGCCTCGTCCGGTACGATCGGCACGATCTGCCGCCCGATCTCCTTGTCGCTCAGCAGCCGCGCCAGCATCCGCATGAAGACCATCGTCGTCGACGCGGCCTTGTCCCCGCTGCCGGCAAAAAACTCCTTGAATGTTTCGCGCGGCGGGGCCTTCAGCGCCGGGGCGCGAACGCTGCGCTGTGGCACAAATCCGCCCAATGCCCGGCGGCGCTCCAGCAGATACTCGTACTCCTCGCTGCCCGGCTCGAAGCGGCAGAAGGGCGTCTCCTTGAGGTCCTTGTCGGCGACCGGGATGCCGAAGCGGTCACGGAAGGCCTTCAGCTCGTCGTCGTTGAGCTTCTTCTGCTGATGCGTAATGTTCTTGCCTTCGCCGGCCTCGCCCAGGCCGTAGCCCTTGATCGTTCGCGCGAGAATGACGGTCGGCTGGCCCTGGTGCTCGGTCGCGGACTTGTAGGCCGCGAAGACCTTCTCCGGGTCGTGCCCGCCCAGGCGCAGCTTCTGAATCTGCTCGTCCGACATGTTCTCCACCAGCCGCGCCAACGCCGGATGCTTGCCGAAAAAGTGCTCGCGGGCGTAGCCGCCCGGTTCCGCCGTGTAGCGCTGCCACTGCCCGTCGACCGTCTCGCTCATGCGCTGGACGAGCACGCCGTCCTTGTCGGCGGCGAAAAGCGGGTCCCAGTCGCTGCCCCAGATGACCTTGATGACGTTCCAGCCGGCACCGCGGAAAGCGGCCTCCAGCTCCTGAATGATGCTGCCGTTGCCGCGCACCGGGCCGTCGAGCCGCTGGAGATTGCAATTGATGACGAACGTCAGATTGTCGAGCTGCTCGCGCGAGGCCAGCGTGATGGCACCGAGCGTCTCCGGCTCGTCCGTTTCGCCGTCGCCCAGGAACGCCCAGACGCGCTGCCCGCTGGTGTCGACCATCCCGCGGTCGTGCAGGTAGCGATTGAAGCGCGCCTGGTAGATCGCGCTCAGCGACGCCAGACCCATCGAGACGGTCGGGAATTCCCAGAACTGCGGCATCAGCCAGGGGTGCGGATACGACGACAGCCCGCCACCCTCGGCCAGTTCGCGGCGGAAATTCTTGAGCTGCTGAACCGACAGCCGCCCTTCCAGAAACGCCCGCGCGTAGATTCCTGGCGAGGCGTGGCCCTGGAAGAAAATCTGGTCGCCGCGCTGCGTCTCGCCGTGCGCCCGAAAGAAGTGATTGAAGCCGATCTCGATCAGCGTCGCCGCCGACGCATACGTCGAGATGTGCCCGCCGATGCCCGGGTTCTTGCGATTGGCGCGAACGACCATCGCCATGGCGTTCCAGCGGACGTAGCTCTTGATGCGGCGTTCGATGCGCCGGTCGCCAGGGAAACGCGGCTCGGCCGCGAGCGGGATGGTATTGACGAAGGGCGTGTTGGCCGAGAATGGCAGCGCCACTTCGCGCTTGCGGGCCCACTCGTGCATCCGGCCGATCAGAAAGCGCGCCCGCTCCGGGCCGGCCAGCGCGTGCACCGACTCGATCGATTCAATCCAATCTGCGGTCTCAAACGGGTCAATATCGTGCTTGGGGTCCCATGTCATGGTGCAAGAGCGTAGTCGCTGGCGGAAGTTCGTCAACTGCGCCCCGCTTCCGCTATGCTGGACCGCACCCTGTCCGGGGCGTGGCCACAGAGGGCTCACGCTACAAGGCGTGGCCACGGAGAGACTACGCTGCGAGGCGTGGCGCAATTGACCGAATTCGTGAGCGAGCCGTTAAGTGCCGTCGGCGGGGAGACCGACACGCACGCCATGGGACGCGGCGAGCCGGGTCTGCCCGGCGCGTTCTTCTGGCGCGGCGTGCGCTACGACGTGATCCGCAGGCGCGCGGCCTGGAAGCAGTCGTCGCGCGAAGGAGGAAGCGCAAAAGGCCAGCTCTACCTTCGCCGGCATTATCACGAACTGGAGATGTCCGACGGTTCACGCTGGACGGTCTACTTCGTCCGTCAGACACCGCGCGGAACCGCCGCCAACGTGCGCTGGTTCCTCTATTCCATCGACCGAGGCGCCGGCGACGCCGGCCGCTAGTGCCCCTCGCCGCAACGCACGGTACACTGCCCGCTGGTAGCGCGGCGCGATCGGCCCGGTGCGTGTCGCCCGACGCCCAGCGCATGCCAATTCGTTATTCGCTCTTCGCCAATCGACATTCAACGCGATGGATCTCCAATGCTCATCACGTTTCTGGCGCTCATGATCGCGGCACACCCCATGTTCCAGGATGCCCAACCCAACGCCCTGACCGGGCGGGTCGTCGCGCTGCGCTGCGAGTATCTCGTCAATCCACTCGGCATTGACGTGCAGCAACCTCGCCTCTTCTGGCAGGTCGAAGACGGCCGCCGCGGCGTACGCGCGCGCGCGTATCAGTTGCTGGTCGCCAGCTCGCCCGAGACGCTCGCCGCCGACACCGGCGACCTGTGGGACAGCGGGCGGGTCGAATCCGGCGAGTCGATCCAGATCGTCTACGCCGGCAAACCGCTCGCCGCGCGCGCCCGCGCGTTCTGGAAAGTGCGCGCCTGGCTCGACGCGCTCGACACCGACGGACGACCCGCGCCCGACGCCGCACCGACGGCTTGGAGCGAGCCCGCGTCATGGACCATGGGCCTGCTCGATCCCGCGGATTGGAAGGCCGACTGGATCGGCGATGCCACCTCGCTGCCGGACATCAGGCCCGCGCACAACGGATATCACTCGCAATTGGCGGACGCGCCGGATGTGGAGAAAACCGTCACGATCGACCTGGGACAGCCCGCTGCGATCGACGCGATCCGACTGCACCCCGCGCGGCCCTTCGACTGGAAGGAAGACGCGCCCGGCTTTCTTTTTCCGCTGCGCTTCCGGATCGACGTCGCCGACGACCCGGCCTTCGCCGCGCCGCGCAGCTTCGCCGACCGCACCGCAGCAGATGTCAATAGTCCCGGCGAGGCGCCACTTGTCTTGACGACCGCGACGCCGGTGCCGGCCCGCTTCGTCCGTTTGACCGTGACGCGCCTGCGGGAGCAGTCGACGGGGAAATTCGGCTTCGCCCTGGCGGAACTCGAAGTCCTCGCCGGCGGCAGCAACGCCGCCGCAGGCAAAACCGTACTCCCCGGGCAGCTTCGCGGCGACGACGGCAAGTCCGCGCCCGACACGCTCGAACGCAACGCCTGGTCAGCCCGCCACCTCGTTGACGGTGACTTGAACAGCCACCGTGCCGCCGGCTTCGAGCCGCGCCCAGCCCCCTATCTCCGTAGTGACTTCGCGCTCGACGGCGAGGTGCGCCGCGCCACGCTCTACGCCAGCGCGCTGGGCCTCTACGAGATGTACATCAACGGCAGCCGCGTCGGGCAGCGCGTCCTCGCGCCGGAGTGGACCGACTACACCCAGCGCGTGCAGTACCAGACCTACGACGTCACCGCGCTGGTCAAACGCGGCTCCAACGCCGTCGGCGCCATTCTCGGCGACGGCTGGTACGCCGGCGAAATCGGCCTGATCGGCCTCGACCCGCAGAAACGCCTGCGCGGCATCTACGGCCGTCAGCCGCAACTGCTCGCGCAGCTCGAAGTCGAGCTGACCGACGGCCGCGTGCTGATGCTCGCTTCAAACGCCGGCTGGAAGAGCACGCTCAACGGCCCGATCCGCGCGAACGACCTGCTCGACGGCGAGACCTACGACGCCGAGCGCGAACTGGGAGCGTGGAGCCAGGCCGGATACGACGCGGCGGCCTGGACGCCCGTCCGCGTGTTCGAGCGGCCCGCGGCACGCCTGGTCTCGCAATCGAACGAGCCGATCACCGCCGCCGCCAGGGTCTCGCCTGTCGCGCGCCTGGAGCCCAAACCGAAGGTCTTCGTTTTCGACCTGGGACAGAACATGGTCGGCTGGTGCCACATCAGCGTCGTGGCCACCGCGGGCGACAAAGTCCGCCTGCGCTACGCCGAAGTGCTCAATCCCGACGGCACGATCTACACCGACAATCTGCGCGGCGCCGCACAGACCGACACCTACTACCCCGGCATGCCGCAGCAGGGCGAGCGCGGACGCGACCGGGCCGTCGTCGGCGGAGTCTACACCTTCGAGCCGCGCTTCACTTACCACGGCTTCCGCTACGTCGAGATCAGCGGGGCACGCAGCGCCCCGCGCCCCAGCGACGTCGTCGGAATCTGCGTGAACTCCGCCGCGCCGCTGGTCGGCGATTTCGAGTGTTCCGACCCGCTGCTCAATCACCTCTGGCGCAACATCCTCTGGACGCAGCGCGCCAACCTGCACAGCACGCCCACCGACTGCCCGCAACGTGACGAGCGCATGGGCTGGATGGGCGACATCCTGGCCTTCGCCCAGACCGGCTGCTTCAACATGGACATGGCCGCCTTCTTCACCAAGTGGCTCCAGGATGTTCGCGACGCGCAACTCGCCGACGGCCGCTACCCCGATTTCGCCCCACAGCCCTACCGCGAGGGCGGTAGATTCTGCGGCGTTCCAGCCTGGGGCGATGCCGGCGTTTTCGTGCCCTGGGTTCAATACGTGAACTACGGAGACCGCCGGCTCCTCGAACAGCACTTCGACTCGGCCCGCCGCTGGGTCGACTGGATTCACGCGAAGAATCCCGACCTGCTCTGGAAGAACGAGCGGCACAACGACTACGGCGACTGGCTGAACGCCGACACGCTCAAGGTCGCCGGCCTGCCCTCCCAGGGCGCCGAAATGCCCAAAGACGCGTTCGCCACGGCCTTCTTCGCCCGCTCCACGGAGCTCGTCGCGAAGATGGCCGGCGCGCTCGGCCGCGCTCATGACGAACAGAAATACGCCAAGCTCGCTGCCGACATTCGCACAGCTTTCAACGCCGCGTATGTCAAGCCCGATGGCGAAATCCTCGGCGACACGCAGGCCGGCTACGCCATCGCGCTGAACTTCGACCTGCTGCCCGAGTCGCTGCGCGCTGCGGCTGTCGAGCGCATGATCCGCTGCTTCGAGCGCTACGACGGGCACATCTCGACCGGCTTTCACAGCACCATCTGCCTGATGAACGAGCTGACCCGCGCCGGCCGCAGCGACGAGGCTTATCGCCTGATTATGAAGCGCACCATGCCGTCGTGGGGCTACGCCATCGACCACGGCGCGACGACCATCTGGGAGCGCTGGGACGGCTTCGTCGAGGGCCGCGGATTCCAGGACCCGGGCATGAACTCGTTCGCGCACTACGCGCTCGGCTCGGTCGGCGAGTGGATGTATCGCACTATTCTCGGCATCAACCCCGACCCCGCCGCACCAGGATTTGCCCGCGTCATCATCCGGCCCGAGCCGGGCGGCGGCCTGCGCTGGGCGCGCGGCACACATCGCTCCATCCGCGGACCGATCTCGGTGAGCTGGCGGCTCAACGATGCGGCCGGCGGAGACGACATGACGCTCGACGTCTCGATTCCGCCCGGCGTCGTCGGCGAAATCGTCCTGCCGACGACCGACGCCGCCGGCGTGCGCGAAGGGGATCAGCCGCTGGCCGGCCGCGCCGGAGTCCGAGTGCTCGACCGCGCCGCGGCCGACGCGCTGCGCCGCGTCCGCTGCGAAATCGGCGGCGGCAGCTACCGCTTCACGATTCCGCACGCCACGGTCGCGCAGGCGCCAACGTAGCACAGCCGCCCTCGGCTGTGGCTCGCCAATATCGCGCGCCGCTCTGCATTCTGCATTCTTCATTCTGCATTCGTCATTCCGTCTTCGCCGCCCCCAGCAGCTCCACGCGCGGCGCCGCGAAGCTCTCCGCGCGAACGATCGCGTCAAGCCGCTGCCGCGCGTCGCTCACGGCTGCGGCCGCCTCCTGAAGCGCCCGCTCCGCCGCCTCAGTCGCCGACGCAATGTCGAGCAATTCCGGACTGCGCAACGACTTGATCTGCCCTTCAATAAACTGGCGCCGCGCCAGGAGCTCAGCCTGACCGACCGCGTTCTCCGCCAATTGCCGTGCCAGCGCGCCGACCACGTCGCCACTAAGCGCGTTCGCATCCGCCCGCGCCGACTCGAGCTGCACGCGTGCCTGTGCCAGCGCCTCGCGCACCTTTAAGATGTCCCCCTCCGACGCCTGCTGCGCCTTGGCGAGGGTCTCGATCCGCGCCATCTCCATTTGCCGAATCGAGACAATCTGCTCCAGCTCATCGAGCATGCCCGTCCGCTGACTCGTCGCCCGCTTCCGCGCCTCGCCGATCTGATCCTCCAGTGCGCGGGCCGCCGCCTGCGAGGCGGCCAGCTCCAATTGAAGGGTTCGATGCTGCTCATCCAGCGACTGAAGCTGTCCGAGCAGCGCCTCGCGCGAGGGCAGCGGCGACTGCGTCTTTTCGCTCAGTTCGCGCCGCTCGTGCATACGCCCGTTCAACGCCGCGTTCGCGACGTCGAAATCGCGCTTGGCGCGCTTCAGCCGCCCCAGGTAGCGCTCCTCCCCCCAGCGACTCATCTGCACCAGCGCCGTCTGGAGCTTCTCCGCCATCAGGACCGGAAATCGTTCGATCCGCTGCCGCGCGTCGGCGGCGACAGGGTACGGCCCATTGATATCCAACCGGATCACCAGCTCGCCTTCATCTTGCGAACCCAGACCCAGGTCTCCGAGGTCCGATCCAAACAGGTCGCGCTGCCGCGCATCGACGCCAAACGCCTCGCGCAGCGCCGCGTCAAACACCGCGTCGCTGTTCAGCAGCGCCTGCACCGTGCCCGGGTTCACCTCCAAGCACGCCGGATCAGTCCGCACACGCAGCACACACGTCTTGGACCAGCGCCCCTCCGGCTCAAACGCTGGCGGAGGCGGAGAGTCCTGCACCGTTGGACGCACAATTGACGTCAGCAAGGCGATGAGATACGCGGCGAATCCGTGGTTGGGTGACATGGTCAGGCTCCCGTTGGTGCAAGTTCGCTCAGTCGAGCGGCGGCCTGCGACGCCGCCGCCGTCTCCGGAAATAGTCGCACGGCCAGGCGGTAGAGCTCGATCGCCGCCGAGCGCCGCTGCGGGTCGTTCTCGATCGCCGCGGCCTGATACACGAATCGGAACGCCGCCTCCGTCTCGCCGCGCTCCGCCGCCAGCAACGCCAGCCGCCGCGGCTCGAGCACCGTGCGGCGACGCGCCGCCTCGGCCCGTTCCGACGCGCGCTGTCGCAGCGCCGCGACAAATGCCAGTCGCGCGTCGACGTCCGACCGCAGCCGCGCCAGCTCAGGATCGAGCCCGGCCAGCGCGGCAAGTGTCCCCACGCTCGCCGGCGGCACGGCACGCGGCACACGCGGATACATCAGCAGCATCACGGCGATCAGGAGCGCCAGGCACGCGACGGACGCGGTCAGTTGGTCTCGCCGTCGCCTCAGCTGCGCGACGCGCGCGACGACGCGCCCTGCAAGCTGTTCCCTCAGCCGCGGCACGTCAGACGCTTCGTCCGCGCGCTGCAGCAACTCTTCCAGTCGGCGGTCAGTCACGTGTGTTCCTGCTCCAGTTCGCCCAGCAACGCGCGCAGCTTCGCTTTCGCGCGGTTCAGCCGCAGATCGACGGCGTTGGTCGTGAGTCCGAGAAGCTCTGCGACCGCCCGCGCCGGCATCTGCTCGAAAATCCGCAGCACCACAACCTCGCGCAGCGGCTGCGGCAGCCGCCGAATCGCCGTCTGCACGGCCAGCGCGGACTCGCGCTCCGCCGCGAGCTTGCCCGGCTCGCTCGACGCGCCGGGCCGATCAACGTCCGGCTCCCCGCGCGGCCGCCGCCACCAGCTTCGCCGGCGCTCCGCCCGGCAGCGGTTGATCGCGATGCCCGCCAACCAGGTGGAGAGCGCCGCCTCGCCGCGAAACGAATTCCAGCGCATCAGGGCTGTCACAAACACGTCCTGCACCACGTCGTCAACCTCGCCGCGCCATCCCAGCAGCCGATAACACAGCCGCGCGATCCGCTCCTGGTGAGCCGCGATCACGCGATCCGCTGCCAGCTCCACGGCCGGCGTCTTGATCGGCGTTGGACTCACGTCGCTCGTCGCCGCCGTCGAGTTCGTTTGCACGGGCCTCCGCCACGCAGGCGCCGCCGACCCGCTGGTTGACAGCACGCCCATATGTGCCGATCGCCGTCGCAATCTTTCACCGCCGCCGCTGATTTTCACCCTCCTGCTTAGGGAGGGGCCCTCGACTTCCCCCTCCCTTTCTAGGGGGGGGGCCGGGGGGAGGGTACCCGCAAACCCGGCTCCGGTCTCGAGCCTGGCCGCCAGCCGCCACGCGACCCGGCCGAACACGCACCTCGGCCGCTGACGCTCGTCAGGCGTCCATGCGCCTCGGCCCGCACGCGCCCTGCTTATGATCTCAGCATGGCACCCCGTTTCGTAGGCCGTCACGCGCGTCTCCGCTACCGGGCCGTCACGCGCGAAATTCTCCGCTACCGGGCCGTCACGCGCGATATTCTCCGCTACCGGGCCGCCGCTGGCGCATGCGGCGGGGCGTCGCTCGAAGTCATACTGGGTGAAGGGCAGCTCAAGCTACTCGTCGTGCTCGCTTCATCACTCGCCGGCGGCCACAACCGCGCTCCAAGCCGAGCCCCGACCGTCAGGGAGGGGTCAGGCCGACAACCTCAAACGACCGTCATGAAGGGGAGGGTGCGTTCCGCCTTACGCAGTGGTGCAGTCTGTCAATGTAGCCCTTCGCTGTAGCGGAGCCCGCCAACCGACCGCCCGCGCGCCGCTGCCCGACCTCCGCCGGACCCGGCTCGCTGCCACGAGCATCAGCCCGAGCGTCGCTGGCTCGGGGACGATGGTCGCGTCGGCGATCGGGCTCTGCATGCCGTAGCTATTCCCGAAGAGACCAGCGTTCTCGTCGCCGAAACCGAAGGTTATCGGCTTGGCAAAAGCGCCTTCTCTGGAGTCGATGCCGAAGGCGCCCACGCCGAAGCGCAGCTCGGAGTAAGCGCTTCCGTTAGCACTCACGTCGATGTAACCAACCAGTGTGTTCCCAAACGCGTTGATATGGTCTTCCTGATGGTCGCGGAAGTGCTTTGGATCGTCGATTCCAAAGTCATTGGGTGGGACGAACAGTCCCGGTTCGACGCCGACAGTGGCCATGTAGACGTCGTCGATCTTGGTTGTCATACCCGCGCCCGCTTTGTTGCCGACGTCGGTCCAACGGTCGACAGGGTCGAGGTAGTGGTTAAAGACATTCCAGCCCGTGATAACGGCTCCGCCTGTCACTTCGAAGTCGAGGCTGACAATGAACCAGGTTTCCTGCGGAACAAGGTACTGCGCATACAGGTAAAGCCGTCCCTCGTCGAAGACCGTTGGGTTTGTGAGAGCAAGGTCGCCGGCGCCGCGGTCCTCCTGTTCGCCCGAACCTGCGGTATCGAAGAAGAATCTGATATACGGACCGTCTGCGCTGGCGAGGCCCACTGTATCGAGCGCGCAAACGAGGAACCCGGTAGTCCAATTCAGCAGGTCGTGTCTTGACAACATCGTCAATCCTCCTCGTCAGGGCTGCTGATAAACGGGCACGGCAGTGTGATCGTCGAGCATGTTCACCGTGATCTGCCGAACGTCGACCGGCGGTGAAAGCGGACTGCCGTCGAGCAACCAGCTGACGAATTCGAAATCAGGTGAAAGATCGGCCGCGCGCAGCGTGACGGAGGCGCCGTTACCGAAGCGGCGGACCGCCCCCGGACCACTGTGTGATCCGCTAGCATGTTGACCGTCAGTTGCCGCGGCTCGGGAGACGGCGTCACCGGCGTCCCGTCGACGGCGTCGGGCGCGGCGTCGGGCGGCGTTGGCGCGCCCGGACCGTGGCGCCGGCGCCCATCACGAGCAGCAACAGCGTCGCGGGCTCGGGTGTGATGGTCGCGTCGGCGACGGGGCTTTGCATGCCGAAACTGTCGCCTTTGATCCCCGCGCCTTCGTCGCCGAAGCCGAAGGCAACGCCCTGCGGGATTCCACCCACTTCCTGCTGCACGATACCGAGATCGCCGACGCCCAGGCGGATTTCCGAGTACGGGCTGCCGTTCCAGTCGACGTCAACGTAACCGAGCAAAGTGTTGCCGAAGCTCATCGGCGGGACGTCTTGGTGGTCTCGAAAGTGCTTAAAGTCGAGTGTTTCGGCGTTCGCAAGAGCCATCCCGTAGTGCCCCACCGCTCGCATCTCAACGTCCTCGATCCTCATGGTAGGCGTGGAGCCGGACTTGTTCAGGACACCCGCCCAGCGAGCCCCCGATGTTACTGTGTGGTTATAGATGTTCCATGCTGATATCCTGCCCCCGCCCGTCACCTCGATGTCCAGACTGATGGTCGTCCAGGTGCTGATCCCGCTGCTGAGAAAGTGTCCATACAAATAAAGGCGACCCGACTGATCGACCGCCGGATTCTGGAACAGCAGGTCGCCGACGCCACGGTCCTGCTGTTCGCCCGCGCCGTTGGTGTCGAAAAAGAAGCGCACGCGCGGCGGATCCTGCGCAATCGACAGTCCCGATAGAAAGAGTGTCAGTCCGATGCAGGTGACCTTGGATTTCATGGCGCAGACTCCATATCAGGTCAGGGACCGATTGAGGGCAAGTAGACCGGAACCGCCGTGTGGTCCGCCAGCATCGGTACATTGATCTGGCGCGGCGGCGGCTGGCCAGGCGTCCCGCCCCGGGACCACTGTGTGATCCACGAGCATGTTGACCGTCAGTTGCCTCGGCTCGGCGGACGGCGTCACTGGCGTGCCGTCGACCAGCCACTCCTTGAACGCAAAGTCAGGCAGCAGATTCTGCGCGCGCCGGCCGCAAGCGCAGGAGCCCAGCCGCCGCCAGAATCATCGCCACGGTCGCCGGCTCGGGGACGATCTTCGCGTCGGCGAATGTGCTTTCGAGACCCCACTCGGTGCGGTCGACGAGTCCGTCGCCCCAGCCGAAATAGATGTCGTAAATGTCGGGGATGGCGTCGAAGCCGGGCGTGCCGACGCCGAAGAACACGTCCGCCTCCGCGCCGGGGGTCATGGAAAGCGTGATGACGCCAAGGAGCAGGGAGCGCGTTGTCGGGTCATATTGCAGGTCGTAGGGAGCATACTGTGTAAAGCCACGCATGTTGACTGACACCAAGACTGCGTCATCCAGTGTGTGCTGCCCCGGTGTGCCCTGTTCCACTACGTCCCAGCGCGCGCGGCCGGTGGTGTCAACACCCTGGTAAAACTGCGAGTGCGACAACCAGACGTCGCCGACGGTGGGGTAGATACTGATGTCGAACGCAACGCGGTTGTATTTGCTTACGATATGACCAAGCGTACCCCAGACAAAAAGGTCCACGGATGCCACATCACTGACGACGTACGGAACGCTGCCATTGTCAAAGTCGACGAATTCGCCGGGCGTGCCGCCGATCGGTTCGAACTCGGCAGCACCGGCCCCCGAGAACCAGAAACGCGCGCCCTGGGCCGACGTGTCGCGCGCAATCGCGGCAGTGGTCGCAGTAACGATGACCAAGTTGATGGCATGTCGCATATGTGTACCCCTTAGACTACGGAAGCTTGTAGACCGGCACCGCGGTTATGTTGCCCGACAAAAGCACGTTGATCTGCCGCGGCGGCGGTTGGCCCGGCACCGGCGACGCTACCTGCAAGCCGTTGATCGTCCAGTGCTTGAAGTCGTATCCGCTGATGTTCAGCGCGCGCAGAGTGACGTTCGCGCCATTAGGGTAGTTACGGCCCTCGGACGTGTGCCCCGCGTTAAGGACAATCTCGGCCTGGTTGTTCGTCACGTCGGGCGGCATGATCCAGACGGTCACGGGGTCGGGCGGATTGCTCGACTGTCGCGTCACAGTCACCGTTCGGATCGCTCCCTGCGGGACGGTGTAGCCGCCGGCTGAGGAGTGAAAGGTGTGCTGCTTGGTCCCGCCTTCACTGCAACTGTCACACGGCGGGGACAGGCAGCGGCCAACCTCCCCGACGGCCCAGGCTCGACTGCCATCGCTCGGGTCCAGCGCAATACCCATGTACTCCCCCCAGTTGCCACCTCCCATGATTCCGGATGTGCCCGCCTGCATCGTCCACAGCGGCGCGCCAAGCTGGCCGGCGCTATCACCCGCGCGGTGCGCGGTCCAAACGAGGTCGGGGTATCCCCTCTCAAAGACGCGCGTCATAAAGAGCGCGATGTCGCCGGAAGCAAGCGGCATCAGGAGTGGATAAAGGAAGTGAACGGGTCGGTCGCAAGACCGGTTGTCGTCACAAAAACTCCCATCTGTGTTACTGTCAAACACGATCCCGGGATCAGCCAGGCCGACCTGAAGGATGCTGGGCGTCGCGCTGCCGGTCATCGGCCAGTCGTTGGTGGCGACCTCATACCAACGAACGCCAATCCGGTCGCGCGATGTGCCGGTAGCGTCGATGTCGTGCTCGTGAACGAAGTAGAGCTTGGCATTTCGCCACACGGCCGAAAGGATGTTGTGTTCCGATGGTTCGATCAATTCAAGGGAGTCCGACGGGCATAACTGTCGCGGCGGCGACGCAACCAGTATCTTGATCGTCGGCACGGTCAACGTCTGCGTATCCACCGTCGGCGGAGCTGAAAACGGGCTACGGATCGCAACGAGCCGGATCTTCCCGTTGCTGTTGTCGCTCGCATCCGCGCGCTTCCAGATTTGGACCAAATAGGCCACCTCCGTCGAAGCCGTTCCGAAAAAGTGCGCCGGCATCGGCAAATACTCAAGATCAGGCACATCGAAGGGCGTCTCACCCGAGTGTCCCAATGGGATGTCCAAGCTGTTGTAGCGCCCCGCAGTGCTGTAGAAGTTCAAGTCGCCGACCGTCGGCTTGGCGAAGGCGTGCAGCGAATGGCCGAGCGCATCCGGCTGCCCGGAGTTCTGCTTCACGGTCAGATAGAGAGCTGCGTTCGTGACAGCCAGCCCCGGCCAATGAAAATCGTCGGTCACGCAGTTTTGTCCGTTTGCGTCGCACGTTTGCGTCGCGACACAGTATTTGTCCCAGCCGTCGTAAGCTCCCGTCGGGTCATTCGAACTCTGCGAATAGCCCTTGGAAAAGGCCAGCAGCAGCGCCGACTGACCGGCGCTGCCGATGATCTGCTGGACCACGACGAATCGCTGGCTGAACTGGTCGTAAAGCGCTCGAACGTCCGTGCCGTCGTTGATCTCGTTACAAATCAACGGGCCGTTCGCGGTGTGCCGCCAGAACTCCTGCGACGACCAGTCGTCATCCTGGCCGGATTCGATCATTCGTGCCCGCCACTGCTCATTGCCGTTGCGGTCGTAGCACGCAATGCGGTGGTTACCTGCCACAATAATCCGATTGACGCCGACGGCGATGGTCGGTTCCAGGTGATAGGCGTTATCGGGTCTGGAAATCGCCCAGAACGGATCACCCCCTAAGACGCTTTGCGCCTTCCCCCCCCATGAGCATGAGCACGCCGATCGCACGACACGCGACCCGCGCACAGAACTTCATCGATCGTCGCTCGACCCGCCCAAGCCTGCACATGCGCACCTCCGTCCCTAAGCCCGAGGCGCAACGACTTGATCTGTCCGTCAGTCTAGCACACCCGGGACGAGGCCGCAATCGTAATCAACCCACCGCCGTCGCCTCCCGGTGAACCTGCCGGCCACCAATCCGGACCACTCGAAATCCGCGTGTCGCCATCACATCGCTCGACCCGCGCGCCGGCTCGCATCCGCCATTCGTCACCCGCCTGCGTTCCTCATATGCTGTGCGAATGTCGCCCGAGACGATCGGAAAGCTCTGCGCCCTGGCCTCCGCGATGACCTGGGCTGTCGCCCTCGTGCTGTTCAAGCGCGGCGGCGAGCGCATCCCGCCGCTCGCCATGAACATCTTCAAGAACGTCGTCGCGCTGCTCCTGCTCGGCGCGTCGCTCGCCGTCGTCGGCGCGGGCGGCGACACGTTCGCCCAATTCTCGCGTGCCGACATACTCCGCATCGCCGTCAGCGGCTTTCTCGGCATCACCGTCGCCGACACGCTCTTTTTCTTCGCGCTGAATCGTTGCGGCGTCGGCGCGGTCGCCGTCGTCGACTGCCTCTATACGCCTTTCATGTTCCTGTTCGCCTGGCTGATGCTCGGCGAAGGGCTGAACGGCTGGCAATCGGTCGGCGTCGTGCTGATTCTCGCCGCCGTGCTGATGTGCTCGGGCAGTTCTCCGCTCGAGGAACGCTCGCCGCGCGGCCTGCTGCTGGGTGTGCTCGCCGCCGCCGCCGCCATGGCGACCATGGCCTTCGGCGTCGTACTGGTCAAGCCGCTGTTGGCCGAAACCTCGCTGCTGGTCATCACCACCGCGCGACTACTCTTCGGAACGCTGCTGGCGGCGCCGATCCTGCTCTGGCCCCAGACGCGCGCCACCATCTTCAGGGCACTGTCCCCCTCCGTCGCCTGGCGGACCGCCCTGCCCGCCGCCATCCTCGGTTCCTACGTCGCACTCCTGCTCTGGATGGCGGGATACAAGTACGCACCCGCGGCCGTCGCAGCCGTGCTGAACCAGACCTCCGTCTTCTTCTCCCTCGGACTGGCAGCCATCTTTCTGCGCGAGCCGCTCACGCTGATCCGGGTTGCAGCCACCATCATCGCGTTTATCGGAATCGTTTTCGTCAGCCTCTGACGTGCCGGTGCGACGCTCCGGAGCTTCCCCCAAGGCCCCCGCCCCGGCGCCCGGACAAGCTCGGCACACGCCACGCAGGAATATTCCCGCCGCGGGTCCGAATCCTATTCGACGGCGGTACGATGGACGCGCCACAACCTCGCTGCGAGGCACAGGAATGATCCACTTCTGCATATTCGGCGGCCACGAGGGCATGGTTAGCTCCGACAACCGCTTCTACGTGACCATTTTCGGCGGTTCCGAGCTGCGCGTTCCGACGGTGGCCCGGCAGATCATCGAGGCACGCCGTGGCGAACGGTCCGAAAAGCCCAGCCGCCGCTGCATCTTCATCACGATCTTCGGCGGTACGTCGCTGCGCGCGCCCACGCTGGCGGAAGAGTATCTGGAGCTGAACGACGCGCTCCGCTCCGGGGCGATCACGCTCTCGGACTGGGACCTCGCCGTCGGCCGACTCGGCGCACGCCAGTCGATTCGATACGGGTCGTTCACCTTCTGCGGCGGCTTCGAAGGCAATGAGCTGCCCAGCGAGGAGGAAGAGCTGGACGGCCTGGCGCTCAACCAGCACCTGGGTCAGATTCCCGAGAGCATCGGGAAACTCCTGATGCTCGGCGTCGGTCAGAAGGGCGTCAGCCGCCCGGCGATCGTGCGGCAGGCCATTGCCAGCGCCCGGACCCACGCGGCGTAACGCGGCCGGGCGTGCCGCCATGCAGCACGCCCGGTGAATCGCTCGCATCAGATTTCAGGCAGTCCGCGTTTCGCCTACGGCCCGCTCAGACATGCCACAAACGGATCAACGTCAAACCCGTTGACCGATCCGTCGGCGTTCGCGTCGCCCGCGCACGGTGAGCATGGCGAGCCGCTGCCCGAGAGCAGCGCGACCATGTCGTCCACGTCGAAACCGTTGACCGACCCGTCGCAGTTCGTGTCGCACGGCTCGCAAGTGGCATCAACGTAATTCGCGGTCGCAGTTTTGTCCGACAGCATGCTGATAACGACCGTGGTCTGACCCTGCGGCTGATCGGCTCCGTCCACGATCCACTTGTCGAACGTCCGTCCGTCGTGCGTCGCCGGTGCGATCATCGTCACGCTGTCGCCGCTGTCGTACGTCCGCACGAACGGCGTCGTGCCGTCCGACTGGCCACCGTTGTCGGCCAGCGACACGTCGATCAGCGCACCGCTCGTCGGCGCGCTGCTCACCGTCAGATCGTAACGCCGCTCATAAATCGCATCCGCCGCCACGTCCGCCAGCACGGAGAAATTCAGCGCCGTGTTCGAACCCTGACCCACGCCGTCAAGCTGCCACTCGCGGAAGAACAGCCCGCTCTGCGAGGCCGGCGCCGTCAGCGTGATCGACGTCCCTTCCACGTACGTCCGCACGAACGGCGTGTTGCCGTTGCCATTACCGTTGTGGTCGTTCGGAGTCACCGTGATCGGCAGCAGGAACATGCCCGGTGCGTCGATCGATACGTCATGCAGCGTCGGCGAAGCACCCGTCGTGAACTCCTGCACCCAGATGCGCCACTGGGCGTTCGTATTGCCCGGGAACTCGTTCGCGTGCCAGAACGTCGTGTCGTCCGCCGGGTCGACCACCGTGCCCGTGTAGTCGCCGTAGCGGATCGGCGAGCCGCCCTCGCCCGTGTAGATGTGCGTGCCCGCCTTGATCAGCGTCGGCACCTGCATCGTCCCGTTGGCGTCGCCCGTATTGCGGAACGTGTAGTAGATCGAAGGATACTCCGCCGAGCTCGAACGGCTGAAGCCCATCGCCGTCGCACCCGCCGAGTTCACCGCCAGCGACGGGAACCACTGATACGTGCCGTCCAGAAACACCGTGCCCGACTGCGCTACGCTGATCGACGTCGGCCAGTTCGACGTGTTGACCGCGTACCACCGGCAGCCGGCTTCGCCGCTCTGTCCCGTGTTGTGCCCAAACCAGAGCTGGTTGTTGCGGAAAACCGCGTTGAACACACGCGTGTCGATTGTGTCCAGCCGAACCGTGCTGTCCTTCTGCACCGCGTTGCTTGGCGTGCTCATCGACGTCACCGTCGCGTCCTTCTTCGTCAGCGTCGGCGAACCCAGCGGGTTGTTCACGCCAAACACCACCACGCGCGTCGACGGGTCGCTGTCGACCAGGAACGGCGCCTGCGGCGTGCCCCAGTGCTGCGCCGGCACGATCGTGAACGAGGTTCCGCCCGCCGGATCGGTGATGCTCCAGATGTCGCTGTAGGTGATGCTGCTGGCAAAATCGAGCAGTTGCTGCTTGGGAATCACGCGCACCTTGCAGTACGCAAAGGCAAACGACGACCGCGAGAACATGTTCGAACTGATGAACAGCGCCTCGTTGCTCACGCCCTGCCGCGGATAGTCCGACCAGTTCGGCGACGCCGCCCCGCCATTCAGCGTCGAGTCGATCGCGTACTTCTTCCACGTCCCGTTCGGGTTGCTGTCGTCCGACACGGCAATCAGGTACCACGACCAGAAGTCCGAGTTGCGGATGCCCAGGATCGAAAGAAACCAGCGCCCGCTCTCATGGTCATAATTCACCACCGGGTCCGACGTGAAGCTGAAGCTCGCGCCCAGGCCCGAAAAGAACGACGACCACGAACCCGTGAACTCCGACGTGCCGTTCTTCGACCAGATGCGGAACTGCGCGTTCGTCGCCGTCAGGACCTGCGTCGGACCGACCGCCAGGATCGTATCCGGCGGGAATATCACCGCCGACCCGCCCGCGTCCCAGCTCCGCCCCAGGGCCGAGATTCCGCCCTCGCCCGAACCGCCCGCGTCGTCCTCCAGCACGTTCACCGTCGCGCCGATCAGCTCCGGCGGCAACCGATTGTCGCGCTTCAACGTGCGGTAGCTCCACACCTCCTGAATCGGGTTGTCGAGCATCCTCTGCGTCACGACCGAATTGTCCTCGACGATCGAAGGCGGCGTGACGGTGACCGTCGCGACCTGGTCGGAAGCCTCCGTCGCGCGACCGCTCTGGGCCAGCACGCTGGAGGCCAGACACAGCACCAGCCCCACCGCCGACCACCTGGAGTAAAAAGCGTACATTCCATCGCTCCTTTGAGTCTCGGGCCGCGCCGCCGAGCGGCCTGCCCATCCCTTTCGCTCCGCCCCGGCTCCCCGAGGCAGACCACTGAACTCTCATTCCCAGCCGCGACCAGTCCGCCCGCGGCCGTTACGACGACCCGCGCACCTCGCGAAGCACAAAGTCGCCGAATCGTCCGAGCGCATCCGCTCGCGTCCAGACGCCGATGCTCCCGGCCTCGCCGTGCGTCGCGTCCACAGCCTGATACAGCCGCTCATCATCCAGCCAGGCCTCGATCCGCTGGCCGACGTGCCTGACGCGCAGCCGCCGCCACTGCTCATCCTCGAACCGCCCGAGCTGCGCCGACGCCAGCCGCGAGCGCGTCCCGTTCGCAACGACGTACAGGTTGACGTTTCCCTCCATCGGGTTCACGCGCAGCACGTAATAGTTATTCCCGTCCCGGCAGCGCCACACGATCCCAACGCCATAGTCGCCCTTGCAGCGAACCGAGAAATCCACGTCGCGAATCGCACCGGGCGCCACGCATAAATTCAATTGCCCGCGTGCAGCATAATTCTCCGTGAGCGCCAGCACGAGCCCGCCAACCGCCTGCTCGTCGCGCTCCACCTGCCACGTCGTGCCCGCGACGTCGCCGTTCGTCGCCAGCACGCGCCAACCGCGCGGAACGCGCCCGCAGTCCGCCGCCGACAGGCTCGGAGCCTGGCTCCTCCCCCCAGCCGCCGAGCAACCCGCCTGCACCAACAGCGACCCGATCAGAATCGCAGCCGGCCGCAACGCGTCACTTCTTGAACGGACGCCGAATCGTGTGCATCAGCGCCGGCCGCTGGCCGGGCTGATACTCGTACGCCTCGACCTGCTTTCCGCCATCCTGGTCGGCACGCGCCTTCACGCGCATGCCACGCACGCGCGTCATCTCGTTCGGACGGACGAGCTCGCCGCTCGTGTTTGAAAGGTCATAGCTCGAATAGACGCGCAGCGCGAAATTCGGCACGAAGCCGTAGTCCTCACGCGTCGCACGCACCCAGTCGGCACTGTCGCGCAGCCGCACCCACGCATACCCCGGCCCGTTCGGCGCGCCCACCGCCCAATAACTCTGGAACTCGAAGTGCCCGCGGAACGACACGCCATACGAGCCCGCCTCCAGAAAAACCGGCTGCTCCAGGATCAGCGTCGTCCAGCCCTCGCGCGTCCCGCTATGGTCCGTAAAGTCGAAACTGTACAAAAGCGTCCCGGGCGTCTCGGTGTTCGTCCCCACGTAAAGGTCGACCACCTTCGTCGCCGGATCCTTCGGGTTGAACGCGTAGAACGAGAACGCCGAGACCGCCGTCGCCTCGCTCAGCTCGAACGGCCGCACCACGTTGACCGACAGATTGTCGAGCGGATCAAGCACACGCCACACGCTGGCCAGCATCACTTCATCGCCAGCTCCCGGAACCGGGTTGCCCGAGTCATACACCAGTTCATTCTTGGGACCAACCAGGCAAGCGACGCCCAGCGCAACACTCAGGAGATTTCCCATCTTGCAGACTCCGTCGAGAATGTGATCAAGTCGCGAACTGCACGCAACGTGCGCGCCGCCCTCTCCGTGGAGCGGCACGTCCAGCCGACGCGCGGACCCTGCGACGTTCCGCCGCTGCCGACCCCACACTATCATATCAGAACAAGTCAAACCGTGGCAAGCCGCCAACTTACGGGACCTGCCCACCGTCGCGCTGCGCCGCACCCGGCCCACTCCATCCGTCCGGCCAAGGCCGATATGATCTCTGCCATGATCCCGGTCCCGTGCGCGTGAACCCGCCCACGCCGACGCTCCCCAACGCCGCTGCGGCGCCGCACGACGCAGACGCCGCCGTCGTCGCCCTCGCCGACACCATGCCCGTCGCCGGCGCGGCGGCCATACCCGATGCACCGCACCTGGATACCGGTCCCGCCGGCCTTCCCGCCGGTCCCATCTCGCGCCAGATCCGCGTTCTCGGACTTCCAATCCTCGGCGAGCAAGTCGGCGCATTCCTGATCGGACTCACAGACGTGTACCTGGCCGGCCGCGTCGGACAGGACGCGACTGCGGCTGTCGGAATTGCCGGATACGTCGGCTGGTTCTTCACGCTCACGTTCTCGCTCGTCGGAGTCGGTGCGACGGCGATCGTCAGCCGCGCTTTCGGTGCCCGCCGGCTTGGCGAAGCCGATCGCGCCCTGAATCAGGCGTTCGTCACGGCGCTGGTCATTGGCGTGATCCTCAGCGGCGTGGCGTTTGTCGCGGCCCCGTTCTTCGCCCGACGCCTGCTCCAGACGCCCACCGCCCAGGCCATGTGCGCCGGGTTCCTGCGCATCGACTCGTTCGGCTACGCCCTGGCCAGCCTGAATCTCATCGGCGCCGCGATCCTTCGCGGTGCCGGCGACACGCGTACGCCGATGCGGATCATGATCCTTGTGAACGTCATCAATGCCGCCCTCTCCGCCACGCTGGTCTTCGGCTGGATCGGGCCCGCCTGGGGCGTGAACGGAATTGCCATCGGCACCCTGACAGCGCGCTGCTCGGGCGGCGTGCTCATGGCCGCGGTCATGTGGCGCGGAACGCGCGGCATGCGCCTGCGGCCGGCGCTGCTCGCACCCGACGTGTCCATGCAGGGCCGCATCCTCCGCATCGGATTGCCCACGGCGGCCGAGTCGGGAGTCATGTGGATCGCGCAGGTCACGTTCGTCTGGATCGTCGGGCACACCGCCGTCGGCGAGGCCGCCACAACCAGTCTCGCCGCCCACATGATCGCCATGCGGGCCGAGGCCGTCAGCTATCTCCCCGCGTTCGCCTGGATGACTGCCGCCGCCACGCTCGTCGGCCAGTACCTCGGCGCCGGTCAGCCGCCCCACGCCGCCCGCGCCGCGCACACCGCCGCCGTGCAGGGCGCGGTCATGTCCGCGATTGTCGGCGTCTGCTTCTACACGCTGGCCGAGCAGATTTACGCCCTGATGAGCGATGTGCCCGCGGTCGCAGCCACCGGAGCGCCCGCCTTTCGCCTCCTGGCCTTCGCGCAGCCATTTCTGGCGATGGGAATCATCTACGCCGGGTCGCTGCGCGGTGCCGGCGACACGCGCTGGCCGCTCGCCATCACCGCGCTTTCGTCGCTCTGCCTGCGCGTCCCGCTCGCCTACCTCGGCGGCGTCGTTCTGAAAGGCGGACTCATCGGCGCCTGGTGCGGAATGTGGGCCGACAATTTCGTCCGATTCGCCCTAATGCTGTGGCGCTTCTCCCACGGCGGCTGGAAACACACACGCGTGTAGAGCAGCCGCGCCCGGCTGCACTCATGTGTGTAGAGCAGCCGCCCCCCGGCTGCACTCGCACTTCACTCGTTTGCGCTTCGTGCTCGGATGGAACTTCCTGCTCACGCGCTCGCGTTCTGCATTCTGCATTCTTCATTCTGCATTGCCGCCACTCGCTGGCGCTTCGTGCTCGGATGGGACTCCCCGTTCACGCGCCCGCGTTCTGCATTCTGCATTCTTCACTCTGCATTCCGCACTCACCCCTCATGCCGCCGGATCAGCTCGTGCAGCTCCTGAGCGCTGCTGACCAACGGGATCGACGCGCGGAACGCCTCCACGTTCATGATCCGGCTGATCTTGGCCAGCGCCTGGATGTGATTCGCGGTCTGGTCCGGCGGACTGACCAGCAGCACGATGAAATTGACCGGCCGGCCGTCGACGCTCTGATACTCGACCGGCGTTTCCGGCTTACCCGCCGCCATCACAAGCTGCGTGCAACCCTCGCTCTTGCCGTGCGGGATCGCCAGCCCGTAACCGATGCCCGTGCTCCGCTCCATTTCGCGTTTCAGCACGGCGTCGAGGACCGCCTGCTGGTTGGCGATCGCTCCGCTCTCCGCGAGCAGGCTGACGAGTTCCGTGATCAGGCCGCGTTTGTCGCCCGCCGTCAGCGGCACGCGCATCCGCTCCGGGGTCAGTAACTTCGATAGTTCCATTCGCTATCGTCCTGCGCCAGGTGCAAACCGGTTAGTGTACACCCGATTGGCGGTGCTGCCAAACGCGTGATGAAGGCAGGTACGTCTCAGTGTGCCCTTGGGGGTTGCGGTCCGGTGTTGCTCTCGCGGGACCGGTTGGAGATCGGGCCCCGGATCCAAGCATCGTCACTCCGTCACCACGTCACACCGGATATGCACCCGCGCCGTGTGCGCTGTGCCATGCCAGCCTTCGCGGTAGTGCCGGACCAACAGGCGCCGCCCGGCACACACACTCGCAGACAGCGCCGTGATCAGCTCGTTGGGCCGCAGCACGTGAGCATCGCGCGACGGCTTGCCGTACCGCTCGCGGTGTACGGTCGTAAACGTCTCATACAGCAGCCGTCCTCCCGGTCGCAGCAGCGCGCACAGCAGCGGCAGCAACGGCCGGTGCAGATAGCGCGACACGTATACGAGGTCATATCCACCCTGGTCGCACGAACCACGCAGGTCCCCCGCCGCGGCACGCACACTCTCCGCCACGTCCGCGGACTCCAGATTCTGCTCGACCCAGCAGATCGGACGATCGGCGACCCCGTAGCGCCGCTCCAGGTCGCGGGCCCGCGCCAGTGCATCCGGCAGCACGTCGACGGCCCTGACCGCCCATCCGCGTCGTGCCAGGTACACCGCATCGCGCCCCACGCCGCACGCCAGGTCGAGAGCAACAAGCGGACCGTCCGATCGCCAACCGGTGCACGCCGTCTCGATATCGTCGATCTCCCGCTCCAGGAACGCCGCCGGCCACCACAGCCGAGGCGGCAGTTCACCCGGCCGATGTCCGCGATCACGGTCAACTGGCTTTGCGACCACCACTTCCGTCCGCCGGCCGTTTCGAGCCAGCCACGCAACCACCGCGTCGGCTGCTTGTGATGGTCCGAGAACGCGAACCAGCTCATCGCGGGGCGGAAGCTCGTGGGTCCGGTCCGGTAACTCAGCCGGCGGGATGAGTACGCCGTGCGCGCTTTCGGATGCGGTCGTTTCGGGTTCGAGATACAACGCCGCGCCCTTGTCCTTGCCCGACATGCCCGCCTAACCTCCAGTAGGATGCCATGGTGCGATTCTACTACTATTCTGTTGACTCGGCGTCCAGAATCGGTATAGTGGCGTATGTCTGCGGGAAGGAGGCGAACCCACCTCGCAGCCGGAAAGCCGTGCCTTGGAGCATGCAGGGCTCCGCATCTCAGAACCGCTCCAGAGTCTCGTTGAAACGTGGAGGACATCTATGAAGCGTTTGCTCGCTGTGACGGCGGCGCTGGCTCTGTGCGCGTCAGCTTTCGCCGAGATTGAGAAGGTCATTGAGATGCAGGCCATCCCGCTCGGCGATGGCGGCAACATCGCGGCTGTGCCGGTCTACAGCAACACCAGTGCCACCATCTTCAGCACTGGCTCGACCCCGCGCGCCCACCTGCTGGACGACGGGTCGTTCACCGCCGGTCCTTATGGCGGCACGGGCGGCGTCGTCGACGGCGCCAATCACGGCTTCGTGGTCAACACGGTCACCTCGTCGTTCGACATGGAAGTCCGTTATTACGACACCATGAACAGCGGCGCCACGCCGGTCAACTCGGTGCTTCTCGGTGGCTACATTCTGCGTTTCAGCAACCTGGCCCCGGGTGGCTACGTCACCGGTCTGTTCGATCTCACCGACCTGGGTCTGAGCGACATCGCGTTCCCCGACGATAACTGGGGCATTGAGCTCAGCTTCTACAACCAGGGCACGACGACCTATCACGCCAATGTGACGGGCGCGTTCTCCGGCGACGGCACCGAAGTCGGTTCGAGCCAGGACGTTTACTGGCGCGATGCGAACGGCAACGGCGTGTTCTCGTCCGACGAAGCTCGCACCTTCGGCGGCGGCACGCTGCTGGCCAACTTCTACCTCCAGCTCACCCCCGAGCCGGCCAGCATGGCCCTGCTTGGTCTGGGCGCGCTGGCCCTGATCCGCCGCCGCCGCTAAGCGTCGGAGCAGATTAGAACCTATCCCATAACCCGGACACTTGTAGGATGTCTATAATGGAGCATGCTAAAGATCACGGCTGAACAATTGGATTGGCTGGTCGCGCGGCTTCCGGTGTCCGAGCGCAACCCGAAGGGCG
>JAJVHV010000014.1 GCA_022072445.1 Phycisphaerae bacterium | reverse complement strand
CTGAAAACCAAAAGGCCCAAAAACCTACTCCAAAAATCGCAACCAGCCTCTTCTATACCGTCGCCGGATAAAGAAAAGGCCAAAGTCGAGACCCCCGACGCCAGTCGGGGGCCGTACGGCGAGGACGCTCTTCGCCCTGACAACCATCCTGACGCAATACGCCTGCCGCGCCTCCGGCCCGTCACTCGCGTGAGGGGTTCGGATGCGTTGACTCGTCGGATGGTCTGCGGTGTCGGGCACCCGATCCGGTCGACGCTCGTCGGGCGCCCGATTCGGATGGGTCGACGTTTGTCGGACGGCCCGATCCGAACCCCCGACGCCAGTCGGGGGCCGTACGGCGAGGACGCTTTTCGCCCTGACAACCATCCTGACGCAATACGCCTGCCGCGCCTCCGACCCCTCACTCGCGTGAGGGGTTCGGAAGGGTCAGCGCTCGTCGGGCGCCCGATTCGGATGGGTCGACGTTTGTCGGACGGCCCGATCCGAACCCCCGACGCCAGTCGGGGGCCGTACGGCGAGGACGCTCTTCGCCCTGACAACCATCCTGACGCAATACGCCTGCCGCGCCTCCCGCCCCTCACTCGCGTGAGGGGTTCGGATGCGTCGACGCTTTGGCGAGGACGCTCTTCGCCCTGACAACCATCCTGACGCAATACGCCTGCCGCGCCTCCGCCCCGTCACTCGCGTGAGGGGTTCGGATGCGTTGACTCGTCGGATGGTCTGCGGTGTCGGGCACCCGATCCGGTCAGCGCTCGTCGGGCGTCCGATCCGGATGGGTCGACATTTGTCGGACGGCCCGATCCGAACCCCCGACGCCAGTCGGGGGCCGTACGGCGAGGACGCTCT
This sequence comes from Phycisphaerae bacterium, assembly GCA_022072445.1. Lineage (GTDB taxonomy): Bacteria > Planctomycetota > Phycisphaerae > UBA1845 > Fen-1342 > JAJVHV01. The sequence goes on along the minus strand of JAJVHV010000014.1, from coordinate 148,154 downwards.
TCGCCCTGGCAACGTTCCTGACGCAATACGCCTGCCGCGCCTCCGACCCCTCACTCGCGTGAGGGGTTCGGATTGCAAAACCACGCACCGCTGCGGCGGGTCTTCCAATACGGTTCTGCATTCTGCATTCTTCATTTTGCATTGCCGTAAACTCGCGGCCCCGCCGGTGTCGAACCGGCGGGGCCGCGGTGTGACGATTTGCCGCCTGATGCGTGAGTTACGGCTCAAGCACCAGCAGACTGAACGACGAGTTGGCCTTCGCCGCGGTTTGGATGTTCAGAATCTCGATCCGCACGACGAGCTGCTTGTTGACCGTGTCCAGCGAAACGGGGCTGTAGAACGCGGCCAGCGGAATGCTCGCCCCGCCACCCGGCTCGGTCGAGTTCGCGACCACCGAGGCCAGGATCGGAAACTCGGTCATGTCGGCCGGCATCGGGTCCGCCGCCGACAGGTCGATCGTCACCAGATACGTGCCGGTCGAAGGACGCGAGCTGGCGATGATCGCCGTGGCGCTCGCGACGTAGGTCGTGCCGTCGGCGCGGAAGCTGGCCCGGGCGATGACGCCCGTCAGATCCTCGCCATCCTGACCGTCGGCACCGTCCTGCCCATCCGCGCCATTCTGTCCGTCGGCGCCATCCTGTCCATCCGCGCCGTTTTGCCCGTCGATGCCGTCCTGTCCATCCGCGCCGTTCTGCCCGTCGGCGCCGTCCGCACCATCCTGGCCATCGGCGCCTGCCGGACCCTGTTCGCCCTGTGCACCGGCCGCGCCATCCGCGCCGTCTTGCCCGTTCAGGCCGTCGGCGCCGTTCAGGCCATCCGCGCCGTCCGCGCCCGGATCGCCCTTGTCACCCTTGGCTCCCTGCGGACCGGCCGGTCCTTGCGGGCCGGGCGTCAGCTGCGCCAGTATCTCATCGATGGTCAGTGAGCTGTCGATCGACGCCGGACAGCCGGCGATCAGCAGGCAGAAACAGACGCTACCGAGAATCAGCGGAAACGTGCGCTTCATGGTCTCCTCCGACTAAAAGCGGGTCGCAAGACGACGTCCGGCCTCCGCGGCCACAAGCGACCGAGCGCGAGCGGAACTCAAATGTCCTTGCTTGCGACATTCTAGGCCCGCGTGTTCGCCGGCTGTCCACTGCTGTTCGTGAAATTCTTGAAGTGCTTGATATTATCGGCAGGCGGCATCGGCCGCGCGGCGCCCGGCGCCGCCGCACGACAGTTTTTCAGACCACCCCCCCGCCGTCGCCCCGCTGTGCCCGCCGACGGAACATATCGCATATTGTCTGGTGACGATTCCGCGGATGCCTGCGCCCCCGGCGCTCGTCCGAAAACCACGAGAGCAGGGAGCCCAACGCGTGCGCAGCGTCAGCCACGAACTCGCGTGCAGCGCCGTCATCGAGGACGCGCGGGCCGTACGCCGCGCCGCGGCGACCGCCCAGCGCGGGACCGGTAAGAGCTCGCCTGCATTCCTCACCGCCGTCCGCCTCCTGCTCGCCGCCGCCCTCGCCGCCGCCCTGCTGCTGGGCGGCCCGCTGGTCCGCATCGCGGCGGGCGCCGGCCTGGTCTTCGCGTTCTTCGCCGACCGCGCCGGCGCCGTGCGCCACCTGGCGCAAATGTCGTCCCTGGCGGTTGCGATCGCCGCCGCACCCACCGCCGTCCGCCACCTCACGCCGCTCGTGACGCGCTACACCGGCCTGTCCGATATCTACGCCGCGGTGCTGGTTTTCGGAACCAGTACCGTTCTGATCCTCGGCGTGATCGCCGGGCTCGGCGGTGTGATCGGACGCAAGCTGCGGCAATGCCGCGTGCTCGGCGCGCTGGATCGCGCCGCCGGCGGCGTCGTCGGCGTCGCCGAGGGCGCGCTGTTCGTCGCCGCACTTTATTGGTGCCTGGCAATATTTGCGCAGCCGCTGGAGCACCTGAAACGCCGCGCCGAGGCCCAGGGTATCGGACCCGTCGTTTCAATGCTCAGCGCCGTCGAGCGTTGCGGGCAGCAGATCGCCGCCGACCCCGTGGCCCGCTACGTCGCCGAGGCAAACCCGCTGACACAGTTATCCGTCGTGCAATTCGCGCAGCGCGCCGTGGAACTGGCGTCGGACCCGGAGCAGATGAAAGCGCTGGCACACGACGCGCGCGTCAAGCGCTTTCTGGAGAATCCGGTCGTCGAGCAGCACGTGCAGAACCTGCGCGATGACGCGGAGCTGCGCGCCGCGCTGAAGTCCGGAAATCTTCCGGCGATCGTCCGGAACCAACGCTTCTCGGCCCTGCTCGCCGACGCCGAACTGCGCCAGGCAGTCGAGGCGCATTATCCATCCTTGTGGGCGGCAGTGATCGAGAGCGGCGGCGGGTCGAAGGGGCGATAAGCCAGGCTGCTACTCGCCGGGAGCGTCGCCGGGCGCGTCGGCTGCGCCAGGCGTGTGCTCGACGGGAATACCGACCTGGCCGCGCAACCAGCGTCCCAAATCCACCATGCGGCAGCGCGGGCTGCAAAAAGGAAAAATCGCAGGCGGCGCGCCGTCGTATGGGACGCTGCGGGCGCAGGTCACGCAGACGTAGCGGCGTTGCGGGCGGTCGGGCTCGGATTCCATCGTCATCCACAATCATAAGCGCCGGGGGCATGCGCGCGCCGGCCGGTCAAGAATGCGCCTCGGGCAGGCCGATATGTACCACCGATAAGAATCGTGCGTGCACGAGCCGGCGCGACGCGCATTGCCCGCGCCCTCGGCATGGAACCCAGACCGATAAGCCCGGGAACGAAGGCAATGGAACACGACAAGACCCGATCGTCGCAAACGCCGCGGAGCGGCTCCGGCAGCAGCGTACGCCCCACCAGCGAGCGCCCCGAGCGCGAGGCGGCCGGCGCGGGCATCCCGCGCGGAAATGGCAGCGGCGCGGCGATACCACCGCGTGCGACGGAGGGCACGGAGCGCGAGTCGGCCGACGGCCGCCGCTCTCCGAAGCCGCTGCACGACACGTTTCTGGACGAGCGGAACGACGTGCTGTCGGTCATCAACGAGCTGGAGAACCAGCTTGACCGGTACGAGGACCTGCGGGCCTCGTCGGACCGGGAAGTGAAGGAGTTGACGGAGAAATCGCAGGGGCTGACGCAGCGGAACCAGGAGCTGGAGTGGCAGGTGGTCACGCTCCAGACGCGGCTGGACGCCGTGGAGCAGGTGCGCGAGGAGATCGCGCTGCTGGAAGAGGAAGTCACGGCCGCGAACCAGCGCAGCAGCCAGTTGCAGGAGCAGGCCGGGGCGGCGGAAAAGGACATCGCGCGGCTGAACGGCGAGCTGAAGACGGCGAACCGGCAGCTCGAGGAATTCTGGGCGACGCGGAAGGAGCGCGACGGCCTGAAGGTTGATTATCAGAATCTGCGGGCGCGGGCGGCGGAGGCGGAGCAGAGCGTGCGCGAGATGTCGGAGGAGCGTACGCAGCTCAGCGCGCAGCTCCAGGAGGCGCAGATCGGGCTGGAGGAGATGCGCACGGCGCGAGCCCAGGCGGAATTGACGGCGCGGGCGAACGAAGACCGCATCCGCGAAATGCAGCGCACCGCCCAGGCGCTGGAGGAAAAGGTCGAGACGCTGCGCGACGAGAAGCGGAACCTGATGGCCCAACTGACGCACACCGAGCGCGAGAACGCGCGCCTGGTCGAGCAGCGGCACACGTACGAATGCGAGCTGAACAGCGCCCGCAACATGAACCGCATGACCGAGGCGGCCCTGGCGAGCGTCAAGAAGGCGTTCGCCGAGGTGCGGATCGCGCTGGTCGAGACCAAGGCCCGCACGCGGCGGCGGACGAGCGATCAGTGGACGCGCGCGGCTGGGACGCTCAAGGGGATCGAGCAGCGGCGTTCGGGCGATGCAACGCCCGAGGTGCGGCTCGAGGAGTCTGAGGAGCTGGCGACGGGGATCGAGTAGGCGAGCGGCAGGTTAGTCAGCGTTGCTGGCGAGTTCGGAGACGCACTCAGGTCGAACCCCTCCCTGACGGTCGGGGCTCGGCTGGGGGCGCAACTTGAGTTCGGCTGGGGGCGCAACTTGAGTTCGGCTGGGGGCGCAACTTGAATTCGGCTGGGGGCGCCGTTGCGGGGCTTCGAGAACCCGCGGGGCGTCGACAACTCGAACTCGCCGGGCGTCGAGAACTCAAACTCGCCGGGCGTCGACAAGTCGATTGACGTAGCGCCGCAGAGAACCAATAATCGAGGTTCTGGAGCTGGCAGCACTCGCGTTCGACCACTCGAGTGCGTGGACTACCTCAAGCGATACAATCCCGCCGACGCCGATGGTGCATTGGCGAAGAGGCAACCTTGGACCAAGAGAATCGAGTCGGTCGGCATCGCGGGCGACCGCGTCGCCGGTTTGCGGGTTTTCGGCTGGGCGGCGTGTTGCTCGTGTCGCTGGCGTGCATTTGCCCCGCGCTGGGGCAGATGCGTCCGCTGGCCATCCGGGGCGCGACGATCTTCACGGGCGAAGGCGCGCCGTTGGAGAACGCCACGCTGATCGTCGAAGGGGGCGAGGTCAGCAGGGTGGGCGTGGACGCCAAGCCGCCGCTGCTGGCGCGGACCATCTCGGGGCGTGGCAAGTACGTGACGCCCGGGCTGATCGACGTCTGGTCGGCACTGGCGGCGGACGCCGCGGCCGGCTCCGATCCGACGGGCAGCAGCGAACCCACGTTTAATCGATACGCCGACCATGAGATACAGGCGGCGTTGCGCGGCGGCGTGACGGCGATCTTCCTGCCGGCGCGCGGCCGCGACGGCGTGGCCGGGCGCGGGGCGCTGATCCGGCTTCAGCCGGGCGGTGCAGCCGCCGACGAGCTGGTGCTGGCGGCGGACGCGGTGATGTGCGCCGCGCTGGGCGCCGATCCGCGGCAGCCGGCGCTGGCCCGCGCTCGCTCCATTCAGGAGTTTCGCAAGCTGTGGCAGGACGCCCGCGACTATCGCGAGGCCTGGGACGATTACAAGGACGAGGTCGAGGAGTACGACAAGAAAATCCGCGAATACGCGGCCAAGGGCGGCGAGCCCGGCGCGACCAGCAAGCCCGCCGAGCGGGCCGCCCCGGCGCGTCCGACGCCCGATCGCGACCTCGAGCGACTGAGAGAGCTTCGCCGCCGGACCGCGGAGGGCGCGGACGCGGCGGCGCCGGACGCGGCTGAGGCGTTCGATCCTGCAGCGGACGAATCGGTGGTCACCGCCGATCCGAGCGAGCCGCCGCCGCGGCGCCGTCCGCAGCGGCGCGGCGATCGCGACGGACCCGCTCCGACTCCCCAGGAGGGCGCGGCGCCGCGACCGTCCGGCGAGACCGGGGGCGACCCGGACCGGCCGAAGAAGCCGAAGGAACCGGAGATCGACCGTCGCAAGGAAGCGCTGCTGCGGGTGCTGGACGGCGAACTGTCGCTGTGGGTGGAGGTGCACCGGGCCGGCGACATCGAGCGCGTGCTGGAGATCGCCCGCGAGTTCAACCTGCGGATCGCGCTGGTGGGCGCGAGCGGCGCGCACTACGTCGCCGACAAGATCAAGCAGGCGGAAGCGCCGGTGATCCTCACGCCCGGACCGGAATCGATGCTGTATACCGGCGGACCGACCCGCGAGGCTGATCCGGCCATGGGCGAAGCGCTCTGCCGAGCGGGCGTGGCGGTGCACTTTGGCGGTGCGCGTGGCGAGGTGTCGCGTCATCTGCTGCTGGCGGCCGCGGCCCGGCTTGGGGCGTGCGGTTCGGAGACCGACCTGCTGCGCCGGCTCACGGCCGGTGCCGCCGATCTGCTGGGAGTCGGGCAGAAGGTCGGGCGGTTGGTGAAAGGCGCGCATGGCGACTTCGTGGTGTGGAGTGCGAACCCGCTGTCGCCCGACGCCGTCGTCGAACGCGTGTTCATCGGCGGCGTGGAGGTGTACAAGGCGGAGAAGCCCGGCGTGGCTGCCGAGGAGGGGGACTGAGCATGCGGGCGCGGTGCGGTTCGGAAGTCGGGCGTGTGGTCGCAGTCGGCGCGGCGCTGCTGCTGATCAGCGGTTCGGCGGCCTTTGCCGACGGGCGCGTGCTGATTCGCGCGGGTGGCTGGATCGACCCGCAGGGCGCACTTCACCGCGGCGCGGTGCTGGTGGTGGTCGAGGGGCAGCGTGTCACCGCTGTCGTTCAGGATGCGGTGGAGATCGAACGCGCGGTGCAGGCTCGTCAGGCGGCGGACCGGCTGGACGAGTACGGATCGGCGGTTGTTTGCCCGGGGCTGATCGACGTGCGTTCGGCGCTGGGCGCGGTCGGGCAGCTTCGGGAGCGGGCGGCGGCGTTGGAGCCCGCGGCGCGGGCGGTCGACGCGCTTGACGCCGCGTCGCGGCATTTTGGCGAGGCGGCGGCCGCGGGGGTGACGAGCATTGCGCTGGTGCCGGAGGAGTCGGACGTGATCGGCGGCGCGATCGGCGTGTGCCGGATGGCGGGCGCCGGCGGCGCGGTTCTGTCGGCGAACGGTCCGCTGCGGCTGACGATCGCGGCGTCGACGTTTATCCCGGCGCGTGAGCCGACGTCGCGAAGCGGGGCAGCCGAGATGCTGCGGGCGGCGCTGCGCGCGGCTTCGATATCGGGTGGGCCGCTGGCCGACGTGGCGGCCGGCCGGCAGAGCGCGTTTTTCTGGGCGCCGTCGTCGGCCGACGTGCTGACCGCCCTGACACTCGCGCAGGAATTCGGCGGGTTGCGGCTGGTGATCGAACACACGCTGGACGCGCGGGACGTCGCGGGTGAACTGGCCGCGGCGAAGGTGCCGGCAATCGTCGGGCCGTTCGATTTTGATTCTCCTCGGCGGGCGACGACTTCGGCGGCGGTGCTGCATGCCGCGGGAGTGCCGGTGGCGATTGCCGGAGGCACGCCGTTTGAATCGAGCGCGAGTCTGCGGGTCGGGGCGGCGCTGGCGGCGCGCGACGGGCTACCGGCGGACGTGGCGCGGCGCGCGATCACGCTGACGCCAGCGGAGCTGCTGGGGGTGGAGAAGCGGGTCGGCTCGATCGCGGCCGGGAAGGACGCCGATCTGGCGGTGTTCGACGACGATCCGCTCCGGCTGAGCGCGAAGTGCCGGGCGGTCTATGTCGCGGGCGAGGTGGTGTTCCGGGAATTCGCGCGTGAGCAGGACGATTGAAACTGGTATTGCGACGCCGGGCCGCGCGGACATGACGAGCGGCGGCGGCGCGTTGCAGGAGTGAGTGCGATGAGAAACCCAACACAGCGGGGGCAGGCGGCAGGCAGCGGCGTTCTGATTGCGCTGCTGGTCGCGAGCAGCGTGCTCGGCGCTTCGGCATGGGGCCAGGATGACCCGAGCGGCACGACGGTCATCAAGGTCCGGCGAGTGTATACCGCGGCGGGCGAACCGATCGAGCATGGGATGGTCGTCGTGCGCGACGGCCGGATCGTCGCCGTGGGCGCCGATCTGAAGATTCCGGAGGGCGCCGCGACGATCGATCTGGGCGAGGCGTGTCTGACGCCAGGTCTGATTGACGCACACGCGGCGATTGATTCGGAGATACCCGACGCGGCCGTGGCGGCTGGACGGCGGCGCGGCGGGATGTGGGAGCAGATTTCGACGGTGGCGCAGAGTTCCCCGCAGGCGCCGCTGGCCGCGGCAGACGCGGACGGTTGTTGCGGCGGGTCCGCGGCGGAGGTGCACGAGGTCCCCTGCCCGCATCAGGCGGGCATGGCGCTACCGCCCACGTGCGAGGGAATCTGCCCGCACTGCGGGCAGCCGGTGGCGCCGGCGGCGCCGCCGGGGGGTGCCGCGGGCTTTGCGGAAGGTGTGCCGCGGCAGCGGAGCTTCGCCGAGCAGGCGTCGGAAGTGACGCCACACCTGCGTGTGGCGGACACGCTGAACCTGTTCTCGACGGATTTCACGCGGCTGATGCGCGAGGGCGTGACGACGGTCTGGGTCTCTCCGGACTCGGCGAGCGTGATCGGGATGCGCGGCGCGGTGGTGAAGACCGCGGGGGCTGCGGGCAAGCGGGTGGTGCGGGCGGCGGACGCGGTGAAGGCGTCGATGGGCGGCGACTCGATCCGGCGCGGCGCGGGCAACCAGATGCCGCGGCCGTCGCGCGGCGGTGGCGTGACGTTCATGACGCGGCGGCCGACGACGCGGATGGGCGTGGCGTGGGTGTTCCGCAAGGCGTTCTACGACGCGAGACGGGCGGCGGCGGGTGGCGGCGTCAGCGGGGCGGACAGCCCGCCGGCGCCGGCGATCGACGTGTTGCTGGCGGTGCTGTCGGGCGACGTGCCTCTGCGGATTCAGGCCCGCATGCAGCATGACATCATGGTCGCGATCGAACTGGCCAACGAGCTGCGGATCGGCGGAGAGTCTCCCAAGCACGGGTACCGGTTCATTCTGGAAGAGGGAACCGAGGCGTATCAGTGTCTGGCGGAGCTGAAGTCGGCCGGGATTCCAGTGATTTTCGGTCCGATCTTCGACACGCCGCGCGGCTATCGCGGCTTTGGCGAGGCGAATGACCCGCGGCTGACGACGGCGACGCAGCTTCGCGACGCGGGGATACGCTTCGCGCTCACCGCCAACGACCTGCGCGAGGAAGAAGGGCTGGCGCGGCAGGCGATGATGGCGATGCGGTTCGGGTTGACGCGGGGCGAGGCGCTCCGGGCGGTGACGGCGGTTCCGGCGGAGCTGCTGGGGCTGAAGGGCAGCGTGGGCACGATCGAGGAAGGGGCGGCGGCGGACCTGGTGGCGTGGAATGGCGAGCCGTTTGCCGCCGAGAGCCGGCCGCTGTGGGTGATGGTCGACGGCGCCGTGGTGATGAAGTGAGGCGGCCGGCGGGAGTAACGGTGTATCTCGTTGCCGCGGACGCGCGGAATGGTGGAGGACGGCGGTGAATCGTGGCAAGAGCACACGGGCTTCGTGGCGTTGTGTCGCGGGTGCGGCGATCGGGGCGATGCTGGGCGGCATGCTGGCTTTGCCGGCGATGGCGCGCGACGGGGAGCCGGAGCGCGTCGCGCTGACCGGCGGGCGGATCGTGCCGGTGGTCGGGGCCGAGATCGCCAGAGGCGACATCCTGATCGAGCATGGCAAGATCACGGCGGTGGGCGAGAAACTGGAGATTCCCTACGACGCGCGCGTGCTGGACGTGTCGGGCAAGACGGTGTTTCCGGGGCTGGTCGTCGCGCAGACGCCGCGCGGGCTCGACGTTCCCAACGAAATGCGGCCGGTGACGCCGTTCCTGGACGTGTATGACGCGATCGACCCGTCGCAGATGGCCTTTGAGGAAATGCTGCGAAGCGGAGTGACGACGGCGCATGTGATCGTGGGGGCGAATTGCGTCATCGGCGGCGTGGGTCGGATCGTGCGGCCGGTGGGGCTGTCGGTGGACGAGATGACCGTGGCGGCGGGGCCGGCGCTGCGGATATCGATCACGCCCAAGGGCGGCTATGACCGGCTGCTGCAGATGGCGACGTTGCGCGAGACGTTTGCCGAATTGAACGACTACCTCGAGCGGCTGGCGGAGAAGCGCTACGAGGAGGATCTGGAGCAGAAGAAAAAGAAGCTCGACGTGGGGCCGGCCGAGGCGCGGCAGCGCGGGCGCGAGCTGGTGCGGGCCGACGACATCGACGATCAGCATCGCAACCTCGTGCGGCTGCGCGGGGAAGTCGGGGCGGCGTATCGTCCGCCGATCGGGCGGCTCGGCGCGTTCGTGTATTGCGGCCAGGCGATGGACGTGGGGCCCGCGGTGAAGCTGGCCAAGGAGTATGGGTTCTTTGACCGCATGGTGATCTCCGCCGGAGGCGAGACGTTTAAGGCACTGGCGGAACTGAAGTCGGCGGCGCGGCCGGTGGTGCTGCCGCCCGAGCTCATCTATCGCGACGTCGATCCGATCACCGGCAAAGTGACCGAGACGTTCCTGCCCAGCCGCTACGCCGAGTCGGGTCTACTCTGGGCGCTGCTTCCCGGTGAGGATGCTTCGCTGCCGGAGCGGTTCATGACGTACCAGGCGGCGCGGTGCGTCCGGAACGGCGTGGCGCGGGATGAGGCGTTGCGGGCGATCACGCTCAACCCGGCGAAGATTCTGGGACTCGATGCGCGGCTCGGGTCGATCGAGGCGGGCAAGGACGGCAACCTGATCGTGCTGAGCGGCGACCCGCTGGATTTCAACACGCAGGTCGAGCAGGTGCTGATCGAGGGCATGCTGGTTTATGAGCGCTGGAACGATCCGCGCATGAAGCGATTGACCGAGTCGGCGCCGGCCGGGCAGGGAGAGCGTCCGTGAGCTTTCATTTGTACCGGACGCGGGCGGGTGCCTCGCGAATTCGGGTTGTGGCGGCGATGGCGGCACTGCTTTGCGTTCGCCTGGTGCTCGCCGGCGACGATGAGCGGCCGGCGTCGTTCGTGGCGCGCGCACATCATGTTTATCCGCTGACGGAAGAAGTATTCGGACCGATCGAGAATGGGATCGTCGTCGTGCGCGACGGACGGATCGTCGCGCTTGGGGCCGATGTCGAGATCCCGCGCGACTTGCCGTTTCTGGACCTGCGCGACCAGACGATCATTCCCGGACTGGTCAACGCCGCCAGCGCGCTGGCCGGCGAGCACGGCGGCGACGATTCGGTCGGACCGGCGTACGACGCGCTGGACGCGTTCGATTCGTACGGGCAGTTCGCGCTGCAACTTGCCAGCGGGACGACAACGGCGCACATCGACCCGGGTGGGCATCGGCTGATGACCGGGCAGGGCGCGGTGGTGAAGCTGGCGGGGCCGGCGGCGGGGCGCGCGTTGCGGCGCGGCGCGGATGTGTGCGTGAACCTGGGCGTTTTCGGACCGCCGGACAAGATGAAGCTGGCGTTCTACGCGTCATCGGACGAAGCGATTCAGCCGGGACAACGGCAGCGTCCGGATTCGCGGATGGGGCAGTATCTGGAGTTGGATGAGCGGATTCGCGGCGTGCAGGACGCTCAGAAGCTGGGGGAGCGCGGCTGGCGCGAGCGGGGCGCGTTCGACATTCAGGGGGAGACGTTGGCGCGCCTGTGGGCGGCGAAAACGCCGCTGCGGATGCAATGCCGGCGCGATGCGGACATCGCCGGCGCGGTGGCGTGGCTGGGGAGGCAGTCGTATCCCGGATATCTGGTCGGGCTGGCGGAGGGCGGGAGCGACCCGTCGCTGCTGATTCGCTCCGGGCTGCCGGCGGTGGTGCGGATCGAACAGCCGTATGCGCAGCCGGCGTGGAACGTGGGGGGCGATCCCGACGCGTTTACGCCGGACTCGGGAGTGTCGAAGCTCTTCTCGCGGTTGGGGCGCGAGGAGGCGCCGGCGATCAAGGTTGCGCTGGCGGGTGCGGAAGGCGATCCGAACGTCGATTTGCGGATGATCGCGGCGATGGCGGTGCGGAGCGGCTTGCCGGCGCGGGTGGCGCTGGAGGCGATCACGCGGCGGGCGGCGGAGATTGTGGGCGTGGCGGAGCGCGTGGGCAGCCTGGCTCCGGGGAAAGACGCGGACCTGTTAGTGCTGAGCGGAGATCCGATCGAGATCGGTAGTCACGTGCGGGCGGTGTATGTCGAGGGCCGGCGGGTTTTCGCGGCGCCGGCGAGCAACGCGCTGGTCGTGCGGGCCGGCACGATCTGGATGGGCGACGGAACGACGCTGCGCGACGGGTCGGTGCTGGTGGAGGGCGGGAAGATTCGCGCGGTGGGACGGCGCGTGCCGACTCCGCCGGGCGCGCAGATCGTCGACGCGGGCGACGACGCTTTCGTCGCGCCGGGCTTCATCGACGCGCACGGGCATCTGGGGCTGGAGGGCGACCGGATGGCGGCGGCGCCGGACGTGCCGATCGCCGACGTGGTGAGCGTCGCCGGGCGGGAGTTTCTGCGGGTGGCGCGAAGCGGCGTGACGACGGTGCTGCTGGCGCCGTATGAAGCGGGAAGCGCCGGCTCGCGAGTAGCGGCGATCAAGACGTCGGGCGCGGGCCGCGAGCAGGTGATCGTGCGGGATTCGGCGGCGATGAAGTTTTCGCTGCGCGGCAAGGACCCGCTGGTGGCGATCGAGGAAATCCGCGCGGTGTTCAAGTCGGCCCGGGAGTACGAGGAGAAGTGGAAGAAGTACGAGGAGGATCTGAAGAAGTGGGAAGAGGCCCGCGCCAAGGGGGCCGCGACGCCGGAGAAGAAGGCCGAAGGCGAGACGACCGTCACCGAGACGAAAGCCGACCCGATCACGGGGATGTGGGAATTCACGATCAGCGGGGCTCCGCTGCCGGAGTCGTTCACCGGGACGATGACGCTGAAGCTGACGGGCGACAAGATCGAGGGCCGGCTGAGCGACCCGACGGGGGGCGGAGAGGATGCGGCGCTGAGCGGGACGCTCAACGGCACGTCGGTGGTTCTCGACGTCGAGCAGGAGACGCCGGTGGGCAAGCCGCAGATCCGGGCGACGCTGGATCGCGACGACCACATGGCAGGCGCTGTGAGCATCGGCCAGTTCGCGATCAGTTTCGAAGCGACGCGGACGGACAAGTCGCCGGTCGAGTTCAAGGTGAAGCGGACGCGCAAGAAGGACAAGGAGGGCCGCCCGCTGCCGCCGAAGGTCGACGAACGTCTTGAGCCGGCGCGTGCGGTGTTGGCGCAGCGGGCGGCGGCGGTGGTGGACGTGCGGACGGGAGCGGAGATTTCGGCGGCGCTGAAGCTGTTTGTCGATGAGTTGAAGCTGCCGGTGGTGCTGCTGAACGCGGAGGACGCGGACCTTCACGCCGGGCGGATCAGCAAGGGTAATGCCAGCGTGATCACGCCGACGCGTGTCGTGCGTCAGCGGGAGCGCAAGTCGTATCACCAGGCGGCCGACCTGGCCCGCCAGGGCGTGCGGATTGCGTTTCAGAGCGACGCGGAGGACGGGGCGGCGAATCTGCCGCTGATGGCGCTGTACGCGGCGCAGCAAGGGCTGGGTGGCGACGCAGCGCTGCGGGCGCTGACGATCGACGCGGCGCGGATGTTCCGCATCGACGACCGCGTGGGCTCGATCGAAGTGGGCAAGGACGGCGATCTGGTGATTTTCGACGGACACCCGTTTGACGCGGGCAGTCGTCTGACGCGTGTGTTCGTGAGCGGGCGGGAAGTGCCGCAGGATGACGCGGGCTGGCCGCTGATCGGGAGCAAGTGAGTACGAATATGGAAACAAGGAAACAAGGGAACAAGGGCACGAGGGCCCGAGGGGTCGAGGGGCCGAGGGGCCGAGGGATGCGCGGCCTGCGTGCCGCTGCCCTGCTCCTATCGCCGCTGTGCCTGCTCGCGGCGTCGCCGCGGGCGGCATTGGCCGGCGAGGCGGCCGGCGTGGCGTATCGCGTCGGCAAGGTCATCACGATGGACAAGTCCGACGCGGTGATCAATGGGGCGGTGGTGCTGGTGGCGGGCGGCAAGATCGAGGCGGTCGGTCCGGCCGCGTCGGTTCGCATTCCCGAGAACTACCGCGTAGTGGAGTTTCCGGATCGCTGGCTGGTACCGGGGCTGGTGGACTGCCACAACCACATCGCGGGCAGCCTGGGCGATCTGAACGACTCGGTCTATCTGACCAATCCCGGGCTGAACTCGCGGCAGACGGTCGAGCCGAACAACGACAACGTCAAGAACGCACGGGGCGGCGGCGTGACCAGCGCGCTGCTGATCCCCGGCAGCGGGACGAACATGAGCGGGTTCGGGACGATCTGCAAGATGGGCGGCGACTCGCTGTCGGAGGTGATCGTGCGCTCGCCGGGCTCGCTGAAAATCGCGCAGGCTGGCAATCCGGAGTGGTACTGGGTGGGCGTGGGCCGCTCGTTCATGAACTGGAACACGCGGCAGACACTCGAAAAGGCCCGCGACTACAACGAGCGCTGGGAGCAGTTCGACAAGGGCGAGACGAAGGAGAAACCGGAGTTCAACCCGATCTGGGATCAGTTCCGGGGCCTGTTTCGACGCGAGTTTCCGGTCTCGGTGCACTCGCAGGGCTATCAACTGCTGATGACGACGATCGACATGCTGGCCAAGAAGCTGAAGCTGTGGGTCGTGCTCGATCACTCCGAATTCGACGGCTGGAAGACCGCGGCGCTGGTGAAAGACAGCGACGTCTTCACGGTCCAGGGCCCGCGCTCGTATCACTTCGAGCGCACCTGCCGGAAGATGATCGGCAACGCGGCCGGGTGGTACTACAACGGCGTGACCGAACTGGGCATCAATACCGATTCGCCGGTCGTGCCGCAGGAAGAGCTCACGCTGCAGGCAGCGCTGGGCTGCTGGTACGGCTGGCTGCCGTATCCGGCGCTTCGCGGGGTGACGATCGTGCCGGCCAGGGCGCTGGGCATCGACCAGCGCGTCGGCAGCATCGAGGCCGGGAAGGACGCGGACTTCGGCATCTGGACGGGCGATCCGATCGACCCGCGCTCGGCGTGCCTGCTGACGGTGGTCAACGGCAAGGTGGTGTACGACGTGAACAAGAAACCGAGGCCGTTTTGAAGTGGCACGTGAGAGGTTCAACGCTGGCGGTCGGGATGCGGCGCGTGTGGTAGGTGGAACGTTCAAGGTTGGCCGTCGAGACCGACGGGTTGTCGGGTGCCGGCTCGGATGGACGGGATGAAACGCAAGCTCGATTCGAACTTCGGACGCGCGATCGGCGCCGTGCTCGGCGTTTTCGCGGCCGGGACCACGCTCGGCGGTGCACTGTCAGCGGGCGGGCCGGCACTGGGCGGGCTGGCAGTGGCCGCACTCGCTCAGACGGACGACAGGTCGCAAGCGGATGAGGCCGAGGGCCCCTACACGGTTGTTCACGCGGGCACGATCATCACGAACGCGGGCAAGGAGATCCGCAACGGCGTGATCATCATTGCCGACGGGAAGATCCGCGGGGTCGGCAAGGGGCTGGAGTACCCGAAGAATTCGAAGATCATCCACGCCGAGGAACTGGTGGTGATGCCGGGGATGATCAATCCGGCGTCGCGCTTCGGGCTGGACGGCTACGCGCGGAGCGAGCTGCGGGCGCACCTGCTGGTGGCGGATGAGTATTTTCCGCGTTCCGGCGACTACGACGAACTGATCGAGACGGGCTACACGGCATTGGGTCTTTTCCCCGGCGGGTCGGGCATTCCGGGCCGGGCCATGGTTGTGCGGACGGGCGGGCCGC
Source organism: Phycisphaerae bacterium (assembly GCA_022072445.1). Classification (GTDB taxonomy): domain Bacteria; phylum Planctomycetota; class Phycisphaerae; order UBA1845; family Fen-1342; genus JAJVHV01. Next base: position 133,058 of record JAJVHV010000014.1, on the reverse strand, counting down.
CGGAGAAGCGCACGCTGCTGTCGCCGGGGTACGTGCGCATCGCGGGCGACGGCAAGGTGCTGCGGGATTCGCTGCGCCGGGCGGAGGCGGAGATCGAGAAGGCCGAGAAAGCGCGGAAGGACTTTGACGAGAAGCAGAAGGCCGAGTCGGGCAAGGCCACGTCGCAGCCGGCGTCGGGGCCGACGAGCCATGCGGCCAGCCAGCCGGCGTCGCAGCCGGCGTTTCAACCGCCGCCGATCGAACCGGCCTTGCAGCCACTGGTGGACCTGCTGCAAGGCAAGGAGGGTCTGGCGGCGATGATCGACGCGCCCGACCCGACAACGTATGTACGGAGCGAGGAGCTGCTCAAGGAGCACGACGTTTCGCGTGTGTACCGGCTCTTCAATCGCGTCGCGACGGAGTTTCACCGCGTGGTCGAGTCGCTGGGCGAAGCGCACGCGCGGGTGGTGGTTTTTCCGTATCTGAACTGGATTTCCAATTCCTGGGAGCGCGTGCACCTGGTGAAGATGTTGTCGGAGGCGGGTTGTGAAATCTCGGTGACGCCGGTGGTCGATTCGCTGGAGGCGCACGGCGAGGTGCGGCTGCGGCTGGCGGCGCTGGTGGCTGACGGGTGGTCGCGCGAGGAGGCGCTGAAGTCGGTCACGCTGCACCCCGCCAAGGCTCTGGGGCTCGAGAAGCGGCTGGGAAGCGTTGAGAAGGGCAAGGACGCGGACCTGGTGTTCCTGGACGGCGACCCGCTCGACCCGTTCAGCCGGGTGCGAAAGATCATGATCAGCGGCGAAATCGTCCGCACGATTGAGAAGGGCATCCGATGAGCGCTGTCGTCCGCCTGATCGTACTGACGCTCGTCCTGGCGACGGTGGCCGCCGAGGCCGAAGGGCAGGAGCGCCGCAACCGTGGTCCGCGCCGGCCGCGGCGCGACGCCGCTTCGCAGCCGGCGACAGCGTCGGCGGCGGCGAGCAGCGAGGAATCGGCGAGCACGTCGGGCGCCAGCTCGTCGGCGGAGGCCGAGGTCAAGAAGGACAAGTATCTGGCGGTGATCAACGGCGTGGTGCACACCATGACCGGGCCGGTGCTGAGCGGCGCGACCGTGCTGTCGCGCAACGGCCGGATCATCGACATCGGGGCCGACGTGGCGCTGCCGCCCGAGACGCAGATTATCGACGCGGCGGGCAAGCGCGTGTATCCGGGTCTGGTGGTCGCGTCGCCGTCGGGCTCGATCTTCGGCGGCGATCCGCCCGAGGACACGACGGACGTATTCGGTCTGAACATGACGATCGCGCTGGCGGGCGGGATCACGACGGCGCTGTCGGGCAACGCGGCGGTGAAGCTGACGTTTGGGACGACGGAGGAGATGGTGCTGTCGCGCGAGGTGTATCTGCCGCTGAACTACTCGACGCGGCAGCCGCAGCCGCGGGCGGAGCTGCGGGTGGACCTCGAGAAGGTGCGCGGCTATTTGCGGGAAGTGCGCCGGCACGAAATCGTCGTTCAGACGGATAAGGAAGCGAAGCCGCCGGACGCGAGCTGGCTGAAGGGCAAGTACGAGAAATACCAGAAGCTGCTGAAGCGCGAGCTGATCGCGGTGGGGTCGGCGTCGACGACGCACGAGCTGCTGGACTGGTGCGAGCTGGCGCGCGAGTTCAATTTCCGGCTGGTGCTGCGCGGGGCGTACGAGGGCTGGACGGTGGCGCCGGAGCTGTCGCGGGCGGGCGTGGGCGTGGTGATTTCGCCGCGGACGACGGTTGCGGTCGACGAGCGGCTGAACCGCCCGAACGGGGCGACGATCGAGAACGCGAAGATACTGCACGATCACGGCGTGACGGTTGCAGTGGTGCCGGAGAGCGTGGTGGTGACGACGTGGGGCGTGGGCGGGCGGGATCTGCTGAATCTGAATTTGGAGGCGGGGTTTGCCGTTCGGGGTGGATTGAGCAATGACGACGCGGTGCGGACGCTGACGATCGACGCGGCACGTGTGATGGGACTGGATGATCGCATCGGGTCGCTGGAGGTGGGAAAGGACGCCGACTTCATCGTGTGCGACGGCGACGTGCTGCATTACATGACGCAGGTGCACTACGCGGTGGTGAACGGGCGCGTCGCGTACGAGAAGGCCAAAGAGTCGCTCTATGCTCACATCCGGCCAGCCGGCAAGCGCGAGCTGGCGCCGACGGACGACTATTGGCCGAAGCGGCACGCGTGGCCGGCGGATTGGAAACCACGCGTCAGGCCGGCGACGGCCAGCGCACCGACGACGCAGAGCGCGCCGGGCTCGCAGGCGGATTCGCAACCGGCCGATGGGGAAACGGTGGCGCCCGCCGGCCGCGATGATGAAGCGCCCGCCGCGGCGCGGGAGCCGACGTAGGTAGTGCGTGTTCGTGCGTGGCCGCGCGGGGCCGTGCCACGGGGCGTGGGCACTGAGGCCCGACGCTACGGTAGAATGTTCGCGGAGGAGGCGTGCGATGAAAATACAGCCGATCGGCGAACACGAGCAGTCGGCGGTGACGATGGCGGGGGCGAGCGGCGCCAAGATGCGGATGCTCGTCGGGCCCAAAGACGGCGCGTCGACATTTCACATGCGTCACTTCGAGGTCGAACCGGGCGGATTCACGCCGCACCACCAGCACGACTACGAGCACGAGATTCTGATCCTGAAGGGGCAGGGAACCGCACAGAGCACGCAGGGCGAGCGCACCTTCCGGGCGGGTGACGTGATCTGGGTGCCGGCCAACGAGATGCACCAGTTCCGCAACACCGGCGCGACGCCGCTGGAGTTCATCTGCCTGATCCCCGCGCCGCACGATTGCGCGCTGCCGGGGGCGGCAGCGCCCAAGTGAGCTGTGCGAAAGCCGGGCGTTGGGCGCGCGGGACCGGGTCTGGCCCGGCTGAAGCGTGGACTGGGGCGGATGGGGCTGTGGCCTTGGGGCCGCGTGCCGGTTGAGTCCATTGCCGGCGGCGGCGGCATCGCCGATCATGCCGTGATGAAAACGTCTGGCGCGGCGTGTGGGCTGATCGCGATTCTGGTGCTGCCGGGTTGTGCGTCGTGGCACTACGCGCGGCTGAAGCTGGGGCAGGCGCCCGACGACTATGGGCGGGTGCTGCCGGCGGAGAAGGTGCGGCGGACGGAGCGCGGCCTCGCGTTTCTGTCGCGCGACTGGACGGGGCGGATCGACGCGATCGTGGTGATCGTCGCGGACAATCGGCGGGTCGCGGCGCGGGTGCATGCGACGTATCGCGAGCAACGTTACGGTTTCGGGACCCGTGTTACGTATCGGCTGAGTGGCGAGATCGACCCGAAGCTGTACGAAACGCAGGACGCCGGACCAACCGACACGCTGAAGCTGCTGCTCAGCCAACTGGTTGCAACCAAGGGCGACAAGCTCGCGGTGGAGTCGCACGCGTGGATTGCGGCGGGGCTGACGCGGCTCTTGCAGCGGTTTCCGAACGTCGCCGAGCAGATGGGCGAGCCGGCGACGATGCTGGGGGTTTCGGAGCGGGTGCGCGGCGGGGGCTTGGGGACGGTGTCGGCGGATTCCGACGGAGTGCTGCGCTTTGCGTATGAGTGGTCGGGCGATACTTCGTGATGGGCGTGATTCGGCGCGGCGCGGCGGCGAGCCCCCTTTACCGGGCGATGAACCTCGATATACTTTGTGCCTTTCTTCACAAGCACTCTACCAGGTTGGCTGAATGTCCCGCTTTTACGTTCCCTGGCCCGCCCGCCCGAAGCCGCACTTTCGAGGGTTTTCGGGGCTGATCGCGTCGCTGGCGCTCGGCGTTTATTCGGTCGCGGCGCCGATCGTGCGGGCGCTGCCGGGGTTCGTCCTGCTGTCGGCGATTGTGCTGTCGGGCCTGGCCGCCTGGGCGGTTGTGGGCGCGTTTCAGGATCTGGCGGCGGTGCGGAGCCAGTTGGCGGCCGGGGGCGGGGAGCCGGAGACTTTTTATTCATTGGACGAGTTGGCGCGCGGTGGGCAGCAGCTCGCGCGGTGGACGCCCGCGTGGGTGCTGTGGCCGCTTCAGCCTCTGCTGGTGCGAGATCTTCTGGGAATCGCGGGCGTGGTCGGCTTCGCGTCGCTGATTCCGGTGTTCGCGATCTGGTGGGAGCGGAAAGTCTCGGCGCACATGCAGTCGCGCGTCGGTCCGATGCGGACCGGCGGGTGGCACGGCTGGTCGCAGTCGTTCGCGGACGGCGTGAAGCTGATCGCCAAGGAAGACTTTGTGCCGGCGGGGGGCGATAAGGCGCTGTTTCTGATATCGCCCTACCTGGCGTTTGTGCCGGTGATCGTGGCGCTGGTGGCGCTGCCGTTCGGCACGTACTGGGTGTTTCGCGACCTGGACGTTGGGCTGCTGTTCATTCTCGCGGCGTTAGGGCTGGAAGTGCTGTCGGTGATTCTGGCGGGCTGGTCGAGCAACAACAAGTGGGCGCTGTTCGGCGCGATGCGCGAGGCGTGCCAGGTGATCAGCTACGAGATTCCGATGGGCATGTCGCTGCTGATTCCGGTCATGGTGGCCGGGTCGCTGCGGTTTGCCGACATCGCCGAACAGCAGTCGGGCGGGTGGTTCACGTGGCTGATTTTTCATAGTCCGTGGACGTTCGTGGCGGCGTTCACCTACTTCATCAGCTCGCTGGCGTCGTGCAAGCGGGCTCCGTTTGACCTGCCGGAGGGGGAGAGCGAGCTGGTCTCGGGCTTTCACACGGAATACAGCGGCTTTCGCTGGTCGCTGTTTTTCTTCGCCGAGTACGTCGCGATGTTCATCGTCAGCGCGTTGCTGGTGATTCTGTTCCTCGGGGCGTGGCATTCGCCGTGGCCGGCGCCGATCTGGCTGGAGCAGAGCACGACGCTGTCGGGCCGGCTGATGTACGGCCTGCTCTTCAACGGGCCGGTGATCTTCATTCTGAAGTGCCTGTGCTTCATCTACGTGCAATTGTGGTTGCGCTGGACGTTGCCGCGCATCCGGATTGACCAGGTGCTTTATTCGTGCATCCAGGTGATGCTGCCGCTGGTGCTGGTGATGGTGCTGGCGAGCACGTTCTGGGAGCTCTTCCTGGGAATGGGGAACCCGGTATTCGGCGCGCTCGCGCTGGTGGTGAAAGTGGTTCTGGGCGTGATCGGTCTGATCGTCAGCGGCGCGGCCCTTTACACGATCTGGTACGGCTTCGCGAACCGGCGTCCGCTGGTCGGGACGCTGGCGGTCGATCTGCTTCCGGGGGCGTGACGATGATCGAAGCCGTCATCTTCTACATCTCGGCCGCGGTGATGATCGTCTCGTCGCTGATGATCGCGCTTTCGCGGAACATCGTTCACGCCGCGACGTGGCTGCTCGGCACGCTGGGCAGCGCCGCCCTGCTCTACTTTCTGCTGGCGGCGAATCTGCTGGCGGTTGTGCAGATCATCGTCTACGCGGGCGGCATCCTGATCCTGATCGTTTTCGGCGTCATGCTCACGGCCCGCAATCCGTACATGCGCTTTCAGCCGAAGCGCGGCGAAGTGCTGATGGCGACGCTGGTGGCGCTGGTGATCTTCGCGTCGATCGCGGGGCTGTCGCTGTCGCACGCGTGGGCGGTGCTGCCCGACGGCGCGGCCGGGCAGCCGGCGCGGATCGCGCCGGTGCGCGACATCGGCGTGGCGTTGCTGACCGACTACCTGGTGCCGTTCGAGGTTTCGTCCGTGCTGCTGCTGGCCGTGATGGTCGGGGCGGCGTACCTGGCCCGGCCGGAGAAGCGATGAGTGCGACATTGAGGATCCGTCCTTGCCGCTCTTAGACCGAATGTCATCCCACCAGGCTCGGCCCCACCGCCTCGACACCTGGCTGGAGTTGGAGCGCGCCGCCGCGCGACGATTTGAATGGAGCGAGAAGTTGCGCTACAAGAACGTCGTGGCATCCGATGTGGAGCTATTGTCCGTGCGCAAGAGCGTCGACTGGGTGCGTGCAAACTTACGCTGCGTTATGGAGCTGAAGGTGCCCGTCAAGCGGAAAAAGGCCAAGCCGCCTCATTCTCATCCGGAGCTCGTTGAAGAACTGGCTCGCGAGCTTCGTGCGCCAAGAGCGCGGGCGATGAAGGGGATCCCGGACATACAGGAGGAAGAGCAGCGGTATGGTGGCTGGCTTGCAGTGACCGTGCTGTGGGATCGCTGGGCGGGCGTGCCGATGGAGGAGCGAGGGCCGATCATCCTCGACGCGTATCGACAGGCCAGAGGCGAAGAAGAAATGCTGAAGATCACGCTGCCGGTTGGACTGACGATCGAAGAGAATCTACGACTTCGAGCGCGGAAACGACGAGATGAGGCAGATGATGTTTGAAATCGGTGTCGAACATTACCTCTTCGTTTCGGCGTTCGTCTTCGCCATGGGCATCCTGGTGATGGCGACCAAGCGCAACGCCATCGGCATTCTGCTGGGGGCCGAGCTGGTGCTGAACGCCGCGAACATCAACTTCGTCGCGTTCGGGCGCTACCGCGTCGGCGGCCTGGACGGGGCGATCGCGGCGATGTTCGTGATCGTGCTGGCGGCGGCCGAGGCGGCCATCGCGCTGGCGATCTTTCTGAACTTCTACAACAACTACGCCACGATCGACGTCGATCAGGCGGACACGACCCGAGGATAGCCGCCCAGCGCCATGTCGACCGCGAATCTTCTCCAGATCTGCCTGCTGCTGGGCGTCTTCGTGCCGCTGCTGAGCTTCGTATTCCTGGCGTTCTTCGGCACCAAGCTGCCGCCGCGGCGCGAACTCCACGGGCATGGAGACAACGATCACGGCGACGCCGGCCACGGGCACTCGCACGACGAGCACACCCACGGCGGACACGGCGGGCATTCCCACGGCGGGCATGACGAGCACGGCCACGGCTATCCGCCGAAGGTCAAGCCGGTGCCGGGTGGAAACCCGACGGCGGGCTGGGTGGCGGTTCTGGCGATCGGGTTCTCGCTGCTGATGGCGTCGATCGTGCTGGCGATGTGGCTGGGCACGACGGCGGAGGGCCGGGCGGAGCTGACGGCGCAGGCCGTGGCGAGCGAAGTGCTGTGGGCCAACCTGGGGGCGGTGCCGATCAAGTTCGGCGTCCGGCTCGACTCGCTGACGATCATCATGTTCTTCATGGTGGCGCTGTGTGCGACGTGCATCCACGTCTTCAGCGTGGGGTACATGGCGCATGACGCACGCTTTCCGCGTTTTTTCACCTACCTGTCGCTGTTCTGCTTTTCGATGCTGGGCCTGGTGATCAGCGTCAACGTGCTGTTTCTGTTCATCTTCTGGGAGCTGGTCGGCCTGTGCAGCTACCTGCTGATCGGCTTCTGGTTCGAGAAGAAGTCGGCCAGCAACGCAGCCATGAAGGCGTTCATCACCAACCGCGTCGGCGACTTCGGCTTTCTGATCGGCATGATGTTGGTCTACGTCTACCTGGGCGATCTGTCGCTGACCGGGTCGGCGGCGGTCTTCGAGGCGGCGGCGCATCACGCCGGCGAAGCGCACGGCGCCCTAACGCCGGCGGCGGCGGCGGTCGCGCCGGCGCAGGCGGCCCACGCGGCGGGCCTCTTCTCGACAACGTTCTGGGGCGTCTCGCTGGCAACCTGGATGGGCATCGGACTGTTCTGCGGGGCGATCGGCAAGAGCGCGCAGTTCCCGCTGCAAGTCTGGCTGCCCGACGCGATGGAAGGCCCCACGCCGGTGTCGGCCCTGATTCACGCGGCGACGATGGTGGCGGCGGGCGTGTATCTGGTGGGGCGCATCTTTACGCTGCTGACGCCGGACGCGCAACTGGTCATCGCGAGCATCGGGTGCATCACGCTGACGATGGCGGCGCTGATCGCGATCGTGCAGACGGACATCAAGCGCGTGCTGGCGTATTCGACGCTCTCGCAGCTCGGCTACATGATCTACGGCATGGGCGTGGGGGCGTGGATCGCGGCCCTGTTCCACCTGCTGACGCACGCGTTCTTCAAAGCAATGATGTTCCTCGGCTCCGGGCAGGTGATCGAGGCCTGCCATCACGAGCAGGACATGCGCCGCATGGGCGGCCTGCGCAGCAAGCTGCCGGTGACGGCTTTCACATTCCTGGTGGCCGTGCTGGCCATCTCCGGCGCGGGCATTCCCTGGACGCAGGTCGGCATCGGCGGGTTCTACAGCAAGGACGAGATTCTCGCGGTGGCGCACGCGCGGCACTTCGGCTGGGGCGAGGCTTCGCCCGCCGATCCGCACGCCGCTCCGGCGCATGCGGCGGCCGATGGGCCGGCCTACGTCACGGCGGGCACAACGGACGATCAGGAACACGGCACACAGCCTGAGCCGGCGGCGGGTGGCGGGCACGCGGAGCAGCGGCCCGGCGGGCACGCGGGCGGCGAGTCGCACGGTCCGGACTACGTGGCGCAATATCGCGGCGTAAAGAAGCTGCCGTGGATTCTCTGGTTCCTCCCGATTCTCATTGCCTACATCACGCCCTTCTACATGGGCCGCTGCTTCATCCTGACGTTTCTGGGCAAGCCGCGCGACGCGCACATCCACGAGCACGCCAGCGAGAAGCCCGTGATGTTCATGCCGCTGGTCGTGCTGGCGGTCATGACGCTGGTCAGCGGCCCCCTGCTGTTCCGCGGCATGGTGCTCGAGTCGGCGCCGCAGTCGCCGCCGGTCGTGCCGATGATCGACGGCGGCACGGACAACCACGCTCCGATGGTGCACGCGGCGCACCAGGCGCTGCCGCTGCTGGTCGGTTTTTCGTTCGTGGCGGGGTTGCTCGCGGCGTGGATGATCTATCGCAACGGGCTGGAGCTGGCGACGGCGCTGAAGCGGCTGCCGCTGATGGGCGCGCTGCACAACGTCCTGGAGCACAAGTTCTATTTCGACGAGGTTTACAACACGGTGCTGGTGGGCGGGGCGCGCGTCGTGGCGGTGATCGCCGGCCTGTTCGACAACTGGATCATCGACGGGCTGGTGAATCTCGCCGGCCACTTCACCAAGTGGCTGGGCTCATTCACCGGCGTAGTGCTCGACAATCGCGGCGTGGACGGCGCGGTGAACGGGACGGGATGGCTGGCGTGGAACATCGCCGGCGCGCTGCGCTCGACGCACACGGGCATCATCCGCAATTACGTGCTGACGGCGGCGACCGTGGTCGCCGGCCTGATTCTGTGTATCTGGAGCGCCACGGCGGGCGTGCTGTTCATTGTGCTGGGCGCGGCGCTGGTGGCGGCGCCGGGCCACTGCGTCGGCGTCGTGTTGCCGCTGGTGGCGGCGGCCGCCGTCCTGCGGTTGATACGGGGCGTGGTGTTCGGCCAGCCGCCGGCCGCGGGCCAGTGGCCGGCGATCGTTGAGTTTCTGCGGGGTTACTTTGTTGACCGGGCCGGTGTGGTGGAGCTGGTCGTCGTGCTGATCGGCTTCGCGGTACTTGTTTTCCGGCAACTGGCAGCGCAGGTGCGTGAACCTGAGCTGGCCGCTGCGCCCTAGGCGTTGGGGCGCGAGGCGTGGTTTCGGACGAGTTGAGACATGGCTAATTCGCTGCTGAGCTGGATCGTTTTCCTGCCGACCATCGGCATGGTGGCGCTGTTTTTCGTCAACCGGGCGGAGAACGTCAAGCGCGTGGCGCTGCTCTTTTCTGGCGCGGCCTTCGTGCTGAGCCTGTACTGCTTTCAGCCGTTCCTCAGCGGCGAGGCGGGGGCCGCCGGCGGGCGCTACGGCGACATATATTTCCAGCAGAAGGTGGGCTGGATCGAGACGAGCGACCGGGCGTTCGTCGTGAACTACCACGTCGGCATTGACGGCCTGAGCATGCCGCTGGTGGTGCTGACGACGCTGATTTCGCTGCTGGCGGTGCTGGCAAGCTGGAATTTCGAGGACTGGAAGAAGAAGGGCATGAAGGGCTACTTCATGCTGCTGCTGCTGCTGGAAACCGGCATGCTGGGCACCTTCGTGGCGATCGACTTCTTCCTGTTCTACGTCTTCTGGGAAGTGATGCTGCTGCCGATGTACTTCCTGATCGGCGTCTGGGGCGGCCCGCGGAAAGAGTACGCCGCGATCAAGTTCTTCATCTACACGCTGGCCGGCTCGGTGCTGATGCTGGTGGCGATGCTGGCGATGTATTTCTACCCCGACGCGAGCGTGCGGACGTTCAGCCTGATCGAGATGGCGAACAATCCGAAGATACAGGAGGTCTTCCGCAACGCGTCCTTCCTGGGGTATGCCTTCGGGCCGCTGATGTTCATCTTTCTGTTCATCGGCTTCGCCATCAAGGTGCCCAGCTTCCCATTCCACACCTGGCTGCCCGACGCGCACGTGGAGGCGCCGACGCCGATCAGCATGATCCTGGCCGGTGTGCTGCTGAAGATGGGCGGGTACGGCATCCTGCGGGTTTGTTTTCCGATTTTTCCGAATGCCGCGCAGCAACTGGCCGTCCTGCTGGGCACGCTCGGCGTGATCAGCATCATCTATGGCGCGTTGTGCGCCATGGCGCAGACGGATTTCAAGAAGTTGGTGGCGTACAGCTCGATCTCGCACATGGGCTACGTCACGCTGGGCATGGCGGCCCTGACGGAGGCCGGTTTGCAGGGCGCGATGTTCCAGATGATCGCCCACGGCATCTCCAGCCCGATGTGCTTCTTCCTGGTCGGCGTGATCTACGAACGGGCGCACCACCGCGAGATCAACCGCTTCGGCGGACTGTGGCTGAGCATGCCCGTGTACGGCACGCTCGCGACGGTCGGCTTCTTCGCTTCGCTGGGGCTGCCGGCGTTGTGCGGCTTCATCGGCGAGGTGTACGTCGTGTTCGGCACGTTCGCTTCGGGCGCGGCGGCGTTGGGCGCCTATGCTAAGCCGTTCGCGATCATCGCGGCGTCGGGAGTGATCCTGACCGCGGCTTACATCCTGTGGATGATCCAGCGGGTGTATCTCGGCAAGGAGCGGAGCGAGTACGCGAATTTCCCGGATGCCAACCGGCGCGAGGTTCTGATCCTGGCGCCGCTGGCGATTCTCGCGGTGGCATTGGGAATTTTCCCGAAGCAGACGCTCTTTGATTTCGTGACCGGCACGCTGAACCTCATCCTCGCGGCCGCCAGCGCGTGAGACCATGCACGAGACCCTCGGCCTGACAATGCCCCTGCTGGCGAAGATTTGGCTGCCCGCGGCGGGCGATCTGCGGCTGGTGCTGCCCGACCTGCTGCTGATCGCGACGATCGTAGCCATCCTGCTGGCGCCGCTGCTTTCGCGGCGCAGCCTGCGCGTCCCAGGCTTGCTGGCGCTGCTGGGGGCGGTGGTCGGCGCGCTGGCCTGCTGGTTTGTGATCGGTGACGTGGCGGCGTCGGGGAGCGACCTTTTCGGTGTGGCCGCCCGCGACGGGTCGAGCGGGCCGGCAATGCTGGTGGCGGACCGGGTCAGTCTGTTTTTCCGCATGTTTCTGATGGTCTTTCTGATCGTGATCGTCGCGATGTGGATGATGACCGACGGCGAGCGCGAGCAGAATCCGCACGAGTTTCTGACGCTGCTGCTGGCCAGCGCGCTCGGCATGTCGCTGATGACGTCGGCGAATCACCTGCTGATGGTCATCGTCGCGATCGAGCTGGCGTCGCTGCCCTCTTACGGGCTGGCCGGCTTCGACAAGTTCCGCCGCACCGCCGCCGAGGCGTCGGTCAAGTACGTCGTATTCGGCGCCGCGACCAGCGGCCTGATGATCTATGGGGCGAGCCTGCTGTTCGGCATGTTCGGCACGCTGCACGTGCCGACGCTGGCGGCGCGGCTGGCGACGGGCGGACCGGGCGGCCCGCTGCTGGCGGTCGGGCTGCTGGCGTTTTTCGCCGGCGTGGGCTTTAAGATCTCCGCCGTCCCGTTTCATTTCTGGTGTCCCGACGTGTTCGAAGGCGCGTCGCTGCCGGTCGCGACCTGGCTGAGCGTGGCCAGCAAGGCGGCGGGTTTGCTGCTGTTGCTGCGGATGGTCTTCGCCTTCGCCGGCCACGCGGGCGGCGAGTATTCACAGTACGTGCTGCCGACGATCAGCTACGGCGTGGGCGTCTTCGCGATCCTGACGTGCACGTTCGCCAACTTCGCCGCCTATCGGCAAACGAACATCCGCCGCATGCTGGCCTACAGCTCGATTGCGCACGCGGGGTATATGCTGATGGCCGGCGCGATCGTGGTGCGCAGCAGTGGCTACGAAAACGCCATGAGCGCGGTCGTCGCGTATCTGCTGATCTACATGTTCATGAATCTGGGCGCGTTCATGACGCTCGGACTGGTGGCGGCGGACACCGGCGAGGAGAGCATGAAGTCGTTTGCCGGCTTGGGGTGGCGCGACGCGCTGACCGCCGCCGCCATGACCGTCTGCCTGATCTCGCTGGTCGGGCTTCCGCCGCTGGGCGGTTTCTACGTCAAGTGGTGGATTCTGGCGGCGCTGGGCGGGGCGGCCCGCGAGGCGAACATGCCGTTTCTGTGGGTGCTGGCGCTGGTGCTGGCGCTGAACACGGCGGTGAGCCTGTATTACTACGCGCGGGTTGTGTGGCAGATGTACTTTGTGCCGCCGGAGCACGAGAAGCCGCTGCGGGCGCCGGGTGCGGGCAAGGCGCTGGTGGTGGCGTGCGCGCTGCTGCTGATTCTGACGGGCACGATCTGGGTCCGGCCGCTGAAGAGCATGGCCGATCGCTACACGAGCAACATGTATACGGTCAGCGCGGCGCGGACGGACGCCGGCGACGGGCTGGCGGCGGCAGTGCGACCCTGAGGTCGGCACCGGCCGAACACAGAGATTCGGATGAATTCACAGAGCATCGAGATTCTGAACGAGCTGCTCGGGCACGAGACCGCGACGCATCTTGAGCGATTCGTCGAGTCGGAGCACTTTCTGTCGTGGGTCTCGGCGCGGCACATGCTCAATCTCCGCCGCATGCTCGGCGAGCAGAAGGAGCACGAGCGCTGGCTGACGGATGAGATTCTCCGGCTGGATGGCGCGCCGCGGCCGCGGACGCTGAGCCTGTCGACGGCCGGCACGCACTATCTCGACGTGCAGAACATCCTGCCGCGGATTCTTCGCGAGAAGGACGCGCTCATCGATCTCTACCGCCGGGCGATCGAGGCGATCCCGGCCAATTCGCGTACGGGGCAATTGCTGGCGCGCATCCGGGCGCGACACGAACAGCACGTCGCGGATATTCGGCTGGCGTCGGCGACCGCAGCGCCATAACGCCGCGGGCGACGTCGCGGCGCTTCAACCGCGCAATCTACGTCAGCGCCGCGGCCGCTGCGTTGAGCTGCTCGGCCAGCGATTCCTCCTCGACGGACGTCAGCCGGCCGTTACGCACGATTTCGCGGCCGGCGACGAAGACCTGGTCGGCGCGCGGCGGGGCGCCGAGCACCAAGGCGGCGAGCGGATCGTGAACCACGCCCCCGGCCAGCGCCACGTCATCGGTACGATAAACCGCGAAATCCGCCGCGGCGCCGGCGTCGAGACGGCCAAGCTCGGGCCGGTTGAGGACCGCGCCACCGCCGGCGGTCGCCAGGAACATCGCCCGCTCGACCGGAAAAAGCACGCCGCGAGACGCGTCGTCTCGCGCGTTCTCCCGGGTAGCGGCGTTGCCTGGCGACTGGCCGAGCCGCGCCACGAGCAGTGCCTGGCGGGCCTCGGCGAGCAGATTTCCGCAATCGTTGCTGCTGCTGCCGTCTACGGCCAGGCCGACGCGCACCCCCGCCCGCAGCATGTCCCGCAGCGGCGCCGCACCGCTTGCCAGCCGCATGTTCGACGTCGGACAGTGTGCCACGGCCGTGCCGCTCGCGGCGAGCGTCGCGATTTCGTCGCCGCGCAGCCGGACGCAATGCGCCAGGTAGACGTTCGGCCCGAGCCAGCCGCGCTCGGCGAGGACTTCGAGCGGCCGGCAGCCGTAGCGCTGCGCGCAGAACGCGTCCTCGTCGACCGTTTCCGCCAGGTGCGTGTGCAGCAGCGCGCCGTGCGTCCGCGCCAGTTGAAGCATCTCGGCGAACAGGCCGGCCGAGACGTTGAACGGCGAGCAGGGCGCCAGATCGATCCGTACGCGGGCGTGCGGGCGCGGGTCGTGAAAGCGGTCGAGACAGCGCTGGCAGTCCGAAATCACGTCGGCGTCGCGCTCGACGCAGTCGTCGGGCGGCAGGCCGCCGGCGCTGGTCCCCAGCGTCATACTCCCGCGGCACAGGTGAACGCGCATCCCGATCAGCTCGGCGGCCTCAAGCACGGCCTCCATCCGCACGTCGGAACCGGCGGGGAACATGTAGAAGTGGTCGCTCGTGGTCGTGCAGCCGTTCAGCGCCAATTCCGCCAGGCTCACGGCCGCTGCCGCCCGCACTGCTCGATGGTCCAGCCGTCGCCAGCGCGGGTAGAGCCCGCTCAACCAGCCGAAGAGCGTGCGGTTCTGCACTTCGGGCAGGCAGCGCGTGATCGACTGGTAGAGGTGATGATGCGTGTTGACCAGCCCGGGAATGACGACGCGGCGGCGGCCGTCGATGATGCGGCTGAATTCGCCCGCCCGCACACGCGGCTCAAACGCGCCGGCCGGCGCCAAGGACGCGACCCGCGTGCCGTCGATCTCCAGGCTGTGCCGCCGGAGCGTCAGCACGCCACCGCCACGCAGCGTGATCACAGTCGTATCATGGATGAGAAGCGTCATTTCGGTCCTGCGACACATCACGGGGTGGCTCGAGTCCGCACTGCCGCGGCCCGCAGGGGCAGCATACCGCGCCGCGGTCACCGCCGCCGGGCGACGCGCGGCCGCGCACGTTGACGTGCCGCCGGGCGGCTCTATGCTCACGCCATTCGCCGGCGCCGTGGCGGCGGCGCCTTCGGAGTCCTGATGACACGCAAGCTTCCGGACCACCCGGATCAGGTCCGCATGACGATCGGCGAGCACCTCGACGAGCTGCGCACTTGCCTCATCCACAGCCTGGTAGCGCTGGTGGCGGCGTGCCTGCTGTGGGCCTACCCGGCGCGCTGGATGATCGAATGGGTGATGCGCCCGTTCGTGGTGGTCGCGGGCCAGCTCGGGCAACCGGTCAGCCTGCTGGCAACCAGCCCGACGGAATTCTTCGTCGTGTACGTCAAGTTCGTGCTGGTGATCGGCCTGATCACCGCGTCGCCGTACATCTTCACACAGCTCTGGTCGTTCGTCGGCGCGGGGCTCTACCGCGCCGAGCGCGAGGCGGTCCGCAAGCTCGTGTGGCCGAGCGTGCTGCTGTTCCTGGCGGGTGTGGTGTTCATGTACGTTTTCGTGCTGGTGTTGAGCCTGAATTTTCTCATCGGCTTCGCGCGCATCGTCCCGGTGCCCGATCTGCGGCCGAACGCGCTCGAGCGGGTTTTCCTCGGCGCGTCCGCCCCGCGGCAACCCACGTCGCAGCCCGCGATCGGCAGCGCGCCGGCCATTCCGCTGCTGCTTGACGATCCGTCCCCGGCGCCAGTCGGTGCGCTGTGGTTCAATCTGACCGAACGGCGGCTCAAGCTCTCGACGCCCAACGGGACCTTCGCTTCCGATCTGCAGCGCGAGGCGGACCGGGCGCTGGTGACGACGCACTTCCGCGTGGCCGAGTATCTCAACTTCGTGCTGGTGATGATGATCGCCTTCGGCTTTGCGTTTCAGATGCCGCTGGTGGTGATCTTTCTGGTGCGCTCCGGAATCGTCCCCGTGCAGACCATGCGCTCCTATCGCAAGGTCGTCATTCTCGTGATCGTGTTTGTCGCCGGCATGCTGGCTCCGCCCGACCTGCTCAGCCACATGATGCTGTCAGTCCCCATGGTGCTGCTGTTCGAGGTCGGCCTGCTGATCGCCGCCCGCCGGCCGCCGCCGAGCCGCCCGGCGGCGCCGGCGAGCTGAAGCGGGGTCCAATCTGCTTCCAAGGCCCTGGATTCCCGCTTGCGCGGGAATGACGGAGGATCAGCGCGGGATTCGGGATAGCCTCTCGCAGGGTGGGGCGGATTTTCAACCCGCCCACACACAGGCTAAGAGCCTGTGCCACACAGGACAGGAGCCTGTGCCCATCCCCGCGCCTCAACCGCCGGCCTTGACAGGCACGTCCAATGCACTAAACATCCGGTTTGCGCCGCTTCGCGAATGGCGATTCGGCCCCCGAACACACACGAGGCTGCCAGCACATGGGCTATGCGTACACGCCGGGACTGACCGTCGCCGACCACACCGTCATCCGCAAGGTCCGGCGGCTGCCGCTCAAGGGCGACGTGCTCGTCAAGGTCGGCCAGCGCGTCAAGGCTGACGACGTCGTCGCACTGACCAACCTGCCCGGCGACGTGAAGCCGGTCAACGTGAGCGGAAAGCTGGGCGTGGCCCCGAACGAAGTCGGCGAAGTCATGCTGAAGCGCGAGGGCGACCCCGTGCGACTGAATGAGCCCTTCGCCCAGACGCACGGCTTTCTGGGCCTCTTCAAGAACACGTGCACGTCGCCGATCGACGGAACGATCGAGTCGGTCTCGTCGGTCACCGGCCAGGTCATCATCCGCGGCGCCCCCACGCCCGTGCAGAAATTCGCCTACGCCGAGGGCGTCGTAACCGATACGCTTCCGGGCGAGGCCGCCACCGTCGAGGTTACCGGAACGTTCATTCAGGGCATTTTCGGCGTGGGCGGCGAGACCTGGGGCCCGCTCGAAGTGGTGGTCGGCAGCGGCGACGAGTTGCTCGACGAAAAGGTCATCACGCCCCAGCACCGTGACAAGATCATCGTCGGCGGAAGCCTCGTCACCGCCGCCGCCGTTCAGGCCGCGATCAAGCACGGCGTGAAAGGCATCATCGTGGGCGGTCTGAACGACGCCGACCTGCGCGACCTGCTGGGCTACGAGCTGGGCGTTGCGATCACGGGTGAGGAGACGATCGGCGTGACGATCGTCGTGACCGAAGGATTCGGCCGCATCCGCATGGCGCGGGCCACGTTTGAGCTGCTGAAGAAACGCGTCGGCCTGCTGGCCAGCATCAACGGCGCCACGCAGATCCGTGCCGGCGTCACGCGGCCGGAAGTGATCGTCCCGCTCCCGCAGCCCCCGGCCCGCACGGGCGGCGACGGCGAACTGGCCGGCGTGCTCCAGATCGGTACGTCGATCCGGGCCATTCGCGATCCCTATTTCGGCCGCATCGGAAAGTGCGTGGCGCTGCCGGTCGAGCTGACGCGGCTGAGCAGCGAGGCCAAAGTCCGTGTGCTCGAGGTCGAATTCGAGGACGGGCAGCGGGCCACGTTGCCGCGCGCCAACGTCGAGCTGATCAACCAGTGACCGCCGCCGCCCGCGGCCGGTCTTGCAGGAGTGGCAGCATGAGCCGCATTCGGACTCTTCAGCGCATCAACGTCGCCCTGTCGCGCGGCGCGATCGTCCTGGGACTGGCCTACTCGATCGATCGCATTCCTTTCAGCGACATCTTTGCCAGCTTCCTGGCCCAGCTCTTCAGTGCGCTGATCACGCTGCTGTTCGGCGGCACGGTCGACACGACGCTTGTCTGACCGACCGACCGATGCCGCGGGCGCCCGCCCGCCGCCGACACGCCGTGTCGCACACGGCGCCGGCGTGATCTTCCAAACCGCCGGACTGGCCCTGTGCCTGGGAAGCTGCTGCATCGGCTCGTTCTTCAGCCTGCTCCAGTCCCCGAACCCGCGAGCCGCCGACGGTCCGCCCGCGCAGACGGTCGTGGCCGCGTGGTCGCAGTTTCCGCTCCACCAGAAATTCGCCGCGGTCAGCATGCTCGGATCATGCGTCGGCGGCCTGGGCCTGCTGGCGGCCGGGATTGGATTGCAGTCGGACCGCCGCGGCTCGGCGCGGCTGGCGTGCATCATCTCGCTTCCGCTCGCCGTGTTTCACGTGGCGTACGTGTGCGTGTTGCTGGTGCAGGGTCCGCTGCGCGTCTGGCTGGCGGCGCCGCTGCTGATGACGTTGGTCTGGAGCGGATTGGCACTGTTGGCGCTGCTGAGCTGGGCGGAGCATCGTGCCGCTCCTCCGCCGGCCAGCCAGCACGTGCTGACCGCCGACGAGCTGGCGGCGCTCGAGTCGCGGTCGCGCCGCCGCCACGGTTGACGTTCCGCGCCATGGCCGCGATATTGACGGCACCGGTTTTGGGTATTCAGCACGACACTGGCAGCGAGGATTCGGACGATGCGGACGCAGCGCTGGAAAAAACTGTTGCTGTCGCTGGGAAGCGGCTCGTTTCTCTTTCAGATCGCGGGCTGCACCGAGGCGGCGATCGGCGCCACGACCGTCTTTACGGGCATCACCGCGGGCGGGATGATCTTCCTGCTGAATCGCATCCTGCGCGACTGACGCGCCGCGGCAGATGAATCACGAGCGCGAACGGTTCACGGCGACCGAAGTCGCGGTCGTGCTGAGTCATTTCGACCTGGGACCGATCCTGGCGGCGTATGAGTTCCCGCGCGGCTCGCGGCGCTCGCCCAAGCTGATCCTCAAGACCGCTCAAGGCGGCTACCTGCTTAAACGCCGCGCCAGCGGCCGCGACGACCCGGCCCGCGTCGCCTTCGCCCACGCCCTGCTCAATCACCTGCGGGCCAAGCGCTTCAGCGTGCCGGCCGTCATGCCGACGCGCGACGGCGGCGACACGATGGTCGTTCACAACGACCGCACCTACGAGATGTTCGAATTCGTCCGCGGCGACGCTTTCGACGGCTCGCTCGAAGCCGCCACGCACGCCGGCCGCACGCTGGGCCGCTATCACGCCGCCGTGCGCGACTTTTCGGAAGAGTGGATCGGCCTGGGCACGTTTCACGATTCGCAGGGCGTGCGAAACGGCCTGAACTCCATCCCCACTACCACGGCCGGGCACGACTCGGTCCTGGGTCGCGAGGCCGAGATGCTGACGATGGTGCAGCAGTTGCACGAGCAGTACGACGAGTCGGCGGCGGCGGCGCGACGCGACGGAATCGACGAGGCGCCGCGCAGCGTCATCCACTGCGACTGGCATCCGGGCAACATGCTCTTTCGCGGGGCGCGGGTCGCTGTCGTGCTCGATTTCGATTCCGCCCGCACCGCCGAACGGGCCATCGACGTCGCCAACGGCCTGCTGCAGTTCTCGATCATCCGCGGCTCGGGCGATCCGGCCCAGTGGCCGGCGTTCTTCGACGAGGCCCGCATGCGGCGCTTCTTCATCGGGTATGCTTCCAAGATCAAGCTGGCGGCCAACGAGCTGGCGCCCATTCCGCACCTGATGATCGAATCGCTCATCGCGGAATCGGTCGTGCCGATCGCCGCCACCGGCTCGCTCGGGCCGCTGCCGGGCTTCACCGTCCTCCAGATGGTCAAGCGCAAGGTGCAGTGGCTGCTCGGCGCCACGCCGCAGATACGCTCGTGGCTGCTGGAGTAGCGCGCGGCGGGAGACGCCGGCGGATGACGACATGACGCGATCGGTCTACATCATCGACGGCCACGCGCAGATTTTCCGCAGCTATTACGCACCGTTTCCCAACCTCACCTCGCCGACCGGCGAACCCACCCGCGCCACGCACGTTTTTTTCCAGATGCTTCTGAATCTGGTGCGCGACTGCCGGCCCGAGTTTCTCGTCATGGCGATGGACACCTCCGACGAGACCGTCTTTCGCTGTCAGCTCTACCCGCAATACAAGTCGCACCGCGAGCCCCCGCCCGAAGATTTCGAGCCGCAGGCCCGACGCATCGAGCAGACGCTCGCCGCGACGGGCGTTCCGATTCTCAAGGTGCCGGGCTTTGAAGCCGACGACATCATGGCGACGCTCGCAGCGCGGCTGACGCGCGCGTATCCCGACCTGCACGTCTATCTCGTGAGCAAAGATAAGGACCTTGACCAGGTTCTCACCCCGCGGGTGAGCCTTTTTGACCCGGCCCGCAACGAGACCATCGCCGCCGAGCAGCTTTTCGACATCAAAGGCTGGCACCCGCAGCAGGCGCTCGACGTACAGACGTTGGTCGGCGACAGCGTCGACAACGTGCCGGGCGTGACGGGCATCGGCCCCAAGACCGCGGCCAAGCTGATCCAGAAATACGGCACCGCCGCCGCCGTGATCGCGCATGCCGACGAGCTGACGCCCAAGCAGCGCGAGAACGTGCTGGCGTTCGCCCCGAATCTCGATCTGACGCGCGATCTGCTGCGATTGCGCGACGACGTCCCGCTCGACTTCGATCTCGACCGCGCCCGCACCGAGGACTTCGATTGGGTCGCGATGCGAACCGCGTTCCGCGAACTCGGTTTCCGGCGGCTGACCGAACAGGTGCCTGCGGGCAGCCCGGGCGAAACGCGCGCGGCCAGCGAATTACCGCCCGGCACGGGTCCCGGCCACGCCACGGAGGCCGGCGTGGCGGCGAGTCGGTCGGCAGGTCCAGCACCCGCCGCAACGCCACACCCGGTCATCGCCACCGTCGAACCCTCGCGCCTCGCCGCCCTGCGGACGCCGGTGCGTGGCGACTATCGCTTGATCAACACGCGCGCCGATTTCGATATCTTCGTCGAGGAAGTGAGCCGCCAAAGCTGCTTCGCGTTTGACACCGAGACCACCAACGTCAACGCGATCGACGCCGACATCGTCGGGCTGTCGTTCTGCTGGGAGGTCGGCCGCGCGGTTTACATTGCCGTTCGCTCCGCGCTGGGCGATGCGGTCGAGCCGGACTACGTCCGCGAGCGGCTGACGCCGCTTTTCGCCGATCGGCAGCGGCTGAAAGTCGGGCAGAACTGCAAGTACGACGTCGTGGCGCTGCGTGGCGCGGGAATCGCCGTCGAGGGACCGCTCTTCGACACCATGGTCGCCAGCTTTCTGCTGGACTCGACGCGCAGCTCGCACGGCCTCGACGCGTTGGTCGCGGGCCTGCTCGGGCATCAGATGATCCCGATCAGCGACCTGATCGGCAAAGGCCGCGACCAGCTTCGCATGGACCAGGTCCCGCTGGCGCACATCTGCGAATACGCCTGCGAAGACGCCGACTACACCTGGCGGCTCAAGGAGCTGTTCGAGCCGCAGCTTGCCGCGTTGGACCTTCTGCCGCTCTTCCGTGACACCGAAATGCCGCTCGTCAGCGTGCTCGCCGAGATGGAGTACAACGGCGTGGCGATCGACGCCGAGCTGCTGAAGGTCATGAGCCGGCAGCACGCACAGCGCTGCGAGCGGATCGCCGGCGAAATCCACACGCTGGCCGGCGGCCCTTTCAACATCGACTCTCCCAAGCAGCTCGCCGAAATCCTCTTCGACCGCATGCAGTTCCGCGTCGTCCGCAAGACCGCCACCGCCCGCTCCACCGACGCCGAGGCGCTCGAGACGCTCGCCGAGGAAACCGGCCACGAGCTGCCGCGGCGCCTGATCGAGTATCGCGAGCTGCAGAAGCTCCGCAGCACCTATCTCGACGCCCTGCCGCGCAGCGTCAGCCGCCGGACGGGCCGCATCCACACCAGCTTCCACCAGACCGGTGCCGTCACCGGGCGCCTCTCCAGCAGCGAGCCCAATCTGCAGAACATCCCCATCCGCACCGACCTGGGCCGCGAAATCCGCCGGGCATTCGTGCCGCGCTCCGCCGATGAACTCCTCATCGTGGCCGACTATTCGCAGATCGAGCTGCGTATCCTGGCGCACTATTGCCAGGACGCGGCGCTGATCCGCGCCTTTCAGGAGGACCTCGACGTGCATGCCTTCGTCGCCGCCGAGGTGAACGGCGTGCCGCTGGCCGAGGTGACGCGCGAGATGCGCTCGCGCGCCAAGGCGGTGAACTTCGGCATCATCTACGGACAGACCGCGTTCGGTCTGGCGCGCGGCACCGGCATGAGCCAGACCGAGGCGCAAGCGTTCATCGACCGCTACTTCCGGCGCTATCCGCGCATCCGCGAGTTCATCGACACGTGCGTCGCCGACGCCCGGCAGCGCGGGTACGTCACGACGCTGCTCGGCCGCCGCCGCACCATCGCCGGCATCGACTCGCGCAATCGGATGCAGCGTGCTCAGGCCGAGCGCTTCGCCGTGAACACCGTCATGCAGGGCTCGGCCGCCGACCTGATCAAGACCGCGATGAACCGGCTGCACACCCGCATCCGGGCTGAGTCGCTGCCCTTGCGCCTGCTCCTTCAGGTTCACGACGAGCTGGTGCTCGAAGCGCCGCGCGGGCGCGCCGCGGCGATGGCGGCCGTCGTCGCCGAAGACATGTCGCAGGCGATTCCGCTCCGTGTGCCCGTCAAGGTGGACGTACACTGCGCTGACAACTGGCTGGAAGCCAAGTGAAACCGCTCCCCACGCTTGAATGCCTCGCACCCTGGATCGACGCGGTTTTCGATCGCGGCGGCGGGCCGGGCGGCCAGCACGTCAACAAGGTCAGCACGCGCGTTACTTTGCTGCTGGACTTTGAGAACTGCGACCCGCTCTCTGCGTGGCAGAAGCAGCGCATCCGAAGCCGCCTGAAGACGCGCCTTTCGGCCGATGGACGCCTGCGCGTCGTCTCGCAGAGCGAGCGCAGCCAGCTCGCCAACCGCCAGGACGCCGCCGAGCGGATGCTTCGGCTCATCCATGCGGCCCTCTACGTCCAGCGCCCACGGACCGCAACGCGCCCCACCGCCGCCTCGCGCCGCCGCCGGCTCGGAGAGAAACGCGCCCGATCGGAGACCAAGCGTCAGCGCGGCGGCGCCTGGCCCGACGAGTAGCCGCTGACAGACCGCGTTCAGAGCCGCGACCGCAAGGGAGCGGTCTCCTCGCCCAGCGCACCGACCCACCGCACTCAACAACGCGCGCGCCGCTACCCCACGACTTCCACACCATCGCCGGGCACAACCGCCACCAGCCCGCCCGGCCAATCGACGCGCGCATCGGCCGGCGTCAACCCGGCCTCCGCGCAGCATCTCGCAAACCGCTCGGCGCCGGCCACATAGCGCGACTCCAGCCTGAAGCGCAGGCACCGGCACAGATATCGCTCCGCCAGCTCCGGCGTCCAACCCAGCTCCGGACCCACCTCATGGGCAATCTCCGCCGCCCGCGCGACGCCGCGGTCGCGAGCGCCGGCCAGCGCTTCCGCCGCCGACTGAACGTCGATGTCGTACCTGCGGCGCGCGTGTACGGCCCAGACCGCAAAGACAAACGGCAACCCGGTGTGCTGCCGCCACGCCGCACCCAGATCGGTCTCGTACGCGAAACCGGCGCGGCGCGGATCGACCACCTTGTCGCCGATCAGCAGCACCGCCTCCAGCGTCTCCAGCGGCACGCTGCGCGCGTCGATCGTGTTGAGCTCGAGCTCCTGGCCAAACTGCTCGCGCCACACGATGCTCGCCAGCGCGACCGACGTGTGCGAATCGCCGTCGACGCACAGCCGGCGAACGCGGTGCGGCGGGAGCTGCGAAAAGACGCGGACGGTCATCGTTTCGCCGTCCGAAGCGATGCACGCGTCGGAAACCACGCAGAGCGGCGTCCGGGCGCGCAGCACGTCGATGACCGGCAGCAGCGCGACGTCCACCTCGCCGGCCTCAAGCAGCGCCGCCAGCCGCGCCGGCACGTCAAAACGCAGCGCGAGATCCGCGCGACGCTCCAGCCCCTCGATTAACGGCTTGGAATTCAGAAACGAGACGACGCCCAGCCTCAGCACATCCCTTCTCCTGCACCGCGCGGCGCTTTCACACGTGCCCCGGCGCACGAAGTATAATCCACGTGCCCGCGCGACGGGCGTCGCCGCGCGGCTTGCGACTGAAACTTCAAAAAGTTTCATAACTTGTGTTCGGCGGCCCGACCACGCCGTCGACTTGGGAGAAGACCCATGCGTAGGCCCGCCTCATCGTGGCTTTGCGTCGTCTCCATCCTCCTCGCCGCCGCCATCGCCCGCGCCCAGACCCCGCCCGCCCCGCGCGACCCCGCCGAGCTCGTCCCCGTCGACGCCCTGGCTTTCGCCGGCTGGAGCGGCGTCATCGACGAAAACAGTGAGCTCCTTCAACTGGCCCAGGCCGTGGTCTCCTCTCCCTTTTTCACCAACGAAATGTCGCGCGACGCCGAAGCCGCCGCCGAGATCCTGCACCTTATCGAGCTGGCCGGCCGCCAGACCGGGGCGCTGGCCGTCCTGTCACGCGAGGGCGGCTTCGACGTCGCCCTCGTTCTCGACATGGGCAGCGCCGCCAGCGACTTCGCCAAGCGACTCGACACGCTGCTCAGTGGGATGTTCGGCGACAACCGCGCCAGCTTCACCGTGGGTGGCGTCAAAGTCGAATGCGGCGGAAGCGCTGACGAGCCGCGCGCCTGCTGGACGCTATCCGGCAACACGCTGCTGATGTCGTCCAGCCGCCCGTCGATCGAAAAGCTCCTGGCATTCGCCGGCAGCAGCGGCGGCCGATCGCTTGCTCAGACCGAGGAATACGCCTTTGCCCGTCGAAAGGCGGATCTGGTGCCGGCGCGCACGGGTTGCGTGTTCTACGCCACCAAGGGTGCCATCGATCAATTGATCGAAGCCATCCGTTCGGATGATCAGGGCGCCGGCGAGGTCATACGCAAGATCGCCGACGCGCTTGGCATCACAGCCGTGCAGTCGCTCGTGGTCGGCGCCGACCATGGTCCGGCCGGAGCGCGTGTTTCCTCGTTCGCGCACTACCAGCAAGGCGGCATCGGCCGGCAGCTCTACGACCAGAAGCCGGTCACCGACGACGATCTCAAGATCGTCCCGCGCGACGCCTACATGGCCACGGTCTGGAATCTCGATCTCGAAGCCCTGCATAAGTCGCTCCGCGAGCAGCTCAAGAAAAACGACCCCGCCGCCGCCGGCATGTTCGACGGTTTCCTCACGTTCGCCTCCGGTTTCGTCGGCTTCTCGCTCGCCGACGAGCTCATCCCCGCCCTGGGAGACACCTGGTCCGTTCTGGATGCGCCGTCTCACGGCGGCGTGTTCTTCACCGGCGTCGTGCTCGTCGCCGAGGTGCGCGACGAAGCGCGATTGCGCGACGTGATCGCGCGGCTGGTGAAGACCGGCGTCAACCTGGCGCGCGGCGCCAAGGTCGGCATCGTGCAGAAGCAGGCCACCATCGACGGCCGGACCGTCGAATATCTGCTCGTTCGTGGATTGCCCATCCCGGTCGCCTTCGCCTGGAGCTTCGTCGGGCAGCGCTGCGTCGTCGGCGTCTTCCCGCAGACCGTCGCCGCCGCAGCGCGGCAGATCGATCCGGCGACGCGCGGCGAGAGCCTGCTGGATCATCCCGATTTCCGCGCCGCCCGCCCGCAGCTCGGCAAGAATCCCACCTCCATCGGTTATCTCGACTGCCGCTATTCGTACCGCGTCTGGTACACGATCAAGCAACTGGCTCACACCGCCGCCGCGGCCCTGAGCGTTGACGCGCCCGCGCCGCACGATCTGGCCACGTTTCCGACCTTCGCCGCCGACCTGCAGGACGTGCGCAACCTCGTCTGGGCGTACAGCGTCGACGACGAAGGCGTGCGCTACGTCGCCCTCGGCGGCACGCCCGGCATGCTGCTCATCGGCGGCGACGCCAGCGGCGTCGCGACCGCCGCGCTGTCGGTGAGCATCCTGCTCCCCTCGCTTTCAAGGGCGCGCGAGCTGGCCAAGCGCGCCGTCAGCAGCGCCAATCTGCGCGGCATCGGCCAAGGCTGCCACATCTACGCTTCCGAAAACGACGGCAAGTTCCCGCCGTCGCTCAATCACCTGATCGAAGCTGGAACGATCACCGAGAAAATGACCATCTCGCCCCGCGGCGATGGGCTGCAACCGTACATCTACGTCACCGGCCTGCAATCGCAACCCAAGCTCAAGGTCGGCGACAGAGAATTGCACCCCTCGGAGATCCTGCTGGCATACGAGCAGGTCGTCGACAATGAAGGCACCAACGTGCTGTGGCTCGACGCTCACGTCGAGTGGGTCAAGCTCGACGATTTCAAGCAACGCCTGCATCAGACCTACGTCGCCCTCGGCCGCGAAGGAGAGATTCCGCCCGACCTGCGCCCCTGATCGCGCCGCCCGAAGCTGGTGAGGGACGGCCTCGAACGCCGAACGTCGAGCGCCGAACGAGCCACCCAGCCGAGCCCCGACCGTCAGGGAGGGGTTCGAACGGAGGTTGCGATCATCGAGCGCAGAATCACATGGGTGCGAGTCGTTCGCCATCGGCCCGGCTTCACCCAGTCCGTCGGCGATCGCCGTTCGAACCCCTCCCTGACGGTCGGGGCTCGGCTGGGCGCGCCCTCGCGCAAGTCTTTCGCTGCACGCTCGCGGGACGTGCTCTACAATCCGGCAACTATGGACGACCTGACACCACGGCAGATTGTCGAAGCCCTCGACCGCTATATCGTCGGCCAGGACGCCGCCAAACGCGCCGTCGCCGTCGCCATCCGCAACCGCTGGCGCCGCCTCCAGCTTCCCGAGACCATTCGCAACGACGTCCCGCCCAAGAACATCCTCATGGTCGGACCGACCGGCGTCGGCAAAACCGAGATCGCCCGGCGTCTCGCGCAGCTCGTCAAGGCGCCGTTTATCAAGGTCGAAGCCACGAAGTTCACCGAAGTCGGTTATCACGGCCGCGACGTCGACGGCATGATCCGCGACCTGATGGAGCGCGCCGTCGTCATGGTCCGCGAAGAGCTGGCCGAGGGAATCCGCGAACAGGCCCGCCGCGCCGCCGAGGATCGTGTGCTCGACCAGCTTCTGCCCGGCAGCGACGATGGCGACGGAACCGACGCCGACCTGGCCGATCGCCGCCGCCGCACGCGCGAGAAGCTGCGCAGCCAGCTTCAGTCGGGCGGAATGGGCGAGCGGCAGGTCGAGATATCGTTTGACGAGCGCAGCGTGCCGGTGCACGTGATGGCGACCATGGGCCTGGACCAGATGGGGCCCGAGTTCGAGCAGTTCATGGAGCGCATCATGCCGGCGCGCACCCGCCGGCGGCGGATTTCGATCCCGCAGGCGCTCGACGCGCTCACGCAGCAGGAGATCGACCGGCGCATCGACCAGGACCGCCTGCACCAGCTCGCGATCGAGCGCTGCCAGCAGTCGGGCATCGTCTTCATCGACGAGCTCGACAAGGTCTGCGGCTCGCAGATCGGCGAACCCGGCGGACCGGACGTGTCGCGCGGCGGCGTGCAGCGCGATCTGCTGCCGATCGTCGAGGGCAGCACCGTCAGCACGCGTTACGGCCTGGTCTCGACCGATCACATTCTGTTCATCGCCGCCGGGGCCTTTACGCATTGCCGCCCGAGCGACCTGATGCCCGAGTTGCAGGGCCGTTTTCCGATCCGCGTCGAGCTTTCGGACCTGAGCGCCGACGATTTCGTGCGCATCCTGACCGAGCCGCAAAACGCGTTTCTCAAGCAGCAGGTGGCGCTGATGCGGACCGAAGGCGTGAATCTGACGTTTACGGACGACGCCATCCGCGAGATGGCGGGGATGGCTTATCAGGCCAACGAGCGGCTCGAGAACATCGGCGCCCGGCGGCTGTACACGATCGTCGAGAAAGTGACCGAGGACATCGCTTTCTGGGCGTCGGACGCGGGCAACAAGGACGTGATGATCGACGCCGACTTTGTGCGCATGCACCTGGCGGGGGTGCTGGACGACGACGAGCGGTCGCAGTTTGAGCTGTAGTCCGCGGGCTCGGCGGTAGCGGGCGGCGATGGTGTGTAAGTTTCTCATGAATGATAGTGTAACACCGATTTCTAGAAATGCAAGTCGAGGGATAAAAAAGCGGGGGAGCGGGGCGGGGCGGGCCGGCGGGGTAGTTTTTATGGGGCGCGCGGGCGGCGGCGGGCGATGCGCAGGGCGGTCGGCACGGTGGGGTGACGCCCACGCTGGCGACGATCGATCGCCGGACCTGGCGCCTTGCGAACGGCGCTCGGTCAGGCGGAATGCAGGCTTACGATCCGGCCAGCGAGTCGGCGAACTCCTCGCTCATCCGAAAGCGCAGAGTGTTGTTGAAGGTAATCTCTTGAACGAATCCGAGGCTTACAAGATTGCGAACCACCGGCTCAAGGTGGTCGTAGTCCTCGAAGTCGTATCGGAACAGGGGATGGTTGGGAGCGCCGCCGTAGATGGCACGCCGCTCAATCAGAATGAACTCGCGCACAAGCGGCATCTCGCGCAGGTCCTTCCGCATCACCTCGATCAGCTCGGGCATCCGCCCGGCAGCCGTGTCAAACCGCGACCGGACTTCGCGTCGCTGCTCACGCCGGCGGCGCGAATCCGTCGCGCGGTCGCCAAGATACTGACCCACTGCTCCGATGATGACGCCGGCCGCAAGGCCGGTCCAGAAATCGAGGGTCGTGATGTCGATCATCGCTCACTCCGCCAGCGGCCGGATGCAGTCGTCGGTGATCAAGTCGCTGGGCGTGGAGTAGGTTGGCGGAATGCCCGGGGCGGACACGGGTTCGCCGTTGTCGATGCGGGTGGCGACGGCGAGATTCAGGTCGAGGATTTGCTGCAAGAGGTCGCCGCCTTGTAGGCCGGTGGCCGGCCCCTCACTGGCGTGAGGGGTTCGGATAGACGCCTCGCTGGCGCGAGGATTTGAGAAGCCGTAGGCGTCGAGGACGGCCGCGTCGAGGGCGGCGTGGGCGTCTTTGAGCGGGTTCTGGCCGGGGAGTTCGAGCGTGCGGTAGACGGCGCGGAGGCCGCCAAACCACCTTCGCGGGAGTTGTTGTTGCGGACGTTTTGCGTGCCGACGAGTCCCGCGCGACCGGCAACGGGATCATTCACCGTGCACGCCGGCAGGTGCTCGTGCGCGAGGCGGAACCAGTAGACGCAATAGTCCGCCATGCCGGGAACGTCTGGGAAAGTCTTGCGGACAGCGTTCACGTAGTCCGCGCCACGCTCCAGCTTGTCGGCGGCGTCGCGCGTCACCTGCTCCTGGTCGTTTCCGAAGACCGGGCGGTCGTGCGACGGAAGCAGAAACGCCAACGGCCCCCAGCGCTGCGGCAACTCGGCCAGCGGGAGCTGATCGACCGGCGTATCCATCTGGGTCTCGAAGTCGTAGACCCAGAATTCGTCGAAATTACACAGGACGGCGTACCGCGGCCGGCCGGGTACGAGGCGCGTCCAGTAGTCGAACGCCTGGCGGTAATGGCGGCTGAGGTCTACGCCGCGTTTTTTCATTTCGATCAGAACGTAGGGCTTCCAGACGTAGTCGGCGAAGGCCGTGCCACCGCCGTCCTCCTTCGACTTGCGCACGCGGAACTCGGGCGTGCCGCCGACGTCGACGGCGCCTTTGTGGCCGAGAGCCTGGAAGAGGCGGTCGAGGAAAATGTGGGCTTCGCCCTTTTCGTCGCCGGGCTGCGGCCCAGGTGACGAATTCGGCGAGGCGTTCGGATGGGTTGTGGGCCATGCGGCGAGATTATGCGAGGATCGGGTTGGCGGCGAGAGGGTCGAGCGATGCGGGTCGGGCGGCGGCAGGTTTCGCCCGCCCGGCGCCTGCTTGAGAAGGAGGGGGTGCGCGGACAGCGCGCGAGGTTCAGGCCGGGGATTTGTTGGCGTAGGTCGGTGCCCTCTCGGTCGGGGGCCGGCCCCTCACTGGCGTGAGGGGTTCGGATGGGCCGTACTTCGCCGGCGGGGGCGTTCTCCGTTCGCCGCTTCCTGACGAGCGCGGCTCTGGCGGGCGCGGCGCGAGGCGCACTATCAGGGGCGTTCTCCGTTCTCCGTTCGCCGCTTCCTGGCGAGCGCGGCTCTGGCGGGCGCGGCTCTGGCGGGCACGGCGGCGCTGGCGGGCGCGGGTGCGGGGCTGCGGTGCGATTGCGACTTTTCCGGCCTGGGGCGCGAATCCGGTGTATACTTCCTTCATACTCGGCTCATCTTTTCCAAATATTCACGTCCGGGTCGGATAAAAAAGCCTCACTGGCTCACCACATGAGGAGCGCGCCATGTCGTTCGCACGTCGAAGTCTGGTCGTTGCGGTCGCTTTTAACGTCGCGGCTTTGACGTTTGCCAAGGAAGTGACGCTCACGTTCACGCCGTCGAACAGCCATACGCCGGGGTCGCTGATGGTGCACGTGGGTGCGTCGGTGTATCCGGTACCGGTTCCGGCGATGGCGCCGGCGGTGCTGAAACGCGACATGGTGCGGGATGTGCTGCGGGCCAACGGCCACACCGTGGCCGACGGGCCCGGCGCCGCGTCATGCACCGTATACAAGGTGAAGCCCGGTACAAAGGTGAAGGTCGAGACCATCAACACCATGGA
This sequence comes from Phycisphaerae bacterium, assembly GCA_022072445.1. Classification (GTDB taxonomy): domain Bacteria; phylum Planctomycetota; class Phycisphaerae; order UBA1845; family Fen-1342; genus JAJVHV01. The sequence goes on along the minus strand of JAJVHV010000014.1, from coordinate 102,989 downwards.
GGCCGCCGACAGCATTGTCGTGCCGGATGTTACGGTCAGCTCGGTGGTCTTCACCGGCACCTTTGACCCGTTTCAGATGGCGGGACAGCCGGCCATCTTTACGGCGGGAATCGTCACCGACGTCGGCGAGCTGAGCGCGCAAGTCTCGGCCCAGGAGCTGAATTTCCAGACCGACGGGCCAATCATCTGTCAAGCCCTCTTTCAGCGGCTGGCGCCGCGCGCTCCTCAGTACGGCGCGCAGATCAACTACGCCGGCGACCGACTGGAGGTCTACTTCGATCCGGCGTATACCGTGGCGCCGGGCGGGGTCATCTTCGGCACCACGTCGCCGACACCGGGCTGCGCGGGAGAATTGCAGGGCGGGCCGGAGCGCCGCCGCGTCGAGCTGCGCGTCGACGTGCCGAGCAACCCGGCGCCCGAGCCGGTGACGATTGAAATCTTCCCGTTGACCATTTCGTCCATCATCGCGCCGGGCTCCAGCGCTGAGCAGAAGCGCGACACCATCCGCGCCTCGGTCCAGTCTCATGGGCTGGGCGCGGCCAACGGCGCCACGCCGGAGAGTGTGCTGATCGCGGGCCTTCAGCCCAAACAGAGCGTGACGGTCTCGACCGGCGGCACGGGCGAAGCCGCTGACAGCCTGCGCGGCATCTGGGTGAATTCGGGCTCGACCGGCTTTACCGGCTTCTTCGACCCGTTCGATCGCGTCGGCCTGCCGGCGGTCTTTACGGCGGGAATCGTGACCGACGTCGGCGAGCTGACCGAGCGAATTTCCGCGCAGGAGCTGAATTTTCAGACCGACGGTCCGATCATCTGCCAGGCGCTCTTTCAGCGGCTGGCGCCGCGTGCCCCGCAGTACGGCGCGCAGATCAACTATGCCGGCGACCGCCTGGAGGTCTATTTCGATCCGGCGTACACGGTGACGCAGGGCGGGATCATCTTCGGCACAACGTCGCCGAGCCCGGGCTGCACGGGCACGGTCAGCCCTGAAAGTACGCCGCCGCCCGCGACGCCGCTGACACCACAGACCGTTCGTCGCCCATAGCGCACGGACCGGACTCCGCCAGGACGTCACCAGCACATGGCATTTGCACGAGCGGCCGCGACCCGCGGCGGGCGACGTCCACTTTGCGGATTGAGTTCCGCCCCCGAGCCCTTCTACGCTTCCGCCGCCGCCACCACCACCGGGTCCTGCGGAATCGTGATGGTCACCGTCGTCCCCCGTCCCAGGCCACTCTCCAACCGCACACTGCCGCGCATCGCCGAGACTGCGTGCCGCACGATCGACAGCCCCAGCCCCGTCCCGCGCTCCTCCCCGCCGCTCCGCGCCCGCTCCACCTGGTAGAAGCGCTCAAAGACGCGCTCCTGCTCGGCTTCCGCGATTCCGCAGCCGTCGTCGCTGACACGAAATACCACCTCGCGCTCGCCGCCCCGACACTCCACCCGGACGTGCCCGCCGCGCTCGGTGAATTTCAGCGCGTTGTCCACCAAGTTGTCGAGCGCCAGGCGCAGCAGATGCGGACTGAGCAGAAACTCGCTGCGCGGGCCGGCGTCCACGTCCAACAGCAGTTCGATGCCGCGCGCCGCCGCGCTCGGCCGGAACTGACCGCAGAGCTCGTCCAGCTCGCGGCGCGGCTCGACGGATTCCGGCCGGAAGCGCACAGCCTGCGACTCAATGCGCGAGAGCGCCAGCAGATCGCTCACCAGCGCTTGAAGCCGGCTGCTGTTGCGGTCGATCATCGACAGAAACGCCGCCGCCTCCGCCGCCTCGCTCTCCAGGCGCATCGCCATCAGCGTCTCGACGGCGATGCGGATCGACGCCAGCGGCGTGCGCAGTTCGTGCGACGCGTTGGTCACGAACTCGGTCTTGATCTGAATGCTGCGCACCAGCTCGGTGATGTCGGTCAGCACCAGCAGGCGCCCCGGCTGCCGCGTAGAGCCCTCGCGGTCGGGCAGCACGAAGTCTGAGGCCCGCGCCAGGACGTGCCGCACGCCGCCGGCCGTCTCGATCTGCAAGCGCTGCTCGTCAACGCGTTCGCCGTCATCGCCCGGCTCGAGACGCGCCCACGCCCCCCGCAGCAGCATCTTCTGCAAATCGTGCTGCGGAATACAGCGTTCGACGGCCATCCCCACGCACGGAATGTCGTCCCCCGTGATTCCCATCGGCAGATTCAACAGCCGCACCGCCGCGCGGTTCATCAGCGCCACGCGCCCGTCCGGCCGTACGACGATCACGCCTTCGTGCACCTGGCTCAGCAGCGACGCCAGCATCCGCCGCTGCGCCTCGCTCGCATCGGCCCGCTCGATCAGCCGGTCGCGCATCTCGTTGAGGGCGTACGCGGCCGTCGCGAACTCGTCGTCACCGCGCACCTCAACGCGCGCGCGCACGTTTCCGTCGGCGACGCGCCGCGCCGCCGCGATGATCCGCCGCAACGGCCGCTTCCAGCGCCGCGCCAGCGACGTCGTGATCAGCCCCGCCGCCGCCAGCGACGTCGCGACGGCCATGGTCGTCACCGCCCCGATCGTCGCCCCGCCGATGGCCAATCTGCGCGCCGGCTGCGCGAGCCGCAGGAGCCCGCGCGGCTCTCCCTTCCCGATCGGCGCCAGCGCCACGGCGTACGTCACGCCGTGACCGTCTTTCGCCGCTGTCAACACCGGCGACTCACCGCGGCGCGTCGCCTGCATCGCTTCCGCGTCGATCGCCAGCGCCACCGTCGCCGGCAGCAGTGGCTCGCGGCCGTCGATCGACCAGAGCGAGGCGTCGATACCCCCCTGCCGCGCCCGAGCGAGCGCGCTCTCAACCGCGGCCCCGTGCCACTCCGGGGCGGCACCCAGCAGCTCGGCGACGGCGACGGACTGACTCTTCAGGAAATCGCGCTGATCCTGGCTACGAACGCGCTGAACCTCGATCCCCACCAGCCACAACACCGCTGCCTGCGCCGCCAGGATGCACGCCGCGGTTCCCACGTACAGCCGCCAGGAGCTCCCACGCAGCGCCATGCCCGATCCTATTCATCGCCGCCCTCCACTGACGGCGGCGCTCGAAACGCGTACCCGATCCCGCGCACCGTTCGCAACCACGACGCCGCCCCACCCAGCTTCTTCCGCAGCGCCGCAATGTGCACGTCGATCGTCCGGTTGGTCACGGCCACGTCGGTGCCCAGGACGGCGTCGATCAGTCGCTCGCGGTCCAGCACCCGGCCGCGCGCGTTCATCAGCGCCGCCAGCACGCGGAACTCCGTCGCCGTCAGAACAATCGGCCGGCCCTGGACTTCAACCTCGTGCCGCGCCCGATCCAGCATGATCGGACCGCCCGACAAAACGTCCTTTTCCGCGCCGCCCGCCTCCTCACGCCGCAAGACCGCCGCAATCCGGGCCAGCAGCAATTTTATCGAGAATGGCTTGCGGATGTAGTCGTCGACTCCCAGCGCGAACCCGACCAGCTCGTCCGTCTCCTCGGCCTTCGCCGTCAGCATGATGATCGGAATCGCCGCTGTCCGCGGATCACGCTTCAGCCGCAGGGCCACCTCATCCCCGGTCGTCTTCGGCAGCATCCGGTCCAGCACAACCAGGTCGGGCGGCGTGCGCTGCACCTCGGCGATCGCCGTGGCCCCGTCCGCGGCCCGTCGGCACAGATACCCCTCGCGCTCCATGTGATACCGGAGCACGTCGGCCAGGTCCGTTTCGTCTTCAACGATCAGAATGCTCTTGCTGGCTGCCATACCCGGGTCTCGCGTGCCGCCGAACACCGCCCATTCGCGTTGGCAGTCTCTTTACAAGACCGATGTTAACGAACGGCGCAAGCCACTTTAAGCAAGCGCTAAGTGCCACGCAGAAGTGCCGACCGCACGATATCGGCCGTGTAGATCGCGCTCGGCATCACCTCGCACTCCGCCCAGCACCCCACGCACGCGTCCACCCACGCACGCGACGCCCGCGCCGCCGACCCGTGCCAAACCTGCTCCCACGTCTCGGTCAGCAGGTTTCCGACCGTCTGCGTATTGAACTGACATACTGGGACCCGCCCGTCCGGCAGCAGCCGCACATGGCTCCGTAATGCGACGCACGGCGGCTTGAACCGCGGCCGCGCCGCCCCGTTCAGTCGATCGTGAAGACCATGGAGGTAGTAGCGCTTGCCCAGCCGCAAGGTCCGATTCCGCAGACCTTCGCTCGCTGTCAGCTCCCGGTCGATAAAACCCAATACGTCCGCTCCGTTGAGGAGCGGGTGTAGCGGATAGCGCGTCGAGATCAGGTCTTCGGCCCGCGTCCCGCGCCGCTTCGCCCCATACATGGCCGAGTCTTCGTACGCCAGCACCGAGTGGACGTCGACATCCAGTTCCCCCAGCATCCGCCGCAGCCCGGCGTGATCCTCAAGCGAGCGCGGCGAGATGACGGTGTGATTCGCGCTGACCTCCAGCCCGAGCGTCGAGCGCAGCTCGGCCAGATACCGCACGGTCGCCATCGCCAGTTCGAACGTCACGTCCTTGCCGCGGTTGCGGTCATGCTCGTCGGCCAGGCCGTCGAAAGACACCATGAAGCGCAGCAGCGACGGCTTCGAGAACTGCCGCGCCAGATCGACGACGCGCTGCGGGAAGGAACCATTGGTGGTGATGTGGATCACCAAGGGCGCGGAGACGCGCCGCACGGTCTCGGCAATCTCAAGCAGGTCATCGCGCAGGAACGGTTCGCCGCCGGTCAACCGCACGACGTCCAGCCGGCCGATTTTCGCGAACACCGCCGCGACGTCGGCGACGGTCAGCTCGTCCCCCGGCCGGATGCGCCACGAGTCGCACATCTGGCAGCGCGCGTTGCACCGATACGTCACCAGGAACGTACACCAGGATGGCCGCGGCACGGCCCCGAGCCGATTCGAGAGCACCGCCAGCGCCAGCCGCACCGCCCGCATCAGACCGGGACTTCCGCCGGCGCTGCGCACCGCCCCGCACCCAGCGCCTGAATCGCCGTCTGCAGCGCCTCGACCGCTTCACGCCGCCCGTCGCGTCGGAAGCGCTGCATGCAGCGGACGAACTCGTCGCGCCGCGACAGAAAGTCCACCAGTCGCGCCGGCGTCAGCCCGCGCAGCGAGCAGGACACGCCGATCCCCATCCGCGCGACCGCGGCCGCGTTCAGCCGCTGCTCGACGCACGCCTCGGGCATCACCAGCAACGGTTTTCCGAAGTGAATCGCCTCACCGACCAGTTGATTGCCCGCCGTGCTGATCACCGCCCGGCAGCTTGCCAGGTCCTCGACGAACGGCAGGTTGCTCGCCGGTCGGAACGAGATGTTCCCGCTCACATCCCGCCGCTCCGTGCCGTACAGCACAACCGGATGCGGCGCGCCGCGCAGCACACCCTCGATCCGCGGCGTAAACTGGTGCATCCCCTTGTTCAGATAGACGAGCAGGTGATCGCCCTCGCGGGCCGCGGTCCGGCAGACCTCGTCGCGCAGCAGCGGCCCCACCATCACCACGCCGGCTCGCCGCGGCGGCAGATGGTAAAAGCTTGAGACCACCACGCGGTCCGGACGCCCCAGCAGCGCCCGGTACACCGCTGAATCGATGCGATGCCCGAGCCACTGATGCCACGGCGGCCGCGCCCGGCAGTGCACCATGATCCCGAAGTGATCGAAGCTGATCAGCGGAATATTGAGCGCGCGAGCTGCGCGGCTGGTCCAGGCTTCCGCGTCGGAAATGATCACGTCGGGCCGGAAGTCGCGAATCTCGTTGCAGATCATCTCGAACGCCGGCCCGTGCAGCATCACGTCCAGGACGGCCGGAAGATTGCGCTTCAGCGTCTGCCACGTCGAGCGCGTCTTGGACCGCCGGCCGTAGATATAGCCCAGCGTCGGAATCCGGACCGCCGGCCAATCGGGCCACAGCGAGGCGAACGCGTCGCCCCCGGCGAAAATCTTGATCTCGTGGTTTTTCGCCAGGTCGGAGAGCACGGACAGCGCGCGCGTCGCGTGTCCACGCCCGTAGCCCATCACGCCATACGCGATCCGCATCACAGCCCCTCCATGGTTTCAGGGCGCTCGCGCAGCCGTCGCATATACGTACTCCATGCCGCCCGCTCATGCAATCGGCCGAGAATGCCGAGAATGCCACGCCACGGCTGACATCCTATGGTGCCCACGCCGCGCGATCGTATGCGGCGCGCAAAGATCGCGCAATGTGCCCCGCTGATGTAGCACTGCCGCCCCCGGCTGTGTTGACGCGGAAACGCATCCCATCGCTCCTCAGCCCCCCACCCCTCAAAACGCCGCGACACCCCCGGCAATCTCGCGCCCCACGATCAACTGGTGAATCGTCTCGGTGCCCTCGTAGGTGATCACACTTTCGAGATTCAGCATGTGCCGGATCGGCGCGCACTCGGTCGAGATGCCGCCGGCACCCAGGATGTCGCGGGCCTCACGGGCCACGTCGAGCCCCATCCGCACGTTGTTCCACTTGGCCATCGAGACCTGTGCATGATGCAGCTTGCCCTGGTCCTTCAGCCGCGCCAGCCGGTACGCCAGCAAGCGCCCCAGCGTGATCCGGCGCTGCATGTCGGCCAGTCGTATTTGCATTGTCTGCGTGTGAATCAGCGGCCTTCCGAACAGAATCCGCTCCTGCGCGAACTTGCGGGCTTCGTCAAAACAGGCCTGCGCCGCCCCGATCGCACCCCACGCGATGCCATACCGCGCCTGCGTCAGACAGCTCAGCGGCGCCACCAGACCCTCAGCCTTCGGCAGCCGGGCGCTCTCCGGCACGCGCACGTTGTCGAAAAACAGCTCCGACGTCACCGACGCCCGCAGCGACATCTTGTGCGGAATGTCGCGCGCCGTGTATCCCGGCGTGCCCTTCTCGACCAGAAACCCGCGGACGCCGTCGTCCGTCTTGGCCCAAACCACCGCGATGTCCCCGACCGTCCCGCTGGTGATCCACATCTTGGCCCCGTTGATCACCCAGTCGCCGCCCTTCCGCACGGCGTGCGTCTTCATCGCGCCGGCGTCGCTGCCGCCGTCGGGCTCGGTCAGCCCGAAGCAGCCGATTTTGCGCCCCGCCGCCATTTCCGGCAGCCAGCGCTTCTTCTGCTCTTCGCTGCCATACGTGTAGATGGGCCACATGCATAGGCTGCTCTGCACCGAGCAGAAGCTGCGGATGCCGCTGTCGCCGCGCTCCAGCTCCTGCATGATCAGCCCATAGCAGACGTTGTTCAGCCCCGCGCAGCCGTAGCCCTCCAGCGTGCAGCCCAACACGCCCAGCTCGGCCAGCTCGGGAATCAGCTCGCTCGGAAAGCGCTCGTGCTCGAAGCACTCGCCGATGATCGGCAGCACGCGCTCGTCCACAAAGCGCGCGATGGTGTCCTGAATCTGCCGCTCGTCGTCGCTCAGCAGCTCACGGACGTTGAAAAAGTCGCATACGTCCAGTTCGGGCATGGTTCCGCCGCTCCTGTCGCTCCGCGGTCGCACTTCGCAAATCCGCTTTCGCGGAGTATAGTCGCCGCAGCCGAAGACGGCATCTTCACCCGCGGGATAGACGTTTCATGGCCGATCAAGGCATGTCGAGGCGACGCGCCGCCATCCTGGGTTCACCCGATCCGCGCGTCGGTGCTCACGAGGTCCTTCCTCGTCTCGACTCCTGGCTCCGCAAACAGGCCGACGTCGTCTACGCCGGCCTCGGAACCGATGCTAACCCCATCATCGAGCAGCACCCCGATCTCGTCTTCGTCCTGGGCGGCGACGGTACGCTCATCTCCGTCGTTCACGGCCTCGGCCTGCGGCAGGCACCGATCGTCGGTGTCAACCTGGGCAAACTCGGTTTCCTCGCCGATTTCACCGTCGAGCAACTCGAAACAAACGGCGCCTTCCTCTTCGGCGAGCGCCTCCCGCTCACCCGGCGCATCATGCTCGACGTGCAGGTCCGCCGGACCGACGGCGAGAATTTCCGCGCCCCGGCGGTGAACGACTGCGTGATCCATGCCGGCGCGCCGTTCCGCATGATCGAGATCGCGGTGCACGCCGACGATCACGAAGTCTCGCGAATGATGGCCGACGGTCTGATCATCGCGACGCCCTCCGGCTCGACGGCCCACAATCTCTCGGCCGGCGGCCCGATCCTCGAGCCGACCGCCCGCTCAGTCATCCTGACGCCGATCTGCCCGCACGCGCTGACCTTTCGCCCGCTGACGATGTCCGTGGATCGCCGACTGGTCGTCACCGTCCCGCGTGCCAACGAGGGCACGACGGCCGTCATCGACGGGCGCATCTCGCGACCGTTCGCCGCCGGCGACACGATCATCCTGACGCGCTTCGCGGCGGACTTCCTGCTGGTTCACAACCCGCGGCACTCCGAGTGGCACGCGCTGCGTAACAAGCTCCGTTGGGGGCAACTGCCCCTTTCCCGCCGCTGAACGTCGCTAACCGACTTCGACGAGCAGCGGCAGCGCTCCGAACAACTTGCACTGGATGGACGACGCTCCGGGCCTGAGCGCCGCTGCGCAAGCAGAGTGCAGTTCGGGGTGGCGGGAGTGCGGCCGGGGCAGGTGCTCTCACCACACGCGTGGCTTCGACCGTCCGACTCCCGTCAGGGCATGAAGCGCGCCCGCCATTCGGCGCGCGGCAGCGGGCAGTCTCTGGCGTGGCCGAACCAGCGCAGGCGGCGCGCGGCGATGAAACGATAGGCAGCGTCGCGAACGAATCTGGGAATGACGCGCCCGACCGCCGCGAGAACGCCCCACACGCCGCCGACGTGCGCCAGCAGCGCGAGGACGGCGTCGCCGCGCAGGTGCATGCCGGCGGCGTCGACGACGACCATCGACTCGAGCTGGGCGGGTTTGTCCGCGGTCGCCAACTGAGCGTAGGTGGCGCCCTGGAGCGGAGCATAGCGCAGCCGCCCGGCGCGGTCGTGCCGCAGGCACCAGCGGACGGAACGGGCACAGAGCCCGCAATCGCCGTCGTAGAACAGGATCGGTCCGCGGTCGCTCATATCATGGATGTTAGCTCCGGACCGCGACCGGTTTTCAGCGGTTGAACGGATACTCATTGATCCAGTGAAACCCGCGGTTCATGAGCAGGAATGTCGACGGGTCCTGCCGCGACAGCACGGCGCGCAGCGCCCGGCCGCGGAGCGTGCCTTCCAGCAGCAGCTTGCCGTCGCCGTCGCGCTGGTAGTTCAGGACGCCGGCCGGCGTGTCGCGGTTGGTCATGTCGGTCAGCGTAACCGTGGCGGCGGCCTCGTCGACGGCGACCATGTAGCGCATCCGTGAATCGTCGGAGAGGCGGATGATCATGACCGGATAGCGCTCGAACGCCACGCGACGCCAGCGGGCGGGTTCGCGGGCGGTTGTCGGTCCGCTGGCCGGCTGGCTGGCCGGCGTCTCGTGTGAGAAACCATCCACCTGGTAGAGGCCGTAGAGCGGCGATTCGGCCCCCATGCCCATCGGTCCGCCGCCGAGCAGGCCGCTCACGAGCTGCCAGAGTGCCAAGCCGATGATGAGTGTCTTGAGCACGCCTGTGCTGACATTCAGCCAGCGGCGCTGAAACAGCCGCCGCTGCGCAGCGGGCACGGGCCGGTCGAGCACGAAGAAGCTCCAGAGCCGGCCGGCGTCGGGCAGTGTCAGGAAAACGGCCATCGCCAGCAGATGCAGCGAGTAGAGCTTCACCGGCACGTCGAAGCAGAAGTTCATCATCACGATGTTTGACATCACGGCCGAGACGACCAGTGCGCCCAGCGTGACGGTCTTGCGTGGAATCAGCAGCAGCCCACCCAGCAGCTCCATCGCGCCGGCGAAGAAGCAGTACGCCGTCGAGTAGCCCATGAACGTCCACAGCAAACCCATCGGCGAGGAGTCGCCGTAGGGCTGCGTGAGCCGGTCGAGCCCCGGCGACGGAAACTGGAGCTTGATGACCTTCACCAGCCCGTAGCCGAACATGGTGAACGCCAGCACGAAGCGGACGTAAATCCGGACGCACTCGTGCAGGACGCGATGCTCGCGCCGGCGGCGATCGATCAACGACCAGAGCGCCGCGACGACAAGTGCCAGCACGGCGAAGCAGAGCACCTTCACGTAGTCGAACGTCGTGTCGCCGCTGCCGTTCGTGAAAATCGTGATGTCGGTCGGAAGCTGCAGGATGTGCTTACCGACCCATGGCACGAGCTGCTGCCACCACTCCTGATAGGCCGTGAGAATGGGCTGGGCGTAGGGAATCTCGGTCAGCGGGAATGGAAGGCTGTAGACGACGAGGTAGACGCAGGCGAAGCGGAAGGCCGCCTGGCGCAATCCGCCCCGCCTCGGCGGTTCCGGCCGCTCCGCAGCGGCGTGCAACGACAACGACCCACTTGGCGATTCCACGTACGAGCCCTCCGGCCGACATCTCCTGCACGCCGACGTGGATTGTACCGTCGCGAGCGCACAGCGCAGGGGGTGTGTCGCACGCGCGCCGCGCGTTGCAGGCGGGTTGAGAAAGAGCACGAGCCCGCGTGATGCGGGCTCGTGCCTTATGAACGTCTACTGCAATTCGCGCGGAAATCCGTCAGCCGCGCGACTCAGGCATCAGCACGAGCCTCCGGTCAGGGCCGCGACGAACCCGTCAACGTCGAAGCCGTTGACGCTGCCGTCGCCGTTCACATCGCCGGCACACGACGAGCAGGGCGTTCCCGACCCGGTGAGCAATCCGGTGAAGGAGTCGACGTCGAAGCCGTTCACGCTGCCGTCGCAATTGGTGTCGCAGGGCACACACGCCGAGGTGACGGTCAATTGCAGCGCGCGGCTGGTGTTACCCAGGCCGTTGGTGGCGTTGGTGAACGAGGCGGTGCCGTTGTAGACACCGGGCACCAGCGCGTTCGCCGCCGCATTCAGCGAGACGGTGACGTTGGTGCTCGCGCCGCCGCCCAGCGCGCCGTTCGCGGGCGACGTCGTGGCCCAGGCGACGTTGTCGCTGGCGGTCCAGTTCATCGCCTGCTGGCCGGTGTTGGTCAGCGTGTAGACCTTGCTGGCCGGCACGAACGGACCACCCTGCGGTCCGCTGCTGGTGAAACTGGTCGCCGGGCTGACGCTCAGATTCGCCTTGGTCTGCACCGTCAGGTTGATGACGCGCGTCAGCACCGCTCCGCCCGTGTAGCAATCGGTGAAGACCAGGTTCGCCGCGTAGGCTCCAGGCGCCAGACCGTTCGTCGTGGCGTTCGTGGAGACCGTGACCGAATCATTGGTGTACAGATCGCCCGTCGTGGCACTTGCCGTCAGCCAGCTTGGCACACCGGTCAGGCGCCAGGTCAGGCCGACGCTTCCGGAATTGGTCAGGGAATAGACGACGCTGGCCGGCACAAACGGGCCGCCCTGCGGACCGACGATCGCCTGCGCCCCGGCCGGGCTGACGTTCAGCACGCCGCGGGCCGAGTCGGTCGCAAAGCCGATCCAGGTACCCCACGTGCCGCCGGTGCGGGCATATTCGCCGACCATCCACAGGCGTGCGGCCAAAGCGCCCGGCGTGCCGAACCAGTAGTCGCCCCAGTCCATCACCGCGCCGAAGTAATCGCCCCAGCGGGCAAAGCCGGTGTAATTGGCGTCGCCGCCCTTCAACTGGAGGGAGCCTTCGGTGGTGTGCGTGCCCGCCGGTCCTTCGGTGACGTCGTTATAGCGAACCGACATGAACTCGGTATCGCTCACGCGGCCAAAGACCCACTGCGAGCGGCCGGAGTAATCAACGGCCGGCGCCGGCATGAAGTAATCCTGCGTGCCCGTGCCGACCAGCGAAACGTCGAATTCAATCGTGTTCGTGGCCGGATCGAGGATGATCCGCCGGATGCCGTTCGATGGGCCGGCCGCCACCGACAAGCCCGTGTACAGCGTCGGGTTCCCACCCAGCACCTGGTTGAGTCCCAACGTGCAGAACAGCAGGCGCGTGTCGAGCACCGAGATCGTCGATCCGCTCGGCTGCGCCACCGCCGGCGGCGATGCGTACGCGCCGACCGTCAGGTTCGTGCGCGACATGGAGGGCGCGCCCCACGGGTCGGTCAGCTTGAACAACGAGACTTCCGTCCCGCCGGCGCCGCGATCGCCGACGAAGTACATCTCCACGCTCGTGCCCGACGTTGACTGCATGCGGGCCGAGCGCGGCGTAATGACCGTGCCATCGGCGTTCGTCAGATTGACGAAGTCCACAAACGGTGTGGCCATGCCGCTGTACATTTCCGCCTTGCGGAAGCTGCGCGTCACGCCGTAGCGGTACCCGCCGGCAAAGCGGAACCAGTTGCCCGAGCAATGCACGCCGTTGGGGCTGTAGCCGAGGTCGCAGTAATCCGCCCAGCTCGCGTTGCCGGTTCCGGCATCCTTGATCGCGCCCACTTTGTAGACCCAGGCGCCGTTCTGAAAGCCAGTGCTGTCTTTGCTGATGATAAAGATCGTCTCGGATTCCTGCGGCGAGCTGTCCTGCTCGATCCACAGCATGACGAAGCGATTGTGCCACGGGTCGTAAATCACCTTCGGATCGAAAATGAAGCGGCTGTCGCCGAGGTATGTGTTGATGTCGAAAGTCAGGACTTGCGTCCCGCACTTGTCGTACACGCGGAAATCATCGTTCACAACCTCAACCACGTGATGATGACCCACCGCCACGTCGCAGTCCGGCGGGTCGTACTCCGACGTGTCGGACTTGTTCAGCCCGATGAAGCTGTGAATGGTCGCCGGCGTCAGCGGCTCGCCGAACGCCGATGAATCCTGCTCGACGGGTGCCGGCGCGCCGAGCACTTCGATCTCGCGCGGCGGTTCGACGAAGCGCGGAATGTGGCGGCCTTCGGGATTCTCGGCGCCGTCGGGCAAACCGAGTCCCATCGGCGGAATGTCGATCGGCTCGGCCCACTCGCAGTGCGCGCCGGCCGGCAAGCCGGGGATCAGCTCGAGCGGCGGGTCGTCAAACCTGGGCGGAACGGCTACCGGGCCGACCTGCTCACCCGCGATCGCGGTTGCGCATGTGAGAACCGTAAGGGCGCACGTAAAGACTGAGATGCGTCTGAAATGCACGATGTCTCCTCCGAAACGTGAGAATACAGGGCGCGGACCCGAGTAATGTCGGCCAAGGCGAGAACTGGAATCGCGGAAGAGAGCAACTGAAGTATCCACCACATTCGGTCCAAAGTCAAATATTTTTCGCGATTCTGATGCTGAGCCGCTTGTTAATCTCGGCCCAACCCGGTTATAAGGTGCTCAGCGGAATTGTCGGCCGAAGAGAGCACGTCGTCCGGTCGCCCCGGGGTATGCCGAAGTTGGGGCGTTCTTTCGCAGTTGAAAAAAGACAAAAGGAGAGATTCATGACCACGCTGGTTGCGGCATTGGTATGCGCGCTGACCTCAGCAGGCAAGCCCGGAATTGTCTACGATTCCGGCGAGCCGCTCACCACCTCCGACGGGAGCGTCGTGCTGATGAGCGTCTGGCAGGTGCTCGATCCGCTCGACAATCTGGCTGTCAGCAACATCCGTCCCATCGAAATCAGGAGCGACACGACCGTCACCGCTATCTCCGTCTACGCCCTCTCGCCCAATTCGCAGACCGACCGGATCGTCGACATCTATGTCGGCACCAGTCAGGATTCGCCCGGCGTATTGGCGCACTCGCTGCGTTTCGAGCGCCACACCGGCACACGCGAAGGCTGGACGCTGCTCGTTCTCGAGCAGCCCATCACCCTCGCTGCCGGCCGCTATGGCATTTCCTATCGCGGCAACATGGAATTCGAGACGTACTGGGCCGCCAATGCCCCCAATGGCGACGGGTATTCCTGGATTAGGCTGAATGGCGAATCCGGCTGGCAGCGCGTCACGCGCGAAGACATCTTCATCAATCCGAACTTCGCCGTCCGCGTGTATGGCACGCTCGCCGGCGAGCAGTCGGGCGGCGTGCTCGACGCTGTGGAGACCACGCCGCGGCAGAAGCTGCGCGAGGGCAGTCTGCCGAATGCCGAGGCGCTCAAGTATACGCCCGGCACCGCCACCAGTCCGTATCATTTCGTCCGCCGCGCTCTTGTAAAGTAGCATCCGCGGCCGGATCGGGGCATGGAAATCAGGCCGGATGGGCTCGGCCGATCGAACACAGCGGCATGCCAGGTTTCGTGGCATGCCGCTGTGTTCTCACGGTCAGCGGGTGCGCTCAAAACAGGCAACGAGGCGATCCATCATCTGCCGGGGATAGCCTTCCAGCACGCCGAAGTGCCCCACGCCGTCGGCGATCCACAGTTCGCGCGGCTCTCCGGCGGCCTCGAACAGTTCGCGGCTGAAATCGACGAAGCAGATGGCGTCATCGCCCGCGCCGACGATCAGGAGCGGGCGCGGCGCAATGCGTCCGATCAGCTCGATCGGCTCGTGTCCGTGCGAGATCAGCGCCGCCGCCAGTGAGCGCGCCACGACGTTCGGCAGCATCGCGCGGGCCAGATGCCGCGCCGCGATGCCGCGATACGTGCAGAACGGCGACTCGACGGCCACCGCGGCGATCTCCTGGCGCTCGGCGGCCACCGCAATCGCCACGGCTCCGCCCAGCGACTGCCCGAAGGCGAAAATCCGCCGCCGATCCACGTCGGGACGAGTCAGTAGATAGTCCAGGGCGGCGTGACCGTCGCGGACGGTGCCGGCGCGCGTCGGCTTGCCCTCCGAGATGCCGTAGCCGCGGTAGTCAAAGACCAGCAGGTTGTAGGCGCGATCGGGCAGCCACTCGACCTGCAGGACGTGATTGCTGATGTTCGCGGCGTTGCCATGAAAGTGCAGCACGGTGCCACGCGGCGTGTCGCGGGCCGGTAGAAACCAGCCGTGCAGCCGGACGCCGTCGGTGGTCGAGAAATACGCGTCTTCGTAGCGCAGGTTCAGATCGGCCGGCGTCAGCTCCAGCGTGCGGCTGGGGAGGTAGAAGCGATCGTCGCAGCCCACGAAGTACACCGCGATCAGCACCCCGACGCCGACGATTCGAACGCTCCACTTGATCCGTCGATACCACTTGCGGCCGCGCGAGAGCGGAGCCTTCGCCGGCGACGAGTCTCCCGGCGAAGCCGCGGTCGGGACCTTGGCCTGTCGCCGTGGCACGCTCAGCCGCCCAGCAGCGCGACGAATCGATCCACGTCAAAGAACTCGAGCTTGCCGTCGCCGTTGAGATCGCCCGCCAGGCTGGGGTCGACGTCCGGGTAGTTCGCCGCGAAAGCTTCGGGGTCGGTCATGGCAAGCACGAGCGGATCGATGTCAAACCCGTTGACCGCGCCGTCGCCGTTCATGTCGCCGGGAATGGCGATCCGCGCGCTCCACGCACCGCGGCCCTGCGTCGCGACCACCATGCGCTCCAGCCGGAGATCGAGCCGAATGTCCACGACCGGCGCGTTGGGCAGACGGCCCGAACCGCCCGCGCCCGGACCCGGTCCATAGAGGTGCCAGGAGTCGCCATCGTCGACCGAGCGGTACACGCCGGCGTCGGAGCCGGCGTAGATCGTCGGCACCGCCCCGCGCCGATCCACCGCGATCACATTCACGGGCACGTCGGGCAGGTCGCCGTCGAGCGTCTCCCACGTCTGTCCGGCGTCGCGCGAGCGGCGCACGTGCGGTTGTCCGAATACCGCGCCGGCCACGTAGATTGTAAATTCCTCGAGCGGGTCAGCGCACAGCTCACGCGTCACCCTCGGCCAGCCGGGGTTGGCGCTCGAAACGCGCGTAAACGTCGAGCCCTCGTCGAACGAGACGAGCACGTTTCCGTCATTGGTGGCGGCGTACAGCGTTTGCGGGTTGGACGGCGCAATGGCCAGTGCCCGGATCGCGCCCGCGCCGTTCGTCAGGTCGCCGCTCGCGGCCGTCCAGCTCTGCCCGCCGTTGCCGCTACGGTAGACCCGGTGCGTCGCGAAGTACATGCGGTTGGGATCGGCCGGATCGATCAGATAGGGCGGCAGAAAGCAGTTTCGGTCCGTTCCGTCGATGCCGCTCGAAGCGGCCTTGAACGTCTCGCCGCCGTCGAGCGAACGGAAGACGTTGCGCGTGCCCTGAAACTCGACGTACACCGTCTGCGGCGCCGCCGGATTCACCTGTGTCCATCCGCCGTCCCCGCCATAGACCTGCTCCCACTGCCGCGTGGGATCGCTGCGCCGCACGGTGCCGTTGTCCTGCAGGCCGGCGAAAACGACGTGCGGATCGGCGGGATGAATCGACAGCCCGGCGTACATCTGCGTCAGCCCCAGTCCGTCGTTCAACGCCTCCCAGCTCAGCCCCAGATCGGCCGAGCGGTGTACACCACCGTCGTCGCCCGCCAGCACGCGCCCCGCCGCGTCCCAGGTTACAACGTGGAGATCGACGTGCGGCGGCGTGACCTTGCGCAGCGTCGTGCCGCCATCCACCGACCGGAGGAGATTCAACCCGCCGATGAAGACGGTGTCGGCGTTCTGAGGGTGGACCGAGACGACCGAAAGATACCAGCCATAGCTCGCCTGCAAACCGGCGGGCGTGACGATCAGCGACCAGGTGGCGCCCGCGTCGTCGCTGCGGACCGCGGCCAGCCGCTGGGCATCACCGCCCGCGGCGTCGGCCGGTTCGGTGATGAGGGCGTAGAGACGGTCCGGGTTGCTGGGTGCGACGCAGACGCTGATGCGGCCGTACGTACCGGCGGGAAGCCCGCCCGACAGCTTCGTCCAGGTCCAGCCGCCATCGCCCGACCTGTAGATGCCGTTGTCCGGAGAACCGAATATGTGCCCGACGGCGGCGTAGATCACACCTGGATTCTGCGGGTCGATCGCGACGTCGGTGGCGCACAGGTCCGGCAGGCCGGGCAGCCGCGTCCACGTCACGCCGCCATCGTCCGAGCGGAACACGCCGAGCGGCCCTTCGGCCTGCGGGTGGCCCTTGGCGGCGGCCATCGCCGGGAATCCGCCGGCCCGCGTCACGCCCGCGTAGAGCGTGTTCGGATGAGCAGGGCTGATCGCGATCCGCGAGATGCAACGGCCGGCGAACGTCTCGCGCGCCAACAGCGTCCACGAGTCGCCCCGGTCGGTGGATTTCATCACGCCCAGGCCGTAGCGGCTGTGGTTGGCGAAGTTGGCCTCGCCAGTGCCGGCGTAGATGACGCGGTCATCGCTCGGGTCGATGGCCAGCGCGCCGATCGCGCTGCTGGGCATCTGGTCGGTGAGTGCCTGCCACGTCGCGCCGCCGTCAGTCGAGCGCCACACGCCGCCGTCGGCGCCGCCGACGAATATCAGGTCAGGGTCGATCAGGCTGCACGCGATCGCCGCGACGCGGCCGGTGAACTGACCGTTCAACACTGGCGCCGGCCCCAGCTCCTGCCAATCCGGTCCGGCGGGCGCCGCCACACTTGGGCACAACACTGCCGCCGCGGCGGCGATGGCGTGCCGCCAGTGGCGCCGCGGCGTCATCGGCCACCCCCGGCCGGAACCTCGAACGTGACTGAGGCCCGCGCCGACAGCCACGGACCACCCGGATTCTCGCGGTCGGGAGCCGCATGGCGGAATTCGATCGTCCAAATCCCCGCTTCATCCAACGCTACAGTCGCGACGCCCTCAGCGTCGCTCGTCAGCTTCATCTCACGCCCGCTGCGCCAGCACACCGCGCGCAGTTCGGTTCCTGTGGCCTTTCCGTCGGCGAAGTAGAGCCGAACGGGAACGTCGCTGCCCGGCCCAGCCGCGGTCGGGTCCGCCATCAGGCGAATCTCGGCGAACTGCCCGGCGCGCGACATCACCACCGGGGAGTGATCCCGCAGAGCCCCGGCCCGTACGATCACTTTCGAGGCGTCAACGTGTCGCAGCTTCCGCGGCGGGGTCGCCGGCGCCCCCGCAGCCTCACCGCCCGAACCGTCTGAAGCCAGCACCTCGCGCGGCAGCGACTCGAAGCCGAGCACGTACGCGCCCGGCTGTTCCAGCCGAATATTGGCCGCCTGCGGGTCGCGGCGGTCTGTCCGCACAGAGTGAATGTTCTCCTGGCGGCCGGCGGAACGCACAAACACCAATTCCACGTCGTCTGCGGGCCAGCCCAGCGCCGGCGTCCCCGGTGCCGCGGACTCCCCCAAAGACAGGCGGACGAAGCTCACGGGCTCGAGCGTGTAGCGATCGGCGCGCAGCACGCGGCCGGTTTGTGCACCGGCAGGCAGCACAACCAGCAGCGAGACGCCGAGGGCAATGGCGCGCGCAATCATCCTGATCATGTTATCGACACTCGCCGTTCAAGATTGTACTGAGAACAGAAAACTGACCCAATGCCGGCGGGGGCCGCGTCCGATAACGCCCCCCCCCCCCCCACCACGAACCGAAGTGCGCGTCAGTGCCCGGCGAGCGACAGGCCCCGCATTCGCTCATACGCCAAAATCATTGCCTGCGTGCCCAGCGCGCCGCCGCCCGCAACCGCCTCGACCGCGCGGAAAAGCTGCTGCGCCAGCGCCGTGCCCGGCAGCGGGATTCCCTCCTGCTGCGCCAGTTCCTGAACAATCCGCAGGTCCTTTTGCATCAGCCGAATCATGAATGCCGGATTCAGGTCGCCGCCGGCGAGGCGCGCTGCGAGATTCGTCCAGGCCCACGAGCCGCCGGCGCCGCCCGCAAGCGTCTCGATCGCCTGCCGCGCGTCGAGCCCCGCCTCGCGCGCCAGCATGAGCGCTTCGCAGACGCCGATCATGTTGAGCGCACAGAGAATCTGATTGCAGGCTTTCAGCGCCTGCCCGGCGCCCGACGGACCGACGTGAACCACCGTCTTCCCGAGCGTCGCCAGAATCGGGCGCACGCGCTCAAACGCCGCCCCCGGACCGCCCACCATGATCGTCAACGTCGCGTTCTGCGCGCCGATCTCGCCGCCGGTGACCGGCGCGTCCAGAAAATCGACACCCGCAGCGGAAAGCCGCTCGGTGCATTGCCGCGCCCCGGACGGAGCGATCGTCGAAGTGTCCACAACACAGCTTCCGCGCGACAGCGAACCGGCGGCGCCGTTCACGCCGAACAGCACGTCGAGCACGTCCGGGGTGTCGGTGACGCAGGTGATCAGCACGTCGGCACCCGCGGCGCAGGCCGCGGGCGAATCAAACCACGTCGCCCCCGCCGCGAGCAGCGTCTCGGCCTTGGAACGCGTCCGTGAAAACACATGGAGCGGATAGCCCGCGTGCAGCAGGTGGCCGGCCATCGGACGGCCCATGATCCCCAGGCCGACGAATGCAATCGCGGGCAGGTCGACCATCCCCATCCCCCGCGGCGTTACGCCTGTGGAGCCGTCGGCCCAGGCGCTGCGCCGCCGGTACTCGGATTGGCGGCCACCGCCGCCGAAACACTGGATGAAGCGGCCACCGCCGCGGAGCCGGCCGACGGGGCGGCCGTCGCCGCACCCGGCGCCGGATCAGACACTGCCGCAGTCCTCACGGCCGGCGCGCCTCCCGCCGCAGCCGTTGCGCCTGTGGCCGGCGGCGCGGCGGCGGCGCTGGCAGGCAGTTTGTCGAGCGCGGCCTTGTTCGGCGCGACGATCATGATCAGGTTGCGGCCCTCCATCAGCGGCGGGCGCTCGACTTTCACGTAGGCACCGATGTCGGTCAGGATGTCGTTGAAGAACTCCTGCCCGATCTCGCGGTGCGACCGCTCGCGCCCGCGGAACACCATCGTGAACTGGACTTTGTCCCCCTTACGGAGAAAGTCCAGCGCGTGTTTGACCTTGATCTCACGATCGTGATCGTCGGTCCGCGGCCGCAGGCGGATCTCCTTCAGTTGCTGCTCGTGGTGCTTCTTCTGCTTTTTCTTGAGTTGGTACTTCCACTTGCCGTAGTCCATGATGCGGCAGACCGGCGGGCGGTCCATCGGCGCTACTTCCACCAGGTCAAGGCCCGCTTCGCGCGCCCGGCGCAGGGCCTCGCCGGTCGCCATGATTCCGAGCTGGTTGTTCAGCGCGTCGATCACGCGAATGGGCGAGATGCGAATCTGCTCGTTGCAGCGGAGATTCTGTGAGATGCGTCGACCTACCTTTCACTGTTGCGGCGCCCGCGGGCGCCGGCGGCTAGACGCCGCGTTTGACGATTTCGTCCGCGCAGGCCGCCATGAATTCGGCCACCGTGCAGCTTCCGAGCTGCCGGCCGTCGCGTGTGCGGATGCTGACCGTGCGGTTGGCGACTTCCTGTTCGCCGATGATCAGCAGATACGGGATCTTCATGTGGGCGGCCATGCGGATCTTGTTGCCGATCCGCTCGTCGCCGTCGTCGAATTCGGCCCGCAGGCCCTTCTGCACGGTCCGCAACACTTCGCGGGCGTAGTCGCGCGATTTCTCGCTGACCGTAATCACCCGCACCTGCACCGGCGCCAGCCAGAGCGGAAACGCCCCGGCGAAGTGCTCGATCAGAATCCCGACGAAGCGCTCCAGGCTACCGAGCGGGGCGCGATGCACCATCACCGGGCGATGCTCGTGATTATCAGCCCCGATGTACTTCAGCTCGAAGCGCTCCGGCAGGTTGTAGTCGCACTGAACCGTGCCGAGCTGCCACTCGCGGCCGATGCAGTCCTTCACCAGAAAGTCGATCTTCGGCCCGTAAAACGCCGCCTCGCCGCGCCCGACGAACCAGTTCATGCCCGAGTGCTGCACGACGTCCAGGATTGCCGCCTCGGCCAGGTCCCAGTTCTCCTTCGAGCCGACGTACTTATCGCCCCCGTCGCGCAGGCTGGCCCGCACCCGGTAATCCGTCAGACCCACCACGTTCAGCGCGTGCCGCGCCATGTCAACGCAGCCCGCCAGCTCGTCGTGCAACTGCTCCGGCGTGCAGAAAATGTGCGCGTCGTCCTGCGTCATGCCGCGGACGCGCGTCAGCCCGCCGATCTCGCCCGACTGCTCATAGCGGTAGACCGTGCCGAACTCGGCCAGGCGCACCGGCAGGTCGCGATAGCTCCGCACGTCGGACTGATAAATCCGGATGTGGTGAGGGCAGTTCATCGGCCGCAGCAGATAGCCGTCCTCCTGCTGCAACCAACCACGAATCCGCCGCAGACGGTCCTCCATCGGCAGATCGGCCGGGTAGCCGACCTGCCGCAGGTCGGCGTGGTCGGCGGCGATGCGGCTGAACAACGCCAGCTCCTCGGCACCAGCCCGGTCGCTGTTCGAGGCCCGCGCGATCTCCCACAGCGCGTTCAGCAGCCGCGCCCGCTCCGACTCGTACAGCGGCGGAAACTGGCTGTCCTTGTAATACGGAAAATGCCCGCTCGTCCGGTAGAGATCGAGCTTGCCGATGTGCGGCGTGTAGACCGGCTGGTAGCCGCGGCGCAGCAGCTCTTCGCGAATGAACACTTCGAGCGTGTGCCGCAGGATCGCGCCCTTCGGCTTCCACAGCGCCAGCCCCGAGCCCACCAGCGGATCGAGCGCGAACAGCCCCAGCTCAGGCCCGAGCCGACGATGATCGCGCTTGCGGGCTTCTTCGAGCTGGTTCAGATAGGCGTCCAGCTCCTTTTTCGACGGCCACGCCGTGCCATAGACGCGCTGCAACATCGCTTTGGAGGCGTCGCCGTGGTGATACGCGCCAGCCACCTGCATGATCTTGTAAGCGCCGATGCGGCCGCTGCTCGGCACGTGCGGGCCGCGGCAGAGGTCTTCCCAGCAGCCGCTGTCGCGCGTGCCGGTCACGTAAAAGCTCAGCGCGTCGCCTTCGGCCCGCTCGGCGTTGTCGAGCTTGTATGGGTTTCCCTCGCGCTCCAACTTCGTCATCGCCTCGCCGCGCGGCAGCTCGTAGCGCGTGAACGGCCGATCCTCTTTCACGATCTCGGCCATGCGCGACTCGATCCGCTCGAATTCCTCCGGCGAGATCGCGTGTTTGAGATCGATGTCGTAGTAGAAGCCGTTCTCGACCGGTGGCCCGTAGACCAGCTTGGTTTCCGGCCAGAGCGAGCAGATCGCCTCGGCCATGACGTGCGCGGCGCTGTGCCGCATCACCTCGAGGGCGGCGGGGTCGTCGGCCTTGGGCGTCAGGACGCGAAACTCGACCTCGCCGGACGGCAGCCGCGCGGCCAGGTCGACCGTGCGGCCGTCGACCTGGGCGGCGAGCGCGTCGCGCGCCAGACCGGGACCGATGGCGCGGACAGCCTCGGCCGCCGTCACGCCGTCGGGGTGCTCGCGCACCTTGCCGTCGGGCAGACGCACCTTCACCATGTGAAGGCCGCCCTCATCGTGTGTCGGTCGATTGGGAGAAAAACGGGCAGCTCATCGTGGAGGAATCTCGGGCGTGACGCACCGCCGCGCGCGGCGATCTGTGCCGAGGGCGGCTGCGAACGAGTTTTCGAGGGCTTTCGACCAGTTCATTTCGGATGGCGCACTACGCTCACAGGCACGGCCTTCGCCCTGACGGCGAATCGTCTGCTCGTCGGGCGCGATTGCGACGCAAACCTTCACTATCGGAGATAATGCCTCGGCCGGCGCACGAAGTCAAGGACCCGCACGTGACCGGCAGGTCGCGCACGGCAACGCCCCCAGCCGCCGGGTGCCGGGGCTGCCTGAGCTGGACGATTTTGGCCCGCGAGGAAACGCGGATGCCGGTGCCGTCGCCGCTAAGAAAGCTGCATCTCGACCCTGACGATGTGCCCGCGCGAGGGGTACCAGACGTTCGGGCGACTGTCCTGTGCGGGCGTAGGTTTCAGGATGAAGAGCATATAGTATCCCGGCGGGGCCATGAAGCCGTGGGCGGGCGCGGTGACCTTGAGCCGGTCCTGGGCGGTCTGGTACGTGAAGCCCAGCTCCAGGAAGCGCGTGTTCATGCGCAACTCCAGGAAGCGCGTGTTCATGCGCAACTCCAGGAAGCGCGTGTTCATGCGCAACTCCAGGAAGCGCGTGTTCATGTCGAAGCTGTGCGTGGACCATCCGAGCCGCACCAGCGTGACGCGCGTGATCGACGACGGCGTGCCCAGCCGAGCCCCGACCGTAAGGGAGGGGTTCGACCACGGTGGATCTCGTCGCACGCACAAGCGCCCCGAACGCCCTGCGGGCAATGCTTCACGGCGCCGAGTCCTACGATCATGAAGCTCAGTAGGGTGCGTCCCTCGACGCACCACACGACCCGCGTCCGTAGGCGGTGCGGTGCATCAGGGAGGCACCTTACGCAACTCAAGCGCCGTAGCCAGCGGCGCGGACGCCAACCGAGCCGCGCGCGTCAGCAAGCGGTTTCCTGGCACAGCGCGAACGATCGTCAAATTCCGTTGACACACCTGCTGGGCTACGAAACCCCTCCCTGACAGTCGGGGCTCGGCTGGGAGGCTACGAAACCCCTCCATTCAGGCTCCCTCCTCGGTCGCCTTCATGGTCGGGGCTCGGTTGAGTCGCATTCCCTCGTGCGAATCGGACAGGTCGCAGCGCCCCAGTTCCGAGTGCCGGGCTTGCGTTACTGCTGCTCGCCGGGAGCACTGCCGAGCAGGTGTCGCTCGAAAAAGAGCGTATACATGATCGCGGCCAGGTCGCTGTTTTCGCGTTTCCGGAAACCGTGCCCCTCGTTCAGGGCGCACGCGTACCACACGGGCCGCTTCAGCTCGCGCAGCTTCGCGACGATCTGCTCGGCCTCGTTGACCGGCACGCGCGGGTCGTTCTTCCCGTGCAGCACGAACAGGGCTGACTTGATCTTCTCGGCATTCTGCAACGGCGAAATCCGCGCCAGCACCTCGCGCACTTCGGGCTGGCGCTCGTCGCCATACTCCTCGCGCCGCAGATCCCGGCGGAATTCGGGCGTCTTCTCCAGAAAGCTGATGAAGCTGGCGATGCCGACGATGTCCACACCCGCCTTGATGCGTTCGGGGTAGGTCGCCAGCGAGCCGAGTACCATGTATCCGCCGTACGACCCGCCGAAGACCGCGACGCGCTTCGCGTCCAGCTCGGGCTGCCTGGCGATCCAGTCGAGCAGCGCGCCGTTGTCGCGGATCGAATCCTCGCGTTTCACGCCGTTGTCGAGCTGGTGAAACGTGCGCCCGTAGCCGGTCGAGCCGCGCACATTCGGCGCGATGACGCTGATGCCCAGCTCCAGCAGCCAGTATTGAAACGTACTGGTGAAGCCCGGCCGCTGCTGGCTCTCCGGCCCGCCGTGGTTGTAGATGATGACCGCGTGCGGACCCTTGCCCGGCGCCTTGTAGTAGAACGCCGGGATCATGCGCGGCTTGCCGTCGACCTGGTCGAACGTCGGGAAACGGATCACCTCGGGCGTCACGAACTTCGACGTGTCGAGCCCGCCGACCTCGCTCTCGGTCCAGCGCGTCAGCTTGCCGTCGGGATAGCCGACGGTGAAGGCGTCGCTGGGCGTTTGCGAGGTGTTGAGCGTGATGGCCATCACGCCGCCCTTCCGTGCGAAGCTCATGCCGCCGATCACGCCCAGCGGAAGCCCCGGCACTGGCTTGCGGTTCTTGCCGTCGCCGCCGGCGAAGTAGAGTTTGGAGAAACCATCCTCGTTCACCACAAATGCAATGCCCTTGCCGGTCGGCTCGACCGCGACGGCGTCGACGTCCCAGTTCACGTCCGTCGTGAGACACTCCCACTTTCCGTCGGCACTCGTCACGCGATACAGCTTGCGAAAATCGCCGTCCCGGTCGCTCGTCAGATACACGCTCTTCCCATCAGCACTCCACGCCGCGTCGCCGTAGTACAGCGCCGGCGTCTCCGGCGTCAGCCGCTTGTTCTCGCCTGACGCCACGTCGTGAATGAACCAGTGCGTCTCGCGCTCCGAGACGTAGTGCTGAATCAGCAGCCTCGAATCGTCCGGGCTGAATTCCGTCGGGTAATACTGCCCCTCTACCTGCCACAGCATCTTACCCGCGCTCTTCGCCGCGGCCTCGGCGGCGGCGGAGTCGGAAGCCTCGATCACCGGCGGCAGGTCGAGCAGGTAGACGTCGAAGTCCTTGTCGTTCCGCGCTGTGCCGCTGTACGCCAGCCAACGGCCGTCGTGCGAAACCGTCGAGCCCGAGTGCCGCGATTTGCCGTCGGTCAACAGGCGGTGTTTGCCGCTGTCGAGGTCGAGCACGTAATACTGGCTGCGCTCGTCCCCGCCGCGGTCTTTCGAAAACAGCACCTTGCGGCCGTTCCACTTTCCGGGCAGGAAGCCGCCGCCGCCGACCGGCTCGTCGAAGAACGTGATCTGCTTGCGGGCACCCATCGGCATGCGGACCAGGTGCACCTGCCCGACGTTCCCGAAGCGCGTGTTGATCAGCAGGGCGCTGCCGTCGGGTGCGATGTCGGTGACGCCCGCGGAGCGGACGTTGAGATACTGCAACATGCGCTCGCGCAGCGCCTCGGGCCACTCGGGAACGTCCTCCATGACCATCTCACCCACCTGGCGCTTGGACGCCTGACCGAGCGCCAGCGGCACGAGCAGCACTGCACACAGACAGACCGGAATCCCACGAATCCACCGACGCATCGTCGTCTCCTGGTTGCTTCGCCAGCGCGGCCGGCGACTTTTTCGGCCTACGGCCGCCACGCGAGCTTGGCTCGGGTCAACTTTTCGCCATTCAGGCGCGAATTGTCAAACCCCGGAACGGACGGCGCTACGACGCCGAACGCTCGCGCGCCGACGCCCGATAGAGTCCGAATTCGCTGATCGCCGGCGAAGCGAGTGCGTCGCGGACCGTCACGCGGACGCGCGCCGCGGTCACGGCCGGAATACGCAGCAGCCGCTTGTACCCAATCGTCGTGCCGTGCGCGACAGCCTGCCAGCCGGAGCCGTCGGAAACCTCAACCACAAACGCTTTCACACGTTGCCCCAGCGGCGTGTGCTCCTGAAGCAGGATTCGGTCGAATTCCTGCGGGGCATCCAGATCGACGTCGATAGCCCAGTCCGCCGACGAACTCAGGTCCCAGTACGTCGCCGGGTCGCCGTCGGTCGCGGCCCGCGGGCCGTGCTCCCCATCGGCAGCGCCGGCCGGCGCGTGGCCCAAGGCGAAGTTCGTCTGAAAGGTCTCGTCCAGCGCGGCACGCAGCTCGCGCAGCCGGCCGGCATCGTTCTCATGAATCCGGCCGCGCGGATCGGGCGGCACGTTCAACAGCAGCACGCCATTTCGCCCCACCGAGCCATAGTAGATGTCCAGCAGTTGGCCCAGCGATTTGACCTTGTCGTCTTCAGCGGGGTGATGAAACCAGCCGGGCCGGATCGAAACGTCGCACTCCGCCGGTACCCAGTACCCGCCGTCTTCGTGCCCATCGGTGAGCGGCTTGTGATTCGGCGTGCCGGGGTAGAACTCGTCGCGCCGCAGCGTCGACCAGTTTGTCTCGCCCGCGAACCCGGCCTCGTTGCCGACCCAGCGGATGTCCGGGCCCGCGTCCGAGAAGATCACCGCGTCGGGAGCGTACTGCCGGACCACCTCCACGAATCCCGGCCAGTCATAGACCTGTTTCTTGCCGTTCGGTCCCTCGCCGCAGGCGCCGTCGAACCACACTTCGTGGACCGGACCATAGTCGGTCAGCAGCTCGCGGAGCTGGTTCTTGAAGTGCTCGTTGTAGCGCGGCGAGTCGCCGTAGCACGGCTCGTGGCGATCCCAGGGGGAGAGGTATACGCCGAACTTCAGACCCGCCCCGCGGCAGGCGTCGGAGAGTTCCCGGACCACGTCTCCGCGTCCGTCGCGCCACGGGCTGCTGCTGACGGAGTGGTCCGTATACTTGCTGGGCCAGAGGCAGAATCCGTCGTGATGCTTGCAGCTCAGCACGACCTGCTTCATGCCCGCGTCCTTGAAAACCTGCGCCCACTGCCGGGCGTCGAATTCGGTCGGGTTGAAGAGCGCTGGGTCCTCCTTGCCCTCGCCCCACTCGCGGTTCGTGAACGTGTTCATACCGAAGTGGACGAACGCGTGATATTCCATCTGCTGCCAGGCGAGCTGCCGCGGCGTCGGGCGTGGAAGATCGGACGGCGCTCGCCGCGCTGGCGAAGCAGCCGCCGCGCTGGGGCTGACGGTCTGGAGCAATGCTGGCGGGATGCGCTGGCGGTCGATGCCGGGTCCGGAGAATTCAAGGGCCAGCGCGTCGCCCCCGTCGCGCTCGAAGAACCCGATCGTCAGGGCGTGCAGGCCGGCGGCTAGCGCGGCTTCGCCACTGCGGGTGACCGCGCCGTGTAAGCCGTCGTTATCGACCACGAGGTCTTCGCCGATCCACAGCCGGCTGCCATCATCAGAGGTCAGATAGAATGTATAGACGCCCGTCGTCGGCACGCGCAGGTACGTCCGATAGCGGAAGGCAAAGCGCTCCTCGCGCTGCCGCGGCGAAAAGTCGAACCCCGCGATCACGCCGGTCTTCGCCGGCTGCAGCGCGTTGAAATCGGGCAGTTTCTGCCACAGACCCTCGTAATATTCATAACTGACGCCCGAGACGGTCGCGGCGACGTTCTCGGTGGCGCGGGGCGGCACTTTTCTGAAAGCGGACGTGGCGATCGCGCTGACCGGCCTGGCCGCTCGAAAGGCGCGGGCGCTGACGGTGGCGCTGTCGGTCAGGCGGATGGCGCGCTCGACCTTCGAGGATTCTGCGGTTGGGGGGCTGCCGTCGAGCGTGTAGCGCAGCTCGACGTCGCTGCGGTCGCAGGCGACGCGCACGTCCAACGACTCGACGAAGATCGACGCCGACGCGGAGATGCTCGGCGGCTCCGGCACGTCGGGATCGCCCTGGATGTCAAGCACGACCACGCTGTCGGCGGCATCGGGCGCCTGGCGCGGAAGGTCGATGACGATCGCGTCGTCGGTGTGCGAGACGGGCAGCGGCGTACGTTGCTTGTCGGACAGGAGGTAGGCACGGTTGGCCTTGTTGTAGATCCCCGTGACGACGAGCCGCCCATCGGCGGGCCAGTCAAAGACGTGCAGGTAGAGCAGGGTGCGCAAATCCTGGAGCACGCGCTGCGTGCAGCGGCCCCACGGGAGGGATTTGAACGGGCTGGCATGCGTGCCGTAAATGGACTCGCCATTGGCGCTCATCCAGCGGCCGACCTGTGCGAGGCGTTCGACGCTTTCGGGCGGGAAAGTGCCGTCGGCGCGCGGGCCGACGTTCAGCAGCAGGTTGCCGCCCTTCGAGGTCACGTCGGCCAGCATGCGGACGATGTCGGTGGTGGACTTCCAGTTGCGGTCGCCCTTGTTGTAGCCCCAGTTGGCGTTCATCGTCATGCACGATTCCCAGTCGACGCCGGGGAAGCCGGTCGCGGGAATCTCCTGCTCGGGCGTGCCGAAGTCGCCGGCGAAGCTGCCGTCCTTGGTCATGCCGGCCATGCCGCTGCGTCCGACGTCGACGCGGTTGTTGACGATGATGTCGGGCTGGAGCCCGCGGACGTAGTTGTACAAGTCCGCGCCGCGCGCGTGCGTCCAGGTGTTCTCCCATTCGCCGTCAAACCACAGCACCCCGATCCGGCCGTAGTTCGTGAGCAGCTCGCGAAGCTGGCCCTTCATGTAGGCGACGTAGCGATCGAGGTCGGCCCCGTCGGCGGAGCGCGTGGCGGCTTCCCACGGGCGGCGCGGCAGATAGTCGGGGTGGTGCCAGTCCATGATCGAGTGATAGAAGCACAGGCGCACGCCGTGCTTGCGGCAGGCGTCGGCGAGTTCCTTGAGGATGTCGCGCTTGAAGGGCGTGGACATGACGTCGAAGTCGGTCTGCTTCGAATCGAACAGGGCGAAGCCGTCGTGATGTTTGCTGGTGATGACGATGTATCGCATGCCGGCGTCACGCGCCATGCGGACCCACTCGTCGGCGTTGAACTTCACCGGGTTGAACTGCCCAACCAGCTTGTCGTACTCGTCGATCGGAATCTGCGCGGTGTGGCGGATCCACTCGGCGTGGTCCGTGCGGCCCTTCCATTCGCCGGCCGGGATGGCGTAGAGCCCCCAGTGGATGAACATTCCGAAGCGTGCTTCGCGCCACCAGTTCATGCGCGCGTCCGCTCCGCGCCGCGCCGCCGGCTCGCCCCGCCGGTTACCGACATCGCCCCAGCCGGCGCCGTCGCGCCGCTCGCCGCAGCCGAGCAGTCCCAGCGCCAGACCGGCGGCGATCAGCCCCAGCGCCGCTCCACCCGCTATCGTCGTCCGAAGTGCGTTCTGCGAGCTCATGTGAGCCTCCGATTCGTCGTTACCGTGAAGTGCGTAGCCGATCCGTCATTGCCGCTGAGATGCGCCTCCGATTCGTCGTGACCGTCGAGATGCTCGGCCGCCGGCGGCGGATCGTCCGGCAACCTGATGGCGATGGGCACTATAGCGGTTCGAAGTGCGACCTGAATAGTTTCAGCGCCGACCGATTCACGCAACGGAACCGCGAGCGGGAGCGGATGCCGCATGGTAGGCGAGCCGGGTTTTTCGGACGTTCAAAAGTGTCCTGCTCATTCGCTCGTTCTGCGACGCGCGTCAATTGCGCCGGGCGATATTCTCTAACATAATGCAGCATCGACAGTTACAGTCCAGTTAGCGGACATCGCCCCACCGAAATCCGTCAAGTCAAGCCGCGATTTTTTTGCCCGCCAGCACTTTCTAGCCTATACTTCCTTCGCAAGGCTCCCCCCACAAAACAGGCAACCGTGCAGGCGCGATCCGGCGTTTCCGATCGTCGTGCAGGCTGCCTGAAACTGGCAGACATCCGGCTGATGCGAGTACGGGATTCCATGAGTCCCGTAAGCACCGTTTTCGGGCTTCGCACGTATATATGAATGACGTGCGCGTCCCGGAAGGAGGCGTGCCATGGAGCTGATGAACGAACTTGAACAGCACCCGGCTGATCCGCGCTCGCCGGTGCGCAAACTGACGCCTGAAGCGCTGATGCCCGCGCCCGCCGCACTGCGCGGCCTCGATCCGGCGCACGTCCGATTGCTCGCACAGATTCTCGCCTCGCCCCTGGAGTGCCAGTTCGATCCCAGCTTCCATCGCGAGGACGCGGAAAAGCTCTATTGCGATCTGCCGACCACCGACCGGCGGGCCAATGACGATAGCGGCGTCAATCTGCTCGATTCGCCCACGATCCTGCCGGTGTCGCTTGAGCGGCGGCTGTTCCTGCGGCTGAACTACTGCCGCTATCGCGTGATGCGCACGCTGCGGCACTCGCGCGGCAAGTCACTCACTCCGAGCGCGGCGCGCGAGGTGCTGTTGTGGCACTGCCGGGCGCTGGAGACGCGCAGCGAGATCGTCGACGCGAACGTGCCGCTGGTACTGGCCATGGCCAAGCGGACGCGGATCGTCTCGGTCGATTTTTCGGACCTCATCAGCGAAGGCAATATGGCGTTGCTGCGGGCCGTCGACAAGTTCGACTGTTCGCGCGGCTACAAGTTCAGCACCTACGCCTGCCGCGCGATTCTGAAGAGTTTCTCACGCTCGGCGGTGCGCGCCTCACGTTATCGCGGACACTTCCCGACCGAGTTCGACCCGAACCTGGAGCGCGGCCACGACGCGGAGAAACGCCAGGAGGACCTGGAGCTGGATTGCATCGATCAGCTCAAGGCGATCCTGGGCAGCAACTCGGCCCATCTCAACGACGTCGAGCAGCAGGTCATCCGGGCGCGCTTCGCCCTCGACCAGGCCGCCGACGAAAACGCCCGCCCGCAGACGCTCGAGCAGGTCGGGGCGTTGATTGGCGTGACCAAGGAGCGTGTGCGGCAGATTCAGAACAAGGCGCTAAGCAAGCTGCGCATGGTGCTCGAGTCGAGCGTGCTGGTGGCCTGAGCGCGTGAAGCAGCCTCGCCGGCAGCGTCCGGACTGACAGCCTCGCGTGTTATCGCTCGGATCGTCGTCTTCGTGGCGATCCGTTCAGGCCTGGCACGTTGAAGCACCGGGCTATCGGTCCGTCTTGGCCGTCCGAATCCAGCCGAACTTGATCGACCCGCCGTAGTGCCACGGGCTGATGAAGCGGCCGTCGGTCATCTCGTAGAGCATGTGCCACGCGTTGGTCGGAATCGGGAAGCTGGCGAACTTGCGCTGCTCGGCGTGGCCGTCGACGAACGCGACGCCGCCGGCCTTCTTGTGCCGGTCTGTGATCTGGTCCCAATTACACCAGGCGCTGTCCTTGGATTTGGTCAGGTACCAGTTGGCGTCTTCCTCGGCCAGGATCATGGGCATCATGTTCTCGACCGCCTGGTCGAGCGTGGGGATGTAGCTCTTGCCACCCGGAGTGAGCGTGTAGCGCATGCGCTTCAGCATCGGAATCGGCGCTCCGGTCAGCACGACCGGCCCGGTGTAGCTGGTGTTGTGCTCGTACAGCCAGGTCGACGGATCGTTGCTCTCGGTCACCAGCCGGTGCGACGGGCAGGTGTAGACACGCTCGTCGTTGAGGTAGCGGAAAATCGTCCCCTGCGAAGGCGCGCGGCGGAGATCGCCAGTGAGCCCCAGACCGAGCCAGTCGAGGTAGACGCGGCCGGCGCCGCTGCCGTAGTAGTCGCCCGTGCTGCCCGGCAAGCAGTCCTGCCAATCCTGGGCGTACAGCAGCATGCCGCGCGCTACTTGCCCCATGTTGCTCTTGCAGATCACGTCGCGGGCCTGGCGTTTCGCGTCGTTCAGCGCCGGCAGCAGGATCGAAATCAGCAGCGCGATGATGGCTACCACTACCAGCAGCTCGATGAGCGTGAAACCTCGATGACGCATGGCCTGATGCTCCAAAACGGCGCGGCGCCCGCCGGCACGCGGCGCGGCTTCGCTCGACGACATGCACTTCACACGCTTCAGGTTATCGGCTTTCGCCGGAACGGTCAAGAAATTCCTGGGCGTGGCGCACTTCCCGAACGGGCCGCCACCCGCGGCAAGGGCTTGCTGTGGCAGGTTTTGCATTCGAGCGCGAATCGCGGCGATCCGGCAGCCGCTGGTTTCCGGGCTTGACTTGTTCCGGAATGTGTGGTATTTCTGTAATAACAGAATAAACTGATACGTCGGTTGACAATGCGGAGGCCGCCATGATCACCACCTGGTCCCACATGATTTACATCGCCCTCAGCACCCTGCTGACCGTCTGGGTCGCCTGGACGCTGCACCGCAACGGACGCGTCTTCCTCGTCGACGCCTTCCACGGCCGGGCCGAACTGGCGGACTCGGTCAATCATCTGCTCGTCGTCGGGTTTTACCTCATCAACCTGGGTTATGTCGCGCTCGCTTTGCGCTTCGGCCCCCGCCCGGCCGACGTCCAGACCTCGATCGAAATCCTCAGCTTCAAGATTGGCCTGGTCCTGCTCGTGCTCGGCGCCATGCACTTCGGCAACCTCGCTGTCTTCACCTGGATGCGCCGCCGGGCCGCCACCTCGATCCACGACGCCGCCTGACCCCACGTGGCCGGCCAGCTCCCGCTCAGGCCCGCCGCCGAGCCGACACGATCGCTTCGATCAGCCGCCGCTCGACTTCCGCGGACGCCGGCGGCAGGTCCTCGCGGCAGCTCGCGCGGCACAAGCGGATCGTCTCGCGATACGTCGTCAGGTAGTCCACGCACGCCGGACACTCCGCCAGATGTGCGTCAAACTCGTGGCGGACGGTGGCCGGCTGCACACCGCCCACGTAGTCATCGAGAAACTCGATCACGTCCCGGCAGTTCAGGTCTTTCACGGAGCGAACTCCTCCTCCAGCAGGCTGCGCAGCGCCTGCCGCGCCCGGTGCAGACGGACTTTCACCGCCCCCGGCGTCACGCCCAGCGCTGCGGCCGTCTCTGCGGTGCCCATCTCCTCAACGTCGCGAAGCATGATCACGTCTCGATAATCGGCCGGCAGCTCGTCGATCCGCCGGCGCACGATGGCGCGCGTCTCCTCGCGCTCCAGCGACGCCGCGCCCGATGCGTCCCAAGCCGGCCGCACGCCCTGGCGGTGTCCATCCGGTTCATACGTCGGCAGCAGTTCGTCGATCGTACGCTCGTGGCGCCGCGCGGCGGCGCGCCGCCTCGCCAACGCCGCGTTCACGACGATGCGATGCAGCCACGTCGAGAGTCTCGCGTCGCGCCGAAATCGGTCGAGTGAGGTGAAAAACGACGCGAACGCATCCTGCACCGCGTCAGCCGCGTCGGCTTCGCTCCCCAGCAGTCGCCGCGCGACCGCCAGCGCCCGCCCCACCTCCCGGCGGACGAATGCCTCGCACGCCGCCGGTTCCGACGCGCGCAGCCACCCCACGAGCGCGGCGTCGTCGGCCGGCGCGTCGACCGAGTCGTCGGGGTTCTGCTTGCCTTGCATCGCTTGCCAGCATACCAACCGGTTTGGCGAGCCGACAGCTTGGATGCCGACGCCGAACACGGGTTTCGCCAAATCCACCCCGGCACGCGTCAGCGCCGCCCGCCCAGGCGCACGCTGATCACACCCGGGCGGATCGTCAAGGCCTGCACGCAGGCGTCGATCCGCCCGTTGGGCCAGACAAAGCGGTTCGACGTGCGAATCTCCCCGCTGGAAGTGCGCTGCGTCGCGACGCCACGCGCCATCAGCGGCCGCAGCAGTTGCTCAGCGACGCTCGCCGTCGGCAACGGCAGCCGGCCGATCGCGACACGCCGCAACCCCCAGACCAGCGCGTCGCCCTCGACACGCACCTGAATCGTCGCCGAGATCACCAGCGGAATTCCCGCGGTTTCGCGCGTCGCGGCCAGGACAACGCCCTCCGGCGTGATCCGCACGTGCGGATAGCGCAACCCCTCGATCCGGACCGGCGCCGGCTCCGGCGACAGCTCGTCGCGCGCCGCGATCCAGCGGTTGAGCTGGTCTTCGGATAGCTCGAAATCGATCGCCTCGCCGCGGTGCAGCGCGTCCCCGATGCGATCCACCAGATTCACAAAGTCGTTGCGGTCCTGCGGCAGGCGAATGTGGTCGATCGCGACGCGCTCATACCCCGCCGGCCGGCACGTCCCCGCCGAGCCCCCCACGATCACCGCCAGCAAAAGCGCACCGGCAGCGGCCGCGGCATAGCGGCGCAGGCGGCGTCTGCGACGCGCGATCACCCGCCCTGCGCCCGATGAATCGCCCGCAGCAGCAGCTCGTGCACCTCGCGCGGCCGCGCGACATACGTCCACGAAACGTCGCCGCGCGGCACCACCAGCGACGACATCGCGATCGACCCCACGCGCAGCGCCGCCAGATACCAGGCCGAATCGAGCCGGACCTCCGAAATCTTATCCAGCCGGCATTCCGCCGTGTGCACCGAAACCACGCCCCGGAAGCACATCACGCGCCGGTTTGTCAGGACATAGAGCCGGCTGGCCCATTGCAGCGACGCCACCGCGACGCGCACGCAGGACGCCAGACTCGCGACCTGAAAAACCATCATTCCGCTGTGTGCCCAGCCCGCGCTGACGCTCAGCGAGACCCCGATCGCTCCCACCACCGCCATCGCAAGCATCGTCGGCAGCGCCACGGCCGGGATGAACCACAGCGACGGTTTGATCGACAACTGAACGATCTCGTCCCCGTCGAGAATCTCCATCACGGCGCCGGGCTTGGCGCGTCGCACCGCCGGCACAGCCGGCGCCGTCGTCGCCTCCAGCAGCCCAACGTCGTTCATGGCATCAGTTCCCGTTTCAGGACGCCGATGTGCGGGTAGTTCCTGTAAACATCGGCGTAATCGAGCCCGTAGCCAACGACAAACAAATCATCGATGTCGAATGCCACGAAGTCAACCGGGATTTCCGGAGGCGCTTTGGCGGGTTTCCGCAGCAGGACGGCGGTTCGCAGGCTGGTCGGCTCCAGCCCCCGGATCAACCCCTGAATGAACCGCAGCGTGCGGCCAGTGTCGAGGATGTCGTCCACGATCAGAACGTGACGGCCGGTGATGTCCTTGACGGGTGTCACCAGCGGTTCGAGGGCGCCCGACTGCGTCCCTTCGCGGTAGCTGGACAGGTGCGCCAATGATATCTTGAGCTTGAGCGGGATTTCGCGTATCAGGTCGGCCAGGAAGATGATCGAGCCCGACATGATCGGAACGATCGTCAACCCCCCCTGCTCCGCCTGATAGTGGATTGCGATTTCCCGAGCCAGTTCTCGGACGCGCCGGCGAATCTGCGTCTCGTCGATCAGAACGCGCTCGAGGTCTTCCAACATTCCGCCATTATCGCCCCAGTTCACCCGAAGCCAAGAGGCACCCGTAGATGGGTCGCGCCAATTGCGACCTGCCGCTGTCACTGACCCACTGCCACGCCGCTCCACAACCGCCTAGAATGCCGCTCGACAAACGAAGGAGGCCCAACGCGTGTCGAGCAGCACTTACAGCCAGTTCGTGAATCACGTCCGCGACATCCATCGCGCCCAAGCCATCGAAAGCGTCCTCGAATGGGACCAGGAAACCTGCATGCCGCGCCGCGGCGCCGCCGAACGCGCCGAGCAGCTCGCCCTCATCGCCGGCATCGTCCACGATCGCCGCACCAGCGACGAGTTCGGCGGCATGATCCAGCGGCTCGCCGGCAGCGACGCGGCGGGACAGGACCACGTCGCCGCGACGAACATCCGCGAGATGAAACGCCAGTACGAGCGTGCCGTGCGCATCCCGCGGCAACTTGTGCAGGAGTTGGCCCGCACGGTGGCGCTGGCGAAGGGCGCGTGGGTCGAGGCGAAGCGCGACTCCGACTTCGCCAAGTTCGCCCCGCACGTCGAGCGCCTGCTCGACCTGAAGCGGCAGGTCGCCGATCTCGTCGGCTGGGGGGAAGAGCGCTACGACGCGCTGATGGACGAGTACGAGCCCGGTGCCACCTCCGCCGCGATTCAGCGCGTCTTCGACCAGCTCCGCGCCGAGTTGGTCCCGTTCATTCAATCGCTCGGCCGCGCGCCGCGCCAGCCCGACCGGTCGCTGCTCGCGCGGCATTGCCCGCAAGCGGCCCAGGCCGAGCTGAGCCGGCGGTTCGCCGCGGCGATCGGCTTCAACTTCGACGCCGGTCGCATCGATGTCTCCGCCCATCCATTTTGCAGTGGAACCTCGCCGCACGACGTCCGCCTGACGACGCGCTACCGCGAGGATTATTTCCCCAGCGCGCTGTTCGGCACGCTGCACGAAGCCGGCCACGGGATGTATGAGCAGGGGCTCGACCCCGCACACGTCGGCACGCCCATGGGCTGGGCCGTTTCGCTGGGCATTCACGAGTCGCAGTCGCTCATGTGGGAGAACATGGTCGGACGCAGCCGCCCGTTCTGGGAGCACTTCTACCCGGACCTCCAGACCGCCTTCCCCGCCATGAAGGACGTACCGCTCGACGCCTTCTACTTCGCGGTCAACGCCGTCACGCCCTCGTTCATCCGCGTCGAGGCCGACGAGGCCACGTACAACCTGCACATCGTGCTGCGGTTCGGTCTGGAGCGGCAGATGATCGCCGGCACGCTGGCGGTGCGCGACATTCCCGACGCATGGAACGCCGGCATGCGCGACCTTCTCGGCGTCACGCCGACCAGCGACGCCGTCGGCTGCCTCCAGGACATTCACTGGAGTCAGGGTACGTTCGGCTATTTTCCGACGTACGCGCTCGGCAAGCTCTACGCGGCACAATTCTTCGCCGCCGCCCGCCGCGCCATGCCCGATCTGGACGGCACGTTCCGTCGCGGCGACTTCGGTCCGCTTCTGGACTGGCTGCGGTCCAATATTCATCGCCATGGTCAGCGCTATCGGGCCCACGAGCTGGTGAAAGTCGTCACCGGCGCCGAGCTTTCGCACCGCCCGTTCATGGACTATCTGGCCGGAAAATTCAGACCGCTGTACGGCATCTGAACGGGGCGCCGCCCACGCCTGCCGAAAAAACGACGCCTGCGCGCGCCCGATCGCGCGGCCTGATAACCGCCCGTGAAAGATTCTCGCGGCGGCGCTTGAAGCCGCGCGGGTCGCCTGCCAATATCAGGTACACCGTTTCCATTGCCGTCGCGCGCTCCCAGGAGGGCCGGAAGATGCACCTGCTGCGCCGTTGCCGCTTCGCCGTCTGCGTCTGCGCTCTGATACCGAGCGTGGCGCGGGCCGGCGGGGGTCCGGAAAACGCCCTGATCATGGTCGATCCGACCAACGTCGAGTCGATGCACGTGGCGAACTACTATCGCGCCGCGTGGAACATCCCCGAGCAGAACGTCCTGTATTTCAATCCGAACGCGGCGAATTACGCGACGTTTGCGGCCAACAACATCCCGGCCCTGATGGGTTTTCTGGACACTTCCGGTATTACGGACCATATCGACTACGTCGTGGTCATGCCGGGTGGGTCGTTCTACGTGTACGCGCCGGGGCTGATCAGCGACAGTTGCTCGTCGGTGTCGCGCTTCTCGATCTCGGGCGCTTACACCGGCGCGCTGATCAGCGACGAAATCCTGGGCGGCCTCCCGTCCAACACGCGTAATCGCTACAGCAAAACCGCCTCCGACGAGGCCCGCGCTTTCGACAGCTCGCAATCATGGGACAACGGCGTGCCGTCGAGCAGCGTCAACGCGCGGCGTTATTTCATCGGCGCCATGCTGGGCTACACAGGCCCGCGCGGCAACTCGCGGCAGGAAATCCTCGACATGGTCGACCGCAGCGTGGCCGTCACAGGCACGCGGCCTGCCGGCACGTTCTATTTCATGGAAACCAGCGATCCGCTCCGCAGCGGACCGCGCGACGCGGCGTTCGACGCCGCCGTGGCCTCGATCGTCGCACGTGGCGGCGCCGCCGCGCACCTGCTGGGCATCGTGCCGGACGGGCATCACGATTGTCTGGGGATCATGACCGGCTGGACCGAGCCGCACATCCTGACCGCGGACGCGACGGTGCTGCCCGGCGCCATCTGCGACCACCTGACCAGCTACGCCGCGACGTTCGACACCGCCTCGCAGGAGAAGCTCTCGACCTGGATCAGCGCCGGCGCCAGCGGCTCGTGGGGCACCGTCGAGGAGCCCTGCAACTATCCGGGCAAGTTCCCGCATGCCCGCGCGCACGTGTACTACTTTCAGGGCCTGTCGTTGGGCGAGTCGCTGCTCCGCAGCGCCAGTTTCATGCCGTTTCAGGGCCTGCTCTATGGCGACCCGCTGACGCGGCCGTTCGCCTATCTGCCCGAAGTCGACGTCGCCGACGCTCCCAGCAGTCCGGTTTCCGGCCCGCTGACGCTCACGCCCAGCGCCACCACCGCTCATCCCACCGCTACGATCGCATACTTCGATCTCCTTCTCGACGGCGTCTTCCAGCAGCGGGTCTTCCCGGGATTCCAGTTCAACGTCGACACGACGCGCTTCGCCGACGGCGAACACGAGCTGCGCGTCCTGGCCTACGACAGCACGCTCATTCGCTCGGTCGGGCGCTGGATCGGCCCGCTGGTCATCGACAACCTCGGCCGGGCCACGACGCTGGACGTAGTGCCGCTCACCGGCGACCGTTCGACGCCCTTTGTGTGCGATATGCAGGACGTCACCGGCGGCGCCGCCGAGGTGCGCCTGACGCACAACGGCCGCGTCGTCGCCGCAGCTTCCGGCTCGTCGGCGACGTTGACGGTTTACGGTCTGACGCTCGGCGCCGGTCCGGTCCGCGTCCAGGCCGAGGCGCTCTTCGCCGACGGCCGCCGCGTGTGTAGCCCGTTCATCGAGCTGAATGTCGCCGACGCCGACGGCACGCCTTCCGGACAACCGCCAGTCGCGTTCAGCTACACCAAGCGCGTCCGGCGCAACCGCCCGTTTGTCGTCGAGCTGCCCGCGGCGTTCGATAACAGCGGCAGCGCCTTGACGTATGTGCTCGTCTCGTCCCCCGCCAAGGCCAGCGTCGCGAGCGGCGTGACCGGCCCCTACCGGCTGATGACGCCGCTGGCCGGAGCGTGCCACCTCGATTCGTTCACGTTCAAGGTCGTCAGTCCGGCGGGCGAGTCGGGCGTCGCCACCGTCACACTCGACTTCGGTCCGTGCGCCGGCGATCTCAACTGCGACGGTTCCATCAACGGCTTCGACATCGAGCCGTTCGTGCTGGCGATCTCCGACCCGATCACCTACGCCGAAGAATTCCCCGATTGCGACCTGACGCTCGGCGACATGAACGACGACGGCTCGGTCAACGGCTTCGACATCGACTCGTTCGTCGACGCGCTCGGCGGCTGACGCCAAGCCGGGGTGCCGTGCTTTCGCCGTCAACGTAGGCATGCCCGCGCGACGCGCGCCGGTGAGCCCGCGGCTCCGGCGAATGAGGCCGGCATGTCGCCGATACACCAGCCTGCATCTTGCCGTTACTCCATCCCGCCGACCGGCCGGGCGCTCCGCGAGGCGAGGCCAAACGAAATGGCCGCGTGG
Organism: Phycisphaerae bacterium; assembly: GCA_022072445.1. Taxonomy (GTDB): domain Bacteria; phylum Planctomycetota; class Phycisphaerae; order UBA1845; family Fen-1342; genus JAJVHV01. The sequence goes on along the minus strand of JAJVHV010000014.1, from coordinate 63,921 downwards.
GGGTACGGCCCCGTACGGCCTGTTTGCTCACGTGAGAGCCGGCGGGGATCAGCCGCCGACCGCTCGCCTCCGGAAAGGCCCGGTTTCAGTTCTATACCAGATGCATACGTCAGCGCCGGGACGAGTGCAACGTGGTTCGGCCCGGTCCGCGCGAGGCGAAGGATCGCTGGATGCACGCGAAGCGGCGCTCGAGTTCGCATCGGCTCTTACTTTCCGCGCTGTTTGCCCCGAGTGCGCGCACTTCTGGGCGACCTCGCTGGCCGTGATTCCGCGCGAGCACCACGCGACGGCGCGTCCGGCGCCAGCAGTTTGAGATAGTCGCGATATGCGTCAACCATCAGATCTACGCGATCCCATTTGTCATCTAACCGTAGCGCAACGTCGAGCGAGTGCATCCCCTTCATATCAGCCTTCCGAACCGCATGCAGGAGATAGCCCAACGTCACCGGGATTCCCATTACCTCAAACGCGTACGCGTCGTTTATCGCGGCGAACTCGGGACGGCGCTCGTTCTCAAAGTCGATATCACGTTGCAGTTGCTCGCTACGCGTTTGTTTGAGCAACGCTCGCACTCGTGCGGAGTCCCGGACGTGCGCCTGAACTAAGGATCTTAGCGCGTCGGCCTCCTTGCGCAGGGACGCTAGATCTTCCATCGGCATTGAAGGTAACGGCTGGCTCGGGCCCAGAGGTTTCAAGAGTGCATCGAGCGCCTCGTCGTAGCGAGTTTCATCACGAAAATCCGCGTAGCGTTTGCCGAGCAGCAAGCCTGGCAGCTTCACATCGCCGAGAAGTGCCGGCAAGACGATCACCCGTCCCGCTTCCATCTCACGGTTCGACGCAAGGTCTAGCTCTTTCCTGACCCAACTGCTCGAAACAGAATGCTCAGAGATAACCGCTATGACAAAATCAACCCGGTCAATCCCATCGCGGATCTTCTCGGTTAGCGAGTCACCGACCTGAATCTCGCCTTCATCAATCCAAACGACATGACCGTGTCGTCTCAGGTCGTCAGCAAGGCGTCGCGCAAACGGCTTGTCTTTGTGACTGTGGCTCAAGAAGACACGGCTCACGACGACGACTCCGCCTGGGCACGCTCGCGAGATTGCGAAAGTTCGCTGATCGTATCATCAGCAGCCGCCGAGTGTACCGAGGTTGCGTCGATCGTGCTCCTTTGCCGGGCCGAATGCGGCTGCCGCTCCTCCAACTACGCGTTCCGCCGTACTCAGCCTCCGACCGCAATACCTGCACTGACGGCGACGTATGATCCAGTTTCCCCATGCAGCACGAGTGTATCGGACTCGGAACTCCGCGCAACCGCACTTCGGACAGATCAGACCGCGCTGCTCTTCCTGCTTCTCGGTGGGCTTCGGCGTCGACGGCTGGGCCTTCATCGCCGCACCCCTTGAAGCGCCGACAGGCGGACGCGCGGTCGCGCAATGGGCTTCGACTCGGTGCCGAAAGCGTCGCACCCTGCATCGACGCGGCGACGGCGCAGCCGACGAGACAGTCGAGCCAGTGATTATCGAGGCCGTCGACGCGCAGCTTCCACTCGTCGACCGTCCGGCCGCGGCCTTCTGTCTTCACGCGGTACTCGCTGGTCGGGTGCCCAGCGAGCAGGCGATGCTGCTGATTGGCGGGCGGGACGCCCATCCTACCCGTGCGGCCGAAGAGCCACAGGCAGCCCGGGTCGCCCATCGGGACCGCGAGGCGGGCGTGGACGAAGCTCTTTCAGTGTTTCGTGTCGAACACGGGCGTGCCGGACCGACCGCCGGCTGCCGACGAGCGGGATGCGCCAGTTCAGCCCGTTCGCGGGCGGGGACGCCCACGCCACCCGTCGCCACGCTTGCGCTTGTAGTCGGCGAATGGAATCGATGAGGCGGCGACCTGGCGGCCGTGGGCCGGCATGACGACGCCGGCATGCTTGCTTTGCCGGCAACCCAGACGCACGGACGCTCTTGCAGGCGTCAACGCTGGGTCCCGTCCGCGCCGACGATACAATCTGCCGGCAACGCCACAGGGACGCTTCGCGTGAAACAAGCCGACCGGCAGCAACTCTGGCTCATCCCGGCGACCGGCACGCCGGCGACGCACGTCGTCGCCGAGGTCGCTCTGCTGAACCGCGAGCGGCGGACGCGAACCTACGCCGTTCCCGACCCGCTGCGGCCGATGGTCGCGTCCGGCGCGCTGCTGCGCGTGCCGCTGAAGGACCCCCGCCGCTCCGCCGTCGGCGTCTGCGTCCAGACCAGCGAAGCGCCGTGGGACCAGACGTTGCCCGCCATCGGCGAATTGCTCGCGGCGCGGACGCCGTTGACTCCCGAGCTGATCCAGCTCGCGCTCTGGGTCGCCGAATACTACTTCTGTCCGCCCGGGGTGGCGCTGGCGGCGGTCGCTCCGATCTTGTCGCGCGACGCGCCGCCGCGCATGCTCCGCTACCTGCGCAAGACCGACGCCGTCGCCGCCCGGCCGCTGACGCCGGCGCAGCAGAGCATCCTCGACGCGCTGCGCGACGGTCCGCGCCTGCGCAGCGACCTGACGCGCGACCTCGGCGTGACGCCGGCGCGGCTGCGGACACTGCTGCGCGCCGCGCTGCTCGAGGAATTCACCCAGCCCGAACCGGCCACAGCCCTGCCCGAGGCCTGCACGGGCGGCGCCTTCGACCCCGACGCGCCTGAGGACCGTTTCGAGCTCAGCCCCGCGCAGCGCGCCGCGCTCGACGCCGTCAGCAGCGCCCTCTCGCAGGAGCACACCTTTCTCGTGCACCTGTTGTTCGGCGTTCCCGGTAGCGGCAAGACCGAGGTGTACGTTCGCGCCATCCGCGCCGCGCTGGAGCGGCGGCGGCAGGCGATCCTGATCGTTCCGGAAATCGCGCTGGCCACGCAGATCGTCGCCCGCCTGGCGCGGCGCTTCCAGCGCGTCTGCGTTCTTCACAGCCGGCTGACACCCGCGGCGCGCGGCCGTGCCCTCGCCGCGATCGCCAGCGGCGCCGTCGACGTCGTCATCGGCACGCGGACGGCGGTCTTCGCCCCCCTTCCGGACGTGGGCCTGATCATCGTCGACGAGGAACAGGATCACAGCCTCAAGAACCTCGCCGCGCCGCGCTACCACGCCCGCGACGTGGCCATCAAGCGCGCCCAGTTGCGCGGCGGCACGGTCTTGCTCGGCTCGGCGACGCCCGCGCTGGAAACCTGGCACAATGCCCACACCGCCAGCCACTTCCGGCTGCTGCGGCTCCCGGACCGCGTCGGCGACGCGCGCCTGCCCGACGTGCAGATCGTCGCCGCCGCCGACTCGCCGGCGGACGGCGCGCAGGGCATGCTCTCGCCGCCGCTCGAGTCCGCCATCCGCGAAACGTTGCAGGCCGGCGAACAGATAGTGTTGCTGCTGAACCGGCGCGGCTTCGCCGCCCAACTCCGCTGCCCGGCCTGCGGACTGCTGGCCCGCTGCCCGCGTTGCACCGCCGCCCTCGTGTACCATCGCGCCGATCACGTGGCGCGCTGTCACGCCTGCCATCTGGCGCTGCCCGCGCCGGCCAACTGCCCCGACGCTACCTGCGGCACGAAGCTGGTCGCGACTCGGCTGGCCATTCAGTATCTCCACGATCTGCTGGCGCAGCGTTTTCCGCAGGCCCGGCTCTTGCGCCTCGACAGCGACACCATGCGCCGCCGCGACGACTACGCCCGGGCCCTGCACGCCTTCGAGCAGCGCCAGGCCGACGTCTTATTGGGCACGCAGATGGTGGCCAAGGGGCTCGACTTTCCGGGCGTCGCGCTGGTCGGCGTGATCGAGGCCGACGCCTCGCTCTGGATACCGGACTTCCGCGCCGCAGAACGGACGTTCCAGCTTGTCACCCAGGTGATCGGACGCGCCGGCCGTCGCCCCGGCACCTCGCGCGCCATCATTCAGACCCGCTCGCCGAATCTGCCCGCGCTGCGCTGCGCCCGCACGCTGGATTATGAGGGCTTCGCCGCCGACGAACTCGCCCACCGCGAGCGGCTCTTTTATCCACCCTTCGCGCGGCTCGTGCGTCTGATACTGGCTGACCCGCGGCCCGCGCAGGCCCGCGACGAGGCCCGCCGCCTGTCGCGCGGGCTGCGGCGTTGCGGCGAGACGCTCGACGCGCGCATCCGGGTATCGGACGCGGCGCGGTGCGTCGCGCCGCGGCTGCGCGACCTGCTGCGTTATCACGTCCTGGTCGCGGCGCCGCGCGACGGCGGTGTGCAGCGGCTGCTGCTATCGGCCGCGGCCGAGAAGCTGCTGCATCCGCGCGTGCAGCGTTTCGTCATCGACGTCGATCCGCTCGACTTTCTCTGACGCGCCCGCGGCCGAGAATGACTGGCAGCGATCTTCGGACGCGCAGCCGCGCTCCCATTCGTCAAGGGCCGGGTTTCAAAGATTATTCGCGACGCTGTGCGGCGCCGCGCCCGCGTGGCGCGGCGGACGCGCCAGATTTCTGGGACACTCCGCCCGGGCAGGTCCTCTCACGCGTGGTGCGACACCGCGGCGATTTGGCATTTGCGACTCGCATATTGAAGAATTCACCGCGTAGCGGGAGTGCTATCCCGCGCCAGTCACGAAAGGACCTTGGGGGTAACTCGCATGGGAATCACAATCACCAACACGAACACGCTCACACTTCTGAACACACTCAACCGCACATCCGCCCTTCAAAGCGACTCGCTGACACGCCTGGCCACCGGCTCGCGCATCAACAAGGGTGCGGACGATCCGGCCGGCCTCATCGCGTTGCGCAGTCTGGAGACGGAGCTGACCGCGGTCGATTCGGCGATTTCGAGCAACTCGCGCACGAATGCGATCCTGGGCGTGGCGGACGCCGCGCTGAACGAGGTCAGCTCGCTGCTGAGCGAAATTCAGGAGCTGGCGCAGAAGTCCAGTAACGCGTCGGGCCTGAGCGCCGACGAGATTGCAGCCAACCAGTCCCAGATTGACAACGCGATCGAGTCGATCGACCGCATCGTCCGCACCACTGCCTTCAACGGGAAGAAGCTGCTGGACGGCACGCAGGGCATCAACGTCAGCGGCGTGAGCGCCTCGAACATCACCGACGTGAAGGTCTTCAGCCGCAGCAGCAGCTCGACCAGCACGTCGTTGTCAATCAGCGTCACAACCGCCGCCACCAAGGCCAGCATCAGCGGCTACGCGACCACCTCCGCCAGCTCGAACACCTCCATCAGCATCCAGGGCAAGCTCGGCACCGCCGTCATCGACATCTCGGCGGGCGACAACCTTTCGGCGGTGGCCTCGAAGATCAACGCCGCGACCGCCCAAACGGGCGTGGTGGCGTCGGCGAACTCGGGCAACACCAACCTGTCGCTGAACAGCCAGGAATACGGCACGAGCTCGTTCGTCCGCGTCTCGACGCTGTCGGGCGACACGACCAACTACACCAGCCAGAACGCGACCGGCACGAACGCCGCCGTCACGGTCAACGGCCAGACCGCCGCCGTCGACGGTCTGAACGTCTCGTTCGCGTCCAACGGCGTGAGCGTGAGTTTCCGGTTGACGAACACATTCAACCAGGCCACGGGTTCAACGTCGTTCACGGTGACGGACGGCGGTGCGACGTTCCAGCTTGGCACCGACTCGTCGACGCGGGCCACGATCGGCATTGACGGCATGTTCACGCAACAGCTCGGCAATGCCAGCGACGGTTACCTCTCGTCGCTCAAGTCCGGCAACTCGAACAGCCTGATCACGAACCCGAACCAGGCCGCCCTGATCGCCTCGCAGGCCAAGGCGCAGCTCGCCAAACTGCAGGGACGCGTCGGCGGGTTCCAGAAGTTCCAGGTGCAGACGGCGCTCAACTCGCTGTCGGCCAACAAGAAGGGCCTCGAAGACGCCCGCAGCATCATCGCGGACGTCGACTACGCGACCGAGTCGGCGGAGCTGAACCGGCAGAATGTGCTGCTCCAGTCGTCGATCTCGCTCTTGGGCGTGGCCAACCAGCAGAGCGCTCAGATTCTGAGCCTGCTGCGGTAGGCGACGCGCACAGGACGAGCCTCACCGGCACACACGCGGCCGGCCGGCGTTCTCCGCCGGCCGGCCGCGGCGTTCTCCGCCGGCCGGCCGGCCGGCGAGCCGCGCCGCGCACCCCACCCGCTCACGTTCGCCCCCCCCCCGCCGCCTTCAGTTCGTCGTCACTTCTCCCCGGCAGCCATCCTCGAAATCCAGCTCCTCGACCATCGTCACCGGCGCCGCGGTCTGCGTCCGCACGTCGACCACGTAGATGTGCTCGCCCGCCGCCACCACCTGGTAGCGCATCCCGGTGTTGATGTCCTTGGCCGACACCGCGACGCAGCCCGCGCAACACGCCATCGCCGCGACAACACTGAACAGCATGGGTCGCTTCATGTACCATTCTCCTGAGCTGACGAAACATGGGGGACGGAGCGTGCCGATGCAGCGCCCCGTCCATCCCCGGACACGCGCGGCGGCACAAGGTTAGGCGGCTTCCCGCACATGGCAGCTCCAGGCACTCTCAGCAGCACGGTGGATTGGGACGCGCCGTGCGGCCGCTGCGGCTATAACTTGCGCGGACTGGAGCTGCGCGGCCGCTGCCCGGAGTGCGGCGCGCCCACGTGGCTGAGTGTCGGCGACGACTCGCTCGCCTCCGCCGACGAGGCCTGGCTCCGCCGCCTCCAGGCCGGCGCCGCGACCTGCAACGCCGCGCTGCTCGTTTCCGTAGTTCTTCTGATTACTGTTTCGACCCTGGAAAGCCGCGTGCTTCGAGTGCTCGCCGCCGCCGCCGGCGCCGCTGCGTACGCCGCCGGTCTGTGGCTGCTCACCGCCCCGAATCCGGCCGCCTTCGGCCACGAGCGCCGCGCGTCCTATCGCCGCATCGCCCGCGCCATGCTGCTGCTCGCCGCGCCGAGCTCGGCCCTGAGTGTCGCCGGGCTGCTCGGCGCGCCGTGCGGCGCCGCGCTGCTCGCCGGCGGGATCCTGCTCTCGCCGCTCGGGCTCGCCGGTGCACTCGGCGTGATGGCCTGGCTGCACGTCGCGTCGGAACTGGCGCGGCGTGGCGGTCATGCCGCGCTCGAGTCGCGCGCCTTGCTCATCGGTTCGGGCTACTTTTTCTCGTGGATCGCCTCGGCCGTCTTCGCGCTGCTCGCGCGGGTCCTGATGCCCGCGGGCGCCCTGCTCTTCGTCACCGGTGCGACGGCTGTCGCCTTCGGGCTGGCGGCACTCTGGCTGCCGTTCCCGCTCGCGCGAGTCCTGCGCGAGGCGCGTCTCGAGCGCAATCGCACCGAGCGCCCGCACATCATCGAGGATGACCGCGCTGCACCCGGCGCCTGACGCGTGGCCGGCCGCACGGCTCCGCATGCGGCCACGCGCTACGCACACGGCACCCGATTTCTTGACGCTCGGCCCGGCCCGGCATAACGTACGCGCTTCGCTGGAGACCGTCGCACCACGCTGCCCGGGTGGCGGAACTGGCAGACGCGCCAGCTTGAGGGGCTGGTGAAGGCAACTTCGTGCAGGTTCGAATCCTGTCCCGGGCAATACCCGCCCCCGCGGCGCCAAGTCCTTCAAAGCGCCTCGCCTGGTAGTTGCCACTTTTCACTTGCCACCTGCGCCACGCCACCAGCGCTATAATCGCTCCAACGGGCTACCTTCGTACGTCGGCCGCGCGCCGGCGACGCATCGATGCTGGACGATCCCCATGAAGCGCCGCACCCGATTGTCGCTCGCCGCCGTCCTGCTCGCGACCTGCCCGCCTCTCGCCTCGCCCCAGACAAAGGACACCCTCTTGGCCCCGACCTCGCAGCCGCAACGCACGAACCGGCTGAAAGACGCCACGTCGCCCTATCTCCAGCAGCACGCCCATAACCCCGTCGATTGGTACGAGTGGGGTCCTGAAGCGCTCGAACGGGCACGCCGCGAAGACCGGCCGATCTTCCTCAGCATCGGCTATTCGGCCTGCCACTGGTGCCACGTCATGGCCCACGAGAGTTTCGAGGACAACCAGACCGCGCAGGTTCTCTCGGCGTACTTCGTCAGCATCAAGGTGGATCGCGAGGAGCGGCCCGACCTAGACGAGATATACATGCAGGCCACGATGATGTTCACGAACGGCCAGGGCGGCTGGCCGATGAGCGTCTGGTTGACGCCCGACCTGCGGCCGATCTTCGCCGGCACCTACTTCCCGCCGCAGGCCCGCTGGGGCCGCCCCGGCTTTGCCGACCTCTGCCGCCAGATCGGCGAGCTGTGGAAGAACGACCGCGATCGTTTGCTGGGCAATGCGCAGCGCGTGGTCGAGGCACTGCGTGAGCAGCCGCCGCGCGACGCCGACGCGCCGTCCGTCACGCTCGAACACATCGACCGCGTCGCCGCCTATCTGACGCGCACCTTCGACGCCGAACTGGGCGGGATCGCCGGCGGCGGAACAAACAAGTTCCCGCCAGCGATGGCGATGGACCTGATGCTGCGGGCAGCGCGGCGGATGGACCCCGGCGACGCCGCCCGCTGCACGATCCTCGAGCGCGTCGCGACGACGCTCGACCGCATGGCGGCGGGCGGCATTCACGACCAGCTCGCCGGCGGCTTCTGCCGCTACAGCACCGACGAGCGCTGGCTCGTGCCGCACTTCGAAAAAATGCTCTACGACCAGGCGCTCATCAGCCGCGCCTATCTGGACGGCTACGTCGCGCTAGGAAGGCCCGAATACGCCGACGTCGCCCGCCGCGTTTTCGACTATGTGCTGGCCGACATGCAATCGCCGGACGGCGGTTTCTACAGCTCGCGCGACGCCGACAGCGAAGGCAAGGAGGGCCAATATTACGTCTGGACGCGTGTGCAGATCGCCGCCGCGCTCGGCGAGCGCGACGCAGCCCTCTTCTGCGCGTATTACGACGTATCGGACGCCGGCAACTGGAGCGACCCGCACGAGCCCGGCGTCGTCAAGAACATCCTCAACGTCCCGCGCGACCTGGAGACGGTCGCGAAGCAGAACGGCACCGGGCGCGACGAGCTGGCCCGGGTCGTGGCCGAGGGCCGGGCACAATTGCTGAAGGTCCGCGCGCAGCGCGTGCCGCCGCATCGCGACGAGAAAATCCTGGTCGAGTGGAACGGGCTGATGATCGCCACTCTGGCGCGGGGCGGCGCCGTGCTGGGCGAGCGGCGCTACGTCGAGGCGGCGGCGCGGGCCGCGGAATTTCTGCTCAGCCGCCAGCAGCGCGACGGGCGGTTGTGCCGTTCGTCGCGCGACGGCCGCGTGCTGCCGACGGCATTTCTGACCGACTACGCGGCGCTGATCGACGGATTGATCGAGCTGTACGAGGCGACAATGGAACGCCGCTGGCTCGAGCGAGCCGTCGAGCTCAACCGGCGTGCGGTCGAGCTGTTCTGGGACGAGCGCGACGGCGGGTTCTTCTTCACGCCGCACGATCATGAAGCGCTCATCGTGCGGCAGAAAGACGTGCGCGACAGCGCCACGCCGTCGGGCAATGCGCTGCAACTCATGAATCTGCTGCGGCTTTCGGTGATCACCGGCGAGGCGGCGCTGCGCGAGCGGGCGGAGCGCTCGATCCGGGCGCTGTCGGCCGGAGTGCTGGCCGGCGGCGGGTTGTCGGAGCGGTTTCTGTGCGGGGTGGAGTGCGCCCTGCGAGGCCCCATCGAGATCGCGATCGTGGGCGATCCCGGGCGGGCCGAGACGGCGGCGCTGCTGCGGGTGGTACACGGCAGTTATCTGCCCGACCGGGTGCTGGCGTTTGCGGACCCTGCGCGGCCGGAGCTTGCGGTCGATTCGCCGCTGCTGCGCGGGCGCGGGCTGGTGGAGGGCAAGCCGGCCGTGTACGTCTGCCGCGGGTATGTCTGCCAGCGGCCGGCAACGACGGTCGAGGCGCTGCGCGGGCAGTTGTCGGGCCGGTAACGGGGTAGTGCGAGCGGTAGCGGGTGGCGATGGCGTTGAGCGTGGTCATAACGCGGGAACAGAGGGACGCGGGGACGCAAGGATGAAGGAAGGCTGGGGGCCGATCGGCGAGTTCGATGACGCACTCAGGTCGAATCCCTCGCTGCCGAGGCTGTCGAACTCGTCACCGGGCGGTCGGCTTTCGCACGCCGCCGAAAAGAGTCACCACAGAGGCACAGAGACATTGAGAAATCCGATGAAATCCTGGCGTCTTTCTCCGTGCCTCTGCGCCTCTGTGGTCGGGGCCCTGGCGGGCGTGGCGGCCGAATGAACGCTGGCCTCATCGGCAGTCGCCGCCGAAAGAATCACCACCGAGGCACAGAGACACAGAGAAATCCGATGAAATCCTGGCGTCTTTCTCCGTGCCTCTGCGCCTCTGTGGTCGAGGCCCTGGCGGGCGTGGCGGCCGAATGAACGCTGGCCTGATCGGCGGTGAACCTCGGCGTGCTGCTCCGCCGCTGGGACGTGGTGAAACCGGCGCTCGAATCGCTTCGCGCGGCTGACGGGGTCTGGTATACTCCAGCTAGTTTGTTCAACGTACCGGGCCGAGTCCGGCTGCCATCGGCTTTTGATCCGGCCGCACACGTCATCGATCGGAAACGAGGAGAGGCACACATGATGAGCCCCGTGGGGCGCCGCCGCGCATTTACGCTGATCGAGTTGCTAGTGGTCGTGGCAATCATCGCGCTATTGGTGAGCATTCTGCTGCCCGCACTGGGCCAGGCCCGGAAACAGGCGCGGAGCCTGATCTGCTCGACGAACCTGCGCTCGCAGGGACAGGCGGCGTTTCTGTACGCGGCCGATAACCGCGACGTGTTTCCGCGCGGGATCGATGACGAGCAGCGTTCGTCGTACTTCGTGCGCATGCTGAAGTACCTGGCGTACGACGGCTTTACGCCGCCGGCGTGGTGGCGGCCGTGGCCGAATGAGCAGACGCAGCTGATCGCGGTGATGAAGACGATCAAGCCGTATCAGTGCCCGGACCATCCCGATCCGCGGCAGACGGTGGATTACGTCTCGAGTGCGTATCCGATTCCGCAAACGGAGCGTAACATTCAGGCGGATGTGTCGGGGGGAGGCGAGGCGGGGGATCGCTGGCAGGGTCAGAGTTCGGACTATGACTACGCGTCGTACTTCAAGATCGAAGAGCTGATCAAGGTGCGGTCCGCGCCGGCGAAGATCATCTATACGACCGAGGGACACGTTTCACTGCCGTGGCACAACATCCGCTTCCACCACCCGTGGTGGGGCTCGATGCTGCCATTTGGCACGTACCCGCGCATCGCCAGCGACCAGCGCCACCCGGGCGGCATTAACGCCGGCTTCTTCGACGGGCACGCTGAAACGATGCGGCTTCAGAAGATGGACGTGGGCTGGCCGAACACGCTGGGCCTGCGGCTCCGGTGGTTCACGACGGTGCCGGAGCAGTACAACTGAGAGAGGGACGTAGGGTCTGACGGACGCGGGGGGCGAGTGGATCACATGCGGGGTCGCGGCTCGGATTGTCTGGAACCGAGCCGCGCGCGTTAGCAAGCGGTTTCCTGGCCGAGCGGGAGTGCGAGCTGCGGTCGAGGGATTCTCGCGCGGGACTAAGAAACCGCTCCCTTACGGTCGCGGTTCGGACAGGCGGGGACGCGGCTCGGATTGTGCGGCGCTGGAACCGAGCCGCGCGCGTCAGCAAGCGGTTTCCTGGCCGGGCGGGAGTGCGAGCTGCGGTCGAGGGATTCTCGCGCGGGGCTAAGAAACCGCTCCCTGACGGTCGCGGCTCGGATCGAGGGAACCGAGCCGCGCGCGTCAGCAAGCGGTTTCCTGGCCGGGCGGGAGTGCGAGCTGCGGTCGAGGGATTCTCGCGCGGGGCTAAGAAACCGCTTCCTTACGGGCGCGGCTCCGATTGTGCGGTCGCGGCTCGGACAGGCGGGGCCGCGGCTCGGATTGTGCGGGTGCTGGAACCGAGCCGCGCGCGTTAGCAAGCGGTTTCCTGGCCGAGCGGGAGTGCGAGCTCCGGTCGAGGGATTCTCGCGCGGGGCTAAGAAACCGCTCCCTTACGGTCGCGGCTCGGATCGTGCGGTCCCGGCTCGGATTGTGCGGCGCTGGAACCGAGCCGCGCGCGTCAGCAAGCGGTTTCCAGGCCGAGCGGGAGTGCGAGCTGCGGTCGAGGGATTCTCGCGCGGGGCTAAGAAACCCCTCCCTTACGGTCGGGGCTCGGACATGCGGGGTCGGGGCTCGGATCGCGCGGGCGCTGGAACCGAGCCGCGCGCGTCAGCAAGCGGTTTCCAGGCCGAGCGGGAGTGCGAGCTGCGGTCGAGGGATTCTCGCGCGGGGCTAAGAAACCCCTCCCTTACGGTCGGGGCTCGGACATGCGGGGTCGGGGCTCGGATCGCGCGGCGCTGGAACCGAGCCGCGCGCGTCAGCAAGCGGTTTCCTGGCCGAGCGGGAGTGCGAGCTGCGGTCGAGGGATTCTCGCGCGGGGCTAAGAAACCGCTCCCTTACGGTCGCGGCTCCGATTGTGCGGTCGCGGCTCCGATTGTGCGGTCGCGGCTCGGACAGGCGGGGCCGCGGCCCGGACAGGCGGGGGCCGCGGCTCGGATTGTGCGGGTGCGGCTCGGATCGCAGTCGCGGCCGCCACCCGCCCCACTCTATCGACCGCCACCCGCCCGACCGTCGCGCCGCACTATCGATCCAATTCGGCGGCGATGATGTTGAGGCTGCCGAGGACGGCGACCACGTCGCTGATCTGGTGGCCGACGATCAGTTTCGGGAACGTCTGGTAGTTGATGAAGCTCGGCGGGCGGCAGCGGGCGCGGTAGGCGCAGTTGCCGCCGGCGCTCACCAGGTAAAAGCCCAGCTCGCCGTTCGCCGTCTCGTTCGCCCCGTAGGCTTCGCCCAGCGGGGGCTGGAAGCCGCGTTGCCTTAACTTCGTGAACAAATCAGGGTGCGTGCGACTTTTGGGCTTCATCGACCGCATGCCGCTGGGCACGCGTCGGAATCTTTTCCAAGTCGGGTTTCAGGCGTGTTTCGAAGATGTCGTCCAGTCTCTTGAGCAGCCGGGTGTAATCTGAGTCCGCTCCAACCAGGGCCCCTTCGCGGGCCTCTGAAGGGTCGGTCGAACGCAGGGCGGCGATTCTAGTCTCGATGGTCTTCAACTCCGCTCGGTGGGCCGCCAAGTACTCCCGGGCATCGGTTTGACACCGTCGGCAGACCTGCCACGCCTTCTGCGCTTGCTCATCGAGCAGCGCATGACGTCGGACGAATTCCGCTGTGTACTCTTCCCACTCGGTCAGTCGCCGATTGGGGCTGGCGGCACCGAGTTGATCGGGTTGCGCCACGCTGGTTGACGAACCTGACGTACCGGCAGCACCCCTCGCAGAACTGGGCGCCTGACTGGCGCGCTTCGCCAGGAACGACGCGCCCCACTGCAGTTCGCCAGCCTTCAGTCGTCGATCGAACTCCTCCGGCGGGACGAGAGACGCACCTGTCCACTGTCGTGGCCCGACAAAACCCTTGTCATCGTAGCTCATAACGTACGTTCCGCAATCCAGCCCGACATCCTCTGGCTTGAAACCAGTTTTCATGTCGGGCTGGTTGATCGCGATAGAATGCACTTCAACGATCTGAATAGGCTCGCGTCCGCCGCTGTAGAACTCGACGCGATCGGGAAACCAGACGTCTCCAAAGCGCCGCAGGCTGCTGCGCGCCTCGTGGATCACGCGGCCATCGCGCTCGAGCGTAACGCGCACGGGAAGCCCGCCCCTCACCGAATCCAGTCGCCATGTGATCTTCCCGTAATCGGTGATGGCCGAGACTGTCTCGATGTCCCCATCGCGCGAGACCTCGTACTTTCTCGGTGATGCCATCGCCACGTCGTCGGTCCGCAGCGCTTCCGAGACGTTGTTGAGCGAATTCACATATGTCAACCCCAGCGTGCGCAAATCGTAAACCAGACCACCCTTGGTCTGACGTGCGAAGTGATCGACGGACCCACGCGCGGGGACATGCCAAAACTCACCCGGGCGGGCAAGCGTCACATCCGGCCCAAAATCACACTCGCGGATGTTGCCGTTTCGATCTCGGCCGACGGTGCCTTCGTCGTCGCCATGAATGACCATGATCGCGTCATCGCCGGCGTACCGACTCGTGGTGTGACGGCGCGGGATGGGTCTGCCCGGCACCGTATCCGTCCATTCGACGGAAAACCTGGACCAGGCGGCTCGTTCACGCTCCAGCTTCACAAGCTGCTCCGGGCAGCGCTCAGACGCCTGTTCTGCCGGGTACGACGCTGTCGTCCAGAGCGCAACGCTGCACACAAACATTCGGGTCATGGTCAGGCTCCTCTCGGCGGTCAGACCTCAGCGGAACTCAGTGCGGGGCGTCACACGGTCCGTTCGGGTTACTTGTCACCTCCGTATCTTCGTCCTGTGAAAAGAAGATACCCGACGCCGTGCACGGACCGCTGCCGGTACAGGTCGCACCGACCGCGTTGCACCAGTACTGTATCGAACAGGGCACCGGCCCCTCCGAGTTCTTGTGTGTGTCTCCAGGTACGGATGGCGTTGATTTCGCGCAGACGCTGTAGATGCTCGCTGCGCAAATGGACCCGTTACAGTTCCCACAGTTGAAATAGTCAGTACATCCGCTGCACGCGATCACGGTCCCGGAGAGAAAGCGCCGGCAAGGATCGGAGGCGGACGCGACGCCCGCGTAGTACGCCAGACCGACAATGAGGGAGACCACAGTTGCCGCGGCCACACAGCGAGACGCTACTGGCCAGGAAACCTGCACGCGTGGATTGTGCATCGATGACCTCCATGAGAAGTGATCTCAATTGGAATATCCATGTCGAAGTCGCTGTCTTCCGGATTACGAAGCTCGACCCCGTTTGGCGGCACTATTGTCGAGACGATCCGCCCGTCATCACAGTGTACTTCGGCAATCTGGACCGGACGGTCGTGTGAATCAAAGAAATGGACGAGCTTGGGATCGGAAGCGACCAAGCCAACGCGGTAACTGGACGGCCGAAGCGATGGGACAACGACCACCCGAACGGGAATCAGAGCATCGGGTTTCAGCCGGCAATTCGTCCGCACCGTCAACGCGGCCACGTGCGCTCCCGGTCGGAGGTTGCATGCGTCGAGGGCAACCAGGATCGCGACACCGTCCGAACCCCGGGGTGTCCGGCGCACCGTAAGCCACGGGGCGTCCTCGGCTTCGACGGCTTGTACTTGGTCCACCTGAGAACTAAACGTGAGTATCGATTCGTGCGTTTCGGCGCCGTCGATCTCGACGGTTCCAAAATCAACGGACGCAGGTTCAATGCTCCAGGTCCCCACGACGTCAACCAGCACGTCAGCACGATACATGCGCCCGCTGGTCGTATGCAGCGTGACCCTGGTTCGCTTGTTTCCCGGGTTGGTTCCGGCGCGGACGGTGAACCGTATGGGCAGCGAGTCACCCGGCTCCAGCGTCTGACCGATGACCGCGCTCTCATCCAATGCGGTGCAGCCACAATCCGTCACGATAGCGCGAATGGTAAGCGACGATCTGCCGGCATTGACGAAGACGAGGTCGCCAGCCAACTCGCTCCCCCACGGCACTCTGCCAACATCGACAATTCCCGGCTGAAAACCAGGTTCTGGGCCCGAAGTTTCATCGACGGAGCCGGGACAAGATGCTCGCTCCGTGGCACGCCAGTAACCTAATCCACCGGCCAGTGCGGCCAGGATAGCGCAACCGACGAACCGAGACGTGATTCGCCCGCGGAACATGAATGACTATTCTCCCCCCCCCCCGATATTTGTCAATTCCAATCTGAGAGTTTTTTCCGGCGCGGCGGCAGGTCCCTGAGGCTCTCTTCGCGCCGCACTATCGATCCAATTCGGCGGCGATGATGTTGAGGCTGCCGAGGACGGCGACCACGTCGCTGATCTGGTGGCCGACGATCAGTTTCGGGAACGTCTGGTAGTTGATGAAGCTCGGCGGGCGGCAGCGGGCGCGGTAGGCGCAGTTGCCGCCGGCGCTCACCAGGTAAAAGCCCAGCTCGCCGTTCGCCGTCTCGTTCGCCCCGTAGGCTTCGCCCAGCGGGGGCTGGAAGCCGCGGTTGGTCATGATCTTCTCGAAGTGGTGGATGAGGCCCTCGATCGAGAAGTAGATTTCGCGCTTGTCGGGCAGGGTGAGCTTTTCGCCGGGGCCGACGTTGACGGGACCGTCGGGCATCATCCTGATGACCTGTTCGATGATGCCAACCGACTGGCGCATCTCCTCCATGCGGACCATGAAGCGGGCCAGCACGTCGCCGCCCGTGGCGATCGGCACCTTGAACTGCACGGCGGGAGCACCCTTGCCGTCCCAGTTCTCGGCGTAGCAGAGATAGGGCTCGTCCTTGCGCAGGTCGCGGCGAACGCCGCTGGCGCGGGCGAGCGGGCCGGTGAGCGACCAACTGATGGCGTCGTCATGGCTGATGACGCCGATGCCTTTGGTGCGTTCGATGAAGATGCGATTGCGCAGCAGCAGCGTTTCGACGTCGGCGAGCGCCTTGGGCAGGCGGTTGCGAATGAAGCTGAGCACCTTGTCGGTCCAGCCGGGCCGGGCGTCCTGCATGACGCCGCCGACGCGCGTGTAGCTGACCGTGAAGCGTGCCCCGCACAAGTCTTCAAGGATGTCGTAGATGAACTCGCGCTCGTTGAAGCCCCAGAGGAAGGCCGTAAGGGCGCCGAGGTCGAGGGCGGAGGCTCCGACGCAGAGCAGATGATCCTGGATTCGGGCGAGTTCGGCGCAGATGGTGCGGATGGCCTTGCAGCGCGGGGTCAGCTCGAGGCCGAACAGCCTCTCCACGGCCGTGTGCCAGGCGATGTTGTTGGCAATGGGCGAGACGTAGTTCATGCGGTCGGTGACGACCACGTACTGGTTGTAATTCAGGTGCTCGGCGAGCTTCTCGAAGCCGCTGTGCAGATAGCCGATGTGCGGCGTGCAGGCGACGACGCGTTCGCCGTCGAGCTGGAGGACGAGGTGGAGCGTGGTGTGGGTGGCGGGGTGCTGTGGGCCGAAGTTGAGGGTCCAGAGGTCGGAGTCGAAGTCGGCGGGTTGAAGGGTGGTGGGCTGAAATGAGGCGGTTGCGGTCATTGGGCCATCCGTCGTTATACGAATCCGTGCGCATTGTAGCGGCCGGGGAGCCGCTGTCAGGCCCGCGCGCAGATCAAGTCGACGGACGCACTCGGGTCGGCTGTTCGGTGCGACTTCCGATCCGAACGTAGACCGGGGCTCACCACTCACTCGCGTTTCGGCGGGCGGGACATGAGTTCGGTGAGAGCGGCGAGGGGGTCTTTGCCGGAGAAGAGGATGTCGTGGACGGCCTGGGTGATGGGCATTTCGATCTGATGGCGGGCGGCCAGCTCGACGACGCTGCGGGTGGTGGGGATGCCCTCGATGACGGAGGGTGACTCGCGAAGGACGGCGTCGACCGGGACGCCGCGGCCGATGCGTTCGCCGGCTGAGCGATTGCGGCCGACGGGCGAGATGCAGGTGGTGACGAGGTCTCCGACGCCGGCGAGGCCGACGAAGGTGTCCGGGCGGGCGCCGAGTGCGGCGCCGAGGCGTGTGATTTCGACCAGGCCGCGCGTGACCAGGGCAGACTTGGCGTTATCGCCGGCCTGGAGGCCGTCGAGGATGCCGGCGGCCAGGGCGATGACGTTCTTGACCGCGCCGGCCAGTTCGACGCCGACGAGATCGCGGCTGGTGTAAACGCGAAACCAGGACGTGCTGAGGGTGGACTGGAGCAACTGACAGGTTTCGGGCGCGGCGGCGGCGACGACGACGGTGGCTGGCAGGCGGCGGGCGAGCTCGGGCGCGATGCTCGGGCCGGAGAGGGCGGCCAGGGCGTTGTGCGGCAGGTAATCGGCGATGATCTCGGTCGGACGTTTGAGCGTGCGGTTCTCGATTCCCTTGGTCACGCTGCAGACCGGCGCGCCGGAGGCGACGTGCGGGGCGCAGCGCGCGACGGCGTCGCGGAGGTGCTGGCAGGGAACGGCGGTGATGATCAGCTCCGAGTTCGCGATGGCACCAGCGACATCGGACGTGGGCCGCACGTTCGACGAGAGCATCAGGCCGGGGAGATAGCGGCGGTTCTCGCGAGTCTGCAGAAGCTCCTGGGCGCGCTCCGGGCGAAGGGCGAGCAGGGCCACGCGGACGTGATTGCTGGCCAGTAGCTCGGCCATGATCGTGCCCATGGCACCGGCGCCGACGACTGTTGCCTTGGTGAGCATGGCCATAGGGGCGACGCGTCAGGGCCAATCACGCGGCCCGACCGAAATCAGCCGGCTCTCGCCGGTGATCGGGAACCGGGCGAGATGGTCCGCGATGGAGTCCTGCGAGACGGCTTCGGCGGCGGCGAGCCGCTCGCCGACGGAGCGAGGGCGGCCGAAGATCTCGATGTCGTCGGCGATCTGCGTGATGCGCGAGCGCGGCGCCTCGGCCTCCAGGGCCAGGTGCGTGCGGCGATGATTCTTGACGCGCTGTACTTCGTCGACCCGCACGCCGCCGCGCACGATCTCGGCGGCTTCGTGGCGCAGGGCGGCGAGGATTTCGTCGCAGCGCTCGGGTTCGCCGTAGGCATAGAGCGCCATGATGCCGCAGTCGGCGTAGGCGATCCACGCGGCGCCGGCTTGCGAGCAGATGCCCTTTTGCACGATGTTCCAGTAGCAGCGGGAATTGGCGCCGCCGAAGATCGCGCAGAAAGCTTCGATGCTTTCCTCGTCGGCGTGGCCCTCGGGTACGGATGGATAGGCCAGGATGATGCACTGCTGCTGGAACTGCGGGAGGACGGTCCGGCTCACGCCTGGTGTGAACGACGTTGGCGCGGGAAAGTCGCGCGGCTGCAAGCCGGTGTTCCAGGCGGCGCAGAGGCGGCGGGCGTCGGCGAAGAGCGTCTGCGGGTCAATCGCGCCCGCCGCGACGAGAACGACGTTATCAGCGGCGTAGCGTTGGCGGTGATAGGCGAGCATCTGCACGCGGGTCATGGCGGTCAGGCTGGCGTCGTCGCCGAGAATCTCGTGCGCCAGCGGGTGATCGCCGAAGACCTGCTCGTGCAGCGTGTTGGCGACGTGTTTTTCGAAACTGTCGTCGCTCATGGCGATTTCTTCGAGGATGACCTGCCGCTCGGTCTCGAAGCCGTCGGGCGGGATGCTGGGGCGGAGGATGTCTGCGAGCAGTTCGAGCTGCTCGCTGGTGCGCAGGGCGGGGACCCAGCCGTAGTAGAAGGTGTGGTCCTTGCTGGTGAAGGCGTTGTAGATGCTGCCGAGCTCGTCGAAGCGGACGTTGACCTGGTGCGAGTCGCGCTTGGCGGTTCCCTTGAAGCACATGTGCTCGAGGAAGTGGCTGATGCCGTGCTCTTCGGGCAGCTCGTGCCGCGAGCCGGTGCGGACGAGAAAGCCCAGGGCGGCGGATTGGACGGAGGCCATGGGCTCGCACACGATTCGCAGGCCGTTGGGCAGCTCGCAGGCTTCGAATGGGGCTGGCATCGTCTCTCCGGGGCGGCGTCTGCCGGCCGGGCGGCGGGCAGAGCGGGCATGAAGTAGCGTAGACGTGAGCGGGGCCAGACGCAATTTTCGGTCCGGACGGGGTCGATCGATGCCTTCGCGGGCCACGGCGGTTAAGATGTGTGTTCCGGGCCGATCCGATCGACGAGGAACATCTCCGTGAATGCGATGCCACGTGCGCGGTGCACTTTTGTGCTGGTCGTGATCCTTGCTGTCTTCCTGCTGGCGCTGCTTCCGGCCGCGATTCCGGCGGGCGAAGTCGAGTACGAGGCGCCGGTTGCGATCCGCAATCTGACGCTCATTCCGCAGCCGGGCGAGAAGCTGGAAGGCGTGACGGTCGTGATGGACAAGGGCCGCTTCGTCGCGGTCGGGGCCGACGCGAAGGTCCCGCCCGGAGCGCGGGAGCTCGATGGGAGCGGATTGATCGCGTATGCGGGCTTCATTGACGGATTGACACGCGCCGGAGTCGACGAGAACAAGCCTGACGCGGCGGTGGAGCGCCGGACGGAGGGCGAGTTTCCATCGGCCAGCGACGGTCCGCTGCCGCAGACGGTGGAGGCGAACCGCAGCGGTGTGTTCGCGCGGCGCGACGTCGAATCGGTGATCAACATCGAGAAGACGACGTTCGAGAAGCAGCGGCAGGCGGGTTTTGCGGCGGCGCTGATCGCCGGGCCGCGTGCTCCGCTGGGCGGCGGCGCCAGCGTGATTCTGCTGGGTGAGAATCCGCTGCGGCGGAGCCTGTTGCGGACTGGACTTGCGCAGACGGCGTCGCTGGCGCCGCCGGACGGGCGGGCGTTGCCGGAGCGCGGCCGCTATCCGTCGACGGAGTTTGGCGTGATCGCGCACCTGCGGCAGACGTTCAGCGACGCGGATTGGTATCGGCAGATGACGGCGTACGCGGGGCGGCACGGCGAGGCGCTGGCGGAGGTTCCGTACGATCCGGACCTGGTGGCGTTGCAGGCGGTGATCGGCGGGAAGTTGCCGCTGATCTGGGAGGCGCAGCGCGAGGATGAGATTCACCGGGCGCTGAAGCTGGCGGCGGAATTCGGCATTCGGCCGCTGATCGCGGGCGGGCGCGAGGCGTACAAGGCGCTCGACGCGCTGAAGGCGGCGAACATTCCGCTGATTCTCTCGCTGGAGGTTCCGGCGAAGATCAAGGAGTACAAGCTGGAGGCGAAGGATTATCGCAAGGCCGAGAAAGACGAGACGCTGTACGGCAAGAGTTGGGACAAGCGGCCGTTTCAGCCGAAGGGTGCGTACGACGAGGGAAAACGTGTTCGCGACGAGACGTTGACGAACATGGCGAAGGTCGAGGCGGCGGGCCTGACATGGTGTTTGTCAAGCTGCGACATGAAACGGCCAGAGGAAAGCCTCGTCAACCTGCGCGAGGCGATCGAGGCCGGGCTGCCGTCGGATGCGGCACTGCGGGCGCTGACTGTCACGCCGGCGCGGTTGTTCGGTCTGGAGCGCGAGCTGGGGACGGTCGAGGTCGGGAAGCGCGCCAATCTGGCGGTGTTGAGCAAGCCGCTGGCGGACAAGGACGCGCAGCTGCGCTGGGTCTTCGTCGACGGCCGGCAATACGAGTATGGCGACGGCGAGGGCGCGGCGGCGGAGGGCGGGCGCCGCGGCGAACGTGGCGCGGAGCGCGGCGGAGAGCGCGGGCGTGGCCGCGGCCGGGGGCGCGAGCGCGGGGACGAGCCGCGCGAGGCGCGCGGCGCGGACGAGAAGAGCGACGAGAAGCATGAGGAGGGCGACGCGTCGACGTCGAAGCCGGTCACGTCGAGCCAGGCGGCGCCGCCGCCCGGCCCGCTCGACGATCTGCTGCTGCACACGCCGGAGTGGCCGATCGAGAACGATCTGGTGCGCGATCCGGGCCTGAAGCTGGGCGGCAGCGTACTGCTGCGGCACGCGACGGTCATCACGATGGCGGGCGACGACCTGCCGGAAGCGTCGGTCCTGATCCGCGACGGGAAGATCGCGGAAATCGGCCGCTCGGTGCAGGCGCCGGAGGGCGTGACGGAGCTGGATCTGACCGGCTGCGTGATCATGCCGGGGATGATCGACCCGCACGCGCACATCGCGCTGGATTCGATCAACGAAGGGGCGCTCAGCGTCACACCCGAGGTGCGCTGTGCCGACGTCGTCCGGCACGACGACGTGATGATCTACCGCGCGGCGGCCGGCGGGACGACGACCATCCACGCCATGCACGGCTCGGCGAACACGATCGGCGGGCAGAACGTGGTGCTGAAGATGAAGTATGGCCGGCCGGCGGCGGAGCTGATCGTGCACGACGCGCCGCGCACGGTGAAGTGGGCGACGGGCGAGAACGTGAAGCGCGGCGGAATGACCGGGCAGCGTTTCGGCGAAGGCGAGCGGCAGCGGCGTTTTCCCGGCACGCGAATGGGCGTGGAGACGACCATGCGCCGGGCGATGAGCGAGGCGCGCCGATACGGCGAGCAGCGCCGCGGGCATGAATCGCAACTGGCGGAAGCGGCGGACGCGCAGGACGTGAAGCCGATGCGGCGCGACCTGCGGCTGGAGGCTCTCAGCGACATTCTCGACGGCAAGCTGATCGTGCAGTGTCACTGCTACCGCGCGGACGAAATTCTGCGGCTGCTCTCGGTCGCCGAGGACTATGGCTTCCGCGTCGGCGGGCTGCACCACGTGCTGGAGGGATACCAGATCATCCCCGAAATCGCCCGGCACGGCTGCGGCACGGCGACGTTCTCCGACTGGTGGGCCTACAAGATCGAGGCGTACCACGCGGTTCCGCAGAACGCGGGCATGCTGCTGCGTGGCGGGGTGAACTCGGCGATCAAGTCGGATTCGTCGGATCTGATGCGGCATCTGAACCTCGAAGCAGCCAAGTGCATGAAGTTCTCGCGCTTGACGGCCGCCGAGGCGCTGCGGCTGGTGACGGTCAACGCGGCCCGCCTGGTCGGCGTCGACAGCCACGTCGGGAGTCTGGAGGTGGGCAAGGACGGCGACGTGGCGGTGTTCGACGGCCACCCGCTCGACACGTTTTCGCGGTGCGTGATGACGATCATCGAGGGGGAGGTTTACTTCCGGCACCGCGATTTCGACCCCCGTCAGACGCGGGGTGCGCCGCGCTCGGTGAGAACGTTCGCCGAGCTGGCGGCTCTGCCGCCGTCGGCGGACGGCGCCCCGCCGCCGGCGAGTGTCACGAGCGTGCCGCCGGCGGGCGGTGCGGCGCGTGGCGGCGCGGCGAACGTCTATGCGATCACGAATGCGACGCTGCACCCGGTCAGCGGGCCGCCGATCGAGCGCGGGACGCTCGTGATCCGCGAGGGTCGCATCGCGGCGATCGGGCGCGACGTTTCGACTCCGGCCGGTGCGACCGTCGTCGATGCGACGGGCCGGCACGTCTGGCCGGGCCTGATCAACGCGGCGACGGAAGCGGGGATGCAGGAGATCGAGTCGATCGACGTGACGCTCGACACGGCTGAACCCGGAACGTATCAGCCCGACAATCTGGCGGTTTCGGCGCTGAATCCGCAGAGCGCCATGATCGAGACGACGCGTGCGGAGGGCATCACGACGGCGCTGCTGATCCCCGAGTCGCCGCGTGTCGCGGCGCAGGCCGGGCTGGTGAACCTGGCCGGCTGGACGATGCCGGAGATGCTGATCGAGCCGCGCGTGGGGTTGATCGTGAACCTGCCGTCGAAGCCGGCGGAGGGCATCTCCGATGACGAAGACCGCCCGCGCGGGCGGCGCGGCCGCGGTCCGAATCGGCCGCCGGAGCAGGAGGACGAGACGCCGGACGCGACGGCGCGCGAACTGAAGGAGACCGAGCGGTTCTTCCGCGACGCGCGGCTGTTTGCCGAGGCGTCGCGCGCGGCGCGCGCCGGCGGGGAACCGCGGCCGAGCCCGGCCGACCCGCGTTTCGAGGCGATGATGCCGTATGTGCTGGGCGAAAAGCCAGTGCTCTTCATCGCCGGCTCGTACAAGTCCATCCTCGAAGCCGTGATGTTCGCCGAGCAGCTCAAGCTGAAGGCGGTCATTCTGGGCGGGCGCGACGCGTGGCGCTGTGCCGACGTGCTGGCGGCGCGGCGGATTCCGGTGATTTTCGAAGGGACGTTCGGCGTGCCGCGCGAGCCCGACGCGTGGGACGCGCAATACCGCGCGCTGAGCATCCTGTCGAAAGCGGGCGTGACGTTCGCGATCGGGCAGCGCTCCGCGTCGCTGGCCAAGCTTGTGCCGGTGGAGGCCGGGTTCGCCGTGGCGCACGGCCTCGACCCCGACGCGGCGGTTCGGGCGATGACGCTTTCGGCGGCGGAGATTCTGGGCGTTTCGGACCGGCTCGGATCGCTGGAGGTCGGCAAGGTGGCGGACGTCATCATCACGACGGACCACGTCTGCCAGGCGACGAACGTGGTGACGGACGTGCTCGTGCGCGGCAGACCCGTGCTGCTCGACAGTCAGCATTCGCGGCTGGCGGACAAATTCGCTCATCGGCCCGCGCCGGAACTTCCGCCGCGGCGCGAAGACCTGGCCGGAGCGAGTTTTCAGTCCAAGGGCGACGCGACGCGCGGGACGAAATAGCCGTCAGGCCGGCCGTGAAGCCGGGCGGCGGAAGCGAATCAGGAAGACGGCTGCCGCCGCCACGATCCAGCCGACGCCGATCAGCGCCGCCTGGCGCGTGGCTGGAGCGGCGTAGGCGCCGAACATGATGCCGACTTCGCCGAGCACGAAGATGAGCGGGACGACCGGATACCCGTAGCCAAATTCGGGAGCGGCCAGGGTGGGCCGGCGACGGAGCACGAGCGGCGCCAGGCCGGTGAGCGCGAAGAACACGCCGTCGATGAAGACGACGCCCGCCAGCAGCTTGTCGACGCCGTCGCGGCCGGCGGCGAAGAGCAGCACCAGGGCCAGCCCGCCGATCAGCAGGATCGCGGCGATGGGCGTTCCCCACGAGCCGTGGACGCGCGCGAAGGCGGCGAAGAAGCGTCCGTCGGCGGCCATGCGATAGACCAGCCGCGGCCCGGAGAGCAACTGGGCGTTCAGCACGCCCAGGGCGGAGATGGCGACGCCGGCGGCGATCACGGTACGCCCGTAGCGCGGCCAGACGGCGGAGATGGCGTCGGCGGCGAGCGTCGGGCTGCTGCTGACGCCTTCAAAACCCAGCAGCCGCAGATACGCCCAGTTCGAAGAAACATACACCAGCACCACCAGCGACACACCCAGCATGATCGCCAGCGGAACGTTGCGGCGCGCGTCGCGCACTTCGCCGGCGATCCAGAGCGCGTGCTGCCAGCCGCCGTACGAGAAGAACGTCGGCACGATCGCCGCGAAGAGCACTGCGAGCAGCGGAAGGTCCGCGGCCCCAGCAGATTGCGCCGCGGCTGCCGCGCTCGATGCGACGGACGCGGCTGGAGGCGGCGCGGCCGGGGTGATCAACGCGGCGAGCACGACGATCGTGATCAGGACGATCACTTTGGCAAAGACCGTGAAATTCTGAACGCCGGAACCGAACCGCACGCCGAAGACGTTCACGAGCGCCAGCCCGACGATGAGCGCCGCCGAGCCGGCCGCCAGCGTCGAACCGGCGGGCGCGGCGCCGCGAACGAGTACGCCGATGTTCTCCATGCAGACGATGGCGATGATAGCCGTGGCACCGGCCTGGATGGCGGTGGCGTTGCAGAAGACGAACAGGAAGGCCGGCAGTGGCCCATAGGCGTCGCGCAGAATCTCGTACTGCGCGCCCGCGCCGGAATAGACCCGGCCCAGCGAGGCGAACGTGAGAGCCCCCATCATGGCGATGAATCCGCCGACCGCCCAGGCCGCGAGCGCCATGCCCGAAGAGCCGGCCAACTTGGCCACCGAGCTGGGCGTGAAGAAGATGCCGACGCCGATGATCGCCCCGATCACCACGCAGGTGGCGCCAACCGGGCCGAGCACACGACGAAGCTGGTCTGCCGACATGGCGGTCCCTTGGG
The DNA here is from genome assembly GCA_022072445.1 of Phycisphaerae bacterium. GTDB lineage: Bacteria > Planctomycetota > Phycisphaerae > UBA1845 > Fen-1342 > JAJVHV01. Next base: position 38,509 of record JAJVHV010000014.1, on the reverse strand, counting down.
GCGCCCCAGACAAGCGCCGTGTTCGAACGGTTCAACCCGCGGCGCGGATGCGCTCGGCGAGCGCGGCCAGTTCGGCCGGGGCCGGCGAGCCGGCCGGCCAGCGGAAACCCAGTCCGTCGCCGTCGCGGCGCGGGATGATGTGGAAGTGCACGTGCATCACGACCTGGCCGGCGGGCAAGCCATTGTTCTGAAGGATGTTGTAGGCTGGTGCGCCCACCTCGCGGCAGACGCGCTTCGCCAGCGGTCCAAGCACTCCGGCCAGTTCTCGCAGCGCATCGGCCTCGAGCTCGTCGAGCCGCGCCGCGTGCCGCCGGGGAATCACGACCGTGTGGCCGGCGGCGATGGGCGCGATGTCCAGAAAGGCGAGCACGCCGGCCTGGTCGAGCACCTTGTGGCAGGGAATGCCGCCAGCGGCGATGCGGCAGAAGACGCATTGCGGGTCGCTAGGACTCATGGGGATGTCCGTGAAGGCTCTCAGCAAAATACAGGGCGGGGCGCGAGGCGCCCCGCCGCTGACATGATTCCGTGGCGTTTCGCCGGCAGAGCGAGCTAATCGCTCTTGGCGGCCGCTTCGGCGGGTTTGGCGGCGCTGCGGCCGCGTTTGGCGAGCGGCTTGCCGGCGTAGAAGGCGTAGCGCACCTTGCTGCGGCGCTTGCGCTGCGTCTTGTCGGTCAGCTTGGGGCGGCGCTTGTCGGCTTCCTTGACCAGTTGCAGCAGGGCGAGCTGCGTGGCGTCGCCGATGCGGCGTTCGGCAAGCTTGATGATGCGCGTGTATCCGCCGGCCGAGCCGACCGCCTCGCCGCGGCGTTTGAGGGCCGGGGCGACGGTTTTGAAGAGCCGGCTGATGATGGAGTCGGCGGTCCACTTCACGCCGGGGCGCGTCGTCGACGTGCGATAGCGGCGGCCGGACCGCGCGCGGAGCGTCTTGGCGCGCTTGGCGTCGCTCATGCGGTCGTACTCGTCCTTGTTTTCGGCCGGGATGACCGCCCGGTCGCCGAGCAGGGCGATGGCCCGCTGGCGGTCGGCGAGCGTTCCGCGGATACCGAGCGAAATCAGACGTTCGGCGAAGCGGCGGACCTCTCGGGCCTTGGTGATGGTTGTGCGGACCTCGCCATGTTCGAGGAGGCTTTGCACCAGATTGCGGCGCAGCGCCAGGCGATGGGCGGAGGTGCGGTTGAGCTTTCGTCCGGCGACGGCGTGTCGCATGGCGTGATAACCTCGCTAGAACTGAGACGAGACGGCGGAAGCGCCGACCGCGTCGATCTGCAGGCCGAGCGTCAGTCCGAGCTCGGCCAGTTTCTGTTTGACCTCCATGAGCGAGGTCTTCCCGAAGCTTCGAATCTGGAGCAACTGCGTCTCGTCGCGCGAGGCGAGCTCGCCGACGGTAACGATCTTGGCGGCGTCCAGGCAGTTTGACGAGCGCACGGAGAGATCGAGCGCTGAAATCGGCATGGCCAGCTTGCGGCGGAGCTCGTCGTCACCCATGGGGGCGGCGACCTCGGCCGACATGTCGACCGCGGCGAGCTGGCCACCCAGCTCGTGATACTGCACGAAGGGGTTGAGGTGCTTGCGGAGAATCTTGGCAGCTTCGACCAGCGAATCTTCCGGGCGCATCGTCCCCTTGGTCCAGATTTCCATGATCAGGCGGTCGTAGTTGGTCTTCTGGCCGACGCGCGTCTCCTCAGTCTTGTAGCGGACGCGCGTCACCGGGGAGTAGATCGAATCCACCGCGATCACGCCGATGGGCATGTCCTCGGCCTGATTCTCGGCCGCGCTGACGTAGCCGCGGCCGCGGGCGACGGTGAGCTCCATGGAGAAGGGGCTCTTGTCGGTCAGCGTGGCGATGAGCATTTCGGGGTTGAAGACGGTGACGCCCTCATCGCAGACCAAGTCTCCGGCGCGGATCTCGCGCGGGCCGTGCGTCTCGATTCGCATGCGTTTGGGCGTGTCCGACTCGACCGAAACGATGACGAACTTGACGTTCAGGACGATGTCGGTCACGTCCTCGACGACGCCGGGCAGCGAGGTGAACTCGTGGTCGGCGCCTCCCAGCCGCATATGCGTGACGGCCGAGCCCTCCAGGCTCGACAACAGGATGCGGCGCAGGCTGTTGCCGACGGTGGTTCCGAAGCCGCGCTCGAATGGCTCGATGATGAAACGGCCGAATTTGTCCGTACTGACGGAGTCATCCCGCTGAACTCTGCTGGGCAGCTCGAGTCCGCGCCAAACGATCCTCATCTATGTTGCCTCCCGGGAACCAGCCCCGGTTAGTTGGTTATCCGTCGCCCGCCGACCGCACGTCTAACTACCGCGAGCAGAACTCGACAATCAGGTGCTCCTCGACCGGAATCTGCACGTCGTCGCGCGAGGGCATGCCGGTCACGACGGTTTCGAGCTTGTTCATATCCGTCTCGAGCCAGGCGACGGGCTGCGAGCGCGAGCCGCCCGCCAGCTCGATACCCGCCCGCAGATACGCCGCCGACTTTTCGCGCGGCGAGACAGTAATCTTGTCGCCGGAGCGGACGAGATAGCCGCTGCGGTCCATCTTGCGTCCGGCCAGGTAAACGTGTCCGTGCGAAATGGCCTGCCGGGCCCACTTCCGCGACGGCGCCAGGCCCGACTTGAGCATGACGTTGTCCAGCCGCCGCTCCAGCAGCTGAAGCAGCGCCAGGCCGGTGTTCTCGTTGGAGCGCTCGGCCTCGCCGAACAGCAGACGGAACTGCCGCTCGGTCACGCCGTAGTAACGCTTCACCTTCTGCTTTTCGCGCAGGCGGACGCCGTATTCCGAGCGGGTGCCCCGCCGGTGAACGTGCATTCCGGGCGGCTTGTTGCGGGCTTCGCGCTCCATGGGGCACTTGGCCGTCTGGCAACGGACACCCTTGAGCATCAGCTTGATGCCCTCCCGCCGGCATTTCCGACACGCTGGACCGAGTCCTCTCGACATCTTCTACACTCTCCGTCTCTTCCTGGGCCGGCAGCCGTTATGCGGCAGCGGCGTGACGTCTTCGATGGATTGGATTTTCAGGCCGGCGGCCTGCAAGGCGGTGATGGCCGACTCGCGTCCGGCGCCGGGCCCTTTGACGCGCACGTCGATCTCGATGACGCCGTGTCGCTTGGCCTCGTTGGCCGCGTACTGGGCGGCGCGCTGGGCGGCGAAGGGCGTGCTCTTGCGCGCCCCGGTGAATTTCTTCTCGCTGCCGCTCATGGGCGTCGATCCGGACGAGGCCCAGCAGATGGTATCGCCGCCGGTGTCGGTGATCGTGATGAGCGTGTTGTTGAAGGTCGCCTTGATGTGGGCGATCGCCTTGGCAACGTTACGCTTGCCGGTTCGTTTTGCTACGGATTTGCCCAAGCTCGATTCTCCGTGATCAGCGGCCGTTTCGACTACTTCTGTTCCTTGACGCCCTTCTTACCGGCGACGGTTTTGCGCGGACCCTTGCGCGTGCGAGCGTTGGTCCGGGTGCGCTGGCCGCGGACCGGCAGGCCGCGCGCGTGGCGCGAGCCGCGGTAGCAGCGGATGTCGCGCAGCCGGGCGATGTTCTGCGCCACCTGCCGCCGCAACTGCCCCTCGACCACGTAGTCGCGGTCGATGATGTTGGCGATGCGGCTGATTTCGTCTTCGCTCAGGGCGGAAGCCTTCGTGCCGGGCTCGACGCGCGCGGCTTGCAGAATGTCGAGCGCGTTCGACGGCCCGACGCCGAAGATGTAGCGCAGCGAGATGTCGATCCGCTTGTCGCTGGGTATGTCAACGCCGGCAATACGGGGCATGTCCTCTCCCTGCTCTGGTCAACCCTGTCGCTGCTTGTGCCGCGGGTTCGTGCAGATCACCCGCACGACGCCGCGGCGCCGCACAACCTTGCAGTGTTCGCAGATCCGTTTGACGCTGCTTCTGACTTTCATACCAGTGTTCTCCGCCGGCCTCAGCGGCCGTCCGTCAGCACGCTGTTTCCCGAGGGCGTGACGGCGATCGTGTGCTCAAAATGGGCCGCGTTCGACCCGTCCTTGGTCGCCACCGTCCAGCGGGCCGAATCCTTAAACTCAACCGCCGGCCGGCCCGCCGTCACCATCGGCTCGACCGCCAGCGTCATCCCGGGAACCAGTTCGAAATCGTCCCGGCGATGGCGGCGGTCGTCGTAATTCGGCACCTTCGGATCCTCGTGCATCTCGCGGCCGATCCCATGGCCGACGAACTCGCGAACCACGCCGAACTCGGCACGCTCGGCGCAGTCCTGTATCTGACGCGCCACGGCACTCCAACGCACGCCCGGCCGCATCTGCTCGACTGCTACCGTCAGACACGCACGCGTCACATCGAGCAGTTGCTGATCCAACGCGCTGATCGGGCCGACCGCATACGTCCGGGCCGCGTCGCCGCAATAACCCTTCAGCCGCACGCCGCAATCGACGCTGACAATGTCACCTTCGCGCAGCTCCCGCGGACCGGGAATGCCGTGAACCACTTCGTCATTCACCGACGAGCAAATGCTCGCCGGAAACGGAAACCGCGCCTGCGGATTCCGGACACCTAGAAACAGGGCGGTAGCGCCGGCTTCGCGGATGATGCGCGCCGCTTCGGCGTCCAGGGCCGCCGTCGTCACACCCGGGCGGATCATCTCCCCCAGGGCGTCCAGAACACGACACACCACACGTCCCGCGTCGCGCATCAGCTCGACTTCGCGCGGCGACTTGACCACGACCTTGCCGGCTGCCACACCCATGCGCTCAGCCCCCGAGCCCGTCGAGCACGCGAGCGACCTGCTGCTCGACGTGTTCCGGGACGGCGGCCGCGTCGATGTTCTTGAGCAGCCCGATTTTCCGATAATAGTCAACCAGCGGCGCCGTCTGCTGCCGATACGTCGCCAATCGATTCTGCACAACGTCCTCACGATCGTCGGCGCGCTGCACGAGCGCCGAGCCGCAACGGTCGCACACGTCGGGCGACCTGGGCGGCAAAAAATGTACATTATAGGTGGCTTGGCACGAGCCGCAAGTCCGCCTGCCGGCAATTCTTCGGACGATCTGAGCGTCGTCCAGATGGAAATTAAGGACGGCGTCGATCCGAATCCCGGCCGCCGCCAGACCGGCCGTCAGTGCTTCCGCCTGTGCCACCGTGCGAGGGAATCCATCCAATATGAACCCCTGCCCGGCCGGCAGCCGCCGCAGACCGGCCAGCATCACCGCGGTGATGATCTCGTCGGGCACCAGACCGCCCGACTGGACGAACGGTGCGGCCCGTTGGCCGACGTCGCTGCCAGCGCGAATCTCGCCGCGCAGAATATCCCCGCTCGACAGCGCCGTCAGCCGGTTCCGTTCGGCGATGCGCACGGCCTGGGTGCCTTTGCCAGCGCCGGGCGGACCGAGCAGGATGAGATTCATCAATACTGCCGTCCCTTGATGCGTCCGACGCCCTCGCCGCCGAGGAAGCCCTGGTAGTTTCGCATGATCAGGTTTGCCTCGATGCGCTGGATCAGATCCAGCGCGACGCTCACCACGATCAGCAGACCGGTGCCCCCGAGGAAGCCTGAAATCCGGAAGGGAATCCCCAACTGGACGGCGAAGACCGACGGGATGACGGCGATGATCGAGAGGAAGCCGGCGCCGACGTAGGTGATGCGCATCATGACGGCTTCGAGATAGTCGGCGGTGCGTTTTCCGGGGCGCAGACCGGGAATGAAGCTGCCCATGTCGCGCAGGTTGTTGGCCAGCTCTTTGGGCTGGAACTGAACGGAGGTCCAGAAGTAGGCGAAGAAGTAGACCATCGCGATGTACGAGACCTCGTACATCCAGCGGCCGGCCGTCATCTCGGTTGCGAGGACGTCCCAGAGGCTGTTCGGCCAGATGCGGGCCGAGCTGAGCCAGTGGAAGAGCATGTTCGGGAAGAGCAGCAGCGAGCTGGCGAAGATGATGGGCATCACGCCGCCGTGGTTGACGCGCAGCGGCAGGTAGTGCCGCTGTCCGCCGACGATCCGCCGGCCGCGGGTCTGCTTGGCCTGCTGGATGGGAATGCGCCGCTGGGCCTGCGTGATGAGGATAGCGCCCGCGACGACGACGACGAACGAGACGACGATAAAGACGATTTTCTGCATGTCGAGGCCGCTGCCGTCCGCGCTGCCCATCGCCAGGCCCTGGAACACTTCGATGAAGACCGAGGGCAGGCGGGCGATGATGCCGGCCATGATGATCAGGCTGACGCCGTTGCCGATGCCGTATTCGTCGATCTGCTCGCCCATCCACATCAGCAGCAGCGTGCCGGCCATCAGGCCGGTGACGGCGATGAGCGCGAACGAGATGCTGCCCTCATACTCGGGGTAGATCAGGTTGTTCGCGTTGAGATAGCGGACCCAGAAGGCGGCCTGGAACAGGCACAGAAAGACGGTGCCGTAGCGCGTGTATTCCTGAATCTTGCGATAGCCCGACTCGCCCTCCTTCTTGAGCTTCTCCAGCGCCGGAACGACGGTCACGAGAAGTTGAAGGATGATCGAGGCGCTGATGTAGGGCATGATGCCCAGACCAAAGAGCGTGCTCTGGCCCAGGTCGCCGCCGGTGAACATGGCGAAGTAATCGGCGAACATCTGCGCGGCGCTGCCCGACTGCTGGCTGAAGAAGTGCGCCAGGCGATCCTGGTCGATGCCCGGAAGCGGCACGTACTTGCCGACGCGGTAGACGCACAGGAGCATGAGCGTGAAGAGGACCTTCTTGCGCAGCTCCGGGATCTTGAAGACGTTAACAAAGGCGCTGAACATCGCCGGCTCCGCTGCCTACGGTCAGTTCTGCTTCCCGCTCGACTCGCCCGGACGCCGCCCGCGGCGCTCCTGCGGCTTGGGGCGCGGCCGACCCTTGGCGCTGTTGCGCTTGGCCTTGGCGGCGGCGGCCGGGTCGCGCCGCTCAATGAGCGTGACGCTGCCGCCAGCCTTCTCAATCGCTTCGCGCGCGCTGCCGCTGACGGCGTGCACTTCCAGAGCGTATCTGCGGGCCACCGCGCCGCGACCGAGCACCTTGACGAGCGGCTCGGCGCCGCGAATCAGCCGATTCTGCCGCAGCGACGCGATGTTGACGCTGCCGCCGGTGGTGAAGGTCTTTTCGATCTGGTCGAGGTTGACGATCTCGTACTCGGTGCGGAAGTTGAAGTTGTTGAAGCCGCGCTTCGCCACACGCCGGAAGAGCGGCATCTGCCCGCCCTCGGTCAAGGGCCGCACGCCGCCGCCGGCCCGCGACTGGCAGCCCTTCGTGCCGCGGCCGCAGGTCTTGCCGTGACCGCTGCCACGGCCGCGTCCGACGCGCTTGCGGCGATGCCGGGCGCCGGCCTCCGCCGTGATTTCATGAATGCTGGACACGCTGTGCGATCCTTCCTGCGGGCCGATCAGCCCACCTTGGCGGCGGCCTCAGCGGCGCGTGGCTCGCCGAAGCCGATGTCGATTTTCACACCGCGCAGCCGCTCGACGGTCTCGCGCGAGCGCAGCCCCTTGAGCCCTTCAACCACGGCCTTGACGAGGTTCTTCGGGCTGGTCGAGCCGTAGCTCTTGGTCAGCACATCCTGCACCCCCGCCAGATCGAGCACGGCGCGCGCCGACGAGCCGGCGATCACGCCGGTTCCAGCCGACGCCGGAATCAAGACGATCTTGCTGGCGCCGAAGCGGCCGACGATGCGGTGCGGGATGGTGGTCTTGCGAAGCGGGACGCGGATCAGATTCCGCCGCGCTGCTTTGGTCGCTTTCTCGACCGCCGCCGGTACCTCGTTGGCCTTGGCATAGCCGAAGCCGACCTGCCCGCGGCGATCTCCCACGACGACCAGCGCCGCGAAGGAGAAGCGCCGGCCACCCTTGACCACCTTGGCGCAGCGATACAGCTTGACGAGCGAATCCTCGAAGCCGCCGTGATCCTCTTCGCGTTCCCGTCGATCCGGTCTTCCGTGCTTGGCCATCGTGCTCACATTCCTCGTCAAAACTTCAGGCCGGCGGCTCGGGCCGCGTCGGCCAGGGCCTTCACGCGGCCGTGATAGCGGCTGCCGCGCCGGTCAAACGCGACCTGCTCGATTCCCTTGGACTTCGCCATTTCGCCGATCATCTGCCCCACCGCCGCCGCGGCCTTGGCATTGCCGCCATAGGCGCCGCCCGCGGCGAAGCTCTTTGAGCGCGTCGACGCCGAGCAGAGCGTCCGCCCCGTGTCGTCGTCGATGATCTGCGCCTGAATGTGCCGCAGCGAGCGCGTCACGGCCAAGCGCGGCCGCTCCGGCGTTCCACGCACCTTCTTGCGGCCACGGACGATCCGCCGGCCGCGGCGAACCTGCTTGCGAATCTGCGATCTCATCCTGCGTTCCTCTTCACGCCGCGCTCATCAACCACCGGCGAAGACCTTGCCGGCCTTGCGGCGAATCTGCTCACCGGCGTAGCGAATGCCCTTGCCTTTGTAGGGCTCGGGCTTGCGCAGCCGCCGGACCTCGGCGGCGAACTGGCCAACGAGCTGCTTGTCGCACCCGCGCACGGTGAACTTGGCCGGCTCGTTCTCGCCACGGGCCTGCTCGGCCTGCACGTCGATCTCGAGGCCGGCCGGGATGTCGAGCATGTACTGTGCTGCCCGCCCGACGCCACGGCCCATGTAGCCGATGTTGAGGTGCAACTGCTTTCCGATCTTCTTGGCGCTGTAGCCGGTGCCGTAAACCTCGAGGCCGATCTGGTAGCCCTCGGTGACGCCCTTAACCATGTTGGCCAGCAGGGCGCGCGTGGTGCCGTGCAGGGCGCGGTTCAGCGGGCCGTCATCCGGTCGGCGGACGACGACCGTCGCTCCTTCGGCGGCGACCGTGATCGGACGCGGCGCCGCGAGGCTGAGCGAGCCCTTCGGGCCGGTCAACTTGACGGTTTGACCGCTGATCTCGACCTTGACGTTCGAGGGCAGCGCGACCGGTTTCTTGCCGATTCGAGACATTCGTTCACCACACGTTGCAAAGGACTTCACCACCGACGTTTCGCTGCCGGCACTCGCGGTCGCTCAACACGCCCAGAGGCGTCGAGACGATGCTGATGCCCAGGCCGTCCATGACCCGCGGCAACTGGCGCGCCCCGCGGTAAACACGGCAGCCGGGGCGGCTGACGCGCTGGCAGTCCCGCAGGATCTGCTCGCCGGTCTCGCCGTATTTCAGTTGCACGCGGATGGTGCCCTGGGCGGTGTCGTCGATCGAGTCGTAGCTGTTGATGTAGCCTTCCTGCTGCAGGACGCCGGCAATGCCCAGGCAGACGTGGCTGCGTTTGACGCGCACCTGGGCGTGCCGGGCGCGCACCGCGTTGCGGATGCGTGTCAGCATGTCGGCGATCGGGTCGGACGTCGGCATCGGTCGCTCCTACCAACTGGCCTTGCGCACGCCGGGGATCATCCCTTCGCTCGCGAGCTTGCGGAAGCAAAGGCGGCAGACGCGGAATTTTCGATAGACCGCCCGCGACCGGCCGCAGAGTTCGCAGCGCGTGTACGCCCGGACGCGATACTTGGGCTTCTGCTTGCACTTGATGCGTAGCGCCAGACGGGCCATGCGTCTCTAGCTCCTGAACGGCATTCCCAGCAGGGTGAGAAGCGCGCGAGCCTCAGCGTCGTTGCGCGCCGTCGTGCAGATCGTGATGTTCATGCCCTGCTGATAGGTGATCTTGTCGGGGTCGACCTCGGGGAAAACGCCGAATTCGGTCAGACCCAATCCAAAATTGCCGCGGCCGTCGAAGGCGCTGGGATCCAGGCCGCGGAAGTCGCGAACGCGCGGAATAGCCAGCGAGATCAGCCGGTCGAGGAATTCGTACATGCGCTTGCGGCGGAGCGTGACCATCAGGCCGACGTCCCAACCTTCGCGAAGCTTGAAGTTCGAGACGCTCTTTTTCGACTTGGTCACGACGGGCTTCTGGCCGGTGATGGTCGTGAGCTGCGTCTCGGCCTCGGTAAAGCGCTTGCTCTCGCGCACCTTGCTGCCCGACTCGGCCACGGCCTTGCCCAGGCCGGTCGAGATCACGACCTTGGTCACCTTGGGCAGCGACATCGGGTTCTCGCGGCCCAACTCCTCGCGCAGCCGCGGCATGACTTCCTGCTTGTACTTGTCGAGCAGACGGGCCATCAGCGCGCCTCCGATTTCGACTTCTTGGACCGATCGGCGCGGGTCACTTCGCTCAGCTCCGTGCCGCCGACGCTCATCCGTCGCTTGCTGATCACGCGGCCCGTCGCGTCGCGCCGCACGTCGAAGCGGACGCGCGTGGCGCGGCCGGTCTTCGGATCGACGGGCATGACGTTGGACGCGTGGATCGGCGCTTCCTTCTGAATACGGCCGCCCTGCGGGTTCTTGCGGCTCTTCCGCACGTGGCGGTAAACCATGTTGACGCCTTCGATCACCACACGGTCCTGATCGGTCAGCACGCGCAGCACCTTGCCGCGCGCCCCGCGATGATCGCCGGAGATCACCTCGACCATGTCGTCCTTCTTGATGCGGGCCGCCATCGCTACCAGACCTCCTCGGCCAGCGAGATAATCTTGCCGAAATTCTTTTCGCGCAGCTCGCGGGCCACCGGGCCGAAGACGCGCGTGCCCTTCGGGTTGCCGTCGTTGTCGATAATCACCGCGGCGTTAGTGTCAAACCGCACGGTGGTTCCGTCGGCACGCCGCGTCGGGTACTTCGTCCGCACCACCACGCAGCGCACCACGTCGCCCTTCTTGACCTCGGCCGCCGGCAGCGCCTGCTTCACCGAGCACATGACGATGTCACCCACGCCGCAGGTCCGCAGGCGGCGTTTGCCCCAGCCGGACGCGGAGCCCTTGAGCACCTGGATGCACATCGCCTGCTTAGCGCCGGTGTTGTCCGCCACGTCGAGCCACGTGTATTGCTGGATCATGACTCGCCCCCGGCGCCCTTGCGGACGATCCGCAGCAGCCGCCAGCACTTGGTCTTGCTGACCGGACGGCACTCGGCGACTTCGACCGTGTCGCCCAGCCTGGCCTCGTTCTTCTCGTCGTGCACGTGCAGCACCACTTCGCGGCGCAGCCGCTTGCCGTATTTGGGGTGCTGAACCTGGTAGCGCACCGCGACGCGGCGCGTCTTGTCACGCTTGTCGGACGTCACCACGCCGACACGCGTGGTGCGCGTCGTGCGCGGTGCGGCGGGTGCGTTGCCCGGAGCTTGCGTTGCCATGGTCAGAGTCGTCTCACTTTCCTGTACCGATTACTTCTTCCGCTTCGCGGCCACCGCTTCCAGGTGGGACTGTTGCTCTTCGATGCGCGCCTCGCCCCGCTCGCGCAGCACGGTCAGCACCCGCGCGATGTCGCGCTTGGCCTTGCCGAGCTGGGTCGGATCCTCCAGCTTCTCCGTCACGGCCTGGGCGCGAAGGTCGAACAGGTGCCGCCGCAGGCGATCCAGCTCGCCGTGCAGCTCGTCGACCTTCATCGTCCGGACTGTCTCGATCTTCATCGCCCGATCCTCACAGCGCGTGCCGCCGATACACAAAGCGCGTCCGCACCGGCATCTTGTGAGCCACGCGCAGAAACGCAGTCTTGGCCAGGTCCTCGCTCACCCCGCCGATCTCGAACATCACCGTGCCGGGCTTGACGACCGCGACCCAGTACTCCGGCTCGCCCTTGCCGTGCCCCATGCGCGTCTCCAGCGGCTTCTTCGACACGGGCTTGTGCGGGAAAATGCGGATGTACACCCGCCCCTCGCGCTGCAGGAAGTGCGCGGCCGCCACGCGACCCGCCTCGATCTGCCGCGACGTGATCCGCGCCGGCTCCAGCGACTGTAGGCCGAACTCGCCGTACGAAACCGTGTTGCCGGCGGTCGCGTTGCCGCGGACGCGGCCCTTCTGGGCCTTGCGCCACTTGACGCGTTTCGGCATGTTGCCAGCCATGTCTCACAAACCTCCTGTCGATCGTGTCTCTAGCGACGCCCGCGGCGACGAAAACGCTCGCCGCTCGGCGCCTGCTGCTCGATCGGCTCGTCGCCGTACATGCCCTTGTAGACCCACACCTTGATGCCGATGGACCCGACCGTCGTCACCGCGGTGCTCTGGGCGTAGTCCACGTTGGCCTGAAGCGTCTGGAGCGGAATCGAGCCCATCATCTGCTTCTCGGTGCGGGCCATCTCGGCGTTGCCCAGCCGGCCGGAGCAGATGATCTTCACGCCCCGCGCCCCGGACCCCATCGCCGCTTCGCACTTCTGCTTCATCACGCGGCGGAAACTGGCGCGTTTCTTGAGCTGCTCGCCGATACTCTCGCCGATCAGCTTCGCGTCGATGTCGGGGTTCTTGATTTCGCGGATTTCGACGGCCACCTTGCGGTCGATCAGGTCCTCGACCTTTTCCTTGAGCTTCTCGACCTCGGCGCCCTTGGCCCCGATGATGATCCCCGGCCGGGCCGTGTGGATGATCACCTTCACCTCGTCGCGCGTCCGCTCGATCTCGACCTTGGCGACGCCGGCGAACGGCGGCTGGCGGTTGAAGGTGTCGTCGATGAACCGACGGACCTTCTGGTCTTCCACCAGGAACTCGCCGAAGGCCCCCTTGGGAGCAAACCAGCGCGAGCGCCACCCTTCCGTGATGCCGACGCGAAAACCGATTGGATTGCACTTCTGTCCCACGGCGTTACCTCTCGTCTACCAGGACGGTGATGTGGCAGGTGCGCTTGTGGATCGGGTGCGCCCGCCCGCGGTCCTTGGGCTGAAAACGCTTGATGATCGGCCCGGCGTTGACGAACGCTTCCGCCACGAACAGGCGGCTCATGTTCGCCTCCTGCTCGTTGGCGTTGGCGATCGCCGAGTTCAGCACGCGGGCCACCATGTGGCTGGCGCGCGTGGGCGTGAACTTCAGGATCGACAGCGCGTCGTCGCAGCGCCGGCCGCGGATCAGACCGACGACCAGCCGCGCCTTGCGCTCCGAAATCCGTGCGTAACGATGTGTCGCTTGATAGCTCATCGGATCACCCTGCCGCCGGCCGGCCTCACGGCGCCACCACGCGCGACGTATGCCCGCGGAACGTCCGCGTCGGGGCGAACTCGCCCAGCTTGTGCCCGACCATGTCCTCGGTCACGTAGACCTTCGCAAAGTTCTTGCCGTTGTGAATCTCGAAGTTCACTCCCACGAACTCCGGCACGATCGTGCACGCGCGGTTCCAGACCTTGATCGGCGCGCGATTGCCAGACTCCTTGGCCGCCGACACCTTGTTGAACAGCCGCTCGTCGACGAACGGGCCTTTCTTCATGCTTCGCGACATCGTTCAATCCTCAACGCTCGTCCTACTTGCGACGCTTCAGCGACACAATGCCGTAACGCACGCTGCGCCGGCGGCGAATGATCCGGCGGTTCGAGCGCGCCCGCGGACTGCGCGTCCGCCCGCCCTTGGCTAACTGACCCCAGGGCGAACACGGATGCCGCCCGCCGTTGCTGCGGCCTTCGCCGCCGCCCATCGGGTGGTCGATCGGATTCATGGCCTTGCCGCGAACGTGCGGCCGGCGGCCCAGGTAGCGCGACTTGCCGGCCTTGCCGATGCGGATGTTCTGGTGGTCCAGGTTGCCGATCTGGCCGATGGTCGCCCGGCAGCGCGCGTGCACCTGACGCATCTCGCCCGACGGCATCGTCAGCACCGCGTAGTCGCCTTCGATCGCCATCAGGCGGGCCACGCCGCCCGCCGACCGGACCAGCTTGCCCCCCTGCCCCGGCGACATCTCGACGTTGTGGATGTCCAACCCGATCGGGATGTTCCGCAGCGGCATGGCGTTGCCCAGCTTCGGCTCGACCCGCTCGCCGCTCTCGACCACGTCGCCCGCCTTGAGCCCGAGCGGAGCCAGGATGTAGCGCTTCTCGCCGTCGGAATACTGAATCAGGGCGATGTGGCAGGTGCGGTTGGGGTCGTACTGGATTTCGAGCACGTTGGCGGGCATGTCGTCGCGATTGCGCTTGAAGTCGATGATGCGGTACATCCGCTTGTTGCCGCCGCCGCGCCACCAGCTCGTGATCTTGCCGGAGTGATTGCGGCCGCCGGTTTTGCGCCGCGGGACGACCAGCGATTTTTCCGGCTGGTTGCGATGCTTGTGCGTAATCTCGGCGTAGTCGTTCACGCTCATGTTCCGCCGGCCGGCCGACGTTGGCTTGTAGATTTTGATGCCCATCGAAAGACTCCTGCCTTGCGGCGCGGCCTAGAACAGATCGATGTGCTGGCCCGCGGCCAGCACGACGACTGCCTTTTTGGTCTTGCGCGTCCGTCCGAACCGGAAGCGATAGCGGCGCACCTTGCCCGGCCGGTTCGACGTGCGGACGTCGGTCACCCGGACGTTGTAAATCCGCTCGACGGCCTGGCGAATCTGCGTCTTGTTCGCCTCGGGGTGCACCTCGAAGCTGTATGCCCCGCCGTGCTGCTCGTCGCCGCTGCTGGCCTGGTGCGAGCCCTTCTCGGTCACCAGCGGACGGATGATCGTGTGATAGATGTCCATGGTCGCTTACGCCTTGTCCTTGGCGCCGCCGAGGCCGTCGCGATACGTCACAAACGCGTCGCGCGTAAAAATGAGCCGCGGACGGCTCAGAATGTCGTAGGCGTTCAGTTGTGCCACGTCGACGATGTTGGTGCGCGGAATATTGCGTCCGCTGCGATAGAGCACCGCGTCGATGCCGCGCGTCGCAAACGTGCAGCCGCGCGTCGAATCGAGCGCCTTGAGCATGGCGCTGAACCGCTTGGTCTTGGGCCCCTCAAACGCCAGCCGGTCGACGATCCGCACCGCGTTGCCGTTGATCTTCGCCAGCACCGCGTTGTCCCGCGCCAGACGCCGCATCTGCCGCGGCATGTCCTTCGAAAAATCGCGCGGCGCCCGCGCGAACGCCCGCCCGCCGCCGCGACGATGCGGGGCGCGCGCCGGACCCTGCCGCGCGTTGCCCGTGCCCTTCTGCCGGTAGATCTTCTTGGTCGAGCCTTCCACCATCCCGCGGGATTTCTGCGCGACGGTGCCCTGGCGGCGGTTGGCGTGATACATCACCACCGCCTGCTTGAGGAGCGGTACGTTGACCTCGCCGCCCAGCGCCGCAGGGTCGATCTGCTCGCTGCCGACCTGCTTGCCCGATTCGTCATAAACTGGGATCGAGAGCATCACTTCACCTTACGAACGCGTCTTGGCCTTGCGAACGATCACATAACCGCCATTGGGACCCGGCACACTGCCCTTGATCAGCAGCATGTTCTTCTCGGCGTCGACGCCCACCAGCTTCTGACAGCGTGAGGTGCCGCCCGCGGCCCCCATGTGCCCGGCCATGCGTTTGCCTTTCTTGACCGCGCCGCTCGTTCCGCGGTTCTGGGCGTGGGCGCCGATGCTTCCGGGCGAACGGTGCTTGCGCTCCGTGCCGTGCGAGGCCGGCTGTCCGCCGAACCCGTAGCGCTTCATCACGCCCTGAAAACCTTTCCCCTTGGTGGTGCCCACCACGTCGACGAACTTCACTTCGTTGCTCGAAAAGATGTCCACCGTCACCACGTCGCCGACGGTCTTGTCGGTCGGCTCGAGCAGCCGGATCTCGCGGACGAAGTGCTTCGGCGCCGTATTGGCCCGCCGGGCGTGACCGATCATCGGGACGGTCGCGCGGTGCGGCTTGACGTCCGAGAAACCGAGCTGGATCGCGTTGTATCCGTCCGGCCCGTCGGTGCGCTTGACCTGCAGCACGGTGCACGGCCCGGCCTCGACGATCGTGACGGGGATACGCACGCCGTCTTCGCCGAAGACCTGCGTCATGCCGATTTTTCTTCCCAGGATCGCTGGCAGCATTCGACGATACTCCCACACGGGCGGCCCGACAGCGGCTCGCGCCGATCACGTCCTACGCGTCGCCGACCCGGTCGGCGTTGAAGCTCGAAAACGCAAACGAGCCCGGGAGCGAAGCCCGGACCCGCTGCTCAAGGCCCGTCAGGCCTTGATTTTCACGAAGACGCCCGCGGGAACCACGAGCCGGTTGAGCGCTTCGACGGTGCGCGCGGTCGGCTCGAAGATGTCGATCACGCGTTTGTGCGTGCGCATCTCGAACTGCTCCCGGGACTTCTTGTCAATGTGAGGTGAACGCAGGACTGTGTAACGCTCAATTCGCGTAGGCAGCGGGACAGGGCCGCAGACTTTCGCTGAAGTCCGCTTGGCCTGGTCGACGATCTCTCTCGCCGACGCGTCCAAAGCGCGATGGTCGTACGCTTCCATTCGAATCCGAATACGATCAGCGCTCATTACACCGTACCTAGCGTCTGTCAAACCTCGACATCGTCGCCCGGCCCGTAACCATGAGCCGAGTCGTGCTAGAATAGCGACCGGCACACCGCCGTCAAGCTGCACGGCAAAAATTGACACCCCCGCACGCCGGGCCTGCTCGGCCGCAACCGCACCCGGCGTAAACCGACGCCACCCAGTCGAGCCCCGACCGTCCGGGACCGTCAGGGAGGGGCCGTGTCCGTCAACGCACGAACCTTTTCGTCACAGTCTCACGCGTAGCGATACCATCCATACCATGCATGCCCCGCCACCACCAGCAGCGGCCAGCCCACCGCCGCCCACGCGTGCCACGCCCGCACACGCCCGATCTCGCCGCCTTCCTCGATCGTGGGCCGCCCCGGCAACGTGTCGACGGTTGCCGCTCGGCTGGGCCGCGCCGGATCGTAGAGAATCCGCTCTTCCGCGTCGTCCGAGAGCGGCTCGACGTCGGCCGTCCGCACCTTGAATTCCTGTTCGACGTCCTCATCGGTCCGGAATGCGAACGTCAGCTCGAAGACCTGCTTCTTGTTGACGTGCTGGTTCAATCCCCGTTTCCGCACCAGACGCGCCAGCGCCGGCTTGCCGCGCCGCAGAAATCCCACTGCGCGAATCCCGCGCCAAAGCCCCGCCCCGAACAGCCCCACGCCGATCAACGGCACCACGACGCCCAGCGCCGCCGGCCAGCCGAACACCGCCCGCCGCGCACCCTGAACCCGCGCGTGCTGCGGCATGCCCGCCGGGTAATCCAGATGACAGGTCTTGCCCGCGCTGCGCTGATGCGGCTGCGTCAGATAGGAACGTCCGGCCCACTTCCCACCGTCGAGCTCGAATTCAAATGAGATCGCGTCGATCGGCCGGCCGCGGCGGTGCTTGCCGCCGCCCTCGCTGAATCCCGTCGGCTCGACGCTCGTCACGACGCCGGTGACCCGTTTGGTCGGCAGCCGGTCGAAATACAGCGACACAACGTCCGCATTCACCGCGAAGAGCCAGACGACCACCATCCCAAGCGCAACGACCAGCCAGCCCCACGTCGCCAGCGGATGGCCCAGCGCCACGGCGACCGCGGTGCTGGCCGCCACACGCCGCGGCGGCTCGGCGAGCTGGAATGACCTGCCCAAGCGATCCTTCATCGCCGCAAATGTACCGCCAACCGGTGGCGAAGGGTGAGGTCGCCGGCGCCGCCGGCGCCGCCGGCACGCGCGCCTACCGGAGAATCCGAACCGGGAGCGCCGGCGACGGGCCTCGACCCCAAGGCGGCGCTCCCAGCCGAGCCCCGACCGTCAGAGGCTGTCGAAATACTCACTCTTGGGTACTTCGACAGGCCCGCGAATGCACTCTTTCGCTCGCAAGACCGGGGTCGGAAGCCCCATTCTTGGTATTCCGTGCATGCTGAATCTAGTATTTCGACAGCCTCTGACGCGCGCGGCTCGGCTCACGCGCCCGCCCGAGCCGCGACGCGCGGTCCGAGCCGCGACCGTCAGGGAGCGGTTTCTTAGCCCCGCGCGAGAACCCCTCGACCGCAGCTCGCACTCCGGCTCGGCCACGAAACCGCTTGCTGACGCGCGCGGCTCGGCTCACGCGCCCGCCCGAGCCGCGACGCGCGGTCCGAGCCGCGACCGTCAGGGAGCGGTTTCTTAGCCCGGCGCGAGAATCCCTCGACCGCGGCTCGCACTCCGGCTCGGCCACGAAACCGCTTGCTGACGCGCGCCGCTCGGCTCGCGCGCCCGCCCGAGCCGCGACGCGCGGTCCGAGCCGCGACCGTCAGGGAGCGGTTTCTTAGCCCGGCGCGAGAATCCCTCGACCGCGGCTCGCACTCCGGCTCGGCCACGAAACCGCTTGCTGACGCGCGCGGCTCGGCTCACGCGCCCGCCCGAGCCGCGACGCGCCATCCGAGCCCCGACCGTCAGGGAGGGGTTCGACCGCGAGTTGCCATCCGACTCGGCGCCGATCCTCGTCGAGTCCGTCGACGCCTTCCGTTCGAACCGCGCGGTTCGTTCAAACGCCGTCGCCGGTCGCGCGCGATCCGCGCGGCCGGCGACGTGCTGCGGACTGCCTTGCTCCGTCTCTACGTCTACTCCAACAGACCGTGGATGCGCTCGTACAGCTCGGGATCGGCTTTCTTCATCTCCGCGGCGCTCTCAAACGTCCGCCGCACGTTGCGACCGTCCGTTTGCGTCGTCACGGTGATCGAGCCGTCGTCGTGCTTCTCGACGGCGACCGCGCTGGCCGCCGGATTGACGGTCGCCGCGCCGCTGCTGTCCGCCGACGCACCGCCGCTCCCCCCCGCCGACGCGCCGCCGCCCGCCGCGGCGCGCCACTCGGCCCGCGCGGCGGATCGCTTCGCCGACTCTTCCTTCGAGCGCTTCTCGCTCTGCTCCTGCGACTTCTTCTCGCCGCGCTTCTCGCGCAGCTTGGCGCGCGTGCCCTCGATCGACTCGCGGGCCTTCTCCAGCTCGCGGCGGATCTGCTCGCGGCCTTGCTTCATGTTGCTCTCGATCTGCTGCTGCGCTTCGTTCAGGTGCTTCTCGATCTGCTCCTGCCAGCGCGTCCGCCACTCGCCCAGCTCTTCACCGGAGGGGTGCTGAAGGATGAACTTCCGGCCGCCGCCGCCCGCCCAGACGCCCGATTTCTCCAGCATGCGATGAGCTTCGTCGTCGTCCTCGGCCAGGGCCTTCATGCTGTCGTAGGTCTTCTCCGACTCGTTGCCGTCCGCCGTCTTGCGCTTCACGGTGATCTTGCCGTCGCCGCCGCGATTCACCGTGATGCAGTTGCCGTCTTGGTCGGATTCGACGCGCACCTCGACCCGCATCTTGGCCTTGCCGCCGTCGGCGTCATCCGGCGTGATGATCATGGTGTGTTCGTCGTCGGGGCTCATCTTGAGATCGAGATCGAACTTGAAGTCCTTCGGGTCGAAGAGCCCCTTCTCATCCACCCACAGCTTGAGCTTGTCGGGCAGCTCTTTGAGATCGCCCAGGTCCTCCAGCAGCCACTGGCCGTCCGGACCCATCCGCAATGCCTTGCCGCGAAACTGCACCGAGTTGTCGACGATCGCGTCTTCGGCCTCCTCGTACTTGAATTTTGCCTCGCCGTCGGGCCGCCTGGCGGTCTTGAGCTTCAGCGTGTTGCTCTTGCCGTGCTGAATAACGCCCATCTTGAGCGTCGCGCCGACGCCCGCCTCACCGATGGCCGAAATCAGGTCGTTGCCGTCATTGATCGCCTCGCCATCGACCGACACGATGATGTCGTGCCGCTCCAGGCCGGCTTCGTCGGCCGGGCTGCCCTCGACGACGTTGGCAACCATGACGCCCTTGTCGCCCAGGTGAGCCGCCAGCGCACCGGGCACCGGCGCCACCCGCACGCCGATGTACGCATCGGGCGCGGTCTGCACGCTCTGCGGATCGTCATCTTCGCTGCTGAGAATGGATACCGGGCTGAGCGCGTGCGGTGCGGCGACCCCGCCCAGTTGCAGGGCCTGGTGCGGGATTTCCAGCAGGCCGCCCGGAAGAGCGTTGAGTTTCAGAACTTTCCCTTTGCCCGCCGGTGTGAAGAACATCTGCGGCTTGCCGGCCGGGGCCTTTTTCGTCTGGCAGCACGCGCCGGCCTTGCAGCAGGCGTCGGGGCAGCAGCCGGCCTGCCCGCCCTTGAAGGCCTTGATCTGCGGCTCACCCGCGCTGACCCACACCTGGGCCGTTCTCGCATCGTCCGCGTCGTCGTCATCGTCGCCAGCGACCACGTGCAGCGTGATCTCCTTCTCGGGGTCGGCCGATTTCGCCCCGGCCCGCGCCGCGCCGCGCGGAATGACGATCCGCTTCTGCCCGGTGACTTTTCCGTCACCGTCTTTCAGGATGATCACGTCGTGCTCGCCGTCGCTCTGGCCGGCCCCCGCGCACGACGCCATGCACTCGGCGATACATTTCGCGATGCACTCGGCGTCGCACGTAGCGGCGCCGCCGTGAACCGAGACTCCGACCTTGCCGGTGCCATCCTTGTCAATCTTGTGGACGACGATCTTCTGCTGGCCGGCCGCGGCCTTCTCGTCCTCGTCGCCCACGCGGACGACGATGCACTTCTGACCGTCGTCGGTCGTCCAGCACTGCACGCCGTCCTGCTCGCTGCCGACGGCCGCGCCGCCCGGCTTGACGATCCGGACCTGGTGCTGTCCGTCGTCCTCGCCGGCGACCACGATCCTGCACTCTCCCGTCGAGGCGTTGCACACTTTCCCGTCTTCGTTGATCACGACCGCTTTCTGCTGGCCCAGCAGCAGAATCGCCGTTGCCCATAACGCTTTCAGCATGTGAATGACTCCTTTTGATCAGCCGTTTTCGGCCCGCCGCGGCGCGGCGGCCTAATAGTCCTGATGAATTCCGACCACGCGCGTCTTGACCCGGTTGACTTCGATCAGCATGTACTCACCCGCCCGATCGCTTGGCACGACGATCCAGCGGCGTTCCGTGTCGTTTCGGCGGATGTGCGGCCGCTCGATCGTCGGCCGGCCGGTATCCGCCGCATCCGCCCAGGGCGAATCAAGAAACAGCGACGACGCCTGCCGGGAGCGCGTGTCGCCGCTTTGGCGCCCGGCGGGTGTGGTCCAGATGGCGATCGCCAGGCACGCCGCCGCCGCCAGCGACAACGCCCGGCCGATCCGCTGCCACACCGGAGGCGCCGGCCGCACGACGACCGTCCGCCTCATGACGCGCCGCAACGCCTGGCCGGTGTCGCGGTCGATCGTCGTGATCTCGTCACGCAGCGCCCGCGCCACCGCGTCACGCCGCGTCCGCTCGTTGAGCCGCCGCAGCTCGTGCGGCGTCGCCTCGTGGTCGAGGCAGCGCGAGATGAGCCGTTCCAACCCTTCGTCCGCCGGATGACTCATGTTCATACCTTGCCTTTCAGCGCTTCCCGCAAGAGCCGCCGCGCCCGCACCAGCCGCGTTTCGACCGATTCGACCGATAAGCCCAGCACGTCGGCAATCTGTGCGTACGGCCAGTCTTCCAGGTGCCGCAGCACGAACGGTTCGCGATAGATCGCCGGCAGCGACTGAACCGCGTCAAGCAGAAAACGCTCGGTCTCATCGGCAATCACCACCGCCAGCGGACCCGCCTGGCTTCCGCGGGCCGGCTCCGGCCCCGCCTCCAGGCTCACCATGCCGCGCTGCCGCCGACGATGCGCCATCGACGCGTCGATGGCGGCGTTGCGGGCAATGTTGTACAGCCACGAGCGGATCCGCTCGGGATCGCGCAGCGTGTCGAGCCGCTCCCACACCTGCGTCCAAACCTGCTGCGCGATGTCGTCCACCAGCTCCGCCCGCCCGCACACCGCATAAATCACACTGCGAATCCAGCGGTCGTGCTCGCGCACCAAAGCGGCGGCGGCGCCCGGGTCGCCCTGCCGCGCATCGGCCAACGGCCGACCCGCCGAACGCGTGTCCATCGTCACGGTCAGCATCTCGTCAGCAGTAGACCGCGCCGACTCACGCCGCATGACAAGAAATCCCCCACTTGTTTCCGGACGTTTCCGGGCTGGACGGCGCCGCCCGCCGCCGTACCATGTCGCTCTCGTCGCGGGCGGCCTGAACGGAAAGGTCCGGCCGCGACGCATGGCCCGCGGACCGATCCATGACGATCCCGCCGATTTTGCGCGACATGCTGTCCCTGCCGACGGCGCCGTTTCTCGAGCAGGCCGTCCTCGAATCTGTTCGCCAGTGCTGCGCCCGCCTGAAACACGTCACACTCAGCACCGACCGTTATGGCAACATTCTGGCGCGCTATTCTCATTCCCCACAGTCGCGTACGCCACTGGTCTTCACCGCGCACACCGACCACCCCGGATTCGTCTCGACCACGCCGCGATCACGCGGCACCCTGCGGGCCGAGTTCCGCGGCTGGGTCGAACCCGACTATTTTATCGGCACGGGCGTGAGGTTCTGGTCCGATGGCGCGTGGGTCAAGGGGCGCGTCCGCACGATTACGAAACCCGGCGAATTGAACAGGTTCACCGGCCGAACGCCCCCACCGAAAGAGCTCGCCATCGCAGTGTCGAACGCCGTGGCGCCCAACTCACCCGGCATGTGGGATCTGCCCGACCCGCGCACGCAAGGCGAATGCGTCGCCGCCCGCGGCTGCGACGACCTCGCCGGCGCCGCCGCCCTGCTCGCGCTGCTCGAACGGCTCGCGCGGCGGCGGGCGCGCGCCGAGGCGTACTGCCTGTTCACGCGTGCCGAAGAAGTCGGCTTCATCGGTGCGATCGGCGCCGCCCGGCTGGGCACCATCCCCCGCGGCCTGCCGGTCATCGCCATCGAAACGAGCAAAGCCCTGCCGAACGCCCCGCAGGGCGCCGGCCCGATCCTGCGCGTCGGCGACCGCACGAGCATCTTCTCGCCCGGCCTGACCGCGTTCTGCGAGCGCGTCGCCGCCAGCCTGGCACGCCGCCGAAAGTCCTTCCGATTCCAGCGCAAGCTCATGGACGGCGGCACGTGCGAGTCGACTGCATTCCTGACCTACGGCTACGACACGACCGGCATTTGCGTCGCACTTGGGAACTACCACAATATGGACGAGCGCCGGCGGAGAATCGCCAGCGAAACCATCGACCTGAACGACTGGCGCTCGATGGTCGATTGGTTTGAGGCACTCGTGCTCGATCTGCCCGGTTACGCACCCGCACCCGACGACCTTCGTCGCCGGCTCGATGAGCGCTTCAAGGGCTACGAACCGCTGCTGCGCAAGTCCGCCGCCGCGGCCGCCTCGCGGAGCCCGCGCACATGAGCCGCTGGTCCTACTACGCGCCGCTGTGCCTCGGCTGCCTGCTCGCGGCGATCGTGCTGGCCGAGGCCTACAAGCACGACGAGTTCGTGCCGCGCGTCCGCATGACGCTCCTCGGCGCCGCCGCCGCCGGCCTCGCGCTGCAGCTTCTCTTCATCGGAGCGCAGGGCGCCGCGGCCCGCGTTCTGCCGGTGCCGGGCGGGCGCTCGATTCGCGGCGGCGCCGCGGTGCTGGCCGGATCGATGATCATCGTCAGCCTCGTGCTGCTGGCTGCGGCCCTCATGACCTACCTGAGCGGATTCGAGACCCCCGCGCTGGTGACTGGCGTCGCCAGCGCCGCCTGCGCGCTGACGGCACTCGGGACATATCTGTGGAGCCTGCCCGCCGCCGCGAGGGATTTTTGAGCCGCCGCGCCGCGAATCGATCCGCCGCGTTCGACGCGCCGCGCGCCCGGTTGGCAGCCATCGCCCGTGCCGCTCTGCTGATCTTCTGTGCGGCCGCCGTCGCCACGCCGCAGCAGTCTCATGGTCCAGCCGCGACGGCTGGCGACTTTCCGCCGGAGCTCGCTGCACTGCTGGAGCTCTACCGCGACGGGCGCTACACCGAGGTAATCGCGCGCGGCATCGCACTGGCCGACGCAGCGCCCGACGTGCGCCTCCGCCGCGAGGCCCGCGCCGTCGCCGCCCTCGGCCTGATGCGCTCACCCGAGCGCAAAGCGCGCGAGCAGGGCCGCGCCATGCTTGCCGAGCTGGTCGTTCACGACGCTTCGCTCGGCGATCGGCCGGAGTGCCTGCTCGCTCTCGGCGACGCTCACGCCGGCCTGCATGAAACCGCCGCGGCGCTCGAGTGCCTCTCGGCCGCGGCCGACGGCTTCATCGCCGCGGGCCGCTCGCAGCGCGCCGCCGAAGCGCTCGTCCTTCTGGCGGAAACCTGGGCGGCGCACGCCGAGTGGGAGCGCATGCCGCCGCATCTCGGCGTGCCGGTGCCGGCCGGTCCGGCCGCCGCGGCACAGACGCGCATCGCCCGCGTCCGCGCCGTGCGTGCCAGACTCGCGGCGCTGCCGGACAGCGCGGCGGCCGTCGCCCGCGTCGACTGCACGCTCGCCGGACTTCTGCTCCAGACGCCCGACAACGCCGCTGAGGGCGTCGCGCTGCTGGACGCGCTCCTTCAGCGCGGGGGCGATGCTGCGGACCGGGCAGCCATGAACCTGGCCGAGCATGCCGAGCGTCACGGAGGCGAGGAGCGCGCTGCGGAACTCTATGAATCGCTTGCCGCCGGCAACTCGCCACTGGCCGCCAAGGCCCGGCAGCGGGTGGTTGCACTGCGCAGGCCCGACATCGAGCTCGATCTGCCGGCGCAGCTCGCCCCGGGCCAACCGCTCGCCCCCGCCATCCGGACGCGTAATACGACACGGGTTCAGTTCGAGCTGCGCCGCATCGCGCTGCGCGCGTGGCTCGATCAGCATCGCGGCCGGCTCGACGAGGGGCAACTGCCCGAATCCGCATCCTCGCTCGCCGTCGAGTCATTCGAATCGAGCGCGCCGCGGCCGCTGGCATGGTGGAGCGCCGCCCCGCAGCCCTTCGCACCCGACGCCGGCGCTTACGTCGCCATCGCGCGCGGCTCCTCGTCCGGCGGCGCCGAGACGATCGTCAAGCGCCTGCTGATCGTCTCCCCGCTTCGCGCCGCGCTCTTCGCCGGACGCACGCAACTGCTCATCTGGTGCACCAGCCAGGACCTGGGCGCGCCGCCCGTGGAAAGCGCCGAGGCCCGCTTCTGGGTGCAGGGCGCGTTCGTGCCGCGCCGAGCTTCGATGCAACACGGTCTGGCACGCATGCCCATGCCCGGCGAGGCACGCGTGCTGACCGAACGCAACTGGTCCTGCCTGGTGGAGGCCGGTGGTCAGCTCGCGCTCTGCAACGGCGTGCTTCCCTCGACGCCCGCCTCCTCGTCCGACACGCTTGCCCTGGTCGCCGTCAGCTCGCTCCGGCCCCAGGCCGACCGCGGCCTCGACATCGCCGGCTGGCTGCTCGACCGCAACGGCGGCCTGCCGAACGACGCGCCCGACCGAGGGCTTTCACTCGAGCTGCGTGACGTGAACGACCTGGCCCACTTCCGCACCAGCCTGACCACCGACGCCTGCGGCGCGTTTGTCGTGCACGTCCCAATCAGCGCCGCGCTGCGCGCCCGGAATCTCAGTGTCGCCCTGCTCGACGGTGCGCACGTCGTCCCCACGATTGGACGTCCGCCGAACATCGCCGTTCCCGACCGCCCCGATTCGCTCGGCGCGGTCCGCTTCGACCTGCCGCTCTGGGGCGCGTCGCGCGATCATCTCTCCGCCGACCTGGCCGTCGAGTTCCCCTGGGGCTATCGCGCCGCCGTCCGAGAGGCCGACGTCGCCGTCCGCGCAATTCAGGCGGCGGATGCGGCCTTGCTGGCGCGCACCGAGGCGACGTCGATCCTGCGATCGATCGAGTTGAACGACGTCGGCTCCACCGCGCTGGATTTCCCACTTGCGGACCTCGACGTGTTTGACGAGTACGCCGCGCTAAGCCTCACGTGCGCGACCCGCACGCGCGATGGCCTGTACGCGCGACGCCGGGCAGACACGCTCCGCACGCCGCGCCGCCTCGACCTGTGGATCAGCGTCGAGCCGCCCGACCCGCGGGTGGGCGAGACCTGCGCCGTCGAGGTGGTCTCGCGCGACTGGCAGAGCGGCGAAGCGCTCGGCCTGCCGTCACTGACCCTCACCGCGGACGGACAGACGCGCGCCGTCGACGTCACTCCCGCCGGCCCACATCGCTCGGTCGCCACTTGGCGGGCCGGCGCGGCCGGGACACACGAATTCAAGGCGGAATGCGCCGCGTCCGACGGCGACGCGATCGTGACCGCGGCGAAGGTTGTTACCGTGCAGCCCGACGCGCCGCCCGATCCGCGCCGCCGCCGTACGCCGCGGATAACCGTGCAACCCGGCGCGGACGGCGCCAACCTGATTGTGCAAATCTCAGGGCGCGACGATCGCCCGCTGCTGCTGCTGACAGAAAACGGCGAGCCGCTCTCCGCCGCACCGCTCGGCCCGCTCCGCGGCCTGCTGGAGTGCACGTTGCGCTCGCCGCCAGCGGTGGAAGGCCCCGTCCAGGTGACGCTGGCCGCGCTTGGCTCCGCCGGCGTCGAAGTCCTGGCCAGCGCCGACGTCGCCCGGGGGGGGGCGCAGCGATCGATCGTCGTCGCGTCGCCGCCCGCCGCGACAACGGCACGCGCGCCGACATCCTTCGACGTTTCCGTCCCGGCACAGTCTGGCCTGCTCCTGGCACGCTGGGTGAGCGCTGGCGGCGCAGATTTCGATTCGCATGTCCCGCGGCCGTCGCTCGTCAACAGCAGCGGCCTTTCGGCCTGGCCGCGCGACCCGGCGGACGTCGCCCGCCGACCCGCGGAACCACCCGCGTTCGTGCCGCAGCACCTGCTGCACGCGCTCGGCCAGCGCGAGTCGCTCCGGCTCGATTCCGCCGCGATCGCCGACGGAAGCGCCCACCTCGCCACCGTCGCCCCCCACCTCCCGGGCGCCTACGCGCTGGAGCTGCTCGCACGCGGCGACGACGGAACATTCTGGACGCACCGACTGCCCGTCCGCGTCGACGCCGACGTTGCTCCGCTTGTCAGCGTGCCGCCGATGCTCAGCGTCGGAGACCGCATTTCGGCGGCGTTTCGCACCGTCGGCGGCGCGGCTCCCGCGTGGGGAGCAGGCCTGGCCGAGGTGGCCACCGGCAGCGGCGCGACGCCGGCCAGCGCGCCGAGCACCTCCGCGCCCGACCTTCAATTCGCCGCTCTCGAAGCCACCACACCCGGGGTGTACGCCGCCGAGCTTTCCAGCCCGAGTGGCGACGCCCGCTGCGTCTACGAGGTTCGTTCGGCCGCCGAAAGTCCGTTCGAGTACGTCGCGGCGAGTCTCGCGCCGAGCGCGGCGTTGAACATTCCGGCAATGGCCCACCCGCGGGGGGGGCTTTCCCCAATCGCGCTTGATCTCTTCGTCGAGCGCGATCTGGCCGAGGCGGTCGTCGACGTCGCGCTGTCATGGCTCGATGAGCCGACCGAAGGAACCGCCTGGAACGCACTCTGCCTGGACTGGTCCGCCGCCCTGCTGCGGCTGCGGCCCGATTGGGACGCGCGTCCGGTCGCGGAAATCCTCTCCCAACTGTCGCCCGGCGTGCTGGGGCGCGAGCGCATCGCCGCCGCCGGCCGGATAACGCTCGAAGAATTCCGAAACGCTGCCCTTGCGCGTTTGTGTGCGACGGGCGAGCGCGACGGCGGATGGAGCGCGTGGCCGGGCGGAGTCTCGGACCTCGAGTCGACCTGCCTCGCCTGCGATGCCATCCTCGCAGCCGCCCCGCCGGATTCCCCCGAACGCGGCGCCCTGCGCCTCGCGACGTCGTGGCTACGGCAGCGCGCCGCCAGCACCGACACGCCGCTGCCCGGCCGTTTGCTCGCCGCGGCCTGCCTCGCCGATGAGTCGGACGATGCGCAGCGCGCCGAACTTCTGGCGATGCTGGATCGCTCCGCCGCCGATCCGGTGCTGACCGATGCGGACCGTGTGTGGCTCGCGCTGGCGTTGAATCGGCTCGGGCAGGCGCAGCGCGCCGCGCAGCTCTGGCGTGCATCCTCGCCGACGGCACTGCTCGACCGCGCCTGGCATGCCGCCGTCGGCCTGGAACTGCCGCACGCGGCCGGCGAATCGTCGCGCTTCGTCGCCGAGCTGCTCGCCGCCCGCGATAGCGCCGTCTGGGACACGCTCGCCGCCAGCGCCTGGCTCATCCGCATCGCTTCGGAGTCCGCCCGCGATGATCAGCCCGCCACGCCGGATGGCATCGTCACATGCACCGACTCCGACCGGACAATCGAGCTGCGACACGACGCCCGGCAGCGCGTCTTTCGCCTGCCGTCGCTCTCCGCTGGCGCGCGCCTTCAGAGCGATGTACCGCTCGCCGTTCTCGTGCGCTGCCCAGTGCAGCAGCGCGCAGCGGCTTCCACCGCGCTACCCCTTCGCATCGTCCGCGAACTCATGCTCGCAACGCCGATTCGCGACTCCCACGACCACGTCGAATGGAAGCGCGAGCCCTACGTCGACGGAATGTCCGTCCCGCCCGAGTGCTTCATCAGCGTGAACGACACGTACGAGCTGCCGGGCGACCTGGCGCAGGTCGAAATCCGGCAACGCGCCCCGTCGCTCTTCCACTTCTGGCAGGGTGTGGCCCAGCCCACCGACCAGATCGGCCGCGCCTATCGCCGCGATTCGTACGTCCAGGTGAACGTCGCCGAGCGGCTCCCCGCCGGTTTCCACCGCCTCGAGTACCTCGTCGTCGGAGTCCGCCGCGGCGCGTGCCTGCTTCCCCCGCCCGAGCTGCGCGTCGCCGGACGCGTCCTCCCCACGCAGGTCGTCTGCCCGGTTTCGCGGCTGATCGTCAGCGAGTAGCGCCGCCTCCGCCGCCGCGCCACGCGGCGCAGAACAGCCCGTACACCTGCTCGAGCGATTGCGGAATCACACGCGTGTCGCCAATCACCGACATGAAATTCGTGTCGCCGCTCCAGCGCGGCACCACGTGCAGGTGAACGTGGTCCGGCACGCCCGCACCGGCGCAGCGCCCCAGGTTCATGCCGACGTTGAACCCCTCGGCGTTCACGGCCCGCGCCAGCGCCGCCGTCACGTCGCGCGTCAGCGCCATCAGCCGCACCAGCGTCGCCTCGGGCAGCGCCGCCAGCGACGGTGCGTGCTCCAGCGGGGCGATCAGGACGTGGCCGTTGGTGTAGGGAAAGCGATTCAGCAGCACCAGCGCGTGCTCGTCCCGGTGCAGCACGAGATTCGCCCGATCGTCCCCGGCCGCGTCGCGGTAGGCACATAGAAAGCAACCCCCCTCCGCCGGCTGGCCCGTCCCGCGGATGTACTGCATCCGCCACGGCGCCCAGAGGTTCGGCTGCGTCTCGGACATTTCGCCTTGCTCGCAGGTCCGGCCACGCCCGGCCGCCGGTTTTTCAGTTCGATTTGCGGCGGACGTGTCAATCCCGCCCGGCCGGCTCCGACGACAGCTTCGGGATGACGCGGATGGTGCGCGTCGCGCGATGCTCCCGGCCGTCGCGCGTCAACACCTGCACCGAGAGCTCATACGTGCCGGGCTCGCTGAACGTCCGCTGACCGTTGATCGTGTTGCCGATCGCCTCGCCGTTCACCGACCAGGCAAACTCCGCCGACGTCGCCCAGTCGCTCGGACAGTCGGCGCTGAATCCCACCAGGAGCGGCGAAATGCCGAACGCCGCCGACACGTTGATGCTCACGCTGCCCGACGCACTGCCGCGGGCGCCGCCCACCTGCCGTCCCGGCGTCACCGCGGCCAGCACCGGCGCCTGCGAGGGCTTGCCCGTTGAAGCGCCGCCCGCCGACGGAACCGCCGGACCCCGGCTCGACACTGGCACGGCCCGCGGCAGCGTCGAGCGGCCAGGATCGGCAAATGCCAGCCGGCGAACCGGCTCGGGCGGCGCACGAAACTCCGTCGTCGCACCCGACAGCAGCGCCAGACCGGCCGGATTGCCTTCGATCGCCTGCCGCCGCGCCAGCACCGCCGACGGACCCGACGGCCTCACGCCCGCCACGCGCCCGAAGAAGTCAGCGGCGATGTCGGGCGTGCGCTCGTGCCCCAGATTCTTGATCCGCACCCACCACACGTTCTGATAACCGTTCTGCTCGTACCAGCGCACCGCGGCCGCCGACTCCTCCCGGCAGATTTGAAAATCGTTCTGCGTGTTGATGATCAGCAGCGGATGAAAACGCGAGCGGTCGATCAGCGAAGTGTCCAGCACGCTCGACGAGAAGTTCGACTGCCGCACCGCCAGACACGTGAACCGGTCGGGGTGCTTGTTCAGCATGTAGTGCGCCATGTACCCGCCCGACGACCAGCTCGTCGAGAGCACGTTATTCGGGTCGGCGTCGGTGTTGGCGAAGACGTGATCCAAAATCTGCAGCGTCGCGTTGTCATCGTCGCGGAATGCTGGATGTACGTTGCGGACCGGAAACTGGTGGAGCACGTCGGGCGCGTGCAGCTCCGGCGCGATAACGACGAAGCCGTATCGGTCCGCTTCCGACTGCCACTCGCACGCCTGCGGGTGCGCATTATCGAACGGCTTCATGCCGTGAAACGTCACCACCAGCGGCCAGCGGCGCGATTTCCGAACCGTCGGGTCCGATTCAACGTAGTCGATCGGCAGATAACGCCAATACCCGCGCCCGCTCGCGGGCTCCACTTCGCGCGTCAGCCGCCCGCGACCCATCGGCTGCGGCACCACGCAGCCGCTCGTCAGCGCCAGCAGCAACCCTAACGCCGCCACCGCGAGCCACCCACCCGCAGCGCCGCGTCCCGATCGTCCGTCAACGACCCACAATCCCAATGAGATTTCCTCGTCACATCGACCGCGCCTGCGTCGACCGATCGCTCTCGCGCCGGTCCACGCGCCAAACCCGCACGTCCGAGATTCTAGCCTCCCGCCGTCGAAACTCAATCACCCATCCCCGACAGTCAATATCTGTAATCCGCCGCGCGCTCCCGTGTTCCGTGCAGCATCGATATCCTGCTGCGCCATGATTGAGCTTCGCGGGATTTCGCGCACCTTCGGCACGCTGACCGCCCTGTCGGACGTCTCGCTGCAAATCCCGCGCGGCGCGATTCTCGGACTGCTGGGCGAGAACGGCGCCGGAAAATCGACGCTCATGAACATCCTCTACGGCCTGCTGCGACCCAGCGCCGGATCGATGTTCATCGACGCCCGCCCCTACAACCCGCGCTCGCCACGCGACGCCCTGCAACGCGGCGTCGGAATGGTGCATCAGCACTTCATGCTCGTGCCGACGCTCACCGTAGCGGAGAACATTCTGCTCGGAATGCGCGGCGTGAGGCTCCGGCTGAACCGTGCGTCACGCGAAATCGCCGCGTTCGCCGACGACGTCGGCCTTCCCGTCCAGGTCGATGCCCGCGTCGGCGATCTCTCGGTCGGCCGGCAGCAGCGCGTCGAAATCCTCAAGGCGCTTTTTCGGCGGGTCAATGTTCTTATCCTCGACGAGCCGACGGCCTCGCTCACGCCAGCCGAAACCGAACAGCTTTTTGCGTCGATGCGGCGGCTGCGGGCGCGCGGCGTCGCGATCGTCTTCATCAGCCACAAGCTCAAGGAAGTGGTCGGTAACTGCGATGCCGTCATCGTGCTGCGCCGCGGGCACATCATCCATGCCGGCGACGCCAGCGGTACGACTCCCGAAGTACTCGCGGCGCAGATGGTCGGCGCACCGGCTTTCGCCACTCTCCCAGCGCCCGGTCCAGCGGCGTCGACTGCCCGACCGCCAGCGACGGCGTCTCCTCCGATGCTCGAGGTGCGGCGGCTGTCCGCGCACTCCCG
The DNA here is from genome assembly GCA_022072445.1 of Phycisphaerae bacterium. Lineage (GTDB taxonomy): Bacteria > Planctomycetota > Phycisphaerae > UBA1845 > Fen-1342 > JAJVHV01. Next base: position 7,105 of record JAJVHV010000014.1, on the reverse strand, counting down.
CGGCATCGCCGATCTGCTTGACATCGAGCTGCACGTTCATCGTGGCGAGATCGTGGGTGTGGCGGGAGTGGACGGCAACGGCCAGGACGCGCTGATCGACGCCCTGCTTGGAATTCGATCGCCGACGCGCGGTCAGGTGCTCATGGACGGCGTCGATCTGACACGCGCCGCGCCGCGCGAACGGCTCCGCCGCGGCATCGGCCACGTCCCCGGCGACCGCCGCCGGCAAGGTCTGATTCTGGACTTCAGCGTGGTCGAGAACACGTGCCTGAAAACCTTCGTACGGCGCCCGATGTCGCACCTGGGCTGGCTGTCGCGCCGCACGATGCGCCGTCACGCCGCACAACTCGTCGCGGAGGCCGACGTTCGCGGTCCCGCGCTCGACGGCCCGGCCGCGTTGCTCTCGGGCGGCAATCAGCAGAAGCTCGTGGTGGCCCGCGAGCTGCACGCCCACCCGCGTCTTCTGTTGGTCTGCAACCCGACGCGCGGCGTCGACGTCGCGGCGACCGCCGCCATCCGCGCCCGGCTCCGGGCAGCACGTGACGCGGGTGCGGCGGTGTTGCTGGTCAGCTCCGATCTGGACGAGATCGTCGAGCTGGCCGACCGCGTCATGGTCATGTATCGCGGCACGCTGCGCCCCAGCACCGGGTCCGCCGGCGATGTCGCCGCCATCGGCCGGCTGATGGCCGGCCTCGACCTGTGAGTGCCCGCCGCGCGCTTGCCATGTCCGAATCGCGCGGCGACACTCGCACCGTGATGATCGACACCCTCGCTCGACGTGCGGCGCGCGATCTGCTTTTCGCGGCCACCGCCGTTGGCGTCGCAGCCGTTGCGATGGCGTTCACCGTCGCCGTCCTCGGGTTCGATCCGTTGCGGCTGGGGCCGGCGTTTCTCGACGGCGCGCTGGGCAATGCCTACCGCCTCGGCAGCACGCTCGCCTTGGCCTGCCCACTCTGCCTGCTGGGCGTCGCGTGCGCCCTGGCCTTCCGCGGCGGAGTCCTGAACATCGGCGCCGAGGGGCAATACCTGATCGGAGCGCTGACCGCCGCCGCCGTCGGGCCGCGCCTCGCCGGCCTCGAGCCGTGGGTGGGCGTCGCGGTGCTGCTTGCGGCGGGAGTGCTGGGCGGCGCGGCGTGGGCGCTGCTGGCCGCGCTGCTGAAGCTGGGGCGCGGCGTGCCCGAAGTCCTCAGTACCATTCTGCTGAATTTCGTCGCCCTGCGGCTGCTGGAGTTCATCGTCCGCGGCCCGCTGGTCGACGAGCAGTCGATCGATCGCGAGAGCACGGCGGCCATCGCCTCCGCCGCCATCCTGCCTCAGGTCTGGACGGCCGGCGGTCTGCACGCCGGTGTGCTGATCGCGCTGGGCGCCGCCGTCCTGCTTCAGTTCGTCGTCTCCAGATCGACTTTCGGATTCCGACTCCGCGCTCTGGGAGCCAACCCCATCGCCAGCCGCTACGCGGGCATCTCGACCGCCAGCCTCACCGCCATGCTCATGGGACTCTCCGGCGGCTTGGCGGGCCTGGCCGGTGCCGTCGAGATTTCCGGCACGCACCACTATCTCACCACCAGCTTCGCCGCCGGCTACGGCTACACCGCCATCGCCGTCGCGCTGCTCGCGCGGCTGGCTCCGTTCGGCGTTGTACCCGCCGCGCTCTTCTTCGCCGCGATCGAGACCGGGACGCGCGGCATGCAGAAACTCCCCGAGCAGGCGATGCAGTCGTTTCCCACCGTGATGAAATTCGTCGCCCAGGGCGTCGTCGTGCTGGTGATCGTCCTCCTGACACGCCCCCGCACGCCGCTCGGAACGCCCGATGACTGACGCCCTCCACATCCTGACGCCGCCATTCGCGCTGGCCATTGGCCGACAAGGCATAACGGAGACCGTACCGATCGCCCTGGCCGCGCTGGGCGAGGTGGTCGTCGAGCGCTCCGGCGTCATCAACATCGGCATCGAGGGGATGATGCTGTGCGGCGCCTTCGCCGCCGCGTTAGCCGCGCATGCCACAGGTTCGCCCTGGATCGGACTCAGCGCCGCCACGGCGACCGGCGCGCTGTGCGCGGCGCTCTACGCACTCCTGGTCGTCCGGCTGCGCTGCGACCAGATCGTCACCGGATTGGGACTGAATCTGCTGGCGATCGGCGTGACCGGCATCGCGTCCCAGCGGCTGCTCGCGAACCAGCCGCCGCTCGCCCCGGCCGGCACGCTGGCGGGACTCGACCCGCTCGCGCTGCCCGTGCTGCTGCTGACGCTACTGGTCGCCTGGACGCTCTATCGGACCATGTGGGGGCTGGGCATCCGCGCCTGCGGCGACGAGCCGCTCGCCGCCGCTTCCGCCGGCTTGAGCGTCCGGGGGCTGCGGTTTTCGGCCGTGCTGATCGGCGGCGCACTGGCCGGTCTGGGAGGCGGCCACCTGGCGATCGTCATCGCCGGACGATTTCAGGAGGAAATGGTCGCCGGCCGCGGATTCGTGGCGCTGGCGATGGTCATTTTCGGACGCTGGTCGCCGAGCGGCGCGACATTAGGTACCCTCTTCGTAGGGACACTGATGGCGACGCAGCAAAATCTCCAGCCGCTGCTGCGACCGGATCAGATCCACACGCTTTATCCGCTGATGCTGATGGCGCCTTACGTGCTGACGCTGCTGGTGCTCAGCGCCGGTTTTCGCTCCGCCGGCGCGCCGGCCGCCCTCGCGCGGCCCTGGTGATTGACCCATGATGATCCGCGTCGAAAGACTGACCAAGCGCTTTCCCAACCCCGACGGCAGCGAAAAGACCGCCGTCGACGCGGTCGGTTTCGGCGTGGCCCGCGGCGAGATTTACGGACTGCTCGGTCCGAACGGCGCGGGCAAAACGACGACGCTGCGCATGATCAGCGGGCTGATGCGTCCCAGCGAGGGCCGCGTCTTCATCGACGGCCAGGACGTGACCGAACGGCCCGACGTGGTCAAACGCAACATCGGCTACCTGACCGCCAATACCGGGCTCTACGCGCGTCTGTCGCCGCGCGAGATGCTCGAGTACTTCGCAACGCTCTACGACATCCCGCGTGTGATGGCCCGCGCCCGGATCGACACGCTGCTGACCTGGCTGAACATGGAGAGCTTCGCCGACCTGCGCTGCGGGGCGATGTCCACCGGTCAGAAGCAGCGCACCAACATCGCCCGGGCGCTGATCGCCGACCCGCCCATCCTGGTGCTTGACGAGCCGACCCTGGGCCTCGACGTGCTGACCAACCGCGTCATTCTGGAGTTCATCCGCACGCAGTCGCAGCGCGGCAAAACGATTCTGCTCTCCACGCACGCGCTCGACGAGATCGAAAGCATGTGCGGCCGCATGGGCCTGATGCACGCCGGCCGGCTCGTGGCCGAAGGCGACCTGGCGACGCTCCGCGCCGCCAGCGGACGCACGCGCCTCAGCGACGTCTTCCTGACCCTGGTGGGTGAGAATGAGCCGGTTTTCGCGCATTAACGCCATCTGGCGCAAGGAGCTGTCCGACACGCTGCGCGACCGGCGAACGCTGGTCGCGATGGTGGTCGTGCCGATGGTGCTCTACCCGGGCCTGATCCTCGCGTCGCTGCTGGCGCTGGAGTTTCAGACCCACCAGCTCACCCGCGCCACATACCGCGTCGCTGTCGCAGACGAGCCCGCGCGGCGCTGGCTCCGCCGCCTGATCGACACCGACCCGACCCGCCGGCCGCCGGAGCTGGCCGCTCAGGGCTCAGCGGACGCGTCGGGACCGCACGCTTCCGGCACAACCGCGCCGTCGGCGCCGCCGCCGGCCGGCCGCCCGTCGCTCAACGTCCGCGAATCGCCGCCCGAATACGAGATCGTCGTGGTCGGCGACGTCGCCGCCGCCGTCGTCGCCGGCGACATGCACGTCGGCATCGTGCTGAGCGGCGGGCTGCCGACCGCGGAGGACGACGCTGCTGTCGTCGTCGATCTGGTGCTCAAGGAGCGTGACATCCGCAGCGAGGTCGCCGCCGCGGGCATCGAGGCCATTCTCCAGCGGGCGACCGCCCGGCTCGTCGCCGACCGCCTGGCGCGGCTCGGAATCCGCCCGCAGGTGATACAGCCCATCGCGGTCGTCGCACGCGACGTCGCCACGCAGGAAGAGCGCGACGGCTGGCTGGCCGGCCTGATCATCCCGCCCATCCTCATTATCCTGACCATCACCGGGACGGTTTATCCGGCGATCGACCTGACGGCCGGCGAACGCGAGCGCGGCACGCTCGAAACGCTCATGGTCGCGCCCGTCCCGCCCATCGACCTGATCACCGGAAAATTCATCGTCGTCACGCTGATCGGCTTGCTGAGCGCCGCGCTGAATCTGCTGGCGTTCGGCGGGACGATGTATCTGGGTGGGATCGGCAAGCTGCTCACCACCAGTTGGAACCTGACGCTGCCGCTGGGCGCGCTGCCCTGGATCGCCGCCGCCCTCGCCCCGCTGGCAATCATGTTCGGCGCCATCCTGCTGGCCGTGGCGAGCTTCGCCCGCAGCTTCAAGGAAGCGCAGAACTACGTCATGCCGGTGATCATGGCGGCCATGATGCCGGCCATGATCAGCGTGATTCCCGGCACGCGGCTGGAAGGCCCGCTGCTGATCATGCCGGTGGCCAACATCGTGCTGATGACGCGCGAGCTGTTCGTCGGCCGTTTCGAGGTCGAGTGGATCATCTGGGTCACCCTCTCGACCGGCCTCTACGCCACCGCCGCCGTCGCCGTCGCCGCCCGCCTCTTCGGACAGGAGGCCGTCCTGTTCGCCGACAATGCCTCGATCCGGGCGCTCTTCCGGCGGCGGTTCTTCCGCCCGCGCTGGACACCGACGGCGTCGCAGTCGCTGCTGACGCTGGCCATCGCCTATCCGTTGAATTTCTTCATCCAGAACGCGCTGGGCCAGACCGCCGGCGTGCGCGGCACGGTGCTGTTCCTCTACGCGGTCGCGCTGTGGATGATCCTGCTGTTCGTCGTTGTGCCGGTGATCGTCGCGCTCTACGCGCGCGTCAACGTGGCCGGTGCGCTCGCGTTGCGCGCCCCCGGCGGGCGCGGTTGGGCGGCCGGCCTCTGCCTCGGCGCGTCGACCTGGATTCTTGCGAAAGCCTGGCTGGTCCTTCAGCAGCACTTTCTGCCGATGAACCCCGAAGTTCTTCAGCAGCTCATGAGCGACCTTGAGTTTCTCAACCGCACCGACCTGCTCACGCAGATCGCCCTGCTCGCGCTCGTGCCGGCGATCTGCGAAGAACTGTTCTTCCGCGGATTCGTGCTGAGCGGCGCACGCGCCGGCGCGGGAGCCGTCGGCGGCGTGATTCTCGTCGCGCTGGCTTTCGCGCTCTTCCACCAATCCGTCTATCGGATCATCCCCACCGCCGTGCTGGGGCTGCTTTTCGGCGTACTGGTCCTGCGCTTTGGCTCCATCTGGCCGGCGATCGTGGCGCACGCCATGCACAATGGGCTGACCGCCACGAGTGAGGGCATCGGCGCCTTCAAGGACTGGCTGGGCTGGCAGACGCTCGCCGATCCGGGATCCTTGCCCATGACCCTCCCGGGGCCGATCTGGATCGCCGCCGCCGGTGCCGTCGCCCTGGCTGGCGTCGCACTGTGCTTCATGCAACCAGCGGCCCGCGACCAGGGCGCGCAAGAGCGCGCCATCGGCGCCGTGATGTAGCACAGCCGCCCCCGGCTGTGTGCAGCCGTGTGGAGCCGTCTGGAGAGCAGCCGCCCCCGCCGCGGTCGGGGGTTCTCCCGCGGGGCCAAGAAACCGCTCCCTTACGGTCGCGGCTCGGATCGCGGTCGCGGCTCGGATCGCGGTCGCGGCGCTGGCCGCCGCGGGCGTTGGACGCGAGCCGCGCGCGTTGGAACCGAGCCGCGGGCGTTGGACGCGAGCGGCGCGCGTTGGAACCGAGCGGCGCGCGTTGGAACCGAGCCGCGCGCGTCAGCAAGCGGTTTCCTGGCCAAGCCGGAGTGCGAGCGGCGGTCGAGGGATTCTCGCGCGGGGCTAAGAAACCGCTCCCTGACGGTCGCGGCTCGGATCGCGCTCGCGGCGCTGGTCGGCGCGGGCGTTGGACGCGAGCGGCGCGCGTTGGAACCGAGCTGCGCGCGTTGGAACCGAGCTGCGGGCGTTGGAACCGAGCCGCGCGCGTTGGAACCGAGCCGCGCGCGTCAGCAAGCGGTTTCCTGGCCAAGCCGGAGTGTGAGCAGCGGTCGAGGGATTCGCGAGCGGGGCTAAGAAACCGCTCCCTGACGGTCGCGGCTCGGATCGCGGTCGCGGCGCTGGTCGGCGCGGGCGTTGGACGCGAGCGGCGCGCGTTGGAACCAAGCCGCGCGCGTTGGAACCGAGCCGCGCGCGTCAGCAAGCGGTTTCCTGGCCAAGCGGGAGTGCGGGCGGCGGTCGAGGGATTCGCGAGCGGGGCTAAGAAACCGCTCCCTGACGGTCGCGGCTCGGATCGCGGTCGCGGCTCGGATCGCGGTCGCGGCGCTGGCCGCCGCGCGCGTTGGACGCGAGCTGCGGGCGTTGGAACCGAGCCGCGCGCGTCAGCAAGCGGTTTCCTGGCCAAGCCGGAGTGTGAGCAGCGGTCGAGGGATTCGCGAGCGGGGCTAAGAAACCGCTCCCTGACGGTCGCGGCTCGGATCGCGGTCGCGGCGCTGGCCGGCGCGGGCGTTGGACGCGAGCGGCGCGCGTTGGAACCGAGCGGCGCGCGTTGGAACCGAGCGGCGCGCGTTGGAACCGAGCTGCGGGCGTTGGAACCGAGCCGCGCGCGTCAGCAAGCGGTTTCCTGGCCAAGCCGGAGTGTGAGCAGCGGTCGAGGGATTCTCGCGCGGGGCTAAGAAACCGCTCCCTGACGGTCGCGGCTCGGATCGCGGTCGCGGCGCTGGCCGGCGCGGGCGTTGGACGCGAGCGGCGCGCGTTGGAACCGAGCCGCGCGCGTCAGCAAGCGGTTTCCTGGCCAAGCCGGAGTGTGAGCAGCGGTCGAGGGATTCTCGCGCGGTTCTAAGTTCGACTTTCGCACTTTTTGGAGGAATTGGACAGTCCCCTGTAAACAAAGACGAGCTTCCCGCACCATGCGTGTTCTGTTCAAGGAAGAACGCACAGAGCAAGGAGGCTCGCGGTG
>JAJVHV010000020.1 GCA_022072445.1 Phycisphaerae bacterium | reverse complement strand
ACCGTGTGACCCGCCGGGTCCTCCACCTGCGTCAGCCGCCAGAAATTCGGCATCCCGTCCGCGTCCGGCCGCTCCCACTCCAACGCCCAAACCTGCGCCTCCGCCGGATCGCCCACCTCCGGCCCCGCCCGCGCGTAGGCGCAAGCGCCTACCTCTCTCGGCGGCCCAGCATCATCGCGAACGCACACATCGGAGCACAAATGAGTCCGCCGATGACTCCGCGGTATGCGTAGAGGCCCGGGTATCGCGATGCTGTGACATCCGAGATGATAAAGCTCACGAGGATCGCCGCACCAACCCAGAGCAGCGCGCTCTGTCGACGGCTGTTCAGGCGGCGGTTAGTATCAGCATGAAACCAGTCTCGCCAGGTGCGTTGAGTGTCTGCAAGCTCGTACGTCGCGCCGCACTCAGGGCATGCACCGCGCTGTACGAGCCCGCGCAGACTATACTTACAGCGAACACAAATGGCGTAGTCCTGTTCCTTCAGAAATCGCTGAAGCCGATAAAGGCGACGCACGACGACACTCGCGATGCAGAACTCACACAGCACCAAGGTCGTCATTGCGACCGCATATTGAGCGGTGCCACGACTGTTGTAGCCGATAATGGCTGACCCAATTGCAAAGGTCACGACAATCACGACAATTGCATACAGAGCCGGTGGATATATCCGCACCATCACCAATCCTACCAGTTGGAATAGTCGCCTCCAAGCAAAGGGTTCAATGGCTCGTTCCGATGGCAAGCGTCGTCGATGAACTCCGGAATAAGCACCCCGCCTGCCCCGACGACCGCGCCCACGATGGCGCCGACCGGTCCACCCCCACCGCCGATTATTCCCCCGATGATAGCCCCCTCAATCGTGCCAAGCGCCTTATCCCAGTAGTATCGGCGCTTCAGAAGCTCAAGCTCCTTAAGTGGCTGCATGTCGCGAACACGCGGTGGTGGAAGTGGTTCAGGAACCCACGGCGGGCGCGGACGAGGTTGATGCCACGCCCAATCCCAGTCTGCGGAGGTTGTACCGGGCACCGGTGGAAATGTCTGATACCCGGCAGGGTCAACATTGTGGGGACAGTTTAGCGCGTACGCGTAGACGTTTAGGCCGCCAGAAACGCCCATCGAATCCCGCTGCACGAACCGCCCCAGAGCAGGATCGTACCAGCGCGCGCCGACGTGCATGAGCGCGATTGGTGGCAGCGTCTCGTCGTGGCCAGACAGCGACAGGTGGCCCGATTCATATCCCCAGTTACCGCAATACTGGTAGCGCGGATAGCCGTTCGGAGCACCAGACCCAATTGACACGACCCCATTCCCGTCGCGCGTCACGATTTCGCCAAACGCCGTGTACGCGACCGTGATCGCCGGCCCGTCGAAGACGCCGTTCGTGCCGTCGGCGTCGGTCGTGCCGACCGTCGAGCCGACCAGGTCGCCATGATAGTATTGGATCGAATCGTCGGCGTTCTTCTGCGCCCCCGCCGCGTCGCCAGCGCTCGAACCCGGCAGGTACGTCCGCAGCTTGGTCCACACCGGCTCGTCGGTCGTGCCGTCCTCGTCGGCGTCGCCCGAATCGAGATCGACTTCCCAGTCCGCGATCGGCGTGTCGCCCACGTACTCCGTGTACGTCCACGCCGTCGCCGGCTCCCACAAACCGGGATTCGTTTCGCCGTTGGTTGTGTAGTCGCGGCTCATGTACCTTCCGCGCCCGCTCTCGTAGCGGAACTCGCGCGCCAGTGCCGGCACGTACGAGTCGGCGACGTACTCCTGCGTGGTCGCATCCACGTCGTAGTCACGCCACACCGCCAGCCACAATCCGCCATTGCGGGCGTACGTCAACGCAAGATCAGCGCGCGTGTTCGGACTGGTCTCGTCCTTGATCGTGATGTTGCTCACGTCGCCGGTCTCGTAATACGTGTAGTACACCGTCCGCCGCAGCTCGCTGTCCACCGTCTCGGTGTAAAACATCAGCCGGTTGTTGTTCGTCACGAACTCCTCGTCCGGTCACGTCCCAGCGACTTTGCTTCGCGCCGCAAGAATGCGCCCGCCTGCCACGTCGACGGTCTCGCACAGGACCACATCACCGGGCTCAAACTCCCACGACTCAATGCTCCGGTCGTACGGCTGGATGAGAATGCGATATGTATTGTCACCGATGCGCTCGGCACGGACCGGTCGCCATGCCTCGACTGCCTCATCCAGAAGTGCAACGTAGACTTCGGCGTCGCCAATCACGGCAGATCCCCGCTCGGAGGGCCGTACCTAAAGCCCGGCCCGCCAACGTGAATGACATCGTTCGTAACGGTATCAACTACCACTGACTGTCCGGTTTCAGGGTGCACATAGCGGATTGCGGCGTTACCGGTCGCCTTGTTGGTCGCTTGAATGCGCTGCCCATACTTGACTGCATTGGCGATTCGCTGCTCAGTCCATCCCCGCGCAGTCATCTGTCTAGCAATCTTGTCGGAGATTCCAACCTGACCCTGCGCCCGGCTCATCGCCCTCGCCAGCCAGTCCTGCAGTTGCTTCCGCAGGGCGGAGTTCATCATATCGCCGGATGATTCAAGAATGCATTTCACCTCTTCGACGTTACCGGAGGCGATTGCTTTCTCAGCGGAACTCGTTACGCTATCTGGACCAAGGCCATCAACGTCGAACCACGTCACGGAATTGTTGTGCGCGTAGCCGTAGAGGTTAAGTGCGCCGCACAGCCCGATGCGATCCCTCTGCACGAACCGTCCCAGCGCGGGGTCATACCAGCGGGCGCCGACGTGCGACAGCCGGATCGGCGGAAGCGACGTGTCGTGCCCGGAGAGCGAGAGCATGGCGCCGGAGCCGTCGGCGCCGCTCGTCTCATACCCCCACGCGCCGCAGTATTGGTAGCGCGGAAAGCCGGCCGGCGCCGCCAAGCCGATGCTGATGTTGTCCGAGCCGTCGTTGGCGACCAGCTCGCCAAAGGCAGTGTAGGCGACCGTGATCGCCGGACCGTCGAAGACGCCGTTCGTGCCGTCGGCGTCGGTCGTCGCAACCGTCGAGCCGACCAGGTCGCTATGACAGTATTGAATCGAATCGTCGGCGTTCTTCTGCGCCCCGCCGCGTCGCCGGAGGATGAGCCGGGCAGGTACGTGCGCAGCTTGGTCCACACGGCTTCATCGGTCGTGCCGTCTTGGTCGGCGTCGCCCGAGTCGAGATCGACCGTCCAATCCGCGAGCGGCGTGTCGCCGAGGTACTCGGTGTACGTCCACGCCGTCAGCGGCGTCCAGGTCGCCGGATCTGGGTCCGGCGGGTCGCCGGTCGTGTAGTCGCGGCTCATGTACCTTCCGCGCCAACTCTCGTAGCGGAACTCGCGGGCCGCACTCGGCACGTACGAGTCGGCGACGTAATCGCCATTCTCGTCCACGGCGTACTCGCCCCACACCGCCAGCCACAAGCCGCCATTCCGCGCATACGTCAACGCCAGATCGCTTCGGGTGTTCGGGCTGGTCTCGTCCTTGATCGTGATGTTGCTCATGGGTGGCGTGGGCGTCGCCGCCCGCGAACTGGTCTCGTCATACGTGTAATACACCGTCCGCCGCAGCTCGCTGTCCACCGTCTCCGTGTAGTACATCAGCCGGTTGTTGTTCGTCACGAACTCCTGATTCGGCTCCGTGATGTCGTAGACATAGTCCGTCACGACCGTCACGTCGCCGCTCTCCGTCGCCGTCGTCTGCGACTTCTGGAGCCGGTTGCCCAGGTCGTCGTACAAGTACTCGATGTCATACTCCGTCACGTCCGGCGACCCCTGCCGCACACGCGTCTCGCGGATCAGCCGGTCGCGGGCGTCATACTCAAATGATACCACCGTCTCGACGGTGCTGCCGCTGGAATTGTCCGTCTCGGTCCGCACCGCGATCGTGTTGTTAGGGTTCCATTCGTACTCGGTCTGGTACAGCACGGGCCGGTTGGGCGCCAGGCCCAGATGCGCGATCGTCGTCACACGGTTGGCGTCGTCATACGCGTAATCCACGCGCGTGCCGTTGCCATAATCGACATAATCGACCCGGCTCGCGTCGTCATACGCGTACGTCATGCTCATGCCCGCACCACTGACCGACGCCGGCCGGCCCACGTCATCCACCCCGAACGTGTACGCCGTCTCCTGCCCGTCCGGCCCCGCCGTCACGCTCACCTCGCCGGTTTCGTTTCGTCTTCCGAGTGATACGGAAAGACCATCGCGTAGGGGGCACAAGGAGGTCGGGCTGACGTGCGAAATATTCGAACGTCACACTCACATGCCGACGCAACTGCCAGCAACAGGTGCCGACCACTGTATCGCACCCGAAGACTTCCATCGCTCCCACGCGCACCGCGCGACCTGCGACGCAAGAAACGGAGCACTCGGCGCCCGAACCGCGCCGGTATGGGGCGTATCTGGCTCCAGTGATTGGGCTCATCGCTGCGCCAGCTGCATACCTGAACAGTGTCGAGTTCCGGCACATGGACCAGGCACAGCGCGTCGATCGAGTATTCGAGCATCGTACGAAGCAGGAATCGTGCGTAGCGCACAGCATCTGCAATGTCGCCCGATGCTACGCAATCGGGATGCTGCTCCGCATGGTCCAGATTAACACACCGAGTCAATAACATCGCCGCCACCACGTTACCGGCCTTCGCCGTATGGGTCATAGTTGGAATCCACGGTCCAGCGTCGGTACAGCCAATCGGCAAGTCCATCGCTGATTCGGTAGCCCCGGTTGTACCGACCATATACCTGATTGATCCCGTATCCCGCTGCAGCACCACCCGCCGCAGCGCCAACAGCGACGGCTCCCGCCGTCGCTGCACCGCTGGCTGTTCCTACCGCCACAGGGCTCGTCCAGAAGCCCGTTCCGACAGTGCCCGGAATTGGGCATACCCACATTCTCCACCACGGTATCGGTGGTGGAACCGGCGGCGAAGGGGGCCTCGGTGCGCACCAGAAGTTGCGGCTGGGATCCGGTGGGCCCGGATAGAGTGGATGCCAAGGCGGCAAGTGCGGCGGAGGTGGCAGAGCCATGGCGCCACTTGGGTCAGGAGCCAACAAGGGATTGCACGTAGTGTACTGATAGGAATTGATGCCGCCTGCCAGCCCCGTTGCATCCCGCTGCACGAACCGCCCGAGCGCCGGATCGTACCAGCGCGCCCCGACGTGCATGAGCGTGATGGGCGGGAGTGACGAATCGTGACCGGTGAGGGAGAGTAGCGCGCCCGAGCCGTCGGCGGCGCCTGTCTCATACCCCCACGCGCCGCAGTATTGGTAGCGCGGAAAGCCGGCCGGCGCCGCCAAGCCGATGCTGATGTTGTCCGAGCCGTCGTTGGCGACCAGCTCGCCAAACGCCGTGTACGCGACCGTGATCGCCGGCCCGTCGAAGACGCCGTTCGTGCCGTCGGCGTCGGTCGTGCCGACCGTCGAGCCGACCAGGTCGCCGTGATAGTATTGGATCGAGTCGTCGGAGGCGTTCAACTGCGCGCCCGCCGCGTCGCCGCTGCTCGAACCCGGCAGATACGTCCGCAGCCTGGTCCAGACCGGCTCGTTCGTCTGGCCGTCGAGGTCGATCTCCCAGTCCGCTATCGGCGTGTCGCCGACGTATTCGGTGTACGTCCACGCGGTCGCCGGCTCCCACAAGCCGGGATTGGTGTAACCATTGGTTGTATAGTCGCGGCTCATATAGCGCCCGCGCGCGCTCTCATATCGGAACTCGCGCGCCAGCGTCGGCACATACGAGTCCGCAACGTAATCGCCATTCTCGTCCACGGCGTACTCGCCCCACACCGCCAGCCACAAGCCGCCATTCCGCGCATACGTCAACGCCAAGTCCTTGCGAACGCTGGTGTCGGTCTCGTCCTTGATCGTAATATTGCTCACGTCGCCGGTCTCGTAATACGTGTAGTACACCGTCCGCCGCAGCTCGCTGTCCACCGTCTCGGTGTAGTACATCAGCCGGTTGTTGTTCGTCACGAACTCCTGATTCGGCTCCGTGATGTCGTAGACATAGTCCGTCACCACCGTCACGTCGCCGTTCTCCGTCGCCGTCGTCTGCGACTTCTGGAGCCGATTGCCGAGGTCGTCGTACAGATATTCAATATCATACTCCGTCACGTCCGGATCGCCCTGCCGCACGCGCGTCTCGCGCGTCAGTCGATCACGATCATCATACCCGAACGTGACGACGGTTTCGACGGTCGAGCCGCTGCTGTTGTCGGTCTCCGTCCGCGTGGCTATGGTGTTGTTAGGGTTCCATTCGTAGTCGGTCTGGTACAGCACCGGCCGGTTGGGCGCCAGGCCCAGATGCGCGATCGTCGTCACACGGTTGGCGTCGTCATACTCGTAATCGACCCGCGTGCCGTTGCCATAATCGACATAATCGACCCGGCTGGCGTCATCATACGCGTAGGTCATGCTCATCCCGCCGCCGATCACCGACGCCGGCCGCCCCAGGTCGTCGGCCGCGAACGTGTACGTCGTCTCCTGCCCGTCCGGCCCTGCCGTCACGCTCACCTCGCCCGCGCTCTGCCAGTCGTCGTAATCCCACGTCTGCGTCAATTCGAGCAGGCCGCTCCCGCGATGCTCCGTGCTCGCCACGCTCAGCGTCAGCAGCCGACTCAGCGCGTCATACGTCATGTCGGCGGTGCGGGTACCCGAGTCCCCGGTCACGTCCGGGTCGTAATAGAAGCGCTGTGCGCCGTCGCGACCAGCGGCTCAGTCATCTCGTCGAATTGCCCGGGCTCTCTTGCGCCCCGTCTGCTGCTTTCCTGATTCGCCGGCAGACGCTGGAAACAACGGACTGGGCGCGTACAGCTGGCGGGCCGCTCTCCGAATACGCCGGACCAGCTTCGCGTCAGCCATCTCCTCGGCAATCTCACAAACATCAAACAGCAAATACTCGCCAATCACCGAGCGACGGGCGTATTGAAGCACCTTTTCGCAGTGACGGCGGACGCTCTGATGATCGCGCCCAAGTGCAACCATCAGTTTTGCCAGTTCGCAGTGGGCTTGCGGATGGTTTGGCGCACGCCGAAGCGCACGTCGAAGTGGTGGTATGGCCCTCGAGGGCTGGGACATCGTCGTCGACAGCTCGATCCACGCCTCTGGATGGTCACAGCGCCGAGCCAGTTGACGGAGCGCCGCCCGAAGCACGCTCGCCACCCGTGAGTCCGTCTCAGCGGCCGTCAAGCACTCCCCGGCCAGGAAGATACAAGTCGTGACGAGAGCATCTTCGTAGCCGCTTGACGACGAAGCGCGCCCAGCCGAGCCCTTGTCTGATCGCCCCGTGGCACAGCAAGTGCAATCCGCATCGCGCTTGGACTCTCGGCCCTGAGCTGCCATGACTAACTTAGCGCCCGCCAAGGATGTCAAGGAAGTCCGCATCAAGACCTCCGCGACCCCCGAAGCTATAGTCGTCGTAGCCGCGGTTAGCCTCGTCGGCCCACGGCTTCACCGCAAGACCTACTTCCTCGCCGATTTCTGCGCCAAGCATCACGCCTCCAATAAGCCCGGCGCTCGCCGACCGCCCACGCGGCTTCCGGTCACGGCGCATCCGACTTCACAGCGCAAGCCACCCAAGCAGCAACACTCCAGCCGCGGCGGCCGTGCTAATCATGCTTGAGAACGAACAGACCATAAGTATCAAGTCCAGAATAAACTGTGCTCGCCTGTCGATGGACCGGATCGTTCGATTGCCGTCCAAGCCGTGCGCAATTGGCTCGGCGTGTACGGCCGGCCGCACTCCGGGCACTTCCCGGCATTCGGAAGTCCCGCAAGGCTATAGCCGCAGCCTGGACAGCACGCCCACGCCGAATCGCGAATGTGTGCCATGTATCGTCGCCGCCGGCGCGGGTGAAGCCAGAAGACCTCCAGCAGCGCCCACACGCTACCGCCGTACATGACCCCTCGGATCGAACGCACTCCGGTCGCATCGACAAGTACTTCGCTCCCGACGGCCAGGACACACGCGACGCACAGAGCCCACGTCGGCAAGATCGCGACAGTAGCTCGATGCTCGAGGGGGGACGCTGCTCGGCGCGCGAGGGAGATGAACAAGAGTACTGTTGCCGTGACAGCAGTCGCCAGTCCGGTCAAGAGAGCCACGTCACCACCCCGACACGCAGTCTATGAAGCAGAGCGTCCACCCGACATGTCGACAAGTGTCACGGTCACAGTCGCCAGCTCGATGGCGGACGCGGTATTCGCGCCGCGGTCATACGCGAACTCGCGCTCCGCGGACTCCCGCTGCCTGCTTCGTGACGAGCGACCCGTACGTCGGAAGCGCCAGCGCCAGGCCGACGAGCAGCGCGAGCACGGCCCAGCGCCGTATCGCTGTTGGGACATCGACGACCCAGCCTAGGAAACACACGGTGCCCGCCGCCGAAACTGCCTTTCCGCTCCTCGAATACCAGTCGAAACGCAGCGAAGTGCGGCACCGCCGGCAACGCATACCCAGCATGAAAAGGCTGGCGACGATGACGAGCCACTGCCAGAATGCGGGCCGCGCGCCACAGACGGGACACGCGCCGCCCAGCCTATCGGATCCCGATGGCGATTCGTCGAACATTCTTGCGCGCTTCCACACTGCAATCCGTCCGCAGCCGGCAGGCGCAAACGATCATCCGGCGACGCATGCGGGCCGCCGAATCGTCCTGGCAGGCGCGTGTCTCGCGGCTGAGCCGGTCGCGGGCGCCATATTCAAATGATACCACCGTCTCGGCCGTGCTGCGGCTTGAATTGTCAATTTTCGTGCTGCACTGATACTCAGGATTGCGATCTGCAGAACGAGATTTGTTGCGGCGCCTTGCGGATCGACGTGTACCGGCGTCGACCCGGCCGGAATTGTCGCCCCCTGCATGGCTACGCTGGCGCGGTAGCCTTGCCACCCATGCCACTCGGCCGGCTCAGTCGCCGCGGCGACTTACCCGGGCTCGCTTGCGCGCTGTTGGTTAGCTGCTTTCCTGACTCGTCGGCGGACGCTGGAAACAACGGACTGGGTGAGTACGGCCGCCGGGCCGCCCGACCATGCGGCCGAACGGATTGTCGGTGTCTGGCCGCGACGCGATCGTCTGGCTTGGGTTTCATTTGTAGTGGCTCTGACATCGCAACAAGCGGCTCGGCGTTCGCGCGAGTTTTGAGATCGCACGCCGTTGCTCGCATCGTTTGATTCACGAGCTGTCGCGGCTGACGCCCGACGTGCTGGTTCAGGACGCCGGAACACCTGCAAACAGCCGCGCGTCCAGCCCCCGGCGACCGCCGTCGCCGTCCCACGAATGCTGCGCCAACGAACCGACGATCATTGCCGCCAGCCGCACCGCCGCCGCCCCGTCGTCGGCGCTCACCGGCGGCCGGTGGCGCGTCCGCACGCACTCGACGAACGCCTCCAGCTCCGCCCGCAGCGGGTCGCGGTCGTCGATCGCCAGCGGCTCCACGTGCACCAGCTTGCCGAAGTCCAGCGTCGCCAACTGCGACAGGTCCTCGAGATTGCGCTCGCGCGCCAGCCGCAGGATGTCGGCGTTCTGCTCGAGCGTGATCGCGATTCCCATTTTCTTCTGATAATCGAGCGAGACGTAGGCCGTTTCGCTGAAGGCCCGCAGCTTGCGCTCGGTTTTCAGCGCCAGGCGCGAAGCGGTCAGATTCGCGACGGCCCCGCCGGCGAAACGCACCCGCGCGTTGGCGATGTCCTCGTGCGGGCCGAGCACGTTTACTCCCACCGCGTCGGCGTGACTGACCTGCTCGCGCAGCAGGTGCAGCACGATGTCGATGTCGTGAATCATCAGGTCGAACACGACGCCGATGTCCGCCGAGCGGAAGCGGAACGGGCTGATGCGGTGCGTCTCGATAAAACGCGGGCGGATGTTCAGCCGCTCGACCGCCCGCACGACCGGGTTGAAGCGCTCCGTGTGGCCCACTTGCACGATCGCCTCGTGCCGCCGGGCCAATGCCGCGATCTCGTCGGCTTCGGCGGGACTGGGCGCCAACGGCTTTTCGATCAGGCAGGCGATGCCGCGCTCGATCAGGGGCCGCGCGATCGCCAGATGGTGGATCGTCGGGACGGCGACGCTCGCCGCGGCGATCGTCGCCAGCTCGGGCGACCAGTGCGCCGCGAACGCCGCCCCGAGCGGCTCGGCCAGGGCCCGCGCCCGCTCGACGTTGGTGTCGATCACGGCGGCGAGCCGCACGCCGGGCAACTGGCCATAGACTCGGACGTGGTGCGCGCCCATGTGGCCCGCGCCGATGACGGCGACGGGCAGCGCGTCGGAAGCGCTCATCGGTCCGCCAGCTCTCTGCCGGTGGCGTAAAAGCTCTCGCGGTCGGCGGGCCGGTCGCGCCGCCGCGTTTCCAGATATCGCCCGTGCACGCTGTTCTGCAACTGGCGGCGCAGAAAGGAGACGAGATACTGCACGTGCTCGTCGGCGATGAGTCCGTTCGACTCGATCTGGCGCAGGGCTTCGCTGGTGCGGCCGGGGGCCTGTTCGTCGCGGCGGGCGTAGAGCAGACGATAGACGTCCTTCATCGCGGCGATCGACGCGTCGCTCAACCCCCAGCGTTTCATGCCCTCGGCGTTGACGCCGCGGACCGCCGCGTTCCAGCCGGAGGATTTCATATAGGGCGGGACGTCGCTGCGCATCCCGGTCTGGCCGCCGACGTAGGCATATCGGCCGACAGTGACGAAGTGGTGCATGGCGGAGCCGCCGCCGACGTTAACGTGGTCTTCGATGAGGCAATGGCCGGCGATCTGGACGTAGTTGGCGAGGATGACGTTGTTGCGGACTTCAGCATCGTGGGCGAGGTGGACCCCGACCATGAAGAGATTGCGGCTGCCGACGCGCGTGACTCCGGCGTCGACCTCGGTTCCGCGGTGGACGGTGACCTGCTCGCGAAAGACGTTGTCGTCGCCGACCTCCAACCGCGTCGGCCCGCCCTTGTACTTCAGGTCCTGCGGCGGTCCGCCGATGGCGCACATCGGGAAAAAGGTGTTGCGTTCGCCGAAGCTGGACGGCCCGAGAATCGAGCAGTGTCCGATCAGCCGGCAGCCGTCGCCGAGGGCCACGCCGGGCCCGACCTGACAGAAAGGGCCGATGTAGGCATCGCGGCCGAGCTCCGCCGAGCGATCAACGTGTGCAGTCGGATGAATCGCGCTCATGTCTGCAACCCTCAGGCCGGATCGGCATCGACAAGCATGAAGCGGATCATCGCCTCGGCGACCAGTTCGCCGTCGGTGCGGGCCTGACACTTGACCTGCCCGGTTCGCGATTTGATGCGCATGCTTTCCGCCTCAAGAATCAACTGGTCTCCCGGAACGGCCGGCTTACGGAACTTCACGCGGTCCAGGCTGAGCAGGACGGCGACCTTGCCGGTGTTCTCGAGATTCTGCGCCATGAGAATCCCGCCGAGCTGGGCCATGGCTTCGATGATCAGGACGCCGGGCATGATCGGCTGGCGCGGATAATGCCCGGTGAAGTAGGGCTCGTTGATGGTGACGTTCTTGATTCCGACCGCGCGGCGGTCGCCGTCGACTTCGATGACGCGATCGACAAGCAGCATCGGGTAGCGATGCGGCAGGAGGCGCTGCACGGCGCGGATGTCGTATTTGGGCGCCGCGGCGAGCTGCTTGCGCAGTTGCTCGCGCTCGGCGCACTCCAAGAGCTTGCGTGCCAGTTCGTGGTTGAGGTTGTGACCGCTCTTGCGGGCGTAGATCTTTCCGCAGACGGGCGCGCCGCACAGCATCAGGTCGCCGATCAAGTCCAGAATCTTGTGCCGCACGCATTCATTGGGATAGCGGAATTCGTTCTCGATCGGCCCGTGCGGCCCGATCACCAGAATGTCCTTGTACGTCAGGTGCGTGCCAAGGCCGGCGGCGTGAAACTGCTTGACCTCGTGCTCGAAGACAAACGTCCGCGCCGCGGCGATCTCGGTCACAAACTGGTTATCGACGAGGTCGAAGGAGTGGACCTGCGTCGGCAAGTATCCCTCGCCGCCATAGTTCAGCTCGTAGATGATCTCCAGCCGCTTCTCGGTGCCGGGCCAGGCAACCAGCTCGGCGTCGCCGTCGCGGACGTGCACCGTCTCGGTGATTTCGATCAGGCGCCGCGGCGACTCCTGCTCGACGATGCCGGCGTGCACGAGCGTCTCGACGAACGGCAGCGAGCTGCCGTCGACGCCGGGCAGCTCGGCGTTGTCGAGCTCGACGACGAGGTTGTCGATGCCGACGCCGCGAATGGCGGCGAGACAGTGCTCGACGGTTTCGATCGAGACGGTGCCGTTGCGGAGCGAAGTCCGCCGGGCGCGCTTGCTGAGATTGTCGATGCGAGCGGGAATCGAGACGGGCTGCGGCTGGTCGCGGCGGACGAAGACGATGCCTGAATCGGCCGGCGCGGGAAGGAAGCGCACGTGAACCGGGCCGCCCGTGAACAGGCCGCGCCCTGAGAGTTCGGCCTCAGTCTGGATGGTGTGCTGCTGATTCAAGCTGCTCGATCCGCTTTTTGAGGTCGCGCACGGTCTGCTGAAGCTCCGGCAAGCGCTCGAGCGCCATCATGCTTCGCAAGAACGTGCGCATCTCGAACGCTGGGCTGCCGCCGTATCGGGCCCCGGCCGGCACATCCGACGGAACTCCCGCCTGCGCGGCGAGTTGCGCGCCGGCTCCGATCCGGACATGGTCGGCCACTCCCACCTGCCCGGCCAGGATGGCGTGGTGCTCGATCGTAGTCGAGCCCGAAAGCCCGCACTGCGCAACGAGAATGCAGTCTTCGCCAACGTCGGCATTATGGCCGATCTGCACGCAGTTATCAATCTTCGTCCCGCGCCCCACACGCGTGACGCCGCACTTCGCCCGGTCGATCGCCGAGTTCGCCCCGATCTCAACATCGTCGCCGATCTCGACCGTGCCTGTGTGCGGAACCTTCCTGTGTCGGCCCTGGCGGAAGATGTAGCCGAATCCGTCGGCGCCGATGGTGCTGTTGGGGTGAATCACCACCCGCTCGCCGATCCTGACGCGCTCGCGGATTACCACGCCAGGCCAGATCACGCAACGCGCGCCAATCAGCACGTCGTCGCCAATGAACACGCCGGCGTGAATCTCGGTGTCGGGGCCGATTCGCGTGCGCTGCCCCACAAACGCCCCGGCCCCCACCCGCACGTCGCGAATCTCCGCCGAAGCGGCGACGATCGCCGTCGGGTGCACGCCCGGTGCGACTCGCATCGGGGGCGGGCCGAACACCTCGAGCGCGGCACACAGCGCGTCTTCCACGTCGTCGACCAGGATCAGGACGGCGGGCGCAGGTTCGGCGTGCGAGCGCGGCACGATCACGGCCCCCGCCGAGGTCGCGCCGACGCGTTTCAGGAAGCGCGGGCTGTGCGCCCAACTCAGCGCGTCGGCTCCGGCGTCGTCGAGCGCGGCGACGCGCGCCAGCCGGCGCCCGGCATCGCCCCGCAGGTCGCCGCCGAGCCGCTGCGCGATCTCCCCGGCGCTCAGACTCCGTTGCGGCTCCATCGGCTCACTCCCAGACGAAACATCCCGAACTGTGGCACAGCCGCCCTCGGCTGTGACTTCAGCAACCGTGGCACAGCCGCCTCGGCTGTGACTTCAGCACAGGTGGCGCAGCCGCAGCGTCGTGGCATTCACAGCCGAGGGCGGCTGTGCCACATCTGCGACGCCAGCGCTTCGTGCCTTCAAGGCTGATTGAGCATCGGCCCACCACCGGCGGCGCGGAAATTCGCGTTGAGCTTCTCGAGCACCATGGTCGAGACGTCGATCGCAGGATTCGAGTACACGACGCGCCGCGAGCGGATCCGGCCCTTCATCTCCTCCGGATCGGGCGAGATGGGCGGGAATTCGTCGATGTAGAGCACGGCGTCGTAGCCGCTCAGCTTGGCGATCTCCTCGGTGACCTGCGAGATTTCGGAGTAGATTCGCCAGGTCCAGGTTGCGATTTCGCGTCCGAGCTCGGCCTGCTTGAAGTCGAACCAGTTCTTGTACTCGACCCGCATCTGCACGACTTCTTTCTGCTTACCGCCGTAAAGCGGGTCGTTGGGGTTCATCTTATCAAGGGCCGCCTGCGCCGCGTCGATCTTCTGAAGCCGCGCGCGGTTCTCTTCCTCCAGTCCGCCGCGCTGCTTCATCATCTCGTCGGTCAGCGCCTTCTGCCGCTCGGACTCGCCGAAAACGCGGACGACGTCGATGGTGGCGATGCGCCCGGTCGGCTTCGGTCCGCTCTGCCACCCGGCGCCGCCCCAGACCAGCGCCGCGCCCAGCACGCCACCGATCAGCGCAACGCCTGCCATTCCCTTGAATCGCATCACCTCGAAACTCCTTTCAATTCCGTTGACGCACTTCGCCGCGCACGGCGACCGCCGCCGCCATTGTGGCCGCGTTGGGCGTGTGCGACAACCGCGACTTTCACGGCTGTGCGAAGGTGACGAAGTGGAATCGTGAAAGAGTGGGTAGGAGGCGCACCCAGCCGAGCCGGTACGGCGGTGAGAAGGTGAAGAGTGAAAACGTGAAAGAGTGGCGAGGCCAACCGAGCCCCGACCGTGAGGGAGGGGCCTTGGCCGCAGGCGCAGCTACCTATCGAAGGCAGACGAACGATGAAGACCGGGTCTCCTGGCGGTTAATCTCCGCTGACGGACTTGGCCTTGGCGGCTGGCCCAAAGATGACTAAGCATCTTGAGGAGACCCGGCAACTCGATTCTCGCGGTTGTTCCTGGTCGGAGCAGGTCTGTGATCATCGAAACGGCGCTCATCCGCACCCCGCATGCTCACGTCTGACGGCGAGAGCAAGCCACCCAACGTCACTTCTTGACCGCAGGAGCGGCGAATTACGCCGTCGCGACTTTCTTTCCGCCGCCTGTGACTTCGATCTCGACCTTGGTCTTCTTCGCGCGGCAATCCACCAGGTTGACGATCAGCGAAGCGAGCCACACGCCCCCGATCACCGACCACGACCAGCCGCCGTAGGGCGCGAGCCACGTCAGGACCGACGGAGCGGCGGCCTCGAGCACAAACGTGACGCCGGCGACGAGCAGGCCCGTGCCGAAGGTGGCGGCCCACAGCGAGCGCGAGAGGCGCGGCACGAAAAGACCGAAGACGATGCCCGCGATCGCCGACGACACCACGATCGCCCAGAAGCTCGTCTGAAAATTCGGGACGTTGGCCGCAAGATGGTTCCAGAGCGATTGGAGCTGCCCGACCGCGTGCGACACCTGCGCCGGCAACTGCACGCCGGCGCCCGCCGCCGCCTGATTCAAGGCGTCCGCCGCGCCGCTCGGAGCGGCGCCCGGCAGCGTCACCAGCCCGGTGCCGGCGTCGTAGCCGGCCGAACTGTACGTCGCCAAAGGCGTTCGCAGGACGGTTCCGCCGTAAAAGAGCAGACCGGCGGCGATGAAACACGTGGCAACCATGCCGGCCAGAAGGAGCTTGAAGACGACCAGGCCCAGGATTCCGCCTGCGACGGCGCCGACCAGAATCGTCGGCCACGCCGGCGTCGAGAGCCAGTTGGCCGCGTGCGAGCTGGCCACGCCGCACACGCCGGCGGCGACCAGCGCGGCCAGCGCCGGCGCGAGGCGCGCGCCCTTCAACATCAGGATGAGTCCCAGAGCGCCGACGATCGCGGCGCCAACCAGCGGCATCCACGCGGCACTGCTGGGAACGTGTTGCAGCAGAGCGGTCAGCAGATTGTGAAACATGTCGTTCATGCTCAGACTCCCTCGACGCCGCACCGCAGCGCGCGCGTCATGAACCGCCCAGGATCACGCGGTCGTCGTTGCGCACGTCGACCGGCCCGATCTTTGGCAGCGTTCCGCCGTTTCGGCGGCACAGTTCCTCCAGCACCGCGAGCTTCATCGGGGCGCTGGCTTCGATCCCATATTCCTCGCCCGGTGGCAGCCCCCAGCGGATATAGCTTTCCGGGCTTGATGTCGTGATGCGGATCCATGCGTCGCGGGCGTCCACGCGGCCCTTGTAGTTCGAAACGTCGACCGCTCGCAGGTCGGCGCGGGCCCGCAGCATGCCGAGTGCGGCGCGCTCCACGACCGTCTTCACAAGTCTAAGGCCGGCGGCCACGTCCGGGCCATTGAAAGTTTCGCCGACTTTTGGAATCGCGCCCTGCGAGCCGGTCAGCAGAATCCAGTCGGCCGGCGGCACGAAGTCGATCCGCACCTGGCGCGGCAGCCGCACGCCGGCCTCGTCGACCAGATACGCCCATCCGCCGCGCACCACCATCGTCAGCGGGGCGCGAAACGTCGCGCTCACCCGTACGAGTCCGTCGGAACGTTTCTCCACCTGCCGAACCGTCTTCAGCCACGGCGAGCGCTCCAGGCTCACGCCGACGTCCTCGCACAGCCGCGCTGAGTGAGTCCCCTGCTCGCCGCGGTACTCGGCGGTCGCCGCCACTTCCTCCAGAATGTCGCGATTCCGCGGCTCGCGCAGCCACGCCGGGACGTCAACGAACTCGATGCGTACGTCGGCGGCGCGCTCGTGCGTGCCGATCTGCCGTGCCTGTGCATCCAGCTCGCGCAGGCCGAAAAACACGCCGCTCAGGCTCGCGGTCCACAGCAGGGCGGACGCCCCGCGGCGGAGCGACACGCCCGCCGGCTCGGCGGTCTGCGTCCTGTTATTCCCGCTTGACTTCCCTTTCATCCCGTCGCTCCAAATGCCATACGCACGAGTTTATCCGTCAACTCGTCGAACGGCAGGCCGGCTCGCGCGGCGGCCTTGGGCAGCAGCGAATGGCTCGTGAATCCAGGAATCGTGTTAACCTCCAGAAACCACAACTCGTTGTCGCGGTCGATAATCCAGTCGACGCGGGCCATATGTCGGCAGCCAACCCCGGCAAACACGCGCAGGCTTTGTTCACCGGCGCGCTGAAACACAGCCGCCGGGTGACCCGTCTCAAAGAGGTATTCGGTGTCTTCCTTGCGATATTTGGCATCGTAATCATAGAAGCCCGTCCGCGGGCGGATCGCCAGCGGCGGCAACACCTGGTTGCCGAGAATCCCCACGGTCAACTCCTCGCCGCTGATGAACTGTTCGACCAGCGCGCGGCTGTAGCGATCGGCCACGTCCCCCACCGCCCGCCGCAAGTCCTCAAGCGTGCGGCAGATATGCGTGGACACACTGCTGCCCTGATCGACCGGCTTCACCACCGCCGGAAGCTGATCGCTGGGCCAGTCGTCCGCGGAAAGTGCGTGGCTGCAAACGCGGTAAGCGGGGGTCCGGATACCGCCGGTGACGGCGACGCGCTTTGTATGGACTTTGTCGATCGCGATTGCTGAGGCGCGG
Organism: Phycisphaerae bacterium; assembly: GCA_022072445.1. GTDB lineage: Bacteria > Planctomycetota > Phycisphaerae > UBA1845 > Fen-1342 > JAJVHV01. The sequence goes on along the minus strand of JAJVHV010000020.1, from coordinate 135,313 downwards.
GAATCGGAGCCGACGTATCGCATGCCGCGCTGCTCCATGATGCGCTGCACCTGACCGTCCTCGCCGAATGTGCCATGCAGGACCGGAAAGACCACGTCGGCCGGGTGGTCGAGCGCGGAGAGATTTTCAGGCGAGATATCGGACATGAACACATCGTGTCCCGCCCGGCGGAGGGAGTCGGCGACGGCCCGTCCGGATTCGAGACTGACGTCGCGCTCGGCGCTGGGGCCGCCGGCCAGGACGGTCACTCTCAACGCGGGGCGCGGGGAATTGCGGGCGGTCATGCCGGTTACCAGACTTTCACTTCCAGCTCCAGGTCGGCGCCGTGAACCGCGGCGACGCGCTCCTGGATGTGAGCGATCAGTTCGAAGATGTCGGCGGCGCGGCAGCCGGGATGCGCGAGGATGAAGTTGGCGTGGCGCGTGCTGATCTCGGCCCCGCCGCGGCGCTGGCCCTTCAAGCCGGCCTGGTCGATGAGGGCACCGGCGGAGCGGCCGGGGGGGTTCTTGAAGATGCAGCCGGCGGTGCGATCGGAGACCGGGGGTTGCGAGGCGTGCTTTTCGTGCCAGATGGCGCGGAAACGCTCGCGCGTGACGGCCCGGTCCGACGGTTCGAATTCGAATGTGGCGGCGACGACGACGCAATCGTCGAGGGCTGTGCTGCGATAGGCGAATCGGACGGTGTCGGCGGAGCGCTGCTCGATGCGGCCGTCGCCGGTGACGACGGTGACGTTCCGGACGAGTTCGCCGATCGCGCCGTGCTTGCCGCCGGCGTTCATTCGCACGGCTCCGCCGACGCTGGCGGGTATGCCGGCGAGCCGCTCGAAGCCGAGCCAGCCGTGGTCGGCGGCGTGTTTGACGAGCTTGGTGAGGTCGACGCCGGCCGCGGCGCGGACGGTGTGGGCGTCGGGACACTCCCACGCTTCGAAGGCCCGGCCACGCAGATGGATCACGGCGCCGCGGACGCCCTCGTCGTGCACGAGCAGGTTGGCGCCTCCGCCGAGCACGCGCCATTCGACGCTGGCATCGCGCGCCCGGCGCAGTAGCGTCGCCAGCGCGTGCTGATCGGGCGGCGTGAAGAATAGCTCGGCGGGGCCGCCGAGTTTGTACCAGGTGTAGCGATCGAGCGGGACGTCACGCTGTACGATCGGCTCGAAGTCGTGCCACCAGTGCATCGGCGACGTTCCAGATGTTTCCCGCACCCATGGTAACGACGACGTCCTGCGCGGCAACGTGCCGTGCGAGGTGCTCGACGATGCGGTCGAAATCGGGGATGTAGTCGGCGTCGCGGCCGGTGGTGCGGACGCGATCGACGAGGTCCTGCGCGCAGACGAGCTCGCGGTCGCGCTGCGTGTCGCGGACGAAATAGATGTCGGGGACGATGACGCGGTCGGCGTGCGTGAAGCTGCCGGCGAATTCGCGCAGCAGGAAGCGCGTCCGCGAGTGCTGATGGGGCTGAAAGACGCACCAGAGGCGGCGCGGCTGGTAGCGCTCGCGCAGGGCGCAGAGCGTGGCGCTGATCTCGGTGGGATGATGGCCGTAGTCGTCAACGACGCGGACGCCGGCCACTTCGCCCACCAGCGTCATGCGGCGCTGCGCGCCGTGGAAGCCCTGCAGCCCGGCGCGAATCTGCCCGGCGTCGGCGCCGCAGGCGCGGGCCAGGGCCGCGGTGGCCAGGGCGTTGAGCACGTTGTGCTTGCCGGGCAGCGCGACGTGCGCGTCGAGCAGGGCATGATCCTGATGCACGATCGTGAAGCGGTATGAGCCATTCACCAGCTCGACGTCGCGCGGATACCACAGATTGCTCGGTCCGAAGCCGAACGACTCGACCCGGGCGTGCGCCGCGGCGGCGACCAGCCGGCAGTTGGGATCGTCGCCGTTGATCAGCAGGACGCCGTCAGGCGGCACCAGGGCGGTGAAACGCGCGAAGGCGTCGCGGATGGCGTCGATGTTGGCGTAATAGTCGAGGTGGTCTTCCTCGATGTTCAGGATGGCGGCGTGCGTCGGGTGCAGGTTCAGGAACGACTGATCATACTCGCACGCCTCGGCGACGAAGTGCTGCCCATCGCCGACGCCGCTGCCGCCGCCCAGTTGGGGGACATCCGCCCCGACGATGAAGTTCGGATCGAGCCCGGCGGAGCGGAGGACGTAGGCGGTCCAGGCGGTGGTCGTGCTCTTGCCATGCGTGCCGGCGACGGCGACACCGACGCGCGTCTGCATCAGCAGCCCCAAGGCCTGGGCGTACTTTAGGATCGGAACGTCACGCCGGCGGGCGGCCAGCAGATGCGCGTGCTGATCGGGGACCGCGGCCGAGGCCACGACCAGGTCGACGCCAGCGGGAAGGTCGGGCTGCTCGGTTTCGAGCCCGACCCGCAGCCCGGCGTCGGACAATCGCCGTGTCGCCGCGGAGCGCTGCGCGTCGACGCCCGAGACTTCCGCTCCGCGCCGCGCGAACATCGCCGCCAGGCCCGACATGCCCGAGCCGCCGATGCCCAGCAGGTGCACGCGCCAGCGCGTCACGTTGCGGAAATCGAGGTTGTGCGTCGGACTGGGCGTCAGCGTGGGAGCGAGCGGGGCGGGCGTCATCATGGGCACGAAGCAATCCGTTGCGGTTGAGGAACTCATGGGTCGCCGCAATCCGGCGACAACCCTCCACGCTCGATTATCGGCGCGCGGCAGTTGAGTCCTTTAACAAAAAGCGCAAGATAATTATGCGGGAACGACGCTGACTTCACCAGCCCGGGCCGCTGACGAATGGACTCGCCGTGAACTCAAGCAGCGGCATTGCGGTAGCTGGGGTGGAGCAGGCCGGTGTGCGGACACGGCTCGCGATCTCGCGCGCGACGGCCGTCGTCGTCGTCGGTGTGCTCTTCGCGACCCAGCTTCTGATCAGCCCGGACCCGCAAGCCCGCTATCCCGGCGAAGCTCCCTGGAGCAGCTTCTCGCTGCTGCATCGCCTGATTCAGCTCATGTCGCTGGGCGGGCTGGTCGCCAGCGCGCGGGGTGTCGAGATCAAGGACCTGGTGCTGCACGTCGGGTCGGCGGCGCTGCTGATGCTGATGGCGGCGCGGGCCGCGGCGGCGGCGCGGTTTCCCGGGCCGCGACGCGGGGAATGGGGAGCCTGGATGGTGGGGCAACTGCTGCTGCTGGGCTGGGCAACGGTGAGCCTGACGAGCGCCGCATGGAGCGTCGAGCCCGACATCGCCGCGGCGCAAGCCACGATTTACGTGCTCTACGCCGGCCTGGCCGTCGGGTTGGCGTGGACGCTTGAGCCGCGCGATCTGGCTTTGATCGTGTGGGGCGTGATCGGCAGCGCCGCGGTCGCGTCGATCCTGTGCATCTGGTACTTTTGCGAGCGGAACTGGCAGCACCGCCCGGGGTTTCCGACGGGTAATCCCGGCGTTCTGTCGGCGACGCTGCTGCCGGGGATCATCGCAGCGGCGTGCATCCTGCGCGACCGGTTCACTGGCCGGACGGCGGCACGGCCGCAGGCGCGGGGGCCGACCGTGTTCGTCGCCGTAGCTCTGGCCGTCATGCTGGCATGCCTGGCGCTGACCGGCGCGCGCAGCGCCCTGCTGGCGCTGGCGGCCGGCGTGGTCGGGCTGCTGGTCTTCACCGTGCCGCCGCGGCTGCGCTGGGGGCTGGCCGGGGCGGGCGTCACACTGCTGGTGGTGGCCGGGGTCTACTTCTATTCGACACGGCTCGACACGCTCATGGCACGCGGAGCGACGATCCGCTTTCGCACGTACATGTGGCGCTACGCGTCGGAGATCTGGATGCAACGGCCGGTGTCGGGCGCGGGCGCCGGTGCGTTCTCCTATCTCTCGGGCGGACTGGGCGTACGCGACCGGGCACTCGACCCGGCGGCGTTCATGGGTGACTGGGCCGGCCACGCACACAACGAGCTGTTCGAAGTGCTGGCCGAAATCGGGCTGCTCGGCGGGGTGACGTTCGTCGGCGCCTGGGTCGCCTGCGTCGTCGCCGCCCTGGAAATCCTCCGCTCGCCGTTGTCCGCCGAACGCCGAGCCATGGTGCTGGGGCTGCTGGGCGGCGTGCTGGCGCTGCTGGCGGACATGATGTTCAGCGTCTCGCTGCGCCTGCCGGGTGTGCCCGCATACCTGTTCGTCGCCACCGGTGCGATCTGGGCGCTCGGACGGGCCTCGGCGACCGAAACTGAACCGCCCCACTCCGCGGGGGGGCGGCGACGCGTCGCGCTGCGGGTGTGCGTCACCGGGGCGGCGGCGCTGACGAGCCTGGGAGCAATGGTCGTCACGGTGCGCGACTGGGAAGGCGTTCGTGCCGAATTCGCCGCGCAGCAGGCGCTGCGCCGCGGCGATGCTTCGACGGCCGTGGCGCAATCGCAGCGGGCCGCATGCCTTCTCCTTGACCCGATCCGGCGGCTCTACGCCGAAGAGTGGGCGGTCCGCGCCCGGCTGGCGCTGGCGGAGGCGGCGTTTGCGGAATGCCAGGCGCTTGAGACGGCGGCCGAACCCGCTTCAGCTCCGGCAGGATCGGGCGCGGCCGCTCGAGCCGAGCGGCTCGCGACCGACGCCTATGAGGCCGCGCTGGCCCTGGATCGGCGCGCCCCGACGCTGATGTCGATGCCGGCGACGGCGGCGCGCTGCGCCGAGATGCTCACGACAATGCTGTCGCGGGGCGATCCGCGCACGGCCCTGAGCTGGTATGAACGGGCCGACGCGGCCTGGCGTCTTCAGCGGCGCCAGAGCCCATTCGACGTCGATGCGCTGCTGGCACTTGAGAGCCGCTATGCAGCTCTCGAAGCCGCCGAAACTCTCGAAGTGCGGGTCGAACTGCTGCGCGACGCGCTGCGCGGCGGACTGGCGGACGCGCGCTGGCAGCGGGCGTTCGAGCGCTGCGCGGCGGAGGCGGGATTCCCAGCCGTGCTGAACGGACTGCTGGCACAGGCCAATCCGATCGACCCGCGCACCGGCATCGATGCACTGGTGATCTCGCTCGCGCCGGAGGCCTTCCGCCTGGCCGCGGCGTATCACGCGACGCGCGGGGAATACGCCGAGGCGGCGCGATTTGCGGCCCGCGCCGCGGAGCTGTACGCGCCGCTCAAGGCGCGCTTTCCCGAGCTGCGCGCCGCCGGCCTGCTGGAGCAGGCCGAGTACGAGTTTCGTGGAGCGGCCCGCGGTTGCGGCGCCGCGGTGGAGCTGGCCGAGAGGGCGATCGCAGAGCTTCCCCGCATTCAACGCCAACACTACGACGCGCTGGCCGCGCCTTACCGGGCTCGGCGGCTGCTCTACATGCTGGCGGCCGGGCGCGAGGCCGACGTGCGGACGGCGCTGGCGGAGTCTGGCGCCGTGCAGGCTGCCCTGTCCGCCGAACTGGCGCAGCACTACGTGACACTTTGCGAATTGCTGGTCCGCAATCAGCCGGCGCGGCGCGGCGAAGTTCTCACATGGCTCGAGGCCGCCATCCGGCTGAATCCGCACGACGTGCGTGCCTGGGCGTGGAAGTGCTGGGACGCCGCCGAAAGGCGCGACGTCGCCGCCGTCCGCGCGCGGCTGAGGCAGGCGGAGGAAGCCGGCACTCCCTCCGAGGGTGTCGAGCAGATCCGCCGCAGCCTCGCGCAGGAGTTCCCCGAGCTCGCGGCGTCATGGGCGCCGTGAACCGTGAGCGTGAACTCGGCCGTCGAACCCTTGACACCCACCGGATCGCCCCGAGAATGAGGAACTCGGCTGCGGGACGGGAACGGCGATGGCGGGTCCGAGACCTAGAAGATTCTGACAGGATCGCAGCCGGTTCGCCGTCTTGTCGCTGACTCAGATTGGGAATCGACCGATGATCGAAGTTCGGCAGCTTTCCAAGCACTACGGCACCCGAAAGGCCGTCGACAACATCTCGTTCACCGTCGGCGAGGGCGAAATCGTCGGCTTTCTTGGCCCGAACGGCGCCGGAAAGACCACCACCATCCGCGTCCTGACCTGTTTTCACCCCGCCACGTCGGGAACGGCCCGCATCGCCGGTCACGACGTGCTGAGCCAGTCTCTGGCGGTGCGGCGGGTGATCGGGTACCTGCCGGAATCGGTTCCGCTGTATCCGGAGATGCGGGTGCGGGAGTACCTGCGTTTTCGAGGCCGGCTGAAGGGTCTGGACCGCGCGGCGCGCGAGGCCGCGATCGCCCGTGTGGTGGAGCGCTGCTGGCTGAACGACGTGATCGGACGGCCGATCGGCCAGCTTTCGAAGGGTTATCGCCAGCGCGTCGGGCTGGCCGACGCACTGCTGCACAATCCCAAGGTGCTGATTCTCGACGAGCCGACCGTCGGCCTCGACCCGCGCCAGATTCGCGAGACGCGCTCGCTGATCAAGGAGCTGGCCAAGGATCACACGGTGATGCTCAGCAGCCACATCCTGCATGAAGTCGAAGCCACCTGCGAGCGGACGATCATCATCAACAACGGGCGGATCGTCGCCTCCGGCTCGCCGCACGAGCTGCGCGAGCGCGTCAGCGGCGAGTCGAAGCTGATCGCGGAGGTGAAGGGGCCGCACGACGACGTGGTCGCCAGCGTGCGGAAGTTGAATGGCGTCACCGATCTGCGCAGCGAGACTCAGAACGGGTGGGTGCGTCTGACGCTCGCCACCAGCGCCGACGTGCGTGAAAGCATCTTCAAGCTCTCGACGGAGAGGGGCTGGTCGGTGCGCGAACTCCGCCGCGACATCGCCTCGCTCGAGGATTATTTCGTGAAGATCGTCGCCGGCACGCGCGACGCATCCGAATGAGCCTGATTCCCGCCGCCTGCCTCGACGGCCGGCGGCAGCATCGAGGGTTGCAAGAACCATGAGAAACGTCCTGGCGATCACGCAGCGCGAGTTGCTCTCGCTCTTTTTTTCGCCCATCGCCTACATCGTCACGGCCGGCTTTCTGCTGCTGACCGGGGTGCTGGTGATCGTGACCGACAGCATCGCGCCGGGTAAACCGGCCACGCTGCGCGAAGTGTTCATGTGGACGCCGTTCGTGCTGACGATGATCCTGCCGGCGATCACGATGCGCATGATCAGCGAGGAGTATCGCAGCGGCACGATCGAGTCGCTGATGACCGCGCCGGTGACGGACGGGCAGATGGTGCTGGGCAAGTATCTGGCGAGCGTCGGCTTTTACGTGGTGATGCTGGCGACGACGCTGGTCTACCTGGTGATTCTGGCGATCTACGGCAATCCTGACTTCGGCGCGGCACTGGCGGGCTATCTCGGCCTCTTTCTGCTGGGGCTGCCGTTTCTGGCCGTCGGCCTGTTTACCAGCAGCCTGACCCGCAATCAGATCGTGGCGTGGATTCTCGCGACCGTCCCGCTGATGTTGCTGGCGTGGTTTGCGTACTACATCGTCGCGAGCGTGCAGGGCTGGCTGCGCGTCGTCCTGCAGCAGGTCAACGTCATGACGCGCCTCGAGATGTTCAACCGCGGCCTGATCGTGACCGACAGCGTCGTCTTTTTCCTCGGCAGCGCCGCGCTCTTCGTCTTTCTCACCATCAAAATCGTGGAGTCCCGTCGATGGCGGTAGCCAACCCCAGCACGCACGCGCACGACGCCATGGCCTCCGGCCAGCGCCGGTTCGTCTACGGCCTCAACGTCGCCGTCACCGTCGTCCTGGCCTGCGGCATTCTGGGCCTGGCCGTCTATCTCTCGACGCGCTTCCGCACGCAGTTCGACGTCACGCGCAGCGGCATCAACAGCCTCAGCCCGCGCACCGCGCAGCTCCTACGCAAGCTCGATCAGAACGTCACGATCACCGCGCTTTACACCGTGCTGAGCGAGTACGACACGCTCGCGCAGAAGCGGCAGCGTCGCGTCGGCGATCTGCTGAACCTCTACGAATCCGTCGCTCCGACGCACATCACCGCCAGCGTGATCGACCCGATGAAGGATTCGTCGAAGCTGACCGTGATCCGCGACCGGCTCGTCAAGCTGCCCGCGTATCAGAACGAAGCCGCGCCGCACAAGGCGGCGCTCGAAACGCTGCCCGCGCTGCAGGAAACGCTCACCGCCCTGCTCAAGGCCGAATTCGACGCGATGGAGCGCGTCGCGCCGGAGTTCCGCGTCGAAAAATTCGACGTCGTTCAGGACAACTTCCGCCTGATGGCCGCCGAAACGCGCGGCGAGTTCGAGCGCATCGACGCGCGGCTCAAGGGCGAGATTCCGGCCTATGGCGAGGCCGTCGAGACGCTCCGCGTCTACCTGCCCAAGATCCAGACCACGCTGAACGGCCTGCAAGCCTGGATGCAGCGCGCTGCAACCGGCCTGCCGCCCACGGCCCCGCCCGAAGCGAAGCAGTTCTACAACACCGCCGCGACGCGCTACGCCGACGTGCTCGCCCGCATTCAGAAGCTGCTCGACGACACCAAGGACCTGAAACGCGTCAAGCTGGAGGATCTGTACACCAAGATTCGCAACTGGCCGAACTCGCCGGTCATCATCGTCGAGACCGCGCAGGAAGCCCGCGTGCTGGACTTCTACGAAGTCTGGCCCTCGCGCCGCGACGGCAGCACCGACAACGACGGCGACCGGCAGGAATTCGCCGGCGAGCGGGCCGTCTCGTCCGCCATTCTCCAGCTCTCCCAGAAGGAGAAAACCGCCGTCGTCTTCGTGCGTTACGGGGGACCGGCGCTGCTCAAGCCCGACATGTCGCAGATGAACCCGATGATGATGCGGCAGATGCCCGACGCACCCTATCAGCAGGTTTCGCGCTCGCTGGAAGATGCCGGCTTCGTCACGCGCGAGTGGGACGTGCAGACCGAGAAGACCGTGCCCAAAATCGAAGACGCCGCCCGCACGGTCTACGTCGTCATCCGCCCGGAGGACGCTCCGCCGCAGAACCCCATGATGCAGCAGCGGCCGCAAGGCATCAGCCCGGCGGACAAGCAGCTCATTCTCGACGCCGTTAACACCTCGGGCCGCGCCCTGTTTCTGGCCGGCTGGCGTCCGGCGCCCAGCCCGATGCCGCAGATTCCGATGTCGGGCGGCGCCCCCTACGCCTTCAGCGACTTTCTGCAATCGACCTGGGGTGTGGGGATCAAATCCGACTACCTCACGTTTTCATTCGTCCCCTCGCCCGAGAATCCCGCCTTGTGGGTTCCGCGCCGCGGCGCGACCGCACTGGTCACGCTGACCAAGCCGGAGCAACTCGTCTACGGCGAGCATGAGATCACCGAGCCGATCCAGTCGCTCACGACGGTACTGATGAACCTCGCCCCGCTCGAGGCCAAGGCGCCGCCCGCCGGCGTGAAACTGACGCCACTGCTGAGCGTCGCACCCAGCGACGACATCTGGGCGATCAGCGATCAGTCCGCGGCCCAGGAGGAGTACAGCAAAAGCCACGGCCTCAAGCCGAACGAGAAGGACATCAAGGCCCGCGACGGCGGTTTCCCGGTGGCGATCGCCGCGGAGAGCGACAAGGGGCAACGGGCCGTGGTCGTGTCCAGTGAGACGTTCGCCGTCGACGACGTCGCCTTCCGCACCGGCCTGGTGCCGACGGGCAACACGCTGGCGATCATGAATCTCAACCCGGGCAACATCGAGCTGTTTCTGAACGCCCTGCACTGGCTGGCCGGCAACGCCGACCGCATCGCCGCCGGCCCGGCCAGCAGCGACATCCCGCGGCTGTCGCGGCTGCGCGAAGGCGCCTCGGCGCAATTCTGCCGCGTCTTCCTGGTCGGAATCTGGCCGACGCTGGCACTGGTCGCCGGCGGCGCGGTCTGGCTGTTTCGTCGGAGGTAGTGCCACGTGAATTTCAAGACCACGTTCATCCTGCTCGCCGTGCTGATCGTCGGCGGACTCGTCGTCTACCTTGTTCCGGAGAGCAAGAACGCGCCGGCCGACTCGAGGAGCGACCAGGGTGACGAGAAGAAAAAGGTCAGCGTCTTCGACCCTCCGCCGGCGGAGTCCGACCTGCTGCGCTGCACGCTCGAGGGTCAGTCGCAGCCGCGCATGGTCTTCGAGCGGAAAGCCTCGGAGGCGGACGCCACGAAAATGGACGAGTGGGAGTTCGTCGAGCCGATCCGCGCCGCGGCCGAGAACTACGTCATCAGCGATCTCGCCCGCCGGATCGCTGGCGCCCAGGCCCGCGCGGCCGAGGGCGAGGCGGGCGTCACACCCGAGACGGCGGGGCTGAATCCACCCGCCGCGGTCGTCACGCTGGCGGACAAGTCCGGTAAGGAATACAGGCTGGAGATCGGCGCGAAAGCGGCCTTGAGCGACGACACATACGTCCGAGTCGCCGGCCAGACGCGCATCCAGCGTGTCGCGCAGGACCTGACGCGCGACCTGAAGAAGGAGGTCAAGGAGTTTCGCGCCAAGCGGCTGCTGAAGCTGACCCCCGAGGACGCCAAACACCTGACCGTCACGCATGAGGGCAAGAGCTACGATTTTTCGGTCGCCGAGTCGGGCGAGTGGGTGATCAACGCGCCGATCAAGTGGCACGGCGCCAAGCAGGAGATTATCGCTCTGCTGCGCGGGCTGAACTCGCTTTACGCCGACGACTTCGTCGACGAGTTTTCGGCCGATCCGGCCCGTTATGGGCTCAAGGAGCCGGCGATCCGGCTGGTGGTGCAGACCGAGAAGAAAAAGGAGCTCAAGCCGCCGGCCGACCCGGCCGCCAGCCAGCCGGCCGAGCCGACGTTTGAGCTGATCAAGAATTCATACACGGTCGAGATCGGCAAGTTCGCGGACATGAACGAGACCAAGCGCTACGTCCGCGTCGGCGATCAGACCTGGGCGGCGACGGTCCCGGCGGCCAATATCAAGACCATCACGCCCGAGCTGCGCAAGCTGCGCGATCCGCGCGTCACGCGCGTCCGCGCCGCCGACGTGAATGAACTGACGGTCAGCCTGGGCCCGGAATCGGCGTGCCTGCACAAGTCCGAGAACGCCTGGCAGGGCGACGGGGACCTGACGGCCCTTGACGCCGGCGCCGTCGCCGACGTGCTGGCGGCGATGGAGGATCTGTCGGCGATCGACTATCTGGACGAGCCCGGCGACGTGGCGCAATACGGCCTGGCCGATCCGAAGGGCAGCGTGACGGTCGTGGCGTCGGGCTCGGTTGAGCCGATCACGCTGCTGGTGGGCGGGAACACAGCGAGCGGGCGCAACACGTATGTGCAACTGGCCGGCAAGCCGACCGTCATCGTCGTCGACGCCGCCGCGGCCCAGCGCCTGGCCGTCACGCCGCTCTCGCTGCGCTCGCGCTCGATCGTCAATCTTGCCGGAGGACGCATCGTCGAACTCGACCTGACGGCGCGCAACCGGCACTACGCGCTGAAGCTCGAAGCGGAGCAGTGGAAGTTGGCTCAGCCGGCCGGCGCACAGGTCGACGCCGGTGGCGTGCGCGACCTGGTGACCGACCTGTCGGCGCTGCGCGCCCGGCGCGTCGTGGCCCGCGACGCGTTTGGCTCCTACGGGCTCGAATCTCCCGAGTTGACGATCAAGCTCGGCGTGGAGCACCCCGCGCCCACGACTCAGGAGACCGGCGCGCCCCCGCCACCGTCGCGCGCCGAGCACGTGCTGCGCGTCGGACGTGCCGACGGAGTGGCGTATTGCCGCTACGACGACGATCCCTACATCTTCGAGCTCGACCAGACCGTGCAGCAGTCGCTGGCCGGCGAGCTCATCGATCGCAAGCTCTTCGATTTCGACGCCGACAAAGTCACCGGCGTCACGATTCGCACGCTGGCCTCGCTGGTGGAGCTGGAGAAACGCGGCGACAAGTGGGTGCTGTCGAGCGACCCGTTTGTCGAGCTGGTGCAGAAGCAGGTGACCGATTTTCTCAAGGAGCTGGTCGGGCTGCGCGTCGAGCAGTATCTCGCGTATTCGGATGGCGACGTGGCGGCCGAGGGGCTCGACAAGACCCCGATTCAGGTTCGCATCCGCCTGAGCGAGCAGCGCGAGATCATCATGAACGTCGACTCGGAGAAACCGGGCGTGCTGCCGCGCAAGGCGGCGCTGCTGGAGGCGAAGCGCATTTTCATGCTCCGCGCCGGCGACCCGGCGAAAATCCTCAAGACCATCGACGATTTCGCCAAGCCGGACGCCAAGAAGACCCCGCCGGGCACGCCGCCCGCCGGTATCCCACCGGAAGGTGACGAAGACCAGTAGCAACGCTGGCGGATGTGGCCCTGGGCTACTCTGGGGTGGAATTCTCGCTCGCGCCGCGCGGGTGCCCTGCGCGGGTGCCCTGCCGACGGCCGTTGCGTCGGCAGGGCTTCGACATCGGACGACCGCGTAGACTGAGGGAATGTCCATCTCCGACGCTTTGCGCCGCCCGGCCGACGTCGGGTTTGACGACGCGCGATTCCTCACCTTCTCGTGTTTCCGACGTCAGGCGCTTCTTTCAAAGGACCGGGCCCGCGGCTGGTTTGTCGATGCCCTGGATCGCTCGCGCCGTTCTGAATTCGAAGGCGCCCTTGCGCGCCACGGCACACGCACGCGACAGCCCTGCCGACGCAACGGCCGTCGGCAGGGCACCCGCGCCGCCCGCTCGGGCCAGCCGCTCTCGATTGACTTTGAGTCCCTTCCCGACCCGCCGCGCGGCTACCGGCCGCCGTTCTGAATTCGAAGGCGCCCCTGCGCGCCACGGCACACGCACGCGACTGCCCTGCCGACGCAACGGCCGTCGGCAGGGCACCCGCGCGTGAGCATACGATGATGGGGCGGGCTGGCGTGAGACGCCTGATCGCGAGAGCCTGCCGCGACCCCGTCACCCGCGCGAGTACGCCACCATCTGGGAACAACAGGCCTTTCTTGGTAAACTGGGCCGGGCCGACCATCGTCCGGATCCAGGCTCGTCTGGATGCGGTGTCGCGGCCAGTCGCGTCGTCCCAGGAGGGCTGTTCATGTCGCCGCGTCGGAGTCGTACGCTTCAAACGCTCGCCGGTCTGGCCGCACTCGCCTGGACGGCCCCGATCCTGGCCGATGACCTGATCCCGCCGCCCTGGCCGCGCTTCTCGCCAGGCTCGACCGTGCAGGCGTGGGACTTCAGCGCGGGTTCGGGTGGCGGTGCGCCGGATGCGGCGCCGTTCAGCAACCCGTATGGCACGCCATTCCTTACCGTGACCGACCCGGCCAATTTTCTGCCCACCTGGAACGGCCGCAACGACGTTTGGGCCGTCAACGACCTCGACTTCCTGCGATTCGACGTTCCCAATGACGGACCCGACCTCACCGCCATCAAGGACGTTTGGCTTCAGATTACGTACAACAACCAGCCTCCGGTTGTGGGCGGCGTATCGCTGACCAGCACGCTCGGGCCGGCCACGCTCATCGGCACGCCGACCATCACCCCGCTGGCGAACGGCTGGACGCACGAGGCCTCGCTGTGGCGTTTCAACGGCTGTCCCGCCAGCGAGACGCTGATTCTGACGCCGCCGGTCTTTGGAACGGTTCTGTGGGTCGATCAGGTCGTCATTGACACCAGTTGCTACGTGCCGGAGCCGGCGAGCGTGACGCTCGCCGCGCTGGCGGCCGTTGGCATCCTGCGCCGCCGGCGGCACTAAGGCACGCGCGGGAAATCGGCGCGGCTGCCTTGCCACCCAGAGTCATGCCTGCCCACGCCTGACGGCGAGAGCATGCCACTTCAAGTAGGCGCACGCATGCAGCGAGAGCGTGCAAACTGGGGGTTCGCCCGTGCAAACCGCAGGTTGGCACGTGCAAACCGCAGGTTGGCACGTGCAAACCCGAGGACTGCACGACGCGGGGAATCGTGGGACGTTCTGACTCCGGACACTACGGCCCGCCGGGCGGCGAACCGCCGAAGAACGCGTTGATACGGCGGTCGACCATCGCCTCGCGGTTGGATTGAATCTCGGCGGCGCGGCGTTCGAGGTCGGCGGCGTCGGTTTCGCCGCGCTCGGCGAGTGTCTCGCGCAGCCGTTGAATCATCTCGGGCTTCTGGTCGTCGCTCGCTTCGCGGATACGCCGCGCGACGGCCTTGAGGCGCTCGGGCTGCTCGCTGGCGTCGGCGTCGTCGGAGAGCAGCAGCGCGACGGTCTGCTCGATCCAACGCTCGCGCTGCGTGCGCATCTGGGCGGCACGCGCCAGCAGCATGTCGCTCTCGATGGCGATGTTCTCGCCGATCCGCTCGCGGGCCTCGCTCAGAATGCGCTGGCGGGCCGGGCCGGTTTGCGGGGCGGACTGAAACACGCGCCGTGCCCGGCGAAGCATCTGCTCATTCTCGATGTGACGCAACAGCTTACGCCCCAACGCCTGGTCCTCGCGCATCACGCGCCGCAGGGCACGGACGCGCGGTGTCAGTTCGGCGAGGCGATCGGCGTACGCCCCCGGATTGCGGCTGCGAATCTCCTGAAGCGCGCGGGCGACCTGCGGCAGGAAGCGCTGCGTGAACTGCGAAAGCTGCTCATCTTCGCCGGGCTGAAGTGGACCGAAATCTTCGGCGGTGGGGCTGAAGCCGCGCGGCAGGGCCAGGCCGCCGGCCAGCGGACGGGCCGGGCCGCCGTCGCGCGGGCGATCCTGCGGCCGTTTCTCGGCGCGTGAACCATCCTGGGGTCGCGTTTCGCCGCGCGCGGCACGCTGCAGTGCGGCGGGCCGCTCGGGGCGTTCCTGCGCAGCCGCGGGCGCGGAGATCACTGCCGCGGAGACGCACAAGCCGGCGACACGCCAAAGCCAGCGCCAGGCAGCTCCGGCGCACCGCGCCGCGGGGCCGGACCGCGCCCGACCGGGCAGTCGCGCCGCGCTCAAGCAGCATGCCGAAGTTTCCGCACGGGATTTCACGCACCCAGCTCCAGCGTCGCGTCAAGACTCTTGATGGCGTCGTCGAGGGCCGCGTCCGCGTCTTCGGCGTCGCCGTCGGCCGGCAGCCACGCGTGCGTCACCAGCCGATCAACCTGCGACGTCGAATCATCGACCGCCGCACTCCAGTCGCGCAGCGCGGCGGCCGGATCGTCGCGCACGGTCCGGCCGCGCTCGGCCGGCATCTGCCAAAGCAGGCCCACTCCCAGCAGCAGCGCCGCGGCGATCGCGCCGACGGGCCGTATTCGTTCGATGGCTCGATCCGAACCGCGGCGATGGGACGCGAGCGCGGCGACAAGCCGCTCGGACGCTCCCGGCGGCGGCACGGGATCGGGAAACTGGCGCAGCCAGCGCGCGTCGCGCTCCACCGCCGCCTCGAGCTGTCTCAATCCCTTCATCGGCATGATCCTACTCGCTCGGTTCGAGCCGCGCTCGCAACCTGCCCAGCGCTCGGTGCGCCCGGCTCAGGGCGGTGCCGAGCGGCACATTGAGCAGATCGGCGATTTCCCGGAACGACAGGTCCGAGAAGTGTCGCAGCATGACGATTTCGCGATCCGCCGGCTCCAGCTCCGCCAGCGCGGCCTGCAGGCGGTCGCCATCCTCGGCCGAGACAGCCCGCGCGTGCGGGTCGCCGTTGTCGCGCGCGGCGCGATTTGCGGACGCGAGCTCATTGCTGTGGGCAAAGTGTCGATCGCGTCGCGTTGCGGCCCGGGCGCGATCACGGACAGCGTTGCCAGCAATCCGAAAAAGCCAGGCGTCGAATTTTCCCTGGTGCACATAACCCGGCAGCATCCGCACCAGCCGCAGAAACGTCGTCTGCATCAGGTCCTCGGACGCATCGCGCGAGCCGGTGAGCCGATAAACAAAGCCATACACGCGGCGGCCGTAGGCTTCGATCAATGCAGCCAGCGCACCCGGATCGTCCCGCCGGGCGCGCTCGATCAGGTCTGCCAGCGCTGCTTCGTCCACCGCGTCCTCGAAGTGCATAACGTCCGGCGGCGCCGATCATTGCAGGAGATTGCCCGCGGACTGTCGGCGTCGGGACAATCGTATCGCGCGCTGCGCTTGTCGGGTCAACGGTCCGACCCTATAATCCCGCCCGCTCGTTACTGGAAATTTGCCTTTCGAGTCGCGCGGTCGCTCGATCGGGCTGCCCGATAAGCCCGATGAACGACCTCCGGGAGAGGGTGTTTATCATCACTCCCGCGGCAATCTGGGAGACCGAAGTGGACGTGCATTACGGCTGGTGGCTGCCGCCGAACATCGGCGGCGACAACGCGCAAGGCGTCGATCGGCTGATCTACGTCGTGCACTTTTTCATGGCAGTTCTGTTCGTCGGCTGGGGGGCACTTTTTGCGTACTGCCTGGTGCGGTTTCGCGACCGGACGGGCATCTCGGCCGCGTATGAGGAGATCAAGGCCAAGCCGTCGAAGTACGCCGAGATCGGCGTGATCGTTTTCGAGGTGTTTCTGCTGGTGGCGCTGTCGATGCCGATCTGGGCGAGCGTCAAGACGAAGATTCCGACGGGTAGCGACGTGGTAACCGTGCGTTGCGTGGCCGAGCAGTTCGCGTGGAACTTCCACTACGCGGGCAAGGATGGCGAGTTCGGCACGACCAAGGCGACGCTGGTGGGGACGGAAAACCCGCTGGGAATCGACCGCAGCGACCCGAAAGCCAAGGACGACATCGCGGTCATCAACACGTTGCACATTCCGATCAATAAGCCGGTCGTGATCCGCGGCACGTCGAAAGACGTGATCCACAGCTTCTTTATTCCGGTGCTGCGGGCCAAGTCGGACCTGATCCCGGGCATGACCGTGCCGATCTGGTTCGAAGCCAAGAAGACCGGCACGTTCGACATCCAGTGTGCTCAGCTCTGCGGCAACAACCACTTCAAGATGAAGGGCCAGTTGTTCGTCGACTCGAGCGAGAATTTCAGCAAGTGGCTTGACGAGCAGGCCGCCAGCGCCGGCGGAGAAGAAGAGGAAGAGGAGTAATGGCCGAATCGCACGCTCACCACGCGCACGAACCGCAGGACGCACACGGCCATGGCGGCGACCATGGCCACGGGCACCCCGAGCTGCCCTTCTGGCGCAAGTACATCTTCTCGATCGATCACAAGGTGATCGGCGTGCAGTACGCCGTCTCGGCGCTCGTCTTTCTGTTCTTCGGCTTCTGCCTGATGGCCCTGATGCGCTATCAGCTCGCCTATCCCAGTACGCCGCTGAATTTTCTGAACGGCATCTTCGGCGAGCGCCGCTGGCAAAGCGGCTTCATGACGCCTGATTTTTACAATGAGCTGGGCGCGATGCACGGCACGATCATGGTGTTTCTGGCGATCGTGCCGGTGCTAGTCGGCGGCTTCGGTAACTTCGTGCTGCCGCTGCAGATCGGCGCGCCGGACATGGCCTTCCCCAAGCTCAACATGATGAGCTACTGGGTGTACGTGCCGGGCGGGCTGATCATGCTGGCCAGCTTTTTCACACAGCAGGGCGCCGCTGCGTCGGGGTGGACGGCGTACGCCCCGCTCTCGGTGATCGCCAAGAACGGCGAGACGCTGTGGCTGCTGGGCATGGTGTTTCTGATCACTTCGTCACTGCTCGGCTCGATCAATTTCATCGTGACGGTCGCGCACATGCGGGCCCGCGGCTTGAGCATGTTCCGGCTGCCCTTCTTCGTCTGGGCGCAGCTCGTCACCTCGTTTCTTCTGCTGCTGGCGTTTCCGCCGCTGGAAGCCGCGGCCGTCTTGCAACTGATGGACCGAGTGGCCGGGACGAGCTTTTTCCTGCCGAGCGGGCTGGTGGTGAGTGGGAGTGCGCTGCAGGTCGCGGGCGGCGGCAACCCGCTGCTGTGGCAGCATCTCTTCTGGTTCCTGGCGCACCCCGAGGTGTACGTGCTGATCCTGCCGGCGCTGGGGATCGTGTCCGAGGTGATCGCGAACAACATCCGCAAGCCGCTCTGGGGCTATCGGACGCTGGTCTATTCGACCATCTTCCTCGGCTTCATGTCGTTCGTCGTCTGGGCGCACCACATGTTCATGACCGGCATGGGCACGACCATGAGCACGTTCTTCCAGGCCACGACGATGATCATCTCGATTCCCTCGGTGATCATCCTGACCTGCCTGCTGCTCAGCCTCTGGGGGGCGCGCATCCGCTATACCGTGCCGATGCTCTTCGCGCTGGCGTTCCTGCCGATGTTCGGCATCGGCGGGCTGACCGGGCTGCCGCTGGGGCTGACCACGTCGGACATTCACCTGCACGACACTTATTACGTCATCGGGCACTTCCACTACGTGGTGGCGCCGGGGACGATCTTCGCCGTCTTCGCCGGCATCTATTACTGGTTCCCGAAGGTCACCGGCCGCAAGCTGAACGACTTTCTCGGCAAGCTGCACTTCTGGCCGAGTCTGATCTTCATCAACATGGTCTTCATGCCGATGTTCTTTCAGGGCATGGCGGGCGTCAGCCGCAGGCTGTATGACCAGACGCAGTATCACAGCGGGAGCGGCGTGCACACGTTGACGCAGATTTCGTCGTGGGGCGCGTGGCTGCTGGGGCTGGCGCAGCTTCCGTTCATCTATAATTTCTTTGCGAGCATTTTTGTCGGGCAGAAGGTCAGCGACAACCCGTGGAACGCGACGACGCTCGAGTGGGCCGCTCCTTCGCCTCCGCCGCACGGCAACTTCGCGGCCGAGCCGGTGGTGCACCGTGGTCCCTATGAATACAGCGTGCCGGGCGCGGCGCAGGATTTCAGCCCGCAGCACATCGCCTAGCAGGAGCGACTGAACGTGACGATGGGTCTTCCGTGTGAAGTCAAGGCGCACCCGATCACGGGTATTTACAACGGCAAGTTCGCCGTGTGGCTGTTCCTCGCGTCGGAGGTGATGCTGTTCGGCGCGCTGTTCAGCGCGCTGGTGCTGCTGCGCGCCGGGGCCGCGAGCTGGCCGCACGGCTACACCGTCCTGAACGTCCCGATCGGCACGCTCAACACGTTCGTGCTGATCTCCTCGAGCGTCACCATGGTGATGGCCTGGGCCTCGCTCAAGGTGCACGACTTCGCGAAGGGCCGGCAATACCTGCTCTGGACGTTTCTGCTGGCGGCCCTCTTTCTGGGTCTCAAGCTCGCGCTGGAGTACTACCCCAAGTTCCAGGCGGGCCACACGCCGGGACACGACAACTTCTACGGCACCTACTTCGTTCTCACCGGCCTGCACGGCCTGCACGTCGTCGGCGGCATGATCGTGATCGGCTACTTCCTGTGGCCCGGCGCGCATCTGTGGCACGAAAATCCGGAGCACTACACCAACCGCATCGAGTGCACCGGCCTCTACTGGCACTTTGTCGATCTGGTCTGGATCTTCCTGTTCCCCACGCTGTACCTGCTCTAGTCGGAGTGTCGCACCCATGGCTCATGACGCCGAATCCATCAAGCAGCACGTCCGCGTCTACATCAACGTCTTCGTCGCGCTGGGCGTGCTGACGCTCGTCACGGTTGGCGTCTCCTACGTGCATCTCGACATCTACAAGGCGATCGTCGTTGCGATGATCGTCGCCCTCATCAAGGGCACGCTCGTCGCCGGCTACTTCATGCACCTGTTCAGCGAACGCCGCACGATCCACTACACACTGGCGTTGTGCGTCTGCTTCTTCGCCGTCCTGCTGTTCGTGCCCAAGTTCACCGACGACGACAACGTCCTGATCCACGACCCTGCCCACGTGGCGGCCGTCGCCGGCGCACACCATGCCGCCGACCACGGTTCCGAGGCCGGGACCGAGGGCCAGGCCGGCCACGCGCAGCACCCCTGACACCGCGAGGCGGTCATGTCGCTCAAGGCGTTCCACGTGATATTCCTGACCGTCGCCACGCTCTTCTGCTTCGGCTTCGGAGCGTGGGGCGTCGCCTTTCACGCCAGCGCCGGCGGAACGCCCGTCTTGCTCGTCGCCCTCGTCTCGCTTCTGGCTGGAGTGGCACTGCCAATCTATGGCGTCTGGTTTCTGCGAAAACTGAAGCACGTGAGCTATCTATGACTCGGCCGACGAATCCACGCCGCCGTTCGTCGCTTGCGTTGCTGGTGCTGCTCGCGGTCCCCGCCGCGCAGGCCTGCCCGGTCTGCTTTGGCGACCCGGACTCCCCGCTTGTGCAGGGCGCGGTGCAGGGGATCGTGCTGCTCCTGGCGGTGACGGGTATCGTGCTGGGCGGTTTTGTCGGCCTGGGTACATTCTGGTTCGTGCGGGCGCGGCGCGCGTCGCTGATGCCGGGCGGGTTTGCGTGCCCCGCCGCACGTCCGCCAGGCGCTTCGGCTGGGTCGGGTGAGCCCGCGCCGGGCCAGCCGTGCGAATTCGGCGCGGATCGCTCCGCGACCGTGCAGCCCTGACTCTGGAGTCGCGGCGCATGTGGATTGGCGAGATCACGATCTTCAGCACCGACCTGGAGCGTTCGCTGCGCTTCTGGTCGGCCGGCGCGGGCATGCGGGTCGTCGAGCGGAATCTGCGCGACCACACTGGCTACGTCGTGCTCGAATTCGCCGAAGGCGGGGCGGCGCTGGTGCTCATGGCGCCGGTCGATCCCTGGGAGGAGGGCCGTCGGCCCGAGCACGGCGCCAGCCCGCAGATCAGCTTTAATCTGTACGCCGAGGATTTTGATGGCGCCCTGGCCCGGCTGACGGAACATGGCGGCACGCAAATCGGCGACATCGAGTCGTACGCCGAGGCCCGCAGCGTCACTATCGCCGACCCGGACGGCAACACGTTCGACCTTTACGAGGTTCGCGAGGGCGGCGAGTTCGATCACGACGCCGAGGATGACGATCTCGACGACGTCGAAGCGGACGACGACGAGGACGATGCCGACGCGGACGAGGATGATGAGGGCGACGACCGGCGGGGCTGAGCCAGGCGCCGCCGCGCCGGCGTCGGTTTCAGAATCCGCCGCGCTTGATTCGGAGCGGGAGGAGGTTCGATAGAATGGGTGCGGGCGATCGATGAGCGGGGCATCAATATCCGTATCGAGCGGCGCCATCGCCGAACTCTGCCGGCGCTGGCAGATCGTCGAGCTGTCGCTGTTCGGTTCGGCCCTGCGCGACGACTTCCGCCCCGACAGCGACGTCGACGTACTGGTGACGTTCGCGCCTGCCGCCCCCTGGAGCACCCTCGACCTGGTGGACCTGCAATGGGAACTTCACGAGCTTTTCGGTCGTCCGATCGACCTGATCGAGAGGTCGACGCTGCGAAATCCGTTTCGCCGGCGCTCGATTCTCGCGAACCGCAGGATCCTGTATGCCGCCTGAAAAGGACGATGCCGCGTATCTCTGGGACATGCTTGACGCCGCCCGCACGCTGATCCTCATTACAAAAGGCGCCGATCGCGCCACGTATTTGTCGAATCGAACGCTCCAGCTCGCTACGGAACGTTGCATCGAGATTGTCGGCGAGGCGGCGCGCTTCGTGAGTGAGCCGTTTGGCCAGGCACATCCGGAAATCCCCTGGACGAAGATCGTCGCACAGCGGCACATCCTTGCCCATCACTACGGGACGATCGAGCACGAGCGTCTCTGGCGCGTGGTCGAAACGCACATTCCCGAGTTGGTTCGCCTCCTGCCGCCTCTGGTGCCGCCGCTGCCCGACGACGCGGCGCTTGACGAATAAGCGCGTTTCAGCGACGGGCGTCTTTCCGATAGGATTCCGGATTCGCGGTCTATTCAAGGAGCAGCCCGATGCCCGCTGACGCCGCCTTCATGGACAAGCTCGTCGCGCTCTGCAAGCGCCGCGGGTTCATCTTCCAATCCAGCGAGATTTACGGCGGCATCGGCGGCTTCTGGGACTACGGCCCACTGGGCGTCGAGCTGAAGCGCAACATCAAGAACCGTTGGTGGCACGACCACGTCACGAACCCGCCGACGGGGCCGGACGGCCACGAGATTCAGATGGTCGGGCTGGATTGCTCGATCATCATGAACCCGAAGGTGTGGGAGGCGAGCGGGCACGCGACGGGGTTTGCGGATCCGATGGTCACATGCCTCGCAGAAACGTGCAACAAATTGATGCGTGCGGATCAAGTCCTTGGTTTGTGGGTTCGGGAAAGCAGGAGCGCGGAATTCGTCGACGTCACCGCCGCTGACGCGGTACTGGGCGACGCTAGGAACCAAGCAACGGCACCGTTGGTGACCTCGCAAACGACCGAAGAATTGCTTGTTGGATTGCTGGCCACGAAGGACTTTAAGAAATCCACGATTACGCCAACCCGCTTCGGAAACGACCCGCGCTCGGCGTATGAGATTCGGAATCGGAATGGCCGAGTATTCGCGGGAATCATCGCGCCAATCACAAATTGGGCGGAGCTCAGAAAGTCACTGCCGTGCCCCGCCTGCTCAACGATTGGCTCACTAACCGAGCCTCGCGCCTTCAACCTAATGTTCAAGACGCACTACGGTGCGCTAGAAGTTGCATCGTCGATGACCTATTTGCGGCCTGAAACGGCACAGGGAATCTTCTGCAATTTCAAGAACATTTTGGATACGAGCCGTGTCAAGATACCCTTTGGTATCGCTCAGATCGGCAAGGCGTTTCGTAACGAAGTGAACCCGCGGAATTTCATCTTCCGCTCGCGCGAATTCGAGCAGATGGAAATCGAATTCTTCTGCCGCGAGGAAGACTCGATGGACTGGTACCAGTTCTGGCGCAACACGCGCTACAACTGGTACGTCAACCTCGGCCTCAAGAGCGAAAAACTCCGCCTGCGCGACCAGACCGCCGAAGAGCTCGCCCACTACTCCAAGGCCTGCGCCGATATCGAGTATCTCTTCCCCTTTTCCGACGAATTCCAGGAGCTCGAAGGCTGCGCCCACCGCGGCTGCTTCGACCTGACGCAGCACGAAAAGCACAGCGGCGTCGATCTGCATTACTTCGAAGAAACGCTCTGGTCGGAGTTCCTCGCGAAGCGCAAGGCCGCCGGCGAGCCCGAGCTGACCAAGGAGCAGAAATCCGAGTTGGGCGGCAAGCCGCCATACCGCTACCTGCCGACGGTCATCGAGCCGTCCGCCGGTGCCGATCGCGCCACGCTGGCGTTCCTGTGCGAAGCCTACAGCGAGGACCAGAAACCCGACGCCAAGGGCGTCATGCAGACGCGCGTCTACATGAAGTTCCACCCCAAGCTCGCCCCGATCAAAGCCGCCTTTCTGCCGCTGGTGAACAAGGAAGGCATGCCCGAGATCGCTGAGAAGCTCTACCGCGACGCCAAGAAGCACTTCAACGTCTTCTTCGACGACGGCGGCGCGATCGGCCGACGCTACGCCCGCCAGGACGAGGCCGGCACGCCGTTCTGCATCACGATCGACGGCGACACGCTCGGCAAGGAAGGCGCGGCGAACCCCGGCACGGTGACCATCCGCGACCGCGACTCACTGAAGCAGGACCGCGTCGGGCTCGAGCACGTCGTCGGCTGGCTGAAAGAGCGCCTCGGCGCGCTCTAGCGGACGGCTCCCCCGCCGCACTCTGAAGAGCCGCGCTGGAGATTCCACCAGCGGGCCGCGACCGAGTTGCTGACGACCAGCGCATTGGTCGTCGCCTGCGCAAGGCTGGCGCGCCGCTCGGCCGCCCGCCCTGTGCGCGCGTATCGGAACGAATCGGGCCACCTGCGTCTGTAGGCGCTGCAATCACAATCTTCGCGGCTCAACGGGGGAGGTTGAGCGGAGCGCGGGAGCGAAGCGGCCTGATTTCGCACGCACGATCGATTCCGTTCAAATATTCGACCGGCAGTCGCGAATCAGTCGCCAGGAGGACGTTCATGTTGACTCGTGCACTGATCTCAGGTCTCGCTCTCCTCTCCGTGCGGTGTGCGCAAGCCCAGTCGACGCCGGTGAGGGATCCGAAGTCCGAGCATTCGCCGACCTACTTCCGCGCCGTCCGCGTTTTCGACGGCCGGTCCGCCCGCGAGCCGCTGAACGTGCTCGTCCGCGACGGCAGGATCGACGCGCTGGCCGCTGATCTCCAGCCGCCCGCCGACGCCGAGATCGTTGACGGCGCCGATCGCACGCTCCTGCCCGGCCTGATCGACTGCCACACGCACACGTTTGCAGCGGAGATGCTCCAGCAAGCGCTCATCTTCGGCGTGACGTCCGAGCTCGACATGTTCTCGCCGCACGAGTTCGCCGCCGAGATGCGCCGCGCTCAGGTGGAGGGAACCGCCTACCACCGGGCCGACTTCTTCTCCGCCGGCACGCTTGCGACCGTTCCTGGCGGGCACGGAACGCAGTTTGGTGTCGTGATCCCCACGCTGACCGAGCCGTCGCAGGCCGACGAATGGGTGCAGGCGCGCATCAGGGAGGGGTCCGACTACATCAAGATCGTGCACGAAACCGGCGTGACGCTGGGCATCAAGCTGCCCTCACTCTCGCGCGAGACAATCGAGGCCGTGATCGCCGCCGCCCACAAGCACAAGAAACTCGCGGTCGTCCACATCAGCTCGCGCGAAACGGCACAACACGCGATCGCCTCCGGGGCGGATGGGCTGGTGCATACCTGGCTCGACGAGCCGATCGACGACGCGTTCGTGAAGCTGTTCGCCGAGAAGAAGGCGTTTCTGATTCCGACGCTCACCGTGCTGGAAGGCGCGATGGGCGTCCCCAGCGGCAAGTCGCTGATCGACGACGCCGGACTGTCCGGCTGCATTTCGCCGACGATTGCGGCGGAGCTGAGCGGCTCGTTCCCCCGGCGGCCCAGCGCGCGGACGAAGGCCGATGTGCCGCCCGACACGCTTCGCAAGCTCAAGGCCGCCGGCGTCGCCATTTTGGCCGGCACCGATGCGCCCAACCCCGGCACGTCGCACGGCGTCAGCATGCACCGCGAGATGGAATTGCTGGTCGAAGCAGGTCTGACGCCGGCCGAGGCGCTCGCCGCGGCTACAGCGCTCCCGGCAGAGAAATTCGGCCTGACGGATCGCGGGCGGATCGCGCCGAAGCTGCGAGCCGACTTGTTACTGGTCGAAGGCGACCCGACCGCGGACATCAAGGCCACGCGGAGAATCGTCGGTGTATGGAAGAACGGCCAACGGGTGGATCGCGATTCCTGGCAGCGCACCGTCGCCAAAGCCCGCAAGGAGGCCACCGAGGCCGCCAGCCTGCCCCCGCCGCCGGGATCGGAATCGGGCCTGGTCAGTGACTTCGAGGCCGATGGCCTGGAGGCGCGGTTCGGCGCGGGCTGGATGGAATCGACCGACAAGATGCGCGGCGGCACATCGACAGTGAGGTTCGAGCGTGTGGCCGGCGGCGCGAGTGGCAGCAAGGGCTGCCTGCACGTCATGGGCGCGCTCGGCGAGCCGCAGCCTCGCTGGGCGGGCGTCATGTTCTACCCCGGCACGGTCCCGATGGCCCCGGCGAATCTCTCCGGGAAAAAGGCATTCGCGTTCAAGGCCAAGGGCGACGGTCGCCGCTATTCGATCATGCTCTTTACCAAGGCCCGCGGTTTTCGGCCCAGCATGAAGCCATTCGTAGCCGGCGAGGAGTGGAGCGAGCAGCGTTTCAGTATCCGCGACTTCGACGACTGCACCGGCGCGGACATCATGGGCGTGTTCGTCGGCGCGGGCGACAAGCCCGGCGAATTCAAGCTGTATGTTGACGATGTACGATTCGAGTAGCCCTGCGGAGGTCGCGACCGGCGGCGCGACTCATTGAAGCGGTGACCGACGAATTTCGCGCGCTCTCCCGCCTTTCCGCTCACTCGTTCCCGCCAACGTCATCCGCCGTGCTGAAGCACTGCGGTGCGGCGTTCGGCGTACCAGGCGATCGTCCGCCGCAGGCCCTCGTCGAACGGCGTGCGGGCCTCGAATCCGAACAGCTCGCGGGCCCGCGAGACGTCGAGGCAGCGGCGCGGCTGGCCGTTGGGCTTGCTGGTGTCCCAGACGATCCGCCCCGTGTAGCCGACCGCGGCCGCGACCGTTTTCGCCAGGTCGCGAATCGCGATCTCGCGGCCGTTGCCGAGGTTGACCGGGTCGGCGCCGTCGTATTTCTCCGCCGCCGCGACGATGCCGTCAGCCGCGTCTTCCACATACAGGAATTCGCGCGTCGGCGAGCCGTCGCCCCACAGCTCGACTGCCGGCGCCGCGTCGCGCTTCGCCTCCCAGAACTTGCGGATCATGGCGGGAATGACGTGCGAGGTCTCGAGATCGAAGTTGTCGCGCGGGCCGTAGAGATTAACCGGCAGCAGGTAGATCGCGTTGAGCCCATACTGCTGCCGATACGACTGGCACATTACCAGCAGCGCCTTCTTCGCAACGCCGTACGGCGCGTTCGTCTCTTCCGGATATCCGTTCCACAGCTCATCCTCGCGGAACGGCGGCGGCGTGAACTTCGGATAGGCGCAGATCGTGCCGACCTGGACGAACTTGCGGACTTTGCGGCGGCGGGCGTGCTCGATGAGATGCAGGCCCATCGCCATGTTGGCGAAGAAGAACCGCCCGGGGTTGGTGCGATTGGCGCCGATCCCCCCCACTTCGGCCGCCAGGTGAATCACCACGTCGGGCGTGGCGTCGTCGTAAAGCCGCTCGACGTCGACCTCGCGCGTCAGGTCGTAGTCGCGGCGCCGCGGGATGATGATGCGCTGCTCCGGCGCTCCGCGCTCGATCAGTCGTTCGACGATGAACGAGCCGAGGAAGCCGGCACCGCCGGTGACACAGATGCGCTGGTTGGCCCAGTTCATGGGGCGGGCTCCTCGCGGGCCGGGTTCTTGAAGCCGCGCTTCTCCGAAATCGCGGCGAGCAGCGCGTCCCACCCCTTGACGCGCTGATTATCGAGCCGCAGCAGCGCCTCGCCTGACTCACCGCGATAGACCAGATCGACCCAGCCCTTGCGGTCAAAATTCTTCCATCCGGTCATTGCGTCGAAGCCGACGCGCTTGCCGGCGTAGTCCAATCCGGCGTCGTCCAGCACGACGCGCAGCGTCAGCGCGCGAATCAAACGCGACAGCGGATAGAGCATGAGCAGCAGGCAGAGAACGGCAAAGTACATCTGACCTTCGATGGTCGAAGCCGAGTGCTTCCAGTCGCGCCACGGCCGCACGTCCGTCACCGCGCCGCCGCGCGAGACGATGACGCCGTAACCCAACGTGTCGCCGAACGTCTCGGCGACTTCGCCGTTCTGCGGATCGGTGGCCCGGCGGATGGGTTCGCCGAGGCTGCGGACGCGGTCCGCCCCAAGCGTGCGCTTGGCGGCGAACTCCGCCAACAGCGCGTCGTACTCCCCTTTCGTGGGTTTGTCGCGCAGCTCCAGCGGCTCTTCCGGCTTCAGCGCCAGTTGCTTGCGCGCCTCCTCGCGATTGGCGCTGGGGTATCCGACCTTCCAGTCGTACACGAAGTAACCCGCCACACCGAGGCACAGCACGGTGTACACCAGCCACTCGATCTTCGCCCGCGGCGGGGCTCCGCTCTCGATTCGCATGTTCTTGAACCCGATAGGAACCGTCTCGTTGCCTCGCCAACCGCCGGCAGCCGCCGGTCGGCACGGCGTGTATTATGGGGACTGCCGGCGGCCATGTCTGCCGGTCACCGCGACGAAATGTCGGCCCCGCGACGGAGCAGCACGCCATGAGCATCATCGTCAAGAACCGGCCGTGTGTTGTCATCGTGCGCGACGGCTGGGGGGAAAACCCGTACGCCGAATGGGACCACGCCAACGCCGTCAAACTCGCCCATCCGAAAGTCGACGCGCGGCTGCGGCGCGACTGGCCGTTCACGCTGATCGCGACCAGCGGCGAGGACGTGGGGCTACCGGACGGGACGATGGGCAACAGCGAGGTGGGGCATCAGAATATCGGAGCCGGGCGGATCGTTTATCAGGAGTCGGTGCGCATCAGCCGCGCGATCCGCGACGGGTCGTTTTTTCGCAACGAGGCGCTGGCGCGAATTATCGCCCGCTGCAAGGAGCGCGGTTCGGCCCTGCACGTTCTGGGACTGACCAGCGACACGGGAGTGCACTCGCGGCTGGCACACCTGACGGCGATTGTTGAGGCGGCGGCGCGGCAGGAATTGAAGGAAGTTTACGTACACTGTTTTACGGACGGGCGCGACTCGCCGCCGACCAGCGGCGTCGGCTTCGTCGAGCAGATATCGGGCGAGCTGAGTCGGATCGGGGTGGGGCGAATTGCCAGCGTCTGCGGCCGATACTGGGCGATGGACCGCGACAATCGCTGGGAGCGGACGGAGCGGGCTTATCGGCTGTTGACGCAAGGGGCGGGCAAGCGGGCCACGAGCGCGGATGAGGCGCTGCGGGCGTACTACGCGCAGCCGAGCAAGCCCAACATGGCGGGAGACGAATTCGTCGAGCCGACGGCGATCGTCGACGCGGCCGGGACCCCGGTCGCCACGGTTCGCGCCGGCGACGCGATCGTGACGTTCAATTTCCGCGGCGACCGGCCACGGCAGCTCGTCAAGGCGTTCGCGTTCGACGCGTTTCCGTTTCGCGAGAAGGACCGGACGGGCGTGGAGCGCGAGATGGGCTTTGCGCGCGGGCCGCGGCTCGACGTGCTGGTCGCGACGATGACGGAATACGAGAGCGGGCTGCCGGTCAGCGTGCTGTTTCCGAAGGAGCCGCGGATGTCCAACATCGCGGGCGAGTACGTCAGCCGGTTGGGCCTGCGGCAGTTCCGCTCGGCGGAAACGGAGAAGTACGCGCACGTCACGTTCTTCTTCAATGATTACCGCGAGGAGCCGTTTGCGGGCGAAGAGCGGCAGCTCGTCGCGTCGCCAAAAGTAAGCACTTATGACCTCAAGCCGGAGATGTCGGCGTATGAGCTGACGGACGTGATGCTGAAGAGGATCGCAACGGGCATCGACGACCTGATGATTTTGAACTATGCGAATCCGGACATGGTCGGCCACACCGGCTCGCTTCCGGCGGCAGTGCGGGCTTGCCAAGTGGTCGACGAATGCGTCGGCCGGGTGCTGGAGGCGATCACGGCGCGGCGCGGGTGTGCCGTCGTCACCGCCGATCACGGCAACCTGGAACAGATGATCGACCCGCGGACGGGCGGGCCGCACACGTCACACACGACCTATCCCGTGCCGCTCTATCTCTTCGGCGAGGCGTTTCGCGGTGCGAAGCTGCGCGGCGGCGGGCGGCTGGCCGACGTGATGCCCACGGCGCTGGGCATGATGGGGCTCGACGTTCCCGCCGAGATGACCGGCCGGCCGCTGATGGTCTGACGGCGGCGGGCGACGCGAGTTCAGCGGCGGCGGCGCTTGCCCTTGGCGGAGCGTTTTGACGTCTTGCGGGTGGACAACGCCCGCTGCGGGACCCGACGACTCGTTCGCGCCGGCTTTGCCGCGGATGGTCCGCCCATGCGCGGTGGCTTGTGGTCGCCCTTGACCTTGACGGCTCGCGTCATGCCGACGGGACCGTTACGCAGCGACCTCGACAGGATGGTCGCGGCTTTGCGGCAGTCGCTCTCGGCGGCGAAGGCGACGTAGCAAACGCTGCGGCCCTCGATCGAGGCGGCGGAGAGACCGCGCAGATTCAGGTTGGAGTCTCCCAGGCGGCGCGTCAACTCGGCGCCCAGGCCGGGCCGGTCGGGGCCTTCGACGCGCAGGCAGTGCATGCCGCTGGCCAGCACCATGTCGACCTGGCGCGCGGCGCGGGTCTGGGCGGAACCGCGGATCGGGGCGACAAATGCTCGCGAGGTGTTTTCTGTGATGCGCCGCGCGACGACGAATTCGAGGTTGGCGCCGGCGTTCGAAAGCGACTCGAGCACGCGGGCAAGCATTCCCGGGCGATTGAGCATGTCGACCGCCCAGATATCGACCTTGCGGATGATGAAGGGCATCGCGGGCTTCTCCGTTCGGCGCCGTCCTCGAGGCGCGCCGCGGACAGCATATCGCCTGGCGCTTGTCTTGGCGCAGTTCTGGCGCCTAAAACTCGATAGGCCGCACGGCGCGGCCGGGAGTGTGCCGATGTCCGGCGCGCCGCTCGAGATCGACAAACCCGCCGTCGTGGAGCTCGATCTTTACTGCCTGCGCTGCGGCTACAACTTGCGCGGTCTGGCAGGCGATCCGGTGCGCTGCCCGGAGTGCTTCTTCGCCAACCCGGTCGGCGACGCCATGCCGCCGGCCGGGATGATCTCGCAGCAGCTTCGCAAGCTCGAAACGTCTCCGACCTTCTGCTTCGTCGGGCTGGTCGGGCTGGTTGGCGCTCTGACGATCGCGATCGTCAGCGCAATGACCGGAACCCTCGGCGACGGCAGCCCTGGATTGGTGTGCCTCGGCGTTCCGTCATTGGCCTTCTTTTCGCTGGGGCTCGCGCGATTCCGGGCGACGTGCGGCAATAATCCGGCATGGCGTGCAGCGCTCTTGCGATATCAGCTTTGCGCCTCGGCGATGTTTGCGTCGCTGCTGATTCCAATTGCGGGGGCCATCGCAGCACATGCCACTGTGAGCCGGTTGGAGCAGTACCGGAGCATCGGCGAGTCGCTGCCAGACGTGGCCAGCGCCGTGACGGCGGCGCTGTTGCTCATCCCGACCTGGATGGGTTGCGTTCGGCCGCTGTATGAGGCGGCCTGTGCCGTGATTCACCCGCTGCAGCGGGAGCTGGCGATTTCGATGGTGCGTGACTACACGCGGCGGCGGATGATTGCCGGTGGCGGATTCGGCCTGCTGGACAGGTTTAGCGAGCTGACGTGAGTGCGGCCCCCGACTGGCGTCGGGGGTCCGGATCGGGCCGTCCGACAAACGTCGACGCATCCGAACCCCTCACGCGAGTGAGGGGTCGGAGGCGCGGCAGGCGTGTTGCGTCAGGATGGTTGTCAGGGCGAAGCGCGTCCTCGCCGTACGGCCCCCGACTGGCGTCGGGGGTCGTCGGGGGTTCGGATAGGGCCGCCCGACGAGCGTCGACGCATCCGAACCCCTCACGCGAGTGAGGGGTCGGAGGCGCGGCAAGTGTGTTGCGTCAGGATGGTTGTCAGGGCGAAGCGCGTCCTCGCCGTACGGCCCCCGACTGGCGTCGGGGGTTCGGATCGGGCCGTCCGACGAGCGCTGACCGGATCGGGCGCCCGACGAGCGTCGAGCCATCCGAACCCCTCACGCGAGTGAGGGGTCGGAGGCGCGGCAGGCGTGTTGCGTCAGGATGGTTGTCAGGGCGAAGCGCGTCCTCGCCGTACGGCCCCCGACTGGCGTCGGGGGTTCGGATAGGGCCGCCCGACGAGCGTCGACGCATCCGAACCCCTCACGCGAGTGAGGGGTCGGAGGCGCGGCAGGCGTGTTGCGTCAGGATGGTTGTCAGGGCGACGAGCGTCCTCGCCGGTCGGCCCCCGACTGGCGTCGGGGGTTCGGATCGGGCCGTCCGACAAATGTCGACCCATCCGAATCGGGCTGCCCGACGAACGTCGGCGTGCCGGGCGGCGGTGCTCAGCCTGCTTCGGGCAGCGGTGCGTTCTGCGGCGTGCCGCCCGTTTCGGACGGCGGCGCGTATGGAGGCGGGCTCTCGGCTGCCCGCCGGGCGCGCTCGACCGCCTCGGGCAGCGCGAGGCCGCTATAAGGCAGTTCGAGTTCGAGCGCTCCGACCGAGACGACGACGACCTTCCTGGCGGGCACGACACGGACGACGCGTCCGTTGCGATGAAATCGCTTGGCCAACACGGTGTCGCCGGCTTTCAGTGTCTCGGCTTCGCTGTCCGTCAACGACGGCACGACCGGTTTGGGCCGCCGGTCTTCTTCGGTGGGGTGCGTGGATCTCGGCTTGCCGCCGCGCGCCGCGCCGGCCGCGGAGTTGGCCTTGTTGCGCGGCGGGCGATCCGGCGCCAGGCGCTGCGGGCGCAGCCGCGTGGGGCGCTCCGCGGCCGGCCGTTCGAGCGGCGGGGGCGGCGGCGGGGCCTGCGGCGGAAACACGTCGCCGAGCGGCACGTCGACCGCGAACGCGCCGACGTCGATCTCGGCGCGATGCTGCTCGATGTGCACGCGTACCACGCGCCCGTCGCGGTCGAAGTTCCGCACGCGCACCGCGTCACCCGGCCGCAGATGCACGACGTGCCGCACCCACTCGTGAAACTCCGACTGCTGCTGCGCGAAGCGTGCCCGTGCGTTCTCGGCGGCGGAGCGGGCGTCGTCGGCCGCCACGCGGGCCTCATGGGCGGCGGCGCGGGCGGCTTCGGCGCGGCGTTTGCTCTCGACCGTACCGGCGATGGCCTCGCGCAGGGCGCGGCCCTTTCGCGACAGATTGTTGCGCGCCGCCGCGACCAGGCGGCGGGGCAGACCCAGCCGCTGGGCGATCTCGATGGCGTTGCTGTTGCCCGGCTCGCCGATGCGCAGGTGATAGGTTGGGCGGAGCGTCTCGATGTCGAACTCGACGCAGCCGTTTTCGACGCGCTGCCGCGTCAGGGCATAGCCCTTCAGCGCGCCCAGGTGCGTGCTGACGATGCAGCGCGAGTCTCGGCGGCCGAACTCGTCGAGGATGGCGCGGCCGATCGCGGCACCTTCGTCGGGGTCGGTGCCGGCTCCGAGCTCGTCAATCAGCACGAGCGTGCGGTTGTTGGCGCGGCGCATCATGTCGAGCTGGCGGGTCAGATGCGCGCTGAACGTGCTGAGCGACTGCTGCATGCTCTGCTCGTCGCCCACGTCGATCATCACGTGCGGGAAGAGGCCCACGTCGCAGCCGGGGCCGACGGGAATCGGGATGCCGGCCTGCACCATGACGCACAGCAGCCCGACGGTCTTGAGCGTGACGGTCTTCCCGCCGGTGTTCGGGCCGGTGATGATCAGCATGTCGAAGTCGTCGCCGACGCGCACGTCGATCGGCACGACGTCCTCGATCGGGCGGCCGTCGTCGCTTCGCCGCCGTGCCAGATCGAGCAGCAGCGGATGCCTCGCGCCCCGCAGCACGATGCGGCCGTCGTCATTGAGCGCCGGGCAGCGCGCGTCGAAATCGCGCGAGAAACGCACTTTCGCGACGATCAGGTCAATCACCGCCAGCGTGTCGAGCGTGGTCAGGATCGCTTCGGCGTTGATGTGCACTTCGTGCGCCAGCTCCCACAGCAGCCGCGCGACCTCCTCGTCCTCGTCGGCCCGCAGCCGGCTGATTTCGTTGTTCAGCTCGACCACGGGTGCCGGCTCGACGTAGACGGTCGCGCCGCTGTCGGAGCTGCGATGGATGATGCCGGCGACGCGTCCGCGACACTCGGCCCGCACGGGCAGCACGATGCGGTCGTTGTGAAACGTGTGATTGTGGTATTGCAGGTACTTCGTCACGCCCGGTTCGGCCAGCAGCTTGTGCACGACCTGACGGATCGCGGCGGCGGCGTCGGCGATGCGCGCCCGAATGCGGGCCAGCTTCTCGCTGGCGTTGTCGCGCACGCTGCCGCGCTCGTCGATCACCCGCGCGATCCGCTCGGCGATGTGGACGAAGTCCCCGACGCGGCCCACCAGCACCTTCAGCTCGGGCAGCTCGTCTCCGACGCGACTCAGCCAACCGACCACCGCGTGCCCGCCCTGAAGCGTCCGCCCGACGTCGGCGATCTCCTCCACGCTCAGCCGCAGCGGCGGCGCGCTCCGCCGCACCAGCTCGCGAACGTCGCTGATGCCGCCGAAGGGTGGCATACTTTCGGCGGCGGTGTAGCGCTGCATCTCCTCGACCTGCACGAGCCAGCGGCGGACGACCTCAAGTCGGCCGCCCGGCCGGATCGACAGCGCCAGCCCGCGCCCGAGACCACACATGGCGTAGCCGGCGAGCAGTTCGCGGATGCGCGCGAAATCGAGACATTCGAGCGTGTGGGCGTCCATGCGGCCGATTGTATCGGTCGCGCGGGTCGGTCACAATTGAGACGGTCGGCGGCCACGGGTTGAGGCGATGATCGGTATTCTGCAAGCGGCGCGGTGTCTGGCGGCGGCGGCGGCGCTCTGTGCATCCAGACCGCAGGAAGCCGCTTCGCGCCCCGCGGCAGCGGCTGACAGCAGCGCGCTTTTCCGCGCCGGATGCGAAAAGCTCGAGTCGGGCGATGCTCTCGCCGGTGTCGATCTCCTGTTGAGTGCCGTGACGCGCCAGCCGGAGAACGACGAGTATCTCATTCGGCTGCTCGAGGCGTATGTTCGCGCGGGACAACCCGAGACGGCCTGCAGGGTGCTTGATAACGCGCTTCAGGCCGACTCTCGCCGCCTGCGCGTCCGGCTGGCGGGTGCACGCCACGCGGCGGGAGCTGCCGACTGGAGACGAGTCGAGCTGCTGCTGGGCCCCGCGCTCGAACAACTTGATCCTCCGGACATGCTGCTTCTGGCTGAAGCCCGGCGACAGACGGCCGGCGCCGGCGCGGCCCGCGCGCTGCTCGAAGGCGCACTCAAACGCTGGCCGGCCTGCGAAGCACTCTGGCTGGCGATACTCGACGACGCGTTGCGCGGCGGCCGGCCTGTCGCCGCGCTGCGCATGGTGAGGGAGGCGGTGCGGGCCGCCGGCCCACTGCCGTCTCTGCATCTGCGGGCGGCGCAGGCGCACTTCGCCCTGGGCCGAATTCTCGGAAACACGTGCATCCGCGCGTGTCCGCACGGCCGCGAAGGGCAGTTCGACGGCGACTGGCTGCTGCTCGAACGGCACGGCGAGGGCTCCGATTTCCTCTGCTGCCCGGCCGACTCCGCCGTCTACCAGCTCCGGCGGGCGCTGGACGGCGGCTTGGACGAACCCGCCGCGCACGTGCTGCACGCCCGCATCTGGCTGACAGCCCGCAAGCCTCAGATCGCGATGCAGATCGTTCGGGCGCGCGAGGCCGCGCTGCTGAAAGCGGACGACCCGGAGGTGCTTGCGGGGCTGATCGACGTGGCGCTGGCCGCCGACGCGCTGCCCGAGTTTCTCGCGTATCTGCGGGCTGCTGCGCAGCGCGACAGCGCCCGCGCAACGGAGATTCTGCGCGACGGGTACGTCCGCCTGGCCGAACGGTACGGCGAGCGCGGCGAGGTGCGGCTTTATCACGAGTGGCTGGAGCGCGCGGTGGCCGAGGTGCCGCGGGACGTGGGCCTTCGGCTCCGTCTGGCAGACGCGCTCTGGGATGCGGGTCAGCGGGTGGCGGCCGTGGAGCACTACCGCCGGCTGATCGAACTCTCACCCGAGCACCCGCAGCGCGTGCGGATCGCCGAGCGCGTCGCGAGCGAGGCCGACGGCGGATAGCGCGCTGACGCGCAGGACTTCGGCGGCCGCGGCTTCATAGCAGGCGTGGGGATGACAACCGGCTTCAATACGTGATCCAGCCCGCCGACCGGATCAGTTCGTGCAGCCACGACGAGCCCCACGGTCCGGGAAGCGCGTAAGCAGCACTGAAGACTGACAGGGCCAGCGCCGCCCACAGGATGCCACGTCCGGCGCGCGACGGCGCGAGCGATTGCACGGCCGGCGGCAGCAGCATCAGCAGCAGCGGGATCTGCCAGAAGAGCCAGCGCAGGCCCTGGCAGGTGCCGCCGTAGTCGTCGCTGATGATCAGGTAGAACACGACCAGAAAGACGAAGTTCGCCAGCACCAGCAGGTTGAAACTCGGCAGTGCGGCTGGACCGCCGAGCGGCCGGCGGAGTGCCGCGAGGATGGCGAGGAGGAAGATCGGCGTGTGCGTGAACCAGCCGTGGTGGCCGACGAGCATGTGAAGAAGGTAGACGGCGCGGGAGTCGGTGTTGGCGGCGATGCCGCGCGGGTTTTCCCAGAAGCTGCCGGGGTAGTGATACAGCTCGGTGCTCTTGAACGCGTAGGCCGGGACGACGGTCTCCATCACCAACCAGTTCGTCAGCAGGAAAGCGGCGATGGGCACGAGTGCGGCGGGGACGAATGCGCGCATCGTTCGGGCCGGGTCGATCCAGAGCAGCCCGAGGAAGACGCAGACGCAGAAGGGCGCGGCGAGCAGGTCGAGAGCTGGCAGCAGGCCGGCGAGCAATCCGGCCAGCGCGAACCAGGCGCCGTCGGTCGGCGCCGCGCTGGGCGTCGGCCGGGCGCGGCTGATGCGCCAGACGACGTAGATGGTCGCCATGCAGCAGAACCCGGCGACGGTGTGGCTGGTGAGCGTGACGCAGTAGGGCGCCAGGTAGGTCCCCAGTGCGGCCGCCAACGTGCAATAGGCCAGGACGAAGGGTTGCCGCTGTGCGTACTCGCGAGCGACGAAACGGGCGTAGAGGGCGACAAAGATCATCAGCGGGACGATGTTGACGAGGAAGAGCGTCGAACGCACGACCAGCGCACGGTGCGTGTCGAGCGACCAGCCCAGCACGTGGCGCTGCAGCCAGTAGAAGCCGGCCAGCAGCGTCGGGAAGAGCGGGGGCTTGCTGGAGTAGTAGTGGCCGTCGCGGCGAATCTTGTCGACGGTGTGCGCGGTCCAGGGCGCGTCGTCGATCGCGTAGGTGCCGCGCTCGACGAGGCTCCAGACCGTGCACCAGCGCGATTCGTCATTGGCGTTCTGGATCGGTGGCAGGCGCAGCATCGCGCCAAGCACGAGCGCCGCTGCGACCGCGCCGGCCAGAGGTACGATCCAGGTGCCTCGATCCGATTCGGACTCGGGCGAATTCATGAGTTTGTGGCACTCTCGAGTTCGAAGCCGCAGCGCTCGACAATGGGCGGCGCCGCCGGCGCCGGCGGTGCGGGCGCGGGGCGGCGCATGCCGCGCGTCCAGACGATGATACGGGCCAGGTCGGCGATCGACTCCGGGACCCTCCGCCAGCCGTAGCGCGAGCGGCCGAAGCGCCGCGGCCGGTGATGGACGGGGGTCTGCCCGACGCGAAATCCG
Organism: Phycisphaerae bacterium; assembly: GCA_022072445.1. GTDB lineage: Bacteria > Planctomycetota > Phycisphaerae > UBA1845 > Fen-1342 > JAJVHV01. The sequence goes on along the minus strand of JAJVHV010000020.1, from coordinate 98,835 downwards.
CCGGCGGCCGCCATGACGGCCAGGTAGCGGTGCGTGCCGCGTTCGAGCCGCAGCGCGGGCAGGACGCGTCGTTTGAAGGCCTTGAAGCCGCAGTTATGGTCGCTCAGCCAGACTCCGGTCAGCAGCGAAACCGCCACGTTGAACAGCGCGCTGGACAGGCGCCGCCGCCAGCCGTCCTGCCGCCGCTGCTTCCACCCGGTCGCCAGGTCGCAGCCGTCGTCGATCCGGGCGAGGAGGCGCTGCAGCTCGGCGGGATCGTCCTGCAGGTCGGCGTCGATCGTGACGAGCAGCTCGCCCTGTGCCGCGGCGAGCCCGGCGCTTAATGCGGCGCTCTTGCCCAGGTGCCGCGCGAGCCGCAGGCCGCGGACTGGGACCGGCGCCGACGGCCCGTCGGGCCGCTGAGACGACAGCGCGACGATGCGCGCCCAGGTGTCGTCGGTGCTGCAGTCATCGACGATGATGACTTCGGCGGCGATCTCGACGCCGGGCTGCTCGCGCCGCACGGCGCTGGTCAGCTCGGCCACGAGCGGCGCCAGACTTTCCTGCTCATTTCGCGCGGGGATGATGACGGAAATCACGGTCATGGATCAGCCTTGCGCCGGATGATAGCGGCGGCGGGCGTCGCCGCGGCTGCCGCGGCGCGTTATCTTCACGCGGCCTGCCGCGCCGCCGCACGTCGCGCCGGAGATCGTGGCCGGCGACGGGCGAGCGATGCCGACAGAACTGCCGACGGTGCACGCGATGTTGAGTCTGCTCTGGTTCCTGCTGATTGGTGTGGTTTCGGGCTGGCTGGCGGGTCAGCTCTGGAAAGGCCGGGGATTCGGTCTGGCCGGAAACATGGTCATCGGCATCCTGGGGGCGGTGATCGGCGGATTTGTGTTCCGTATGCTGGGGCTGTCGACGTCAAACTCGTGCGGCACGCTAATTACGGCGACGGTCGGGGCGCTCATCCTGCTGTTCGCTGTGCAGCGGATCGACGGCGGCGGCCGGCGGCGCCGGCGGTAGGCCCCTCGCAAGCGTCGCGGCGAGTATGATGTCGGTCAATGGCGCCGGCTCCCTCGGCCGAAACTGGACGCAGTGCGCGAACGCCGACGTTGTGGCTGGCGGCCGGCGCGGCCGCACTAGCGCTCTATCTGCTGACGATGGACCCCGGCGTCCAATGGCAGGACTCGGGGTGGCAGCAGTATCGCATCGTGACCGGCCAGCTCGAGCATCGTCTCGGTCTGGCGCTGACCCACCCGCTGCAATTCTGGATCGGGCGGCTATTCGTGAGCGCTCTGCCGGTCGAGCCGGCCTGCGCGATCACGCTGGTGAGCGCTCTGTGCGGTGCGATCGCCGTCGCCAACGTGGCCGGCGCCATCCGGGTTGCGTTGCGCGCGGCGCGCGACGTCCACACCGCGACGACGACGGCCGCCGCGTTCATCGCCGCCGCCGCCCTCATGCTGTCGCACACCTTCTGGCATCACGCGACGCACACGGAGTCGTACGCGCTGACCGCCGCCCTGCTGACCGGCGAATGGCTCTGCCTGGCGCAGCTTGCGGCGTCGCGGCGTGTTTCGTGGCTGCTGGCGATGGCGCTGCTGAATGGCCTGGGCGTGGCGAATCACTTGCTGGCATCGCTGGCGACGCCGGTCGATTGCGTCGTGGCGTGGAGTGTGCTGCGCGGCCGGCGGCGCGGCGTGAGGACGGCGCTGCTGGCCCTGGGAGTGTGGCTGCTGGGGGCGGCGCCGTATCTGACGCTGGTCGTACGGACAATGGTGACCAGCGGCGACGCGTGGGCGACACTGGGCTCGGCGCTGGTCGGGCGGTTCGGCTCCGATGTGACCAACGTGGGCGTGACGGCGCGCGGTTTGGCCTTCAGCCTGGCGTTCGTCGTTTACAACTTTCCCGGGCTGACGCTGCCGCTGGCGCTGCTCGGGCTCGCGCGGCACGGACGCGACGAGCGGACGTTGGTACGGGCCGTAGCGGCCGAAGCAATTATCTTTGCGCTGTTTGTAGTGCGCTACTCCGTGCGTGATCAGTACATGTTCTTCTTTCCGGTTTATGCGGCGCTGGCCCTGCTGGCCGGAATCGGACTGACGCGCGTTCGCCTGCGTCGCAGTGGTTCGCGACGCCTTCTCCTGGGGGCCGCGGCACTGACCGCGCTGTGGACGCCGCTGCTCTACGTGGCGGCGAGCGAGATCTTGCGGGCGCGCGGTCTTTTGGCGGGCATGGTCGGAAACAAGCCGTATCGCGATGGCTACGCCGCCATGTTCCAGCCTTGGGGCCGCGGCCTGCATCACGCGGCGGCGCTAAATCGGGAGGCGTACGAGCTGTCGGGCGCTGGCGGCGTGATCCTGTGCGAGGACGAGATGGTGCGCTACGCCCTGCTCTACGAGCAGGCCGTCGGGCGCGCCCGCGCGGCCCGAATCGTCGCGCTGGGGCTGGAGCCGCACGAGCAGCCCGTGGCCGACGCCGTCCGCGAACGCCGAAGCGTCGTGCTGGTACCGCTGGATCGCGATCGACCCGCGACGGAGATTCCGGGCGGCGTGTGGGAGCGGCGCGGCGACATTTACGTTCTTTTGCCGCCAGCATCGAACCTCTCGGCGCAAGGCGCGGCAGCGACAGAGCCCACGACGCTGCCGGCTACAACGGATCAGATCGACAATGATTGATTTCGATCTCTTCGATCTGTTCCGCACGATGTTGTTTGTCGCGGTCGGTGTTTACACCGCGCTGGTCGCACTCTCGGCGTTCGCGGCGTTGTCGCGCGTGCTCGCGCCGGTCGACGCACAGCGACGCCTCCTGCGTCGCTACGTGACGTATCACCTGCTGGCGATCCGGTGGAGCCGGCAGCGCGGCGAACTGCTTCAGATCGGCGCGCTGCTCGCGGCGCTGGGCTTTCTGAGCTGGGCACATCGATGGATCCCATGACGCCGCCACCGGGCGAACGGCCACAGCCCACTCCGCCGCGGCGGACGTCGCTGCTGGCTGGTCTGCTGCGCCGGGTGCAGCGGAGCAGCGCGGCCTGGCTCGAGCGTCGCGTCGATCAGGTCCTGGGCACGTCGGGCCTGCTCCCTCCCGCGGCGGAGAACGAACGAAATGCCGGAGGCCCCGCTGAGCCGCCCGCGGCCGAGAAACGGGCCGGCATGCTGGGCGCCGTGGCCGAGAAGCTGCGCGGCGCGGCGGACACGTACGTGGCGGCTAAGCTGGACGAGATCGAGGCACGGGTCGACGTGAAGCTGGATGAGATCGAGGGCCGGCTCGACCGCAAGCTGCTCGAGATTCACGAGCAGCTCGGCGACCTGCGCGACCGCGAGATTCGTCACCGGCTGCGGCTGTTGAAGATCACGCTGGCGTTCACTGTTCTTGTGGCGCTCCTATCGCTGGGTTATAAGTTGCTGGTCCGATTGTGGATCCGATAAGGGACTGATCGCCATGCCGATGCAGCACCTCGACGCCGACGCCGACGCGATCCTGAAGACCGCACAGGTCATCGCCCGCGACTACGAGCAGGAGCACGTCGGGACCGAGCACGTCCTGCTGGCGATCCTGCGGCAGCCGGGCTCGCTGGCGGCGCGCGTGCTGGCGAGTCTGAACGTCGACGAAGCCCGCGGCAAGAAAGCGATCGACGACGTGTATCAAAAGGCCAAGGAAGACACGTGGGTGCTCGGCCGTCTTCCAGGAACGCCCAATTTCAAGAACGTCGTGGCGCGGGCGGTGGAAGAAGCACAGCAGCTTGAAGCCAAGAGCGTCGGCAGCGAACACCTGCTGCTCGGCCTGCTGCGCGAGCGCGGCTGCGGCGCGGAGCGCGTGCTGCACGCGTTGGGCGTCACGCTGACGCGCTGCCGCGAAGAAATCGTCCGGCAGCTTTCCGCCTGACCGCCGCTGGCCTCAGCTCTTTTCGAGCATGGTGCGCAGCGCGTCCTCGAGTTGCGGGTGGGCGAAGCGATAACCCGAATCCAGCAGTTGCGTCGGAAACACCTTCGCGCTGGCCAGCAGCAGCGCGTCGGCCATCTCGCCGAACGCCAGTCGCGCCGCAAAACCCGGCAACGGGAAGGCCGTCGGTCGGCGCAGCACACGGCCGAGCGCTCGCGTGAACTCGCGATTCGTCACCGGCCCGGGCGTGACGACGTTAACGGCTCCGCTGACCGATTCATGGCACGTCAGGTGGTAGATCGCCCCGACGGCGTCTCCCAGCGAGATCCAGCTCATGTGCTGCCGCCCGCTCCCCAGGACGCCACCCAGGCCCATCCTGAAGATTGGCAGCATCCTGTGTAGCGCGCCGCCCTTCGGACTCAGGATGACGCCGAAGCGCGCGTGCACCACGCGGACGCCCTTCGCGCGGGCCACATCCGCCGCCTGCTCCCACGCACGGCACACGTCCGACAGGAAGCCTTTGCCCGGCGCGCTTTCCTCACCCAACGCGTCGTCGCCGCGATCGCCGTAGATGCCGATCGCCGACGCGCAGACCAGCACCTTGGGCGGCCGTTCGAGGCCGGCGATGGCGTCGGCCAGCAGACGTGTACCCTCGACCCGGCTCTCGCGGATGGCGCTTTTGACCCGCGCGCTCCAGCGCCGCGCGGCAATATTTTCACCCGCGAGATGCACGACCGCGTCGTGCCCCTCCAAACGCCGGCGATCGACGCGACCCGTCTGCGGGTCCCAATACAGCTTCAGCTCGGCCTCGTGCGGCGGCGTGCGGACGATCCGCGTCACGCTGTGTCCGGCGGTGGCGAGCAACGGGATGAGTGCCGAGCCGACCAGACCCGACGAGCCGCTGACGGCGATGCGCATCGATCGTGCTCCGTAGGCCGACGGTTCGATAACCGCCGGATGAATGAGGTATCTCCATGTCGAAAAACGCGGCAGAGTGTAGCATGCCGGCCAAGGCGCGCCGTACAGGACGGTTGGATTTTTCGTTCAAATCGCTCATCGGGCCGAGGGCGGCGGCGAGGCGACATAACCCACGCCCCCCGAGCGTCTTACGATCGGCGGATGCGGCATGGACGGCGGGGACCCGCATGACGGCCGGACAGAGTTGCCAACGGTCGAGAATTTACCGATGATGTGCGGCCGCTGCCCGGCTTGGCCGTGTGGCGCATGGAGAGGTGCCAGAGCGGCTGATTGGGCCGGTCTCGAAAACCGGTTTGGCGCAAGCCAACGTGGGTTCGAATCCCACCCTCTCCGGTTCACATCGCGCGGTCGATGCGCCGGCGGCGATCATCGCACGTGGCCGGCGGGTTCCCGCGACTGGCGGGGCTAGAATCAACGTGCAAGGATTGCGGCACGCGGCGGCATGGCCGCGTGGGCTTGGCCTGCTTGGAGCGCAGCGGGACGTGAACTCGCGGAAGGACCCATATCAGATTCTGGGAGTCGATCGATCCGCTGACGCAGAGCAGATCAAGCGCGCCTACCGCAAACTGGCCAAGCAGTATCATCCCGACCGCAACCCTGACGACAAGACGGCTGAAGAGCGCTTCAAGCAGGTTCAGGCCGCGTATGAAGTCCTGGGAGATGAGCGCCGCCGCCGCCAGTATGACCAGTTCGGGGCTGGCGGGCCGCCGCCCGACATCAACGGCTGGGAGCCGCACTTCGATTCGCGCAACGGCAACTTCACCGTCAGCGACTTCGGCGACCTGAGCAGCATCTTCGAGCAATTCTTCACGCGTGGCGGCGCGGGCGGCGGGACGCGGCGGGCGAGTGTGCGGCGTGGCGGGCGCGTCGGGGAGGACGTTCGTCACACGGTGGAACTCACGTTCGAAGAGGGTGTGCGGGGAACGACGCGCGAGGTCGAGCTGCAGATCGAAGGGGAGAGCCCGGAGCGGCTGAAGTTCCGCATTCCGGCTGGCGTGGAGGACGGGCAGCGTATCCGCCTGCGCGGCAAGGGGCAGGAAGGCCGCGGCGGGCGAGGCGACCTGATCATCGAGTGCCGGATCCTACCGCACGCGTACTTCCGGCGGGAGGGGCTCAACGTTCTTCTGGACCTACCGCTGTCGGTGAAGGAGGCGGTGCTCGGGGCGCGGGTGGACGTGCCGACGCTCGACGGACCGACGACGCTGATAGTGCCGCCCGGAACGTCGAGCGGCTCGAAATTGCGACTGCGCGGAAAGGGCATCGCCAGCAACCGGACGGGCGAAACGGGCGACATGATCGCGGTGGTGAAGATCATGATTCCCCGCAACGGTTCGGAGAACGCATCACGCCTGGTCGAGGCGCTCGACCGCGAATGGCGGTTCGATCCGCGCGCCCAGGCCGGCTGGCGGCTGACGTGAGCGAACGGTATGCAACGAAACGGCACGCTTGCGCGACTGGCATTCGGAGCGACCGTGGCGGCGCTGCTCATTGCGCTGGCGGCGATGGCGGCGCTATTCGTCTCGCGCCGCGCCGGAAGCGGGATACTCAGCACGCCGCCCGCCGTCCCGGTCGGCGGGACGCCGCTCGAAACGGATGTGCGGCAGCGGCTGGGCCTGCTGCTGGCAACGCTGATGGCGGCGGCACTGGCGCTTGCCGCGTTTGTGATCGGTTCGTACATGGTGATTCGAATCGGGCGTACGCTGATTTCGCGCGACGTGGGCGGCGCACCGACGCGCTACGTCGACGCCTGGTCCAACTACCGCATCAGCGACGACGAGATTCACGCCGCGACGCATGAGCAGGACGAAGGCGGCGAGGACACTTCGTCCGATAAGGGTGAAAGCGGGCCGGACGAACCGGACCGTGACGATCGACACTAGAGAGACGGACGCGAATCCATGCCGCTAACGCCTCCACCAAACACGCGCGGAACACTGGAGCGAATCTACGTCCTGCTCGTGGCCGGGACGCTGATCATCGCCCTGGCCTTCGCGCTGCTCGCGGTCTTCGTTGCCGGGCGAATGACCCAACAGACTGATTTCAGCCTGCAGCTCGCCGAGCGCGTCGAAGCGCTCGAGCAGGCCGTCGCCGAAACGCGCCGCTCGCCCGCGGCGGCGGGCCGCGAGCCGGCCCGCGGCGGGGAGCCGCACGGCCCGACGTCACGTCCGTCGACCCGCTCGCAACCGTCGGCGGCGTCGACGCCCCAGCCTGCCATCGTGCCGGCGTTGTCGGACGAGGACGTGCGCGCCACGTACCTGGCGTCGGTCGCGGAGCTTGACGGCCTGCCCGCCGAGATCCGCAATGAGGACCGGGTTCGGGCCATGCTCGGACACGCGGCGGAGCACGAGCCCGAGCTGCAACTGAGCGCGGAATCGTGGCTGGCGCTGGCGCTGATGGCGCAACTGCTCAAGAATGAATCGCTGGCCGAGTCATGGGCCTCGCGCGCTCAATCTGCCGGGCAAGACGCGCGCCTCTACCACGAGACCGCGGCGCGGCGGCTGCTGGCCGCCAACCGGCCGTCCGAGGCACTGCATCATGCGCTGGCGCTGCGGTCGAGCGCCGAACGGCGTGCCGCGGGAGTCATACTTCTGGCGCGCTGCTTCATGCTCGCGCAGCGCCCCGACGACGCCCGCCATGAGTTGCGGGCGCTCGCGGGCGACGAACGGCTGTCGCTGCCCGACCGTCTCGCCCTGGCGCACATGCGTGCCGCGCTGGAAGATTGGGATGGCCTGGGGCGGGCACTGGAGGCGTTACAAAGCGTGCCGGACGAGTTCGCCGCGCAGCGCGACTTTCTGGCGGCCGTGCATCTGACTTCCATCGGCGATTACGCGCAGGCCGTCGCGATCCTCGACTACCTGCTGGCGCACGAGCCGGCGGACTACGACGCGCTGACGTGGCGCGGCGTGGCGCTGCTGCGCGCCGCGCAGCCGGAGGCGGCCCGCGAAACGCTGATGAAGGCCGTCAGCGCCGGTCCCGGCCGGCCCGACGCCTGGTACTGGCTGGGAGTGGTTCACCTGCGGCAGGAAAACTCCGCGCGGGCCGCGGAGCTTTTTCACAACGCGCTGGCCGCGTCGTCGCGCTATGCGCCGGCCTGGGAAGCGCTGGCCTCGCTGGCGCTGAACGCCGGCGAACTTGGATCGGCCGAGGAGTCGCTGCGCGAAGCGCTCAAGAGCGAGCCGGGACGGGCCACGGCGCACTTCATGCTTGCGATCACGTTGGCGCGCGGTGCGCGGCGCGATGAAGCGGCGGCCGAATTGCGAACCGCCATTGAGCTTGATCGCAAACTAAGCGAGCAAGTCGCGCAGGTTGAGGTGCTGGCGCGGATGTTCCCACCCGAGGCACTGGCCGAGCTGGGTGCGACGGTCCCTCACGCTCCGAACGGCCAGCCCCCGCCGTCGTCGTCGTCCGGTCCGGCGGAGAACCCGTAATGCGCGCGTGGTTTATCGGGTTGCGGTGGGCTGTCGCATTGACGGCGGTTTGCTGCGGGTGTGCGCGGGAGCACGCGCTTGCGGTGCGTCCGACGGAGATTCTGGACACCGCGCTGATCGAGCAGATTCTACGGCAGCGTCCGGTGCGCGACGATCAGGACTTCCTGCCTTACACGCTGATGGCCAGCGATGAGTTCAGCGCACACCTGCTGCAGTTCCGCACCGGCGAGCAGCGTCACATTCATCGCGAACACGACCTGACAATCGTCGTGCATCGTGGGCGGGGCGAGATTCTCATCGACGACGTGCGAAGGATGGCACGGGCCGGCGACGTGTTTCACATTCCGCGCGGCGTGCCGCATTCGATCCGCAACGCAGGGGATGAACCGCTCATTTCAGTCAACATCTTCACGCCGCCGTATGACGGCAAGGATTCGATCCCCGCGCCGGCGGGCAGCCGCTCGGTTGAGCGCGAGGCGCCGTAGGCTCGCGATTGGACCGCTGTTGTTCGTCTCGCGCGAAGACGTGCCCAGCCGTGTAAGCGTGTCCCCAGCCGTGCGCAAGCGTGTCCCCAGCCGTGCGCAAGCGTGTCCCCAGCCGTGCGCAAGCGTGTCCCCAGCCGTGCGCAAGCGTGTCCCCAGCCGTGCGCAAGCGTGTCCCCAGCCGAGCGCAAGCGTGTCCCCAGCCGAGCGCAAGCGTGTCCCCAGCCGTGCGCAAGCGTGTCCCCAGCCGAGCCCCGACCGTGAGGGAGGGGTTCGACCGATGGCCGTGTTCGTCGAGCGCATCATCGCCTTGACCGAAACGCTCCGTCTTCCGGCTCGACCCGCGTCCGCCGTTCGAGACTCTCCTCTAGGGCGCTGCTCGGCCCTTCGCGCGCGCCGGTGCTCGGCCGATGGCGCGATGCGCCCAGATGAGCGCGTTTGCGCAGTGTGCTTCAGGCGGGCTGGACGTGATGGACCATCAGCGCGTTGGTTGCGCCAACTTGCCCGATGCGCGTCGCGGTGACGACAATGATCAGGTCGCCCGGCGCGGCCAGTTGCCGCGCAATCAGGCGTGCGTCGATCCGTCGGAACATCTCTTCCGGCTCGGCAGCGGGTTCGACGTGCAGTGGAACAACGCCGAACATGAGGTTGATCCGCCGGGCGATGCGCTCGTCCCACGTGAGCCCGACGACCGGAACGGGCAGCCGGTGTTTAGCGATCATGCGGACGCTGGCGCCCGAGGCGGTCCAGAGAGCGACGAGCCGGGCGTTAAGCTCGCGGGCCGCCTGGGCGGCGGCATGCGTGACCGCGTCGGTGACGGACGCGACCGAGATGCGATCGGGCGAGGGATCGGCGATGGGGTGGCGCGCCAGATAGCCTTCGGTCTCGCGCGAGACGCGCGCGAGGACGTCGACCGCCAGCTCTGGATAGCGTCCCACCGCGGTCTCGGCCGAGAGCATCAGGGCGTCGGCGAGGTCGAAGACGGCATTGGCGACATCGCTGACTTCGGCGCGGGTCGGCCCGGGGTTCTCGACCATGCTCTGGAGCATCTGCGTGGCGATGATGACAGGGACGCCCGCGGCGCGGCAGCGGGCCGCGATGTCCTTCTGGAAAAGCGGGACGCGCCACAGCTCCATTTCGACGCCCAGATCGCCGCGGGCCACTAGCACGCCGTCCGAGTTCTCGATCAGCTCGTCCAGGTGACCGAGGGCTTCGGGCTTCTCAATCTTGACGATGACGGGAATGTCGGCGCCGCGCTGCTGGATGGCGCGGCGCAGGGCGTAGAGATCTTCAGGCCGGCGAACGAAGGAGAGCGCGACGTAGTCGAGGTCGTTGGCGACGGCCCAGTCGAGATCGGCGAGGTCCTTGGGCGTCAGCGAGGGCATGGTCAGCTTGGAATCCGGCAGATTCACGCCCTTGCGGTCGGAGAGCGCGCCGCCGGTCTTGCAGACGCACGTCACCGCCTGGGAGGATTTTTCCATCACGAGTAGACGCACGAGACCATCGTCGATCAGGACGTGCTGGCCGACGAGCAATTCATCCACGAGTTTGGCGTAGCTGGTGGTGAGCGAGGTGGGCGTACAGGGCCCGTCGCCGCGAGCGATGCGAATGGTTTCTCCCGGCGCGATCGCTGCGGGTCCCGCGGCGAACCTCCCAAGTCTAATTTTCGGACCACACAGGTCGCCAATAATCGTCAGCGTCACTCCCCGCGCTGCGGCCGCCTGGCGGACGTTCTGCACTGCTGCGGTCCGCGCCGCCACGTCGCCGTGACTGAAATTGACTCGAACCACGTTAAGGCCGGCGTCGAGCAGTGCCAGGAAGCGCTCGGGTGGAGCGCTGGCGGGGCCAATCGTTCCGATAAGTCGCGTCCGTGGCGGCGGTGAAGCGGGGGCGGGCATGGCGAACATCCTATCGGCGGGTTGGGCGTCGCGAAACGCGCAGAAGGTGCCGCAATTGGCACGCGCCTTGCCCCTCACGCGAGCATGGCTAGCTCGACCTGGTCGCCAACGCCGGATCGGCAGAAACGGCTTGGACTGCGAACCGACTGGCTTTATTCTATTGAGAGACGTTACAGTTGGCCCCGCGCGTTCGGGTCTGACCTGAGGATGGTCAGCGCGCCGGAGGGGCACTGAAAGCACTTTCAGCTTCAAGGAGCATGGGAAACATGCGCACCACTGTGGGAATTCTCGCACTTTGCTGTACCGCGACACTGGCGCTTGCCCAGGTCGACGGCGTCAACATCCCCGACATTCACAGCGGCTCGCCGTTGATCGTGACGCAGACGAACCCGACCAGCTACGGCAACGACACCGACCCGTCGCAGGATCCTGGCTGCGGCGACCCGTGCAACAGCGGCAACGAAATGGACCGCATGTGGGTGGATGACGACGGGACGAACCTGCGGATTTCGATTACGGGTAACCTTCAGTACAACGGCAACTGCTACATCATTTTCTTCGACACGCAGACGGGCGGTCAGGCGACGGTCAATTCCGATCCGGGCTTCGACGAAGGCCCGCCCTACGCCATGAACGGCCTGCATAACAGCACGTTCGACAGCGGCTTTGAGCCGGATTATGCGATGGCGTTCGACTGCTTCGCGGGGAACATCTACGTGACCTGGTACACGCTGGAAGCGGGCGTGTGCGCGTGCGTGTTCGAGGGTAACAAGGCCTATCAGGGCCAGGGTTTTGTCGCGTCGGGCAACGGCGATCTGGACGTGAATCCGGACCTGAAGGTCGCGATGGACAACAGCAACATCGTCGGCGTGCTGGGCACGGGCGACGGCGGCGGACTGGGCGATCCGACTGACGCGACGACCGGCATGGAAGCACTGATCCCGCTCACCATGATCGGTTCGCCGGCCGGCGGCAGCGACATCCGCCTCTGGGCGATGCTCAAAAGCGGAAGCGGCGACGGCTACATTTCGAACCAGGCCCTTCCGCCGTATGACGGGCTGGGCGACGAGATCAACGGCGTGAACAACTCGGGTGACCCGTTCACGCGGCCCGGCTATCACTTCGACACCGATCCGATGTTCGACGGAACGCAGTGGGTGACCTATACACTGACCGGCGGCTCGTGCGTGCCGTGCGACACAAACTGCGACGGCTCGGTCAACGGCTTCGACATCGACCCGCTGGTTGCATTGCTGACCGGCGGCGGAAGCCCGTGCTCGCCGTGCGCCGGCGACGTGAACGGCGACGGTTCGGTCAACGGGTTTGACGTTGACGGCTTCGTGGCGGCGCTCTCGGGCGGCGGCTGCTAGTAGATTCTCGGACCCGCGGCGCGGGCTGGCACATGGTTGTGAAAACGGTGCCAGCGCCGCGTTGCGGCGACCGTCGCCAGCGGGTAGGATAGGATGTGGTTCTGGTCGGTCCGTTCGGACCGCCTTGGGAGGCAGGAAATGAAGCAACTCATCGCGATTGCAATCGTTGGTTTCGCGGCCGTCGCCGCCCTCGCACAGCCCTACAACGTTCGAGGCACTTTTAACGGATGGGGCGAGTCGCCGATGAATGACGACCTGGATGGCACGTATTCGCTGACGGCGGGCGGTTTAAACCCCGGTGACCGGCATAACTTCAAGGTCGCGTTCAACGACTGGGCGCAGAGCTGGCCCGGCTCGGACGCGCGGACGGCGGTCAACGCGGGCGGAGCGATCACGTTTCACTTCATCCCCGGCGCGATCGCCGACGGATGGAATCCACCGCAAGATCGCGTCGGGTATGACGATCCCGCCATGTTCGGCTGGGAAATCCAGGGCGCGTTCAATAACTGGGACGAGAACCTGGACAGCGCCGCCCGGCAATTGACGGACATGGGCGGCGGGCTGTACTCGGTTGATTACACGATCGCGGCGCCCGGCACGTACGGCTTCAAGTTCCGCGAGTCGTTCAGTTGGGACATTTCGATCGGCGACAACTTCGGCAACTCGGCGGCGGACAATCAGGTGACGACGACGATTGCCAATGAGATCGTCCGATTTGAGCTTGATCTGCCGAACGGGCGCTGGCGGACGTCGACCGTCCCCGAGCCGGCGACGGTGTTCGGGTTGACGGCGGGCGGACTGGCGCTGCTGCGCGTGTTGCGTCGGCGCGGATAATACGGCGGTCGGTTTGAGAAAAGGAGCGGCAGGTCGCCCAGCGGCGACCTGCCCTGCTTTCTTGCGGGCGTCGGCGTCAGAATGGCGGCACGGGCGGCTTGTTGCGTTTCTGCGTCATTCTGTCTTTTGAGGTAGACTTTTCTCGGATGTTCTTCCGTGGCTTGGTCTGATCAGGCACGTTTCTCTTTGCGGACTTAAGCGCGCGGTTGCTCAGGCGCTTCGCCTTCGAATTGTCGGCAAGAGGAACGGATTTCATCCGCGTCGACGGGCTCACGTACCTGAAATCCAGGCTCTTGCCGCCGGATTTTCCCGGCGGCTGCGCTCCGGCCGAAGGGTCCGTCCCGTCGTCAGGGGGCGGGGATGGCGGTGCCGAATGCGTGTTATCGGGCTCCGTGGCGACTCTGTCGAGGCCACGATCGAGAACGTCCAGCAGCCGGTCGCCCAGCCGTTGGCTCACCTTGTCGAGCACGCGCGAACCCAATTCGGATGTCGCGCCGCTTTGCGCTTCGGAGGAGTCATCCTGCTCCTGGGTCTGGGATCCCTCGTTCTGGTTCTGGGTCTCCTCACCCTGGGTCTGTGATTCCCCCTCCTGGACTTGGGACTCCTCGTCCTGGCCGTGCGTCTGGGCATCCCCGTTTTCGCCGGCGTCTTCGTCGTCCTCGGCTTCGGACGAGTCGGAACGATCCTGCACGGAGTCGCCGAGGGTTTCATTGTGGCCCTGCGCCACCAGGTTGCCGGATTTCATGCCCTTGTTGGAAGCGCACGCGCCGAGCAGTGTGATCGATGCGGCGGCCGCAAGCATGAGTGCGCGCCGTGGTAGTCTTCGCGTAGTCATGTGAGATCCTCCTACGTTGTGCGTGTCGTGGTCCATTCGTCAACGACGCGTAATTTCGTAAAGCACAGCCCAGTGAGGCTTGTTTTCGGGGGTTCTTCCGATTTGCAGCGACAGCCCCCGATAATTGCCGGGGTGATTGAATGGCTCCGAGTTCAACGGCGGCGTCGTGTTGCCGGACGTACACTCAGCGATAACTTGTGGCGTGAAATACGCGGAAAGCGTCGGATACAGGTCGTCCTCGCCGCCGGACAGTTTCATGATCAGCTCTTTGGCGTCGACGAGCAGATCGTCCACTTGGTCGATGGCTTCCTCGTAGTTTCCCTCGAAGAGGGCGCCCGCGAACGCGCTCGCGGAACCGAACGCCTGCCGCCAGTCGTCCTTGGTTGCGCCGCCAGGGTCGTCCTCGATGACCTGATAGGCGAAGAGAAGCCAGGGCGGCGGGACGGCACTTTCGATGGAATCGGGTGAGGCACTGAAGATGTTCACCTGCTGGCGGAAGTCCCAGTTGTCGCCCTTCTTGACACCCTCACCGGTGTCGGTGACGCCGCTGCGCATGTAGTCGGGGCCGTAGCAGCTCCAGACGACAAACGGCTCTTCTTCGTCACAGTCCCTCTCCCAGCCGACGTCGTCGGCGCACACGAGAGACTTCACGCCGCGCAGCCGGATGGCATAGCGCACGGACGGGGATGCGAGAGACCTCGTGCCGCCTACGCCGTTCTTTGATCGGAGCACCTTGCGCAGGAGCTTCTGAGGCGCGGGCTTTTGGACTGACAACGTTCTGATCTCGGTGTTACGAGCGACGCGATTCAGGGCCGCCTGGCAAGGCTTCAGTTTTGCGCAAGCGTTTCGAACGAACGCGTTCGAGATGCCTCCTCTGGCCATCGCCGCGGCGAAGCGTTGCTCGAGAGGCGATTTGCCGCCGGGGTAGCCGGCCTCGTGCCGCTCCAGCATGTGACCGAAGAGCCGGGCCACGTCCGGGTTCCGCAACCCGGCAGCCAATTTCTGCGGGCTTTGTCGGTCGGGCGCCTGGCCTTGCTTGTCCTGCGGCGAGGCAGCCGCGCTGAGCAGTGTGGACGCACAGACGATCGTCGAAACGAACCAGATGCGATTCATGGCAGAACCTCCACATGAGCCATCCCGCCCACATCGCCGCACCGTGCCGTGATTGTGGGCTTCGAAGTTGGTGCGACATACCGGCGGAGAAATCACGCGGCTGAAAATTCGGGGACACCGTGACCGGAGGGTGGCAAAGACGGAGCGAGCTCCGAACCGCCAATCGGCTCGGAGCTCGTCAGAGAGTCAACGTGAGTAGGTCGCGTTCTTACGGCAGGTCCGGCGGGCGGACGCCTGCAATACAGTCGTCCTCCCACCCCAGGTTGATCACCTTCCAGGGACGCTTGCAGTAGATCATGTGATCTTTCTCCACAGTGTTGTAGAGCGAGACTGCCACGCCGGTCGTCACGGGCTGGCCGGCGGTACCGCCCTGGATTTCCCACTCGTAGACGGGTGTGGGAGACCACTTCAGGTTGATGCCCCAGCGGCGTTCCTCGTACTTGAGATATCCGCCGCCGTCGACCTTGATGGCCACCTTGCTCCCGAACTTCACGACCGAGCCGCTTTCGGCCTCAACGTGGATGGATTTCCCAGCTTTCTTGGCGTTCGCCCACTTCAGGTTGATGCCGTAGTCGCGCTCACCGTAGACCAGGGCGTCACCGCAGTTGCGGTTGACGAGTGTGTAGGCGGCGCCGCTCTGGACCTTCTGGCCGTTGCCTTCTCCGACGATGATCCAGTCCTTTCCATCACCGGCGATGGCGGTGGCGGCAGTACAGAACATCACGACTGATGGGATCAGAGTCTGCGTGGGGAACCGTCCGTCAAGGGTCCGCCGATTCCGAAGTGCGTTCCGAAACATGGTCCTGCTCCTGGGTTGCTTCACGTTGGTCGCCGTGGCACACGCCCCGGCTCTCACGGGTGTTGCGACAGGCGGCTGAGCGGCTCACGGTGATCTCGTGAGAACTTTGAGCGCGCGGCGGGCGGAGGGGGAAACCCTTGATCGAGCGTTTCTGCGCGGACTAGTTGTATTGGTAACCGCTGGCTGGACGTCACGCGAGAATTGTTGGACGCAGTCGGCGGCTCAAGGTGCCGAGCCGTGCGGAACGTGAGGAAGTGCCGATTCTCCGCCGAGGGGAACTTCCGGATCGTCCCAGTCGAGGCCCATCTCGCGGAGCTGGCGGCGGATGCGGGCCAGGTCCCACACGTACGTGATGCGGCCGGATGTGCCGACGGCCAGGCAGGTGCCATCGCGACTGACGCAGAGCGAGCCTGCCATCTCCTGTTCCGGAGCGGCAAGCGTAGCGAGCTGCCGGCCCGAAGCCGCGTCTAACAGCATGACATCGAAGCGGGTCCGCGGCACCGCTGCGATCCGGCCGTCCGGCGTGAATGCGGGGACAAGCGTCGTCGTACCCGGCTCCAGCGGGATGCGGTGGTGCAGTGTCCAGCTTCCGACCTCGTAAAAGGCGTACTCAGGTACTGTGTTGTCACCGACGACCAACCAGCGGCCGTCCGGGCTGAACGTTCCGAACCGATTGGCGCCCGGGAACTCGCGGACAGGCTCACGAGTCTGCATATCCCAGAGTTTGGCGATGGCTTCGTGCGCCACGCGGACGCCGGTGAAGAGCCACCGACCGTCGGGGCTGAGCGCGGGCATATCCACGCCGCCGTATCCTTCCAGCCCGACTCGTTCGCGCCACTCGGGGACTTCGAGCACGACGATCCGCCGGGCGCCGCAGATCACCACGCTGCGGCCGTCGGGACCGAGACACACCCGATTGATGCCCGGCTGCGGCCATGATTTCGGAACGCCCACACGGACTCCGTCTTCATCGACCGCGAGCGGCCAGTAGTGGGCGCCCTCGGCCGTCGTTGAGACCAGGCCTGAGCCATCGGGAAGGAACACAGCCGACCAGGTGGGATGCGTGCTCACGGCGGCCACCTCTTTGCCCGTGAGCCGGTCCCAGAGCGTGAGTCCATCCTCGCCGTGCGTCGCGACGAGCCGGTCGTCCGGGGCGAACGTAGCCCCGGCGGCGCCTTCGTGATTCGCGGCGGAGATCAGCCGTCGGCATTCGTGGGCCGGCTCGAATCGAAGGATACCCATGGAGCTTCCGATGCGTCCAGCAATGCGATACTCGGCGATCGCGTCGGGTAGACAGCCCTGGAGCGGGCCCATCAGCGGGGCGCCCGTGCGGGGGTTCCACAGTCGCAAGGTGTTGTCCCAGCCGCGCGAAAGCAGGAGGTCGTCGTACTCGGTGATCCAGACGAAGCGAGCGTCGTGCCGATGCCCGGCAAACGTCATCTCCAGGCGTCCGGTCCGCGCGTCCCACAGGTACACGTTCCGGTCTTTGCAGGCGCCCGCCAGACGCCGGCCGTCGGCGCTCCAGGCGACGTGATAGACACCGGCCGGCGCATTCATCGACGCCAGGCACTGTTCTGAATCGACGTCCCAAACCGATACGGGTGGGTCGCCGAAGCCGCACACCGCGAGCATCCGGCCGGACGGGTGGAACGCAACGAAGGCCGCGTCGCCCGTCACGCCGATCGTCTTCCATGCTTCTCCCGAAGGCAGCCCGTAGAGCGTGACGCCGCCCGTGCGTAGGCCCAGGGCCGCGTAGCGGCCGTCCGCTGCGACGGCCATCGCTTCTCGGAAATCGTCGGTGTCCATCTGGAGCCGCGGCTCTCCGGATTCGATGTCCCAGACCCAGCATGCCACCGTGCGATCCGTGTGGTATTTGACGGCGAGATGTCGCCCGTCACTGCTGAACCGCAAGACGTGCACCTCCAGCCCGGGGCCGTCCAGGCGCACCTGCTCCTGATGGCCCTCTGTGGAGTGGATCGTGATCTCGCCGTCCAACGTGCCGATGGCGTAGCGGTCGAGCTGGTCCGTGAATGCGACGGCACCGGCGCGCCGCGGCCGGGGAAATGTCCGTTCCACCTGCACGTCGCACAGCGCCATGCAGGCGATTGCCTCATTGCGCAATTCGAGCGTGGGCCGCAGTTCGGCCGCCTGACGAAGGGCCTGAAGACTCTCGAAGCGGCGTCCCGGACTGTCCGCGACGCGGCGCGCGCGGGCCTGCGCCAGGTAGGCGTCCCGCAGCCGATTGGTCGCCTGGTGCTCGGCCCGCTCGGCTCGTTGTGCGGCGCGCGCGGCCTGGGCGCCGCGTCGCTGGGCGTCGAGGTAGAGCGTCCACGACGTGATCGAAAAACAAAACAGCAGCAGCAAGAACGCCGCCCCGACCAGCAGCGTGAGGCGATGTCGCCGCAGTTGCTTGCGCAGCAGGTATCCAAGCGAATCGCGCTTGGCCTCGATCGGCTCGCCGCGGAGGTAGCGCTCGACGTCGCGTCCCAGCTCGCCGGCGGATTGATAGCGGCGCTCGCGCTCCTTGCTGAGGCATTTCAGGACGATGGTCTCGAGTTCGTCGCTGATCTCGCGGCGGATGTCGCGCGGGCGGATCGGCGCGGCGCGCATGATGCGGTCGAGCACGTCGCGCATGTTCCCGATGACTTCGTACGGGAACCGCCCAGTCAGCATCTGGTAGAGAATCACGCCGAGCGAGTAGACATCCGTGCGTACGTCGAGCTTGCCAGGCGCGCCCTCGGCCTGCTCCGGCGAGGCCCACGGCAAGGACCCCACGAACTGACCCGTCATCGTCATCGCCGCCGCCTCGGCGTCGCTGGCCGCTACCTTCGCCAACCCAAAGTCGAGGATGTGCGGCGCTCCCTCGTTGTCGATGCGGACGTTGCCGGGCTTCAGGTCGCGGTGAATGACGCCGCGCAAGTGGGCCGCGTTGACCGCCTCGCAGATCGTGGCAAACAGCTTGAGCGTCTCCCCGATCGAGCGCGCCCCGCTGGCCATGTAGACGTCGAGCGGCTGGCCGCTGATGTAGTCCATGACGAAGAAGTGGCAGCCGGCGGCGACGCCGGTGTCATGGATGGTGACGATGTTGGGGTGCTTGAGCTGGCCGAGGACCTGCACTTCGCGGTCGAAGCGTGCCTTGTCCGCGGCCCCCGCAAACGGCCCCTCGCGCATCACCTTGAGCGCGACTTTTCGGTTGGTGCTCTTTTGCATCGCCTGGTAGACGACCCCCTGCCCGCCGCGGTGAATCTCCCGCAGAATCCGATAGCCTGCGAACGAGTCTGGCGGCGGCAGCGCGAAGGCCGGCCCGTGCTTGACGGAATCAGCCGTGGCTGCGTCGTTTCCTCGTTGCCCGCGCGACGCCTCGGCCGCCGCCTCATGCTGTCCACGTGCGGCGGCGATCAGACGTTCGTGCGCCGCGTTGGATGAATCAGGGCCTGAGCTGTCGGAGTCGCTCATGGTGCGGCCTCGTTCGCAGTTTGCGATGTGGCAGCCGAAGCAGGCTGCGTGGACGCCTGCCACTCGACAAGTTTCGCGCGCCACTCAGTGGCCTTGGCGTCGTAGCCCTTGTCCGGCTCGGCGATGTGCCATTCGTCGTAGAGGCGGACGAGAGCGCGTTCGTTGAGCTCCAACAGGCCGCGCGGCGCATCCTGGCCAGATGCCAGGCGCGAAGCGGCCTCGACCAGCAGCGGTTCGGCGTCTGCGTAGCGCGACAGTTCAATCAGCGTTTGCGCCAGGCGGTATTGCACGACGGTAATGTGCCAGTGGCCCGTGGGCAGGGCGCCCTGCATGATCGCGAGCGACTCACGGAAGAGCGGCTCGGCCGCCAGGTAGTCACGGGCGGTGTATTTCATGCCGGCGAGGTTGTTCAGGATCGCGGCCACATCGGGATGGCTATGTCCCAGCTTGCGGCGCTGAATGTCAAGGGCCTCAAGGTAGAGCGGCTCGGCCGCCACGAAGTCGCGCTGGTCGACGAGCGTTCCGGCGAGATCATTCAGCGTGTTCGCAACTTCGGGATGGTCGGCGCCGAGGCGCTTGCGACGGATCGCCAACACGTCGCGAAACATTTGCTCGGCATCAACCTTCTCGCCGCGCTGCCGCAGCACACACGCCAGGCTATTCAGACTCGCCGCCACATCGGAGTGATCCGCAGCGAGGAGCTTCCGGCGGATGGCGAGCGCTTCGCGCAGCAACGGTTCGGCGCTGGCGGCGTCGTTCGCCGCAATGTGGAGCTGTGCGAGCGCATCGAGTGTGATCGCGGCCTTCAGATTCTCCGGACCAAGCACACGGCGGTAGCTGTCGAGCGCCGCGTGGTAGAGCGGCTCGGCCGCCCTGGGCTGACCTTTCCGTTCCAGCAGGCTGGCGAGGTTATGCAAGCTGTCGGCGACTGCCTCGTGGTACTCGCCGAGCGATGTACGCCGAATGTCGAGCGCCTGGCGCAGCAGCGGTTCGGCGGCGTCGAAAACACCCTGTTCCTGCAGCAGTGAACCGAGGTTGTTGAGGCTTTCCGCCACGGCCGGGCTGTCGTCGCCATAGATTTGGCGTCGCAAGGCCAGCGCGGCGCGGTAGTGCGATTCAGCCGCGGCGAAATCGCTCGCCTCGCGCAAGACGCCGGCGAGGTTGTTCATTACGGTTGCGACGAAGGGGTGTTCGCCGCCGAGGATGGTCTGATAGATGCTGAGTGCTTCGCGGTAGCGATCGGCGGCGGCCTTGAAGTCGCCCTTGTCCTCGAGCAGTGTGGCGTACTCGGAGAGCGAGGTCGCCACGCGGTGGTGCTGGTTTCCAAAGAGCTTTCGGTCCAGTTCAAGGGCGTCGCGCAGGAAGGGTTCGGCGGCGGCGAGGTTGCCCCGTTGTCGCAGGAGGCTGCCAAGGCCGCCCATGCTGGCGGCGACGCACTCATGCTCGGGCCCGCGCAGTTCAAGGTCAAGGGCGAGCGTGTCGCGAAAGACCGTTTCGGCCTCGTCATACCGGCCCAACGACTCCAACACGACGCCGAGGTCGTGCATGCACGACGCGACAGCCGGAGATTTGTCCCCGAGGCGCTGCCGATAGGTGGTCAGCGCCCGGCGGACCAGCACCTCGGAGTCTGCGAATCTCCGCGTGAGTTGCAGGACGGTGGCCAGGCTGCATTGGGTTTCGGCGACGGCGGTGCAATCTTCGCCAAGGACGTCGATGCGAATCCGCAGCGCCTCGGACAGCATGCGCTCGGCCTGGTCGTACAGGCCAAGCGCGGAATAGGTCGTTCCGATCGTGTGCCGGACGGCGGCTTCGACTTCCGGGACGTCGGGCTTGCCGCCGACGTCCAGATCGTCAGCGGCGGCGTCCAGCACAGCGCGGACTGTGACATTCGGATCGCCACGCTGTTCAGCGCGGTTGGCCTTGGCGAGCATGTCGTTGAGGAACTTGTTCGCGGCATTCGCGATGGCGGCTTGGCGCGCGGCCTCGGCGGCGTTGATTTGCGCCGCAGTGCGCTGCTCCTGCTCGGCGGAGCGAGCCTGTTCCGACGCCTTCAGCGCCTCTTGCGCGATTTCGGTCTGGCGGCGCTCGCCGCGGCGGGCGGATTCGGCCTGCCGCCAGAGAATGAGCGAGCTGATCAGGCCGGTGGCGAGGAGAACCACGAACGAGATGGCCAGCAGAATCGGCACGCGGTGCCGTTGCATCTGCTTGCGGACGAGGTATCCAAGCGAATCGCGCTTGGCCTCGATCGGCTCGCCGCGGAGGTAGCGCTCGACGTCGCGTCCCAGCTCGCCGGCGGATTGATAGCGGCGCTCGCGCTCCTTGCTGAGGCATTTCAGGACGATGGTCTCGAGTTCGTCGTTGATCTCGCGGCGGATGTCGCGCGGGCGGATCGGCGCGGCGCGCATGATGCGGTCGAGCACGTCGCGCATGTTCCCGATCACTTCGTACGGGAACTTGCCGGTCAGCATCTGGAACAGGATCACGCCCAGGGAGTAGACGTCGGTGCGGACGTCGATCTTGTCGGGCGCGCCTTCTGCCTGTTCGGGCGAAGCCCAGGGCAGCGAGCCGATGAACTGACCGGTCACGGTCATCGCGGGACCGCCGACCGGCGAGACGCCGATGCTCCCCGCGACCGCCACCTTGGCCAGTCCAAAGTCCAGCACGTGCGGCTGGCCGTCGTTGTCGATGCGGATGTTTCCGGGCTTCAGGTCGCGGTGAATGATGCCGCGGAGATGGGCGGCGTTGACGGCCTCGCAGATGCGTGCGAAGAGCCGCAAAGTGTCGTCGACGCCGCGCGCCCCGCTGGCCATGTAGACGTCGAGCGGCTGGCCGCTGATGTAGTCCATGACGAAGAAGTAGCAGCCGGCGGCGACGCCGGTGTCATGGATGGTGACGATGTTGGGGTGCTTGAGCTGGCCGAGAATCTGCACTTCGCGGTCGAAGCGGGCGCGGTCGCCGCTGCCGGCGAACGGTCCTTCGCGCATGACTTTGATGGCGACCTTGCGGTTCGTGGATTTCTGCAAGGCCTGGAACACGACGCCCTGCCCGCCGCGGTGGATTTCACGGACAATCTGATAGCCGGCGAAGGAGTCGGGCGGGGGAAGGGTGAAGCTCGAGCCCGGGGAGTCGAGCGTGACCGAGTCGGTCGAGAGCGCCGCGGCGCACGCCTCGTGCTGGCGCAATGCGGCCGCGATCAGGTCGGAATGCGCTGCCTGCTTCGCAGTCCGATCGTTGCTCGCCGACTCTGACACCCATGGCTCCCGTTCTTGTGCGGCACTGTCGCACAGCACGGCCGGGCGCAACCGCCATGGCAACCGACCGTCATTGGTGATGCGACAATGGCGCGCGGCCCTCACGCGGACGTTAGAAATTCCGAGGCCGGACCGAGCAGCTCGCGCAGCCGGTCGTGCGCGCGGGCCCGCAGCATGTGGATCGAGCCGGGCGACCGGCCCATCGCCGCCGCGACGTCCCCGACCGGCCGACCCTCCAGATCCGCCAGCCGCACAACCTGAGAATAATCCGGCGGGAGCTTCTCCAGCGCGCTGCGCAGTTTTTCGGCGCGGTCGTCGCGGCGCGCCGCGCGGCTGGGCGTGGCGCTCGTGGCGGCGAGCAGCAGGCCGGCGTCGTCGCGAAACATGGCACCGATGCCGGGTGCTCCCGGCTCCGCCGCGCCGCCGCGCTTCTGCCGGGTCAGGCCGCGGATGGCGTCGCGAAGGTTGTTTTCGGCCATCTGGCGGAGCCAGCTTTCGAATCGTTCGGCCCGCCCGGGGTCGAACTCGCGGATGTGGCGGAAGGCCTCGATGTAGGTGACCTGCATGACGTCGGCGGAATCGATCTGCGATCGCCAGAGCGGTTCGATCCGAAGCGTCTTCTCGACGGCGGGTCCGTGCTGGGCAAGCAGTTCGGACAAGGCGAGTGCGTCGCCGTCGACGGCTCGCCGCAGGAGCTGGATGTCCATCTCGGCCATGGGAAGTGCCCGAACGCGCTGGAGAGCATAACACGTCCGTCGGCGAGAGGGTACGCTGTCGTCAGGGAGACCAGCCGGTTGTGGAGTCGTGCGCGTGTGCCGGTCGTGCCGGTCGGGTGGTGTTTTCGGGGACGTGGAGTGCGGTTACTGTAAGTGCGGAATGGTCGCGCAAGGCGATGGCACCGGGCGGAGGCGAACACGCGGAATGGCGGCTGGCCGCCTGACGCTGGCGGTGCTGGCGGTGATGCCGGGCGTGTTGTGCGGCTGTGCGCGGCAGACTGGGACGCAGCAATTCGACGGGCTGAGCGGCGTGGTCGTCGAGACGCGTCCGGAGGCGGGCGAGATGACGATTCGCGTCAGCACGTCCCGGGGGAGCGGCGAGCGGACATTTCGGTGCATGGTAACCCAAGAGTCGGAAATCTACGTCGACGACGTTCTGTCGCGTCTGGAGGACGTGATTGCCGGCGACGCCGTCCGGCTGCTCGGCCGGCGCGACGTGAGTTCCACTTCGCCGGCGATCGTCGTCAGCTATGCACGGATTGCGCGTGACGGTCCGCGGCCATCGCCGCCGGCGTTTCTGAGTAGTGCGGCGAGTTCGCGGATAGCAGCAGAGAAGGAGTGAGGCATGTCGGCACAGGCGACAATCGAACGGGTCGAGGCGCTGGAGATTCTGGATTCGCGCGGTAATCCGACGCTGGAGGCGCTGGTCGAACTGTCGGACGGCGCGCGCGGCCTGGCGCGCGTGCCGAGCGGGGCTTCGACCGGGGAGAACGAAGCGGTCGAGCTGCGCGATGGGGACAAGAAGCGCTACCTCGGCAAAGGCGTGCTGAAGGCGGTGCGGCACGTGAACGACGTGATCGCGCCGGCGCTGCGCGGCTTTGAAGCGGTCCGGCAGGAGCTGATCGACCAGACGATGCTGAACCTCGACGGCACGCCGAACAAGGCCAAGCTGGGAGCGAACGCGATCCTGGGCGTGTCGCTGGCGGTGGCCCAGGCGGCGGCGGAGAGTGCGCGGCTGCCGCTCTACCGCTATGTGGGTGGGACCGGAGCGCGCGTGCTGCCGGTGCCGATGATGAACATTCTCAACGGCGGGAAGCACGCGGACAACAATGTGGACTTTCAGGAGTTCATGGTCCAGCCGTGGGGCGCGCCGAATTTCCGCGAGGCGCTGCGGATGGGAACCGAGGTGTTTCATGCGCTGAAGAGCGTCTTGAAGGACCGCGGCTGCAACACGGCGGTGGGCGACGAGGGCGGGTTCGCGCCGAGCCTCAAGAGCAATGACGAGGCGTTGGAGGTGATCGCGCTGGCGGTGGAGCGTGCCGGATATCGGCTGGGGGAGGACATCTTCATCGCGCTGGATCCAGCGTCGAGCGAGCTGTGGAGCGAGGCGGCCAGGAAGGGCAAGCCGGGGTACTGCTTCTTCAAGAGCCGGCCGGATCGGATCGCCAGCAGCGACGAGATGATCGAGATCTGGAAGGACTGGTGCCGGAAATACCCGATCCGGAGCCTCGAGGACGGGCTGGCCGAGAAAGACTGGAGCGGCTGGGCGAAGCTGACGCGCGAGCTGGGCGATAAGGTGCAGCTCGTCGGCGACGACCTGTTCGTGACGAACGTGAAATACCTGGCGCGCGGCATCAAGGAGCGGTCGGCCAACGCCATCCTGGTCAAGGTGAACCAGATCGGGTCGCTGAGCGAAACACTGGAAGCGGTCGGGTTGGCGATGCGAAACGGGTTTGCGGCGGTGATGAGCCACCGCAGCGGCGAGACGGAGGACACGACGATCGCCGACCTGGCGGTGGCGACAAACTGCGGGCAGATCAAGACCGGCAGCGCGTCGCGCAGCGACCGGATCGCGAAGTACAACCGGCTGCTCCGGATCGAGGCGGACCTGGGCGACCAGGCCGAATTCGGCGGGAGATTCTGGCGCGGTTGAGCGGTTGAGGGCGTCCGCGCGTCTCAGTCGCCGGACTCCGGCACTTGAATTAGAATGCGGGATTCGAAATCCGCGTGCCGAGGAGCCGCCGTGACGCGTAGTGCCGCCGACATTCGCCGCGAGTTCATCGAGTTCTTCCGCCAGCGCGGGCACACCTTCGTGCCCAGCAGCCCGGTCGTGCCGCACGACGACCCGACGCTGATGTTCACCAACGCCGGGATGAACCAGTTCAAGCCGATTTTTCTGGGGCAGCGGGCGGCGGACGTCGACCGCTGGCCGGGCGCGACACCCGGGTCGCCGCAGCGCGCCGCGAACAGCCAGAAGTGCATCCGCGCGGGCGGCAAGCACAACGACCTCGACGACGTGGGCCACGACACGTACCACCACACGTTCTTCGAGATGCTCGGCAACTGGTCCTTCGGCGACTACTTCAAAAAGGAAGCGATCGCGTGGGCTTGGGAACTGCTGACGAGAGTGTGGGGGATCGATCCACAGCGGCTGCACGCGACGTATTTTCAAGGCGACGCGGCGGAACAGCTCGACCCTGACATCGAAGCTCGCGACCTGTGGCGGGAGATTCTGCCGCCGGAGCGCGTCCACCCCGGCAACAAGAAGGACAACTTCTGGGAGATGGGCGACACGGGCCCGTGCGGACCGTGCAGCGAGATTCACATCGACCTGACGCCCGACCGCAGCGGCGGCCCGCTGGTAAACGCGGGCGATGCGCGCGTCATTGAAATCTGGAATCTGGTGTTTATTCAGTTCAACCGCGGCGCGGATGGGAAGCTGACGCCGCTGCCGGCCAAGCACGTGGACACGGGCATGGGCTTCGAGCGCGTCTGTGCCGTCATTCGCGGCGTGGAGACCGGGCGAATCGGCAAAGTGACGAACTACGACACCGACGTGTTCACGCCGATCTTCGCGGCGATTCAGCGAGTCACTGGTGCAGCGGCGTATGCCGGGCTGCTGGAGGGGCAGCGCGACGAAGCGACCGAGCGACGAAGCGACGGAGGGGAGGTGCCGGCGAATCGGGTCGCAGTCATGAAGGATGTGGCCTATCGCGTCATTGGCGACCACATCCGCACGCTGACGATCGCCCTGACCGACGGTGCGACGCCGGACAAGGAGGGTCGCGGCTACGTGCTGCGCCGCATCCTGCGCCGCGCTGTGCGCTACGGCTGGCAGTACCTGAACGTGCACGAGCCGTTCCTCCACAAGCTCGTGCCCGCGGTCGTGGACGCGATGGGCGACGCGTTTCCGGAGCTGCGCATCGGGCCGAACGCCGCTCACCCGCGCGACAACGCGGCTCACGTGGCGGACATCGTTCGCGATGAGGAGCAGTCGTTCGGCCGGACGCTGGAACGCGGCATCGCGCTGTTTGAGGAAGCAGCCAACCGCGCGCTGCTCGAAATCCGTTCCCAGCCGAGCCCCGACCGTAAGGACGGGGTTCGACCTGAGTGTGCCCCCGAACTCGGCACATCGCGCCCCCCCAAACTCGGCACATCGCGCCCCCAGCCGAGCCCCGACCGTAAGGACGGGGTTCGACCTGAGTGTGCCCCCGAACTCGGCACATCGCGCCCCCCCAAACTCGGCACATCGCGCCCCCAGCCGAGCCCCGACCGTAAGGAAGGGGTCTCCTCCGACCGCGAAAGGTCCTCCGATCCCGCCGACTTCCCGGCCGCCTATCTGATCACGTTTCACACGTACGGGACCTGGCTCCATGGCCGCGCCGAAGGCTCGGTCGACGACGAGCACAACATCCCCGGAGAGCCTTACATCGATCCGAGCGCCAGCCGGCAGCACTTCGAGCAGCAGCATTCGAAAAGCCCGCCGACCGCACTCGATGAACGGCAGCGCGGCGCGGTTGAGTCCGCGATCAACGAAGTCGCCCGACACCGCGACTGGACGATTCATGCCTTGAGTGTGCGGACAAACCACGTGCATGTCGTCGTCAGTGCCGCGGTGCCACCCGAGCGCATCATGAACGACTTCAAGTCGTACGCGACGCGCAAGCTGCGCGAGCTGGGGCTGTTCGAACGGGACATCGAGGTCTGGTCGCTGCACGGCAGCACGCGCTATCTTTGGCGCGAGGCGTCGATCGGGGCCGCGTGCGATTACGTGCTTGAAGGTCAAGGCCGGGATCTTCCCAGCCAGGTGCCGGCAGAGACGGAGGCCCTACGCGCGAGCCGTGCGCCCGCATCGGTCGAACCCCTCCCTCACGGTCGGGGCTCGGCTGGGGACACGGGTCGGGAATCGGGTGCGAACGCGGTTCGGGGCTCGGCTGGGGACGCAACTCGGGGCTCGACTGGGAGCGCCGTCTCAGGAGGCGACGGGACAGAGCACTCGATCGGCGTGATCTCTGGTGCGGATGCCTTCAAGCTGCACGACACGTTCGGTTTTCCGATCGACCTGACGGAGATCATGGCGGCGGAGCGCGGGTTGCGGGTCGATATTGTCGAGTATGAGCGGTTGATGGAGGAGGCGCGGGAAAGAGCACGGGGAGCGACCAGGACCACGAAGGAACTTTGGCTCCTCACCGATCCGCATGCTCCGTCGTTCGTGAAAACAAAATGTAAGGGCCCAACCCGTTTTCGCGGGTACCAACATGCGGCCGAAGAGTCGCTGAAAACAGAAGTCGAGCTGATCCTCACCGGCGCAGAAGCATCCCAGCAAGTGTCGATCCTCCGCGCAGGCGACCGCGGAGTGCTGGTATTGCTTGAGACGCCCTTCTACGCGGAGAAGGGAGGACAGGTCGGTGATCGTGGCGTGATCGAGGGCGCGTACGGTCGGTTCATGGTCGAAGATTGCCAGGAACGCGACGGATTCGTTTTTCATTTCGGGTACTGCGAAAAGGGACATTTGTGGTCCCAGTTTAGGGGCGACGCTTCTGCGGCGCAGGGTCAGAACGCCACGGAGCGCGACGCAGGCGAGGTTCTCGACCGTGGCAATGTCTCAGCGCGCGTCGCGCGGGAGCTTCGCGTCCCCACGATGCGCAACCACACCGCCACGCACATTCTCAACTGGTCGCTGCGCGAGGTGCTCGACCCGGCCGGGGCACACTTGCAGCAGAAGGGTTCGCTGGTCGACCCCGAGAAGACGCGCTTCGACTTCTCGCACGCCAAACCGCCGACGCCGTCGGAACTCGAGAAAATCGAAGCGCTGTGCAACGAGCAGATTCGCCGCGATCTCGTCGTGTATACGAACGACAACGTCCCCGTCGCGCAGGCCGAGGCGATCCGAATCAACGGCCTGCGGGCCATCTTCGGCGAGAAGTACCCGGACCAGGTGCGCGTCGTCTCGATCGGCGTGCCGGTCGGCCCGCGCGACGTGGAAGCCGCAGCCTCCGGCGCGGCGCGTGGCGGGGAAGCCGCTGGTGCGGCGCGTGACGGGTCCAGCGCCACCGCGACCGGTCCGTTGCTGACGCTGCTGGACGATCCCGAAAACGCCGAGTGGCGGAAGTACTCGGTCGAATTCTGCGGCGGGACGCACGTCAAGCGCACGGGCGAGATCGGGCGATTCGTGATCACGCACGAAGAGGCGGTCGCCAAGGGCGTGCGGCGCATTGTGGGCATCACGGGCGACGCGGCGGCGGAGGCGCAGCGCCGGGGTAACGAGCTGGTCGAACGGGCGGAGGCGCTGCTGAGTCCGAATCGCGACGCCGCGGGACCGAGCCGCGACGCCGCGGAACCGAGCCGCGGCAGTGCGGAACCGAGCCGCGGCAGTGCGGAACCGAGCCGCGGCAGTGCGGAACCGAGCCGCGACCGTAAGGGAGCGGTTTCACAGGCCCCGCGCAAGAACGCCGGTGCGTCGAACGACTCGCCGCCAGCGTCGACCGACGTGCGCGGCTACTTCATCACGTTTCATACATACGGCACGTGGCTGCATGGCGACCCCGCAGGATCGGTCGATCGTGAGCACAACATCCCCGGCGAGCCGACCGCCAGCGCCGACGCCGAACGCGAGTACGTGGAGTTCCGCTCGCTCAAGCGCGATCCTGTCTCCCTCGACGAGCAAAGTCGCGCGATCGTGCACCGCACGGTGCTCGAGGTCGCCGAACATCGCGGATGGACCGTGCACGCGCTCAACGTGCGGACGAATCACGTTCACGTGGTCGTGAGTGCCGCTTCGCCGCCCGAGCGAATCATGAACGATTTGAAATCCTACGCGACACGGCGGCTCGTCGAGTCGGGGGCGCTGCGCGCCGACAGCAAGATCTGGGCGCGACACGGAAGCACGCGCTATCTCTGGGCGGATTCCGACGTCCGCGGGGCGGTGGAATACGTTCTCGAGGGACAGGGAGGCGATCTTCCGGGCGCAACGGGGTTATCGCGTGGCGTGGACGGGGCCGGCGAGACGTCCCGTCCGGCGCGAAGAGACGAGTCGATGGTGGTCGCGGACGGCCCGAGCGCGGCTAAGAAACCGCTCCCTCACGGTCGCGGCTCGGATCCGCAACCGCACGGCTCGGATACGCAACTTCGCGGCTCGGATACGCAACCTCGCGGCTCGAGTCCGCCGCGTGACCGATCGGAGACGAGTCAAGGCGCGGACGATAACGCGAGCGATCTGGCGGTGCAGGTCACAGCGCTGCAGCAGCGAATTGCCGACGCCGAGATTCCGCATCTGGCACGGCTGCGGCTGCGCGAGCTGCTGGGCCAGCTTCAGGAGCGCGTCAAGCAGGCACAGAAGGCACACGCCGCCGACACCGCCGTCACGGTGCGCGAGCACGTCGAACGGCTGATCGCGGCGGCCGTGAAATCGGGCGACACGTCGATCGTGGTGGGCGAGTTGCCCGAAGCGCCGCTCGAGCAGCTCAAGCACGGCGCCGACGTGATCAAGCAGAAATGCGGCTCGGCGGCGATCATCCTCGGCGTGCGCCTGGCGCCGTCGGACGAGAATCCGGGCGGCAAGGCGCTGATCCTGGCGGCCATGACGGACGACGTGATCAAGAAGGGGCTGAAGGCCGGCGACGTGGTGAAGGCGCTCGCACCGATTGTCGAGGGCGGCGGCGGCGGGCCGCCGACGATGGCGCAGGCCGGCGGGAAGAACCCGGCGAAGCTGGTCGAGGCACTGCAAGCCGGCCGCGAGCTGATCGAGCAGAAGCTCGGCTAGTGTATGCCTCAACGACTCTGCGCCACGCAATCTGGGTGGGGCGGGGTTCCAGCCCGCCCGCTAGCGAGCAGCCGGCAGCCGGCGACAGGATCGGCATGACGCACGAAGACTACATGCGCCGAGCCCTCGCGTTGGCGCGGCGCGGCCTGGGCCGGGTCGAGCCCAACCCCATGGTCGGCTGCGTCATCGTCCGCGACGGGCGGATCGTCGGCAATGGGTTTCACCACCGGTTTGGCGGTGCGCACGCGGAAGTCGAAGCTCTGCGCGCCGCGGGACGCCGCGCGGCTGGGGCGACCGTTTACGTGACGCTCGAGCCCTGCTGTTACTTCGGCAAGACGCCGCCGTGCACCGACGCGTTGATTGCGGCGGGCGTGCGGCGCGTCGTGGCGGCGATGCGCGATCCGAATCCGCGCGTTGCGGGGGGTGGGTTTCGCGCGCTGCGCGCGGCGGAGATCGCAGTCGAGTGCGGCGTGCTGGAGGCCGAGGCGGCACGACTCGTCGCGCCGTTCGTCAAGCTGACGACGCACGGCAGACCGTGGGTGATCGCGAAGTGGGCGCAGAGCATCGACGGGGCGATCGGCACGCGGACCGGCGACTCGAAGTGGATCACCGACGAAGCGGCGCGGGCGGATGCGCACCGCACGCGCAGCCGCGTCGACGGCATCATGGTTGGTGTCGGGACCGTGCTGGCCGACGATCCGCTGCTGACCTGCCGGCATGGCCGGCCGCGGCGCGTCGCAACGCGGATCGTGCTGGATTCGCGGCTGCGGACGCCACCCAAGGCGCAGCCGGTGCGTACGGCGAACACGGTGCCGACGCTGATCTACTGCGCGCCCGGCGCGCCCGGCGTGCGGCGCCGGCGACTGGAAGCAAGCGGCGTCGAAGTCGTTCCGATCGCCGCCGGCCGCGGCGGGCTGTCGCTGCACGCCGTGCTTGACGACCTGGGCCGCCGGCAGATGGCCAACGTGCTGGTGGAAGGGGGCGGCACGCTGCTCGGAAGGTTGATGGATGAGCGGCTGGCCGATGAGGCACACGTCTACGTCGCGCCGACGATCATCGGCGGTGCGGAGGCGCTTCGCGCGATCGCAGGGGAGGGGGCAGTGCGTGTCGCCGACGCGCTGCGCTTTTCCGAACCGCCCAGGCTGACACGCTGCGGCGAGGGATGGCGGATCGACGGGCTGCTTCGATAACGCCATCAAGAATGCAGAATGAAGAATGCAGAATGCAGAATGAAGAGCACAGAATGGGGACAGCAGTCGACGAATGAAGTATCAACGTGAAAGACGTCCAGTGTAGTTCGCCGCTGGCACACCACACCTGGCGCGGCGCACGTTTCTGCATTCTGCGCTCTTCATTCTGCATTGCCGTCAGGTGAGTCCGAGCCGCTCGGCCCACAACTCGGCGATGTGACGGATTCGCAACTCGACGCCGCGGCGATGGGCCAATCCGCCGATCGTCATCGCGCAGCCGACCTCATTGCAGATGAGCGTCGAAGCGCCGGTCGAGGCGATGCAGTCGAGCTTGTCGGCGGTAATGGCGGCCCCAATCTCAGGATAGAGGACGTGAAACGCGCCGCCGAAGCCGCAGCACTGCTCGATACGCTCGAGCGGGCGATAGTCGAGGCCGGGCGTCGCCCGAACGCACTGCTCGGCTTGCGCGACGGACTGCAGGCCGCGCATGTGGCAACTGTAGTGATACGTGACCGGCGCGGGCGGACCACTCTCGCCGTCCGCGGCAATGCTGCCGCGCGTCGCGGTAGGGACCAGCGTCGCCGGGTCGATCTTCAACACGTCGGTGACGAACTGCGTGAATTCCCAAGTGCGGGCCGCCAGCGCGACACTCCGCTGCGCATACGCTGGATCGTCTCGGAGTAGCTCGGGCAGGTGATGCCGGACCATCGCCACGCACGAGCCGGAAGGCGCGACAACGTGCGCGAACCGCTCGAAGACGTCGATCCACCTGCGGCCGAGGTCGGCGGCGTCGCGGTGATAGCCGTTGTTGTAGAGCGGCTGGCCGCAGCAGGTCTGGGCTTCCGGAAAGTGCACGCGGCAGCCAAAGTGGCGCAGCAGCCGCACGACCGCCACGCCGACGCGCGGTTCAAACGTGTCCGCCAAACAGGTGATAAAGAGGGCGACGTCCATGTTCATGTGGCGCGCGATTCACGGCCGAGGGCGGCTCGGCCAGGTCTGCGGGCACAGCCGAGGGCACCGGGCCAGTCTTGCGGGCGCAGCCGAGGGCGGCTGGGCTACGTTTTCGAACGACCGCTGGGCCGCACCTGTTTCCAGCGGCGGCCGGGTCGCTCCAGCTTTCACCTAAGGCGCGGCGAGGCGAACATAGTCGAGCCCGAACATGTACTCCTTTTTCGCCTTCTCGTTGGCGCCGACGATTTCGACGATCAGCTCGTTTTCGCCCGAACGGAGTTCGTGCACGCCGAGATCAACTTCGTCGCTGAGCTTGATTCCGTCGTTGTAAAGGTCGAGCCTGGCGAGCGCTTCCTTGCCGTTGATCGCGATCCGCACGACGCCGTAGTCGACGGCTTTCATGAAACGCGCCATCACGCGCCGCCGGCCCGCCTCAGAGACGCTGAACGCCAGAACGAGCTTCTCGCCCGGCTGCGGCCGATCGCGCCACCAGAGGTGCTTCTCGTTGCTGCACGGGCCGATGTCCTGCGGGCCGGCGACGGCCGTCTTGCTGACGATGCGCATCTCCTCGCCTTCGATCGCGCCGGCGACGCGCGGCGGCTGGTAGGGCGGCACTTCCGGCACGTGGAGGGCCGTGGGATCGATCGGCGGGAAGTTGTCGCTGCCGCCGGGGCGTGCGTACCAGTAGCAGACGACGGACATGTCGACTTTGCAGGTTTCGTGCCAGTGCCACAGCTCCATGTCGAAGCGGAAGTCGCGCTCGAAGGGGATCTTGTCGAGGATGTGCCAGCGATTGACCGACGTGTGGCCGTAGTTGCCGGGACCGTCGCAGCGCGGCTGATTGTGATAGGCGTGCTGGAACGGGACGTTGCAGCACCAGGCGTAGCCGTAGTAGTCCTCGGTGCCGGTTCCGAAGTGGCTGGGGAACGTCTCGCCGTCGACGTAGATTTTCTCGTCGCCTTCCCCCCACCACTCCTTCACCGGGTTGGCGATGCTGAACGACGCGCCCACGAACACGCCCGTGCCCTTGGCCGTCATGTAGTTCCAGTCCTGCATCGGCCGCGTCGGCACGCCATACGCCGGCCGCCACTTCGCGTGGAAGTGCATGTTGCGCTCCGTCCAGGGCGGCGCGTCGCCGCCGCGCGGGTACTTGATGAGGCTGCCCTGAAGCTCCACTTTCGCGGCGCTGTGGTTGACGACGTCGATCGTGGCGGCGCGCTCGAAGGGCATGACCCAGTAACTACTCACCTGCGCCGCGACCAGCCGGTCGCCCCGCTTGTCGGGCCGCACGGCGAGCGGCCGACTCTGGAATTCGTTGACGCCCGGCGCGGAGCCGAAGAAATCTCCCAGCGGGCAGGCGACGGTCAGCTCGCCGTCGAATCGCATTTCGAGCACACAGCGCCGCAGCGCCGTCGTGAGGTCGTCGGCCTGAACGCGCAACGACAGGGCGCTGATCGAACCGCCCTCCTTGAACTCCGCGAGGCGAGACGTCTCGCCGGCCGCCGGCTCGGCGCTAAGGCGCGTCAGCTCGCGACCACTGGGCGTAACGGCGATTGCCGCCGGGTGCTTCAGTTCTTCGGCGATCCGCTCGATCCGCTCGCGACTTTTGGCGATGGTCTCTTTGCCGAACGACTCGACGCGCGAACCGGCCGCGTACGTGCGATAGTTCACGTGGTAGTAGAAGCCGCCCTCGTCAGACGTGACGCGGCAGCTCTTCGCGTAGGGAATCGGCAGATAGCTGTTCCAGCCGCGGCTCGTCTCGCAGGCGACCGGCGCCGGCACGCCGGCGGACTTGCCGCCGAGAAAATCGGCCAGCGGGGCCTCGAGGGCCGGCTGCTCGGCGCCGTCGATGTAGACCCGCAGCGTGCCCTTGGGATTGGCCGACCAGATGCGGACGATGGCGCCCGGCCCGGCGGCGTCCATCATCACGTGTTCTTTGCGGCCGGCGCGCTCCTCGACGCGCAGGTACTGGCCAGCGTCATTATTGGCAAACCAGTCCTCCGACGGCGACTTGGACGCCCGGTCGTAGCTCGAGAACTGCCGGCAGATGAACGCGGGCCGGGGCACCTCGGCGAGCGTCGCCAGGCGGACCATCTCGTCCAGCAGCGCATCGAACGTTACGTCGAAACTACCGCTTTGCGCTGGCGCAGCACACAGGGCGGCGAACAGCATCAGCAAACTGGCGGCATGCATGCGAAATCTCCTTGCCGGTCTATGCGGCGGGCGACGCGTCTGCGGCGCGGCCGGCGCGTGCGGTGCGAAAGCGGCGTGCCACACGGGCCGCAAGCGAGCCGATCCACGTGACAACGCTCAGCAGCAAACATGATTGTGCGAACCAATCGCCGAATCGTCCATACAGACTGGCGCGCGTGTCGATCCAAACCGGCTCGATGGCAAAGCCTTCGATTCCCGGGCCGTGGCTGACGCCGTCGCGCTGCACGAGTGCGCGGATGCGGCCGTTCGGGTCGATGAACGCGCTGATGCCGGTGTTCACGGACCGAGCGATGCCGACGCGATTCTCGACGGCGCGAAACACGCAGATCGCCAGATGCTGCGGCAACTCCGCACTGTGCAGAAACCAGCCGTCGTTGCTGATGTTGACCAGGAAATCCACGCGCCGGGTCGCACCGTCCCACGCGTAGCCGCGGCACACGTAGGGCATGACGTCCTCGTAGCAGATCGGCGTGCCGAAGCGCCACACGCCCTGAGGCGTGTTGAGCGAAAAGACGGTGTAGCCGGCACCTGAAGTCATCGAATACTCGTAGGTCCCGTCGGCTCCGCTGAACGGGCTGAGCCGGTTGAGCCAGGCGTAAAGCCAGTGCAGCCGCGTCCCGCGAAAGGGAACGACCTCGCCGAACGGGACAAGGTGCGTCTTGTCGTAGCGCTGCGGGCGCTGCACGCCGTCGGCGTCGTAGACCAGCGCGGAATTGTACTTGCGGACGCCCGTGATCGCCGCGTCGACCGACGGGTCGATCGCCATCGATCCGATCACGGCACAGACCGGCGGCGACGATTGCCCGGCCAGGCGCGGCAGCGGCTCCGGCACGCCGTTGCGCCGCGGCACGCGGGCGGGGTTCACCCAGCGCTCGAGCAGCTCGGCGAGCGTACGGTCGGCCGTGGCCAGATCGCCGCGGCAGAACGCCGCCGTCGCCTCATGGCACAACATGCTGTAAGCGTAGACCGAGGGGGACTGTCCCGGAATGGTGATGTTCTTGTTTTCGAGGAACGCGAGATTCTGAACCGAGTTCCAGACGGTTTCGGGTAGCACGAGCAGGTCGGGCCGCTCGGCAGCGGCCAGGGCGGCGATCTGCAGATAGCGGCCGAAAACGATCGGGCCGGGCGCGCTGTAGGGTGGCGTGTTGCGCAGCGGGAAATCGGCCTGCACGACCGCAACGCGCGGCCCGGCCGTCAATGCTGCCGCGGAAAGCTGGTACCAGCCGTAGCTCAACGTCGCGATGAGCAACACCGCCGCCGCAATCACGGACACCAGCGGGCCGCGCGGCCCAGCCGACTGTCGCCTCGACAGCCGATGCAGCGCGACGCGCGCCAGCGACGCGTTGACCATGACGACAACGAAGCTGACGCCGTACGCTCCGACCAGGTCCGAGACCTGGATCAACGGCAGAACCCGGTAGAACGCGTGCGAGATGAAGAGCCATGGGAACCCGGTCAGCGCGACGGCACGCAGGTACTCACAGCCGATCCAGACGACCGGGACGCTCACGACGAGCGGAACCCCGCGGCGCTGGGCAGTGCGCACCGCCCAGCCAGCCAGCAGCCAGTAAACGCCCAGGTAGAACGCCAGGGCGATGTAGCCCAGGCCTGTCACCGGCATCATCCAGGTCAGGTTGACCAGAAAATACGCCGACCCGGCCAGATAGCTCAGCACGTGAAACAGCCACGCGCGCTGCGACCACGCCGCCGCCACGCACCAGGGTGTCAGGCAGACGAACGCCAGTGGCCACCAGCCGCGCGGGGCGGAGATCGGCGTCATCAGCACGACGTGCAGGAGCATGAGCGCCGACAGCACGACAGCCTCGCGCGGCAACGCCGGAACGGACTCTCCGCCCTGCGCGGGCCGGCCGACGTCTTGCGTGCTGCGCGGCGGTTCGCGGCGGGCCGTGGCGGCTCGGCTCATCGCGGCACACTCAGCAGCACGACGTGTACCTCGTCGCCCGCGCTCGCCGGTGGAGCCCCGGCCGGGCGATGGATCAGCGCGTTGGCGCTGGCCAGCCCGAACGGGTCGCCCGAACCGCGCCAAGCCAGCGGCCGCAC
This sequence comes from Phycisphaerae bacterium, assembly GCA_022072445.1. GTDB lineage: Bacteria > Planctomycetota > Phycisphaerae > UBA1845 > Fen-1342 > JAJVHV01. The sequence goes on along the minus strand of JAJVHV010000020.1, from coordinate 62,359 downwards.
ACACGCCGCGCCGTCGTCGTCGACGCACCAGCAGGCGGGCTGAAACATGGGCCGGGAGCCATTCGCGGGCATGCTGTCGCGGAGCCGACAGCGCAGACGCGGCGGTGGCGCGGGTGCCAGCCCCTCGCGGCCGTCCAGGATCATGCGTCCGAACAGCGCGAAGCAGACCAGGCAACTCACCGGATTTCCCGGCAGACCCAGAACAAAGGCGCCGCTGGGCGCCAGGCCGATCCGCGTCGGCTTGCCGGGCTTCATGTTCAACCCGGACACAATCCAGCGGACGCCGAGCGATTCCAGCGCCTGCGGCACGAGATCGTGCGTGCCGCGCGACATGCCGCCCGTGATGCAGAGTAGGTCGCACTCCGCGGCGCCGCGCGACAGCCGGCTCGTCAGACCTGCCAATTCGTCGGGCGCGCGGCCTATCGACCAGCCGTATCCGAGCATCGCCAGCAACCCCGCCGAGTTGCTGTCGAACAGCTCGGCCCCGCGGCGCTGCGCGCCCGCGTCGACCAGCTCGTCGCCCGTCGCCAGGACGCCGACAACCGGCCGGCGGAAGACGTTGACGCGCTCGGCCCCCGCGGCGGCCAGAGCGGCGACAGCGCCAGCATCGAGCCGCTGACCGCGCGAAAGCAGCCGGTCTCCGGCGCGTCCGACCGCACCTTGCCGCTCGATGTGCTGTCCAGGCCGCGGCGCGCCACGCAGCAGGACGCGGCCGTCGGGCAGGTCGGTGGAATCTTCGACCATCACGATCGCGTCCGCCCCGTCGGGAACGGGGGCGCCCGTGTTGATTCGCGCGCAGCACCCGGACTGGAGCACGCGCGCGATCGGCTCCCCCGCTTTCACCAGCCCCATCGATGGCAGCGTCGTCTCCGGCCCCGGGCAATCCTCAACACGCACTGCGAAGCCGTCCATCGCCGCCCGGTCGAAAGGCGGGAAGTCGAACGGGAGAGCGACATCCTCGCCCAGTACGCGCCCGCAAGCCGCCTGGCTCGCGACGCGCTCGAGTCTGCCGCCGACGATATGCCGCGGAAGCTCGTGCCAGACCATCTCGGCGGTTGCGCTGCTGAGCGGCTGTTGCATGAACGCGATTCTGCGGGCGGCGTGGGAGCGACGCAAGCCGGCGGTCGCACTCCGTCACGACAACGCCGAGACCCTCAGCTTCACGTCCACGTCGTGCGCGGCGAGCTGATCGAAGAACGCACCCGCCGGCACGGCGGTTTCCAGCGGCCTGGCGCCGGGAGGCACTTCCCCGCGGGCCTGCATCCGGGCGACCAGCGCGGTGGGAAAGCCCGTGGTGCGCTCCATCGCGGTGAACCCGGTCCGCTCGTCGTGCCGGTCGAACACGTCGTATTGGCGGGACACGGGCCGCCCGCCGTGCCTCCCGCTCACGGTCACGCGCAAGACCACGAGGTCGCGCACCTGGGGAAAGGAAAGCCGCGCTTCCATCAGTTGGCGCAACGTCTCCTTGGGCGCCAGCGTCGCTCCGTCGGCCAGCGTGACGCGCTCTTCAAAGCAACCGAGCTCGAACATCGCGCGGATGACCGCAAAGTGCCCCGGATAGCGCACGGTCTTGTAGTCGTAGCTCCGCAGCCGGCCGGCGAAAGTGTCCGGGCAGGTACTCGTGCCCCCCGACGTGACCGCGGCCTCGCATCGCCCCAGCGGCGGCGGAAACTCGATCTCCTCCAGCTCAGTCAGCGCGGGAATCAGCACCTTGCCCCCGTCGCGCAAGAACTCGCCATAGCCGCTGTACTCGTTGATCAGCCCCTGAAAATTGAAGAGGAGCTTGTACTGCAGCGGCCCGACGCGCTCCTGCGGCAGTCCGCCACAGCGCACGTGCACGTCCTGCGGCTCGTCCATCGTCGCGATGCCGTGCGCGGCCAGGTGGTTGCCGAGGCCCGGCGCCAGCCCGCAATCCGGAACGACGCTCACGCCGGCCCGCAGAGCCTCGTCGTGCCGCGCGAGCTGCTCGCGAACGACACCCGTGTTGCCGCCCAGGTCGCAAAACGAACACCGCGCCGCTATCGCCGCGTCGGTCAGACCGACGTTAAGGCGATACGGAACGGCGGAGACCGCGACGTTGGCGGATTGCATCGCCGAGCGGACACACTGCGCGTCGCCGACGTCGCCGGCCTTCGCAACCAGCTCGACCGATGAAGTCGGGCACAGCGCGCGCAGCCGGGCGAGCGCGTCGCGCGCCGCGGGCTCGTGCGAGTCCAGTAACGTGACACGGCCGGCGTCGCCCTGGCACATCAGGTCGTAAGCGATGGCGACGCCCTGCCGGCCGGCGCCCAGAATCAGGTAGTTGTACGGCATCGGGATCTCCCTCCGGGCTCACGGCGCCACCCGAAGGCACGCGACTCTGCCGGATTCAGTTTGGCGCCCACCCGTGTGATTCAGGCCCGGCTGTCCCAGATCGGCTCCGCCACACCGCGGGCGTGGTTCTCGAATCGGGCCATGACAAAAAGCGCGTCCGAAAGACGGTTCAAGTACGCGACGACAAATGCGCCAATACGCTCCGAGGCGGCCAGCGCCACCGCCAGACGCTCGGCCCGGCGGCAGACCGTTCGCGCCACGTGCAACGCGGCAGCGCCTGAAGAGCCGCCCGGCAGCGTGAAGTTTTCCAGCGGCGGAAGCTGCGTGCTCATCTGATCGATGTCGCGCTCCATTGTTTCGACGTGCCGAGCCTCAATGGTCGGAACAGGCATGCGCGGCTTGTCCTCCTCGAGAATGCAGAGGTCGGAGCCAAGGTGAAACAGTTCATTCTGAACTCGCTTGAGCACCTCTTCGACCAACGGGCACACGCCGCTCGCACGCACGCACCCGAGTTGCGAATTCAACTCGTCGACCGTGCCAAAGGTCTCGATTCGCAGCGCGTTCTTGGCGACGCGCTGCCCGCCGCCCAAGTGCGTGCCGCCGTCGTCGCCAGTGCGCGTGTAGATGCGCGTGAGTCGCGGCATGGTCCGCTCCAGTCCGGTCCGTGGTCCGCGTGCCGCCGTGGGCTGGCGGTCGTGGTTCGCGCCGGACGGCGCGGATGATATACCGAAAACGACGCCGCGGCGCGCCGGCGGCCACCACCGGCTCCACGGGTGCGCGGCCTCGGGCTACGCGGTTGCGGTGCGCAGCGCCGTGTGCACGCAGACCGGGTAAGCTGCCGCCATGTCCGCCCCGGCCGCGCGCAGCTTGGCCGATTCGCCGCAGCGCGCCCAAGTGCATGAGATCGCCGGACTGCTCGTCGTGGGTCTGACCGCCGCCCTCGTCGTACGCGGCCACTTCGTCATGCCGCACCCGGACTTTCTCGAGTTCGCCGACACCGGCCGCGAACTACTGGCCGGACACCTGCCGGCGACGCTGAAGCGCGGCCCGGTCTATCCCCTGATCGTCGCGCTGCTGGGCCGCCTGCTCCCGGTCGAAGCCGCGCCACGCGTCGCAGCCGAATGGCTCAGCGTGCTTCTGCTGCCGCTGAATGGGCTGCTGCTCTGGACGTTGGCGCGGCGCTGGGCGGATGCGTCCGCCGCCCGCTGGGCCGCGGCGTGGTACCTGTTGCTCCCGCTGGGTCTTTACTGCACCAGCCACGCCATCGTCGAGCCGCTGCTCTCGGCGCTGATGTTGCTGACCATCGTCACGGTCGAGCTGGGGCACTGGCGCTGGGCCTATGCGGCTGCCGCGCTCGCTGCGGTGACGCGCTACGACGCCGCCGGCCTGCTGCCCGGTCTTTTCATCGCCGATTGCCTCTCACGCCGCTCGACGGTTCGTGCTGCGCTCGCGACCGCCGCCGCCGCCCTGCCGCTGGCCGCCTGGCTGCTGCTGACGGCCCTGACTTGGTCGACGCGCAGCGGCGATCACTACCTGCTTCAGATCGCCGAGCGCCCGGGCTTCGCGCCGGCCTGGGCCGGCCACGTCGTGCTCCAGGCCGCATTCGACGCGCCGCGCTTCGTGCTCCCCTCGGCGCTCCAGTTTCTCAACGACCTCTCGCCAGCCTGCGTGCAGATCGGCTTGGCCCTTCTGGCAGTTGTCGGCGCCGCGGCCGCACTCGCGGCGCGGCGGCCGGCAGCGTGGGTCGCCCTGCTTGCCGCCGCGGCCTACACATTGGTTCACGCCGCGTTTCCGTTTCGTGAACTGCGATTCGGCTATCCGCCCGTGGCTATTCTGCTCGCGTTCGCCGCGGTCGGCGTAACACGAGCGGCGCAGGTCCTGTCGCGCCCGGGGCTGCCACAGCACTGGCGAACGGCGGCGTGGGCGGCGCTGCTGACGCTTCTGGCATGCGCCCTCTGGAGCGAGGCCGACACTTTCGCCGTCCGGACGGGTCGGCGGCTGCCGTGGTCGGTCACGCTGACGTTCCTGCTCATGATCGGGCTGGTGGTGCTCTGGGCCGCCCCGCATCTTCCCGTGCGGCGCCGGCTCGCACAGTTGTCACTCTTGCTGGCAGTGCTGCTCCTGGCCAGCGTCCAGGTGCGCGCCGCGATCCCGCTGCTGGGATGGGGCCGCGACCTTCAGAATCAGGTCGAAGCGGCCCGCTGGATTCGCGACCACGCCGAACCTGGTGCCGGCGTCCTGAGCGCCTCGCCCGGATTGCTGAGGCTCTACGCGCCCGAAACGCCGGGCGCGCAATTCGTCGCCTTCGCCGACATCCGCGCCACGGAGTGGGACGACGTTCTCGCCGAATGCCGCGCGCGTCACATCGCATACATCATCTGGCATGACGACCTGGGGCGCGAGCACGGGCGCTACTACGCGCAAAAATGGCGGCTGGAGCGCTTTGACGGCCTGGCCGACGCCGAGCATCTGCCCGGCGTGGTGCTGGAGCGCCGGCTGGCGAAGCATCCGAATCTGGTGATCGTCCGGATTCTGCCGGAACGCTGAACCGCGCCGCGAAAACCGGTGCGGGACGATCTTGACGCGCGGCCGATGATGTATAATAATACACATATTGCTGATTTATTCACAACGGACGCCACGATGACGGACAAGCTCAAACGGCAACAGGCGCTTCAGCGGCTGATCCGCCGCCGCCCGGCCCACAACCAGAACGAAATCGTCGCCGAAATGTGCCGCCTCGGCTTCGACGTCACCCAGGCCAGCGTCAGCCGCGACATCAGCGAGCTCGGCCTCGTCAAGCTCAAAGGACGCTACGTCTCCGCCGAGACCCTCACGCCCCGCGCCGCCGGCAACGGCCGCACCCCTCCGCCCGAACCGCTCGGAGAGATGATCACACACGTAGACACGGCGGGAGCCAGCCTGTTGGTGGTGCGCACGCGGACCGGCGCCGCCACGCCGATCGCCGTCGCGCTGGATAACACACGATTGCCCGAGATTGTCGGCACCATCGCCGGCGACGACACGATCTTCGTCGCCGTCCGCAGCCGCGCGGCGCAGGGCCGCGTGCGGGCGCTGCTCAAATACTGGATGCAAGGCGGACAACGTTCATGAAGAAAGTGGTGCTCGCGTTTTCGGGCGGACTGGATACGACCTACTGCGCCGTCTGGTTGCGGGAGCAGGGCTACAAGGTGCACACCGTCACGGTGCACACCGGCGGCTTCGACGCCGACGAGCTGGCCGCCATCGAGCACCGCGCCCTTCAGGCCCAGGTCGCCAGCCACGCCGTCGTCGACGCCCGTGCCGAACTCTTCGACGATTGCCTGCGCTACCTGATCTTCGCCAACGCGCTCCGCGGCGACGTCTACCCGCTCTGCGTCTCGGCCGAGCGCATGGTCCAGGCCCGCGCCTCCGCCCGCCACGCGCTCAGCCTCGCCGCCGACGCCCTGGCGCACGGCTCCACCGCCGCCGGCAACGATCAGGTGCGCTTCGACGTCGCGTTTCGCGCCCTGGCGCCGTCGATCCCCGTGCTCGCCCCGATCCGCGATCAGGCCCTCTCGCGCGAGGCCGAAACCGCCTTCCTCGCCCAACACGGCATACAGGTTCCCGCCAAAACGACGGCCTACTCCATCAACCGCGGACTCTGGGGCGTCACCATCGGCGGGCGCGAGACGCATCGCAGCGACGGCGTGCTGCCCGAGGACGCCTGGGTGCTTACCGCCGCCCCCGACGCGCGGCCGACGACGCCACAAGACGTGCTGATCACGTTCGACCGCGGCGTGCCCACGGCGATCGACGGCCGCCAGCTCGAACCCGTCGCGCTGATCGAGACGCTCAACACCGTCGCCGCCCGCTACGGCGTCGGCCGCGGCGTTCACGTCGGCGACACCATTCTCGGCATCAAGGGGCGCGTCGCCTTCGAGGCCCCGGCCGCCCTCACGCTCATCGCCGCCCATCGCGAGCTGGAGAAACTCGTGCTCTCGCGGCAGCAGCTGTTCTGGAAGAACATCCTGGGCGACCTCTACGGCGGTATGGTGCACGAAGCCCGCTTCCTCGATCCGCTGTTGCAGGACGTCGAAGCCTTCCTGGCCTCCAGCCAGCGCCGCGTCCGCGGCACAGCCGCCGTCCGGCTTTCCAGCGGGCAGGTCAGCGTACTCGGCGCCACCAGCCCCTGCTCGCTCATGAATCGCGACGTGGCCCTTTACGGCGAGAGCAGTAGGCTGTGGGATGGGGCCGAGGCCGCCGCCTTCTGCAAGATCTACGGCATGCAGGATGCGCTGCTCGGCCGTGCCGCGCCGGCGGGCCCTGCCGCGCCGTAGTCTCGTCGTCAACGCGTCATTCGGACGCGAAGGGAGAGTCGGGCCATGCGCCTCTCAGTCGACAAGATCGCCTCGTCCACCCGCAACGTCGCCCTGCGCCGTGAAGTCCGCCTCGACGACGCGATCGTCGCGCGCGAAGGCTACGTGCTGGCCGGCCGCGTCCGCGGCGAGAAAACCGTCTACAACCAGCTCGAGGACGTGCACGGCCGCATGGTCACGCTGCACGAAGGCGACACCATCGTCGGCGTGCTCGGACATCGCAACGCCCTGCACGGCTACTCCGGCGTCGTGCCCGCCTCCATCCGCGCCGGCGACGTGCTGCAACTGCTCAACCTCGGCGGAGTCATCGGCCAGTGCACCTCGCAGAACCCGGACGTCGGCCGTCCTTTCGACGTCGAAGTCCTCGGCGCCGTGCAGGTCTTCCCGGATTTCGAGAACCGCGCCGGCGTCCCCGCGCACATCGGCATGAACGCCATCGGATGCCCCGAAAACGGCGTGCCCGCCATTCCCGTCATCTACGTTGCCGGCACCTGCATGAGCAGCGGCAAGACCTCGGCGGCCTGCCGCCTGATCCGCCAACTCGCCACGCGCGGGCTGACCGTCGGCGGCTGCAAATTGACCGGCGTGTCGCTGCGGCGCGACGTGCTGCAGATGATCGACTACGGCGCTCGCTGGGCCTACTCGTTCACCGACGCCGGCGTCGTCACCACCAGCCCGGAGTCCTCCGTCCGCGTCGCGCGCGGCCTCATCCGCCACCTGGCCGACAACGGCGCCGAAGTCGTCGTCGCCGAACTGGGCGACGGCATCCTGGGCGAGTACGGCGTTCAGCAGATTCTCTCGGACCGCGCCGCGATGCAGCTCGCCGCGGCGATCGTCATGTGCGCGAATGATCCCGTCGCGGCCTGGGGCGCGCAGCGCGTCATGCGCGAGCATTTCGGGCTCACCATCGACGTCATGAGCGGCCCGACCACCGACAACGCCGTCGGCACGCGCTACGTCGAGACGCAGCTCGGTCTGGCGGCGATCAACGCCCGCACGCACGGCCGCGAACTGGGCGAGTTCGTCGCCGGCCGGCTGGCCGAACGCGCCGACGCCATCCGCGGTCGCCCGCCGCACGAGGCGCCGGTCGCATGAGCGCGCCGCTTCACGTCGCCATCCTGGGCGCCAGCGGCTACGGCGCCGCCGAGCTGCTGCGGCTGCTCGCAGCGCATCCCGCGGCGCGCGTTGTGTCGATCACGTCGACGTCAAAGGCCGGCGAGCTCGTCAGCCGCGTCCACCCGCATCTGGCCGGTTTCTACGACCAGCTCCGCATCGGCGAACTCGTCGATCTGGCAGCCCTGCGCGACGCGCGCCAGCGGGTCATCTTCTCCGCGCTGCCTCACGCGACCAGCGGGGCGACGATCCAGCGGCTCTGCTCGGGCCCCGACCCGTGCGATGCACCGCTCATCGACCTGTCGGGCGACCTCCGCCTGTCCGATCCGGAGCAGCACGCCCGCCACTATCCCGAGTCGCCCGCCCTGCCCGAGCTGCGCCAGCGCGCGGTGTACGGCTTGCCGGAGCTGTTCGCCAGCCAGATTCGATCCGCGCGACTGGTGGCCAATCCCGGCTGTCTGGCGACGGCATCCATCCTTGCGGCCGCTCCGCTGGTACGCGGGCGCGACGCCGGCCGCGAGCCGCTGGCCGGGGCCGAGCCGCTCGCGCTGGCCGTCGACGCCAAAACCGGCTCCTCCGGCTCGGGCCGTACGCTGAAGGAAACAACGCACCATCCGACGCGGCACGCCGATTTCCGCGCCTACAAGCCGCTCGCGCATCAGCACGAGCCCGAAATACTGCAGGCTCTCGGCGACCCGGCCGGCGCGCGCATCGCGATGAGCTTCGTGGCCCAGAGCATCGACGCCGCCCGCGGAATCTTCGTCACCGTCCACGCCACGCTGCCGCGCCCGATCGAATCGCGCGCCGCCCGCGAGCACTTCGCCCGCTACTACGCCGATTGCCCCTTCGTCCGCATCCGCGACGACTCCCCCACGTTGCAGGACGTGGTCGGCTCCAATTTCTGCGACATCGGCGTCGCCGCCCGCGGCCGTCAGATCATCGTCATGGCGGCGCTCGACAATCTCGTCAAAGGAATGGCCGGCACCGCCATTCAGAACATGAACCTCATCTGCGGACTCCCGCAGGAGACCGGCCTCTGGTGGCCCTCGTTCCGGCCGGTCTGAGACACGGGAGATCGACCAGCCCCATGACCCGCGCCCCCCTGCTCGACACCTACGCCCAGTTGCCCATTCGCCTCGTCTCCGGACACGGCGCACGCGTCCGAGACGCCGACGGCCGCGAATATTGGGACTTCTATGGCGGCCACGCCGTCGCGCTGCTGGGGCACGCGCATCCCGCCGTGGCGCGCGCCGTCGCCGAGCAGGCCGCGCGGCTCACGTTCTATTCAAACGTCGTCCCTCTCGACGTCCGCACACGCGCCGCCGAACGACTCTGCCACTTCGCGCCGCCCGGCCTGGAGCACGTCTTCTTCTGCAACAGCGGCGCCGAGGCCAACGAAAACGCCCTCAAGCTCGCGCTGAAGCTCACCCAGCGCCGCCGCATCGCCGCGGTCATCGGTGGCTGGCACGGCCGCTCGCTGCTGACGCTCTCCGCCACGACCGACGACAAGCTGACGCGCCCGCTCGACGGGCTGCTCTGCCCCGCCGTCCGCCTGCGGCCCAACGAGTTGGCCGATGTGTCGCTGCTCGACGAGTCGGTCGCCGCTCTGATCCTCGAGCCCATCCAGAGCATCGCCGGCATCGTCGAGCTGCGCCGGGAATTCCTGCGCGCCCTGCGGCAGCGCTGCACCGAGGTCGGCGCGCTGCTGATCTACGACGAAGTCCAGACCGGCATGGGACGACTCGGCCGCCCGCTCGCCGCCGGCGACCACGGCGTCACGCCCGACATGGCCACGCTGGCCAAGGGAATTGCCAACGGAATTCCGATGGCCGCCCTGCTTGTCTCGCCCGCACTCGCCGATTCGATAAAATCAGGCGACTTGGGCTCGACCTTTGGCGGCGGGCCGGTAGCATGTGCCGCCCTGCTGGCCGTGCTGGATGAGATTCAGCGCGAGAACCTGGTCGAGCGTGCGGCGGAACTGGGCAGGATCATGCACGATATGCTTCGCGTCGGTCCGGTGAGCGAGGTCCTCGGGCGCGGTTGCTTGATCGGCTTGCGCGTCCGCCCCCCCGCCGCGGCACTGCACGCCGCGCTGCTCCAGCGGGGATTCATCACCGGCACGAGTGCCGATCCGGGTGTCGTCCGACTTATGCCGCCCATCAACACGCCCGCGGAAGCCGTCCGCGAGCTGGCCCGCTGCCTCCAGCATTCGGAGAGCGCCGCTCATGCGTAAGTTCATCAGCTTCCTCGACCACGAGCCCGCCGACCTGCTCGCGCTGGCACACTTCGCCCTGGCCGTCAAGCAGCGCCGCGACGAACCGGCCCGCACCGCCCTGCACCGCCGCATCCTCGGAATGGTCTTCTTCAACCCTTCGCTGCGCACGCGCATGTCCTTCGAAGCCGCCATGCTCCGCTTCGGCGGCGCTGCGATCACGCTCAACGTCGGCGGCGACGCCTGGAACCTCGAATATCGCGACGGCGTCATCATGAACGGCGACCGCGCCGAGCACGTCCGCGAAGCCGCACCCGTCATCAGCCGCTACTGCGACATCCTCGGCGTGCGGACCTTCGCCAGCCTGGCCAGCGCCGAAGATGACGCCCGCGACACCATGATGCGCGCCTTTTCCACCTATGCCACCGTGCCCGTCGTCAGCATGGAATCGGCTCTTGAGCACCCCTGCCAGGGACTCGCCGACATGCTGACGCTTGAAGAGAAGCTCGGCGGCGCGGCGAAGCGCAAATTCGTGCTCACCTGGGCGCCGCAGGCCCGTCCGGTCCCGATGGCCGTGCCGCACTCGGCGATACTCGCCGCCGCCGCCGCCGGCATGAATGTCACCGTCGCGCATCCGCCGGGCTACGACCTCAACGCCGAGATCGTCGATCGAGCCCGGTCGTGGTGCGCCGCGTCGAATTGCGAGTTCCGCATCACGCACGATCAGCGCACCGCCTGCCGCGAGGCCGACGCCGTTTACGTCAAAAGCTGGGGCGCCGCCCGGCTCTATCGCGACGTCCCCGCCCAGCTCGACGACTTCAAACGCTACGCCGACTGGATGGTCACCCTGGCGCACCTTCAGCCGCATCCGTCGGCCAGCGGAAAGTCTAAGCCGATTCTGATGCACTGCCTGCCTGTCCGGCGGAACGTGGTCATTGCCGATCACGCCCTGGACGATCCCGGCTGCGTCGTCGTCGACCAGGCCGAGAATCGCCTTTGGGCGGAGGTCGCCGTCCTGACGCGCCTTCTGGGAGCCGGAGCCTGACATGCACGGAAACGCCAACCTCGAGGCCCTCCGCACCGCCATCCCCTACATCCGCGCCTACAAGGGCCGTACCTTCGTCGTCAAGCTCAGCGGCCGGCTCTGCCGTCCCGGCGCCGCCCTTCAGCACGTCGTCGAACAGGTCGTCCTGCTGCATCAGCTCGGCATCCGCGTCGTCGTCGTGCACGGCGGCGGCGACCAGGCCGACGAACTCGCGCAGCGCCTCGGCGTCCCGCAGACCCGCGTCGCCGGCCGGCGCATCACCGACGATCAGACACTCGAAATCGCGAAGATGGCCTTTGGCGGTTCGGTTAATGCCGACCTGCTGGCGCAATTCAGGCGCTTCGACACGCCCGCCGTCGGACTGAGCGGCATCGACGCCCGCATCGTGACCGCGACACGCCGCCCGCCCGGCGACGTCACCGACCCATCCACGAATCAGACGCTGCGCGTCGATTTCGGTCACGTCGGGGACATCGTCGCCGTCCAGGCCGAACCGCTCGAACACCTGCTGGCCGGCGGCTACATTCCGGCCATCTGCTCGCTCGCCGCCGACCCCGGCGGCGCTATCCTCAATATCAACGCCGATTCCCTGGCGGCCCGCATCGCCACCGCACTCGGGGCCGCCAAGTACTTCCTGATGACGAACGTCGACGGCGTCTTCGGCGACGTGCGCGATCCGGCCACGCTCCAGTCCTACATGGACATCGACCAGCTCGACGCCCTGATCCGTTCCGGTGCCATCGCCGGCGGAATGCTCCCCAAGCTGGCCGCATGCATCGAAGCGCTCCGCGGCGGCGTGCCCAAGGTGCACATCGTCAACGGCACGGCGCGCGACGCCTTGCTGGCCGAGGTCTTCACCAACGAAGGCTGCGGCACGCTGCTGGTCGCCCGCCGCGACGCTGCTCGCACCGCCGAAACGCCGCTGCTCGCCGCCGCGGCACACTAAGAAGGGAGGTCCCGCGTGTCTCGAACGCTGCTCGATCGGCTCGTGCACCTGGTCGCCACGCCCAGCGTCTCGAAACAGGAGCACTCCATCGCGTCGCTGGTCGTCAGCGAACTCGAGTCCGCGGGAATCGCCACCATTCGCAGCGGCAACAACGTTTGGTGCGAAATCGGCGATCAGCCCCGCCCGCGGCTGCTCTTGAATTCCCACCTGGACACCGTGCCGGCCGGAAAAAACTGGACCGGCGACCCGTGGAAACCTCACGTCGAGCGCGGCCGCGTCACAGGCCTCGGCGCCAACGACGCGAAAGGCTGCGTCGCCGCCATGATCGATGCCGCCCTCGCCGCACGCCGCGACCTCGACAATGTTGGCGGGCTGCACGGAAAGCTGGTGCTGGCGCTGACGGCCGAAGAAGAGAATTCCGGCGCCGGCCTGTCGGAGATCATCGAACGCCTCAAACCCATCGACGCAGCCATCGTCGGCGAGCCGACCGCGCTCGTGCCGATGATCGCGCAACGCGGCTTGCTCATCCTCCGCTGCGTCGCGCATGGCCGCAGCGGCCACCCGGCCAACACACCCTCCGACTCCGCCGATAACGCCATCCTCACCGCCGCCGGCGACATCGCCCGCCTGCGCGACTTCGATTGGGGGCCCGCTCATCCCCTCCTCGGACGAACGCACGCCCACGCCACGCAGATCAACGGCGGCGTGTCGCGCAACGTCATCCCGGACGCATGCGAATTCTTCGTCGACGTGCGGACGACTCCGGGGCTTTCGCACGCACAGTTGGTGGAGCGCGTCCGCGCCGCCTTGCGCAGCGAAGTCCTCGTCCACAGCGACCGCCTTGTGCCTGTTCAGACGGACGCCCGGCACGCCGTCGTCCGGGCCGTGCTCGCGGCGCTGCCCGACGCGCGGCCGCAGGGCAGCCCGGCCATGAGCGACATGGTCTTTCTCGACGGCGTGCCGGCCGTCAAGATCGGCCCTGGCGACACGACGCGTTCGCACACCCCGGACGAGTACATCCTGGTCGAGGAGCTGGAGCGCGGCGCCGCGGCCTACACCCAGGTCGTGCGGCACTTCTTCCGTCTGGCCGCCGAGCAGCCGGCCGTCGCTCGGACGTCGACGGCTCGCGACGTCGCGGCCCGCGCGAGCGCCGCGCCATGACGTCCGCCGCCTCTTCCGACGCACCGCGCCGCCTCTGGGACAAGGGCGCTGCCGTCGACCAGGTCGTCCATCGCTTCACCGTCGAGGACGACCCGCACTGGGACCTGCGCCTCGTCGAGTGGGATTGCCTCGCATCGGCCGCCCACGCCCGCACGCTGCACCGCGCCGCGCTGCTCGACGACGCCGAGCTCGCCGCGCTGCTTCCCGCGCTGGCCGAAATCCACGCCGCCGCCCGCTCCGGGCAATTCGAAATCCCGCCCGCGCTCGAAGACTGCCACACGGCCATCGAAGCCGCGCTGGTGGCACGCTGTGCCACGGCCGGGGAGAGAATCCACACCGGCCGATCGCGAAACGACCAGGTCTCCGCGGCCATGCGGCTCTATCTCCGCGACGCCACACTGCGCATCCTCGATCAGCTCGACGAATTCATCGACGAGCTGCTGGCCCGCATCCAGACCGACGGCGGCGTCGCCATGCCCGGCTTCACGCACCTCCAGCCGGCAATGCCGTCGTCGGTCGGCCAGTGGCTGCACGCCTTCGCCGAAGCCGCGCTCCAGCAGCTTCGCGCCGGCGACGCCCTGCTCGACGCTCTCGACGCCTGCCCGCTGGGAACCGGCGCCGGCTTCGGCGTGCCCCTGCCGCTCGACCGCCGTTACACGGCCGCGCTGCTGGGGTTTTCACGTGTCCAGCGCAGCCCGATCGACGTGCAGTTCTGCCGCGGACGGCTCGAGCTCGGTGTGGCGCGCCTGGCCGCCGACATCGGCGCCGTTCACGAAAAGCTCGCCTGGGACATGGTCCTTTTCACATCCAGCGGCTACGCCTTCTTCGGTTTGCCCGATGACCTCACCACCGGCAGCTCGATCATGCCGCAGAAACGCAACCCGGACGTATGCGAGCTGCTGCGGGCCCGCGCCGCGCGACTGCGTGCCCGCTGCGTCGAGCTGGAGTGGATCACCGGCAAGCTGCCCAGCAGCTATCACCGTGATTTGCAGCTCACCAAGGAACCCGTCTTCCGCGCCCTCGACGACATTCAGGCCATGCTGGCCGTCGCCGCCATCGTCGTCGAGCGCTTCACGGTCCGGCGCGACGCGCTCGCCGCCGCCATGACACCCGAGCTCTTCGCGACACACGCCGCCTACGATCTGGTCCGCGGCGGCGTTCCGTTCCGCCAGGCTTACCGCCAGATTGCCGCCCGGCTGCAAACGCCCGGCGCCGCGCCGCTCGCCGCCGCGCCCGCGCCCCAGCCGTCGCCCGAAGATCTCGCTGCCCTCACCGCCGAGCGGGCCGCGCTTACGGCGCGCCGCCAGCAGCGCTGCGCCGCTCATGCGCGGGCCAGCGCCGAGGCTTTCCGCACCCCCGCGTGATGAATCCGCCCCGCTACAATACACTCGTCGGCGAAGCGCCGAAGCACCACGCTGGCGCGGCATGGCCTTTCCACCGGGTGGCGGCGATGTCACAGAACGCCGTCGCCGCGACGAAATTGGAGGTAGCTGTAGGAATGCAAGTTCGCGTCGAATGCCCCGCGTGTGGCGACAGCCACGTGCTCAATGTCCCCGAAGGCACGATTTACATGACCTGCGCCAAGACCGGCCGAACCGTTGAAATCACACTCACCGCCGGCGGCGACGTCAAGCCGCGCCTCGTCGAGCCGGCCGACGACGACGCCGCGCCCCGAAAGTCCTGAGCCCGCCTCCGTCGCCAGGAGACCAGATGATGAGTTCCGATCAGTGGTACTACGTCGAGAACGGCAACGCGGTCGGTCCGGTCTCACGCGCCGACCTGACGTCACGCCTGCCGTCGCTCCAGGGTGACGACACCTACATCTATGGCCCCGGCATGTCCTCCTGGACGCAGGCCCGCCACGTCCCCGCGCTCCGCGCCGCGCCCGACCCCGAATGGACGCCTCCGCCGCCCGCCGTCTCACGACGTCGCGGCGACGAGATCGACTATCAGATCTTCGGCACCGAGATGCAGTACGTCGAAATCCAGCTCGACCCACGCGAAATGGTCATCGCTGAAGCCGGCGCCATGATGCACATGTCCACGGGCATTCAGATGGAGTCACGATTCGGCGATCCCAGCGCCGGCGACAAGGGCCTGCTCGGAAAACTCTTCGACGCCGGTAAACGCGTCCTCACCGGCGAGTCGCTCTTCATGACCACGTTTTCGAGCAACGGCCCCGGCAAACAGTGCGTCGCCTTCGCCGCGCCTTACCCCGGCAAGATCGTCCCCATGGATCTCGACCAGCTCGGCGGCGAACTGCTCTGCCAGAAGAACTCCTTCCTCTGCGCGGCGCGCGGCGTCAGTGTCGGAATCGCCTTCACCAAACGCATCGGCGTCGGGCTCTTCGGCGGCGAGGGCTTCATCCTCCAGCGCCTCACCGGCAGCGGCCTCGCGTTCGTCCACGCCGGCGGCACGCTCTGCCACAAGAACCTCCAGCCCGGCGAGACCCTTAAAGTCGATACAGGCTGCATCGTCGCATTCGCGCCTTCCGTCGCCTACGACATCCAGTTCGTCGGCGGCTTCAAGAACACGCTCTTCGGCGGCGAAGGTCTCTTTTTTGCCACGCTGACAGGACCCGGCGACATCTGGCTGCAATCGCTCCCGTTCTCGCGCCTCGCCGATCGCATCCGCGCCACCGCCCTCGGCGGCGGCCGCAAGGAAGAAGGCAGCGTGCTGGGAGTTATCGGTGGTTTGCTCGATGGCGACAATCGCTAGCGTGTCTCGGCGCACGCCTGGTCGCGCCCGCCAGACCCGCACCGTCCGCAGCGCTTGGCGTACGCAGTGGAATGCCCTTATGCTGAAGCCGGAATCGGGCGAAAAGTGACAGGGCGGCCGTCGGTCGATCCTTCGCGTCACGCGATCGTGCCAGTCCACCGCGGACCCGATTTACGCTCAATCACGAACGTGCGCGCTGGGACTCATGGGAATGACGCAGTGCCGTTGATTTTATCCGTATTTGCCGAAGCTCGGCTTCGTGTCCGACGCCGCCGGAATCTACCCTGCGCCGCTTGGATCGTCCTGGTCGCCCTTCTGCTGGCGACTCTCGCTCCGCCGTCGTCCGATTATCCCGGGTTCGCGCACGCCTATATCGGACCCGGCGCGGGAATTGCCGTCGTCGGCTCCGTCCTCACCGTTATCGGCAC
Source organism: Phycisphaerae bacterium (assembly GCA_022072445.1). Classification (GTDB taxonomy): domain Bacteria; phylum Planctomycetota; class Phycisphaerae; order UBA1845; family Fen-1342; genus JAJVHV01. Next base: position 46,065 of record JAJVHV010000020.1, on the reverse strand, counting down.
GCTCTTCGCCGCCTTCCTCGCCGCCATCACCTGGCCGATCCGCTGGCTGTGGCGGCTGATTCGCGGCCGCGGCCGATATCGCAAAGCCAAGGTCAAGCGCCTCGTCATACTCGGTCTCGACGGGCTCGAACCGTCGCTCACCGAGCAGTTCCTGGCCGAGGGCAAGCTGCCGAATCTTGCCAAGCTGAAGGCCGCCGGCTGCTACACGCGGCTCGGCACGACTTGGCCGCCGCTCTCGCCCGTCGCGTGGTCGTCGTTCAGCACCGGCACCAATCCGGGCAAACACAACATCTTCGACTTCATCCAGCGCAACCCGCTCGACTATCGGCCCACCATCTCGTCGGTCCGCATCCGCGAGCCCAAGCGCAAGCTCAAGCTCGGCCCGTTCCTGATTCCCATCAGTAAGCCCGAAATCGCCGCCCTGCGCAAGAGTCAGCCGTTCTGGAAAATCCTCGGCGACGCCGGCATCTTCAGCGCCGTCCTGCGCGTGCCCATCACGTTCCCGCCCGATCGCTTCAACGGGGTGCAGCTCTCGGCGATGTGCGTGCCCGATCTGCGCGGCACGCAAGGCATGTTCTCGTTCTATACCGAGCAGGGCGAAGGCGGCGCGACCATGGACGGCGACGTCGGCGGCGAGCGGATCATCGTGCAGCGCCGCGGCGACCGCGTCGAAAGCTACTTCAAGGGACCGGCTAATTCGCTGCGGACGAGCCGCCCCGAGCTGCGCGTGCCGTTTTCGATCCGCGCGGGGCGCAACGGCTCGGCCATCCTGCGCGTCGACGGACAGGATCACGCACTGGAGGTCGGCAAGCACTCGGCCTGGGTGCGGATTGCGTTTCGCGCCGCGCCCGGCATCAAGGTGCGCGGCGTCTGCCGGCTGATTCTGAAGCGCGTCGAGCCGCCCTTCGAGATGTACTGCACGCCGCTCCAGATCGACCCGGACAAGCCGGTCATGCCCATCTCGCACCCGGTCGTCTACTCGTGCTATCTCGCGCGGCTTCTGGGGACATTCTCGACGCTCGGTCTGGCCGAAGACACCTGGTCGCTCTCCGAAGGCGTCATTTCCGAGGATCAATTCCTCGAACAGGCCTACGAAATCCACGCCGAGCGCGAAGGGATGTTCTTCGACACGCTGCGGCGCGTCTCGCAGGGCGTCGTGGTCTGCGTCTTCGACGGCCCCGACCGCATTCAACACATGTTCTGGCGCTTTCTCGATGACAAGCACCCCGCCCTGCCGCCCGAGCGCCGCGCCAGCCACCGCGACACCATCCCCGACATGTATCGCCGCATGGACGATCTCGTCGGCCGGACAATTGCGAAGCTCGACGACAACACGGCGCTGTTCGTCATGTCCGATCACGGCTTCAAGACGTTTCGCCGCGGCGTCGATCTGAACGCCTGGCTGCTCCAGAACGGCTACCTGGCGCTCAAGGACGGCGCACGCACCACCGACAAGCCCTACCTGGCCGACATCGACTGGTCGCACACCCGGGCCTACGCCATCGGTCTGGCCGGCATTTTCATCAACCTGAAAGGCCGCGAGGCGCAGGGCATCGTCGCCGCAGGCGAGGAGGCCCAGAAGCTGACGCTCGAACTCAAGGCGAAGCTGACCGGGCTGCTCGACGCGAAAACCGGCGAAATCGGAATTCAGGAAGCCGCGCCCAAGCGCACCGTCTACAAGGGCCCCTACGTCAACGAGGCGCCCGATCTGATCATGGGCTACAACGTCGGCTACCGCGTCTCGTGGGACGCCGCCGTCGGAAAGTGCGGCGCCGACGTTTTCTCCGATAATCACAAGGCCTGGAGCGGCGACCACTGCATGCATCCGGCGCTGGTTCCCGGCGTGCTGTTCAGCAGCCTGAAGCTGGCCAGCAACCAGCCGAACATCATCGACCTCGCGCCGACCGTGCTCGACCTCTTCGGCCTCAGCACCCCCGAGTACATGGACGGCAAATCGTTGCTGCCCGGCGCGCAATCCGCCGCCAGCGGCGGCTCAGACCCCGTGGTGGAGACCAGTCCAGCGCCGCCGGCCAAGCCGCGCGAACCCGTTTCCGCCTAGCGGCGTTGCAGCGGCGGGCCGTCGGCCGGTCGGATGTGTGGCGGGTCGCGTACCTGCCCAGGTGATCGCGGGCGACTCAGTTGCCCGTTCGGGAGAATCATGGCTCTCAATCCACTTCGCTGGTGTCTGATCGCGGTCGCGACGACCGCACTGGTGGTCTGCACGCTCGCACTGCACGGCTGCAACGTGGAGGCCCGCGCCAGTGTGTACGGGGCTGACGGCCGCTTGCTCATCATCGGCATGGACGGCCTCGACCCCAAGATGCTTCAGGGCATGATGGACGCCGGCAAGCTGCCCAACTTCTCGCGCCTCGCCGCGCAGGGAACCTTCAAGCCCCTCGGCACCATCATGCCGCCGCAGAGCCCGGTCGCCTGGGCCACGTTCATTTCGGGCGCCCACCCCGGCAAGCATCAGATTTACGACTTTCTGCGCCGCAAGCTTAAGCCCGAGACGCCCGGTCTGGTGGTCGAGCCCGCGTTCTCCGAATCCGAAATCGTCGCGGCCGCCCCCCCCTGGTATCTGTTCGGCTGCACCGAAATCCCCTGGGGCAACCTGTCGGGCGGTTGGGGCAAGGACTGGCGCATCCCGCTGCTGAGCGAGGAGCAACTGTCGCTGCGTCACGGCGACAGATTCTGGAACCACCTGGTCGCCCATGGCATCGACACCACCGTCTATCGCGTGCCGGCCAACTACCCGCCTGGCAAAGCCCGCGGCAGCGGCGACTTCTGCTGCATCTCGGGCATGGGCACGCCGGACACGCGCGGCTCGCTGGGAGAGTTCTTCATGTTCAGCGAGCAGGAGTCGGCCTCCGGCCGCGACGTCGGCGGAGGCATGTTCCGTCGCATCAGCATGATCGAGAACCGCGGGCGGGCAATCCTGGAAGGACCGACCAACCACCTCAAGCGGCCGAAGCGCAACCGCACGCCCAAGATGAATGTCGAATTCGACGTCGTCCGCGACCCGACCGAAAACGTCGCCCGCATCGACATTCTCCGGCCGCGCGACGATCAGGACGCCCGCACCGTCGCAACGCAGTCCCCCCCGCGCGAGATCGCACAATCAATTATCCTCGCCCAGGGCGAATGGAGCGAGTGGATCCCGTTCAACTTCGACACCGGCGTTCCTCTCAAGCCGGCCGTGCAGGCCCTGATGGTGCCGACCGAGATACCGGCGATGGTCCGCTTCTATCTGCGAAAGGTCCATCCGGTTGTCGAGCTGTACGCCTCGCCGCTGAACATCGACCCGCTTCAGCCGGCCAACGAGATCAGCACGCCGGCCAGCTTCGCCGGCGACGTGGCCAGCGCCGTCGGACGCTACTACACCACCGGCATCCCCGAAGATACCGCGTCGCTGCGGCGCGGTGCGCTGACCGAGGACGAGTTTCTCCAGCAGGCCGCGCTGCTGCACGAGGAGCGCGTCCGCCAGTATCGCCGTGCCATCGCCGAATTCACGCACGGCTGCCTGTTCTTCTACTTCGGCAGCACCGACCAGCTCGCGCACATTTTCTGGCGCGACCGCGACCCGCAGCACCCGGGCCTCAAACCCGGCGAGGCCGAGAAATACGGCCGCGTGCTCGACGACCTCTACGTCCGCATGGACGGGCTGCTGGGTGAAGCGCTCGACACGCTCCGCGAGACCGACACGATCATCGTCATGTCCGATCACGGCTTCTCAGGTTTCCGCTGGGGAGTCAACGTCAACACCTGGCTGATGAACAACGGCTACCTAGCTGTGGCCGACCGCGCCAACGCGCACCTCTACCCGACGCTCAGCGGTGTCGACTGGTCACAGACCAAAGCCTACGCCATGGGCATCAACAGCCTCTTCATCAATCTGGCCGGCCGCGAACAGAAGGGCATCGTCAAGCCCGCGGAAAAACGAGCCGTCATGGAAGAGATCGCCGCCAAAATGCTGGAGATTCGCGGCGAAGCCGGCGACCCGGTCATCGAGAAGATGTACATCACCGAAGACGTCTACCCCGGCGCCGATCCGCTCGTGGCGCCCGACATGCTCGTCGGCTACGCGGCCAACTACCGCGGAAGCTGGGGCACGGCCCTGGGCGGCATCTCGCAGCGGCTGATCGAGCCGAATCTCGACCGCTGGAGCGGCGACCACTGCATTGCACATGCCATCGTCCCCGGCTGCCTGCTCACGAATCGAAAAGTGATCGTCGCTGACCCGACCCTGGCCGATATGGCACCCTCGCTGCTGGCGGTCTTCGGCGTCGCCAAACCCGATACCATGAGCGGCCGCGTGATTTTCCAGACTCCCTGAGAGACCTCTTTCCGAACGGTGTAACCCCATGTTCGCGCCCAAGATCAAGATCGACAAAGCCCTGTACGACCGCGTGGCCGAAATGGCCAAGCGGGCCGGATACGCCACGACCGACGAATTCATCGTCCACGTGCTCGAACGCGAAGTCGCCGGCCTCGAATCCGCCGGCAGCGACGAGCAGGTCGAAGAGCGCCTCCGCGGCCTGGGTTACATCGAGTGAGTCCGCTCCCGTCTCTCGCTCGTGCCGCCGCCACGCGCCGTGAACGTCGGTGCGCGCCCCGCTGTGCAGGAGTCGCACGCTGATGTTCGCCACGCTGCTCGACGCTTTGAACGCCCCGCTGTTCGCGCTGGCCGGCGCCCTGATGGCCCCGTTCGAACGCGCGCCCGCCTGGATCGCGCTCGTGCTCTGGTCGGCGGTCTCCGGCGGCCTGATGACCTGGGCATTCCGCTATACGTCCAACCAGCGCGCCCTGCGGCACGTCTCCGACCGCATCCGCGCCAACATGCTCGCCATCAAGCTCTTCAAGGACGAGTTGGGCGTCACCTTCCGCTGCCTGCTCGCCCTGATGGGAAACACCGCCCTGCGCCTGCTCCACTCGCTCCCGCCCATGATCGTCATGATCATCCCCTTCGTCCTGATCCTGGCGCATCTCGGCGTCTGGTATCAGCATCGGCCGCTGCGCACCGGCGAAGCCGCGGTGCTCGAGCTGCGGCTGACACCCGACGCCTGGAACGCCCGCACCGCGGTCGAACTGCTCTCCGCGGAGGGCCTCAAGGCCGAACCCGCCCGGCCCATCCCCGACATCGAGCGCCGCTCCTATTCGTGGCGCATCCGCCCCACCGCGCCCGGCCGCCACAACTTGCGCTTCAAGATTGGTTCGCAGACAATCGAAAAGTCCGTCGCCGCCGCCGAACGGATTTCCGACCTGATGCCGGCCAGCGTCCTCCGCCCCGGCGGTTCTTTCACAGACCGCCTGCTCTACCCCGCGGAACGCGCCTGCGCGCCGTCAACCGGCGTCGAAGAAGTCCGCATCCGTTACATCGATGCCGAGCGCTCGACGCCGATCCTCGGCATCCACATCCCCTGGTGGGGCACTTTCCTGATTGTGTCCATCCTCGCGGCCCTGGCCGTCAAGCCGTTCGTCGGCGTCCAGTTCTGAACCTCCGTCGCGCCGCTACAATCGCCACATCAGGAGACACCCGATGCGAACCGTCGCGATCGTCGGCGCCACCGGCGCCGTGGGAGCCGAATTCGGACGCGTGCTGGAGCGCCGCCGCTTCCCCGCCGACCGCTATGTGCTGCTCGCGTCGCGCCGCTCCGCCGGTACCAGCGTCGAGTGGCTGGGCCGGCGCGAGACCGTCCGCGAACTGACGGCCGAATTGCTTCGCGGCGTCGATCTGGCGCTCTTCTCGGCCGGGGCATCGATCAGCCGCGAATACGCCCCGGCGGCGGCCGCGGCTGGAACGCTGGTCGTCGACAACTCGTCCGCTTTCCGCATGGACTCGGGCGTACCGCTGGTCGTGCCCGAGGTCAATCCGCAGGCCGCCGACGCTCATCGCGGCATCATCGCCAATCCGAACTGCTCGACGATCATCATGGCGGTGCCGCTTTGGCCGCTGCACCGCGCGAACCGCGTCCGCCGCGTCGTCGTCAGCACGTATCAAGCCGTGAGCGGCGCTGGCGCCCGCGCCATGGAAGAGCTTCGCACGCAGACCGCCGACGTGCTCGCCGGCCGCCCGCCGCGCCGCGAGGTCTTCGCACACCCGTGCGCATTCAACGTCTTCAGCCACAACTCCGCGGTCGGCCCCGACGGCCTGAACCTCGAAGAAACCAAGCTGGTGGCCGAAACGCGGCGGATCTTCGACGATCCCGAGTTCGCCGTCGCGCCAACCTGCATGCGCGTCCCGGTGCTGCGGGCGCACCTCGAAAACCTGACCATCGAGTTCTCGCGGCCCATCGACGAGCACGCCGTTCGCGAGATTCTTGCCGCCGCTCCGGGCGTGTGCGTCGTCGACGATCGGGCCGCCAACCACTTTCCGATGCCGATCGAAGCCTCCGGCCGCGACGAAGTCCTTGTCGGCCGCATCCGCTCCGACCCCACCATCCCCGAGCGTCGCGGCATCCAGCTCACCTGCTGCGGCGACCAGCTCCTCAAGGGCGCCGCGCTGAACGCCGTCCAGATCGCCGAGCTCGTCCTCGCCAGACGCTGACGTGCCCCAAACCGGGGCCGACCCCTTGCCGCCGGCCTCGGGAACGCGGATTATTCGAACCCATCCATGCTCGCATCCTGGTACATCGTCGACATCCTGGCGCGCAACTGGGCCATCGTCGTCATCGCCTTCACCATCACCACCCTCGTCGTCGTACCCGTCCTGGTTATCCGCAAGTACGCCCTGATCTCGCTCAACATTCTGCGCAACACCGCGCCGCCCCTCGCGCGCACGCCGCTCGACTACGAGCCGGTCCGCGGCGAGCCGATCACGTTTCCGGCCTTCGACGGCCTGTCGCTTGCGGGCATGCTGCTGCGGCCCGAGCCGCACGTTCCGCGTCGCGGCACGATCATCTTCGCGCACGAATTCTGCGCCGACATGCACTCCTGCGCGCGCTACGCCCGGCCGCTGCTCGACGTCGGCTACGAAATCCTCACCTTCGACTTCCGTGGCCACGGTCAGTCCAGCACGCAGACGGGCTTCGTCCCACGGCAATGGGTCACCGAACGCGAGCTCTACGACATCCGCGGCGCCACCGCGCTCGCCAAACTCTGGCTCACGCAGCGCGGCCTCCCGCCGCTCGTCGGAATCTTCGGCATCTCGCGCGGCGCCGGCGCCGCGATTCTCGCCGCCGAGGAGGACCTCGACGTCCGCGCCATCGTCGCCGACGGGGCCTACAGCACCGACGTGGCGATCGAGTACTTCATGAGACGCTGGGCCTACATCTTCGCCAGCGTCCGCGTACTCTATGAGAACCATCACCCCGCCTTCTGGCGCTTTCTGCGCTGGACGGTGACCTGTCTGGCTCGCCGCGAGTTCGGCTGCCGCTTCCCATCCGTCCGACGCGCCATCCAGAGCATGATCCCGCGGCCGATTCTCTTCATTCACGGCGAGCGCGACTCCTACATCCCCGTCGAGCAGACGCGGCAGCTCTATGCCCTTGCGGGCGAGCCGCGCTCGCTCTGGATCGCGCCCGGCGCGCGGCATAACCAGGCCGTCACGCTCCACCCCGCCCAATACGCCCGCCGAACTACCGCTTTTTTCGACCGCCACCTTGCAGCCCGGCCGACCCAGCCGGCGCCGATCACACGCGATGCCCCCACGGCGGGCGCCGCGCTCGTCGCCGCACCACGGGCCCCGGCCTGAAAACGCCCGCCGGCATGCCCACGCTGCTCGAACGATTCGCCGCCCGCGCCGCTCGCCTGCACGCCGCCGGCGTCTACCGCCGCTTCCGCCGTTCGCTCCGCCACATCCGCCACGAGCAATCGGCCACGCTTCGCCGGCTGCTCGCGTGGCTTGCCGGCGGCGAGCTCGGCCGGCAGCGCCGCTTCGCGCGCCTCCGCTCCATCGCCGACTTCCGCGCCGCCAGCCCGATCGCCACCTACGAAGACGTCCGCCCGCTCATCGAGCGGGTCATGGACGGCGACACCACGGCGCTTTTCTCGCCCGGCCAGCGCGTCGAGATGTTCGCCCTGAGCAGCGGAACGACCGCGGCCCCCAAGTACGTCCCCGTCACGCCCGAGTTCGTCCGCGACTATCGGCGTGGCTGGAACACCTTCGGCCTCAAGCTGCTCTCCGACCACCCCCGCGCCATCCTCCGGCACATCCTCCAGATCAGCGGAAGGCACGACGAGCAATCCGCCCCCTGCGGCCTGCCCTGCGGCGCCATCACCGGCCTCATGGCCCGCACCCAGAAGCGGATCGTGCGGCGATTCTATGTTGGCGATCCGGCCATCGCGGCCATCGACGACGCGCGCGCCCGCTACTACGCGCTGATGCGCTTCGGCGTGCAACGCGACGTCTCATGGGCCGTCACCGCCAATCCTGCGACGCTGATTCAGATGGCCCGCGTGGTCGATGAGGAATCCGAGACGCTGATTCGCGACGTGCGCGACGGCACGCTCGCGCCGCACGGCGCGGCCGGCCCGGCGCTTTCCTCAGCACTCGCCGCCCGCCTCCGCCCCGACCCGAGCCGCGCGCAACAGCTCGAGCAGATTCGCAGCATCCACGGACACCTACACCCGCGCGACTACTGGCGGATCGAAGTGCTGGCGTGCTGGACCGGCGGGAGCATGGGCCTCTACCTGCCGCTTCTCCGCCGTTTTTTCGGCGACGTGCCGGTCCGCGACATCGGGTTGCTCGCCAGCGAGGGCCGCGTCACGATCCCGCTTGACGACGATGTGCCGTTTGGCCCGCTCGACCCGCGCGCCGCGTTCTTCGAGTTCATCCCACTCTCCGCCGCCGAACAGGAAAACCCCGCCACGCTGCTCGCCGATGAGCTGTCGGTCGGCGAATCCTACGTCGTCGTGCTCACCAACTTCTCGGGCCTCATTCGTTACCGCCTCGACGACGTCGTCGCCGTCCGCGGATCGCTCGACGGCACGCCCCTGCTCGAATTCCTGCACCGCGCCGGCCGCGTCGCCTCCATCGCCGGCGAAAAGCTGACCGAGAACCAGGTCATCGCGGCCGCGCTGAGCGTCGCACAAACCCGGGCGGTGCCGGAATTCGAATTCCTCCTCGGACCGCATTGGGCCGATCCGCCCTGCTATCGCCTGGCGCTGGAATGCGCCGTCCCCGATCCAACGATCGCGGCGGCATTCGACGCGGCTCTCCAGGAACAGAACGCCGAATATTCGTCGCGGCGCAGATCGCTGCGCCTCGCTCCGCTGGAGGTCGTAATCGTTCCCCGCGGCACAGTCGCCGCCATCGACGCCGCCGCGCTGGCCGCCCGCGGCGGCCGGCAGGACCAATTCAAACGCCAGACGCTGCTGACACAGCCCGGCGAGCTCGACCACCTCGTCGCCTCCGCCGCTCAGCCGGCGCCGCGGAGTCGGGCGCCCTGACCCCCTGTCCTGGCGCGCGCCGCCCGTCAATCCCGGCGATCCCCACGCGCGTCGGGCATATCAACGCCGAGCGCGCGCAATCGCCCGCCAAGCTCGTCCATCCGAACCGTCGCCGGCAGCTCGCCCGCGGTCGTCGCCGCGAACGCGAACGTGCTGCTGCCCCGCAGGCTGCCGTGCGCCGCCGAAAGCGGCAGCACCCGTGTCATCAGCGCGCTGCCGCAGTGCCAGCCGTCCTGCACCGAAAGCATCACGTCGGGCGTGTGCTCCATCAGCCCGTGAAACGCCCGCCACATCCGCCGCACCGCATCTGGAAAGTCGGTCTCGAGCGTCGCATCGCAGAGCGTTCGGTCGTCAACGAAGCCCTCCGCGTCGACCTGGCCGCGCGCCGCCAGATCGTCCCACACCGCCCGCAGCCGCAGCGGGTCGCCCCGCTCGCAATCGTACGAAAACGCGCTGCGCGCCGCCTCGTTCGCACCGTCTGCGTCACGCGTCTCAAGTTCGCGTCGCCGAATCCGCGCCCGGCCCGCGCGGTCAATCACCACCACGTCGCCGTCCGCGTCGCGATACGCCGCCAGCTCGATGCCCTCGATCGCGACCGCGTCGCGGGCCACGTCCGCCGGCCTGGGCGTCCAGATCGACGCATACGTCACGATGCCGAATTCCGCCACCACCACGTCGTTCTCGCTTCGAAGGCGCTCGCCGACGCGGTAGCCGAACCGCGCCAGCATCTCGCTCAGCGGCACGCGGCGGCTCTTGATCAGATTGTGCCCATGATCTGACACGAGCGTGATCCGCAGCCGGCCGTGCGCGCGGAACATCAGCTCCTGGCAGAAGCGATCAAGCTCAACCAGCCCCGCAACGTGCCCGTTTCGCCCGTTCTGTGCCCCCAGCGCCGATGTGCCGACGCTGTAGCCGACGAACCGGCCCTCCGAATCCTCCAGACCGCGCTCAATGCGGCCCAGCTCGTGCAGATACCAGTCGTACGAGCGCGTGTACGCCAACGGATGCGCCGCCGATGAGAGCCGGTACGTCACGAACCGCTGCCACGGCGTGTTCCCATGCCGCAGGTAGACCGCGTAGCCGTTCCGCAGCCGGTCCCCGTCAAAATACTCGGATTCCGCCGCCGGAACAGGCGTCGTCCCCAGCAGGTCGGAGTAGGCCACGTCCGTCATCACCGGAAACGGGCTGACAACGCGCGCCGGCCGCCCAAACAACCGCAGCCGCCCCCGCGACCAGGCATCCTCCACCAGACCGTGCGGCACGCTGTCGAGCAGCAGAATGACGTCGCGCCGTTCGGCCGCCGGGATCGCGCTCAGCTCCACCTGCTCCTCGTACGAGCCGTCCTGGTCCGCGTCGTAGCACAGCGTCTCGACGCGCCCGCTCGCGCCCAGTCGTTCGGCCCGGTCCGGCCGGCCATCGCCGTTGGTGTCATAGCGCCGCTCAACACACCCCGCGCCGATGGAAAGCTCATCCAGCGCCGCCGGCGGAAACAGCCGCGGCCCCGGCCCGGCGCACCCGGCAATGGCCCCGGCGATCAGACCGAGCCACGCAACAGCCGCCACCTCACCACTCGCTCGCCGCCAGCGCACTCCGACGCTCCTCCATGCCACGCGTAGTGCAAAACCTCTGGTTTGTACGCGTAGTGCATACCTGTGGTTTGCACGTGTAACGCGGGGCTTTGCACCTCCCAGTAATGGAGTCAATCGCCGACTCGGGAGACTAGCGCCAGTCCAGCCCCTCCGGCAACCGGTTCAGGTTCTCGCAGCCGTCCGCGGTCACCGCCACCACGTCCTCGATCCGCACGCCCCCCACCGCCTTGCAGTACAGCCCCGGCTCCACCGTCACCACGTCCCCCACGATCAGCGCGTCGCCGTTCTCCGCCAGCAGCGGCGGCTCGTGAACGTCCAGCCCCACGCCGTGCCCCGTCCCGTGCGTCATCGCGCAGTATGTCTCCGGCGCGCCTTCCGGCGGCAGGCTGACGTCGTAGCCGTGCGACCGAATCACGCGGCGGGTCGCCTCGTTCACGTCGTGCCCGCGCACCCCGGCGCGGATCGCCGTCATAGCCTCGCGCTTCGCCGCCGCCACCGCCGCGTGCATCCGCCGCACCGCCTCGGGCGCCTCGCCGTGCACGACCGTGCGCGTGCAGTCCCCGCAGTAGTGCGTCTGGCGGTTGCACGGAAAGATGTCGATGATCACCGGCTCGTGCGTGCGGATCGGCCCGCTGCCGCGCTCGTGGCAGTCGCCGCCGCAGCGGCCCGGCGCGACGATGCAGGCCGGATTGACGTAGCCGCGCTCCAGCAGCCAGACGTCGATCATCGCGCGGACGCGTTCGGCGCTCAGCGGCTGACCGTCGGCCATCAGCACGCCCCCCGCGCCCACAGTCGCTCGCGCAACAGTCTCGCACGCGATCCGCATGATCTCTTCGGTCACTCCCTGCGCTTCGCGGATCGCCGCGACCTCGCCCGCGTCCTTTGCCCGCCGCTCGCGCACGCCCATGTTCGGGTCGCAGTCGATCGCGATGCCGGCCTCGCGGACGTAGTGTGCGAAGATGAACGGCAGCGTCCGGTCCGCCACCACACGCCGCGCGCCCGACCGCCGCAGACACTCGGCCACCGCCTGAGCCGTCGACAGCTCGTGATCGCCGGCCAACCCGCCGGCCGGGGCGTAGTCCTGCGGCGCCGCGACGCGATCGGCCCGCGCCTGCCGCCGCGCACGCTCCACCTCGATCGAGCGGATGATCAGCAGCCGCTCACGCCGCCCGTCGCCGTCGAACTCCAGCAACGCCGCCGGATCGCCGGCGTGAAATCGAATCTGGTGATACAGGGCCAGGTTGTGTGCCGGAATGCCGGCGAACATTCGAACCGTCGGCGTCTCGCGTGTCATCGTTGCTCTCGTCACTTTCCGCTGCGGAGTTCGGCCTGCGCCGCATGCCTGCCGGCTGCCGTGTTGCGCTTCCGTGCCTCGCCAGTTATCATGGTACGGCCAGTTGGCGCCCCGGCGAAGTGCCCGTGCCCGGCCGCAGTCGCAGAATCGGGAGCATACGGGCCGCGCCGGGCGATCCTGGTTTTGGGTGCCCGCATGTCAATCCGGAAGTTCGGCTCCGAGGACGGGATGGACGAGTGGTGCCGCGACGTCGACGACATCATGCAGGAGATGCTCTCGCGCAGCTTCGTGCAGTTCCGCGACGCCCGCGCCTGGCAGCCGGCCACGAACGTCTATGAATCCAGCGGCGCCTATCACGTCTGTGTCGAGCTGGCCGGCATGAGCGCCGCCGACATCCACGTGCAGTGCGAAGGCGACCGCCGCGTGACGCTCTACGGACAGCGCGACATGCCGCGCCCCAGCGAGGGCGAACTGTGCATCCACGTGGTCGAGATCGACGAAGGGCCGTTCCGCCGTGAGATCGACCTGCCCGAGGCGATCGACGTCGAGCACATCGAGGCCGATTACAGCGACGCGAACCGAGGATTTCTATGGATCACGCTGCGGAAAAAGTAACAGCCGCCGACGCCGACGAAACGCCGAGCGCCGCGCCGCCCGAAACGGCCCTGGCCGAGGTCGTCGACGACGACGAGGATGCCGTCCGCCTGCCCGACGTGCTGCCCGTCCTGCCCGTCCGCAACGTCGTGGTCTTCCCCGGCACGGTCATGCCGCTCAGCGTCTCGCGCGACAAATCCAAGCGGCTGATCGACGACGTATTCGCCGGCGACAAGCTGCTGGTGGCCTGCGCCCAGCGCCGCGAGGACACCGAAGACCCCGACATCGACGACATTTACCGCGTCGGGACGGCCTGCCGCGCGCTCAAGCTGCTGCGCATGCCCGACGGCTCGCACACGATCCTGGTGCACGGCCTGCTGCGCGCCGGCATCATCGAGTTCGCCGCCCGCGAGCCCTACTGGACCGCGCGCATCCAGCCGCGCGACGACCGCGCCGCCGGCAGCATCGAGCTCGAGGCCATGATCTACTCGGCCCGCGACCTGGCCGCCCAGGTCATCGAGCTCAGCCCGAACGTGCCAGACGAAGCCGCCACCATTCTCAACAGCATCGACAAGCCCGGCGCCCTGGCCGACTACCTCTCCGCCAACCTCTCGCTCGGCCTGGTCCAGAAGCAGGAGCTGCTCGAAACCTTCGACGTCGTCGACCGTTTCCGCAAGGTCAACGCCACGCTTAACAACCAGCTCGAAATCCTCCAGCTCTCGCAGAAGATCCAGAGCGACGTCAAGACCCAGGTCGACAAGACCCAGCGCGAGTATTTCCTCCACGAGCAGATGAAGGCCATCCAGAAAGAGCTCGGCGAGGGCGACTCCTCCGCCGCCGAGCTGGCCGAGCTGAGCGCCCGGATCGACGCCGCCCAGATGCCCGAACCGGTGCTCGCCGAGGCCCGCCGCGAACTCGGCCGCCTCGAACGCATCCCCGCCGCCTCGCCCGAACGCAGCGTCGTCCGCGACTACCTCGACTGGCTCTGCGACATGCCCTGGCACGCCGAAACCAGCGATAACCTCGACCTGAACCGCGCCCAGGAAGTCCTCGCCGCCGACCACTACGGACTCGAGAAAATCAAGAAACGCATCCTCGAATACCTCGCCGTCCGAAAACTCAAACCCGACGGAAAAAGCCCCATCCTCTGCTTCGCCGGCCCCCCCGGCGTCGGAAAAACTTCGCTCGGACAGTCCATCGCCCGCGCCCTCGGCCGAAAATTTATCCGCATCTCCCTCGGCGGCGTTCGCGACGAGGCCGACATCCGCGGCCACCGCCGAACCTACATTGGCGCTATCCCCGGACGACTCGTCCAGGAAATCCGCAAGGTCGGCGTGCGCAACCCCGTCATCATGCTCGACGAGATGGACAAGATCGGCGCCGACTTCCGCGGCGACCCCGCCTCCGCTCTGCTCGAAGTCCTCGACCCGTCCCAGAACCACACGTTCACCGACCACTACCTCGGCGTGCCGTTCGATCTGACGCGCGTCATGTTCATCGGCACCGCCAACTACATGGAGCCCGTCTCGCCGGCCCTGCGCGACCGTATGGAGGTTATCGACCTTCCCGGCTACACAACGTCCGAGAAGCTCGAGATCGCCAAACGCTACCTCGTCCCGCGCCAGAAAGAGGAAAACGGACTCGCCGACGTCGAGCTGAAGTTCCCGGACGACGCGCTCCGCGCCATCATCGAGTCCTATACGCGCGACGCCGGCGTCCGAAATCTCGATCGCACCATCGCTTCCATCTGCCGCGCCGTCGCCGCCAACGTGGCGCGCGGCGACGCGCACCAAACCGTCATCACCGTCGAATCGCTCAGCGAGTTTCTCGGCCCGCCGCGCTACGAACCGGAGTTGGCCCTGCGCACCAGCACTCCCGGCGTCGCGACCGGGTTGGCCTACACGCCGGTGGGCGGCGAGATCATTTTCGTCGAGTCAACCGCGATGAGCGGCAACGGGGGATTTCAGCTTACCGGACAGATCGGGGACGTCATGCGCGAGTCGGCGCAGGCGGCGCTGAGTCTGGTGCGCTCGCGTGGCAAGGAGTTCGGCATCACGCACTTCAGTCACGACAAGACCGATATCCACATCCACGTGCCGGCCGGCGGGATTCCGAAAGACGGGCCGTCGGCGGGGGTGGCGATGCTGACGTCGATCGTGTCGCTGCTCACCGAGCGTGTCGCCGACCCGTTGGTGGCCATGACCGGGGAGATCACGCTCCGCGGCCTGGTCCTGCCAATCGGGGGTGTGAAGGAAAAAGTGCTGGCGGCGCACCGCGCGGGTATTCGGACGGTGATTCTGCCGGCCCGGAACCAGGCCGACCTGGTCGACGTGCCGCCCGAGGTCCAGAAAGAACTGCGATTCGTTTTCGCCGAGCGCGTGGAGCAGGTGCTCAAGGTTGCCATTCCGCCCGGACGGCAGCCCGCCGCAAAGGTCGAGGCCCGTCGGGCCGTGAGCGGGCGCGGGCGACACGGGTCGGCGGCGGCCGCGGGGTGAATCGGACTTGTGGCGCGCGCCGACTTGACATTTCGACCGATTGCGCGCCTAACCTGTTGCAAGTAAAGTAATTCCGCTTGATACCGCTCTGTGGATGACGTACCATATCCGTCGTAAGTTGAAGGAAACCAAGTCGTTCGGCGGCCTGATCGGCAGGCCCGGAACGCAACGGCCGGGCTGAGTGCCGCCGACGGCTGGGGACAGCGATGAAGACCGTCACCAAGAAAGAACTGATCGATCGGATTGCGGAGCAGTCGGCTTGCAAGCGCGTGCTCGTGAAACGGATCGTGCAGCAGTTTCTGGATGAAATCATCGGTGAGTTGGGTCACGGCAACCGGCTGGAATTTCGCGACTTCGGCGTCTTTGAAGTCAAGGACCGGGCTGCCCGGGTCGCGCAGAATCCCAAGACGCTCGAGCCGGTGCAGGTGCCCAGCAAGCGGACGGTCAAGTTCAAGGTCGGGCGGCTGATGAAGCAGCAGATGTCGGAGATATCGGCCGTCGGCGCGGATCATCCGCCGCGCCGGGCCGCCGATGGGCAGACCTCCGACTAGCGTTCTGCTTTGGAGCGCCTATCAGAACCCCGCACGCGAGTGCGGGCCGCTGAACCCACCACTCGCGTGGTGGGTTCTGTTCGTACACCAGGTGCGGATCGGCGAGCAGAGCGTGTGGAACTCAGCGAATTCAGCCGGGCGGCCGGCCCGATCAGCCCGGAGGCGTTCGAACGCCTCGCGCGGTTCGTTGACGCACTCCTGCGGGAAAACACAATTCACAATCTGACGGCGCTGCGGCGGCGCGACGACGTGTGGAAGCGGCACGTGGTCGAGAGCCTGCAACTGGCTGAGCCGCTGCGCGAACGTCCGACCGCGCAAGTGGTCGATCTGGGCACGGGCGGCGGCGTTCCTGGCCTGCCGCTGGCGATCAGCATGCCCGCCGTCCGCTTCACGCTGGTCGACTCAGTTCGAAAGAAGTGCGCCGCCGTCGAGCGGATCGTCGCGGCGGTGGGAATCGCCAACGCACGCGTCGTGTGCGGACGCGGGGAAGTGCTGGGCGGGCAGCCGGAGCATCACGGGCGGTATGACGCGCTGGTGGCGCGGGCGGTCGCGCCGTTGACGCGGCTGCTCGGTTACGCGGCGGGATTCGTCGAGGCAGGCGGACGGCTCTTGCTGGCCAAATCGCCGGACGTGCGCGACGAGTTGGCGGCGGCGGCGGGGACGGCGCGGCGTCTGGGGTTGCGCTGGATCGAGACGCGCGCGATGCACAACCCGCTTGGCGGGGAGTGGTCGCTGGTGATTTACGCGAAGTCGGCGACGTGAGCGGAGCCGGGCGCAGCACCGAGCCGCCGCGCTTTCGTTGCGAAACGACCCGCCCCGGCAGCACTCGCACGAGCGCTGCCGGGGCGGCGTGTATCTTGTGCTGGTTCGTCGCCGGCGGATCAGCGTGAATGGCGCTGCCGGCGGCGCATGCCGGCCAGGCACGCCAGCGTCAGCGGCATCACACCGAGCGTGCCGACGCCGCACGTCGACGTCGGCTGAACTTCGCCGTCTTCGCCACTCCCGTCGGGGTCGGCGGTCGAGAGCGAACCGTCCGGCAGGAGCGGCAGCAGGCTGAGCGTGCTGCTGGTGGTTCCATCGACGACGGTCGAAGGCGTTCCATCGACGTCGCCGTCGCTGGTTCCGTCGGAATCATCGTCGGCCAGCGCCGGCCGCAGGACGAAGGCCAGCGGATCGCCGTCCGGATTGCTCTTGAGCGTGCCCCAGCCGACGATCACGCCGCTGTCGTTGATGTCGCGGGCTTCGTTTAGCGTGATAGTTGTGGCGGCGACGAGCGTCGAGTTGAGGTCGATCATCTGGCCGTTCTGCCAGAGGAAGGCGCGGCGGCGGCCCTGGGCGTCTTCGGCCCAGCCGACGACCTGGCCAAGGTTGTTGACGCGGCTGGCGCTGCTGTACTCGCCGCCCAGCGCTCCCAGGTCGGTCATCACACCGCCCTCGTACTTGAAGGCGCGGGTGCGGAAGTCCGACGTGTCGGACTCGCCGACGATCACGCCGCTGTCGTTGATGCCGCGTCCCCAGCTATTACCGCTGGTTCCGGCGAGCGTGCCGAGATCGGTCATGAGGTCGTTGCGGCCGTCGGCGTTCACGTCGCGGACCCAGGTATCGGGGTTGCCGTCGGCGTCGCTGTCGACCGGGTTGATCAGGAAGGCGTGATAGGCGCTGTCGACCGAGGCCGCCGTCGCGATGTACGAGTAGCCGACCACCTGCCCGCTGTCGTTCACCGCCGTGGCGCTGCTCGTGCCGTCGGCGCGGCCCAGCGTTCCCAGATCGACGAGCAGGTCGTTGATCGAATCGCTGTTGGCGTCGACGTTATAGACCCCGTTGGAAGGCGTCACCAGAAAGGCGTGCGTGATGCCCTTGTCGGTGTCAACGTCGGCCCAGCCGACCACCATGTTGCGATTGTTGATGCCGACCGCGGCGCTGTTGCGTCCGACCAGCGGCGCGCCGAGCGTGCCCAGGTTGGCGATCGCGTCGCCGGGATAGGGCGAGGACAGGTCGGTCTGAACGGCCGGGCGGAAAATGAACGCGTTAAGGATGTAGACGGTCTCGTCGCCGAGCTGGATGCGGATCCAGCCGCCACCGACGATCTGGTCGGCGTCGGAGACCTCAAAAGCCTCGCCGCGATAGGTGTTGTAGATCTGGTGGAACTTGACGCTGAATCCCAGATCGACGAGCTGATCGCTCTGCCAGTGGAAGGCCATCGGGTACTCGCCCTCGGCCTGCGGCAGGATCGGCAGGCGTCCGACCGCCGACCCGTACGCGTTGGTCCCATACGCTTCGCTGGGCGTACCGGTGTCCCCGGTGAGCTGCGTGGCGCGATAACTCTGGGCCGCAGCGCGCGGCGAGAGCGAATAGGCTGCGACCACGCCGGCGGCGATAAGAACTTTCGTCCAGACATTTCGCATCGTCATGACCCTCGACGGTTGCTCACCGCGAACACAGAGGCGCGCCACGCGCGGTCCGTGGCCGTCAGCGTTATCGACTCCGGGAGCGTGCGGCTTCATTCCGCCGCTCCACGACCGCGTGCGGCCCGGTCGTCGCGGCAGAGCGGGCCGATAAGCAGCGGCGGCTCGCGCGGAGCAATCGGCTCGAAAGGGAAGTATTCAATATCGCGCGGCGCGGCGGGGACGGCGCTTATCGGACAGCGCCGCGCGGAGTTTGCGCCTGCGCGGCGCAACCGCGGCGCGATGCCGCGGCCGCGCGGCGCCGCGCTGCCGATAGGTCACTCGTCCGCTGAGGTTTGTGCGCGGCTGGATCGCGCGCACGGGCCGACGCACTGAGCAGGGAGGCTCGCCGTGCGGCGCGCTGTGTTTTTCGGAATCGCCGTGTATCTCGCAGCGCGCCCGGCGTCGGCGGACGGGCCGCAAGCGGCGTTGCGCGACGTAGCGAGCCGCGAGATCGTGCTGTCGATCGCGCTGGGAAACCAGGCATCCATCGAGCGGATCCGCGTGTGGTGCACGCCTGACGGTGGGGCGCACTGGGAAGAGCTTGAGCCGTTCGAGCATCTGGGCGCATCGGTCGCCGTGCGCGCGCCGGGAGAAGGGGAATTCGGGTACTTCCTGGTCGCCGAAAACGCTGCCGGGGCCTCGTCGGTACCACCTGCCGCCGCCACACCACCGCACATCCGTGTTCGCGTCGACCTGACGCCGCCGGTGCTTCAACTGCACGAGGCGTGTCTGCGCACGGTGGCGGGGCTGCACAGTTCGCTGCGGGTGCGTGCGAGCGTGGTCGAGGAGAATCTGGGGTCGCAAGGGCTGCGGCTGTTCGCGCGTGGAGCGGACGGAAGCTGGGTGGACGCGGGCAGCGGCGAGCTGCGCGACGGCTGGGTGGTGTGCGACCTGCCGGCCGCGTACCAGACCGTGAGCGCCGTGCGGCTGGTCGCGAGCGACCGGGCGGGGAATTCGGCGATCGAGACGATCGAGCGCGTCCAGGTCGAGGAGATTGAGCCGCACTCGCCGACGACGAACGAGGCACACCAGGAACCAGCAAGGACTGCGGACGGTGCGGGTCATGACGCGAAACCCGACGTCGAGCCGGTCAAACCCGTCGCGCCGGTCTCCCTCACGCCGGATTCCGGCCCAAACGGCAGTGCCGCGGCAGGCGACGGCGAGCCGCGCGAACCGGAAACGGGAGACCAGCGCCAGACGGAGCGACTCCGCACGCTGGCGCAGCAGCATCTGGACGTCGGCGAATACGAGCTGGCGGCGGCGCGGCTCGAAGAGGCGCTGCGCAGCGCACCCGACGACGCCGACCTGCTCGTCTCGCTCGGTAGCGCCCTGTATCGGACCGGGCGTTACGACCAGGCCGCGGAGCGCTACGAGGCAGCGGTTCGGCGGAGAGCGGATCATCTGGCGGCCATCGAGGGGCTGGCACTTGTGGACGCGACGCGGAGACGTTATCCCCAGGCGCGTGAGCACCTGAAGCGCCTGCTGGCGCTCTCGCCCGAATCGGCCGACGCCTGGATGCACCTCGGCGACGTTGAGCACCGGCTGGGAGAAACCGGCGAGGCACTGCGGGCGTGGAATCGGGCGCTGGGAATCAAGGACGTCCCGCCGAGCGTGACCGAAGGCGTGCAGCGGCGGCTGCGGCTGCTGGGTCCGGCACGTCGGGCCGCGGAATCGAAGGAAGAAAGCAGATGACGACGCACAAGGCGGGCCAGCCGCCGATCGTTGTGATCTTCGGCGACGAGCGATTTCAGAAGGCCGACGCGCTCCGGCGCGTGCTCGAGCGGCTGCTGCCTCCCGACGTCGACCGGACCATGGCGCTGTGCGAGTTTGACGCGGGCCGGGGCGGCGAAGCGGCCGCCGTGGATTTCGCGACGGTCGCGGACGAGCTGCGGACGCTGCCGTTTCTGACGGACCGGCGGGTGGTGGTGATCCGCGACGCCGACCCGTTCGTGCAGGCGCATCGCGAGGCGCTGGAGCGCTACGTGCAGAATCCGGCCGCGACGGGAACGCTGATCCTGGAGTGCAAGACGTTTCCGAAGACCACGCGGCTGCACAAGGCGGCGGCCAGCGCGGGTGGCGAGCTGATCGAGTGCCGCAAGTTGAACGCTAGCGGCGCGGTCGACTTCGTGCTGGGCCGCGTGCGGGCTGGCGGGAAGCGTGTCGCGGCGGGGGCGGCTTCGCGGCTGATCGATCTCGTGGGCGTCGAGCAGGGCATTCTCGCGGGAGAGGTCGACAAGCTCTGCTTGTACGTCGGAAACCGGCCGGAGATCAGCGACGAGGACGTGACGGCGATCGTCGGATCGAGCCGCGAGGAGAAGGTCTTCGCTGTCATGGACGCCGCGCTCGCCGGCCGCGCCGGAGACGCTCTCCGGCTCTGGGATCAGGTCACCTCGACCGACCCAGCCGGGATTTTCAAGGCGCTGGGCGGCGTGGCGTACGTCGTGCGGCGGCTGCTGACGGCGCACCAGATGGCGGCCGAGGGCGCGTCGATCAGCGCCATCGCGCCCAAGGTCATGATGTTCCGCCGCGAGGCGGAATTGAAGGAACAGATGCGGCGGTTTCCGCCGGCGCGGCTGACGCGGGCGCTGGCAGCGCTGGCGGAGCTGGACATGCGAACGAAACTCGGCCTGCGATCGATGGAGACGAGCATCGAGCGGTTCGTGGTCGAGACCGCCGGTTGAGTGCCGGCCGGTGCCGCGGCGGGACGGAACCCGCCATAGCGTGCGCCGGCGGCGGATGCGTGGAGTTTTCGGCATGGATGCCATACGACGATTCTGCGGGGTCCTCGCGACCCTGACGATGCTGACGGGTTGCGTAATGCCGGGCGGCGGATCGCGCGTGCGCGGCGATTCGCCCGCGGCCGAACCAGCGGAGTCGAGCGAGCCTCCGGTCATCGTCGACGCCACCGCGGCCAGCCAGCCGGCGCTCGATCCGGTCGAGCAGCGCGTCATGGACTACATCGCGCGGCTGGAGGCCGCCGCCGCGGCCGTCGCGGCGCGAACACGGGCGGAGTCGGCGCGGCACGCACGTCGCGAGTTCGTGACCGCACAGGATGAGCGGGCGGCGCCGGCGCCTGAGCAGCCCACCACGGCGACGCAGCCGGCGGCCGCCGAGGCCACACCGCCTCAGGACGCAGCGCCGGGCGGCGCGGACACCGCCCAGCCGGCGGCTCCCACCGAGGCGCCGGCGATCACGGCGGTGGCGGCCCGCGGCATCGGCGAGCCCGCGACGCTGACCGCGCCCGCCGGCGACCAACCGCCACGCGTCAACGCGCCGGCGGCCGCGGCGAATCCTGCCGATGCGCGCACTCTGGCCGACCTGGTGGATCACTGGCTGAGCGAGGCGGAGCGCGAGCCGTCGTTCCGCCGGCAGGTCGACGCGCGGCTGATGCGGCTGATGCTGGGCGACTATGAGCAGGCCCGCCGGCCGCTCGACGTGGCGACGGACGCGCAGCGCGAGATGGCCAGGCGGATCGTCGACGCGGTGATCGCCATCCGCGAAGGGCACCTGGGCGATCCGCAAAGCGCCAACCGCAGCGCGCTGGAGTCGCTCGAACCGCTGGTCGACACGCTGCGCTCGGGCAGCGCCGTGGAGATCTCCACGCCCGCGCTGTGCAGCGAGGTGCGCGGCTTTGGCCAATTCCAGCCGATCGAGCCGGCCGAATTCGCCAGCGGCGAGGCGGCGGAATTCGTGGCGTACGTTGAGGTGCGGAACTTCCGCAGCGAGCAGCGCGACGACGCCCACTATCACACGCTCTTCGATATGCGCACGACCATCCTCACCGCCGCGGGCGACGCCGTGCTCGAGCTGCGCGACAGCGGCATCGTCGACCGCTGCCGCAATCGCCGCCACGACTGCTTCATCCCCCGACTGGTGCGGCTGCCGGCGACGCTCTCGCCGGGCACGTACGTGCTGAAGATCACGCTGGTGGACAAGCTGGCGGACTGCGCGGCGGAGAGCCGGGCGACGTTTCGCGTCACGGCGCCGCGGTAGCGATTCGAAAACGGAGCTACTTCGCGCCTGGGTAGTGCGGGCGTCTCGCCCGCACGCGCCGTATCCCCGCGGTTTCCCAGGCACGCTGCGCGAAACGAGGCTCTTCAGTCGACCGGATAGTCGTTGAGAATCCAGTCGCGCTCGGGCATAAACATCGCGACCAGCGCGTCCATCTCGGGCGTCGCGAAGGCGAAGTGGCCGAAAGCGGTCGAGAGTTCGTCGCGGGCGGCTTCGCGCGAATCGCCCGCAACCTGCATGCGCCAGATGGCCGAGACGGCCCCAGTGCGGTCGGCCCCAGCGCGGCAATGAATCAGCAGCGGAAGCTCGGCCGCCGCCAGAGCGTCGAACAGCGCCAGCAGCGTGTCGCGCGAGGGGAGTTCGCGGGCGCTCATCGCCACGTCGATCATCGTCACGTCCAGCTCGGCGCAGACGTCGCGCTCAGCCTGGTACCAGGCGGCCTGTTCGTTGGGTCCGCGCAGGTTGAGGACGGTGCGGACCTGGAGCGACTCGATCAGCGTGCGAAGCGTCTGCGCGTCGATCTGTGCGGAACGATACGCCTGACCGGCCTTGATGACGTGAAAATTGTCAGTGGGCGTCAGCGGCGCGAAGCCGTCTTCGCTGCCGAGTCCGCAGCCCGCCAGCAGCAGCAGCCCCGACCATGACGCGGCACGATGCCTGGTGCTCATACTACTTCTTCTCCCTTTCGGCCACGACCTCGACGCGCACGTCATCGACCCACAGCGTCCCGTCACCCGCCATCACGAACATCACCGCCGCCGAGACCGCACCGTCCGGCACGCCGAAGGTCTTGCGCACCTGCCGCCAGTCGGAGTTGCCGGTCATCCTGCGGATGTCGACGTCGTCGATGAGCGACTTGCCGGCCGCGTCGTACATGTAGAACTTGAAATAGGCATTCGACACCTTCTCGCCGCGCACCCAGGCCGAGACGGCCAGCGAGACCGGCGCGCCAAGCTCGGGTACGTTCAGCCGCAAGACGTCGAACTGCCCGGTTCCGCTGCGTTTGAGGCGCAGTGATTGCGCTCCCTCCTTTTTCTGCTCGGTGTCGAGCTCGAACGCGCTGTTGTTTGAGTTGTTGATCGTCATCCAGGTGCCGAGACCCTCTTCGAAGCCGCCATTGGCCGCCAGATTCCGCCGGGCCGCGGGGGCGGCTTCGGCGGTTGTGGGAGCGGGCGGCTCGGCGGGCTTGTCGCGCGGGGCGGCGGCGGTCTTTCCGCTGCGCGCCGTGCGCTGCAGCCAGATGATGCCGGCCTGCATGTCTTCGTACACGTTGCCATGCCAGCCGTGCCCGCCCTTGTATTCAACCTGCCGAACCAGCGCTCCCGCTTTGCGAAGCTGCTCGAACGCCTGTTTGGCCATGCGCGGCGGACAGGACTTGTCTTCGGGCGAGTGGTAGATGTAGAAAGCCCGGCCCTTGCCGTTCTCGAGCGGCGGTAGAATCTCGGGCTTGAAGACCGACATGGCGATGAACGACCCGCGAATGGGCGAAGACGGCTGCAGCGCCGCAGCGTACGCCGCCGGCCCGCCGGATGACCAGCTCAACGTGAAGATCTGCTGCGGATCAATCTTCGCCAGCGTGGACACGTCGGCGATCACGTCGGCGATGAACTGTTCGGTCGAGAACTTCTGGCCGTCGACAAAGTTTCGCTCGGTTGGCCAGACGGTCTCCTGTTCCGGCGTCCATTTGACCGCCACGAGCTGCGCCAGAAGGAACCCCTCCGGCAAGGCTTCGCGGAAGATGTTTCCGACAAACGGGCGGAACTCGGCCGAGCCGTCGCCGCCGGGCAGCACGATCAGCAGGCTGGCGCCGGACTTCGACTTGCCGGCGGCCACGTTCGCGTCGCCGAAGAGGAAGTAGCGCTTGTTCTGATCCTGGGCGGCGTGGCACTCTTGTGAGGGCGGCTCGCTGTCCTGCGCCCGGGCGCGGGGCGCAAGCAGCACCGCGACGGCAAGCAGTGCCGCGGCGCGATGCCCCGGCGTCGAATGGCGTCGAATTTCCGGGCGGCTGAACGGGAGAGTTGTCATGCTGGGCTCTTGCGCGGCCGTGCGCGTCGATTGACGGTGGCAGGAAGGGTGCTTCACGGCAGTCAGGCCTGCGGCTCGTACCGCAGAATCTTCTCGATTTGGTTGCCCGCGGTCATCAGCAGCACGGTCGGTCGGAACGAGGCGTATTCACGCTCGTCGACGTAGGCGAAATGCAGAATGATGAGCTCGTCGCCGACCTCGACGAGGTGGGCGGCGGCGCCGTTGACCTCGACCGCCCGGCTGCCGCGCTCCCCGCGGAAGACGTACGTCTCGAAGCGCGCCCCGTTCCGGCAGTTGGCCACGGTGACCGCGTCGTTGACGCGCAGGCCGCAGGCCTCGAGCAGGTCGGCGTCGATCGTGATCGAGCCGTGGTAGTCGGGCCGCGCGGCGGTGACGCGCGCTTTGTGAATCTTGCTATGGACGATTTTTCGTAGCATGAGCTCTCATCTTGGATCCCGTGCGCCGCATGAGTCATTGTAGGCAAATCGCTCCCTAAGCCAAGCGGGGGCGGCGCCGTAACCGCGCACCGCGCCCACACGCCGCAACCTTTCGCAACTGCGATACGCACCCGCCCGACGCAACCGTACGCAACCGCAAACGCACTCGCCCGACCAACCGTACGCAACCGCGCACCGCGCTCGTACGCCGCAACCGCGCGCCGACCCGCCCCCGGCTCACCGCCGCGGCACGAACGCGTCGGGAAAATGCGTGATCAGCGGCGGCTCTCCTGGTGCCGCGACGATCGCGACGACGTCGAAGCGGCACGGCAGCGGATCGCGCGCCTGGCGATTCAGGTAAAACTGCGCGGTTCGTGCCAGCTTTCGCTGCTTGGTGGCGTTGACCGCGTGCTGCGGCTCGGTCCAGTGCTGGTCGGCGCGCGTCTTCACTTCGACGAAGACGAGCGTCTCGCCGTCGCGCATCACCAGGTCCACCTCGCCGGGCGGGGCACGAAAACGCCGCGCGACCACGCGCATGCCTTTGGCTCGAAGGTGTTTTTCGGCCAGCCGCTCACCCTGTTCGCCCAGCGACTGCCGCTCGCGTGTCACACCTGGCCTCCCGCGGCCTCACCGAAAAGCTCCTCAGCTATTGCCCAGGCGTTGCTCGGACGCTCCGCGCACGCCCGTGTAAATTGCGCGCACGTTAACGACAATGGCCGCCCGCGTCATGGCCCCCCGCCTCGTGGCCGCGCTACGAGTCAGCGCAAGACACCCCAGCGCGGGGTCTTTTCCGCCAGAGCCGCGCCCGTCAGGAAGCGGCGGCCAGCGAAATCGCCCCTTCGCGCGAACGCCCCATCCGAGTCCCGAGCGATCTGGAATCCGAGCACGCGCGGCCCGACCCAAACTTTTTCCGAAACTCCGCTTGCTTTCCACATAAGTTTGGTTTATATTAGGTATATCCAGTGGGCGTTGACCATGACCGATATTGCCTTGCCGACCCGCAAAAACCGTCCGCCGCCGCAAACGCCCTCCATCCCGGTGCTTGACTTATCGACCCTGCGCGAACGGCTCCGCGGCCCGGCCCGATCCCGCGCGCTCGTCTCGTCCGGATATGCCGCCCTCGACCATGCGCTCGGCGGCGGATTCCAGACCGCCGCCATCCACGAACTTCTCGCTCCGGTCGACGGCGCGGCGGCACACACCGTCGCGCTGTCGGCCGCCCTCCAGGCACTGCACAGCGGCGATTCGCCGATGACCGGGGCGCGCGGCGACGGCTGCGTGTTGTATCTGGACAGCGGGGGAGATTTTTATCCGCCCGCCGCCGTCCGCGTCGGCCTGCCGCTTGATCGCCTGATCGTCATTCGCCCACGCTGTGCCGCCGACCTGCTCTGGGTCTGTGAGCAGGCTCTGCGCTGCGCGCTGGTGGCCGCCCTGGTGGCAACACCACACCACATGGACGCATATGTCTCGCGCCGGCTGCAACTTGCGGCCGAGGCCGGAGGGACCCTCGGCCTGCTGATTCGCACGCACGCCGCCGGCGGGAGCACGTTCGCCGCCACACGCGTGCGATTCGATCCGCTCGCCGCGCGTGTCAGTACCGGCGTGCGCGGCACGCCTAGGGAGGACGGCGGAACGGACGTCCGCCGATTGTTGGTTTCGGTGCTCAAGGTGCGGGAAAGGAAGCCGGCGGAGCCGTTTGTGTTGGAGTTATCAGATGCGGCGGGTGATGTGTATCCACATGCCGTATCTGTCGACCGATCGGGCCTGTCGTTACGACGCATCGCCGCCGGCTGAGCGCGATTCCCCACTGGTGCTTACCCGGTGGGTCGGCTCGTCGCAGGTGGTGGAGCGCTGTTCACCGGAAGCGCGGCGGCTCGGGCTTCGTCCGGGCATGACGCTGGGCCAGGCGCAGGCGATGGCGCCGCGGCTTCGCGTCAGGCCGGACGAGCCGTCGCGCGACCGGCGTTTTCTGGCGCGGCTGGCCGATTGGGCGCTGCGCTTCAGCCCGATCGTCGAGCCGGTCGAGCCCGACGCGCTGCTGGTCGACGTGACCGGCTGCGAGCGGCTGTTCGGCGGAGAGGATCGGATCGCGGCGCAGGCCGTCGACGGGCTGAGGCGGCAGGGAGTGCGCGCCCGGGCGGCGATCGCCGACACCGTCGGGGCTGCCTGGGCCCTGGCGACGGCGGGAGATCAACCGGCGAGCGTGGCGCCGCCGGGGCACGCCAGCGCCTGGCTGGCGTCTCTTCCGCCGTCGGCCCTGCGGATCGGTCCGAAAACGCACGAACAGCTTTATGCGCTCGGTGTGCGGAGCATCGGCGATCTGCTGATGCTGCCGCGCGAGTTGCTGCCGGCGCGTTTTGGCCCGGAGCTGCCGCGCCGGCTGGCGCAGGCCCTGGGCGAGATTCATGAGCCCGTGGCCGCCCACCGGCCCGAGCAGGTCGCCGTCGAGCGCGTGCGTTTTGAAACGTGCGTGACCGAGAACACGCACGTTCAGGAGGCGGCCGGCAAGCTGCTGGCGGCGCTCGTGGCACAGGTGGTGCGGCAGGGACAGGCGCTGCGGCGACTGGATTGCGTGCTGACGTTCGAGCGTGTCGCCGCCGTGCGGGTCGTCGTGCGGCTGTCGCGCGGCTCGCAACGTGTGAAACACGTTGAGGAACTGCTGCGGCGGCGGCTGGAGGTCGTGGACTGTTCGCCGGGCGTGATCGGCATCCTGCTGTCGGCGTCGGAGACGCTGGCGTGGCGCGCTGCGCAGGCCGAGTTGTTCGACGCCCGCCCGGCGGAGCAGGCCGACGCGCTGGCGTGCCTGATCGACCGGATCGCCAACCGGCTGGGTCACGACGCGGTGGCGCGGGTCGAGCTGATCGACGATTATCAGCCTGAGCTGGCATATCGGTACGTTTCCTTTGTCGATGGTCGTTCGCCGCCGGGGGCCGCCGCCGTGGCGCAGGCCGCGCGGGTCGTCTCGCACCCGGCGCGGCCGTTGCGGCTGCTGCCGCGGCCGATCGTGGTGCGGGCGATCGCGATCTTTCCGGACGGGCCGCCGACCTGGCTGAGCTATCGCGGGCGGGAGCACGTGGTGGCGGCGGCGAGCGGGCCGGAGCGGATCGAGACGGGTTGGTGGCGACGGCAGGACGTGCGGCGCGACTACTTTCGGGTGACGTCCGAAACCGGCGAGCAGTTCTGGGTGTTCCGCTCCCTGGACGACGGCGGCTGGTACGTGCACGGGGTGTTCAGTTGAGCGGTGAGAGGGCGGGGTAACTATCGTTCGCCCAGGACCACCGCCCTGCCGACGCAACAGCGGTCGGCAGGGCACCCGCGCGATTCGCGCGAATAACTATCGTTCGCCCAGGACCACCGCCCTGCCGACGCAAAAGCCGTCGGCAGGGCACCCGCGCCGACGCAACAGCCGTCGGCAGGGCACCCGCGCATCATGACGGTGGCAGGTCGCGAGCGGCGGCGCGTTCCGCCAAGCGGGACGCCCGTGCGCGCTCGCGACCTGCCCTACTTCCTGCCCCACCTGCGCCTATGGCGACGCCGGGGCGGCGGCGGCGACGCGATCCTTGGGCGAGACGTAGTGCATGACCGAGTGCGTCGTCCACGCGCTGCCGTCAAATTCCGTATAGGACGCGGACGACTTGAAAAAGTTGATCTTGGCCGCCACCGGACCGAGCTTCGCAATGATCTCGAACGCCTTGAAGATCACCTTCTGCGCTTTCGGCTCGGGCACAAACGCGGAGATCATGCCGCCGGCCATCGACACACCGGTCAGGACCGCCGCGATCTGCTCGGCGTCGTGGCGATGGTCGCTGAAGCTGATGGCCTGAACTGGTCCGGCGGGGACGAGCAACTCGGCCATGAGCGCCGCGTTCTGCCGCACGTTGGGGTGCTTGCCGCCGCCGGTGGCCAGGACGGTGAGGGCGGCATCCTGCGACGAAGCCACGATGATCCAGCCGTCGCGCACGCCGCAGACCATCGGCTTGGGCAGCATGACGAACGACACGTCGTGGAATCCGGCGAGCTCGGCGTTTCCGGTCGGTTGAATCATCGGCCGGAACATGGCCAGGGCTGGGTTCTTGGCGGCCAGGTCGGTGAGCGTCTCGGGGAGGAACTCGAGCAGCCAGTCGACCTTGGCGCGCGCCGCCGCATCATCTTTGACCTTGATCATGGCAAACCAGGCGTCGCCGCCGCCCTGCTTGAACTGGGCGCTGACGCAGGCGCCGTCGAGCCAGTCGATGAGGTCCTTGCGAATGTCGAACTCGTACTTGCGCTGGATTTCCGCCCAGGCCTGCCAGGCCTGCTCACCCGGTTCGCCGGCCTCCTTGAACGTGTCCTCGACGAACTTGTACAGAGCCGGCAACGAGATCCCGCCGCTGACCGAGAACGTCTCGGTCTCCTTCGGCAGGAATTGGGCGAAGTCCTTGATGGGCTCGCTGCTGGTCACGACGGGATAGAGCGGGTTGCGAGCGGCGTCGGCGGGCAGCGCGGTGAAGGCGTCGGTGTGGGTGGAGTAGCCTTCCGTGTACTCGACCGAGGCAACGTAGTCGATGATCGCCAGGCATCCGACGAATCGGTTGACAAGCGCAGGCCAGGGGTTCGCTCCGCCGTTGCCGCCGGCGCCTGCCTGCTGGCGGGCGCGCTCGACGGCTTTCTGAAAGCGCGGTTCGGTGCGCAGGCTGGCCAGGTCCGAATCCTGCGAGATCTTTGCCGGCGAGTAGAACCCGCCGTCGACCGCCTTGTCGAGCCATTCGAGGGCCGGTTCCTTGTGCTTGAGCAGGGCGTGCATGCAGGCCAGGTTGTAGAGCACGACCGAGTCCTTGGCGTCGAGGCCGTGGGCCTTTTCGAAGATCGCCAGCGCCTCGTCGTACTTGCCGGCCTCGTAGGCGGCGTAGCCCTGCTGGTTGAGCGTTGAGACTTCGGTGCTCTGGTGACCGTGCTCGACGCGGTCGGCGGCGCTGGCGGCGACTTCGGCCAGCGCGACGTCGGCGAAGGCGCGGATGGCCGTGCGCAGATGGGCCATGTCAAAGAAGGTGATCGCATCCTCCGGTGCGTGCAGCGACTTGAAAGCTTTTTTGAAGCGCGGGTTGTCGGCGATCGGCTTGACGCTCTTGCCGCCGGCCAGCAGATCGAGCACGTCATCGCGCAGCTTCGTACCGAGCGAAATCAGCAGCACGTCGCCGCTGCGGCCGACCGTGATCGGTATGCGCGGGGCCTGCGGGACGGACTGCGTTACGTCGAAGGTCGCGAGCTCGGCCGCGCCGCGTTTGGTCCGCTCGGTCTTGAGCGTCACACCGGCGGCCTTGTTGATCTCGTCGACGCCCGCGTCGAGCAGCGCCGTCAGACCGGCGTAATTCCTGCCGGCGATGGCGGGATCGCCACGGAAGAGCACCACCATGTCGGGCGGCCCCATGGTCAGGCCGCTGTTGGTGCGCTGCGGCGTCATCATCCGCTCGGTGAAGGCCACTTCGCCCGCGCCCAGGCCGTGCCAATCGACGGCCTTGACGAGCTCGGTGAAGCGCTCGAGCACGCGGTTCGCCTCGGACTGCTGATCTTCCGTCAGGTGGGTGAAGACCAGCTCGATTGCGTCCTTGACGACGCCGCTCTTCTCGAACGCCTGCTGGACCTCGCGCCAGTAGTCCTCGATGAACTGACGCTCGGGGTTATGGCGGCCATTGACGACCAGGAGCACGTCGTCGGGGATGGCCGAGAGCAGCGTGAAGCGCTCCTGGGCTTGCGCGGCGGCGGCGAGAGTCGCCGCGACGAGTGCGACGGCGGTCCGCAGCGGGAACCGCATCCGAGTGGTTGTCATCAGGTTGAGCCGCATGTTCAGGCCTCCAGCAAGAGAAAGACCACCCCCCGACCCTTTAGACTAATCATAGATCGGTTGGGCCGCGATTACAGTCCGCTGGATAATTTCGAATCGCGGAGCAAGGTGAGGGCAAGCGCACCGGCTGGACGTCGGTGCGCACGCGGCAGGCCGCCCAACGGCGACCGGCCCTGCCTGCTACCCGCCCGGAGCGCCCCGCCGTCAGGGCAGGTCGTGAAACGCAAGCTCATCGCGCTGCGTGTCGAGCGTCGCGACGCTGTAGCGCGCGGCGCGGTGCAGCGCGCCCGGGTTGATCACGCGGATCGAGCCGATGCGCTCGTCGCGCCGCACGTGCGTGTGTCCGTGCAGCAGATAGTCACAGTCGCCGTCGCGCACGTCGTCGAGCTGCGGTTCGTGACCGTGAAGGACCAGAAAGCGCTTGCCGTCCAGCTCGATCCGCAGGGGCGGCGGTGGCGGCGGGGCCAACCCCAGTTCGCGGACGTAGCGCTCCAGCGCCGGTGAGCGGTGGTCGGTGTTGCCCCACACGAATCGCACGCTCTCGACGCCATCGGCGGCAAGCGCGGCGGCCAGAATCTCGAAGACCGACTCGCCCACGTCGCCGCAGTGGATGATGGCCGCGGCGTGGTGCGCGAGGAGCAGCTCGAGCGCGCGGCTCGCGCGCGCGGCGCGGCCGTGCGTATCCGCGAGGATTCCGACGATCATCGTGCGCTGCTCTCCTGAGACGGCGGCGCCGGTCGGTCGGCTGGTCGCGCGTCTGCGGCTCGTTTATGATGTACGCACGTGGGTCGAGGCCGGCTGAGCTCGAAGGCGCCCTCTGCAGCGCCGCCATCCGTCGCCCGTGCTCGCTTCTGGTGAGTCGCTCATGCGCATCGCGCTGGTGAACCCTATTACGCGCCGTAATCAGGGATATCACACCGTCGGCAGCTACATTCCGCAACTGGGTTTGCAAGTGCTTGCACGGCTCGTCCCGCCGGAGCACGAGGTCGACCTCTATGACGAGGTTTTCGGTCCGCGGGCGACCGACGACGGCCTGACCGCGGACCGCTATGACCTGGTCGGCATCACCGGCTACACGAGCGGCGCCACGCGGGCGTACGAGATCGCGCAGTTGTGTCGGCGGCGCGGCATCCGCACGATCATGGGCGGTCCGCACGCCTCGGCCTGTCCGGACGAAGCCCTGGCCCACGTCGACGCCGTCGCGATCGGCGAGTGCGACGAAATCTGGCCGCAGATCATCGCCGAGGCGGCGGCGGGCCGCATGCAGCGCGTCTATCACGGGACGTTGTCGGACCTGGAGGCGCTCGGGCTGGGAGGCGGGGCGCAGCGGCTGGCGCCCGTGAACGGCAAGTACAGCGTCTCGGCGATTCAGACCTCGCGCGGCTGCCCGGTCGGCTGCGAGTACTGCTCGGTCACGCAGTTCAACGGCGCGCCCATCCGCCGCCGACGCATCGCCGACATCGTCTCGGAATGGAATGAGACCACGCAGCCGTTCACGTTTGTGGTGGACGACAATTTTTTCGGCGTCGGGCCGAAGCACGCGGAGTGGGCCAAGGAGCTGCTGCGGGCGCTGATTCGCCACGGCAAACGGCGGCTCTGGTTCAGCCAGACGACGATCAACATGGGCGACGACCCCGAGGGGCTGCGGCTGGCGTATCGGGCCGGGTGCCGCGGCATGCTGGTGGGCTTCGAGACGTTCAATGCCGAATCGCTCAAGGAATATCACAAGGGGATCAACCGCAACAATCTGGCCCGCTACCGCGAACTGATCAACGCGTTTCATCGCGCCGGCGTCGCGGTCTTTGGCGGCTTCATCATCGGCGCCGACCAGGACACGCCCGACACGGTCGCCGAAACTGCGATCGCGGCGGTGCGGCTGGGGATCGACATCATCCAGATCACGAACCTGACGCCGCTGCCCGGCACGAAGATGTACGACCGCTTTCTGAAAGAGGGGCGGTTGCTGGCGACCAGCTACCCGGCCGACTGGGAGCGCTACACGTTCACCGAGACGGTCTATCAGCCGAAGAACATGACCGCCCGCGAGCTGGACGAGGCGATCTACGAGTTGCGATTCGCGGCGGCGAAGGAGTCGTGGGTGAACAAGCGGGCGCTGCGGACGTTTCTGCGGACGCGTTCGCTGACGACGTCGCTCTTCGTGCACGGGATGAACAAGGGCTGGAAGCGCATGGCCCGGATTCAGGCTCCGCACGACGCGCAGCGCTTCGGCTTCATGCCGCAGCCGACGCCGCGCTTCGCCAAAATCCGCGACGCCTTCCGCATCCACCTTCAACCGGCCTGAGACTCGGCGGCGACCAGCATGGGCCGCTCATCCGTGTCCGGCAACGGCACGGCGGATGGCGCAGTGCTGCGCGGCGCGAACTGCACGCGGTGGCACAGGTAGCGCCCCAGCGAGCGCACCGCCTGGTCGCAGGTGCGAAAGAGCGGCACGCCGGCGTCGTGAATTCGCCGCGCCAGCACGTCGTAGAGCGAACCGGCGTCGATCACCGCCACGAGCGGCTTGCGCGCCGTCGCGAAAAGCGCCGGAAGCCGTGTTGCCAGCGAACCGGGCTGGACGATCTCGTCGGGCGTCGTGCGAAGCGACGGTGTGAGCGGCACCGCCGAAACGACCACGGCGTCGATCTCGTCGCTCTCGAGCAGTAGCCGGGTACATTCCTCGTAGGCTGCTTCGGGCGCGCCGGACGTCAGATCGAGCGGGTTGCGCGGGTTGACGAGCTTGTCGAGGCCGTGCCGGGACAGGATGCTCGTCAGCCGCGTCGTCAGGGCGGGCGAGAGCGGCGGCGTTTCGATCTCGTAGCGTGAGCCGCGGATCGCGTCGGCCATCGCGACCGACTCGCAGCCCGCGTTGGTGATCGCGGCGAGGCGCAGCCCCGGGGCGGGCAGATTGTGCAGTTTGATCGCCAGATCGAAGACCTGCTCGAACTCCTTGAACGTGTCGACCACCAGCGCTCCGGCTTGGGCGGCGGCCGCCTGACACACGTCATAATCACCGGCGACCGACGCGGTGTGTCCCGCCGCGGCCGACCGGCCGGCCTCGGTGCGGCCCGCCTTGTAGAAAATGACGATCTTGCCGGACTCGGACAGGTCCTGGATGGCGCGGAGGAACGGCTCGCCGTCGAGGTCGGCGAAGCCCTCGGCGTAGACGCCGACCACGTCGACGTCGTCGCGCCGGCCGACCGCCCGGAGCAGGTCGCTGAGCGTCAGGTCGAGCTGGTTGCCGACCGAGACGGCCAGCATCGGATCGATCGATTCCAGGTTGCTCAGCCGCCCGACGATGAAGGCCCCGCTCTGCGAGATCAGCGCGGCGCGCTGCGGCGCGGAGCCGCGGCGGACGGCCAGCTTGGCGGCGGGCACGAAAAACGTGTCGTACTTCCCGCAGCGCGACTGGATGCCCAGCGAATTCGGTCCCAGAAACACCGTACGCTCGACGGGTGAGGCCGCGGTGGCGCCGGCGCGGCGGATGATGCTCTCGATGCGCGCCTCGAGCTCCTGCGTGCCGTCGGTCTCGCCGACGCCGCCGGGAATCATGATCGCCGAGCGCACCTTGCGGCTTGCGACGATGTCGTCGAGCGCCACCGGCAACGTGGCGGCCGCCGTGGCGACGACGAGTAGATCCGCCGGCTCGGGCAGTTCGGCGCACGACGGAACGCAGCGCACGCCGTCGATCTCGCGCTCGTCCTTCTTGATGATGTAGGTGTGCGCGACCGGGAATCCGCAGCTCTTGATGTTGCGGACGATGATGCGGCCGAAGTTGATCGTGTTTGCGGAGACTCCCAGGACGGCGATCGAGCGCGGCTGGAGCATGCGTTCCACGTTTTCGACCGGGCGGGGCGCCTCGGGGCTGCGCACCGGCCCCAGACGGCCACGGCCGTCGAGCGGGACCATCCGCAAGCGGCGAAACGCGAACGGGTTGACCTCCAGCTCGACGAGCGTCGGCCCGCCGTCGTCGCGCGGACGGCAGAAGGCCCGCGCCAGGCTCAGAAACGCCCGGAAGCAGCGCAGCAGCTCGCCGTCCGAAACCGCCCGGCGATGGCCGCGCGCCCGCCCGCCCAGAATGTCGTACGCCGCGGTCTGGCGGAAGAGCTCGAGGAACTGCTCGGCACTGGTCGTGGCGACGATGGCTTTGGCGACCGCGACGCCCGGGCGCATGCGGCTGGCGAGGTACTCGGTGTCCACGCCTCCCAGCCCCGCGGCGATGACCGGCCCGAACTCGCGCGTCGCGCGAATCCCGACGAACAGCTCGCTCCCCAGGCCCGAGAAGCCGCCACGCGCTCCTTCCACGAACTCAACCATGAGCACGCCCGCGACGCCGGCCGCCGCGTGCAGCCCGATCAGCCGGTCAATCTCGCGCCGCACGACGTCCAGGCTCTTGGTGCAGAAGACGACGCCGGCGGCGTCGGATTTGTGAACGACGGCGGCCGAGACGATCTTGAGCACGACGCGCTCGCCCGTGAATTCCGCCAGCGTCTCCGACGAGAGCGACTGCCCGTCGGGCACGAAGGCGTAGCGCGGCGGGACAATCGCGCCGGTCAGCTCCATCAGCGTGTAGACCTCGTGCTCGAAGAGCTGCCGGCGGCCAAGCTGCTGCACGCAGCGCAGCAGCGCGTCGGCGGCGCGGAACTCCGGCCCGCTCAGGCACAGCGCGGGCGACTCGTCGGCGGCGTAGACCACCGGCGGCGAGCCGTCGGCGAAGTGCGCCGGATCGATCTCGCCGATCCAGCGGCGCGCGGCGCGCGGCGTGGCGCCGCGCTCCAGCGCGTCGACGTAAGCGCTGGCGGCGCTGCGGCCCAGCGCGAACGCCCGGACGTTGATCTCCGCCGCCTCGGGCTTGCCGCTGAACAGGTCGCCGACGGCCTGGCTGAGCTGCGCCGGCTCGAACGGCAGGAAGAGCGACGCGGCGCCGAGCATGACGATGTTGCTGGAGCGCGCCGCGCCCGCGGCCCGCGCCAGCCGCTCGGCATCCACCAGCACGTGCCGCGGATGCCGCGCCACGCGGTCGAGCAGCTCCTCGATCGGCGGATAACCGGCGATGTTCGTCATCGGGTTGACCGACGCGACGATGACGCTGTCGGGACTCAGGTACGCGTTGTAGCGCAGCGACTCGAGCGGCTCGACGGCGATGATCAGGTCGGCCCGGCCCATCGGGATGATGTCGCTGAAGATCTCGCGGTCCGAAATCCGCAGATGCGACTGCACCGCGCCGCCGCGCTGCGACATGCCGTGCAGTTCGGCCTGCTTGACCGACCAGCCCTGCCGCAGCGCCGCCTGCGTCAGGGCGCGCGAAATCGTCAGGATGCCCTGGCCCCCGACACCCGCCAGAATCATGTTCGTTTCCACGCGCCGGTCCTCCGCACGCTCTATACCATGGCCTCTGCCCGCGGCTGCGTCACCGTTTCCCGCCGCCGCAGGTGGATGCACGGCCGATGCGCCACAATCACCGACAGCCCTCGGTGCTCGATTTCGCGGCGAATCAGGGCGGCGTTCTCGGCGAGATGCTTGGGCGTCGGCTCGATGCGGTGCAGGTGCTCCGGCCGGACACCCAGCCCGACCAGCGCCGTCATCAGCGCCGCGCCCGTCAGCGCCGTCTCCTGCCCGCCGGTCATCGCCACGGCGGCGTTGTCCAGAATGATCACGGTCAGGTTCGCATCGCTGCGCACCGCGCCCAGCAGCGCCGTCATGCCCGAGTGCGCGAAGGTCGAGTCGCCGATGGTGCACAGCACCGGATGCGACCCGGCCAGCGCCGCTCCGTGCGCCATGGCGATCGACGCGCCCATGTCGACGCAGGAGTGCACGGCGCGGAACGGCGGCATCGCCCCCAGCGTGTAGCAGCCGATGTCGCTGAAGAGGATCGGCGCGGCGTCGTGAGCGGTCGCCTCAACCAGGGCGCGGAACGCGTCGCAATGCGGGCAACCGTCGCAGAGCCGCGGCGGCCGGGCGGCGAGGTCGGGCGCGGCGGCGGGAATCGCACCGCGCGCCCGGCCCAGGGCCGGGCCGACCGCGTCGGGCGAGAGTTCGCCGGCGCGCGGGATGTCACCCGTGAACCGCCCGCGGATGATCTTGCCGGTCATGCCGAGCAGCCCGCGGAGCTGCCGCTCGATGAACGGAAAGCCCTCTTCGACGACGACGATCTCGTCGCAGTGGTCGACCAGCTCGCGGATGCGCGTCGCCGGCAGCGGGTAGGTCGCGATCTTCAGCAGCGAATCGCCCGACTCGTCGCGCAGCAACTCGCGCACGTAGTTCCACGCGATCCCCGAGGCGATGATGCCGCGCCGCCCCAGCAGCCGCAGCCGGTTGAAATGCGAATGCTCCGATTCGGCCAACAGCGCCGGTTGAACTTCCAGCAGCCGCCGATAACGCCGCCGCGCGTTCACCGGCAGCAGCGTCCAGTCGCTGGGGTCCTTCACCGGCGGCCGCGGGCGTGCCGCGCCCGAGGCTGGCGCGTCGAGCGTGCGGACGTTCGACCGGCTGTGCGCCAGCCGCGTGACCAGCCGCACCATCACCGGCAGCTCGAAGCGCTCCGACAGCTCGAAGGCGTGCAGCGTCATGTCGTACGCTTCCTGCTGATTCGACGGCTCCAGCACCGGAATCTGCGCGAAATCTCCGTAGAAGCGGCTGTCCTGCTCGCTTTGCGACGAATGCATCCCGGGGTCGTCGGCGACGGCGACCACCAGACCGCCGTTGACGCCCGTCAGCGCCGAGCTCATGAACGGATCGGCCGCGACGTTCAGCCCGACGTGCTTGAAGGCCACGAGGGCCCGCCGGCCGGCGTAAGAAACGCCTAGCGCCGCCTCGTAGGCCACCTTTTCGTTCGGCGACCACTCGGCCACCGGCGCCGCGCCGGCCGCGGCCCGATCGGCGATGAACTCGATAATCTCCGTCGCCGGCGTTCCGGGATAGCCGAAGGCCCCGCACACGCCGGCATGAACGGCGGCGAGTCCGACGGCTTCATCACCCAGCAGGATGTCCGTGGCCATTCCAAGCTCCGATATTCATGGGTGCCTGGGCCGTGTCGGCGGCCCGGTCCCAGTCAGCAGTGGAATGGATGCAACCCCCGTGCCAGTGTTCCGAGCGGAGGGCGCAGGGGGTAGTGCGTCGGCGGGTCCTTTTGCGGCGGTTGCGGGTTCGAGCGCGCGTCGTCCGTTGCGTCGCCACGGGGCAACGGCGCAGATGGGCGTCGGCGAGCGTCACGGCGTCACGCCGCTGGACCCACCGGCGGCGCGCTGCGCGATTTCGCGCACCTGTGCCCGGCGCGGTATCGCCGTCTGGCCGCCAGCGCGGCCCGCGTGTGAGGCCTACGGTGTCGGTTGGGGCGTTTCCGGTTCGGCGGGAACCGGCTTGGGCGGCCAGAAGACGAAATCGCCCTCGCCGCTCCAGGCGCGCTCCGTTTCGGAGCGCTTGCCGCCGTCGTCCGCGCCGTTGAGTGAAACCGAGTAAAGCGTGAAGTTGTCGCCGTCGACGCGATAGGCGAATGGCTTGGCGGAGAAGGGGTCGATGGTGAGCTGCTCCGGGCGGCCGTCGAGTGCGTCGTTGAGTTCCTTGGGCCACTGGCCATTCTTGGCGTGATGCGAAAAGACCAGCAGCACCAGGCGCACACCGCGCTGCTCGGCCTCGGCTCGGCGCTGCATCTCGCTGACCTTCAGCAGTTGCGGCTTGGCGAAGGCCATCACCTTGCCCACGGCGTCGTCTTTCTCGCCGCGCTGCGCGTGCTTGCGGGCCAGTTCGTCGGCCTGTTTTCGGGCGTCGGCCCAGTCGGCCTTGAAGACGTTCGTCCACTCCTGGTAGAGACGGTCGATTTCGCGCGCCGCGGCCTCGTCGCCGCCCGTCTCGACCGTGCGCTGCATGTAGTCCCACAGCAGCAGGGTCTCCATCTTGAGCTGCAGTTCGGGCTGCGCGACGGGCCGGTCGATGCCCTCGATGTTCTTCAGCACGGCCTGATAGTCGAAGTTGTCGCGGTCGCGCACCATCGTCGGCAGCAGGAGCAGCGCCGCGTTCACTTCGCTGCCGATCGAGCTGGCGATGAAGTATTCCATGAAGCTGGGCTGCTCACGCAGGTGCGCCACGAATCGCACCGCCGCGCAGAAGTCCACAGTCGCCCCGCGCACGTCGCCCTCAACCAGCTTGAACTTGGCGCGCGTCACGGCGACCTGCGCCAGATGCAGGGCGCGGCGCGCCGGAAAGAGCACGTTGTCGCGCAGCTCCTCTGACTTCGAGCTGCGTTTGAAGTAACACTTCTCCATCGCCGCCCCGTTCACCAGCTCCAGCAGGGCGCGCTCGTTGTTCTTCACCCAGGCCCGCACCGAACTGAGTTCGGCGTCGTCGAGCTTGTTCAGCGGCCGTTCCGCCAGGTGCGCTGCCTGTTCGCTCTCCGACAGCACGCGCATGCCCTGCTCGTAGCGGTCCGCCGCGTTGGCCTGCTTGGGAATCGCGGCGCCGAAGTGGTCGTTGAGCCACTTGACGTAGCTCACCGGCTCGGCCGGATTCGGCAGCGGACGCGGATCGTCCGCGCTGGCCGTTGCCAGCACGCCCAGCAGCGCCCCGGCCGCCAGCGCGGCCAGCCCGGTGCGTCGGAGAACGGTCAGTGTGGAAGCCGTGTGCATGTTTTGATCCTCGTGTGTTCCGATCCGCCGCCTCAGCGGCGATAGAGTAGCGCCAGCGCTTCACTGCGCGTGCCGGCGTTGTCGCGCATCACGCCGCGCACCGCCGAGGTCACCATCATGCTGCCCGGCTTTCGTACGCCGCGGCAGGTCATGCAGGTGTGAACCGCCTCGATCACCACGGCGCAGCCGTTGACGTGCACGCGCTCCGAGAGCAGGTCGGCGATCTGCGAGGTCAGCCGCTCCTGCACCTGCGGGCGGCGCGAATAGGCGTCCACAATCCGCGCCAGCTTGGACAACCCGACGATGCGCCCGCCGGGAATGTACGCGATGTGCGTCCGGCCCTCGAAGGGCATGAGGTGATGCTCGCACATGCTGTTGAACGGAATGTCGCGCAGCACGACCAGCTCGTGATGGTCCTCGTCAAACGTCGTTTCCAGCAGCCGCATCGGATCTTCGTGCAGGCCCGAGAACAGCTCGGCGTACATCCGCGCCACGCGGGCCGGCGTCCGCCTCAACCCCTCGCGCGCCGGATCCTCGCCGATCGCCACGAGAATCTCGTGCACGGCCCGCTCGATGCGGCTGATGTCGATCGGAGACTTCTGGCTGTCCATGCGCTGCGCCCGACTCTCGGCCCTGGCCGGAAAACTCCCAGATTCTAGCCGACGCCGTACTTCTCTGCTGTCGCCAGATCGAATGCCGCGTGGGCCGTGTTCCGGGCCACACCGCGAATCTCCGCCCGGCAGCGGTAGCAGACCGTCACGA
Organism: Phycisphaerae bacterium; assembly: GCA_022072445.1. Taxonomy (GTDB): domain Bacteria; phylum Planctomycetota; class Phycisphaerae; order UBA1845; family Fen-1342; genus JAJVHV01. The sequence goes on along the minus strand of JAJVHV010000020.1, from coordinate 6,034 downwards.
AACTCACGAGGCGATAGAGCAGCAGGTCGACCGCGACCGCCGCCAACAGGAAGCCCCACGCCAGAAAACAGTGCGACTCGAGAAACCAGAACGACAGCACCGCCGCCAGCGCAACCACCCCCAAGCCGACGCCCTGCGGAAAGTCTTTCCGGACGTACAGTTCGGAACCGCCGCAGACCGGGCAGCCGTCCAGCGGCCCGTCGCCCGTCGCCGGCGGCTCGCCGGCAAGTGCGATCGTCTTGCGGCAGGTCGGGCAGTCGACGGTTCGCGTCGCCGGCGCGGGTGCGTTCCAGTCGATGTGCGCGGGGCAGTGTGGGCAATGAAAACGCAATCGCAGCGCTGTTCGCGGCATCAACAGGTCCCAGCCGTCGTCCGCCGACCACGGTCAGAACCCCCGATTGTCGTCTTCCGCCCCGATCGCACAAGGGGCCGCCTCGCCCGCCGGCTGACCGGACTGCGGGAGGAAACGGCCGGCCTGCGCGCTGGCCGGCTCGCCGGCCGGAGCATCGGCGATGTGCCGTCGATACCACGCGATCGTCCGTTGCAGCGCCGCATCGAAGCTGAACATCGGCCGCCAGCCGAGCACACGCCGCGCCTTCTCCGCGCTCAGGAACTGCGCGCCGATCTCGTTGCTCGCCTGGCCGAGGATTTCCGGCCTCAGCCCGTTGTCCATCGCCCGGAGAACGTGATCGACGACTTCCGCGGCGCGAAGCGGGTTCTCGCTGGAGAAATTGAACGCCTCGCCCGCCAGCTTGCCGTCATCCGCCAGTCGCTCGGCGAGCAGCATGTACGCCGCGGCGCCGTCTTCGACGTAGAAGTAATCGCGGATCGACTGGCCGTCCGAACGGATCACCGGCCGCTGGCCGCGCAGCACCGAGCGGATCGTCCCGGGCACCAATCGATTCCAGTTCAGATCGCCGCCGCCAAAAAAGTTTCCGCAGCGCGTCACCACGACCGGCAGCCCATACGTCGCCGCGTACGACTGCGCCAGCAGGTCGGCGCACGACTTGCTCACGTCGTACGGGTAACGCCCGGCGAGCGGCGTGCTCTCGCTGTAGGGCAGGGTCGCTTGATCGCCGTACGCCTTGTCCGACGAGGCGACCACGATCTGCCGGACGCGCGGGCTGCGCCGCGCGGCTTCGAGCAGTGTCCAGGTGCCGGCGATGTTCGTCTGGAACGTCGAGACCGGATTGCGGTTGGCGATCGGCACGATGGTCTGCGCCGCCAGGTGAATCACCGTGTCGATCTCATACTCCCCCAGCACGCGCTCCAGCAGCGCCGCGTCGCACACGTCGCCGGCCACCAGCTTCACGCGCCGCCGCGCCTCGCCGCTCAGCAGCATGCTCTGCGGCGTCCAGTCGCGCAGCAGGCAGACGACGTCCGCGCCCGCCCGCGCGAGCCGCTCGACCAGCCAGCCGCCCACCAGGCCGCTGCCACCGGTGACAAACGTCGGTCGATCCAGCCAGAACGGAGTCATGCTCAGCGCTGCGATTGCCGGAGACGGGCGGCGGGAACCGTCGGAGCCGGTGGCAACGGCGGCGGGGCGGCCCCGAGAACCTGTGAGGCCGGCTGAAATCGCGTCGCCGCCGCCCGCCAGGGCGCCTCACCGCTGCGCCACAGATTCTCCAGCAGGATCAGATCGCGCGGCGTGTCGACGCATTGCCAGAAACCGTGATGGCGGTAGACGCTCAACTGCCCGTCGCGCGCCAGCGTCTGAAGCGGCTCGTTCTCCCACGGCATGTGGTCGCCCGCGATGTAATCGAGCGCCGGCGGCTCAAGCACGAAAAAGCCCCCGTTGATCCACCCTTCCGCCGCCTGCGGTTTCTCGGTGAACGCGCGCACCATCTCGCCATCCAGCTCGAGATGGCCGAAACGCGCCGGCGGCCGCACGGCCGTCACCGTCGCCAGCCGGCCGCAGCGGCGGTGAAACGCCAGCAGTTCGCGGATGTCGACGTCGGCGATCCCGTCGCCGTAGGTCATGACGAACGTCCCCTCGCGCAGGTGCCGTTCGAGCCGCTTGACGCGCCCGCCGGTTTGCGTGTTCACGCCCGTGTCAAGCAGGTGCACCGTCCAGTCGTCGGAGCCGGGCGCGGCGAAGTGCGCGGCGCCGGTCGCCAGCGAGAGCGTTACGTCGTCGCGCATCACGCGGTAGTTTAGAAAGAACTCCTTGATGACGTGACCTCGATATCCCAGCGGAATGAGAAACTCGCGCAGCCCGAACCGCGCGAAATGCTGCATGATGTGCCAGAGAATCGGCTGCCCCCCGACTTCCACCATCGGTTTGGGTCGGTCTTCGGTCAGCGGCGAGAGTCGTGTGCCGCGCCCCCCGGCCAGAATGACGACTTTCATCTTGCGCCCGCGTTTCGGGGACTCGGATCCGCGGCCGCCGCGCGGTCGCACGCCGACTTCTATCGGGAGCGCCGCACGATCCCGTTGATCAACCCGGCAACGTCGGTCGCCAGAATCCGGGCACCAACCGCGCGGGCGCAACCCCTGCGCGTCCGCGACTCGGGAGTTCAGAGTTCAGGGTTCAGGGTTCAGGGTTCAGGGTTGATTGGTAGCGTAGTCCCTCCGTGGCCACGCGCGCTCGGTGGCCACGCGGTTCAATAGCGAATGTCGAACAGCGAACTACGAATTGGGCGGCGTGGCGAACAAGGCGGCGTCGCGGTTCAACTCGCGATTCGCAAATTACAGCCGTAGCGTCGGCCCTCTGTGGCCCCGCGCCCTCGATGTCCGCGCGCGCGCCGGCCGTTTCTGCATTCTTCACTCTTCATTCTGCCTTGCTTCTCAAGTGTGCGCGTGAAACGCCGCCAGAAGCTGCTGGTGCCGCCGATGACGGATGTTGAAGCCCAGCGCGTCCATCTCGCGCAGCGCCTCTTCCACGGGCGCCCCCTGAATGTGCACGCGATACAGCGCGCAGAACAGCAGCGTCCGCTGCTGACCCAGCCGGCAGTGGACCAGTACCGGTTGCCGCTCCGACGTTCGCGCCAGCTCCAGGAATCGCTCGACCTGCGCCTCGGTCGGCGGATTGCGGTGATTGCAGGGCAGCGTCACGAACGTCGCTCCATGCCGCGCGCACACCTCACGCTCGCCACGCTCCCACTCGTCCGGATCGCTCGCGTCGCGGCTCCCACGCAGACTGACCACCGTCCTCAGCCCGTACTCGCGAATCAGACGCTCCAGCTCATCCGGCGTCGGCTGCCCGCAACGATACAGACGGCCCTCGTCCACCACGCCGAAATGCCGCAGACCGTCGTATGGCTTGCGGAACAGGCGTCGGATGATACGCGGAACGTTCATGGACTCGCTCGGTCGGCCCGTTGGGACCTCGGTTCGGGCACGATTGTAGTCTCGCTGCCGCAACGCGTCGCGGCCCGCCGACCTGGCCCGGTCGGTGTCGGGCAGGTCGCGCTTGGGCGACCTGCCGCGCTGTCGAACGACCTGCCGGGCATCACAGGCAACGTTCCGCCATGGGAATCGCCGGATAATTGGCACTCGGTCAAAACCTGGGTTAGACTATTCTTATGGGTCGCAAGGGGGACCCGCGCACCGCGCTGGAGTGCGTTGCGCAGTTGTCACGTCTCGGTAACTGGAGGAAAGGCGATGCGTCATGTCAGGGCTTGCCGCTCCACGAGATGGGTCGCTGTGCTCATCGCCGTGGGAGCGTGTTCGGTTGCACTCGCGCAGCCGACATTCTCAATCGATTTTCAGGGTCCGCCAAAGGGGTTCCCCGATACAGGCTTCGGATTTCCGATCACGGAAGGCGACATTCTGATGCCGCCGTTTGGCGTTCCCGCGATCGGTCCGCTGCCGAATCCAACGATTTTCATCAGCGCCGGTTTCGGCCCGCCCGCACCCGGCCTGGCCCTGCCGCTTTGGGGCGGCGCGGTGGGTCTGCCGCCCGGAGTGCCGGGCTTCGTCGAGCTGGATGCTCTCTCGTACGGCACGGACTTCCCGGAAACGCCCGTCTATCCGCCGAACCAGATCATGTGGTTCTTCTCGGTGGACGAATGGGCCACCGGGATTTTCGGTTCGCCTGCTCCGCCCGCCGTGTGGACCGAAGGAGCGGGCGGGGCGATGGAAGCGTCAGCCGACGTGTTCCGCACGGTTGGTCTGCCGCCCGGCCCGATTCCGCCGCCGCCAGTCTTCGGCAACACCGAAGTCGTTGATGGAGACGGCCTGCTGCCACCCGGAACGCCGGGCGTCGGACTGATGGAGCCGAACCCACCCTTCCCGGGTCTTCCCGACATGGGCTCGAACCTCGACGCTCTGGACATGGATACCACACCGATGATCTTTCCGTATCCGGGTCCGGTCTTCTACTCGCTCGACTCCGCGATTGTGTTTGATTTCCTCGAGGCATTCCCGGGGACCGGCTCGGCGGCCGCCAACGGCGGATTCGTCGGCGGCGACATGCTGATCTGCTTCGGCCCGGGCGCACCGCCCGTCGTGTGGGCGCCGGCGTTCCTGCTTGGGCTGGATATCTTCGGCCCCGACACCGACGACCTCGACGGGTTGATCTATTGGGACAATGGCGACGGCGTCTACACCCCGCCGCTGGGTCCGTACAGTTGGGCCGGCGGCTTCACCGACATGGTGTTCTTCTCCGTGCGGCGCGGCTCGGCGATCATCGGCTTCCCGGACTTCTTCTTCGGCGCCCCGATCGAACCGGGCGACATTCTCATGCCGCCGCCCGCGCCCGGCGCTCCGCCCGGCATCTGGATTCCGGCCGAAGCGCTCGGTCTGCTCACGGCGCGAACCGGTTCGCCCGTCGCCGACGACGTCGACGCGCTCGACGTTGTGCGCTGCGTGCCGTGCGACGTTAATGGCGACGGGTCGGTCAACGGTTTCGACATCGATCCGTTCGTCGGGCTGCTCACCGGAGGCAGCTTGCCGCTTTATCCGTGCTCGGGCGACATGAACGGCGACGGATCGGTCAACGGCTTCGACATCGACCCGTTTGTTGTGGCGCTGACCTCGGGCGGTTGCTGATACGGGGTTCAGGGTTCAGTTCAGTAGGGCAGGTCGCCGCCGTTTGGCGACCTGCCGGGTCATCGACCCGACCGATTGCGCCTCGAACCACATAGAACACGTAGTTGGGTATCCATGACAAAGCGCTCCCTGTCACGGCGCGCGCCGTGAATCTCAATTCTTCCCCCGGTGCGCTCGGAGGGGGAAGAAGCCGTTCCACGTATCCATTCGGCCTCGCGCTGCCGACGCGGGCCTACGATGTCGCATTCGAGCGAGAACGTCGCGGCGAGACACCTCTGCGCCCTGGCGACGTTTCTGACGCAATACGCCTGCCGCGCCTCCGACCCCTCACTCGCGTGAGGGGTTCGGATGGGTCGACGCTCGTCGGGCAGCCCTATCCGGATGCGTCGACATTTGTCGGACGGCCCGATCCGAACCCCCGACGCCAGTCGGGGGCCGTACGGCGAGGACGCTCTTCGCCCTGGCAACGTTCCTGACGCAATACGCCTGCCGCGCCTCCGACCCCTCACTCGCGTGAGGGGTTCGGATGGGTCGACGCTCAACGGGCACCTAATCCGGTCAGCGCTCGTCGGGCGCCCGATCCGGATGGGTCGACGTTTGTCGGACGGCCCGATCCGAACCCCCGACGCCAGTCGGGGGCGGGCCACATCGGCGAGAACGTCGCGGCGAGACACCTCTGCGCCCTGGCGACGTTTCTGACGCAATACGCCTGCCGCGCCTCCGACCCCTCACTCGCGTGAGGGGTTCGGATGCGGCGACGTTCCGTGGATGCGGCGACGTTCGGTGGACGCGCCGACGTTCGGTGGACGCGCCGACGTTCGGTGGACGCGCCGACGCTCGACGGCCACTTCATCCGAACCCCCGACGCCAGTCGGGGGCCGTACGGCGAGGACGCTCTGCGCCCTGGCAACGTTCCTGACGCAATACGCCTGCCGCGCCTCCGACCCCTCACTCGCGTGAGGGGTTCGGATGGGTCGACGCTCAACGGGCACCTAATCCGGTCAGCGCTCGTCGGGCGCCCGATCCGGATGGGTCGACGTTT